>CAWDTF010000004.1:0-110509 GCA_963805235.1 uncultured Solirubrobacterales bacterium | reverse complement strand
GCAACTTCCGCCGGGTCCTCGCGGCCACGCTGGTCGCCTATCTCGGCACCGAGCTGGCGGTCCAGCTCCTCGCCCTCCCCTTCCACGGCTACGGCATCGAGGCCGCCGCCCATCTCGCCGCCGAGGCCATCGTCGAGCCCTTCCAGGGCGTGGCCGCGGTGATCGTCGCGCTCGCCCTGCTCGACATCCACGGGCGCGAGACCGTCCCGGTCCGGAGGCCGCACGAGCGCCGCCTGAGGCCGGAAAGGAAACGGGCCGCCCTCCCTGGCGACCCGTGTCTCCCTCTCCCCGTTTCCCCGTCTCCCCTCTCTCCCGTCGTCCGTGAAGCGGCGGGCTGGCCGTGCGGCCCACCCGGCGGGCACGGGGGAATCTGGCGCACGCGATGGCCCCCGCACATCGGGCGAAATCACGGTTTCCGTATCCGTAGGAATCCGAAGTAGCATCGGCGCCTTGACGGGCGAGGCGTCCCCGACCGACAGCCAGGCAGCCGCGCAGGCTGGACCCGAGGCGGTCTCGGTCGAGTTCCGCGGCGCCACCAAGCGCTATGCCGGACAGAGCGAGGCGGCCGTGCGCGAGCTCTCGCTCGAGGTCGAGGCCGGCGAGATCTGCGTCCTCGTCGGGCCCTCCGGCTGCGGCAAGACGACGGCGATGCGGATGGTCAACCGGACCGTCGAGATCAGCGAGGGAGACATCCTGGTCGGCGGCACCTCGGTGCGCGAGCGCGAGCCGGCGAGGCTGCGGCGCGAGACCGGCTACGTGATCCAGCAGATCGGCCTCTTCCCGCACCGCACGATCGCGCGAGAACATCGCCACCGTCCCCGGGCTGGTGGGCTGGGACGGCGAGCGGACCCGCCGCCGCATCTCCGAGCTGCTGGAGCTGATCGGGCTGGACCCAGACACGCGCGACCGCTACCCCGCGCAGCTCTCCGGCGGCCAGCAGCAGCGCGTCGGCGTCGCCCGCGCGCTCGCGGCCGACCCGCCGCTGATGCTGATGGACGAGCCCTTCGGGGCGATCGACCCGATCAACCGCGAGCGCCTCCAGAACGAGTTCCTGCGCCTCCAGGCCGAGCTGCGCAAGACCGTCCTCTTCGTCACCCACGACATCGACGAGGCGATCAAGATGGGCGACCGCATCGCCGTCCTCAAGCAGGGCGGCGTCCTCGCCCAGTACGCCACCCCCGCCGAGCTGCTGATGGCCCCGGCCGACGACTTCGTCGAGGACTTCGTCGGCGCCGACCGGGCGCTGAAGCGGCTGGCGCTGCTGACCGTCGGCGACGTGGACCTCTGGGAGGCCCCCCTGGCGTACGTCGGCCAGTCCACCGCGCGAGGTCCGGGCGAAGCTCGACGGGGCCGAGGTCCCGCACGCGCTGCTGGTGGACTCCGAGCG
Organism: uncultured Solirubrobacterales bacterium; assembly: GCA_963805235.1. Classification (GTDB taxonomy): domain Bacteria; phylum Actinomycetota; class Thermoleophilia; order Solirubrobacterales; family 70-9; genus DASSYK01. The sequence continues at coordinate 109,122 of CAWDTF010000004.1, read as the reverse complement.
CCGGCCGCTGGGCTGGCTCTCCGAATCCGACCTCGCGCGCGAGATCGTCCCGTCCTCGCCCGACTCCTCCCCGGACCCCGTGCTCGACCTGCGCGACGTCCTGCGCGACGCCCTCTCCGACCTGATGCAGGCGGAGTCCATGTACGCGCCGGTGACGGACGGGCGCGGCCGCATCGCCGGCGTCCTCTCGGTCGAGATCATCTCCGACTTCCTCACCTCGCCCGCGGCGCAGGTCGAGGAGCACGCGGCCGCCGAGCGGCCGCTCGGCCACGATGGATAGCGCCGTTCCAGCCACCTTGCTCGCCCAGGTCGAGATCCGCGACCGCTCGGACGCCAACTGCGTGCAGGAGAACGGCGCCTTCTGCCTCGACTGGGCGCTCGACAACTACGACCGCTACGTCGAGCCGACCCTGGAGCACGTCGTGCTGGTGGTGGCCTCGGTCGCGCTCGGCTTCCTGATCGCGATGGGCCTCGCCGTGCTGTCACACCGCCGCCGCTTGCTGATCCCCGCCTTCACCGGCCTCACGGGGGTGATCTACACGATCCCGTCGATCTCCCTGTTCCTGCTGCTCCTCCCCTTCACGGGCCGCGGCAACGACACGGCGGTGATCGCGCTGACGGCCTACACGCTGCAGATCATCTACCGCAACATCGTCACCGGGCTGGCCAACGTCCCGCCGGAGGCGAAGGACGCCGGCCGCGGGATGGGGATGACCGACAGCCAGCTCCTGCGCAGGGTGGAGCTGCCCCTGGCGACCCCGGAGATCATCGCCGGACTCCGCATCGCCACCGTCTCGACGGTGGCGATCGCGACCCTGGCGGTCTTCGCCGGCGGAGACGGGCTCGGGGCGGAGATGTACCGCAGCCTCGACTTCAAGACCGGGCTGCTCATCACCACGCGGGCTGACGATCACGATGGCGATCGCCTTCGACCTCTGCCTGGCGCTGCTGCAGCGAATGCTCTCCCGGTGGCAGGCTCCCTCGCCGCGTGCCCGCCGGGCGCGGCTCGCCGCCCTCACGCGGAGGCCCGCCGATGCCTGACGCTCCTCCCCGTCGGCTTTCTCGGCCTCTTCGGGGACGCCATCGAGTTCATCTTCACGCCGCAGACGACCCGCTTCCAGACCGACAAGGTGGGCGGGCTCGACCAGGTGGCCGACCTCGGCGGCGAGCACATCAAGGTCACGTTCCTCGCGCTCGGCGCCGCCCTGCTGGTGGCTCTGCCGCTCGGCGTCCTGCTCGGCCACTACCGCCGCGGGGAGCGCACCGCGATCACCCTCGGCAACGCCGGCCGCGGCATCCCCGAGCTGGCCGTGATCGCGCTCGCCGCCGCCTTCCTCGGCTTCGGGCTGGAGAACGTCACGGCGGCCCTGATGGTGCTCGGGATCCCGCCGATCCTCACCAACGCCTTCGTCGGCGTCACCCAGGTGGACCGCACTGCCGTCGAGGCCGCCCGCGGGATCGGGATGGGGGAGCTCGAGATCGTCAGGAAGGTCGAGCTTCCCCTCGCCGTGCCGACGATCATGAGCGGGGTGCGCACCGGCGCGATCAACATCGTCGCGACCGCCGCGATCGCGCCGCTGGCGGGGATCCTCACGCTGGGCGACTTCATCATCTCCCGCAACGTCTACGGGGACGAGGGCGTGCTCGCCGGCGCGATCCTGATCGCCGCGCTCGCGATCGCGATCGAGCTCGGCCTCGCCGGCGTACAGCGCCTGCTCACGCCGCGGGGGCTGAAGCTGGCACGCGAGGGCGCATCGGCATAGGATCAGGCGGTCAGTTTCCTCCCGACCGCTTCGCCGGCCGCAAGCGCGGGCCGTTCGGGAGCCAATTTCCCCAGAGAGGAGCAACCGTGCTCAGCAGCGAATCGCGCATCCGGGCCCTACTCGCATTGGCCGCGGCGTTCGTTCTCGCCCTCGGCGTCGCCGCCTGCGGCGACGATGACGATGACGACGGCGACAGCGGCGGCGGCGATGCCTCCGGCGAGCTGATCGAGTCGAATCCGGACAACTCGGGGGTCGACCTCACGGTCGGCTCGAAGAACTTCACCGAGGCCCTGATCCTGGGCGAGATCTACGCCCAGGGGCTCGAGGCCGCGGGCTACAGCGTCAAGACGGATCTCAACCTCGGGTCGGAGCAGGTGGCGCTCGAGTCGCTCGAGGCGGGAGAGATCAGCGGCTACCCCGAATACACGTCCACCGCGCTCACGTCCTTCTTCAACAAGACCGCAGACCAGGTGCCGGCCGACGCGCAGGGCGCGTTCGAGGACGCCAAGACCGAGCTGGAGGCGACGGGCCTGACCGCCTTCGCGCCGACGCCGTTCGCGGACTCGAACGCGGTCGGGATCCTCACTTCCCGGGCGGACGAGCTCGGGGTGACCACCATCTCCGACCTCGAGGGCAAGTCCCAGGACCTGGTTCTCTCCGGCTCGCCGGAGTGCCGCCAGCGCGTTGACTGCCTGGTCGGCCTCCAGGACACCTACGGGCTGCAGTTCAAGGAGTTCAAGCCCGTTGACATCGAGCTCCGCTACCCCGTCCTCGACGACGGCCAGGCGGATCTCTCGATCCTGTTCACGAGCGACGCCGCGCTGGCGAACAGCGACCAGTACACGCTGCTCGAGGACGATCAGGGCATCTTCCCCGCGGGGAACGTGATCTGGATCACCGACCAGCAGGTCGTCGAGGAGGCGGGCCCCGACTACCAGGCGACGATCGAGAAGGTCCAGGAGGGCCTGAGCCTGGAGGTCATGCAGGAGCTCAACTCCCGCGTCGACCTCGACAAGGAGGAGCCGGCGGCGGTCGCCACCCAGTACCTCCAGGAGTCGGGCTACATCGAGTAGCGCCCGCACGCCCGGGGGGCGGCGGCGCGCGGGGCGCGAGTCCCGCCTGAGACGCACGAGGGCCGGGCGCAAGCCCGGCCCTCGTCATGCCGGGGGGCCGCTCGGCCGCCCCGCGAAGCTCGCGACCCTGCCTAGGAGTCGTCCCGGTCGCGCCGGTGCCCGACGCGCTCCTTGAGCTCGTCGGCGACGTGGTCGATCTTCTCCTTCATGCCCGAGGCTCCCCGGTCGACCTTGCCCTCGTTCTTCAGCTCGCGGTCGCCGGTCAGGTCGCCCGTCGCCTCCTTGGCGCGTCCCTTGGCCTCGTCGATGTTCTTGCCCATGGTCGAGCGCTCCTTTCGTCGGTCTCGTTCGGTCCCCTGACGCGTACCCGGAGTGTCGGCATGAAAACGGCGAGGCACGCGGGCCCGGCGAGCGCGATCATGTCGCCCGATGAGCAGCGTCGCCCTCGAGCCGCTCAGCTTCGACGACGCCCAGATCCTGCATCTGGAGACCGACGCGATCAAGGGGCACACGGGCAAGCTGCTCGTCCTCTCCCCCGGCCCCGGCGGCGAGCGGCTCGGCGCCGCGGCGCTGCGTGCGCGCGCGGCCGAGCGCGTCGGCGCCCTTCCCCGCCTCGGCATGCGGGTCGTCGAAGCGGACGGCCGGCCGTGCTGGGCCGAGGAGCCGCATCCCGACCTGAGCTGGCACGTCGCGGAGACCGGCGACGGCGAGCCGCTGAACGAGGAGGGATTCCGGCGGCTCGCCGGCGAGGTCCTCGCCGAGCGCCTCGACCGCGAGCGGCCGCTGTGGCGGCTCGACGTCGTCGCGCTCGAGAGCGGCCGCACCGGGCTGGTGGGGCGCATCCACCACGCGCTGGCCGACGGCGTCACCGCGATCCGGCTCGTCGCCGGGCTGCTCTTCGACGAACCGTCCGCCGGAGACGGCGCCGCGGCCCGGGCCGGGAGGGGCGCGGCGGCCTCGGCCGAGCGTGCTCCCCTGCCCGCCGAGCACCGCGAGCGGCCGCTGCTGGTCCGGCTCCCCGGCGCTTTGCGGCGCGAGCTTCTGCCCGGCGCCGACACCCCCCTCGACCGGCACATCGGCTCCGGGCGCGAGGTCGCCTGGACCGCCTTCCCGCTCGCCCGGCTGAAGGCGGTCGGGCACGCGTCCGGCTGCGGCGCGACGGTCAATGACGTCGTGCTCGCGGTCGTCTGCGGCGGGCTGCGGAGCTGGCTCGGCGCGGCGGGACCCCGCCCGGCGACCCTGCGCGCCCAGGTCCCCGTCTGCCTGCACCTGCGCGACGGCGGCACGGACGTCGGCAACCGCGACTCCTTCCTCAACGTGGACCTCCCACTCTCGGAGCCCGACCCGTTCGAGCGCCTGCGCCTGATCAACGCAGAGACCAGCCGCCGCAAGCTCGAGCACGACGCCGACACCCTCTACTCGTTCTTCCACGCGCTCGGGCGCTTCCGGCCGCTCTACGAGGGAGTCACCCGCGTCATCTCGGGCCCGCGCGAGTTCGCCCTCAGCGTCTCCAACGTCCCCGGCCCGCGGGAGCGCCCGCTGGTGTGCGGCCACGAGGTGCGCGAGTTCTGCTCCTTCGCGGAGCCGGCCGACCGCCACGCCCTGCGGGTCGCCGTCATCTCCCTCGGCGGCGATCTCGCCTTCGGGCTCTGCTCCGACCCGCAGGCGATCGGCGAGCTGAACCGCCTCTCCGACGCGCTCGAAGCGGCCGTCGCCGAACTGGAGGAGGCGCTCGGATGAGCGCCGACGTAGCCGTCATGGAGGCCGCCGCCTGAGATGGGGCGTACGCGCCGCACTCTCGACGAGTACGAGCGCAAGCGCGACTTCGCGAAGACGAGCGAGCCTTCGGGGAAGCGCGGCAAGGACGCGAAGGGCAAGGCGCAAACGCCGCCACCCGCGCTTCACGATCCAGAAGCACGCGGCGACCTCGCTCCACTACGACCTCCGGCTCGAGGTCGGCGGCGTGCTCGCCTCGTGGGCGGTGCCGAAGGGCCCCTCGCTCGACCCACGCGACAAGCGCCTGGCGATGCGCACCGAGGACCACCCGCTCGACTACCTCACCTTCGAGGGGGTGATCCCGAAGGGCGAGTACGGCGGCGGGCCGGTGATCGTCTGGGACCGCGGCGTCTACCAGAACATCTCGCACACCCGCAGCGGGCGCGAGCTGACGATGGAGGAGGCCCTGGAGAAGGGCGACGTCAAGGTCTTCCTGCTGGGCGAGAAGGTGAAGGGGCCCTACGCGCTGGTCCGGACCTCGGACCCGGGCGAGCGCGAGCAGTGGCTGCTGATCAAGAAGAAGGGAGAGGGAGCGGACGCTCGCCGCCGCCCGACCTCGAGCCGGCCGGAGTCGGTGCTGAGCGGCCGCACGATCGAAGAGGTGCTCGCGGAGGAGGGCTGAGGCGGGAGCTAGACGCCGGGCTGCAGGCAGTAGCCGTACGCCGTCATCGAGGGCGCCGGCCCGAACAGCCCGTAGGCGTGCGCCGACCAGGTGCCGTCGGCGTTGATCTCGCCGCCCGCGAACCACGCGTCGTGGGTGCCGTTGAAGCTGAACCCGCCCGAGGCGAGCACCCGCTTGCCGGGGCACGTCGGGGTGGTGGCGGTGGCGGCCGCGCCGAGCGTGACCGGCGCCGAGGCCTCGACCGCGGTCAGCAGGGGCCGCTTGCTCTTGGTGCAGTACGCGATCGCGGTCAGCTCGCCCCCGTACTCGCCGTGAGCGCCGGCGCTCACGCGCCAGGCCCGCGATCCGACCGCGCGGGACTCGGTGACGTAGTCGCCGCCGTCGCCGAGGAAGTCGGTGCGCTGGTAGCCGCCGGACATGAGCTGCTGGCCGCCCGGGCAGCGGGCGGTCGCGCTCTTCGTCTGGCCGGGCTTGACGAAGACGGTGCTGTGGGGAGCGCTCATCGGCGAGAGCCCGCGGCCGCAGACGGCCTGGATGCGGAGCTGGCGCGGGGCGACCGAGCCGTCGCCGCCGTCGAAGAGCCAGGCGGTGATGTGCCAGCCGCGCTGGGCGCCGAGGCGCTCGAAGGAGTGCGGGTAGATGCCCTCGCCGCCCGCGCCGACCGGGGGCGTGGCGACCATGCCGCCCCCGAGGGGCAGCCTGCCGCCGGGGCAGTTCGACTCGAAGCGCAGGCGCCGGTGGTCCTTGCTGACGTTGTAGGTCTTCGTCGCCAGCGTGATCGACCGCAGCGGGCCGCGGTTGGCGCGCTCGGCCGCGAGCCTGCGCTGCCGCGCCGCCGCCTGGCCGAGGACGACGATCTCGCCGCGCGCCGCGTCGAGCTCGTAGAGCGCGCCCTGGCGGAGCGCGAAGCGAACGTTGTTGCAGTTGCTCGCCGACTTGACCACGTAGACGAGCCCCTGCGTGCGCACCTGCCTCAGGCTGTTGACGACCCCGACCTTGAAGCCCCAGCGCTTCCTGACCCTCTTCGCCATCTTCGCCTCGGCGGGGTAGCAGCCGTTCGAGCTCTCGATCCTGGCGCTGAGGGCCTCCGTGAAGGAGCGCTCGAGCTTCAGCGTCGCCGGGTTGTGGCCGCCGGTGCCGGCGGCCTGCGCCCCCGCCGGGAAGGCGAGCAGGACGAGCAGGAATGGGAGTGCGAGGCGTCTCATCTCTCTGGGCACCAACAACGCGAACGCGGAAAGGTAGCGGTAGTAGCCTGAGCGTGATGAGCACCGCGACCGAGGTCAGGACGCTGCAGAACTTCGCCGGCGGCGCCTGGTTCGACTCGGCGGCCGCCGAGACGCTCGAGGACCGCGACCCGGCGACCGGCGATCTCGCGGCGCTCGTCCCCCTCTCGGTCGCGGCCGACGTGGACCGCGCCGTCAAGGCCGCGCGCGAGGCCCAGCCCGCGTGGCGCGCGGTCTCGCCGCAGAACCGCGCCCGGGCCGTGCTGGCCCTGCGCGAGGTGCTGGTGGCCAACCGGGCCGAGATCGCCGCCCTCGTCACCGCCGACATGGGCAAGACGATCGGCGACGCCGACGGCGAGGTCGGCCGCGGCATCGAGTCGGTCGAGTCGGCGGCCGCCGTCCCCCACCTGCTGAAGGGCGAGAACCTCGAGGGCGTCGCCCGCGGCGTGGACGTCGAGCTGGTGCGCCAGCCCGTCGGCGTGGTCGCCGCGATCACCCCCTTCAACTTCCCGGCGATGATCCCGCTCTGGTTCCTCCCCTACGCGGTCGCCTGCGGCAACAGCTTCATCCTCAAGCCCTCCGAGCGCGACCCGCGGCCCTCGCAGCGGATCGTCGAGCTGATCGCCGAGGCCGAGGTCTTCCCGCCCGGCGTCGTCAACCTCGTCCACGGCGGCCGCGAGGCGGTCGAGGGAATCCTCGATCACCCGGGCATCGACGCGATCTCCTTCGTCGGCCAGGCCACCACCGCCCGCCTGATCGCGACCCGCTCGGCCGAGACCGGCAAGCGCGTCCAGGCCCTCGGCGGCGCCAAGAACTCGCTGATCGTCGCCGACGACGCCGACCTCGGCGTCTCGATCCCGGCGATCATGGGCTCCGCCTTCGGCGCCGCCGGCCAGCGCTGCCTGGCGGGCTCGGTCTGCGTGATCGTCGGCGACGAGGCGCGCCAGGCCGAGGTCCGCGAGGCACTGCAGGCCGCATCCGAGGCGCTCAAGACCGGGCCCGGCGCCGACCCGGAAACCGACGTCTGCCCGATGGTCACCCCCGAGGCGCGCGAGCGCGCCGAGCGCATGGTCGCCGAGGCCGAGGCCGGCGGCGCCGAGGTCGTGCTCGACGGCCGCGTCGGCGGCGGCGAGGCCGGCGCCGTGCTCGCTCCCGACGCTGGTCGAGGTCGCCGACCACGAGTCCGACCTCGCCCGCGAGGAGATCTTCGGCCCCGTCCTCGCCCTCGTCTCGGTGCCCGACCTCGACGCGGCGATCGAGTTCGCCAACGGCTCCCGCTACGGCAACGCCGGCTCGATCTTCACGACCTCCGGCGAGGCGGCCCGCGCCTACCGCTGGGGCATCGAGGCGGGCATGCTCGGCGTCAACGTCGGCGTCCCCGCCCCCGTCGCCTGGTTCCCCTTCTCCGGCTGGAAGGACTCCATAGACGGAGACCTCCACGCCAACGGCACCGACGCCGTCCGCTTCTACACGCGCGAGAAGGTCGTCACCAGCCGCTGGTAGACGGTCGCACGGTCGCCGTAGGCGCTACCTGCGGCTCGGGATAGTCCGCGCTCGCATCAACGAGAAGGCGGCGCCCTGGGGATCCGTCACGACCGCGACCCGCCCCGACCGGGATCTCCAGCGGCCCCGCCATGACCTGGCCACGCCGGCCCCCTTCGTCTGCTCGATGGCGGCGTCCAGGTCCGCGACCGTGAAGTACACCTGCCAGTAGGGCGGCACCTCGGCGGGGACCATCGCTGCCATCGCCATCAAGCCGCCCAGTCCCTCCGGCCACCGCTGCCCTCCACCTGCCAGTCCAGATGCCTTCCGGGATATCCCGTTCCACTCGGCCTTCCAGCCGAACACGTCCGCGTAGAACTCTTCGCCGCGTCGAGATCCCGCGTGAGCAGGTTGTTCCAGGTCCAGGTGCCGACCTCGTTGACGAGCTGGGCGCCGGTGTTGCTCGCCGCGACTGATAGATCGAGAAGAACGCGCCCTCGGCGTCCTGGCAGACGGCCATCCGGCCGCACTCGCCCGGCACGTCGATCGGCCCACACCACGTTGCCACCGGCCTCCTTCACCTTCCCGGCCGTCTCGTCGGCGTCGGCGACGGCTGACGTAGCTCGACCACGCGGGCGGCTGGCCGCCCCTGCATGATCGGCCCGTATGCCGGCGACCCGCTTGCCGTGAAGGAAGAACTGCCGTAGCCGCCGGTCTCCTCCGGCGGCCCGGGGGCGGGCTCGTTTCGCCAGCCAGCAGCTCGCCGTAGAACGCCTTGCCGCGGCGTCCACGTCAGTGACAGCCACGTCCACCCAGCAGAACTCGCCGGGCGCGTACTCGCTTCGCTCGCTCATCGCTTCCTCCTCGTCGCCGCGGATCCGACCCTAACGGCCCGGGCGTCCCGCCGGTTACGCGGCGTTACCCGCGTGGCACCGGCCCGAGGCTCTCGGCCGGCCGGCCCGCGGCCTCGAGGATCAGGTCGGTGACCAGCTCCGGCTGGTCCCAGGTCGGCAGGTGGCCCGCGTCGGGGATCACGACCTGGGGGACGTGCGGGGGGAGGATGCCGGCGGGCAGGGGGCGGTTGCGGACCAGGCGGTCGTGGTCGGCCCAGGCGAGGGTCAGAGGGACCTCGACGTCCGAGACGTCGCCGATCACGCCGGCGCGCATCGCGGCGTTGGCGGCGTCATAGCCGCTGCCGCTGCCGTAGCCGCGGATCAGCTCCGCCGCCTCGCGGCGGGTGACGCGCTCGGGGTGGCGCATCTGGCCGCTCAGGACCGCCTGCCTGAGGCGCCGGCTCGCCATCAGCAGGCCGGCGAAGGGGCGCACCGCGCGAGCCGCCCGGCGGGCCGGGCTGGTCCGTGGCTCCAGCGGCGCGGGCCAGAAGCCGGCGGTGCAAAGCCCGACGACCGAGCGCGCCCGGCCTCGCCTGCCGCACTCGATCGCGACCCAGCCCCCGAGCGAGTTGCCGCAGACGTGGGGATGCCCCTCGAGCCCGAGCGTGTCGTAGAAGTCGAGGACGGCGGCGCAGAGGTTCCGGGCGGTGGGCTCGACGCCGGCGGGCAGCGCCGGCGAGCGCCCGAAGCCGGGCATGTCGAGGGCCACCACCTCGCGGTGGGCCGCCAGCGGCTCGATCACGGGACGCCAGCTCGCCAGGCTCCCGCCGAGGCCGTGCAGGAGCAGCAGGGGCTCGCCGGCTCCGGCGCGGAAATGGTGAAGGGGCAGGGCCATCAGGGGTTGGTACGCCCCTGCGGCGCGGGCGGATGCCCCGAGGGCGGGGCCATCTAGAGCTCCAGCTCGTACTCGAGCCAGGCGCTCGACTCGGCGCCGGTGCGGTCGTAGACCCGCTGGGCACGGTGGTTGTCGGGGGCGGTGACCCACTCGAGCACGGGCGCGCCGCGCTCGCGGCAGCGCTGGGCGCAGACCTCGATCAGGGCGTCCGCGATGCCCTCGCCGCGAGCGGCCGGGTCCACGAAGAGATCCTCCATCACCCCGATCCGGGCGCCGCGGGTGCTCGCCCACTTCCAGCCGAGGGCGGCGAACCCGACGATCCGCCCGCCGGCGGTCGCGACATAGAGCGAGCCCTGCTCGGGGTCGGCGATCAGCGCGTGGGCCATCTCGATCAGGCCCTCGTCGGGCGGGCCCACCTCGTAGAAGTCGCAGTAGGCGCGCATCAGCGGCAGCAGCCCGGCGACGTCGTCGTCGGCCGCCGGCCTGATCTCGACGCCGCCGGCGAGGGGGCGCGGCTTGTCGCTCGGCTCGGCCGCCATCGGCGCCCGATACTAGGCTCTGCCCATGTCCGTCGCCCGCCTCGGCGCAGTCTTCGCGATCCTGGCTCTCGCCGCCGTGCTCGCCGGCTGCGGCGAGAAGGACGAGCCTGAGCTGACCCCGTTCCAGATCGAGGGCACCTGGTCCGGTGCGCTCCAGCAGGCGAACCTGAAGCCCTTCACGGTGACCGCCACGATCGGCTCGCTGCAGGGCCCGGCGCAGAACACCGTCTCCTACACCGGGATCAACTGCAACGGCAGCTGGACCTACCTCGGCCGCCAGGGCACGGCGTACCGCTTCCGCGAGCAGATCACCGGCGGCAAGGGCGGGAGCTGCAAGGGCAAGGGCATCGTCACCCTCAACCCCTTCGACGCGAACGGCGTCGACTACGACTTCCAGGGCGGCGGCGTGCAGAGCGCCGGCGTGCTGGCGCGCGTCACCGGCTGAGAAGTCGCTCAGCGCCCGATGTGGAAGCCGATCAGCTCGGGGATCTGGGCGATCCCGCGGTGCACGGGGTTCGGGGCACGGCCCTCTTCCTCGGCGGACTCCTTGGCGACCAGGGCGGCGCGGATCGTGTTGCCGCCGAGCCAGCCCGCGAAGCCGGCGGGGGCCTTGACCGGATGCGGGTCCACGAGCGCCAGGCGGGAGTGCTCGTCGCGGCGGTCGAGGGCGAGCGACGCGAGGACGCGGCCCATCATCCGTGACGGGCCGACGCCGTTGCCCGTGTAGCCGAAGGCGGCCCAGACCCGGTCGCTTCCCACCCTCACCGCGACCGGCAGGTGGCTGGGCGAGACGTCTATCGGACCGCCCCATGCGTGGGTGACCGTCCGGCCCTCGAGGCCCGGAAAGAACGAGCGCAGGTCGGCGATCACCTGCGAGACCACCTCGGGGTCCATCTCCGTGCGACCTCGGAGCCGGGCCCCATAGGCGATCTTCCCCCCTCCCCAGCCGAAGGCGATGCGGCCGTCGCGTGTGGTGCGGAAGTAGTGGAGCATCGCGCGGCCGTCGGTGATGCACTCGCCGCCGGTCCAGCCGATCTCCTCGAGCAGGTCGGGGACTGGCTCGGTCAGGGCGATGTGGCTGGAGGTCACGGTGATGTGGGGCCGCAGAGGCGAGCCCGGCGCGGCGCCCGCGGGCCCGAAGGCGAGCACGCAACTCCCCGCCCGGATCCGGGCGCCCGGCGTCTCGGCGACGCAGCCCCAGGGGCCGGCGCGCAGGCGCCTGACCGGAGAGTGCTCGAAGACGCTGACGTTCTCGCGCGCCGCGAGCCGCTCGCGCAGCCCGCGCGCGAGCCTGGCGGGCTGCACCGTCGCGGAGGCCGGGAAGAAGGCCCCGCCGCGAAAGCGCGGAGAGGCGCAGCGGGCGGCGATCTGCTCGGGGCCCTCCTCCTGGATGGCGTCGGGCTCGCCCAGCCTGGCCGCGGTGGCCGCTGCCTCCGACCACGTCCCGTCCTGGGCCGGGGCCGCGGAGACCTGGAGGTAGCCGCTGCGGCGGAACCATGCGTCCACGTCCTGCTCTGAGCAGAAGGCCTCGATTCCGTCCACCGCGGCCTCCGCGGCGTGCGCGACCTCCAGGGCCGGCCCGTCCCCATAGCGCTCGCAGAGCCCGCGGATGCTGAGCCACATCGTGTTGGCGAAACCGCCGTTGCGACCGCTCGGCCCGTCGCCGCACGTGTGCGCCTCGACCAGGACCACGCGCGCGCCGGGCTCCAGCTCCGCGATCAGCCACGCGGTCCACATGCCGGAGTAGCCACCGCCGATCACGAGCACGTCGCAGTCCAGCTCGCCCGCGGCGGGCGTCAGCTCAGCCGGGGTCCCCGCCTCCTCGAGCCAGTATCCGTGGCTGTCGTGCCTCATCAGGTGGATCCTGCCAGGAAGGAAGGCCGGGCCGCGACGAGAATACGGAAGGCGGATGCCTGCGATCGACTCCACCCCTCGATCGATCGTCCGCACGGTGCTGATCGTCGTCGCGGTGCTGGTGATCATGTACGTGCTCTACCTGCTGCGCAAGCCGCTGAGCTGGCTGATCATCGCCGCCTTCATCGCGATCGCCGCCGCGGGGCCGGTCAACTTCTTCCAGCGCTACATGCGGCGCGGCTTCGCGATCGCGACGGTCTACGTGATCCTGATCCTGATCCCCGTCGGGCTCGGCGCGCTGCTGATCCCGCCGATCGTGAGCGAGGTCGAGGACCTGGCTTCGAACGCCCCCGAGTACGCGCAGGACGTCGAGGACTTCGTCGCCGAGAACGACACCCTCAAGAACCTGAACGAGGACTACGACATCACCACCAAGCTCAGCGAGGAGGCCGAGAAGCTGCCGGACAAGATCCCCGACGCCGCGGGGGTCCTCTCCGACATCGGGGTGGGCTTCGTCAACTCCGTCTTCGCCGGGCTCACGATCCTGATCCTCAGCGTCTTCATGGTGGCCGGCGGCCCGCGCTGGGTGAGCAGCTTCGTCGAAGCGCAGCGCCCCGACCACGCGGAGCGAATCGAGCGGACGCTGCGGCGGATCGCGAACGCCGTCGGCAACTACGTCGGCGGGGCGCTGATCCAGGCGACGATCGCCGGCCTGGCGGCGTTCATCGTGCTCAAGATCCTCGGCGCGCCCTTCGCGGGGCCGCTGGCGATGCTCGTCTTCTTCTTCGACCTGATCCCGGTGATCGGCGCGACGATCGCCGCGTTCCTCGTTGCGATCGTGATGCTGTTCGTCAACTTCCCCGTCGGGCTGATCGTCTGGATCGTCTTCGCGATCATCTACCAGCAGGTCGAGAACTACCTGATCCAGCCCCAGATCCAGAAGCGCGCGACCGAGATCGAGCCCTTCGTCGTCCTCGTCGCCGTGCTCTTCGGCTCCACCCTCTTCGGCATCATCGGCGCCCTGCTGGCGATCCCGACGGCGGCCTCGATGCAGATCGCCATCCACGAGTGGCGCGAGTACCGGCGCAGCCTGATCGCCGACCCCGACGCCGACCTGCCCCCCGGCGGCGCGCCGGGGCTCGTCCAGCCCTGAGCGGCCGGGCCTCGCCTCAGCCGGTCGGGTCGAGCAGCACCTTGAGCTGCTCGGTGCCCGGACTGCGCAGCTCGTCGAAGAGCTCTTGGGCGCGGGAGAGCGGAGCGACCTCGGTGACGAGGCTCGCGGCCGGGATCTCGCCCGAGGCGAGCAGCTCGATCGCGCGGGAGAAGTCCTCGCGCCGATAGCCGAAGACGCCCTGGATCCGGACCTCCTTGAGGATCAGCAGGAGCTGGTTCAGCGGCACCGGCTCCTCGAGCACCCCGGCTGCGACGATGGTGCCCGCCCCGCGCACCAGCTCCAGCGCGAGCCCGAGCGCGTCCGGGTGCCCGGCGCACTCGATCACCGCCGCGGGCAGCTCGCCGCCGAGCTCGGCGATCACCGCCTCGTGCACGCCCTCGAGCGAAAGCGCGGCGAACCCCAGCTCCTCGATCGCCGCGCGGCGGCGCTCTCCGGGCTCGACCACGACCAGTCGCTCCCAGCCGGCGGCGCGGGCGGCGAGCGCGCTCATCACGCCGATCGGCCCGGCGCCGAGGATGACGGCGGGCTGCGAGGGCTCGCCGCCGGCGAGCGAGACCGCGTGGACGCCGACAGCGAGCGGCTCGACCAGCGCGCCGTGCTCGTCGGAGACCTCGCTCGGGGAGGCGGAAGAGGGTCGTCGCGTCCACCACGACCCGCTCGGCGTAGGCGCCCTGCCGGCCGCCGAGGCCGTGGCCGCGCAGCGGGAGCTGCATGCAGATGTGGGCGTTGCCCGCGAGGCAGTTGGGGCACTCCCCGCAGGGCGCGCCCGGATAGACGCAGACGCGCTCGCCCGCCTCCCAGCCCTCGACCCCGTCCCCGACCGCGGCGACCCGCCCGGAGAACTCGTGCCCCATCACCGTGCCCGGCGCGATCGCCGGCGAGGGCAGCATGTGCAGGTCCGAGCCGCAGATGCCGCAGAAGGCGACCTCGACCGCGACCTCGCCCGGGCCGGGCTCAGGGTCAGGCAGCTCGACCTCGGCGAGGCCGCGCTCGGGGGTCACCTCGACCGCGCGCATCGAGCCCGACTCTAGATGAGCGATTCCGAATCCGCGTGTGGCCGGGGATTCGCCCGGCCGAGCAGCTCAAGGACGCAGGGCGAAGCCTTTGGTGGCGCCAAAGGCGAGCCCGAGGACGCAGAGGTGCGAAGCGCCGGGCGGATCATCCGGACGCGCGGGGATTTGGGATCGGTCATCTAGCCCTCCCGCTCGGCGATGCGGCGGTCCGCCCGGCGCCGGGCCCCCGCGCTCAGCAGCGGGCCGAGCGCCCCGCGCCGCTCCGCGACGAAGCGGTAGGCGCGATCAAGCGGGCCGGGGGCCCGCGCGGCCACGTCCGCGAGCGGGGCGCCCCCCGGCAGCTCGCGCAGCAGCGGCGCGAAGGCACGGCCGGCGGAGCTGACCCGGCCCCGCTCGTCCACGAGATGCCACGAGGCCATCCGCTCTGCCTCGGCCATCCCGGCCAGCAGCCGCTCGGCCTCCGCGTCCTGGAGCGCGACCGGGCGCAGGCGGCCGCGGCGGTCCCACGCCAGCACCTTCGCCACGCACCAGCGGCAGAAGCCGCAGTCGCGGTCGTAGAGGAGCGCGCTCATCGCAGGTAGTCTGGCCCGGTGAGCGCCGGGGAGACGGCCACGGACCTCAGCGAGCGGATCGTCGACGCGCTCGAGGCGATCAACGGCTCCCACCCGGGCTGCCGGCGCGTGCACGCCAAGGGGATCGTCTGCGAGGGCAGCTTCCTCCCGACGATCGAGGCCGCCTCGCTCTGCCGGGCCCGCCACTTCCAGGCGCCGGCGCCGGCGACCGTCCGCTTCTCGAACGCGAGCGGGAACCCGCACACCTCCGACGCCCATCCGCTCGCGGGCCGCGGGATGGCCGTCAAGCTGCGCCCGCCGGGAGGCGAGGAGACCGACATCGTCTCGGTGCCGCTGCCCGTCTTCATGGTCCGCACGCCGGAGGACTTCCTGGCCTTCACCCAGGCGCGCATTCCCGATCCCGAGACGGGCCAACCCGACCCCGAGCGCCTCGGCGGCTTCGTCGCCGCCCACCCCGAGACCGCGCGGGCGCTCCAGCTCGGGCTCCCGTCCCTCGCCCCCACCACCAGCTACGCCACCTCCCGCTACAACGCGCTGCACGCCTTCAGGCTCGTCGGCTCGGATGGCGAGGGCCGCTGGGGCCGCTACGAATGGCACCCGGAGGCCGGGGTCGAGGTCTTGGACGACGCCGAGCGCGAGGCCGCGGGCCGCGACTACCTCCAGGAGGAGATCCGCGAGCGCCTGGCGCGGGGGCCCGTGCGCTTCCGGCTCGACTTCAGGCTCGCCGCCGAGGGCGACCCGCTCGACGATCCGACCGAGCCCTGGGAAGGCGAGCGCGAGGTGGTCGCCCTGGGCGAGCTGGAGGTGACGGGCATCGTCGAGCGCCCGGAGACCCCTGCCGAGCCCCTCGTCTTCGACCCGATGCGCCTCGCCGACGGGATCGAGCCCTCCGACGACCCGGTCCTCGCCGCGAGGCCGCCGGCCTACTCGGTCTCGATCGCGCGCCGCTGCGCGGTCTGAGCCGCCTTCTCAGCCGTCGGTGTAGAGCACCCGGAAGACCGGGTGCAGCGGAGCGATCTCCTCGATCTGCAGGTCGCTCGGGTCCTTCGGCAGCTCGAAGAAGGTGCCGACCTCCCACGCCCACTTGTCGAGATAGGCCTTCAGGATCGGCAGCTTCTCGGCGTCCGGGACCTCCTCCCCGCGGAAGCGGCGGGTCGTGCGGCCGAGCTTCAGCTCTCCCTCTCCGGCCGCCCGCAGGTTCCGCACCCACTGGGTCGTCCCGCGCGGGGCGACGAGATAGACGGCACCGCCGAGATCGAGCGGGTTGACGGGGGTCGTCCTCGGCTCGCCGCTCTTGCGGCCGGGGACGGTCAGCGTGCGCGAGCCCGCCATCGAGATGCCGAGCCTCGCCGCCAGCGCGACCGCGCGGTTGAAGACGTGCTTCGTGAAGAAGCCGGGGCGCTGGTACTTCGTCTTCGTCTCCGGGCCGGCCACGGGCCCAGGCTACCCCCGCCTGGGGATCCCGCCCGCTCCTGCCGCGTTTTGGGGAAGCGGGCGCCGGGTAGTCACGGGCCATGACGATCCTGTGGATCATCATCGGAGTCCTGGTCATCGCCGGGCTGCTGTACCTCGGGCGCCGGCGCTCGGAGCGCATGCGCCACGAGCGCGCCGTGGAGCGCGAGAAGCTCGAGGCCGAGGCACGCGGCCACCGCTCGATGTCCGAGGACCACGACCAGAAGGCCGGCGAGCTGCGCGAGGCGGCCGAGCGCGAGGAGCGCCGGGCCGAGCGCCACGCCGAGCGCGCCAGGCAGGTCGAGCCGACCGACGGCGAGTAGCCGCGACGGCGCCGCCCCGGCGCAGCCGCCCCGGCCCACCGGCCCTTTAGGGTTGGCGCCGTGAGCGCCCTGACCGAGCTCCGCGCGCGCCTCGGCGAGGTCCACGACCTCGGCCGCGCGGCCGCGCTGCTCGCCTGGGACGAGCGCACGATGATGCCCGCGGGCGGCGCCGAGGCCCGCGCGCAGCAGCTCGCGACGCTGGCGAAGGTGCGGCACGAGATGTTCAGCGACGAGCGGGTCGGGCGAGCTGATCGAGCGGTCACGTGACGAGCTCGACGGCGCCGGCGCGACGGAGCCCGGCGCGGACGTGGACGCGGACCTGATCCGCGTCGTCGCGCGCGACTGGGACAAGGCCCGGCGGGTGCCCTCCGAGCTGCGGGCCGAGATGGCCGCCGCGGCGGTCACGGCAGAGCGGGCCTGGGTGGACGCCAAGCGGGACTCGGACTTCGCCGCGCTCCTCCCCCACCTCGAGCTCAATTTCGAGCTGGCCCGGCGCTTTGGCGCCTGCTACGAGGGGTTCCCGGGCTTCGAGCACCCCTACGACCCCCTGCTCGACGAGTACGAGCCGGAGACCTCGACCGCGCGGATGCGCGCGCTGCTGGCCGAGCTGCGCGAGGGCCTCGTGCCGCTGGTGCGCGAGGCGACGGAGGCCGGTCCGCCGCCGCCCGACCCCTTCCGCGGCGAGTTCGACGTGGACGCGCAGGTGGCCCTGGTTCGCGGGGTGCTCGCCGAGCTGCCGTTCCCCGAGGGCACCTGGCGGCTCGACCCGACTGACCACCCCTTCGCGATCTCGATCGGCCGCGAGGATGCGCGCCTGACGACCCGCTACGAGCCCGGCGACCTCGCGATGGCGCTCTTCAGCAGCCTGCACGAGGCGGGGCACGGGCTCTACGAGCTCGGCGTGGACCCGGCGCTGGCGCGCACGCCGCTGGCCAAGCCGCGCTCGCTCGGCCTGCACGAGTCCCAGAGCCGGCTCTGGGAGAACTGGGTCGGGCGCAGCCGTCCCTACCTCGAGCACCTCCTCCCCGCGCTCGCGGCGCGCTTCCCGGACCCGTTCGCCCGGATGTCCCCCGCGGAGCTCTACGCGGGCGCCAACCGCGTCGAGCGCTCCCTGATCCGGATCGAGGCCGACGAGCTGACCTACAACCTCCACATCCTGATCCGCTTCGAGCTGGAGCTGGAGCTCTTCGACGGCTCGCTGGCGCCCGCTGACCTCCCCACGGCCTGGAACGGGCTCTACCGCGACTACCTCGGCCTCGAGGTGCCCGACGACGCCCACGGCGTCCTCCAGGACGTGCACTGGGCGGGCGGCGCCTTCGGCTACTTCCCCACCTACAGCCTCGGCAACATGATCGCCGGCCAGCTCTGGGAGGCGGCGTCGCGCGATATCGGCGACCTCGACGAGCGGATCGGCGCAGGCGACCTGGCGCCGCTCGGCGAGTGGCTGCACGAGCACGTCCACCGCCACGGCCGGCGGCTGAGCGCAGCCGAGGTGCTCGAGCGCGCCGGCTGCGGCGCGATCTCGGAAAAACCCCTGCTCGCACACCTGCGCGAGAGGGTCACCGCACTCGCCTGAGGCTACCCTTGTGGGTCCGGGGGAGATCGTCCCCCGCCAGCGCCGCCACGCGATGACCCGAATCGGAACAGACGTCTACAGCGGTTGGACCCGGTCGGGGGGCCAGCGGGTCTGGGTCCGCGTGCCCGCGGAGCTGAAGCGCCGCGCCAACGGCAACGGCGGCCCGATGCGCCCCGGCGAGCGCTGGTGGCGCTCCAGCTCCCACCGGGCGCTGAACGGCCACGGCCCGCTCGACGCCGAGCCGGGGACGGCTCCGATCGTGCTCGTCCACCCGATCGGCATGTCGAGCCGCGCGATGGTGCCCCTGCTGAGAGCGCTCGGCCCCGAGCGGGAGGTCTTCGCCCCCGACCTGCCCGGCTTCGGCATGAGCGATGCCCCGCCCACGCCGCTCGGCGTGCCCGGGCTCGCCGCCGCGCTGCGCCGCTGGATGATCGACAACCAGGTGGCGCCGGCCACCGTGGTCGCCGCCTCACTGGGATCGCAGGTGGCGGTGGAGCTGGCCGCGCGCAACCCGGCCCTGGTCGAGCGGCTGGTTCTCGTCGGCCCTCCCCTCCCATCCGCCGTGCGGCGGCCCCGCCGGCTGGCGCGGCGCGTCGGCCGCGCGGCGCTGCGGAGCCCGCGCATGACCCCCGCGCTCCTGCGCGACCGGCTCGATGTGCCGCCGTGGCGGCTGCGCCACGAGCGCCGCCTCGCCATCGCCTACGACATCGAGGGGAACCTCCCCGAGGTCGGGGCCCCCACGCTCGTCGTGCGCGGCGAGCGGGACAGGATCGTCTCGGCCGAGGCGGTCGAGCGGATCGCCGGCCTGCTGCCGCGCGCCCGGACCGCGACGCTGGAGCAGGCGCGTCACCTGCCGGCTCCCCGCGACGCCCGCGGCCTCGCGGCCGCGATCGAGTCGTTCCTCGCCGCGGACCCCTCGCCCCGCGCGAAGCGCAGGCGGGCGGGCGGCGCCGCGCCGCGCTCGCGCTGGCTCGTGGACGGCATGAACCTGATCGGCTCGCGCCCCGACGGCTGGTGGCGCGACCGCGAGGCCGCCTGGAAGCGCCTCCACGACGAGCTCTCCGACCACGTCCGGGCCAGTGGCGACGACTTGCGGCTCTTCCTCGACGGGCGGCGCCCGCGCGACTGGCACGACGACGGGCTGGTCGAGACCACCTTCGCCGCCGGCGGCCCGAACGCGGCCGACGACGCCATCGCGGCGCGCGTCGCCGCCGACCCCCGCCCCGCTGCCATGCGGGTGGTCACCAGCGACCGCGAGCTGGCGAAGCGCGTGCGCGAGCTGGGCGCCGAGGTGACCTCCACCGGCGAGTTCCGGCGCGCGCTGCGGCGATGAGGATCGAGCGGCACGCAACCGCTGATCAGGGTCGGGCTCGGCTACCTGACGCTCCAGGTCGGCCTGGTCGCTGCGGCGATCCTGATCGCGCCGCGCGCCTTCTACGACAACTTCCCCGCCGGGCCCTCGGCCTGGGTCTCGGTCCTGCCGCCCTACAACGAGCACCTGATCCGCGACTTCGGCTCCGCAGGCCTCGGGCTCGCGGTGGTCGCCGGGCTGGCCGCGGTCTGGATGGACCGCCGCCTCGTCCAGGCCGCCTGCGTCGCGCTCTTCGCGGGCTCGCTCCCCCACGCGGTCTTCCACGCGACCGAGACCGGGGCGAACTCGACCGGTGACAACGTCGCCAGCCTCTTCGCGCTGTTCCTCCAGGCGCTGCTGCCGCTTGCCCTGCTCTGGCTCGCGACCGGCGAGCGCCAGCGCCCCGAGCCCGCCGCCGAGCGCCCGGGCGAGGCCGCGGCGGCGCCCCGCCCCGCTCAGTAGTTGCCGGAGATCAGGTCCCAGGCGCGGCGGAGCTTGCGCGCCAGCCCGGACTCCTCGGCCTCGCCGGGATCGGCCTCCATCGCGGCCGGGTTCTCGCTCGGCTCGGGCAGGCCCTCGGCCTCGGCGCGGCTGAGCTTGAGCACGACCCCGCGCTCGTAGATCTCCTCCACGTGCGCGCCGTCCACGAAGCGGTGCCCTCCGGGCAGGACGCTGCGGTCGAGCACGATCCCGTCGAAGATGTCCTCCTCCTCCGCGGCCAGCACGTGCTCGACGGCCCCGAGCTGCTCCCCGTCGCTGGAGATGACCGGCGCCCCGTCTGCGAGCGTCAGGTACGAGCTCGGCTGTCCCAGGTCCTCCACGGCCGCGCCGAGGCTACCGGAGCTTCCAGGCCGCCCACGGCGTCGAGTCGACGTCCGCGCCGGCGCGAGACCTTCCGCTTCACGCGCCCCTACTCGCAGAACTGGATGTCGCCGCCCTGGATCCCGGCGACGGCGCCGCCGCGGATGTCGAAGAGCAGCGCCCGCGTGGGGCCGTCCTGCACCCACCAGAAGCCGAGCTTCTCGGTCACCTCGCCGAGCGGGACGGGCTCGAGGCGCCCTCCCCAGCGGTCCTGGACCGCCGCGAAGAAGTCGCCGACCCGGTCGCCCCGCTCGGTCTCGAAGCCGGGGCTGTCCGTGCGGTAGGAGGCGAGGGCCGCGCCCGCCTCGTCGAAGGTGAGCGAGAGCTCGCCGTCGTCGAGCGGGTAGGTCCAGATCAGGACCTTGGGCGCGTTCGGGCCCGCCAGCTCGCATCCCGGCAGGACGCTGCTCGGAAGCCGGGTCCCCGAAGTAGCCCCGCACCTCGTCGGCGCTCATCCCCTCCTCGACCTCCCCGACCCCGTCGGTCGTGAGCACGCCACTCGGCCCGGCGCCCTCCGCCGTCGTCTCGGTCTCCGCGGGCGCCGTCTCGCCGGCGGCCGGCTCCGTGACCGTGGTCGTCTCGCCGCCGTCGTCGCCGCAGGCCACGAGGGCCAGCGCGGCCATCACCGCGAGCGCGGCGAGGGCGGTGAGCCTGCATCCCGTCACGGCCGGCATCGCCGGGATCTTCTCACTCGTCGAGGAGGGAGACCGCGCCCGAGCCGATGTCGTAGACGGCGGCGACGACCCTGACGGCGCCGCTGGAGACGGCGGGCTCGATCACGGGGCCGGCGGCGGCGATGCGCGCCGCCTGGTGGCGGGCGTTGGCGGCGATGCAGTGCTCGGGGTCGCGCTCGGCCTCGGGCACCTCCTCGATCGCCGGGACCACGCGCTCGAGCACCTGGCCGATCGCGCCGTACTCGGCGGCGGGGAAGCTCTCGGTGCCGGCGGCGATGCCGATCGCGGCGTGCACCGCGCGGCAGTCGCTGTGGCCGAGGACCATGACCACCTTGACGCCGAGCTTGGCGACGGCGAACTCGGTGGTGCCGAGCGCGCCGGTGTCAATGCCGTTCCCGGCCACCCGCGACTCGAACAGGTTGCCGCGGTCGAGGTCGAAGATCAGGGTCGGCGAGACCCGCGAGTCCGCGCAGGTGATGACCGCCGCGAAGGGCATCTGCGCGTCGCTCGCCTCGACCGGCGAGTGGTCGCGCAGGTCCTGGTCGCCGGCGCGGTGGCGGGCGTTGCCGTCGAGCAGGGCCGCGAGCGCCTCGTCGGGCGTCTGCGGATGGGGGGACCGCTCGCCCCCTCCCCTCATCGGCATCGGAGCGGCGCCCTTCCCGCCTTCGTCCTCATCGCCCCCGGCCTCATCGAGGGCGATATTGCCAGGCTCGGCGCTACGGGCTCTTCTTGCGCTTCTTCTTCAGCGGCTTCGGCTCGGGGCCGATGGCGGCGCGGCAGTCGGCGCCCTTGCAGCTCCGGTAGGCGGCGAGGCGCTCGAGCAGCCAGTTGCGCAGCGGCTTGAAGCGCGGCGTCGCGTGCAGCGAGCTGAGCTGCCAGGGATCGCGGGCCATGTCGTAGAGCTCGGTCTCGCCCGTCGTGTACTGGGTGAGCATGTAGCGCTGGGTGCGGATCCCGGCGTAGGCCGGGGCCTTCAGCGAGTACGTGGGGTCGGTGGGCTCCTGGTCGAGGTTGCGGACCCCGTTGCGGAAGCACGCAGCCGCCTGCTTGCGGGATCCGTTCGCGGAGGCCTTGCAGCGCCGCTTCAGCTTGCGCTTCTGCGCCTTCAGCTTCTTGTAGAAGGCCTTGAGGCGCTGGCGGTCTGCGGGGTCGTCGAAGTCGGCGACGGGGGACTCGGCGCCGTCGTCGTCGATGCTCGGGCCCGTATCGGCCTCGAGCAGGATCGGGCGGGTGCCCGCGTCAGCGGCTGGGTTGGTGGCGAACGGCATCAGCGAGGTGCCGTCCTGGGTGAGCGTCGGCGTCGCGCCCGCAATCTGGGCGACCGTCGGCGCGATGTCCACGTTGGAGACGAGCGCGTTCGAGCGCGAGCCCGCCGCGATGCCCGGCCCGCGGACCAGCAGCGGCACGTGGCTCGACTGCACGTGGGACAGGAACTTGCCCTGGCGGATCCGGTGCTCGCCGGCGAAGTAGCCGTTGTCGGAGAGGAAGAGGATGTAGGTGTTGTCGAGCTCGCCGGACTCGTCGAGCGCGTTGACGATGCGCTCGATCTGCTCGTCGAGCGAGAGCAGCATCTCGAAGCGGGCGCGGCGGCGCTTGACGATCGTGTTCAGCTTGCCCTTGCCCAGGCGCGGCAGGCGGCGCAGGAAGCGCGGCTTGTCGCGGACGTTCTTCTCGTTGATGCCGGGGAGCTTCGGCATCGGCACGCCCGCGTAGGCGCCGTCGTGGCGGGGCGCCGGGATGTAGGGCGAGTGCGGGGCGTTGAAGTCCACGTTGAGGAAGAAGGGAGCGCTGGAGGGGGCGCGGCGCTCGATCGCGTCCACGGCCATCTCCCCGAGCACGTCGGTCTGGTAGTCCTCGGGCTCCTCCCCGTAGGTGCAGGTGAAGGGCTCGCCCGGGACCGGCGGGCCGCCGCTCGGGCAGGGCACGCCCGTGCCGCCGGCCGGGGGGTCCTGGCGCATCCGGTAGTTGAAGTAGATGCGCCCGCCCTTGACGCTGTCCTCGTACTCGGAGTACTTGCCGTACCACTCGTCCCAGCCGGCCGGGACCGGCGGCGGGTTGCCGTCGTAGCCGTTCATGTACTTGCCGATCTGGACGGTGTGGTAGCCGGCGGCGTCGAGCCAGGTCGGCAGCGCCTTCGCCTCGGTGCCCTTGTCCCGGAAGCGCTGCCAGCCGCCGTTCGGCCACAGGTTCCCGCGCACGTCGGTGTTGTGCATGTACTGGCCGGAGAGGATCGTCGCCCGCGAGGGGCAGCAGAGCGGGTAGGAGATGTAGGCGCGCTGGAAGCTGACGCCCTGGTCCCCGATCAGGGCGCTCGTCCGCGGCAGGCCGGCCATCTCGCTCAGCGCCTGGTCGTCGCTGAGGATGACGACGACGTTCGGCGGGTCGCCGGCCTGCGCGTCGGCGCGGAAGGGGTTGAGGACCGCCACGGCGGCGGCGAGGACGGCGATCGCCGTGAGGGCCGCAACGGCCCGGCGTCTGTGCATGGCGAAGCTGGTCATAACGCTTGGGTACCCCCCGCAGGCGTACAGCAGGCGGGTTCCCCTTCATAACGCGAGATGAAACCCAGAGTTGCGAGCATCCGCTCAACTGGGCGCCCGTGCCCGCTGCCGCCGGGCCCGCGATTAGGATCGCGCCGCGATGTACGACCTGCTGCTCTTCCTGCACGTCCTCACCGCCGCCGGCCTGTTCGCGACGATCTCGACCTTCACCGCCCTCTCCTTCGGGGCGGCGGTCGACCGCCGCTCGGTCGGGATCGCGAACGCGCTCTGGGGCCTCTCCCTGATCTCGATCCTGTTGCTGGGCGTGCTGCTGATCGTCGTCAACGACGACGAGGCCGGGCTGCCCGACTACGGCCTCTTCGACGGCTGGATCCTCCTCGCCATCGTTCTCTGGCTCGCCGCCGGCGGCTTCGGCGACGCGGCCCAGCGCACGCTGCGCGACGACCGGCCCGGGTAAGGACACCGTCCTCGCGATGGACTCGCGCCAGCGGCTGATGCATTGGCTGCGGGTCGCCGCCGTGATCGCCCTGCTCGTCGTCATGGTCTGGAAGCCGGGCGCATGAGCGAGCTCGCGATCGTCCGCCCCGACGAGTGGAACCTGGCGCTGTTCGTCCACGTGCTCGGCGCGCTCGCCCTCGTCGGCGCCGCCACCTTCGCCACCACCTCGCTCGCCGCCGCCTGGCGCGGCGGCTCGCTCGACGCCACCCGCGCCGGCTACCGCGCCCTGCTCTGGGGCGTCTTCCCCGCCTGGATCGTGATGAGGATCGGCGCCCAGTGGATCGCGGACGAGGAGGGCGTCGCCGACTCCACGGCCACCTGGATCGAGATCGGCTACATCACCGCCGAGCCCTTCCTCCTCTTCCTGATCATCGCCACCGTCCTCGCCGGCCTCGCCGTGCGCCGCGCGGGCCGGTCGGGCGGCGGGGGCTCGCCCAGCGTCGGCGTCCGCATCGCCACCGGCCTCGTCTCATTCGCCCTGCTCGCCTACGTCGTGGCGATCTGGGCGATGACGACGAAACCGGGCTAGGGCAGCTCGTCCGCGGGCGCGTGCTGCGCCCGCACCCACTCCCCGAGCAGCGGGTCGACGAGATGGACGAGCCGGCCGACCCTCCGGAGCTCGCCGTTGTGCACCAGCCGGTCGCGCGCGTGCTGGACGCCGCCCTTCGACAGGCCGTAGCGGTCGAGGACGCTCTTGGATGTCAGGCTCGTCTGCCCCAGCGCCAGCGCCGTGACCACAGCGCGCTCGCTGCTCTCGAGCGCGTCCCAGGTGGCGCTGAGTGCGTCATCGCTCTCGGCCATCGCCGCCGCCAGGGCTTGCTGCCAGTGCTCTGCCGACGCGCGCTCGCCGCGCGGCACGGCCTCGAACAGGTGATGGGCCAGCAGCATCGCCCGCTGTGGGTGGCCGCCGGCGAGATCGAGCAGCGGCCCCAGGGCCTCGCCGGCGTCGCGGCCTGCCGACTCGAAGCGCTCGCCGATGTAGTCGGCGAGGTCGGGATCCGCAAGCGGGTCCAGATGAAGGGCGCGCGCCTGGCCGAAGAACGGTCTTTCCTTGCGCGCGAACAGGCGATCCATCAAGCCCGGGTGCGACCCGGCGAAGAGATACGAGGCCGCGACTCCGTGGCGCTGGATGTGGGAGCGGAACAGCCCGTCAACCGCCGGCTTCACCGCGAGCAGCTCCTGGAACTCGTCAAAGGCGACGAGGACCTGCTGACCGCTGCGCTCGTGCATCAGCAGCGGGAGGTCGAGCAGGCCCGCGAGCCGCTGATCGGCGAGCTCGGCCGTGGTGGGCGAGATCTCTATGCGGGCGCCCTCCGCCCCGGCGCTCAGACGCGGGCGCAGCGCCCTGATCGCGGCTATCGCCATCCTCCGCAGCGGCCCCCTCAGCTTGCCGTACCCGCGCTCGATCCGTGCCGCGACGTCATCCGGCGAGATCACGCCGTAGAAGTCGACCTCGACGGTGGCCATGCCGATGTCCTCGGCCTCTGCCAGCACCTTGCGAATCAGGCTGGTCTTGCCGTAGCGCCGGGGCGCGGATAGCCGCGTCGCGTGGCCTCCCTCGGCAAGCTGGAGCAGCTGGCCCGCTTCGGCCTCGCGATCCACCAGGTCCTCGGGCGGAACCGGGCGAGTGAAGATGAATGGGTTCAGGTCACCTTGCATCGTGGTACGGCAATACCATACCAGACGGTACGGTCATGCAATACCGCCGGGGTGATCGCGCGGCGGGCCCTCGGGAGACGGGCCCGCCGCGCAGCTTTCGTTAGGCCCGGTGGTAGAGCCGGTTGGTGAGCGGCGCGAAGACCGCCGTCAGAGCCGCCGCGACGCCGAGGCTGATGAACACGTCCTTCTCGTCGAGGCCGCCCTGCATCAGGCCCCGGCAGGCGTCCACGAGGATCGTGATCGGGTTGACGTTGACGAATGCCTCGAGGGCGCTCGGCAGCGTCGAGGGGTCCACGTAGACGTTGGAGAGGAACGTCAGCGGGAAGACCGCCATGAAGCCGGCGTTCATCACCGCGTTCGGCGTCCGCATCAGCATCCCCAGGGTCGTGAAGACCCAGGAGAGGCCGAAGGCGAAGGTCACCGTCAGCGCCAGCGCCGCGAGCGTGCCCGGCACCCCGTTCTCGGGGCGGAACCCGAGGATGACGCCGAGCACGATGATCACCGTGCCCGCGACGAGGTAGCGGACGCTGTCGCCCAGCAGCGAGCCGAGCAGCGGCGCGGGCCGCCAGATCGGCAGCGAGCGGAAGCGGTCTATGACCCCGCGCGTCTTGTCGGTGTTGAGCGCGATGCCGGAGTAGACGGTGGTGAAGATCACCGACATCACCAGCACGCCCGGCAGCAGGTAGTCCAGGTACTCGCTGGTCGAGCCCGCGATCGCGCCGCCGAACAGGTAGGTGAACATGAGCACGAACATCACCGGCGTGATCGTCACGTCGAGGAGCTGCTCGGGCACGTGCTTGACCTTCAGCATCCCGCGCCAGCCGAACGCCAGCGCCTGCGAGATCGGGCTCGGGGGCGCGGGGCGCTCCCTCAGGGCGAGCGCCTTCTGGACCGCGGCGTGCTCGAGGACGCCCGCGCCGTCGGGCGAGTGGGTCGTCGTGTCGGGGGTGCTCATGCGGCCTCCTTCGCTCGGTCGCCGTCTTCGGTCTGGTCCTCCGCGGTGTGGCCCGTCAGCGCCAGGAAGACCTCGTCCAGGCTCGGCTGGCCGAGCGAGAAGTCGGCCACCTGGATGCCGGAGCGGGTCAGCTCGGCCATCGCCTCGGCGGCGTGGTCCGCGTCGCCGCAGGGCGCCGCGATCGCGGCGGGGTCGGGCTCGAGGTTGACCGTCTCGAAGCGCCCGCGCAGGATGCGCTCGGCCTCGGGGCGGTCGTCGGGGTGCATCAGCCGCACGTGCAGGAAGCCCGAGCCCACCGACGCCTTGAGCTGCGCCGGGGTGCCCTCGGCGATCACCTTGCCGCGGTCTATCACCGCGATGCCCTCGCAGAGCTGGTCGGCCTCCTCGAGGTACTGGGTGCAGAGCATGATCGTCGTGCCGCCCGCGGTCAGCGCCCGCACGATGTCCCAGACCTGGTTGCGCGCGTGCGGGTCGAGGCCCGTCGTCGGCTCGTCGAGGAACATCAAACGCGGGGTGACCACGATCGAGGCGGCGATGTCGAGGCGGCGCCGCATCCCGCCCGAGTAGTTCTTGACCAGCTTGCCGGCGGCCTCGGCGATGCCGAAGGCCTCGAGCAGCTCGGTTGCCCGCGACTTCGCTTCCGCGCGGCGCAGGCCGAGCAGCATCCCGATCAGCACCAGGTTCTCGTGCCCGGTCAGGTCGTCGTCCACCGAGGCGAGCTGGCCGGTGAGGCTGACGTCGCCGCGGACCATGTGGGCCTCTTTGACGATGTCGTGCCCGAGCACGCGCGCCTGCCCCGCGTCGGGGCGCAGCAGCGTCGCCAGCATCCTGATCGTCGTCGTCTTGCCCGCGCCGTTCGGCCCGAGCACGCCGTAGACCGAGCCCTCGCGCACCGCGAGGTCCACCCCGTCCACGGCCTTCGTGTCTCCGAATGACTTCTCGAGGCCCGAGGCCTCGATCGCAAGTGATGCCTGGGTAGCCACGCTTCCCCTTCCGCTCCGTCGTTCAGTTCCCATTCCACGAGCTGAGACCGGGGCCGCGCCGAAAACTAATCGGCGCCCTGTCGGCCGCGCCGCCCTCTGCTCGCGGGACGTCCCAATTGTGGTCGGTGATCGTTCTCGACCTCTCGATTATCCGGGCCGACTAGGTCAGCTCATGTCCTAGATCTCGCGCCCTCAGCCGCCCAGCAGCTTGCCCAGCGAGCCGCCGGCGCCGCCACCGCTGCCGCCGCCCTGCGAGGGCGCCGCGACCCGGCCCTCGGAGGGCTGGATCAGGACCCATCCCTTGCCCGAGAAGGACATCGTGAAGGTCTCGCCCGAGCCGCGGCCGATCAGGTTCTTCATCGAGACGTTGGCCTTGACGCCGGTCTTCAGGCCCGAGGACCAGGTGACCGCGGCCTGCGGGTCGGCGTAGGAGTCCTCGCCGTCCACCTCCATCAGGACCGGCGAGCCGTCGGTGATGATCGCGACGTAGCCCGAGCCCTCGAGGTGGGTGTTGTAGAGGCCGCCGCCGAGCATCCCCGAGACGCCCTCGACCTTCTTGATGTCCCAGTCGATGTCGGCGTCGAAGGCCAGCAGGTTGGCGCCGTTGACGGTGATCGCCTCGTTGTCGAGCTTCAGGACCTGGATGTCCTGGCCCAGGTCGCCGAGGAAGACCTCGCCCGAGCCCGAGATCTTCATCAGATCGGCGCCCTCGCCGGTCATCGCCTTCTTCGCCATCCGCGTCAGCCCGCCGGAGCCGGCGTGCTCGAAGTTGACGTCGCCCTGGTAGGCGACCATCGAGCCGAGCTTCGCCTGGATCGTCTCGCCCGCCAGCTCGACCTTCAGGCACTTCGAGTTCTGCAGCGAGAAGGACTCCCTGCTCTCCGTCTCGGCGAACTGCTTCAACGACGCTTCGACCGACATTCGCGACCTCCAGTCAGGACTTCAAGTTCGGGAGCCGCAGCCTAGCCGCCCCTCAGCGCAGGCTCAGACCGCCGCCTGCACGCTCGCCGCGAGCCGTCCGAGCTCCGGGCCGAGCGACTCCGGCGTCCAGCCGTCGGCGCCGGAGAGGAGGAGGCGGGCGCCTGACTCGGCGAGGCCGACGACCGCGGTGCCGAGCAGGCGCGCGGTGCGGTCGAGCTCGGCCGGGTCGTGCGGCCCGCCCGGGCGGGCCTGCAGCCAGGTGCGCGCCAGGGTCGCCAGCGCCTCGACCTGCTGCTCGCGCCCGCGCTGGATGCGCTTGATGACCGCGGCGTTGCCGCCGCCCTCGCCGAAGAAGATCAGCCGGTAGACGTCGGGCGAGGCGGCGATGGCGCGCAGGAAGCCGGTGTAGCCCTCGGCCAGCGTGGTCTCGGGGTCGGAGAGGTCGGCGCCCTCGAATGCGCCCTGGACCTCGCCGAGGATCCGCTCCTCCTCGCGGCCGAGCAGGGCGCGGAAGAGCTCGTCCTTGCCGGGGAAGCAGGCGTAGACGACCGGCTTGGTGACCCCGGCCGCGCGGGCGATCGCGTCCATCGAGGTGCCCTCGTAGCCGTTCTCGAGGAAGAGCTCCAGGGCCGCGTCGAGCACCTGCGGGCGCCGGCGCTCGGGGCCGAGGTGCGCCGCGCGCTTCCGTCCTGTCGTCTCCGCAGTCGTTCCCATGCGATTCCTACTCATAGTAGCTTTGGCGTCGGAGGTGGCAAATCGGGCGTCATCGCCTTGATCGGCGTGATCGGCGCGATCCTCGCCCGCGGCGCCTAGCGCGGAGGCCCCACATCGCCGCGGGGCCGGAGTAGCCTCAATGGTGGATGGAGCGACCGACCTGATCACCGCGCGGCTCGCGGCCGCGCGCGCGTGGGCGCGCCGGCACCCGACCGCGGTGACGCTCGCCGGGATGGCGGTCGTCCTCGGCGCCCTCGCCTTCGCCCTGCACAAGGACCGCCACGAGTTCGTCACCGCGCTCGGCGCCGCCCCGCTCTGGGTGCTCGGCGCCGCGGTGGCCCTGCACCTGTTCTGGCTCGTCGCCCGCAGCGAGGCCTGGAACGTCTGCATCCGCGCGGCCGGAGGCAGCGTCGGCCGGCGGCGCCTCTACCGCGCCTCGAGCCTCGGCTATCTCGCCAACACCTTCAACGGCCAGTTCGGGCTGGCGGTGCGGATCGCGGCGCTGCGGCGCAGCGCGCCCGCCGACTCGCCGAAGCCGTCGGTCCTGCTCGCGGCCGAGTTCCCGGTGATCGCGGTCGAGGTCGCGCTGGCGGCGATCTGCTCGTTCACGCTGGTCGGCCCGCTCGGGCTGCCCTGGTGGTCGCCGCTCGTCGCCTTCGCGGCGACCGGCGCGCTGATGCTGGGGCTGCAGCGCCTCGCGCGCCACCGCCGCCACGGGTTCTGGAGCGGGCTCGCGGTGCTGCGCGGCCTGCGCGGGCGCAGCCGGATCGTCGCCCTGGTCTGCCTCGCGGTCGTCGTCCAGATCCTGCGGAACTGGCTGCTGCTGAACTGGAGCGGGGTCGACGCCTCGGTCTTCGACGCGACCGCGCTGCTGATCGGGCTCGCCGTGATCGGGCTGCTGCCGGTCGGGCCCGGGCTCGGCGCCGCGGCCGCGGTCCTGATCCTCGGCGCCAACGGCGTCGCCGCCACGGCGGCCGTGGGCACGCTGCTGACGGTCACAGCCGCGGCCGGCGCGGTCTGCTTCGCCTCCTGGGCCCTGGTGGACCGCCTCTGGCGGCCGGCGCTGGGCGCGCCCGCCCCCTCCCCCGCGAGCTAGCGGGCCGGGTCCGGCTTCGGCGGCCGCTCGGTCATGCCGAGCCGCTCGCGCGCCTTGCGCACCGCGACGACCGAGGTCTGGCACGACTTCGCGATCCGGTTGTCGGGGATGTCGGGCATGCGGATCAGCTCGAACTCGATCCGCGAGTGCGAGCGCTGCTTGCGGCGCTCCTCGAGCGAGGCGTCCTCGGGCATGCCGTCCATCCCGGCCTCCCCGGCCATGTCGCGCCGGCAGCCGAGGCAGTAGATCTCGTCGTCGAGGATCGCCCAGTTCGCCGGCACCTTCGGCCGCTCGGTGCCGGGCATCCACGAGGCCGTAACCGCGCAGCGCCCGCAGGTCCAGTTGATTGGGGCGAGTTGCTCAGGCATCGGCGCTCGCCCGGGAGAGCCTGGCGCCCGCACGCTCGGCTTCGCGCCCAAGCTGTGCCAGTCGCGCGGGACTGGACGGGCGCGAGCTGTAGGTCCTGGCCTTGTAGAGGTCGTAGCGGCGGCGCGCGTGCTCGGCCTCCCGCCTCATCTCCTGCAGCCGGTCATCGCCGACGCGCGGCGTGCTGGTCTCCATCATCGGACTCGCCTTCTGTCCCTCTGGATGGGTCCGCACGAGGGAAGAGGGGCACGAGCCACCGAGCGAATGCTTCCCACCCAGGGTACTCCGTTCCGGGCCGGCCGCCGGCCGATGACCGCCGGGCGGACCGGGTCCGCGACTGCCCTCAGCCGTCGAACTCGATCGTCATCTGCGGCCCGACCAGGATCTCGAGGCTGATCCGCTCCCCGTTGCCGGCCTGCCTCCACTCCCAGAGGCTGATGGCGCGCTCGATGCGCTCGTGGGCGAGCCGGCGCTTGATCAGCCGCGCGCGGTCGCGCGGGATGTAGCCGACCTGGCGGGTGCGGCGGACGTCCCAGACGCCGACCGCGTCGGGGTCGTGCGGGTTGTCGGGCTCGGGCACGAGCGCGAGCTCCTGGCCCGGGTCGAAGACCGAGCTCTGGAGATCGTCGCGCCGGTGGCTGGTGCCGGCCACCTTGATCACGTGGACGTCGCGGGGCGGGTCGCGGTCAGCCAGGCGGTAGCCGGCGCCCTGGACCTCGTCGCCCTGCGAGCCGCGGAAGCTCGTGCGGTCCCTGCTGAGACGGATCGTCGGCACGCGTCTATGGGTAGCAGCAGCGGGCGACGGGGGAGAATCGCGGCGGCCGGTCCCTCATCGGGGAGATGCCGCGAACCGACCGCCCCCGACTCGCCCCGGCCGACTCGTTGAAGCGCGAGATCCAGGCCGTGCTGCGGGCCGACGACGGCTCGCTCGCCGACGCGCGCTACGCCGGCGGCCCGGGCCGCTACGACGGCTACGGCTACGTCGCCGCCGAGGCGTACTTCCACCTCGCGGGCGGCCGCGACGCCGGCCTCCGCCCGATGCAGCTCGAGCACCGCGGCCAGAGCCGCTGGTGGCTCGTGGACGAGCGGGGCCGCGTCATCGACCTCGCTCTCGGGCGCGGCGAGAGGCCGGACTTCCCCTACGAGCGCGGCGTACCGCGGCCCTTCCGCGGGACCAAGGCCGGCATCTCGCGCGGCGCGCAGACGATCGTCGATCGCGTGCTAGCCGCACGCGGGTAGGGAGGTACCCTCGCGCGGCTGCTCGGCTTCATCAGCGTCCTCGCCGCGATCGCCGCCCGCGGCTGACCACCGCGCCACGCCCTACACGGGCAACGGGTCGGCGAAGTAGTCGCAGAAGGCCTCAGCGTCGCCATCCAGGAACTGGTGCTGGCCGGCTTCGAAGAGGACCTCGTCGGTCTCGAGATCGATGACGACGCGCCCCGCGTCGAGAAGGACCACCCCGGCTCCGGGGACCCTGTACGCGTTTCGGAGCCCCAGCTCCAGCCTCAGTCCCTTCCACGACTGACGTGTGGATCGTGAGCGGGTAGTTGGTGGACAGCGTCTTCCCGTTGGCCGTCGCGGTTGCGGTGTACCTCTGGTTGAAGTTCGTGAGGATGCTCCGCACCGGGGCCCCTTCGGCGTCGTTGAACGTCTTGACCTTGAAGGTGCCGCTCTCGTCGAACGCGATCGGGAACCCGCAGAGCTCCGTGTCGACACTCGCGAAGTCTCCGAGCTCGACCGTCGGTGACCTCTGTGGTCGGGGGAACCGCAAGCGCCGGGGCCGCGAAGGCAAATGGCAGTAGGACGGAGCTGAGTAGGAGTCTCCGCATGGTCGCTCCTTTGCGTTTGATGTGCGGCCCTTGAGCCCGCCGGTCGCCGAGGACGCGCTGGCCCCGGTGCAGCCAGTCTCTCCCCGAAGGACGACCTGTGTCAACCCCCGCTTCCGGCGGTGCTCACCGCAGCGCTCGCCGCCCGACCGGCACTCGACCGCCGCTCACGCTGCCCCCCTCGCCCGGCGCACGTTCTCGAGGTACTGCCGGATCAGGTTCTCGGGGTCCTCGCGGCGCAGGTACTCCGCCACCACCTTCGGCGGGCCCCACAGCTCCAGCATGCACGCGTAGCCGAAGCACCAGGCGCGCACGGCCGGGCCGCCCTCGCCCTCCCTGAACGGCCCGGCGAAGTGCTCATCCCAGAGCTCTCGCTCCTCGGGACGTAGCCTGCTCAGGTCGAAGGGCTCCTCGGGGGTGCCGCGGTACTCCTCGGTCAATCTCACCACCTCCATCGGTGCCGGCAGTAGCACCGTGCCTCGACCCGGAGGTCTCGGCCGGTTGCTGCGGCGTCACAGGGCCGGATCCCTCAACCGCTCTTGATGGACGGCGCTCAACCTACGAGCGGGTCGCCCTGCGCGTCTCCCGGCGGCCGGCGGCGGCCGCCGCGCCGCGCGCGGCGGCGCCGGTTGCGGTTGGCCCGCGCCTTCTCGGAGATCCCTCCCCTGCCTATGCACGTCTTGGCGATGGCGGGCAGATCCCCGAGCCCGACGCGACGCGAGAGGCAGGACCAGGTCCTCGCCGACTATGAGATAGGCCTCGGCCTCCTGGCGCATCGTCCGCGCCATCCACTCGGGCGGCTCGTCGGCGATCTCGCCGTGGGCGATCAGTGCCTCCAGCTCCCTCCTGGCCGCGACCCGGTCGAGGGCCGGCCGGAAGCGCTCGTGGAAGCGCTCGACGCAGTGATGAGTGAGTGCGATTCCGTCGATGTCCATTTCCCCTTGAGTCGGACGACCGGGGAGGTCCTGACATCACGCCTGCCGAAGGCAGGAGCCGCCGCCCACCGCGTGCGAAGACCTACGCGGCCGCGTCGACCTCGAGCTGCTCGCCCCCCGCGAACGTGACGTCGCTCGTCGGCGTCACCAGCATGTGCAGACCGGTGCGGCGCCCGCTGCGCAGATCGCGCCACTGCCAGACGCTGCGCACGCGTGCGGATGCGCCCGGCCGCAAGGCGGGCGCCGAGTTCGGGCGCGAGCTCGCGGGGCACGTAGCCGACCTTGCGCGAGCGGGCAGCGTCCCAGACCGAGATCGCGGCGGGGTCGCGGGGATTGTCGGGCTCGGGGACGAGCGCCAGCTCGCGGCCGGGCGTGAACTCGTCGCGTTGCAGGGCCTCGTCGTGGTACTTGGCGCCCGCGACCCGCAGGATCTGGGTGGCGAGGGAACCGGTTCGCAGCAGCTTCTGGAAGCGCTTCGGGTGCTCGCCGTCGGGCTCGACGAAGCCGAAGCCGCCGACCGCCTCGCCGCGGCGCGAGATGAAGGAGACGCTGCGCGGCTCGAAGCAGAGCCGGCGATCGCTCATGAGCAGCCGCTCGATGAAGGGCTTGTCGAGGCCGCGGACCTCGGAGGCCAGGTAGGCGTCGAAGCGCCGCGGCGAAAGGCACATCAGCTCGACGCCGTACGTCGCCGCCGCGCGGCCGGCGATGTCGAGGTGCTCGCGCGGTGCGGTGCTCTCCGCCAGCAGGGCGGCGACCCGTGCATGCTGAACGCGTACGCCGGCCTCGTGCACCTCGATCCGCCCCCAGGCGTCGATCACGCCGGCGATCTGCCCGATCTCCGCGTACTCGGTGACGAACTCGCGGTCGAGCTCGTGGCCGTGCCAGGCGTAGATGCCGCAATCGCAGCCGGGTCCCGGCGGCGGCCCCTCGCCGATGTGGCCCCCACCGACGCACTCGGCCGTGAGCACGCCCTGCGGCCAGACCAGCCGCTGCGCGATCGCTCCGAGCAGCACGCGGCCGCTGCCCGCCTCGGGGATCAGGTCCCACGCCCGTACCGCCTGCACGGTGCCGGGGACGAGCTGCGGCCCCTCGGCGCTCATTCCGTCCTCGCGGGCTCGCGCTCGCGCTCGGGCTCCGGGCTCGCCGGCACGGGCTCGGGCTCCGGGGCGGTCGCCGGCTCGCGCTCGGGCACCGGCGCGGTCGCGGGCTCCTCAACGGGCTCGACGATGATCGTCCGGGAGGGTCCTGGAAGGCTCATTCCTCAGGGGGTCGCCCGGCTGCGCGTTTCCTGACGCGTGGCGAGCTGGTCCGGTCGTCCGCAGGGACTGCGGGCCCTCCGAGATAGGTCGGACCCGAACTTTCCGTCCGACGCCCCCGGTACCTTGTTGCTGCCGAGGTGCGGGTGCGCCTCGGCTCTTCTTGGGAGAAGGGAATGACGGTGTGAACTTTCGCGAGCGGAACGACGCCGAGATGGCGCAGATGACGGACGATGAGCTCATCGCCCACATCGCCGCTGCCCGCGCCGCCGGCCGCGACGAGAGCGCGGTGATGGCCGTCCAGATCCTCGCCTACCGGCACGAGCGCGCAGTCCTGGCGTTCATCCAGAAGGAGCTCGGGAGCAGGGGCCCGCAGGCGGTCGAGGAGGTCGCCGAGCGCACGATCGTCGACGCGATCCACTCAGCCGCGTCGTTCGAGGGCGTGGTGATCGAGGAGTTTCGCGGCTGGCTCTTCCGGATCGCACGCCGGCGCCGGGCGGACTACCTGCGCAAGAAGCGCGTCAAGGAGGTCCCGATGACCCGCGGCGGTGAGGACGGGGAGGAGCGCGAGTTCGGCGAGGGCGACCCCCTCGACGCCGTCGACCGCGCCAGCGTCTTCAACCAGGCGCTCTCGGAGCTGCAGAAGGACTCCCACAAGCTGGTCGTCTTCCTGCACTTCTTCCACGATCTCCCGGCCAAGGAGATCACCGATCAGGTCAACCGTCACTTCGCGGGCAGTTCAGACGACCCCATGACCGATCAGAATGTCAATCAGATCAACAGCCGCTTTCGCAAGAGGCTCGACGAGCTACTAGACGAAGCCGATGAGCCTCCGCGGCCCGATGACCATGACTGACGCTCGACCGCCTCCTACGCGACTACGTGAAGCGCTTCGAGGCGGGCGGCGAGACCGACCCGTCCGACCTGCTCGAGCAGCTCTCGGGCAGGGAACGCGAGCGCCTCTCGGCGCTGATCGACGGCTACCTGGAGAACGCCGCGCCGCCACAGGCCTGGGACGCCGAGGCGTTCGAGGGCTCGTTGGCCGAGCGCGCGACCGCGCGGGTCGCCGAGTCGTGGTCGAGCGCCGCGGGCGAGCTTCCCCATCGGCTCGTCGAGCTGCGGAACCAACGCAAGCTGAAGCGGCGCGAGTTGGTGGCCCGGCTAGCCGACGCCCTCGGCGTCGCATCGCAGGAGCAGAAGGTCGCCGCCTACTACCACCGCCTGGAGCGAGGGACGCTTCAAAGCGATCGGGTCTCGGCGAAGGTGTTCGACGCGCTGGCGAGCATCCTCGGCACCACCACCGACTTCCTGAGGAAGAGCGGGAGACGCCGTCGCGCCCTCGGCCGGCGGAGAGCCGGATCTGGCGTTCACGCGCCTGACGCGACCCGACCCGGCCGCAGCGAACGAGCAGCACCGACTACCTGGCGGCACGACAACTGAATCCGACGATGACGAGCAAGAGGACTGGGACGAGGTCGACCGCCTGTTCATGGGCGGGTAGGCTCGCCGCCTGGTGACCCCCGAAGAGCTGGAACGACGCGCCGAGGAGGTCCTGGCCCGGGTCCCCGACTGGATCTGGGACGGCGAGGAGCTGCCGGTCCCGGTCGAGGACATCGCCGACTCCTGCTTCGGCCTGCTGGTCCGCGACGTCGAGGACATGTCCACCGCGCCCGGCGCCCCCTCCCCCGCCCCCGGCCAGTCCATCTCGGGCCTGCTCCTCGCCGGCCCCGGCGAGATCTGGGTGAACGCCGCCGAGGCCCGCGAGTGGCCGGGCCGCCGCCGCTTCACGATCGGCCACGAGCTCGGCCACTGGTGCCTGCACCGCGAGCCCGGCCAGGAGGCCCTCTTCTGCCGCAAGTCAGCCGTTGACGAGGACCAGCCCCCCGAGCCGACCGACGCCCACGCGATCGAGAAGGAGGCGAACATCTTCGCCGCCGCCCTGACGATGCCGGCCCACCTGATGCGCGAGCACTACGAGCGCCTGCGCCACGAGCCCGACTGCCACGCCCAGATGTGCCGCCTCTTCAACGCGTCAAGGCGGCGATGGGCCGCCGGCTGCACACGGCGATCGACTGATGAGCGAGCCGGTGCTCAATCCTCGTCTCGCTGCTGCAGCTTCAACATCGCCTGCCACACCTCCATGTAGAGGTGCGAGCGCTCGCGCCCCTGGCGGTCGGCGACGGCGTTCTTGAAGTTGTCGTAGTCGATCTCGGCCGCGAGTTCGGCCACAGCGCGCACCCAGTCGGCCCGTGCGACGAAGGCACGCCAGCGGTAGTCGGCTCCGGGCTCGGTGAACGGTTCGATCTCCGGCAGGTGCCGGCGCAGCGCCTCGATGTCCTCGCGCGAGCGGGCTCGCACGAGCACGCGGTCGGGATCGCCGCGGTCGGCGACCACCGAGAAGAAGCCGATCGTGGTGAACAGCCACATCAGTGCTGCTCCAGGCCACGCAGTAGCTCACCGGCGTCGGTCTCGAGGCCGCCGAGGCGCTCCATCTCGACGGCGCGGCGGTAGGCGTCGATCGCGCTCCGCCTCTCGCCGAGCTTCTCGCACGCCATCCCGTACCAGCACCACGTCGCGGCGGCGCCACGCGAACTGACACGCCCGCCCTAAACGCCGCCAGTCCTGGCGCCGGCTATCAGGCCACCTTCCTGCTGGGGTGCAGCGCTTCCTTGCGCGTGTTGCGGTACAGCCTGACCAAATAATCGCTCAGGAGCGCAATGTCACCCGGTGTGTTCTGAAGTTCGTTCCAAGCACGTCGTTCGCGACGACCGAACACCCATACTCCGTCAGTCCAACGACACACGTCGGCGATGAGCGACAACTCCAACGCGAACGAGGCTTGCTCGGGAACACCCTCATCGCGGAGGACGTACGCAATCTCGTCCATCAGGCATCCCATGCTGACGATCCCGACGCCGTGGACCAGTCGCGAGCGGCGCGGCGACTCGTCCCAAGCGCTCGGGAAACCACTCCTCGACAGCGCGCCAGTAGTTCTTGAGCAGCTCGAGCATCGCCTCGGTGTCACCGCCACCTGCGATCCGGATCGAAGTAGGGGTAGAAGCGCCCCATCGTCGAGGCTCGCGGAGAGCATCTTGAGGATCGAGTTGTCCTTGATCGTGCCCGCCGACCGTGGTCGGCGTCCGGATCCGTCCCTTGCAGCGGCGAGTCGTCGTCGTAGTTGAGCCGCTCGAGCAGCAGCGCCGGAAAGCGCCGCTGAAGCAGAGCAATGGGAGATCGCCTTCCGGCGTCGCCGGTAGCAGTTCATGGATCAGGCCCTTCGGCAGTGGCTTGGTCGAGTTCACGAGGATGAACTGCGAGCGCTGCTCGGCGACGCTGTCAGTGATGAAGGCGGTGACGAAGACGGGAAACCCCTCGACGTGGCCTCGCGGATCGCGGCGGACGCTGCTGACCGTCGACGAGCCATCCGGGCTTCTCGTCGTCCGGGCAGATCGTCATCGATCGGGAATGACGAGGTGCGCCGAGCGCGCCTGTCGCGCTCCACGCGTTGCCTCGCGGCTCGCTCGAACCGGACCCGCTCGTCGAATGCGACGACTAGCGCGTTCGGCAGCAGCGCTTCCTCGGACTCCAGGTACCGCCGGATCGCCCGGATGTGTGCGAGCGCCTCGGGCGCTGGTAGCCGCCGATTGTGCATCGTCGTCGCGATGAATACGCGAGACGGTCGCGAACGAGGGCAGCTTCTTGCCGTCGACGGCGAAGCTGTAGAGGGCCGGTCGCCCTGGCTGAAGCGCGAGTGCCGGGACGCGGAGTTCGGTATGCTCGCCACTCGGTCGCTCCTACGCGGCGACCAGCGTCGGTCGCGGTGACGCCGTCGAGCGCTCGCTTCGAGCCGCTTGGCGAAGACGTGCAGGTTGTGAAAGCCGCGCGCTTGTTGCGCTCGGTGCCGCGGAAGACATCACCTCGATCCCGACCTCCCGGCAGACCGCGCAGTCGCACTCCTTCCATGGGCGCTGCGGCGAGGGTCTCGCGGTACTGCTCGCTGCGATCCTTCTCGCCGTCGTGAAGCCCCTCGTAGGCGCGAAGCGCCGAGAGCGGCGTCGTCCACGCTCGCCTGCCGCGATCGTATGCGCGGCAGCGCGTCGAGGGCGTCGCTGCTCGAGTTCGCGCGCCACGTCCTGATCGACCTCCCCAGCGCGGATCCGCGCCTGAAGCTTTGCGTTGCCTCGACCTGAGGCACGCGCAGGGCGACGTACGCGCCGTCCGGCGTGTGGTAGTTGTCTCGATCGTCCTTGAACGCCTGGCGAAATGGCGACGTGCTGTCGAAGCTCGTCACGCCGAAGTCGCCGGAACTCCGGAACATGCTCGCAGCGCGTCACGCCGAAGAGGTGGAGTTCGGTCTCCGGGTCGCGGACTCGGCTACGCCTTCGAGCATCGCGAGGATCTCGGGCGTCTTGAGTGGCACCAGTCCGCCGAGGGCGATCCGCTCGTAGCCGATCTGCTGGAGTCGCCCGACGGCCTGCGGCGTAGGTGTCGGGACTCCATCCCTGCGCGACACCGATTGGCTCGAACCTGCAGCGCCGTGCGCGATGCCGACGAGGAACTCTTCCGCGAGCTCCAGGTGAGCTCGTAACGGCGCCTTCCACGGCGGGCAATCAACTCGATCTGGCCGCTCGTCTCGAAGACGGGATCACGTGGTCGACCGAGACGTCCGGCGTCGAACCCAGCGTCCTCGTAGAAGTCGATCACCTCGTCGCCGAGTACGGCGGTTCCTGGCTCGTCGATGTAGCTGAAGGCGCCGCAGTCGCCCATCGTGTCGAGCCGCGGCCCCGGGACCGCGTCGAGTCGAAAGAACTCGCGCACCCCGACTCGGTAGAAGCGCTGGCGCTGCTGGGCGCTGTACCGACCGGCGCCCCGTAGCGGTCGATCATCGCCTTGGAGACCAGGATGCCCCGGTACGGGGGGGGCGCAAGACTTCGTGGGCGTACGATCGTCGCGCTGGCGGATTCGAAGCGGCGAGCGCTCCTCCGTCACGAAGTCGAACTCGGGATCGATCTGATCCTGGCTGTCGGGGAAGTAGAACTTCATGCTGCGACGGCGAACTGACCTGGCCGACTGTCGATGAGCTCCAGGACGGCCGCCACACGGGTGTGCCCGACATCCTCAATTCGGTCAGGCTGGGTGGCCAGGATGCCCAGGAGTCGCCCGGCCATCTCCCCCTTGAGACCTACCAGCCCACAGGAAAACCGCCGTGCCTCGCGTTTACCGGCCGGAACACAGCGCAGGTTGCGAGTACCCCGAAGCCGCTGGGCTGCCGCTTCGCCGCAGAACACGAGGGTGGGACCCGCAAAGCTCGATGACTGCGACAGCCCGGCCGCCCGCAGGTAATCACTCCCCAGAAGGAAGAGGCCCAGCGAGTACGGAGCGGCGACCGTTGCCGCCAGGTCGAGCAACTGATTCACGACCTGTCGATACCGACGCTTACCGAACCACGGCGTGTCCGGATCCCATCTGCGGTCGACACCCCGCACCGGGAGTCGAGAAGATCTGTGAGGCGATCGACGATTATCGAGCAGCACTGGTCGAGGAGGGTGTCGTTGACTACGTCGGTATCGAGGACTCCTTCCTCCAAGGACTCGCTGGTGGCGATCTAGAGGTTCCTTCGCAGAGTCGATTCGCTACGTCCTAGTGGATGAGTATCAGGACACGAATCGATTACAGGAAGCGATCTACATGAGCCTGGCGGCTCAGGCTCGCGAAAACGGCGGCGGAATGACCGTAGTCGGTGACGACTTGAGTCAGTCGCTGTATCGGTTTCGAGGCGCGACAGTCGACCTCTTCCAAGACTTCCCCGCTCGTGCCACCGCCGAAATCAAGTTGCCGACTGCCGCGATCTTTCTAGAGGAGAACTACCGGTCCACGGATGCAATCGTCGACCACTACAACGCATTCTCTCTCCTAGACCCTCACTTTCAGGCCGCGCGCGTGGCAAACAAGCCACCGACCAAGCGCGCGCGCGAAGTTGCACACAATCCACCCATCCTGGGAATGTTTCGCGATGACGTTGCCACGCTCGCTTCGGACTTGGCGAATTTCATAGACGGGGTCTTTCAAGGCGGCGGTTCGAACTTCCTAACGGGGAGAGGATCGAGCGCCATGAGGATGGTTGTCCGGGTGACTGCGTCCTGCTAACTCACAGTCCGAAAGAGAGTGCGGGCGGTCGCCGCCGCCTGCCGGGTCGCTGCGCGATGAACTCGGGAACTTGACGAAGCCAATCGATGTCTACAACCCGCGCGGTCAGTACCTGGCGCACGTGCCCTATGTGTCACAACTGTGCGGACTGATGCTTGAGTGCATCGATCCTGGGGGCCAGGTACAGACGGGACAACCTAATCTGCCAGGCACGGTGGCAAACCCCCTGAACGTGTGGCGGCAGGATGGGCTGAACTCGCTGGCGCAGACTGTCAGGAGTTGCACGATTACGTAACGGACTGGCAACAGCGCCAGGCCGGTAGCGGAGGGACATGGCCGGATCGGGTCCCGCTGGCTGACCTTGTATACAAATTGGTCACGTGGATTCCGGAGTTGCAAAGCGATATCGAGGGCCTTGTTCACCTGGAGGTCATACAGCGCACAGTTTCGGTCGCGTCGTCGTTCAGTTCCTTCTCAGGACAGATCGTGTTTCGAGACGCCGGGTTGCTCGATGCCTCGGTGAAGAACGCGATCTGGGACATCTTCGGTCCGCTCGCCTCCGGGGCGGTGGAAGTTGATGAAGACCTTCTTGAAACCCTGCCAACGGACCGCTTCCCGATCATGTCGATACATCAAGCGAAGGGCTTGGAGTTTCCTATGGCGATCGTGGACGTTGGCTCGGACTTCAGAACCAACCACCGCGCCCAGCGCCGAAACAGGTTCCCGGCGACTGGTGATACCCCTCATCGGCTGGAGGACGAACTCCGTCAGTTTTCGACGCTCGGCGCGCCTACGCGATCACAGCTTGACCGGGCGTTTGATGACCTGCAGCGACTGTACTTCGTCGCTTTCAGTCGAGCGATGGACGTGCTTCTGTTGGTCGGAACGACCGCAGTTCGCGATGGCATTGAGGACGTCGCGACCGGTTGGGACCGGGCGGAACCTGCATTGGGGGCGACGG
Organism: uncultured Solirubrobacterales bacterium; assembly: GCA_963805235.1. Taxonomy (GTDB): domain Bacteria; phylum Actinomycetota; class Thermoleophilia; order Solirubrobacterales; family 70-9; genus DASSYK01. The sequence goes on along the minus strand of CAWDTF010000004.1, from coordinate 67,251 downwards.
TCTGCCGAACCTGGAGCATCTGTGACCACCCTCTCTCGGGCGCGAACTCCTTACCTCATCCCGTCGTACTCACTCACCGGCGATCTGCTCGCCTACCAAAAGTGCGGCCTGCAGTACCGCTACCAGAACAGGGGGGCGCTTCCGCCGTCTGTTCCTGTGCAACTGTGGTTTGGTGAGTTCATACATGCCCTGATGGAGGAGGCCTTTCGACGTTGGCGCGCCGACGCGACCTATCAGACGTTTCCCTGGGACTGGTCGCAGCAAGTTCGGCCGATCGAATTGGAGATCTATCAACGGCTGGCGAGTCGGACGATGCCTGCCCCTCCGAATCTCTTCTGTCCATTCGATGGGCAGGACGGTTGCGTGAACTGCGGCCATGCCGAGCACAAGCTCATCGCAAGCCGTCGGGCCGACGCGCTCCTGAGGACATGGGCTCCTCATCTCTTCCCTTTGGTTGCAGAGCCCAGGTACGCCTTCGAACGATCCGATCGATGCCGACTCAGGGCCTCCGTTCCGATTATTACGAAGTGACCGGAATCGTCGACGTCCTCGGATCTGTCGAGATTGCGAAAGCCCCAGCAGGCAATTGCGTTCTCCACGAGTTGCACGACAACAGGGAGGTCGCTGAGATCCTCGACAAGGTGGCCGGCACTAGCTATGAGGTGATCGTCGACTACAAAGGAATCCGGCGTCCATCTGCAACCAGTCCAGATTGGGAGCGCTTGCCTGGCAGGTCCTTACCTACGCTTGGCTGAGGGCACGGCAACCCGGTTCGGCTCCAGTGGTGGCGGGAGTGCTGGTGTTCGTAAACGAGCTCGAGCCATCTGGCGAGGACTTCAAGGAATTGCAGTCCGAAGTGGCGTCGGGGGAAACCGATGTGATGCCTAGCGGAGCAGATGCTGACGCGCTGCAGGCTTGGCGGCCTGGTAGGACTCCGCCTGACCTCAGCACCGCGCTGCGTGAGAAGCGTTCGTTTCGTGTGATCGCCGTTGACGACTTCGCAATCCAACACAGCCTCGGCGAGTTCGACGGGGTGGTCGATGACATCGAGCTCGCAGTCGCGCAGGAGACCAGCGGACAGTCCGTGGTGGAGGCATGGAAGAGCCGACCGTCTGGTCTCCCATATTCGGCTCCCGAGCCGCGAACATCTACCGCCTGTGATCACCGATATCACTGTCCCCTCGCTGTCGAGGATGGGGTGGGCGGAATCCGCAGTTGCCCCCTTAGGGAGCAGGCGTTCGCCATTGAGCGACTTGGTACCCGAATAGATCTTGGATCACGGTCTGGTACCGGCTGGGCATCGCGGCGGAGGTAATCCGAAGGTCGACTCTCCCGCTGCAATTCCCAGTTCTCAGCCGCAGGGACGAGACCCGAGGGTCCAGGTACCAGGTGAGGTACAAACGGAGCGGAATTGGATTGATCGGAGATCACTTCCTGCTAGTGATTAGCAGGGAAAAAGAACTGGGTCGATGACCCCCTAGGCGCCTCATATCCCGAAGGTCGCGGTTCGGTGTTTCCGCCGCTTCACCGGACAGTCCAGGGACGTCGTCACATCGTTCCTACCCTCAGTAGCTTTTTGCTACCCTCAGTAGCTTCCACGACCTTTCCACGGGAGGCTTACGCACGCCATGGGCGCGACCGAGACCGATACGCAGGGCGACTGACGAGCAGCAGAACGGCAAGGCCGAGGCGGCGCAGAAGGCGACGCCGGATGCCGCCGAGCGACGCGGAGCTGACGGAGGCTCTTGGGATCGAGGCCGGCGAGACCCCGTTCTCCCTCGAGCTCTCCCAGGACCAGAAGGACATCCAGGAGTGGGCGCATGGGTTCGCCGAGCAGATCGTGCGGCCGGCGGCCGAGGAGTGGGATGAGCGGGAGGAGTTTCCGTGGCCGGTGGTGCAGGAGGCGGCCAAGATCGGGATGTACGGGTTCGAGTCGATCGCTCAGTTCTGGGCGGATCCTTCGGGGCTGACGTTCCCGATCGTGAACGAGGAGCTGTTCTGGGGGGACGCGGGGATCGGGATGTCGATCTTCGGGACGACGCTCGCGGTGGCGGGGATCTTCGCCTCGGGCACGCCGGAGCAGATGGGCGAGTGGATCCCGCAGTGCTTCGGGACCGAGGACGACGTCAAGGTGGCGGCGTTCTGCGCCTCGGAGCCGGACGCCGGCTCGGACGTGTCGGCCTACCGGACGACGGCCAAGTACGACGAGGCCAAGGACGAGTGGGTGCATCAACGGGCAGAAGGCCTGGGCGACCAACGGCGGCATCGCCAACGTCCACGTCGTGATCGCGACGGTCGACCGCGAGCTCGGCTCGCGCGGCCACGCGGCGTTCATCATCCCGCCCGGGCACGAAGGGCTGCGAGCAGGGCGCCAAGGTCAAGAAGCACGGCATCCGCGCCTCGCACACCGCCGACGTCCACCTCGACGACGTCCGCGTGCCGGGCTCGTGCCTGCTGGGCGGCAAGGAGAAGCTCGACGAGAGGCTGGCCAAGGTGCGCGAGGGCAAGCAGTCGAAGAGCCAGGCCGCGATGCGGACCTTCGAGCTCTCGCGGCCGACGGTCGCGGCGCAGGCGGTCGGGATCGCGCGGGCGGCCTACGAGTACGCGCTCGACTACGCCAAGGAGCGCGAGGCGTTCGGGCGGAAGATCATCGAGAACCAGTCGATCGCCTTCAACCTCGCCGACATGAAGCTGGAGATCGACGCGGCGCGCCTGCTTGACGCACCGGGCGGCGTGGATGGGCAAGGCCGGCAAGGACTTCGACAACGCCGAGGGCTCGATGTCGAAGCTGAAGGCCGGCGAGGTCGCCGTCTGGGTGACCGAGCGGGCGATCCAGATCCTGGGCGGCAACGGCTACTCGCGGGAGTTCCCCGTCGAGCGCATGCACCGCGACGCCAAGATCTGGACGATCTTCGAGGGCACCTCGGAGATCCAGCGCCTGGTGATCGCGCGCGCGATCTCCGGCGTCCACATCAAGTAAGGCCGAGTAAGGTCCTGACGATGGCCAGCATCGCCACATCTCTTCGCAAGGCATGGCCCAAGGGCGGCGAGCCCCTCGGCCCCTACGAGGAGATCGAGCTCCACGGCCACACGGTCGGCTTCCAGGCCGCCGGCGAGGGCCCGCTGCTGCTGCTGCTGCACGGGATCACCTCGACCTCGGACGCCTGGCGCGACGTGATGCCGGAGCTGGCCGAGCGCTACACCGTCGTCGCGCCCGACCTGCTCGGCCACGGCCGCTCGGCGAAGCCGCGCGGCGACTACTCGCTCGGCGCCTACGCCGCCGGCGTGCGCGACCTGCTCGCGGTGCTCGGCTTCGAGCGCGGCACGGTCGTCGGCCACTCGCTCGGCGGCGGGATCGCGCTGCAGTTCGCCTACCTCTTCCCCGAGCGGGTCGAGCGCCTGGCGCTGATCTCCTCCGGCGGCCTCGGCCAGGAGGTCCACCCCCTGCTGCGCGCGGCGACCCTGCCCGGCTCGGAGTGGGTGTTCCCGCTGATGGCGCGCGAGTGGTCGGTGAAGGCCGGCGACGCGGTGCGCTCGGTCGCGGCGAAGCTGGGGCTCGAGGCCGGCCCCGACATGGCCGAGTTCGCGCGCGGCTACGCCTCCCTGATCCACGAGGGCGCCCGCGACGCCTTCCTGCACACCATGCGCTCGGTGATCGACCACAACGGCCAGCGCGTCTCGGCGCTCGACCGCCTCTACCTCGCCGACCAGATCCCGACGCTGCTGATGTGGGGGACCGACGACCCGATCATCCCCGTCGCCCACGGCCGCAACGCGCACGAGATCATCACCCACAGCCGCTACGTCGAGCTCGAGGGCTCCGGCCACTGGCCGATGCTCGACGCGCCGCTCCGCTTCATCAAGGAGCTGACCTCCTTCATCGAGGAGAGCGAGCCCTTCGTCTACGACGAGGAGCAGGTCCGCAAGCGGCTGAAGCGCGGCCCGGCCCGCTAGGTCCCCTGCCTTCGGCATGCTCGACCGCCTCGCCCGCATGGTCACCGGACGGGTCCCCCCCGCCGACCTCGACGAGCGCGATCCCGACTACATCCGCGAGAACCTGCCGTGGCTGTGGCTGCTCGCCTCCTACTACTTCCGCGCGGAGGTGCGGGGCCTCGAGCGGATCCCCGCCACCGGGCCGGTCCTGATCGTCGGCAACCACTCGGGCGGCAACATGACGCCGGACACCACCGTCTTCATGCTCGCCTTCAGCTCCTACTTCGGCGCCGAGCGGCGCTTCTACCAGCTCGCCCACAACCTCGTGCTGGCGCTGCCGCTGCCGATCCCGCTGCGCAAGTACGGCTCGGTCGCGGCCTCCCACCACAACGCGCGCCTGGCGCTGCGCCGCGGGCGCGGCGGTGCTCGTCTACCCCGGCGGCGACTGGGAGGTCCACCGGCCGACCTCGCAGGCCGGCAAGGTGGACTTCGCCGGGCGCAAGGGCTTCATCAAGCTCGCGATCGACGAGGGCGTGCCGATCGTCCCCCTCGTCTCGGTCGGCGGCCAGGAGACCGCGCTCTTCCTCTCACGCGGCGAGCGGCTCGCCAAGGCGCTCCGCCTCGACAGGATGTTCCGCCTCAAGGTGCTGCCGATCTCGCTCGCGATCCCGTGGGGGATCAACGTCGGCGACATGCTCGGCCACTGGCCGCTGCCGGCGAAGATCACGGTCGAGGCGCTGGAGCCGATCGACGCGCGCAAGCGCTTCGGCAGGTCCCCCGACCTCGACGAGGTCTACGACGAGCTCACCGGCGCAGATGCAGGCGAAGCTCGACGAGCTGATGGCCGAGCGCTCGCTGCCGGTGATCGGCTGAGGGGCAGGCGCGCGTGAGGATCGAGGAGCGCTGCACGATCGCCGTCCCCCGCCAGCAGGTGTGGGACACGGTCTCCGACGTCACCAGGGCCGCCACCTTCATGGAGGGCTTCGGCTTCTGGGCGATCGACGGCGAGCCGACCACCGGCGAGCGCGCCCGCTACACCGTCCGCGCGCACGTCCGCTCGGCGGAGGTCGGCGGCGTCGTCGAGGTGATCGAGTGGGACCCGCCGCACGAGCTCGCCTGGACCTCGATCACCGGCATCCAGCAGCGCGGCCGCTGGATCCTGCACGGCCAGGGCAAGCGCACCGAGGTGATCCTGCGCCTCCAGTACCAGGCGCCCGGCGGCCTGATGGCAGTGTTCGCCGACCACCTCGGCGGCCGCATACTCAAGCGCAACGTCCGCGCCTCGCTCGGCAACCTGAAGCGGATGCTCGAGGTGCGCTGAGCGCCCTGGACGCCGGGAGCCCCGGGCCGCGAGGCCCGCGCCCTCAGGCGCGGGCCTCCAGGACCAGGTTGAACGGGGTCTCGGCGGCGCGGCGCCAGTGGCCGAAGCCGGCTTCGGTGAACACCCGCCGCAGCTCGGCCTCGCCGGCCTGGGCGCCGAGCGCCTCCGGGCCGCCCTCCGAGATCGCGTGCGCGCTGCAGAGCGCGGTCGAGCCCGTGTAGTAGAGGCGGCCGATCGGCCCGACGTTGTCCTCCACGGAGTCGGCTGCGTTCGGCTCGACGAGCATCACGGTCCCGCCGGGCGCGAGCGCCTCGCGCGCGTGGCGCGCGGCGCCGACCGGATCGCCGAGGTCGTGCAGGCAGTCGAAGAAGCAGACCAGGTCGAAGCCGCCCTCCGCGTAATCCGTGGCCGTGCCGACCGAGAACGTGACCCTGTCCTCCACCCCGGCCGCCGCCGCGTTCTCGCGCGCCGCGGCGATCGAGCCCTCGTGGCTGTCGTAGCCGTGGAATGTCGAGTTGGGGAACGCCTCGGCCATCAGCACGGTCGAGTAGCCGTGCCCGCAGCCGACGTCGGCGACCTTCGCGCCCGCCTCGAGCGCCTCGACGACGCCGTCGAGCGCCGGCAGCCATTCCGGGACCAGCGACGCCTTGTAGCCGTTGCGGTAGAACGCCGCGACGCCGCAGAAGAGGCGCTCGTCGTGCGCGCCCCACGGCACGCCCTCGCCCGTGCGGAACGCGCGCTCGGTCCGCTCCTGGCCGGTCCACAGCGAGCTGACCACGTGGAAGGCCGGCGACATGTAGGCGACGCTCTCCGAGTCGGCGAGGACCGCCGCGTGCTCGGGCGGCAGCTCGTAGCTCTCCTCGTCGGGGTCGTAGGCGACGTAGCCCGCCGCGACCTGCGCGTTCAGCCACTCGCGCACGTAGCGCTCCGCGCAGCCACTGCGCTCGGCGAGCTCGGCGGAGCTCAGCGGCCCTGCGCCGTCGAGCGCCTCGTAGAGCCCGAGGCGGTGGCCGAGGCTGGTCATCACGCTGCCGTAGGAGGCCGCGAGGTCGGCGAAGACCTGCCCGTGGAAGGCCTCGAGCTTCTCCTGGTCGATGTCGATCGTCTGGGTCATCCGGGTTCCTCCGCTCGTCGCTTTCAGTCTGCGTCGGGAAGGCTCGCGGCCGCGCCGTGCCCGGACAAGGGTGATAATCCCCACGACCGGTCCATTCGTGCCAACCGGCGAGCGATGAGCGGTGAAAGCGCCGAAACCAGGGTCTGCATCGTCGCGACCTCCGACGCGATGGTCTCGCCCGCGAGCGGGCTCTTCGAGACGCTCAAGGCCGCCGACTCGCTGACCCCGCCCGACGAGCGCGAGGCGGGCGGCGGCCGCTCCTTCGCGGTCGAGATCGTCGCCGAGCGCGCGGGCGGGTCGAGGGGGCGAGCGGCCTGTCGCTGAGCGCCCACCGCTCGGTGGACGAGGTGGACGAGACCGACCTCGTGATCGTCCCCTCGATGGCGCTGCGCGACGACGGTGACTGGGCCCCGGGCCGCCATCCGCGGATGGTCGCCTGGATCCGCTCGATGTACGAGGGGGGCGCGACGGTCTGCTCGGCCTGCTCGGGCGGCACGCTCACCGCCGAGACCGGCCTGCTCGACGGCCAGGACGCGACCATCCACTGGATCTCGGAGGCCGCCTTCCGCCGGCGCTACCCGGAGGTCCGGCTGCGGCTCGAGGAAACGCTGGTGGTCTCCGGCGAGGGCGGCCGGCTCGTGACCTCGGGCGCCTCGACCGCCTGGCACGACCTCGCGCTCTACATCGTCGCCCGCTGGATCGGGCCCGCCACCGCCCAGGCCCTCGCCCGCTACCAGCTCCTCGAGTGGCACCGCGACGGCCAGCTCGCCTTCCAGGTCTTCGCCCCGCCCACCGACCACGGGGACGCCGCCGTCCTCGCCGCCCAGCGCTGGATCGGAGAGAACTTCGCGGTCGCCTCGCCCGTCGAGGAGATGGTGGCGCGCTCCGGCCTCGCCGAGCGCACCTTCAAGCGCCGCTTCAAGCAGGCGACCGGGCACACCCCGATCGGCTACGTGCAGCGGATCCGCGTCGAGAGGGCCAAGAGGCTGCTGGAGACGAGCCGCGAGCCCGTCGAGCGGATCAGCTGGAACGTCGGCTACGAGGACGCGGCCTCGTTCCGCCGCCTGTTCAAGCGGACACCGGCCTCGCGCCCGGCGAGTACCGCAGGCGCTTCGGGATCCCCGAGCTGCCCGGCGCGGGGTAGGAGATCCGGACCGCCGGGTAGGACGCGAGGCATGGCGAGACCCCCACGCGGGCGCGTCAGCGCACCGGCCAGCCCCCGGGCCGAGCCGGGCGAGAGCGGCGGGCTCGAGCGGGCGATCAGCCGCAGGATGCTGCTCGTCTTCATCGTCGGGGACATCCTCGGCGGCGGGATCTACGCGCTCGTCGGCGAGGTAGGCGGGCGAATCGGCGGCGCGATCTGGGTCGCGTTCGCGGCGGCGCTCGTCCTCGCCGCCTTCACCGCAGCCAGCTACGCCGAGCTGACGACGAAGTACCCGCACGCGGGCGGCGCCGGGCTCTACGTCAACCGCGCCTTCCGCCACCCGCTGATCGCCTTCCTCGTCGCGTTCGCGGTGATGGCCTCGGGGATCACCTCCGCGGCGACCCTCGCCCGGGGCTTCGGCGGCGACTATCTCGCCGAGTTCGTGGACGTCGAGGTCCTGGTCGGCGCCGTGGCGCTCCTGCTGGCGGTCGGCGTCGTCAACTTCATCGGGATCAAGGAGTCGGTGCGGATCAACCTCGGCTTCACGGCGGTCGAGGTAGGCGGCCTCGTCCTGATCACGGTGATCGGCCTCGGCGTCCTCTTCGACGGGGGCGGCGACACCTCCCGCGCCTTCGAGTTCGACACCGAGGGCAACGAGTCGGTGATCGCGGCGATCCTCGCCGGAACCGCGCTCTCCTTCTACGCGCTGATCGGCTTCGAGGACTCGGCCAACGTCGCCGAGGAGGTCGAGGACACCCGCCGCTCCTTCCCGTTCGCGATCTTCGGCGGGCTCGCGATCGCCGGCGGCATCTACCTCGTGGTCACGATCGTCGCCTCGATGGTCGTCCCGACCGCCGACCTCGCGGACTCCAGCGGCCCGCTGCTCGAGGTCAACCAGGGCCCGCTCCACGTCCCCGACAAGGTCTTCTCCGCGATCGGCCTGCTCGCCCTCTCCAACGGCGCCCTGATCAACCTGATCATGGCCTCGCGCCTGCTCTACGGGATGTCGCGCGAGCGCGTGATGCCGCGCCCCCTCGACTACGTCCACCCCACCCGCCGCACGCCCCTGGTCGCGATCCTCTTCGTCACCGCCCTCGCGATCATCCTCGCGGCGACCGGCGACCTCAGCGACCTCGCCGACACCACCGTCGTCCTCCTGCTCGCCGTCTTCATCGTCGTCAACATCAGCGTCCTCGTCCTGCGCCGCGACCCGGTCGAGCACGACCACTTCCGCGTCCCCTCCTTCGTCCCCATCTGCGGCGCGATCGCCTGCGCGATCGTCCTCACCCAGCCCACGGGCGAGATCTACGCCCGCGCCGGCCTGCTGATGGCCTTCGGCCTCCTCCTCTCGATCCCGAACTGGTGGCTCAGGAAGCGCGAGGAGCGCCACGCATCGCCGGACGGCGGCAACTAGAGCACCTCCTGCCTGCCAAAGTCGACCCGATCCGAGCTCGCGCGCCGCTCCTACACTCACCGGCGTGGACCTCGAGCTTCTCGAGCGCGAGCTCGCCGGCGCCGGCGAGCCCTCCTACCGCGCCGGGCAGGTGTGGGAGTGGGTCGCGCGCGGGGCGCGCTCCTACGAGGAGATGACGAACCTGCCGGCGGGGCTGCGCGAGCGGCTCGACAGGCGCCGTCCCCCTCTCCTCGCTGACGGTGAAGCACGAGGCGACCTCCGACGACGGCACGCGCAAGGCGCTCTTCGAGACCGCCGACGGCGAAACCGCTCGAGGCCGTGCTGATGCGCTTCCGCGACGGGCGGCGCTCGGTCTGCGTCTCATCGCAGTCGGGCTGCCCGCTGACCTGCTCGTTCTGCGCGACCGGGCAGATGAAGTTCGGGCGGAACCTGACCGCTCGGAGATCCTCGACCAGGCGCTGCACTTCCGCCGGATCGAGCCGGTGGACCACCTCGTCTTCATGGGGATGGGCGAGCCGATGATGAACCTCGACGCCGTGCTCGCCGCCTGCGAGCGCCTGCCTGACATCGGCATCACCAACCGCCGCACCACGATCTCCACGGTCGGCTGGGTGCCGGGCATCGAGCGCCTGACCGAGCAGGAGCGGCCGATCCGCCTCGCCTTCTCGCTCCACGCCCCCGACGACGCCTTGCGCTCCGAGCTGATGCCGGTCAACGACCGCTACCCGCTCGAGGAGGTCCTCGCCGCCTGCCGCGCCCACTTCGAGCGCCGCAACCGCCGCGTCTTCATCGAGTACGTGATGCTCGGCGGCGTCAACGACCGAGTCGAGCAGGCCCACCAGCTCGCCGCGATCCTCGATCCGCGCGCCTTCAAGGTGAACCTGATCCCCTACAACCCGACGGCCTCGGATTTCGAGGGATCGAGCCCCCGCGCGATCGAGGCCTTCCGCGCCGCCCTGGCCGAGCGGGGCATCCCGGCGACGGTCAGGCTCACCCGCGGCCGGGACATCGACGCGGCCTGCGGCCAGCTCGCGGCGAAGGCCTAGTCAACCCATCTTCTCCTTCACCTGCGGGGCGACGTCCTCGCCGAGGCGGTGGATGAAGCCGATCGGGTCGTCCTCGGGGACGCCGACGAAGAGACTCGTCATCCGGAGCTCGGTGCCGAGGCGGGCGAGCTCGTCGGCGTAGCCGTCCGGGCCGCCGTCCAGGCGCATGACGTTGACGGCGCGCTCGATCTCGGAGGGGTCGCGGCCGGCGGCGCGTGCCGCCTCGTCGATCTTCGGCTGGTGCTCGCGGATCTGCTCCTCGTCGAAGTAGGGGTCGCCGAGGCTCGGTAGCCAGGCGTCTGCCATCTCGCCGGTGAGACGGATCATGCGCGGGCCGTATGAGCCGAGCCAGATGCCGATGCGGTGGGCGGGCGGCGGGCCAGGGTGCAGGCCCTTGACGCTGTGGTAGTCGCCCTCGAAGCTGATCGAGCGCTCGCCGGACCAGAAGGCGCGCATGATCTCGACCGCCTCGAGCATCGAGTCCACGGACTCCTTGCCGCTGAGCCCCAGGCCGCCCATCGCGGCGATCGCCTCGGTGAAGCCGCCGGCGCCGACACCCATTTCGACACGGCCGCCGCTGAGCACATCGAGCGAGGCGGCGGACTTGGCGAGGACCGCGGGCTGGCGCAACTGGAGGTTGATGACGTCGGGGACGAGGCGGATCCGCTCGGTGCGGGCGGCCGCGAAGCTCAGCAGGGTCCACGTGTCGAGGAAGCGGCGCTGGTAGGGGTGGTCCTGGACACCGGCGAGCTCGAGGCCGGCGCGGTCGGCGGCGACGATCTGTTCGACGGTCGCGGCCGGGTCGCTCGCGTCGGGGACGATGAAGATGCCGATCCGGATCTCGCTCATGAGACCAGCGTAAGCGCCCCGCCCCTACCCGCCGGGTGCCCGGTCGGAAGGCGAGACCGCGGTCGATAGGGGTCGCATGCGAGCCCAAAGTGACCGCGGTCGCCCTCCGGCACGGGGCGTGGCGGCGGGCGGCGCCATCGCGCCGCCCGCGCCTCCATCCCGCGGCTGCTAGGCGGCGACCGGCTCCGCCTCGCCCTTCTCGCTGAGCTCGACGTGGGCGCGGCTGTCGCGGCTGCGGATCAGCACCAGGGTGAGCACGAAGCCGAGCAGCGCGATCACCGCCCCGCCGAGGAACGCGGACTGGAAGCCCTCGACGAGCGCGTTCGGAAGCTGCGACGGGTCGCCGCCCGCTCCCGCCATCACCTCGGTGGTCTTCGAGTTGGCGACAGTCGCCAGCACCGCGAGCCCGAGGGCGCCGCCGATCTGCTGCGAGGTGTTGATCAGGCCACTCGCCAGGCCCTGCTCGCGGTCCTCGATCCCGGACACCGCCGCGATCGTGGTCGGCACGAAGGAGAAGCCGAGCCCGACCGCCGCCAGCAGCGACGGGCCGAGGATGTCGGAGGTGAAGCTTCCGCCCACCGACACCTGGCTGAACCACGCCAGCCCCCCCGCGATCAGCAGCATCCCGGCCGCCAGCACCGTCTTGAAACCGACCCGGGTGACGAGCTGGGAGGCGACGCCGGCCGAGATGATGATCGCCACCGAGAGCGGCAGGTAGGCGAGGCCGGCCTCGATCGCGCTGTAGCCGAGCACCTGCTGCATGTAGAGCGTGATGAAGAAGAACATCGAGAACAACGAGGCTCCGACGAGCAGGCCGACCGCGTTCGCCCCGGTCAGGGTGCGCTTGCGGAAGATGCCGAAAGGCACCAGCGGCGCCTGCGAGCGCCGCTCGATCACGACGAAGAGGCCAAGCAGGAGCGCCGAGGCGCCGAGCAGCCCGATCGTCTGCGCCGAGCCCCAGCCCGCCTGCTCCGCGTCGACGATCCCGTAGACGAGGATGGACAGCGCCGCGGTGATCGTGACCGCTCCGAGCGTGTCGAAGTGGCGCGTCGCGGACTCGGAGCGGCTCTCGGGGATGAGGCGGGGCGTCAGCGCCAGCACGACGAGCGCCACCGGCACGTTCACCCACAGCACCCACTCCCAGCCGAGGCCGTCGGTGAGGATGCCGCCGAGCAGAACGCCGGCCGCCCCGCCGGCGCCTGCGACCGCCCCCCAGGCGCCCAGCGCCTTGTTGCGCTCGGCGCCGTCGCTGAAGATCGTCGAGACGATCGAGAGCGCGGCCGGCGAGATGATCGCCGCGCCGAGGCCCTGCGCCGCGCGCGCGGCGATGAGCTGGCCCTCGGTGCTCGCGAACCCGGCGGCGAGCGAGGCGACCGCGATCACCCCGAGTCCGATCATGAAGATGCGCCGGCGCCCGAGCAGGTCGGCGAGCCTGCCTCCGAGCAGCAGGAAGCCGCCGAAGGTGAGCACGTAGCCGTTGATGACCCAGGAGAGGTTCTCCTGCGAGAACTGCAGCGCCTCGCCGATGGACGGGAGGGCGACGTTCACGATGGACGCGTCGAGCACCACCATGAACTGGGTCATGCAGAGCAGGATCAAGGCGAGCCAGCGCTTGTCCCTGTATTCGTCGGCCGTGGTCATCATCAGTCTCGTTCCCTTCCGTCTCGCTTCTCGTTCCGCCCGATCCCTGTGCGTATAATCGGAACCTGAACTCCGGTTTCGTTTTGGACTATACGGAATCTGAGTTCCGTTTGCAGCCCCGTCGAAGATAGAGACGAAACGGAGCGAGCCGCTGTGACACCGGTCACCGAGAGCAAGTCAGCCCCCACCCCAGTCGTGCCGCCCCCGGTGGTGCCGCCGCAGATGCGGGCCGACGCCCGGCGCAACCGCGAGGCCGTGCTAGAGGCCGCGCGCTGCCTGTTCGCCGACCAAGGCTTCGAGGCACAGATGGACGAGATCGCGCACCGCGCCAAGGTCGGCGTCGGCACGGTCTACCGCCACTTCCCCACCAAGGAGGACCTGCTCGACGCCCTGATCGCCCGCCGCTTCGAGGCGCTCACCGAGCGCGCCGCCCAGGCCGTCGAGGAGACGAAGAGCGGCGATGCCTGGGAGGCCTTCGAGGGCTTCATCCGCTTCTCGGCCGAGATCCAGACCGGCGACCGCGCCCTCTCCGAGGCGATGGCGACCCGCTCCGAGCGCATGCACGACGCCGCCGTCTGCTCCGGTCTCATCCCCCAGCTCGAGGAGCTGCTGAAGCGCACCAAGCGCGCCGGCGCCGTCCGCAAGGACCTCGCCGTGGACGACATCCCGGCGATGGTCTGCAGCATCGGCTCGGTCGCGATCGCCGCCGCCGAGAAGCCCCGCTGGCGCTGGGACCGCGTGCTCGCGCTCTGGCTCGACGGCATCAGGGCCCCGGGCGCCACCAAGCTCCCCCGGATCCCGGGCTAGGCACGGACACGGCCAGCGGCCGCGGCTTCACGCTCTCGCGCGAGGCCTACGAGATCTTCTAGCGCCGGGCCGCGCAGGCCGCGGGCGAACGCTCCCTACGCGCGGCTGAGCTCTCGCCCGGCCCCGGAATCCCGCGGGGCGAGCGGCGGCCGGCCCGCGTCGCCGCCTCCCCCGCCGCGGCGGCGGCCGGCGCGGCGCTCGCGCTTCAGCGAGCGCAGGTAGGGGTGGAAGTCCACCTGGATCGTGTGGCGCTTGGAGGCGACGTAGCGCCTGGACATCCGCTCCTGCTCGCGCTCGATCTCGCGGCGCATCCGCTGGGGGCTGGGCAGGCCGGCGGTGCCGTCAATGAGGTCGGCGATCCACTCGGCCTGGGCTTCGGCGAGCGGCATGATCGCGCCGAGCGGCTGCAGGAAGCCGAGGAAATAGAGGCCCGGGTGGTCGGGGTCCACGACGCGGCGGTAGAGGTCGAGGCGGTTGTCCGGGGCCGAGACGAACTTCGGGTCGAAGAAGGGGAACGTGATCTTGTAGCCCGTGCAGAACACGACCACGTCCACCCGCTCGGTGCTGCCGTCCGCGAACACCACGCGGTCGCCCTCGAAGCGCTCGATGTTCGGCTTGACCGCGATGTCGCCGTGGCCCAGGCGCGGCAGCAGGTCGGCCGAGGCGGTCGGATGGGCCTCGAGGATCTCGTGGTCGGGCTCCGGCAGCCCGTATGCGGTCATGTCCCCTGCGACGTCGCGCAGCGCCCACTTGAAGAGCACGCGCTGCACGCGCAGCGGCAGCCGCGTGACCCACGGCCTCGTGATCTGGTCCACCGGCTGATCCTTCAGGAACTTGGGAATGACCCAGGCGCCGCGGCGCATCGCGAGGAAGGTCGCGTCGGCGGTCCGGGAGCTCTCGACGGCGATGTCCACTGCGGAGTTGCCGATGCCGAGGACGAGGACGCGCTGGCCCTCCAGCACGTCGTAGGTCTTGTAGTCGTGGGCGTGCATGAGCGTGCCGCGGAAGCCGTCCTGGCCGGGGAAGGCCGGCTCGGGCCAGCGCGGGTCCCAGTGGTGGCCGTTGGCGACGAGCACCTGGGCGTAGACGGCGCTGCCCTCCTGACCGTCGCGGGTGCGCCAGTGGACGCGGTAGCCCCCGGGGCTCGCCGGGCCGTCGCTCCTCGCGGGCGCGGCGCCGTTGCCGCCCGCCGGTCCGGCGCCATTGCCGCTGCCCTCGCCGGCCGGGACCGGCTCGACCTTGGTCACCTCAGTGCGGAAGCGGATCAGGTCGCGCAGCCCGAAGTGGTCCACGAAGTCGTCGAAGTAGCGCGCGATCTCCCAGTGGCTGGGGAAGTCCGGGAGGTGCTCGGGCATCGGGTAGCTCGCGTATGACATCAGCCGCCGCGAGGTGTTGATGTGCAGCGACTTGTACGCCGCCGACATCTCGTTGTCGTTCATGTAGCGCCAGTTGCCCCCGACCTCGGAGCCCTGCTCGAAGCAATCGAAGGAGATGCCGCGGGCGCGCAGCACCTGGCAGGCGGCGATGCCTGACGAGCCAGCGCCGATCACGGCGACTGAGGAGGCCACGCGGCAAAGGTAGCGGAAAGACTGGCTGCCCAGCCAGTCTCAGGGGTGGCCCGTAGGGCGCCGTGCCTGCGCCGTGCGCATCCTGGTCGTGTGAGTGCCGCCCTACTCCCGCAGCCCGGCGACTTCGAGGGCGTCGGCGTGCTCTGGGTAGATCCGCATCCGGACCACCTTTCCATCGCGGAGGGTCCAGACCTGCGCCCATGGCGGCATGTCGACCTCGACGCCGCTCATCTTGCCCCGGGCGGTCGTCCGGCCAAGAAGTGCGACTACCAGGTCTCCCGCGTCCACCAGTCGTTCGAGTGGGGCGTCGATGAATCCCCAGGGCTCCATCCATGCCCGCGCGTAGCGTCGGACGCCTTCGTGCCCGTGATAGACGGTCTCCTCGCCGGGGAGGGGAATAGCGGACCGGGACATGTCCCACTCGATGTCCGGGTCATACACCGAGAACGGGCTCTCCCCGTCGCGCCGCGCAAAGGCCTCATACAACCCCCGCACCACCTCCACGTTCTCCTGCGACATCGCCTAGGCAGTATCCACCGATCCCGTAGGGGAGGGTGCCAGCGCAAGAGCGCCCGCTCCTACGAACGCCGACTGGTCAACCGCAAAACAACAGGAAATTCCGGCAGGCGACTAGTCCGTGTCCCGTGGCAAGGCCCACACGCCGCGCTCCGGGTTCTCGATCTGGCGCGCGCCGGTCACTGGGACAGTGAGCCGGGAACGAGCCTCCAAGAAAGTCGCGCCGCCTACTCCCGCAGCCCGGCGGCTTCGGACCGGCGGCCAGTCCAGCAGGGGCAACCGAGCCAGGTCAGCCGAACAGCGGGGGACCTATCACGCCGGGCGGGGGAGGCGGTCCCTCAGCTCCCGGCTCAAGACCGCACCACGCGGCCCCGATCCAGTACGGCCGGTCGGTGGTGTACTTGGTGACGTTGTCCGTCACAACGACAAGGCGTTTCTTCTTCTTCTTTTTCTGCTTCTTCTTCTGCGGCTGCTGCTGCTGCTTCGCCGCGAAATCGAAGATCCGGCACGCGTCCTCATCAAATGCTGTCTTGATTATTGGGCCGCTGAAACGGCAAACGACCCCTCCGGGGTAAAGCCCCCCATATGTGGTGAACCCCACTCCATCAGGGCCGATTCGCCAACAACCCCGAAGCGTGTACGTTTGGCTCTCGGCTCCGAGGTAGAACTTCATGTGCTTCGTGGCGTACTTGCGCCCCTCCTCGGGGCTGGTTCTGTACTTCCCCGCCAAGGCGGGCGAGGCAGCTAAGGCGAGCGCCACCGCGATCAAGCCCATTGATTTGAGCACCCTGCCCATCGGTCACAGGCTATATGCGGGCTGGACCGGAAGCATCCGTAATGGTCGTTCTTGGAACCTGGTGGCGCACCGCCTCGACGTTCTCCTGCGACATCGCCCACGCAGTATCCCGCGCCGTAGGGGAGGGTGCCAGCGCAGAAGCGCCCGCTTCGCCGACCGCGACGAGCCGCAGCCCAGCCGCGCTCCGTTTCTGCGGCGGCCCGGGCGGGTAATCCGTATCCAACCCCAACGTTGTGACCAAGGAGGGTCGTCACGTGTACATCGGAATCGGAGCACTGCTGTTGATCCTGATTCTCGTCGTCATCTTCGCCTAGGCGACGAGGACGAAGCGTGCGACCGGGAGGGCGCCGTGAGTCCCCGCAGCGCGGGGGCTCGCGGCGCTCGCTCGCCGCGCCCTAGGTGTACAGGCCGATTGACCCCAGCGCGGACGCGATGTCCGAGTGGATCGCGATCCGCGCGATCTTGCGATCGCGCTGCTCACAGACATGAGCCAGCGGCAGGTCGAGCTCGGCGCCGCCGTCCGCCTCCTTGACGTGCATGCGCCCGAGCACCACCCAGCGGTCGCGGCCGGCGAAGCGGATCCCCACCGGCTGGAAGCGCTCCTGTTCGAACAGCTCGCCCATCTCGCGCCTCCAGTTGAGGTAGCCGCGCGCGCCCTTGTAGCTCTTGCCGGAGATGAAGCTCGTCTCGACCTCGAGCTCGAACTTGGGATGCAGGAGCGCCGCGATCGCGTCGGCGTCCTCGCTCTCGAGCTCGCCGTAGACGCGCCGGATCGCCTCGAGCGAGGAGCCGGTGTCGGCCTCCTCCATCGCCGCGTTGAACTGCCGCTCGAGCTCTTCCACGTTCTGTGACGCCATGAGGCGGGCAGTATCTCCCAACCTGGCCCCATCGCGCCGCCCCCCCGCCGCCGGCCCATGGCGATTTTTCGGTGTCCGAAGCGGAATCCGCGTGGTAGCCTCGGAGGGCCTACGCGGCCGCAGGGTCAGAGGAGAGACGCGGGGCAACCGACTTATGCCCAGTCAATCCCACAGGGAGGCGCGACGCCTCCGCCGCAGCCTCGCTCCGGCCGTCCTGCTTGCGCTCGCCGCTGCGCTGCTCGGCGCTCCCGGCGCGGCAAGCGCGGCGGCCCCGAACTGCGTCGACTCCGCGCCCGGCGAGCAGAAGTGCACCTACCGCGTGCCGATCACGGTCGCGCCCTACGAGGTGCTCCAGACCACCTCCGCGCTCACCAACCAGAACACCGCCCCGCAGTTCGACGGAATGGTCACGAAGATGGAGACGGACATCGTCGACGCCGACGGCACCCCGGTGCCGATCAGCCGGCTGATGCTCCACCACATCGTCTTCCTCAACGTCGCCAAGACCGACAACACCTGCTCGTCGACCATCGGCTGGGACAGCAGGCCCTCGGGGCTGATGCGCGAGCGCTTCTTCGCCGCGGGCGAGGAGCGAGCGAAGATGTCGCTGCCGGAGGGGTACGGCTACGACATCAACTCGAGCAACGCCTGGGTGATGCTCTACATGGTCATGAACCATCGCGAGGCAACGGACTCGGCCTTCGTCGAGTACACGGCGACTGTGAAGACCGACACGACGGGCATGACGCCGGTCGAGCCCTACTGGATGGATATCAACGACTGCCACGTCGACCCGTACTACAACGTCCCCGGCACCGGCGGCCCCGGCTCCCTCGACGTCGTCACCCGTGACGTCACGATCCAGACCTCGGGCCGCATCGTCGCCGGCATCGGCCACGTGCACGGCGGCGCCAAGGGCCTGACGATCTCCGAGCCGGGCTGCGGCAACAGGCAGATCGCGGTCTCGAACCCGACATGGGGCGACGCCGGCCACCCCTTCTACAACGTGCGCCCGATCCTGCACGAGCCGGGCCCGGTCAACATGACCGCCTTCCACACCGAGCAGGGGATCCCCGTGCGCGCCGGCGAGGTGGTCCGGCTCAACTCGATCTACGACAACTCGCGGCCGCACACGCGCGTGATGGGGATCGAGACCATCTACGTCGCGCCCGACCCGGGCGTGACCCAGCCCTGCGGCCCGCTGCCGACCGACCAGGTCGACCTCGGCGCCGACACATCCGGGCCGCAAGGACACGCCTGAGTTCAAGGTGCCCCTGACCGGCCTCGACGCCGCCGGCAACGCGTACACGATCACCGAGAAGCCGCGCAAGCCGAGAGTGGCTGCCCGGCGGCAGCACGATCACGGTCGGGGACCGCTACTTCTCCAAGCCCACCGTCGAGGTGTACCGGCGCAAGGGCCTGAACTTCCAGTTCACGGGCAACGACCTGCACAACATCACCCTCGCCAACGGGCCGATCGGCATCGCCTCCGACAACCTCGACGGCAACCGCACCTTCTACGCCAAGTTCGATCGCCCCGGCACCTACAACTTCTTCTGCTCCCTCCACCCCGTGCAGATGCACGAGCGCGTGGTCGTCAAGAAGAAAAAGAAGAAGGGCAAGAAGGGCAAGAAGGGCAAGGCCAAGAGCAAGCGGCGCTAGGCGGCGCCAGCCGAAAGTTCCGCGCCCGGGATGCCGATGCAAGGCAAGTGACAACTCCCGCCAGCGAGGAGCCGCCGTGAGTGACGAGCGGGCCGCAAAGGCGGCCCCCGGGATCCCCGAGGACGAGATGCAGGTGCGGCTCTCGGCCGTCCGCGTCGGGATCTGGATGAGCGTGATCGTCGGCATCGGCTGCGCGATCTACGCCCTCGCCACCTGGGACGAGCCGAACCGCGACGCGATCCTCGCGATCGCGATCCTCGGCCTCCTGTCGGGCCCGCTGGTGGAGCGCATGCCGGTGCGCCGGATCATCCTCAGCCGCTACCGCGAGCCCTTCTTCATCGTCTGGAGCGCACTCGACATCGTGTTCATCGCCGTGGTCGCCGCTCTCGACGGCGGCATCCAGAGCCCGTTCGGCCTGCTGTTCGTCCTGCCGCTTCTCTACGGGGCCCTCACCTACCCGCTGTGGGCGACTGCGCTGGTCGGCGTGATCGCCACCTGCTCCTACATCGCCGTCGCGATCGGGGCCGGCGGCGGCGTCCGCCACAGCCTCTTCGGGGTCTTCGCGCTCATCTGCGTCGCGCTGATGAGCGGCTGGGAGTCGAGGAACCAGGGCCGCCGGCGGGTCCGGCTGGCCGGGACCGCCGAGGCCCTGCGCGAGAGCGAGGAGACGGCCCGCCTGCGCGCCTCCCAGCAGCGGGAGGCGGCGCGCTTCGGCCAGCTCGCCCTGGGCGGAGCGGAGATCGACGAGCTCGTCCGCGAGGCGGCCCGCCTGACGACCGACGTGCTCGGGATCGAGCTCGGTGACGTGATGCGGCTGATGCCGGGTGGCGACGAGCTGCTCCTGGTCGGCGCAGTCGGCATGCCCGAGGGCTCGATCGGGAAGGTCACCGTGCCCACCGGCGTGCGGTCGCAGTCGGGGTACGCCCTCGCCACCGGCGAGGCCGTCGTCGTCAACGACTGGAGCACGGAGCGGCGCTTCGAGATGGCGAAGCTGCAGCGGGACACCGCGATGCGCTCAGCGGCGCGATCGCCCTGATCCAGGCCAAGGGCGAGCCCTACGGGGTCCTCGGCGCCGGCTCGAAGCAGGCGAGGCGCTTCAGCGCCGAGGACGTCAGCTTCCTGCAGGCGCTCGCCAACGTGCTCGCCAGCGCGTCGAGCGGCGC
The DNA here is from genome assembly GCA_963805235.1 of uncultured Solirubrobacterales bacterium. Lineage (GTDB taxonomy): Bacteria > Actinomycetota > Thermoleophilia > Solirubrobacterales > 70-9 > DASSYK01. The sequence goes on along the minus strand of CAWDTF010000004.1, from coordinate 47,420 downwards.
GGCGCCGAGGAGCGCACCCGCCACGAGGCGCTGCACGATCCCCTCACCGGGCCTGCCCAACCGCACCCTCTTCCTCGACCGCCTCGAGCACGCCCTCGGCCAGGCGCGGCGCCCCGACCGCTCGGTCGCCGTCCTCTTCCTCGACCTCGACCAGTTCAAGCTCGTCAACGACAGCCTCGGGCACGCCGCCGGCGACGAGCTGCTCGCCGCGGTCGCGCCGCGCCTCGAGCAGGCGCTGCGCCCGGGCGACACCGTCGCGCGCTTCGGCGGCGACGAGTTCGCCATCCTGATCGAGGACGTCGAGCACCGAGCGCGACGCGATCCGCGTCGCGGAGCGGATCGCCGAGTCGCTGGCGCGGCCGTTCGTGCTCCGCGGGCGCGAGCACTTCGTCAGCGCCAGCATCGGCATCTCGATCGCGGTCGACGTACGAGGAGCCCGAGGCGCTGATCCGCGACGCCGACGCCGCCCTCTACCGCGCCAAGGAGCGCGGGCGCGGCGGCTACGAGATCTTCGACGAGGTGATGCGCTCGCGCGTGCTCGACCACGTGCAGACCGAGAACGACCTGCGCGCGCGCCCTGCAACGCGGCGAGCTGGAGCTGCACTACCAGCCGATCGTCGCCCTGCGAGACGGCGGACACCGTGATGTTCGAGGGCCTGCTGCGCTGGCGCCACCCGCAGCGCGGCCTGCTGCGGCCCGGCGGCGTTCATCCCCGTCGCCGAGGAGTCCCGGCTGATCGTGCCGATCGGCCGCTGGGTGATCGAGGAGGCCTGCCGCGCGCGCCGCGGCCTGGCAGGCCATCTACCCGGACGCCGCCCCGCTCGGCGTCGCCGTCAACCTCTCGGCGCGCCAGCTCGCCGACCCCGAGCTGCGTGCGCTGCGTCGCCGACGCCGTGCGGGAGAGCGGCATCGACCCCGTCACCCTCGCCTGGAGCTGACCGAGACGACCCTGTTCGAGGAGGCCGAGGACCCGGCGCGCCGTGCTCGGGGCCTTGCGCGCGCTCGGCGTGCGGCTCGTGCTCGACGACTTCGGCACCGGCTTCTCCTCGCTCGGCTACCTGAAGCGCCTGCCCGCTCGCCGGCGATCAAGCTCGACCGCGCCGTTCATCGAGCAACCTGACCGAGGGCGGCGAGGACGCCGCCATCGTCCGGACGGTGACGCGGATGGCCGTCGGCCCTCGGCCTCGACGTCTGCGCCGAGGGCGTCGAGACGGCGCGAGCAGCTCGCGGCCGTGCGCGACCTCGGCTGCAGCCACGCGCAGGGCTTCTACTTCGGGCATCCCGCGCCGGCCGCCGAGGTCACCGAGAAGCTCCAGCGCCGGGCGGGATCGCGCGTCCTCCGGTAGTCCCCCTCGCTAGGCTCCCCGGAGTCGTGCCCGAACCACCCACACCCTTCGCGGTCAGCTCCGAGGCGGTCGACGGGACCTGCGTGGTCAAGGTCGCCGGCGAGCTCGACATCGAGACGCACGAGAAGCTGGCGGACTGCCTCGTCCGAGAGGCTGAGCGCGGCGCCGTCGTCGTGGACCTGACCGCCTGCGAGTTCATCGACTCGAGCGGGATCCGCGCCCTGCTGCTGGGCATCCGCGCAGCCGGCGGAGAGGACACCACCCGCTTCGCGATCGCCGCCCCCAACGAGCAGGTGCAGCGCATCCTCGAGATGACCGGCCTCGACACGGCCGTCCCGGTCCACTCCAGCGTGGACGACGCCGTCGCCGCCGTCGGCTGACGCGAGCATGCGCGCGCGCCGGCTGAGGCCGGCCCACGGGTTCGTGGCTGACTCGCGCTACGCGGTCAGCGGGAAGCGCATCCGCAGGGTGGTCCCGCCCTCGGGCGAGTCGGCGATCGCGATCTCCTCCGCCAGCGAGGCCACCAGCGCCAGGCCGTAGCCGAGCCCGGGGCTCTCGGGGTTCGGGCGGATGCCGTGCCCGTCGTCGCTGACCAGCACCACCATGTGGGTGCCGTTGAGCTTGGCCTCGACCCGGATCTCGCCTTCCCGTTCGTGCGGGTAGGCGTGGACGACCGCGTTCGTGACCGCCTCGGAGACGGCCACCGCGACCGCGTCCGGGTCGGCGCCGACCTCGCCGGCGAAGTCCGAGACGGCATGCCTCGCCAGCCCGACGCTCGTTGCTTCTGCCACAAGCTCAAGCCGCAGGTCTCTTTGCCCTGCCGCGTGCATACCAGACCTATTCCCAGATGTGCGGCGCTTACGCATAGGTCTCGGAATAAGCTCGCCCGATCGCGACGCGCCGCGGAGGCGGCGGCCTCGCGGGCTAGGCGCCGATGCCGCGGACCGGCGGCGGCGCCTGGTCGCGGCCCCAGACCGTCGCGTTCAGGTCGCGCTTGTCGGTCAGCCGCCCGATCGGGGTCGGCACCCGGCCGGCGACGCGCCAGAGGAAGGCCTGCAGCCGCGGCACCGGGATCCCCTGCTCGAGCTTCTGGCGGCGTCCATCGGCCCCCTGGACGTCGAGCTCGACCACGGCCTCGCGGCGGATCAGGAAGCCCTTCGGCGGGTGCACCGAGACGACCCTGACGTGGCCCGGCTTGCTGCGGATGAGCTGGACCCAGTTCCAGACCGAGCGCGCCAGCGCGATCGCATCGCTGACCAGGAGGACGGCGAGGGCCATCCCCATCCCGAGGACGAAGACCAGCAGCGCGAGGGGATGCTCGTCGGAGCTGACGAGCGCCCCGGTGCCGACCAGGGTCGCGAGGGCGATGGCGAGCGCAGGAATCACGCGGCGCAGCCTCAGCCATGCCGCGCCGCGGCGCCTAGAAGCCGTCGGGGTGGCGGGCGATGAAGCCGCCGGGCGAGCGCATCACGTCGGACCAGCGGGGCCCGTTGCCGCCGGTCAACGAGGTGTCGAAGCGGAGGCCCGCGACGACCATGTAGGCGTGGCCGTAGCTGGCGTAGACGGTGATCCAGTTGCCCGCGCCGGAGGAGCCCCAGCTCGTGAGGCCGCCGGAGTCGAGCGGGCTGGAGATCAGGCCGCCGCCGTGCAGCGCGTAGCTGACGGCGCCGGAGCAGTCGTAGCCGCTGTCCTCGAAGGAGCCGTGGCCCCCACCCCAGATGTATGGCCGGTCGTTGATCTGGTTGGCAGCCTCGATCACGGCCTTGACGACGAGCGGGGCGTCGGCGGGGGCGACGGCCTCGCCGTCCACGAGCATCGCGCGCTCGCCGGGGCCGGGGACGGAGGTGCCGATCTCGTCCTCGAGGGCGCCCTCTCGCGCCTGCAGCGCGTCCAGCTCGGCCTTGCGGGCCTGCTGGGCGACCGCCAGCTCCGCGTGCCGCGCGGCGATCTCGTTCTGGGCCTTCTGCAGCTCGGCGCGGCGCACGGCGATCTCGTCGCGCGCGACCTTGATCCGCTCCTGCGTCTCGCGCAGCAGGGCCACAGAGGCCTCGATCTCCTCGCGCAGGCCGGTGACGCGCTCGACGACCGCCTCGTCGTAGCTCTGGATCCGCTCGATGTACTCGCTGTCGGTGACCAGGTCCTCCCAGCTGTCGGCCTGCATGACGACGCTGAGCGTGTCCGGGTCGTCCGACTTGTAGATGTCCACCAGGAGCTGCTCGAGCGAGGCGATCGCGCGCTCGAGCCGCGCCCGGACCTGGGCCAGGTGGGCCTTCTCGGCCTCGAGCTGGGCGGTGGCCTCGTCCAGCTCGGCCTGCCGGGCGTCGAGCTCGGCCTGGACCGCGTCGGCCGTGCGGCGCAGCTGGGACTCCTGCGCGATCAGATCGTTGATCCGCGCGTTCTGCTCGTCGAGGCTGCCCTGGATCTCCCCCTGGCGGGCGACGTTCGCCTCGAGCTCGTCGAGCTTCGCCCCGAGGTCGGCCGTCGCGTCCTGGGCTGGCGCGCGCGTGGTCAGCGCCAGCGCCGCGACGGCGCAGAGCGCGAGCAGGGCGGCGCCCAGCGCGAGGCGGCGGGCGCGAAATCGTGGCTGGTCGGCTCGATGGGCAGGCATGGCGGCGCCCGGGCTAAGCCTGGGCAGCGACATCACGGTACCGGGGGCGCCCGAATGTCAGCGAGCCTTAACGGGATTCTGCAAGATCGCTTGCGCCGGGCAGGAGTTTCGCCGCCGGCGCCGATGGCTCAGGCACGCGCGCGGCGTGCTCGCCCCTGCCCTACTTCCCGCCCTTGCCCTGCTTCGGCTTCTTCGCCGACTTCAGGCAGGGCGCCGGCTTGCCCTTGCCCTTGGCGCTCTTGCCCGCCTTGCCCTTGCCCTTCCCGCCCTTGGCGGCCCCGGAGAGCGGGAACACCTTCTTGCACAGGAACGGCACGACCGTCTTGTAGAAGGCGTTGGTCTCCGGCGCGGCCATCAGCGGGTCGAGGTGGGCCTGCTCGGGGTCGGCGTTGACGAGGCGCGACTGCTTCTGGCTCGTCTTCGCGCGGGCCACGAAGTTGCTGGCACCGGTCAGCACGCGGCCGTTGGTGAGGTCCGTCTGGATCGCGTATAGCGGGTCGTCCACCTTGCGCAGGTGGAACAGCCGCAGCCCGAGGTAGTCGGCGACGTCGTTCCGCGTCATCTCGTTCGCCCCGTCGGTGTCGATCGTGAGGCGGCGCGGGAAGAACCACTCGACCCCGTTGCCCGGCTCCTGGCCGAAGGTGTCAATGAGCCGCGATACCGGGGTGACCCCGCCGTCCACCCAGTCCTGCGGGGAGCCGGAACCCGACGAGCCCGCCCGCGTTGATGTGCAGCAGGCCGAGCGACGGCGGCGAGGTGTCGCGGTCGAACGCGTAGCCGAGCAGGCCGCGGTTCGTGACCGGGAACGGCGGGTTGAAGGCGGGCGGCAGCAGCGGGAAGCCCTGCAGCGTCGTGGCCGGCTCCGCCCCGGCGAGCCGGGCGTAGATGCCGCCCACCTCGGCGAAGATGCCCGCCGCCTCCGGCAGGAAGCCGAGCCCCAGGAGGTCGAGGAAGGGATCGTCGGCCGCGTCGAGGTCCTGGATCGCCTGCCTCGCTTCGTCCAGGCTGGGGTTGGCGAAGCTTCCCAGCAGCCCTCCGTCGATGAGGACCATGCCCGTCGATGTCCCTGTAGCCCGGACGCCCCTTGAAGTCCCAGGCGGCGTAGGCCGCGGTCAGCGACGCGCCGAGCGAGTGCCCGCCGAGGATCACCTGGCGCTTGCCCTTGGCCCGGGCCTTGAGCACGACGGCGCGCGCGTCCTCGAGCGCGACCTTCATCCCCCACTGCCTGGCGAAGGGCACGGTGGCGCCGTCGAGCGGCTCGTAGTGGCCGGGCGCGGGGGCGCCCGCGAGCCACCCCAGGTAGTGGTCGAACATCTGCTGCAGGCCGACCTCGCCGCGCAGCGCCTGCTGAAAGACCTCCGGGCGCTCCAGCGCCTGGGTGCGGCGGTCGATGGCCCAGACCTGGAGGCCCCTGATCGTCTGGACGAGGTGGCGCGCCGTGAGGGTGAAGTCGCCCGAGCCGCCGAGGTGCCCGGCATCAGCACCAGCACCCGCTTCGCCTTCTTCGGCCCGTACTGGTCGACCCAGACCTGGTTGTACTGGGCGGGGCCGGGCGCCAGCCGGGGTCGCGACCGTGATCCGCGCCTCGCGGGCGGTGGCAGGCGCGGCGAGCGCCAAGCCGAGTGAGACCGCGCAAACGAGCGCGGCGGCGATACGGCGACTGTGAAGCATTCTGCCCCTCCTCATCCTTCCCTGGACGAGGGCAGCGTATCCCCGATCAGCCGCTTCTGCAGCTCCGACTCCAGCGGCGAGGCGCTCGGCATCGGGTCCCCCGCGGGCAGGCCCAGCACGCGCTTGGCGGAGCGGATCGCCCGCGGCGGCTTGGCGGCGATCTCCGCCGCGAGGACGCGCGCGGCCGTGAGCGGCTCGGGATCTATCCGCGTGACGAGCCCCAGCGCGAGCGCCTCCTCGGCCTCGACGACCCGCCCCGTGAAGGTGAGCTCGCGAGCGACGTCGTCGCGCACCAGCCGCGGCAGGGTCGTCGAGAGGCTCATGTCCGGGATCAGGCCGTACTCGATCTCCATCACGGACATCCGGGTGTCGGGCGCGGCGATGCGGATGTCGGCGGCCAGCGCGATCTGGAGCCCGCCGCCGAAGCACGCGCCCTGAAGGGCGGCGACGACCGGGACCGGCAGCTCGCGCCAGCCGTAGGCGACCCGCTGGGCGAAATTGGCCGCGTCCCCCTCGCCGCGGGCGAAGCCGGCGCCGGCGAGGTCGCCTGCGCCGCCGGAGGCGAAGCTCTTGAAGTCCAGCCCGGCGCAGAAGCTCGGCCCCTCCCCCGAGAGCACCACGCAGTGCAGCTCCTCGGCGGCGAACAGATCGTCGAGGGCCGCGTTGATCGCCTCGAACATCGGCCAGTCGAGGCCGTTGTGCTTGGCTGCGCGCGTCAGGCGCACGTCCGCGACGCCGTCGGCGACGGCGACCTGCGCGCGCTCGGGATCGGGGGCCATCGGGGCCGAAGCCACTTCCGTGCGATCAGCGGCGATCGGAGGAGCCGGCGCCCGCTGCCGGCTCAGCGCTTCTTGCGCGGGCGGTTCTGCGGCGGGTACTTCTTGCGCTCCTCCGGGGTCATCTTGCGGATCGTGAGGCTGCCCTCCTCGACCTGCTGCTTGACCGCCTCCAGCTTCTCCTGCCGCCGCTTCTCCTGGCGCTTCGCCGTCTCGCTCGGTGGCTTCTTGGGCGCTGCCATGAGCTGAAACTATCGTGCGGATCGGCTCGAACCAAATCCGCGCCGCGGGCCGCCGGCGACGCCGATCCGCGTGCGGCCTACTACGGATGAGCGGAGACGGCGGGTCCCCTAGGCTGTCTGATCGCATCAGGGGAGAGCGATCAGGGAGGATGGAGCTGATGAGCGAGGCGAAGCGGGGATCCGGGCGGAGGCTGGCCGGCGCGCTGGCGGCGATCGCGGCAATGGCGGCCGCCGGGTCGGCCTTCTCGGCCCCGGCGACGGCCGTCGCGCCGAACCCGAACCCGTGGCTGGACAGGAACTTCCTCAACATCGCCCACCAGGGCGGCGAGGACGAGGCCCCCTCCAACACGCTCTACGCCCACAAGTCCGCGGTGCGCGAGCGCGGCGCGGACATGCTCGAGCTGGACGTCAACCTGACCTCGGACGGGCGCCTCGTCGTGATCCACGACGACACGGTCGCCGACGCCTCACCGACGGCTTCGCCCAGACCCGCACCGGCGCCCGGCACGTCAGTCAACGACATGACCCTCGCCGACGTGCAGTCCTACGACGCCGGCTACTGGTTCCGGCCCGGCAGCTACAGCCACGGCTGCCCCGCCGGAGTGAGTACCCCTACCGCGGCATCCGCACCGGCGCGAAGCCCGCGCCGGCCGGCTATGCGCCGCGCGACTTCCGCATCCCGACGCTCGAGGAGGTGCTCGACGCCTTCCCGACGACGCCGATCAACATCGAGATCAAGATGGAGAAGACGCTGCAGAACGCCGACCCCGCGAGCGGCTGCACCGGCACCCCGCCGAACCGCTATTGCGACGACGTCGAGGCCTCGATGGACACCGCCACCGCCCTGGCCGCGGTCCTCGACAGCCCGGACTACGCCTGGCGGAACGACATCATCGTCGTCTCCTTCTCCGACGAGCTGATCCAGGAGTTCCACGACCAGGACGACTTGCCCAAGGTCACGCTGCCCCGGGCACCGGCGACACCTTCGTCTTCGTCCTCGACCAGACGAACCTCTTCACCCCGAACCCCGACGTGGCCGCCTTTCAGGTGCCGCCGGGCGACACCAGCTTCCCGGGCCTGAACGTGCCCAAGCAGCTCCTCGATCCCGCGCCCGCCGGCCGCAACGCCCACGGCCGCGGCTACGCCGTCCACGTCTGGCCCAACAGCGCCGACCCGGAGAGCCCCGGCGCGTACGACCGTGCCTTCAAGCTCGGCGTCGACGGCTACATGGCTTCGCTGCCCGGCGAGCTGCACAAGTACCTCTGCGCGAACGAGGTCCCGCGCCCCGACGGCACCGACCGCTGCCCCAACCCGCCCGCGGCCCAGACGAAGGCCAAGAAGAAGTGCAAGAAGGGCAAGAAGCTGAAGAAGGGCAAGTGCGTGAAGAAGAAGGGCAAGAAGCGCAAGAAGGGGAAGTAGCGCCCGCTCTCATCTGACTCTCATCCGGATCGGCGATGCTGTGGGCGATGCGGGTGCTGGTGGTCGAGGACGAGGTGAAGATGGCGGCGCTGATCCGCCGCGGCCTGCAGGAGGAGGGCATGGCCGTCGACGTCGCCGACGCGCGGCGAGGACGCGCTCTGGATGGCCGGCTCGACCGAGTACGACGCGATCGTGCTCGACGTGATGCTGCCCGGCATCGACGGCTTCGAGACCTGCCGGCGGCTCCGCGACGACGGGGTCTGGGCGCCGGTGCTGATGCTGACCGCGCGCGACGCGGTCGAGGACCGGGTCGCCGGCCTCGACGGCGGCGCCGACGACTACCTGACCAAGCCCTTCTCCTTCGCCGAGCTGCTCGGCGCGCCTGCGCGCGCTCGGCCGCCGCGGCCCGGTCGAGCGGCCGCCAGTGCTCGAGGCCGGCGACCTGCGCCTGGACCCGGCGACCCGGCAGGTCTGGCGCGGCGACGACGAGATCGCGCTCTCGGCGAAGGAGTTCTCCCTGCTGGAGGCCTTCATGCGCCGCCCCGGCGAGGTGCTCTCGCGCTACCAGCTCCTCGAGCACGCCTGGGACTACGACTACGAGAACCGCTCCAACGTCGTCGACGTCTACGTCCGCTACCTGCGCCAGAAGATCGACCGGCCCTTCGGCCGGACACGATCGAGACGGTCCGCGGCGCCGGCTACCGCTTCCGCAGGCAGCCCGGCTCGCCGTGATCTCCCGGCTCTCGATCCGCGCGCGCCTGACCGTCGCCTTCGCGGCGGCGATGATCGCTGGTGCTGGCCCTGGCGGGCCTCTTCGTCTACCTGCGGGTCGAGGGCCGACCTCGAGCGAGTCGCTCGACGAGAGCCTGCAGCTCGCGGGCCGACGACGTGGCGGCGCTGGTCGCGACCGCTCCCTCGGGCTCGCTCGAGCTCGGCGAGCCAGCGCTTCGGCGACGACGAGGACGCCTTCTCGCAGGTGCTGGCGACGGGCGGCGGCCCATCCGGCTCGACGCTCGCCGACGGCGCGGTCGAGTCCTCCACCCTCCGCCACGGCCGGCCGGTCCTGACCCCGGAGCAGACCGACGAGGCGGCGCTGAAAGCGCGCTACTTCGACGCGGGCGGCTCCCCGGCGTGGACGGCGACGCGACGCTCGCTGGCGCGCCCGGTCACCGCCTCCGACCGGGACCACGTCGTGGTCGTCGGGGCCTCCACCCAGGACCGCGACGAGACCCTGGCCGGCCTGCGCGCGGCGTTCGCGGATCGGCGCCCCGGTCGCGATCCTGCTCGCCTCCGGCCTCGGCTACCTGCTCGCCGGGCCGGGCGCTCGCGCCCGGTCGAGGCGATGCGCCGCCGCGCGGCCGAGATCACCCTGGAGCGCAGCGGGGAGCGCCTGCCCCTGCCCGCAAGCGACGACGAGATCCACCGGCTCGGCGAGACGCTGAACGAGATGCTCGACCGGCATCGAGTCCTCGCTGGAGCGCGAGCGCGTCTTCGTCGCCGACGCCAGCCACGAGCTGCGCACGCCGCTGGCGATCCTGCGCACCGAGCTCGAGCTGGCCGGCAGCCGGGCCGCTCGCCCGAGGAGCTGCGCGCGGCGCTGCGCCTCGGCGGCGGAGGAGGTCGAGCGGCTCACGCGGCTGGCCGAGGACCTGCTGGTGATCGCGCGCTCGGACCAGGGCCGGCTGCCGATCAAGCGCGAGCCCGTGCGCCTCGACGAGCTGCTGGAGCGGGTGCGAGGGCGCTTCGCCGCCCGCGCGGAGGCCGAGGGCCGCTGCGATCGCGGCCGAGGCGCCGGCGGGCGCCGAGGCGGAGCTCGATCCGCTGCGGATGGAGCAGGCGCTCGGCAACCTCGTGGACAACGCCCTGCGCCACGGCGCGCGGGGCCGTGCGGCTCGCCGCGCTCGCGGAACGGCGAGCGCGCGGAGCTCTCGGTCGCCGACGAGGGCCCCGGCTTCCCCGAGGCCTTCGCGCCGCGCGCGTTCGAGCGCTTCACGCGGGCCGACGAGGGGCGCACCGGCGGCGGCGCCGGCCTGGGCCTGGCGATCGTCCGCGCGGTCGCGCGGGCGCACGGCGGCGACGCCTCGGCGGACGGCCCCCGCGTCCGGATCAGCGTCCCGGCTTCCTAAAGACGCCGCTCATCCCGGCCTAACCGGCGTCTCATCGGCCCCCTTCAAGCTCGGCGGGCAATCAAGGAACCGAACCGGAAGGAACAGGAATGACCCGCAACAGGAAGATCATCGCCGTGGCGGCCGCGGTCGCAGCGCTCGGCGGCGGAGGCGCCGCCATCGCGAGCGCCACCGGCGTCGTCGGCGACGACGACGGCAGCGAGCAGGCGATCAGCGGCGCCGCGCTGGACCGGGCGAGCGCCGCGGCGCTCGAGCACACCGGCGGCGGCACCGTCTCGGACACCGAGGTCGGCGACGAGGAGAGCCTCTACGAGGTGGAGGTCACCCTCCCGGACGGCAGCCAGACCGACGTGCAGCTCGACGAGCAATTCAACGTCGTCGGCGACGAGACCGACCCGCCGGCGAGGACGAGGCCGAGGGCGAGAAGTAGGGCCCCGGCCGACATCCGGCGGCGACGGAGGGCCCGCCGGCGGCGGGCCCTCCGCGTTGCGCTTTCATCTGCGTCTAATGCGGCCACTCTAGAAGCCATCGGTGTCTACGAGCAGGAGGACTGGAAGATGGAGAAGCGGACGAAGCTGATCGTGGCGGGCGGCGCGGTCCTCGCGATCGCGGCCGGCGGCGCCGGGGTCGCCGTCGCGACCGGCGGCGACGACGACGAGGCCCCGATCGAGGGCGCCGCCCTGGAGCGCGCGAGCGCCGCAGCGCTCGAGCACACCGGCGGCGGCGAGGTCTCCGAGACCGAGTCTGGCGACGAGGAGAGCTACTACGAGGTCGAGGTCACGCTGCCCGACGGCACCCAGACCGACGTGCAGCTCGATGAGCAGTTCAACGTGGTCGGGGGCGAGTCCGACGACGAGGGCTCGGGCGAGGACGACGGCAGCGGGGACGACGACTAGCGATGTTGAAGACGCAGGTGATCAGGGGCGCCGCCGCCGTCGCCCTGCTGGCCGCGGCCCTCGGGCTTGCGGCCTGCGGCGACGACGAGCCGGCGAACGGCAGCGCCGAGGAGCAGGGCTCGACCCTGCCGACGGGCAGCGAGCCCGCGAATCTCGATCCCGCCGAGCTCACGACCGAGGTCACCAACCCCTACTGGCCGATGACGCCCGGCAGCAGGTGGGTCTACCGCGAGGAGGACCCCGAGGGCGACAAGCGCGTCGTCGTCACGGTCACCGACCAGACGAAGCAGCTTGCCAACGGCGTCGAGGCGCGCGTCGTCCGCGACGTGGTCACCCAGAACGGGAGGCCGCTCGAGGTCACCGACGACTGGTACGCGCAGGACGCCGACGGCAACGTCTGGTACCTGGGCGAGGACACCGCCGAGTACGAGGACGGCAAGGTCGTCTCGCGCGAGGGGTCCTTCGAGGCGGGCGTGGACGGCGCCGAGGCCGGGGTGATCATGCCGGCCGACCCGCGGCCCGGGATGGAGTTCCGCCAGGAGTTCCTGGAGGGCGAGGCCGAGGACTACGCCACGGTTCTGGGCGAGGCGACGCGCGTCGTCGTCACGGCCGGCAAGTACGACTCGGTCCTCCAGACCGAGGACGTGAACCCGCTCGGCGACCCGCTCCAGGTCGAGAACAAGTTCTACGCCGAGGGCGTCGGGCCGGTGCTGACGCTCGACCTCACCGGGACCGGCCGCGAGGAGCTGGTCCGCTACACGCCGGGCGGCTGAGCGCCGGGACCCGGGCGCGAGGCTAAGGGCCGCCGAGCACCTGCGCGGCGGCCCTCGCGCCGCTGCGCAGCGCTCCCTCCATCAGCCCGTGCCACTCGCCGGCGGTGTGCTCGCCGGCGAAGTGGAGCGGGCCGACAGGGCGCGCGAGATCCTCGTCGCGCAGCGGTGCGGCGAGGCTGCGCGCGGAGTAGGAGCCGCGCACCCAGGGGTCGTCGCGCCAGCTCGAGACGAAGGCGCCTTCCGGGTTCAGCTCCAGCTCGGGGCGCAGCGCCGCCAGCCGCTCGATCCACGCGGACGCCCCATCCTCGCTCCCGAGGGCGTCGAGGGCGGGCGCGGTCCCGGCGTATCCGGCCACGAACGGGACCGGCTCGCCATCCGGGCCGAGCTGGGTGTACGTCCAGAAGCGCTCGCGCACCGACATCACGGCGCTCGGCGGCGCGGGCGCGCGCAGGGCGACGAACAACTTCGCGTTCTGGCCGTAGCGGACACCGGCCAGCGCCTCGGCGGTCGGGCCCTCGAGCGGCGGGTCGAAGGCGATCCGGTCGAGCACCGAGGCCGGAGCCGCGATCACGGCGGCGTCCGCGTCCAGCTCGCCGCCCCCGGCGGCGACGCTCACGCCCTCGGCCGACCACCTCACCCGCTCCACCGGCGCGCCCAGCCGGACCGCCCCGCCGAGCTCCGCGGCGAGATGCCGCGCGATCTCGGCGTTCCCGCCCGCGACGGTGAAGCTGTCGAAGTCGCCGAAGGTCGCGGCGCCCTCGCCGAGCACGCTGCCGACGAGATCGGCGGCCGGGTACCCCATCGAGACCTCGATCCGCGCCCGCAGCAGGCCGTCGAGGCGCGGCGGCAGACCGAGGCCCTCGATCGCGTCGCTGACCGACTCGCCGGAAGGCACGGCGGCCGAGATCCGCTCGAACGCCGCCTCCAGCTCGGCCGGCTCGACCGCTTCCTCCCCGCGCGGCTCACGGCGGCCGTACGGGGTCCCCTTGCGGACGAGCGGCAGGCCGAAGCGAGCGGCCATCCCCTCGACCGCCGTGTTGCCGGGGAGGATGAACTCGGCCCCGCGCTCGGCGACGGCCCCGGCGAAGGGAACGGACCAGACCCGGCCGCCGACCCGGTCGCGGGCCTCGAAGACGGTCACCTCGGCGCCCCCGGCGCGCAGGGCGTCGGCCGCGGCGAGGCCGGCGAAGCCGGCCCCGACGACCGCCACGCGCCTCATCGCTTCCTCTGGCCGCGAGCGACCGGCATGCGGGAAAACCTATCCGCGCGGGCGCGGGCCCGGGAGGACTCCGGGGACCGGGTCCGAACATCCCTCGTAGTAGGTAGAGTGCTCCAGCGAGAACCTGCCGAGTCGCGCCGCCGAAAGGCGCGAGCGGGGGAACCAGTGGAGCTTCGGCTCCGGGGCAAATCGGACCGCGAGGCCCGACGCGCACTCTTTCAGCGCGAGCCCGTCAGCTAACCCCGCAGGCACCAGCGAAGGAGAGGTTCGGATGAACGCACTGATGGACTACGTGGCGAACCCGCGGATCCCCGCCCGCCGCCTCGCGTTGGTGCACAGCGCCGGCGCCATCATCGGAATTGCGATCGCCGTAGCCGCGCTGCTGCTGATCGCCGTCTAGGGCACCCGCGCCTCTGCGGCCGTCGCGGCGGCCAGGAGGCAACCCGAAAGCGACGATGGTCCGCTCAGCGCCGTGCGGCTAAAGCCCCGTCCCCGGGGGGTCGAGGAAGCGTTCGATGACCGACACGGCTACCTCGGAGCTTGACCTCCAGCGGCGCTATTGGCGGCTGGCCGCCATTCTCTTCATCGGCGGCGGGCTCGGGGCGATCCCGAGCGACGCCCTGCACGAGCCGTCGCACCCGAGCACGATCTACCTGCTGCCGGCGCTGGCGATCGTCTCCGGGATCGTCTGCTGGGTGATCGCGGACCACGTCTCGCGGGGCTGGCTGCACGTGATGACGGTCATCGCCACGCTTGAGATCGCGATCACCGTCTGGCTGGCCGACGAGACGTTCGCGATCTACTACACCTTCATCGCGATCTTCGCCGCGTACGTCTTCCGCTCGCGCCGGGCGGTGGCGCTGCACGTCGCGTTCGCCTCCCTCTGCGCGCTCGCGCCGATGGTCTACGAGCCGGGGGCCGCGCGCGAGACGCTCGAGCAGACGATGGCCCTGATCCCGACCCTGCTGCTCGCCGCAGGAGCGGTCGTGTTCCTGCGCGAGCGGCTCGAGGCGAGCGAGGAGCGCTTCCGGCGGCTCTCCGAGCGCGACCCGCTGACCGGCGCGGCAACCACCGGATGCTGGCCGAGCTGCTGCCGCGCGAGCTCAGCCGCCACGAGCGTCACGGGCACGCGATGGCCCTGGTGCTCCTCGACCTCGACGACTTCAAGCGGGTCAACGACGACCACGGCCACAAGTTCGGCGACGGCGTGCTCCAAGAGGTCGCGTCGGCCCTTACGCGGGCCTCGCGGGGGAGCGACATCGTCATCCGCCACGGCGGCGACGAGTTCGCCGTGATCGCACCGGAGACGGACGGCGCCAAAGCCCTCCAGCTCGCACGCCGGCTCACGGCTGCCGCGGCGAAATCCGGGTCATGGGCCGCTCGCTCGGGGCCTCCACCGGCATCGCCGTCTATCCCGCCGACGGGTCGAGACCTCGACGAGCTCTTCGCGACGGCCGACGCCGAGCTGCTCGGCCGCAAGCAGGACAAGCCCCCCCGCTCCGCGGCGTGGCCGTCAGCAGGGCGAGCCCGCTTACTGAGCGCGGAGCCCAGCCGCGCTGCGGCGCGGGCACGTCCCGCGCGGGCGGCCGACCGGCCCTCGGCGCGGCGGGCGTCGCCCCTTCCCCGTGCCCGAAGCTGACGTCGGGAAGGACCCGGTCGAGCCAGGGCGGCAGGTACCAGGCCGCGGAGCCGGCGAGGCGGAGGAAGACCGGCAGCAGGAGCAGGCGCACGAGGAAGGTGTCCAGCAGGACCGCGACCCCGAGGATGACGCCCATCTCCTTCGGGGGCAGGGGCCCCGACAGGGCGAAGGTGAAGAAGACGGCGACCATCACCGCGCCCGCCGCCAGGATCACCCGGCCCGAGTGGGCCATGCCGCCGATCATCGCCTCCCTGGCGTCGCCCGAGCGCTCCCAGTGCTCGCGCGCGGCCGAGAGCAGGAAGACGGTGTAGTCCATCGCGATCGCGAAGATCATCGCGAAGAAGAACACCGGGCCCCAGGCGTCGAGGAAGCCCTGGGACTCGAAGCCGAGCAGGCCCGAGAGGTGGCCGTCCTGGAAGATCAGCGTCGCGACGCCGAAGGCGGCGCCGGTCGCCAGCAGGTTGGCCAGCACCCCCATCGCCGCGATCAGGGGCGCCTGGAAGGCGACCAGCAGCAGGAGGAACCCGAGGGCCAGCACGACGCCGATCACGAGCGGCGTCTTCGCGGCCAGCGCCTGCTCGAGGTCGTAGTTCTCGGCCGCGGGGCCGCCGACGAGGACCTCCCCGGGCAGCTCGCCGCGCAGACGATCGACTGTGGTCCCGAACTCCTCGCTCGAGGGATCATCGGCCGGGACGGCCGCGATCAGCGCCAGCCCGTCGGAGCCGGGCCGAGCCGGGGCGACCATCGCGATGCCGGGATCGGCGGCGAGGACAGCACCGGCGGCCTCGGCGCCTTGCTGCGGCGCGACGACCTGGAGAGTGCCCGGCGCGCCCTCGCCGAACGCGGCCTGGATCCGCTCGTATCCCTGGCGCGAGGCGTCGGCCTCCGGCACGACCTTGATCGAGGGCATCCCGGTGTCCAGTCGCAGCACGGGGAGCGACAGGCCCACGAGCGCGACCAGCGCGACGCCGCCGAAGAGCAGCGGTCGCCGCCAGAGGCGCTCGCCCCAGCGCGCGAAGCGCTCGGAGCGGTGCTCGCCGCTGTGGACCCAGCTCAGGCCGAGCTTGTCCACGCGCGGGCCGAGCTTGGCCAGCACCGCCGGCAGCAGGGTCAGCGTCGCCGCCAGCACGAAGACGACCGAGACCATGATCCCGAGCGCCACCGAGCGGAAGGCCGGGCTCGGCACGAGCATCACCGTCGAGAGCGAGATCAGCACCGTCGCAGCGGAGAAGAGGACGGCCTTTCCGGCCGTGTCCATCGTCGCCGCCACGGCGTCCACCGGGCTCTGGCCCTGGCCGAAGAGCGCGTTGCGGAAGCGCATCACCAGGAACAGCGCGTAGTCGATGCCGAGCGCGAGCGCGAACATCAGCGCGAAGTTGAGGGCCCAGATCGAGATCGGGGAGATCTTGGTCCCGAGGTAGAGGACGCCGGCAGAGGAGACCAGGCCGAGGATCGTCAGCATCAGCGGCAGGCCGGCCGCGACGAGCGAGCCGAACGCGAGCACGAGGATCACCAGGGTCACGGGCCAGGAGATCAGCTCGGACTTCAGCATCGCCTCCTTGTTGGCCTCGTTGAAGTCGGACCACATCCCGGGGGCGCCCGTGAGGTGGACCTCGACGCCGGGGGCCGCGGCCTCGGGCAGCTGCTCCTTGAGGCGGGTCGGCCGCGTCCACCATCTCGTTGGGGTCGGCCGCCGCGCCGGCCTGGATCAGGGCGGTGTGGCCGTCGCGCGAGATGGACGCGCCCGGCTGCGGCTCGGCCACCCGGGCCACGGCGTCGTCGGCCGCGAGCTCGGCGCTCGCCCGGCGGACGGTCTCGGCGAAGGCGGGGTCGGAGACGGTGAGCTCGTCCGAGTGGACGGCGACCTGGATCGCGTAGC
Organism: uncultured Solirubrobacterales bacterium; assembly: GCA_963805235.1. Taxonomy (GTDB): domain Bacteria; phylum Actinomycetota; class Thermoleophilia; order Solirubrobacterales; family 70-9; genus DASSYK01. The sequence continues at coordinate 30,826 of CAWDTF010000004.1, read as the reverse complement.
CGCCGTCGCCGCCGAGGCTCTCGTCTATCGCCTCGCGCGCCTCGACGGACTCCGAGCCGTTCGCCTGCCAGCCGGCGCCGGAGAGCGCGTGCTCCACCCTGGGGGCGAGAGCGCCGAGGCCCAGCGCGAGGACGATCCAGACGCCGAAGACCAGCCTGCGCCGGGTCGCGGCGAAGCGGCCCAGCCGCCCGATCGGTCCGAAGTCGCCCATCTTCATCAGCCCCGCTCGCCAGTCTCGCCCGCTCCCTGAGCCCCGCGTAGCGGCGCAGCAGCCACGAGGACGGGCAGTTGCCGATCGCCACGAAGAGGAGCTGATTGAACGCGACGAACGCGGTCAGCAGCAGGAACCAGGGGCTGACCACGGCCGCGAGCAGAGCGCTGATGCCCGTCACCGTGCCGGCGAGCAGGAAGAGCACCCGCTCGAGGGGCCAGGGCCGGCGACGGGATGGCGCGGCGGTCGATGTCAGGTGGGTGGCTGAGCTCATCGGTATCCTCATTCTCAGTCATTCAACGTTTAACAACTGTGAAGTTGTGGAGTGGTAGAGTAACACGTATGCCGATCGAACTCAACGAGCACAACGCAATTCAGGTCGCCGCCCGCTTCCGGGCCCTCTCGGACCCGACGCGGCTGCGGATCGTCAACCACCTCTGGAGCAACGGCGAGGCGTCGGTGGGCGAGATCGCGGAAGCCGTCGGCGGCTCCCAGCAGAACATCTCCAAGCACCTGTCCTGGCTGCACGACGAGGCCTTCGTCTCGCGCCGCAAGCAGGGCACGAGCACCCTCTACCGCATCTCGGACCCCGCCGTGCTCGACCTCTGCGACCGCATCTGCGCCGCGATCTCGGACCGGCTCGAGCCGGCCCCCGCCCCCGGCGGCTGATCCGGCGCGGCGGCTTACGCGTCCGCCGGCGGCACGCGCAGCTTCCGCTCGAGCACGGTGACGTTGCCCTCCCCGTCCTCCGCGGTGACCCGCACCTTCAGCTTCCTGCCCGCGAGCCCGTCGCCGAGCTTGAAGAACAGCCGGCGGGGCCCCGGCCGGTAGCCCTTCGGGGCGCTGCGCGCGACGCGCTTGGCCCCCTTCAGCAGCTCGCCGGCGACGGAGACGTACTCGCCTCCGCTGGCCTTGATCTTCAACCTGGCCCCGCGTCCGACGATGCTGGCGCTGCGCGAGTCTGGCGTCCACGGCCGTGTCGAGCTCCTCGCCGGGCCGCAACTCGTAGAGGCCCTGCGGCGGGTTGGCGTTGACGACGCGCCCGTTGACGCAGGTCGCCCGGAACCCGGCGAAGCGCGTGCTCGCGTGCCGGCCGCCGAACCGGTAGACCCCGGCCGGCACGCCGGTCCAGATCACGCCGCCGTCCACGGAGGACTCGGTGCGGGACGGGTCCGGGATCACGAAGTCGTTGAAGTAGGTCGGTTTCGGCAGCGCCGGGGTCGCGAAGCCGGTCGCGCCGGCGACGCCGTGGGCGCCGTACGCCACGAACTCCTCGAAGCTGGCCTCGCGCACGTTGACCGTGCTGAAGGTCGAGACGACGACGCACTGGAGCGGATCCCCGTTCGCGTCCACGGGGACGGCGAGGATCGCCTTGAGGAGGTCGTAGGTACCGATCGTCGGGATCTGATGGTTGACCCGCTCGAGGTCCCTGCCCTCGGTGACGAAGGTCTGGGTGTGGAGCCCGCGGTGGCCGGCCGCCTCCGTGTAGAGGGTGACCCTGGTCCCGTCGGGAACGACCAGGTCGTAGCGGCCGTCGGGCCCGCTGGTCGCGCTCAGCCCGGGCAGCTCGGCCACCTTCACGGTCGCCCCCGCGATCGGCTCCTGGTTGTCGAAGGTGTAGACCGTCCCGCGCATGTGGACGGGCGCGAGCGGCTTCGTCTTCGGCTTCGCGGCTGCGGCGGGCACGGCGGCGATGGCGATCGCCAGCAGCGCGGCGCAGATCGCGAGAGGCGCCGCGGCGCGGCGGGTAACGAAAGGCATCACGAGCTCCTTGGTCTTCTCCGTGCCCCCTGCGGGCTGTCCACCGCGGCCGGGCTCTCCCTGCCGGGCGGCGGATCGCAACCCTAGCGGACCCCGCGAGCCCGTCAGGCGGCCGCCGCGAGAAAGTCGTCGAGCAGCGGCCAGGTGTCGTGCCGGGCACCCGGGCCGGTGAGCACGCCGAGGTGGCCCCCCGGGGCGGTCTCGAGGCGGACCTCCGGCGCATTGACTGCGACGGCCCCGAGGTGGTGCACGGCGGCGACCGGCGCGAGCACGTCCGAGCTCCCGGCGATGTTCAGCAACGGGACCCGGACCTCGGCCAGGTCCACGACCCGCTCCCCGAGCGTCAGCTTCCCCGCCGCCAGCTCGTTGGCGCGGAAGAAGCGGTGGTAGAGCTGGTTCATCGTGCGGCCCGGGTACGCGTACATGTCGCCCATCAGCAGGTCCACCGCCTCGATGTGAGCGAGGAAGTCGCGGTCGGCGCTGCGGCGCACCAGGGTCACTGGCTTCTTCAGGTAGACCGGCAGCGAGCTGAGCTTGAAGACCGTCTCCACCACCGGTGCAGGCGCCTGGCCGAGGGCCCGCACCATGGACCCGATGACCCGGCCGCCCGTGGCGTCTCCGATCCGGCGGATCGGGTTGAGCAGCGCGACCGTGGTGAAGTCGAACGGGCTCCCCACCATCGCCACGGCGCCCACCGGCAGCTCGTGGCAGGCGAGGGTCAGCAGCGCCATGATCCCGCCCAGGCACCAGCCGACGAGCTGGATCTCGGTCGCGCCGGAGTCCTCCGCGACGGTCGCGATCGCCGGCGGCAGGACGTCGTCTATCCAGTGCTCGAGGCCGAGCTCCTTGTTCGAGAGCGAGACCGGGCCGTAGTCGAGGAGGTAGGTCGGGCGCCCGCTCTCCAGCATGTGCTCGGCGACCGAGCAGCCGCGGCGCAGGTCGAAGCACGTGGCCGGCGCGGCGAGCGGCGGGACGAGCAGGACCGGCGGAGCGCCGGGCGCCGGCTCCGAGCGCCCGGGCAGATAGCGGAAGATCGTCCGCTGCGGCCCCTCGGCGATCACCCGCGCGGGCGTCCGGCGGTTGTCCCCGACGCCTCCCCCGAGCAGGTAGTCGTAGAGGTTGGCGGCGGCGCGGGCGCGCTTGTGGAGTAGGTCACGCAGGTCCACGCTCGAATCTCGGCCGCCAGCCTAGGCGGGCGAGGGGACGACGGGGGATAGTCTCCCCCCGCGGGGCATGTCCGAGCGATCCTTCAAAGCGGCGGCGCCCGCTGACACCGCGGCCGGCGGGTTCGTCGAGGCCGGGTTCGAGCCCCTGGCGGAGGAGTTCCGCCGAATGATGGCGCGCGGCCCTCGGGGCGGCGCGCTCACCGTCCGCGCCGGGGAGAGGGTGCTGGCCGAGCTGCAGATCGGCTGGGAGGACCGGGCGCGCACGAGGCGCTGGGAGCGCGATTCGCAAGCGCTGGGCTTCTCGGCGAGCAAAGGACTGGCGGCGATGGTGCTGCACCGCCTCGCCGACCGCGGGCTGATCGCATACGACGAGCCCGTCGCGAGCTTCTGGCCCGAGTTCGCGGCCTCCGGCAAGGGGCGCCTCACGGTGCGCGAGCTGCTCAGCCACCGGGCCGGCCTCTATGACGTGCGGGCGATCGCGGAGGGCCCGCGCGACCTGCTCGACCACCTGCTGATGGAGGAGCGCCTCGCGGCGGCGCCGTCGCACCTGCCGGGGCGGCCGGGCTATCACGCGTTCACCTTCGGCTGGCTGGCCGCCGGGCTGGCGCGGGCGGTGACCGGCAAGGGCATGCGCGAGCTGGTGCGGACCGAGCTGGCCGAGCCGCTCGGCACGCCCGGCCTGGAGATCGGGGCGCCGACGGGGCGCATGCCTGCCGACCTGGTCGGCTCCTCCCTGCGCATCTACTCGATCCTCGGCTTCGCCGCGACGCCCCTGCTCGGCTGGCTGCCGGTGACGAAGGCGGGCTTCCGGGCCCTGCACGCGCCGGGCTTCGAGAGCCTCTGCCGCGGGCCGCACCCTGCGGTCTGGAGGACCGAGATGCCGGCCGTGAACGGGGCGCTCAGCGCCGACGCCCTCGCGGCCCTCTACGTCCCGCTGGCCAACGGCGGCCTCGCCGCCGGGGGCACGCGCTTCCTCTCGGAGGAGACGGTCGCCCAGCTCGGCCGCGTCCAGACCCGCGGCGCCGACCGGGTGCTGGGGGTGCGGATGCGCTGGCGGCTCGGCTTCCACCACGCCTTCGGGTTCGGCGAGCCCGCGCCCCGCGCCCTCGGCCACTTCGGCTTCGGCGGTGGCGGCGGCTGGGGCGACCCCGACACCGGGATCTCGTTCGGCTTCGTCAGCAGCCACATCGGCAACTTCACGACCGCGATCGGCGACCTCGGCATCATGCGCCTGAGCGGGGTCGCGCGAGCCTGCGCGGCGCGGGTCCTCTGACCGGCGCTCTCGGCCGAACTTCAGCCCTTCACGACACGCCGTGGCAGGTGAGCCGGCGGCGGCCGCTCAGCGTCATTTGATCGGGATCAGCTTCGACAGCCCCGCCTTGCAGACGTACTTCCCGACGGTCAGCTTCTTCGCCTTCACCTGCAGGTACTGATCAGGGGTGGGCGGGCTTGCGAGCTTGGCCTGGAGCTTCCACGAGCCCGCAGACGAGGTGGCCCCGCTGTCGATCGTGGCCAGGACCGTGCCGCTCTGATCCGTCAGGAAAAGCCTCATCGCGCGTGCCCCACGGCAGGCCGTGGCGGTGTTCAGGCTGCCCGTCACCTTCACGTTCTGCTTCCCGGTCAGGACAGAGCCTGCGTTGACGACCACGGTCGTATTCTTCTTCTTGCCGCCGAGCGCGACGGCGCTGAAGAGCCCGAATGCCAGGACGACGGCTCCGAGCACGATCACGATTCTTCCGATCCTCATTGCACCCCTCCTGGTATGGAGCCAGGGAGGCTACTCCCCTTCGGCCCCCACGCGTTCGTCCTCCTACGCGCGCTCGAGGATCCGATCGGAGGCTGCGACGCCGACGAGACCGCAGAGCGCCCCCGCGACCACGTCGCCGGGGTAGTGCACCCCGGTGTGGACGCGGGAGTAGGCGACGGTCACCGCCAGGCCGGCGAGCCCCACCCCCGCCAAGGGCAGTTCGCGCCCGACCCCAAGCGCGAACGCGGCGGCAGCGGCGGAATGGCCCGACGGAAAGGACGCGGAGCGGGGCATCGCCACCCGGCGGGCCATGGGCACGCCGGCCGCCGCCGGATCGGGTCGCCGCCGCCGCGCCAGGGGCTTCACCAGCCCGTTGACTACGCCCGCGGTCAGCCCGAGCGCGACAAGGCCGCGCGCGGCCGCGCGGCGTCCCGGCGGACCGGCGGCGACCGCCAGCAATGCGGCCGAAGCCAGCGAGAGACGCGAGTAGTCGGCGGCCGAGCTGAGGCGGCTCATGGCGCGGTCGAGACGCGGCGTCGGGGCCTCGGCGATCGCAGCGTAGACGGCGGCGTCGAGCCGATTCAGCTCGTCCCGCAGGCCGGGTGTCACCACGTCAACTCGATCTCCAGCTCCCTCTCGTCGGTGTCGATCTCCAGCTCGACCTTGAGCTGCACCTCGTCGGGCACCTTGACGTTGATGCGGGCCCCTCCGCGCTCGAACTCCAGGTCGTTCTGACGCTCCAGCATGTCCGCGAAGGCGCGCAAGCGCTTCGCGACCTCCTCGCGGCGCAACGTCTCCTTCTGCTCTATCTCGAGGATCTCCATCCTGTGCTTCCTTTCTGATCGCGTTACGGAGCGGTTCTCCGGTCTCCGCGCCCCGGGCCGGCCAAATCGCGGCCCGCCGCGATCCCGGCCAGGGCGCCCACGCACGAGCGTACGGTTACGGGGATCACGGCCGACGGCGAGCAGCCCGGGTGTGAGCGGGCGATCCGCACGCGCAGCACGCCCGGGTGGATCCGAAAGCGCAGCGGCGGCTCGAGCACGGCAGCTTCACCGTCGATTCCCGCCGCAACCGGCTGCTCCGCGTCCACGTCGAACTCGGGCGCGGACCACTCGCGCCAGGGCCGCTGCGGCATCCGGCCGCGCGAGCCGCGAGCGACCGGCGCGGACGCGACGGTGACGCCGAGCAGGCCGTCGTCGATGCGGGGGCGCGTGCCCGATCCGACGGCGCGCCCAAGCCGGTACATGTTGTTCGAGACGAGGATCGCGGCCCCCGCTGAATGCTCTGCCCCCCCGGGACCGGTCCAGCGCAGGTCGATGCCGTGGCCGTCGGTCCCGACTGCCTCGGGCGCGGTGTCCAGCAGTGTCTTCAGCTTGGCATCACGGTATTCCGGCTTCTGGACCGCCTCGGCGTAGAGCCCCAGGGAGACGTTGTTGACGAAGACGCGGCCGTTCACGTCCGCGAGGTCCACTCGCCTCTCTCCCCCGTCCACGAAGGCGTCGAGCGCCCCGACCACGTCGTCGCGGTCCACCCCCAGGTCGAGGGCGAAGTGGTTGCGCGTCCCCGCCGGGATGCAGGCATAGGGAAGCCCGAAATCAGCCGCGATCGCCGCGACGACCGCCTGCGATCCGTCGCCCCCCGCCATCGCCAGGCCGTCGGCCCCGTCGCTCACCGCGTCCCGGACCAGGCCCTCCAGATCGCTCCCGCGGGTCAGCTCGATCGGCTCGATGCCGCGTGCGCGGGCCTCCTCGGCGAGCGCGAAGCGCTCGGCCTTGCCGCCGCCCGAGAGCGGGTTGTAGAACAGGACTGGCCGCGTCCGGGGGCTCGGCGTCGGGCAGCGTCACCCGCGCCCTGAACGCGACGCGGGCAGCCAGGACGGCCAGCAGCGTGCCGGCGATGAGCGCCGCGATCCAGAGCAAGTCGTCCCGGTCACCCAGCAGGGCCGCCGCCGCTCCGCCCAGCGCCGCCAGCGCGATCCCGAAGGCGAGCGCCCGCGCGAGCCCTGTGCGGATCACCCCCCAGAGCGCAGCAGCGAGAGCGACGGCGACGCAACCCAGCACGACCAGGCCGCGCGGGAAACGCTGGACCATGAGCGCGAGCGCGAGCGCGAGCACAGCCGGGGGCAGGAGGAGTGCGGCGACCGCCGCCGTCCGCCGCGCGCCACCGGGCACGCGGGGAGCCTTTGCCTCCGTGTCGTCAAGCCCGGGCATGGCGCTGGGACCGAGAATACGGGTACGGACTCATACATTCGTCCAGAGCGCTCAAGAATCGGCGCGCGCTGCCGATCGCACGCGAGTGTGGAACGCCTCGACACGTACGTCGCTGGTCACCGGTTTGGCCGCCCTCGCCCTCGCCGCCCCGGCCGCCGCGCAGGCCTGCGAGGGATCGGGGGCGGGCCCGAGCGAGCTCAGCGTCGGCGAGGCACGTGGCACCGTCCTCTGCCTGATCAACCAGCGACGCCACCAGGCCGGCGTCCGCCCGCTGCGGGCCGAGGCCCGGCTCGCGCGCGCCGCGCAGAAGCACTCCCATGCGATGGACGCGCGCAACTTCTTCTCCCACAGCTCGCCGGGCGGTGGCGACCCGTTCAGCAGGATCCGGAGCAGCGGCTACCTTGCCGGTGCCTCGAGCTGGTCTGTCGGCGAGATCATCCGCTGGGGCCCCTCGGCGGCCGGCACCCCCAGGGCGACGGTCGCCGCCTGGATGCAGAGCCCGCCCCATCGCTCCGTGATGCTCTCCGGCCGCTTCCGGCATATCGGCATCGGTGTGGCGTTCGGCTCTCCCTCGGGCGACAGCTCCAACGCGGCCATCTACACGGCCGACCTGGGCAACCGCGGCGGCTGAGCCGCCCCGTCCCTGGGCTCCGGCGGGCTCGGGAGCGCCGCGTCGCGCAGCGCCCCCGGCCCGCGCGGCTAGCCGTCGTACTTGAACGAGACCCCGAGGCGGATCCGAAACTCGGAGACCTTGCCGTCGGCGATCGTCACGTCCTGCCGGATGACCTCGGCGACCCGCAGGTCGCGCACGGTCTCGCTGACCTTCTCGACGGCGCTGCGCGTCGCCTGCTCCCACGACTCCGAGCTGACGCCGACGACCTCGGTGACCCGGTACACGCTGTCTGCCATCTCTACTCCTCGGTTTGGGGACGGGGCCGCTCGAACCCTCCCACTTTTCCCCGGGAGGCGACGGCTTTGCCTCTAGCCCGCGCCTTGCTCGGCCTTGACCTCGCAGAGGTCCACCGAGGCGCGGTGCCGGAGTCTCGGCGCTGTCCATCTGCTCAAGGGCCGCGTTTCCCTCGCGCAGATCCTCCTCGGTCTCGAAGAACCCGATGAAGACCGCGGTCGATTGCGCCTCGTCGAACAGCAGCCTCATCCCGGTCGCCGGCACCCCGGGCGGTGGCCCGCCCGCCTCCTCGATCCGAGCACGATCTCGGCGATCCGCTCAGGACTGACATCCGTGAACCTGACCACTCGCGCGTGCATATCCACCTCCTAGCGGTTGAGCCGATGCTACTCCGGGCGCGGCGGCCTCGCGGGAGGTGAACCGGGGCCACGCGGCCCTTCAGCCCAGCCGCTCGCGCAGGAACGCTGCGAGCTGCGGCGGGTGCCGGGTCGAACACGTTGATCGCCGGCACCGAGACGAGCTTCTCGATCAGGTCGATCGCCGCGCTGGTGCTCGTCGCCCGGCCCGCGACCAGGTCCGGCCGCCTCTCGAAGGCGCTCATCACGCCGACGACGGCGTAGGGGTCCGAGGCGCAGAGCACGATCAGCCGCACCTTCCCGGCGAGCAGGCGCAGGGCCACCTCGCCGTTGTAGGGCTCGAGCGGCGAGGCCCCCGCCTCCGCGACCACCACGTCGGCCTCGGCGGCGGCGAGCTTCGAGCACAGCAGGCGCAGCGCCGGCTCGAACACGTCGCTCGGCACGACAGTGGAGGGCAGGCCCGCGTCGACGAAATCCGCGATGTAGGCGGCGCCGGCCTCCCTCATCGCCAGGGTGTCGCGGTAGCGGCCCACTCCTGTCAGCTTCGCTGCCGGCCACCCGCATGCCCATAGCGCTGCAGCTCCCGCACGATCGCGGTGGCGGTGACCGTCTTGCCCGCGTCCATCGAGGTGCCGATGATCAGCACCACCGGCACCTCGAGCTCGCGCTTGGGAGCGGGGACGAGAGCCGCCATGGTGCAGCGCCTCGCCGTCCCGGACGGCGTGGCCCAGGTAGCGCGCCTCGACCATCGGGGAGCAAGGGAGACCGCCGGAGGTGCAGCGCCCCAGCACGCAGGCGGGCGGTGAGCGCATGCATGATCGAGGTCCTCCTCGACCGCGCGCCAGTCGCCCACCGCCTCCAGGGTGGCGGCGCGCCTCCCCAGCGCACCGATGAGCACGTCGCCGGGGACGATCTCGCGGTAGGCCCCGCTCGGGGTCTCGACGCGGTAGGAGTCCGGGCCGGTATCGAGCATCTCGTCAGACCACGAAGTCGCCAGTGGCCCACTGCTCGCGCAGGCGGGCTCCACGGCCGGCGGCCGCTCGCTCGAAGTCGGCCATGCCGCGTGACGCTGCCCGGGACCGTCGCCGTCGCGCCCGCCTCCACTACGGCGCCACCGGGCTCTGCCAGAGCAGCGCCGAGCAGCGCCGCTCGCTCGGGCATTGCGCTCGACCAGCACGTGCTCGTGGGCGGCGTGCGCCCCGTCGCCGACGGCCCGAGGCCATCCAGCGTCGCCGTGAAGGCGCTCGTGACGTTGCCGTCCGAGGCGCCGCCCACCGACGCCTCACTCCAGCTCGATCCCGAGCTCGCCCGCCGCCTCTTCCGCGCCGCCTCCCAGAGCGCGCGGTTGCGCGGCGTCGCGCTCCAGGGCGGGCGCCCGAAGCCGCCCTCGACCTCGAGCGAGACGCGCTCGGAGACCGGCTCGAGGCGCGCACCATCGCCGGTTCCACGCCTGCGGCGTCCTCGGCGCTGCACCACACGCGCCTCCACCTCGGCCGTCGCCTCGGGCGCGATCACGTTGGGGCGCAGGCCCCCGTCAATCGTGCCGACGTTGACCGTGACGCCGCGCTCGCGGGTCGTTGAGCGCGAACAGGCGCTGGACCTGGTGCGAGGCCTCGAGGATGGCGCTCACGCCCTCCTCGGGGTCGAGGCCGGCATGGCTGGCCACGCCCTTGATCCGTATCGTGTACCTGCCCACCCCCTTGCGCGCGGTCTTGAGCCTGCCCGAGCGGCCCGAACGAGGCTCGAGCACCAGCGCCCGGACGTCCGTCGCGGGCCAGCCGCTCGATGTGCGCGGCGCGAGCTGCGGGCTGCCGACCTCCTCGTCGGAGTTGACCAGCACCACCGGCGCGCAGGCGGGATCGAGCTCGAGCTCCGCGCATCCCGCGCAGGCGAAGAGCATCTGCACCAGGCCGCCCTTCATGTCGAAGACACCGGGCCCGTAGAGCATCCCGTCGCTCCTGCTTGCACGCGGCATCTCGCTCCAGGGTCCCGACGCGGCCAGACGGTGTCGAGGTGGCCGAGCAGGAGCTGGAACGGCCCCTTCGTCGCGCGCCGGCGCGGTCGGCCGAGCAGGTGATCACCCGCGTCCCCGCCGGGCAGCCGCTCGACGCGCGAAGCCGAGGCCCGAGAGCTCACCCTCGAGGATCGAGGCGGCCTCGCCCTGAGCCTCGGGGTCGAGCGACGGCGACTCCGCGCGGGCCAGCCGCTCCAGCAGGCTCGGTCATCTCCTCGCTAGCGCTCGCGCAGCCGGTCCAGCAGCGCCCTGTCCCGCTCACGGCTCGCGCACCGCGCCCGGCGGCCCCTACTCAGCGCTTGAAGTTGACGTGGAACGGGAAGGAGTAGCTCTCGCCGAGACGCGGCGAAGCGGCCCGGGGTTGATGTAGGCGAGCAGCGGCCGCTCGCGGATCACGTCAGCGTCGTCAGCGTCCGAGACGCGCAGCGCCCCCTCCTCCACGCGCCGCGGCGACGATGCGCGCCGATGATCAGCGTGTTCTCGCCGAAGCCGTCGAGGATCCTGTCGAGCTTGCACTCGAGCCACAGGTATGCGTCCCGGACGAGCACGCCGTCGACCTCCCGGCCGGGAAGGTGTCGAGCGCGGCCAGGCTCGGCTTCGAGCCGTCGGCCTCGCGCGGCGCGGCCGCCAGGCTGGCCTCGACGACCTGCTCCGCGCGGGGAAGCTGACCGTGAACTCGCCGGTGCGCTTCGGCGTTTCTCTGCGTCGCGTGGCTCGGGGCTGCAGACGAAGCAGAAGTAGTTGTCCCAGCCCAGCGGCATCGCCATGTGCTTGGGCGCGAGGTCGTGCCCCTCCCCCTCCCGGGTGCCCACCAGCACCAGCGGCGCGATCGTGAAGAACCGGCTCCAGATCGGGTTCGTCGGTCTCGGGACCGGGACGACTCTCTGCGTCGCTTCATCCATGGCACGTTCCGTCTCGTACGGTCCCCGACCGTAGCGCACGCGGCCTCCGTGACGATGCCGCCGCCGACTACCCTCTCCGATCGCCCCGCGATAGCGTCTCGGGCCGTGCCGGTCGCAGCGGGCATCCACGGGCTCGGCCCGGAGAACGCCTCCCTGCAGGTGAAAACGGGCCATCATGGCGCAGCCGCCAAGGCGGGCCACGACCTGATCATCGACGTCACCGACTGGCAGGCGACGCTTGAGATCGCCGAGGACGCGGCTCGAACCAGCCTCGAGCTGAGCGCCGACCCCGCCTCCCTGCGGGTGCGCGAGGGCTCCGGCGGCGTCCAGGCCCTGAGCGACGGCGACAAGGCGAAGATCGACCGGACGACCGCCGGCGAGGTTCTGCGCGGGAAGCCGATCGAGTTCCGCTCCACCGGCGTCACCGCCGCCGGGGGCGACGAGCGCCTGACACTGAGCGGCGAGCTCGACCTGGCCGGTGCGAGTCACCCGATCGAGATCGAGCTGAGCATCGGCCCCGAGGGCCGCCTGAGCGCCGCCGCCACCCTCAACCAGCGCGACTGGGGGATCAAGCCCTACTCGGCGCTGTTCGGGGCGCTCAAGGTCGCTGACGCGGTCGAGATCGTCGCCGAGGCCGAGCTGTCCTAGGCCGTCAGCGGCCCACCGGCCGGAGCCGGCGCCTCAGCGCAGGCCCTCCAGCGCGCGGCTCGCCTCCTCGTAGCCCTGCCGGATCAGCCGCGGCCACTGGGCGCGGTCGAGGAAGAGGTCGTAGAACGACACCCCCCTCGTCTCGGCCTCGTCCACCGGCTCGATCAGGGTCAGCCTCTCCCCCAGCTCGTCGCGAGCCCGCCGCGCCAGCTCCAGGTGATAGCCCTGCTGGAGCTGGCGGCTGGCCTCGAACAGGCCGCCCGTCCTCGCGGGCCAGCCGCTGATGTCGCGGGGCTCGAACCCCTTGGGCAGCATCAGGTTGACCCCGAACACGTGGTCGAAGCGCCCGTCGTCCTCGATCGCCGGCCGCGCGGGCCAGTTCTCGATGATGCCGCCGTCCACGTAGAGGTGGCCGCGCACGGAGACCGACTCGATGAACAGTGGCAGGGCGATCGCCACCCTCACCAGGTGGCCGACGCTCACCTCGGGAGTCCGTGCCGACCCGAAGTACTCGACCCTGCCGAGGTCCATGTTGTAGACGATGGTCGTGACCGGGACCGGCGTCTCCCCGCACGGCATCTCCGCCAGCCGGGCGTCGAAGAGCCGCTCGATCGCCTCTCCCTTGGCCAGCCCGGTGAAGCCGCGCATGGCGGAGAGGGCGAAGCGCGGCAGCCCCAGCCACTGGATGTCCAGGTAGTCCTCGGGCCGCCAGGAGAGCGAGAACTCCGCCATCTCGTCGGAGCTCATCCCCGCCGCCCACATCGTGCCCCAGATCGCCCCGCCCGAGCAGCCGATGATCTCCGCGGGCTCGATCTCCGCCTCCTCGAAGGCGCGCTTGACCCCGGCGAGTGCCACGCCCGCGCCCCCGCCCCCCGACGCGACCAGCGCCACCCGCTTGCCCTGCAGCGCCGGCGACCGGGCGCGAGCGCAACGGCGGCAGCGCCGCCCGCCGGGTCAACCGGCTCGGGCCGGTCGATCAGGGGCAGCGGCAGCAGCGCCCGCCGCGCGCGCCGCAGGAAGCCCGAGGTCGGCGGCGACCGCACCCAGGTCGAGCCACTCGGCGAAGCGCTCGAACTGGGTCTTCACCTCGTAGAGGTCCAGGCGGTCGTCGAGGGCCATGGCAGTGAGAGCGTAGAGGCCGGCCGGAGGATCCGGGCGTCGCAAGATGGGGAGCTCGGCGCTCTGTTCGGAGGCGGAAGAGCGCCGACAGCAACTACTGGTCCGTTTCGTTGTTACGAGTGAGGCCTATACAATCGCCGAGCTCTATGAACGCAGCGTTCTACCGAGCGGAGCGCGTTCGCCCCTCCAGGGCGAAGGTAATCGCGAAAGGGAGTGTGAGAGATGCTTAAGCGCCGTAGCGCAGTGCTCGCCGTGCTTGCCTTGCCGCAGCTGCGGTCTTCGTCCTGCCAGCAAGCCCGGCTAGTGCCCTCGACGTACCCAACGCCTGTCGCAACAGCGTCACGGCGAACAACAGCCAGATCGGGGTCGATACGACCGCTGACGACTCGCCGGACCCGGTTGCTCCGGGCGGCACGGTCACGCTGGACAACCTGACGCAGACGGCCAACGTACCCGGCTCCATCTTCGTGGCCGGCTACAACCTCGCCCTGCTGGACGAGGGCGCGAACACGATTCCGGCGACGTGTCGACGTTCATCGAGGGAACCAACACAGTGGAGGGCGTCCAGCAGACGAACTTCGCGTCGACCACGATCTCGACAGCGATCGACGATCCGGACGACGCTCCGGGGACCGGCGATGAGACGGCCACCGACGGCTCGTTCACGGTCGTCTACAACGACCTGACGTTACCGCCTCCGGCCCCGATGCGCGGCGATCGAGTTCCGAGAGGACACGCGATACCCCTCGTTCCGAGCCCGGCAGGCGGCGAGATCGGCGCCTGCATCATCAGGGCCGTGGTTGGCGGGGTCTTCAACGTGCGGTTTGCCTGCAGCCCCGGCACGGTGACCCCGCCCGACCCGGGGACGGTCGCCTCCATCGATCCGGCGCCGGCGTTCGAGACGACCAACATCCTGGATGTGCCGCCGGGTGCGTCGCTTATCTCGATCAACGACGTCACCCAGGCGGAGGGCAACAGCGGGCAGACCGCGTTCCAGTTCACGGTCTCGCTCAGCACGCCCCAGATCGCGCAGGTCACGGTCGATTTCGCGACCGCGGACGGCAGCGCGATGGCACCCGGGGACTACACGGCGGCCACCGGAACGGTGACCTTCGCCCCCGGCGACACCTCCGAGACGGTGACGGTGCAGGTCATCGGCGACACCGCCGTCGAGCCGAACGAGACGTTCAACGTGAACCTCTCGAACGACACCGGCAATGCGGTGATCCTCGACGGCCAGGGCGTGGCGACGATCACCAACGATGACGTCGCTCCGCCTGTCACGACGACTCCGCCTGTCACTAAGAAGAAGAAGTGCAAGAAGGGCCAGAAGCTCAAGAAGGGCAAGTGCGTCAAGAAGAAGAAGAAGAAGAAGAAGAAGTAGGAATCAGGGCGCCGGTCGTGCAGGGGGACGGCCGGCGCCCGCATCACCATTTCAGCCGCTACGAACCGAGGGGGTAGCGTTCACGCGATGGGGGCGCAACCCGGCGAGCTGACCCTCGAGATTGAGCGCGTGCTTCCCGCCGCACGTCCGCTCTCGTTCGCTGCCTTCAGTGATCCGAGCGAGTTGGCGAAGTGGTGGGGGCCAGAGGGCTTCGAGATCCCGAACGTGGAGTTCGATCCCCGCGTCGGAGAGAGCTATCGGATCACGATGCAGCCGCCGCAGGGCGACGCCTTCCACCTGACCGGGGAGTTCCGCGAAGTCGACCCGCCCGCCCGCCTCGCCTACACGTTCGTGTGGGAAGAGCCCGATCCCGACGACGTCGAGACCGTGGTCGACCTCAGGTTTCGGGATCTCGGTGAGTCGACGGAAGTCGTCCTCGCGCAAGGCACATTCAGGACCGAGGCGCGACGCGCCCTTCACCGAAACGGCTGGACGGAGAGCTTCGACAAGCTCGAGCGCCACCTGTCAGCGCCTGCCGGACCCTCGAACCCGGCAGGATGAGAGGTCTGGCGAACCGCCCGCCTCCCAACATCCTGCTGCTGATCACCGATCAGCAGCGCCAGCCGCGCCACTGGCCCGATGACCCTGGCTGGCTCCGCGAGCTCACCCCCAATGACCACGCGCTCGCCGCGACCGGCCTCACGTTCGACAACGCCTTCTGCAACACGGCGATGTGCTCGCCGAGCCGCGCGACCCTGCTCACCGGGACCTACCCGGCCCAGCACGGGGTGACCCTCACCCACACCACCGCCGACCTCCGGCCCGGATCCGCGCAACGCCCCCGCCGTCGTCGGGACCATGCTGGGGCTCCTCGGCTCGCGCGGCGCCGCGCGCGGCCGGATCCTTCGCCAGTTCACGCGGGGCCTGCTGCAGCTCGGGCCGAAGTCCGGCGACGAGCCCGAGCTCCGGCCCGAGACGATGAACCTGGCACGCCTGCTGCGCTCGGCCGGCTACGAGGTCGCCTACAAGGGGAAGTGGCACCTGACCCATCCCGCCGGCGGGGGCCCGCTGCTCGGCGGCTGGGGGACGGCCGATGCCGAGCGCCTCGAGCGCGACTACGGGTTCGCCGGCTGGGAGCCGCCCGACGCCGGCGAGAACGCGAAGGCCGAGCACTTCGGCGGCGGGAACGCGGGTCCCTCGGCGAGGGCTGGGACGAGGTCTACACCCGCCAGGTGGAGAGCTGGCTCGACGCGCCCGGACCTGCCCGAGCCGTTCTGCCTCGTCGCTTCCCTCGTCAACCCGCACGACGTCCTCGGCTACCCCGCCTCCTACGAGCGCGGGGGCTACGAGGCTGGAGAGTTCCGCGAGCTCGGCGTCGAGCTGCCCCCCACCATCGACGAGGACCTCGGCGACAAGCCCAGCGTCCACGCGCTGATGCAGATGGGGATGACGGCCTATATGGGCCCGCTGCGGACCCGCCGGGCAAAGCTCGACTACGTCAACTTCTACGCGCACCTGCACCGCGTCGTGGACGCGAAGATCGGGCGGATCCTCGACGCGCTCGGCAGTGCGGACGATCCGGGCTCGCTGCGCTCCCGCACCGTCGTCATCCGCTGCTCCGACCACGGGGAGATGGGCCTCTCGCACGGCGGGCTCCGCCAGAAGATGTTCAACGCCTACGAAGAGACGATCCACGTCCCCCTGATCGTCTCCAACCCGGTGCTCTTCCCGAGGGCGGTCAGGACGGGCGCCCTGGCGTCGCTGATAGACCTGCTTCCCACGGTCGCGACCCTGTCGGGCGCGACGCTCGACCCGGCTCAGCCGGACGCCGCTCGCGGCCGCGACCTCTCGCCCGTGCTCGCCGCCCACGCCGACCCGGGGCGGGAGCGGCTGGCGCGTGCCCGGACCGACTTCAGCCCCGTCACGAAGCACGCCGCGCCGCGGCCGAGCGTCCAGGACGCGATCCACTTCACCTACGACGACCACCAGGCGGCGACCGCCCTCCAGAACGTCCCGGGCCAGCCGAACCGGATTCGCGCCGTCCGCACCGAGCGGCACAAGTACGCCCTCTACTTCGACCCCGCCGAGCGCGCGGCGACCGAGTACGAGCTCTACGACCTCGAGCGGGATCCCGACGAGGCGACGAACCTCGTGGACCGATACGGCGACACGGCCGGATCGGGGTCAGACCGGCTGCGCGCGGAGATGGCGGAGCGGCTCGACGACCTCGTCGCCCGCAACGGCACCTCTCGCGCGCCGCTGTAGCTTGCGCTCCTGCAGGATCCGGGCCCAGGCCCGAAGCGACAGATGAACCCTTCCGCGACACCGGCTGACGACTCGAAGGCACCCGGCCTGGTGCTCGGACCGATCCTGCGCGGGGTCGAAGCGGATCGGGTGGCCGTTTGGGTCGAGGCGGACGCGGAGTGCGAGGTCACAGTGCGGACGAGGGAGCTCGAGGGCGCGAGCGGGACCTTCGCGATCGAGGGCCACCACTTCGCGCTAGTCGAGCTCGAGGGCCTCGAGCCGGGCGGCACCCATTCCTACGAGGTGCTGCTCGACGGGGAAACTGCGTGGCCGGAGCCCGGCTCCGAGCTGCCTCCCTCGACGATCCGGCCGATCGCCGACGGGGCGGAGGTTCAGATCGTGTTCGGCTCGTGCCGGATCTCCCTCCCCCACCACCCTCCCTACACCCTCGGCCAGGCGGAGCACCCGGACGGCCACGGCGTCGACGCCCTGCGGACGCTCGCCCTGCGCGCGGCCACCGGACCACCGGAGGCCCTCCCCGACTGCCTGTTGATGCTCGGCGACCAGATCTACGCCGACGAGCTCTCGCCGGCGATGCGAAGGATCGTCTCAGGACGTGAGCGCCCTGATGAAGCTGCCGCCGATCAGCTCATGGACTTCGACGAGTACGCGGAGGCCTATCGCGAGGCCTGGGGCGAGCCGGCGATCCGCTGGCTGCTCTCGACGGTGCCGGTGGCGATGGTGTTCGACGATCACGAGATACGCGCGGAATGGAAGATCTCGCAGGACTGGATCGAGACGATGCGCGAGGAGAGCAGCTACCCGCGCCAGGTCCCCGACGGGCTGATGGCCTACTGGGTCTACCAGCACATCGGGAACCTCCCGGCCGAGGCGCTCGAGGGGCACGAGCTGCTGCGGCGCGTCCGCGCGGAGCCGGACGCGGGAGGGCTCCTGCGCCGCGAGATGACCAGCGCGGACGAGCAGGCGGGTCACAGCCGCTGGAGCTACTACCGGGACCTTGGGCGCACCCGCCTGGTCGTGATCGATTCCCGGGCCGGGCGAGAGCTCGCCCCCGGCCGGCGTCGGATGATCGGCGAGGAGGAGTGGCGATGGGTGGTCGAGTGCTGCCACGGGGACTTCGACCACCTGCTCCTGGCGAGCTCGGTTCCGTTCTTCCTGACTCCCGGGCTGCACCACGTCGAGGCCTGGAATGAGGCCGTCACGGACGGCGCCTGGGGCGGGCGCGCCGCCGCGCTCGGCGAGCGGGTCCGGAGATTCGCCGTGATGGATCACTGGGCCTCCTTCCAGGGCTCCTTCGGGGACCTGCAGGACCTGCTCGAGTCGGTCGTCCAGGGCCGCTTCGGCACGCCGCCCAAATCCGTGGTGATGCTCTCCGGCGACGTCCATCACTGCTATCTGGCCGAGATCGGGTTCCCACCGGGCACCGGCTCGCGGACGCGGGTCTGGCAGGCGGTCTGCTCGGGATTCCGCAAGCAGCTCGAGCCGAAGGAGAGGCGGGCGATGTCGCTGGGCAACTCCAGGTTCGGTGAGCTCGTCGGGCTCGCTCTCGCGAACGCAGCCGGCGTCGAGCGGCCCCGGCTCGGCTGGCGGATCGTCAGCGATCCGGCCTACGACAACCAGATCGCCACGCTGCGGGCGGGCCCTGACGGGGCGAGCTTGCGCATCGAGACCACGGCCGGCGCCGACTGGGAGCATCCGACCCTCCGCTCGTCCTTCGAGGCCGACATCGCCTGAACGGCGGCCGCCGAACGGCCGGCCACGGGGGGCCGCCGCCTCCCATAGGATCAGCGGTGGAGCGTGACGACGCGAGGAGGAGGAACCCCGATGAGGATGCGCGCGGCCGTGCTGGAGGACTTCGGCAAGCCTCTGGAGGTACAGGAGCTCGAGCTCGCGGAACCGAGGGCGGGCGAGGTGCTCGTGCGCCTGGAGGCGTGCGGGGTCTGCCACACCGACCTCTACAGCGCGTCGGGCGCCGATCCATCAGGCTATGCCCCCGCGGTGCTGGGACACGAGGGGGCCGGCGTCGTCGAGCGCGTGGGCCCGGGCGTGACCTCACTGGCGGACGGGGACCGGGTCGTGACGCTGTTCTGCGCCTACTGCGGTGAGTGCCTCCACTGCAAGGACCGGCGCACGAACCTCTGCACCGCCATCCGGGCCGAGCAGAACCTGGGCCACCTTCCCGACGGCACCGTCCGTCTCTCTCGTGACGGCGAGGAGATTCGCCACTTCATGGGCTGCTCGACCTTCGCCGAGCACACGGTGGTTTCCGAGTACTCACTGGCGAAGGTCGATCCCGAGGCCCCGCCGGAGGCGACCTGCCTGTTCGCATGCGGGCTCTCGACCGGGCTGGGGGCGGCGATGTACACGGCGGACGTGCAGCCGGGGAGCACCTGCGTGGTCTTCGGCGCCGGCATGGTCGGCCTCGGCGCCGTCGCCGGGCTGCCGGCTGCAGGGCGCGGAGCGGATCGTCTGCGTCGACCTCTCCGCCGACCGGCTCGAGCTGGCGACGGGCCAGGGCGCAACCGACGTGATGGAGGGCGACGAAGGCACCGTCGAGCGGATCCTCGAGATGACAGATGGCTTCGGCGCCGACTACACGTTCGAGGCGACGGGGAACGTCGGCGTGATGGCCCAGGCGGTCGAGGCGGCGAGGATGGGATGGGGTCTGTGCACGATCGCCGGGGTGGCCGGGAAGGGCGAGACGCTCGACATCATCCCCCGCTGGCTGATCACCGGGCGCCGCGTCGCGGGCTCGTCGTTCGGCGGGGTCAAGGGCCGCGCGCAGGTGCCCGGCCTCGTCGATCGCTACATGGCCGGCGAGATCGACGTCGAGCCCTTCATCTCGCACACCCTTACCCTGGACGAGGTCAACAAGGGCTTCGAGCTGCTGGAGGCCCAGGACGGCATTCGCAGCGTGATCCGCTTCAGCTGAACGACCAGCTCCACCGCAAGCGACCGAGACCGGAGGCAACGTGATCCTGCAGCGAGTAGAGCACCCCGGCTGGCTCTCGAACGCCTATCTGATCGTTGACGAGCCCGGCGGCAAGGGGGTGCTGGTGGACTCGAACGAGGTCACCGAGCCGCTCACCGAGCGCGTCGACCGCGAGGGCACCGAGATCACCCACGTGCTGCTCACGCACCATCACTTCGACCACGTCGTCGGGGCCGAGAAGCTCGCAGAGCGCTACGGAGTCCCGGTGCTCGCCCACGAGCTGGCGGCGAAGGAGCTGGGCGAGCTGGTGACCGAGACCTTCGCCGAGGGCGATGTGATCGAGTCCGGCGAGCTTCGGATCGAGCCCATCCACACGCCGGGGCACTGCGCCGACCACACGGCGCTGAAGGTCGGCGATACCGACTGCCTCACCGCCGACGTGATCTTCAAGGGCACGGTCGGCGGCACGATGGCCCCGGGGGCGACCGGCTTCGAGGACCTCAAGAGCTCGATCATGGAGAAGCTGATGACGCTGCCGCCCGAGATCCGGATCCACCCCGGCCACAAGCAGCCCTCGACGATCGGCGCGGAGTGGGAGTCGAACCCGTTCGTGCGCATCTGGCGCGGCCTGGACGAGGAGGGCACCGACAGCTGCACGGTGGGACCGCCCGACGCCCCCGAGCGGCGCGAGGCGACGCTCGTCCTGTGGGCGCCCGACTACGACGGCGGCAACAAGGCCTGGGTCCGCTTCGCCGACAGCGGCGAGGACGCCGTGGTCGGCGGGTCGCAGGTCAAGCGCGACTGAGGCCCGTCTACGGCCTCCAAGGATCGCTCGATCGGACCTACGAATGGGCTGGAAAATTTCCGGCGAAGCGACCGGGGTGACATCGTGAGCGCGTGAAGTCGAGGGCCAGAGTCGTCGGGCGGCGGGCGGTGGTCGTTGCGGTCGTGGTCCTGCAACTCGGGTTCGTGGCGCGGGGCTATTGGTCCGACCACAAGGAGTTCGCGTTCCAGATGTTCCCGGAGTCGAGCACCTGGCGCGCCGATGTGGTCCGGGTCACCGCCGACGGCCGGCGCGTCCCCGTAGAGCTCCCCTGGTCGCGGGTACCGCTGGGACGAGCTGGTGCCGAACGTGGGGCTCAGGTACCCCTCGATCCGCCACCACGCGAGTGCCGGGCTCGACAACCAGCTGGCGTTTCTCGAGTCCGCGCTCGACTGGGTCGCGAGCAACACTCCGCGCGACCGTGAGACCCGGTACCTGGAGGCCACGGTGACCTCCTGGCACAACGCCGATCCACCACGGGTCGAGGTCCTCCGGAGCCGTGTCCGCGAGCGCGCAGAGTAGACCGGGCCGGGCTCGGCGCGCCGCCGATCTCCGCGGCGTGATCGCCGCGTTCGACGACCTGCTCGGCCGTGCGGTCAGCATGCGGGCCCTCGCTCTGCTGAGGGTGCTGGCCGGCCCGGTCGTGCTCGTGCACCTGGAGCCGTTCCTCGTCCGACAGCCTGGCACGGCCGGATCTACCGGGACGCCTTCTACGAGCCTTACGCCGCCTGGTATCCGGAGGTGCCCGATGCGGTCTACGTCGGGCTGCTCTGGCTGGCGGCGGTGGCCGCCGTCGCCATGTCCCTCGGCTTGCTCACCCGCCTCGCGACCGCGACGACGTTCGTGATCGTCGTCTACAACCTGTTCCTGTCGACCACCCACTTCCACAACAACCGGGCCTACCTGGTGATCGTTCTGGGGGTGTTGGCGGTGGCTCCGTGCGGACGGGAGCTGTCCCTGGACGCGTGGATCCGCCGCCGCCGGGGGCGTCCGGCCCTCGACCTCTCGGCGCCGGCCTGGCCGTTGTGGCTGCTCCGGTTCGAGTGCGCCGCGATCTACGGGGCCTCCGGCCTGAGCAAGCTCCTCGATCCCGACTGGTTCGGCGGCACCGTGACCTGGCAGCGCGTCGTGCGAGTGCGGGATGAGCTGGAGGCGTCGCCCCTGCCGGAATGGGCGCTGTCGGTCCTGACCGACCGGAGCTTCCACACCGGAGCGGCCAAGGTCATCGTGCTCACCGAGCTGTTCATCGCCGTCGGCCTGTGGTGGCGTGGCAGCCGCTACCTGGCCGTGTGGGTTGCCGTCGCCTTTCACGTCGCGATCGAGATCTCGGCATCGGTACAGGTCTTCTCGTTCCTGGGTATCGCCGTGCTGGTGATCTGGGCGGTGCCGTCCACGCGGGATCGGGTGATCCGCATCGACCCGACGGCTGCTCGCCACCGGCGCTGGGCCGCGCGTGGTCCGCGCGCTCGACTGGCTGGCCCGATTTCGCGTCGAGCCGGCCCCGCCCGGTTCCCCGCTCGAGGTCGTGGACCGGGACGGCACCACGCTCCGCGGCGCGCCGGCCCTCGCGCTCGGGTTCAGCCGCCTGCCGCTGACGGCGTGGTTCGCGCTGCCGACGCTGCTCCTGCCCGCCGTCCGCCGGGCCCGCGAACGATGATCGCCACCCGCGTCTGGCGGGCCGGCCTCACCCTGGCGCTGATCGTCGCATTCGCCTTCGTGGTGGTGGCGCCGCCGGAGCGCTGCCCGTCGGTCACCGCAGCGGAGCTCCGAGGCTCGGCACAGGCCAGCGTCGATTGGTTCGTCCGCAACCAGGACAGCGATGGCACCTGGCTCTACCTCTACGACGCCGAGAGGGACTCGACCCCGTCCGACTACAACGAGGTCCGCCACGCCGGGGTGACGATGGGCCTCTACCAAGCCGCCGCGGCGGGGTTGCCGGGAGCGTCGCGCTCGGCCGACCGGGGTACCGAATGGGCGCTCGACAGGCTTCTCGAGCGCGACGGCTGGGCCGCGCTCGCTCGCAGACGGCGAGGTCAACACGGGCGCAACCGCACTCCTGGCCGCCGGGCTGACCATTCGCCGGGAGGCCACCGGTGACACGCGCTACGACGGCGTGCTGGGCCGACTCGGGCGCTTCCTGCTGTCCCAGACCGAGCCTTCGGGCGCGGTGCTCGCGTCCTATGACCTGGCACGCGAGGCGCCGGAGGCCGGCGTCTACTCCAAGTACTACACGGGGGAGGCGTACTGGGCTCTGGCCCGCCTCCACAGGGCCTTCCCGGACGAAGGCTGGGGCGAGGCAGCGGACCGCATCGGCGCCTACCTGGCCAAGTCGCGCGACGAGGTCGAGGACCACTGGCCGCCGATTCCCGATCACTGGGCCGCCTATGGCGCAGCCGAAACCGTGGAGTTCCCCGAACGGGGCCGCCGCCCGCTCACCGAGGACGAGGTGGACTACGCGCGCCGGCAAGCCGCGCTGTTCGGCGGGCAGGCGCGGTGGGTCGCTCAGCGTTTCGGGCCTTGGGGCGGGTTGGTGCGGGGCAGCTACACCCCCCGTGGCGGCGGCTACGGCGTGATCAGCGAGGCCCTCACGGGGTGGTGGCTGACCGCCCAGGCCGAGCCCGCGGCTGGCCGACCTGCGAGAGCCGGTCGCCGAACGTGCCACCTGCATCGCCGGACTCGCGCTGGAAGCGCAATCCGACAGCGAGGACGCGGCCGCCGCCGCCCGGCCGGAGCGGGTCGAAGGCGCGTGGTTCCACGACGGCGAGACCCGCATGGACGACCAGCAGCACGCGCTTGCCGGGCTGTTGCGGACCATCCCGATCGTCGAGGCGCGCGAAGGGTCGAGCCTGGGGAGCTCGTCCGAGCCCGGCGATGACGCGCCGTCGGGCTGGCTGTGGGCCGCCGTGCTGGTCCTGTCGCTCAACCCGGCCCGGGCCGCGCTCGGGGTCCCGCGCGCCGGGCGGTCGCGCCGGAGCATCATCGGCGTGTGCGCCGCCGGCGGGGCGATCGGCGGAGCCGCGGTGTGCGCCGCCGCGGCCGCGGGAGGCCCGCTGCTCGATGCACTCGATGTCAGCGAGCCCTCGTTCCGCATCGCCGCCGGGATCGTGGCGGCGCTGGGCGGCGTCGTGGACCTGTTCCGAAGACCACCCCCGCCCGAACCCGCGCTCGCCGGCTGGCGCGCCGCGCTCATCCCGGTCGCGATCCCGCTGGTGGCCCGCCCCGCCCTGCTGGTGGTGGGGCTGGGTGCGGGCGCCGACCAGGGCGCTCTCGTGAGCGCCGGCGCGATGGCGACGGGCGTCGCGCTGCTGACCGGGCTGGTGGCCTGGTGGCCCACCGAGGGCTCCGCGGGCAGGGCCCTGCGGTGGGCGGCCCGGCTGCTGGCGGCCGCGCTCGTCGCCGGCGGGGTCATCCTGGCCGTCGATGGGGTCCTGGACGTTTAGAGCCGCGGATACACGACCGAGGAACGGAGGATGTGACGGCCTAATAGAAGATGCTGATTCGGAGAGCCCCGCGTTCAGCGGGGCTCTTCCGAACGCCTATCCGCTAGCGGTGCCCGCTGTAGGAGATCACCTGCTGGAACGTCGGGCGGTTGGTCCAGCGCATCGGGATCGGAAGGTCGGCAGGAACCTGATCCGCTCCGCCGTCGCATCCGATCGCCACTGGGCGGGATCGTTCGTGCCCTGCGCCGCGGCGAGCTGGTCGCCGGCATCCTCAGCGCCTGCCAGAGCGAGTCCCGGCACGCGGTCAGGTTGCCCGCACCGCAGAACCGCGTCTGGAACTTCCCCGCGACGCTCCGGTCGAGCAGCGTCCGCAGGTCCTTGTCGACGTAGCCGTACCAGCCGCTGTCGTACGCCGAGCCCTGGTTGTTCGGGCCTGCCGTCGCGACCCATGAGGCTCGCCAGGTCGCCCAGCTGCGGACCGAGCACGGGGCCCATCACCGCGTCGGCGATCTTCGGCCAGGCCGCGTCCATGATCGCGGCGCCCGGCGCGTCGATCTTGCCGTCGAGGTCGCGGTCGAGGCGGCTGGAGCCTTCCGCCCGCCACTCCTCGAGCAGAGCGAGCATCTCCTGCTCGCGCGGGCTCGGCGCCGGACCGGTCGCGAGGACCGCCTTGATCGCCGGCAGGACCTCGGCGTTTCGGAGGTCCTGCGTAGCCGCGCGGTTCATCGCCGCGACCAGCGATCCGAGCGAATGGGTGCTCCGGCGCGCGACCGCGTTCTCCAGGAGCTCGACGCGGTGCACGGAGCCGTAGGTCCACTTGTCGTCCGCGGCGGTCCACCCCGCCGCCGGCTTGTTGTTCCAGTTGAGGATCCTGTCCCCGCTCGGGTTCACCGCCTGGGGGTGCTCCGCGGCCGGGTAGAACCCGTTCCACTCGTAGCCGCCGGTCCCGACGGTCGGCAGCCCGAGGTCCACCCCGTCGGCGCGAACCGGCACTCGGCCGCTCGAGAACATCGCGATGTTCTGGTCGTCCGCGTAGAACCAGTTGAAGTGAACTCGATCTCCGACACCGCGTCGGCGAAGCTCGCCGGATCGTGGACGGTGTTGTCGTTCAGGCGCTCGAAGCCGATCGCGCTGATCACCTCGCGCCCGCGGGTCGAGCGCTTGTTCGAGATCGCCACCCGCTCGCCGTTCGAGCGTCGCGTAGCCGCTCACCGGCCCGTGCACCGTCTCCCGGAAGGTCACCGGACCGGCAGGCGGTCCCGGGCCCGGGCCGAGGGTGCCCGCGTTGAACGTCGTCATCTCGACGCACTCGCCATTGAACACGTACTTCGTGTCGCTGCCGCCGCAGAGCGTCTCGACGTACTGGTCGATGATGTCGGTTCCGGACGAGGTCGCGCTCCACGAGAAGTCCTGCCCGCGCCCGATCTCCACGTACGGTCCCGATCCGGGGAAGGTCGCTCCGCGAGCGTCGATGCCGCCGCCGTGCAGGTCGGCCTCGTAGAGGATCTCCGGGTACGTGTAGCCGGTCTGCGGGCCGGCGACGAACAGCGGGTGACCGTTCTGCGAGCGGCCCGCCCCGAGGAGCAGGGCGTTGCTGGCGCTGGCCTGGGAAGACTGCGCGGTCGCGGCGGCCTGGGTGGCCGCCGGGCCGATGCTGGCGGCGTCGATCACGGCGTTGCCGTCGCCCGGCTCGGAGTGCAGCTTGAACTTGCCCGGCACCGAGACGTAGTGCTCGGGATCGTTCTGCTCGCGCAGATCGTCGAACACCTTGCGACCTGCTCCGACGCCGAGGCGCTGCTGAAGCGCCGAGAGGAACTGCGCCCGCCGCGCCTCGTCGCCGCCACCCTTGCCGAAGCGCGCGCCGATCAGGGACGCGACCGCGACGACGTCGTTCCGGGTCCACGGCGCCCCGGGCACGCCGAGCTGGGCGCGCTTGTCATTGACGCCGTGGAGGTAGTTGTCGATGTCATCAGCGACCTGCTGGCCGTCGGGTCCGAAGCTCTCGAGCAGCGAGACCTGGGCTGCGAGGAACGCCTCGGTCTGCGCCGAAGGGGTGAACTGCGCGCCCTGAGAACACCAGTGAGAACGGGTCGATGCCGGGAACGTCGAGCGCCGCGATTCGCCCCGGGCCGCGCAGCGCTTCCATCAGCGGCGCGCCCGGCTGGTCGCGGTCCTCGACCGTCACCCAGCCGGCGCCGTACATCACGTCAGCGCGCGTGTCACCGAAGACGTGCGCGACGCCCTTGCTGTCGCGCTCGATGCGCAGGCCCGGCCGCGGTTGCACGACGCTCGCCGGCGTCTCGCTGCCCAGTCCGAAGATGTTCGGCTTGAAGTAAGTCGGCAGGTCCGCGTCCGTCACCTGGTCGAACAGCGGCGTCAGGCCGTTGTAGAGAAGGGCTTGGTTGATCGTGTTCGGGTTCGGCGTTGGGCTGCCGGACTCGCCGGGCGGCAGCACGTTCCACGCTTCCCCAGGGGACGAGAAGTCGGGTAGACCCTGGGAATAAGCGGCCGGAGCTGCCCCACCGAGCGCCAGTGCTGCCGCTACCGAGATGTACAGAGCACGAGCGAGTCCCTTCATCACGAAGGTCCCTTTCGGTGGATACGCCGGGGCATAGGAAACATGACAGTACATGAAACGCCGAAGCGCCCCTCAGCTTTCGAGCCTCCCCCAGCTCTGGATCAGGGTGAACGTCGTACCCCATCTGCCCGGCGCCGCCAACTCGGTCTCGGCCTCTCGGCGCAGCGAGGCGAGCTCGTCGTCACTCAATGTCTCGAGCAGCCGCGCTTCCAGCGCGACGCTGAACTGAAGCGGGAGACGCAGATAGGGGTGGCCTGGTTTGAGCGCGATCAGGTGCGCGTCTATCTCTGGCTCCTCAATACCGATCTCGCGGAGCAATTCCGGAAGTCCGCGACCCGCCTCCCCACCCAGGGCGGCAAAGACCTCGGAGAGCAATCCGATCAACCGCTCGGCCGCGGGGGCAGGAGGATTGAAGTGCCACGAGCCCAGGTCCCACTCCTCCAGAACCAGTGAGCCACCGGGCCTGACCAACCGCCGGTGCGAGGCCACCTGCTCATGGCCGCGTCCGAGCGGAGCGATCAGGTAGCGGGCATGGACGAGATCGAAAGACTGCGGCTCCAGCTTGCTCTCGAACAAATCATCGACGACGAGTTCTACGTTGGAGATTTCTTCTGCCTCCAGAAATGAACGAGCGGCATCGAGCAGGCTCTTGTCTATGTCGGCGCCTACGACCTGGCCGGAGGGGCCGACCCACTCGCTGAGGAGCCGAAGCCAGCCCATGGCTCCGCAGCCGGCGTCCAGGGCGCGCAGGCCGGATCCGTCGCCGACCTTCGACAGGAGCTGCCGCCCGGTGGGCTCCCACACGCGCGACTGCAGCTGCAGGCGCTCCAACTCCGAGGGTTGGTTGGCGAGCAGGTACTTCTCCTGCGCCATCGCCCGCAGTATCTCCCGCCCGGCGTGGGGGGGCAAGGCTATCCCGAGCTGCGCGGCTGAGTCAGCTGCGCTTTGCGCCGCTTGTCGTCTTCCTTGACTTGCTCTTCGTTGAGTTGCCGGATGCCTTCTTCCTCGGGGTACGCCTGGTGGCTCCAGAGGACGTCGACCTCCGCCGGTCAGCGTCCCCCTTGATCTCCGACACGGGGATCTCGTCGTGAGCGACGTCGGTTGCCAACTGCGGAAGCAGCTCGCCTAGATACTCGGCCATCCGCTGCTCCTCACTGAGGATGTCGCGAGCGAGCTTTGCGGTCTGCTTGTCCCCCACCGACGTGGCGAGCGCGTCGATCACGGTGTAGGTCGCGATCTCCTCGGCCTCCTCGCGGTATTCCGCGCGAGCGTTGTGAAGCATCTTCCCCTGCTCGCCTGAGCCCTTTGCCAGGTGGAGCGGGCCCTGCGCCGCGGCCTTCGCCTTACCGACCGCGCCCTGCAGGCTCTGCGCAGCCTTGGTCGCTGCATCGGGACCAGGCAGCGAAACCGTCTCGGCGGTCCCCCCAAGTTGCTTGATTCGCTTGGCTACGGTCGATGCGTGGGACTTCGTCTCCTTCAGATGCTGCCGCAAGCGCTTCTCGTAGTCGGCCCGCGTCGTCATCGCCATATGCGACTCGAGCGAGAGCTCGAGCTGGCGCTCCTTGCCATAGGCCTCATTGAGCAGCTGCACGAGCTTCGCGTCCCTGGTCTTCGTGTCGGACATCGTGTCCTCCTTGGGCCCGGGGCCCTTCTCTCCTGATTTTGTGTTGCTCAAATTCAGTACCCCCGCAAAGGGCGACGAAACGCGAACGCGGGCTCCAACCGTCGAGGCCCCTTCTTCCTCGATCGCCGTTCGGCGGCGGATCGAGATCTCGGCCACCGTCTCGGAGTGCCCAACGCCTTGGAGAAGCAGAAAGCCTTCGGGAGGGCTCCCGCGTTCTCGAAGGGAACCCTCCCCTGACGCTCCGCTGGCCTCAGCGCCGCGTCGTCAGGGCGCGGAGCACCACCTCGACGGGCGAGCGACCCTTCGATCCTTCGCCAAGCGCCTCTCGCGTCCTTTGCATCTCGCACGCAAGTGCACCGAGGTTCTCGCCGAACCGGCCGACGTTCTTGCTCGCGTCGGCGAGATTCTTGCTGGCCTTGCCGGCGCCATTGCCCATCCGCATTCCCAGGGTCCTGCGCCCGGAGTTGCGCCTGGAAGCCAAGGCCGCCCCTCCCGCCAGCCCGGCGAGCGCAGCGCCGCCCGCGAGAGCCGGCCCCTTCACCTTGCTCGCGACCGACGAAATCGCCTGTCCGCCGCTCTGTGCGCCGCCCGTGATCGTTTCCTTGCCCTTCGAGGCGGCCTGCTTTACCGCGGCGGTGGGCGCACTCGAGCTCGAGGCGCTGGAGGAACGCTTGCGAGAGCTTCCGCTCGCGCGCGATCGCGCGTTGCCGGAGCTCCTTGTTGCGCTTCGGCCGTTCGACCTGCTCGTGCCGTTAGGCGACTTACGGCGTCGTGTCGAGCTTGAAGAGCGCGACGACGCCCGAGCGGCCCCGCTCCGGCCGCTCGTCCCTCGGCTTCCAGAGGGCTTCTTGCGTGTGGTGGTCTGGGCCATTCCTCGGCCCTCCTTTCGCGTCGGGCCTTGATTGGCCGCGATAGCAGCGTATACCCGGAATCCGCAGGCGCAAGCCTGTCTCAGGCCGAGGACGCCGCCGCACGACGCAGTCGACGGGGCGGTCAATCTCTTCGGCCGAGGAACGGTCGCCGGGTCGCGGTCAGCTGGCGAGGCCCCGCAAGGGGCCTCTCATATCAGGACCCGCAACATCTAGGTATCCCGACGAAAAGCCGACGAGCCGATACCGGGTCCAGCCCGCAGTCGCGGGGGGCTTCGATGAGACGAGCAGACGAATTCCGCGCAGAGAACGGCTTCACCATGGTCGAGGTCCTCATGGTGCTCCTGATCATGGGCATCCTGGCCGCGATCGCGATCCCGGTCTTCTTCAACCAGAGGGAGAAGGCCCAGGACTCGGACGCCAAGTCGGTCGCCAAGACCGCACAGACGGCGATGGAGACGTGGGGTGTCGATCACGACGGCGACTACACGCCTGCCCCGACCGCAGCGCAGCTGCAGGCGATCGACGACACGCTGCCCGCGAGCCTCGGGATCAGCGGCGTCAGCGCCAACGGCTATACGGTGACGGCCTCGAGCGACAGCGGGCGGACCTTCAGCGTGATGCGCGCCGGCGGTGGTTTCAGCCATCCATGCTCCGCCTCGGGCGGCGGCTGCCCCTCCGATCTCGACTGGGGCGGTTGACCCACTCCGCTCGGCGCCCACTCGCCCTGGCGACGCACCGGGCGCCCCCCCGTAGCGCTCCTCGCCTTTGCTCCCGGGAATAAATCGTCTGCTGCGGCGTCACCGGTTTAGAGCGAGCTTCAAATACTTCACTGACCCTGACGCTCGATGAACACAGCAGCGACACCACCGACGGATGCGAACCGCGCTGACATCTCTCGTGCAAAGCTCGCCGAATCGGCCGGGGGCGCTCCCTGAGGCGGTCGGCCGATGCCCGGGCGGCGATAGCCGTGCCGTCTCATCGTACGGGCCGTGTGGCTCTGCTGGTAGCCGCGCTGCTCGTCCTAGCCCTGGCCTTCTCCCCGCGCGCCGCGGCGTTCGTCTACTGGACCAATAACAGCGGCACAACGATCGGGCGGGCCAACCTCGACGGCACCGGGGTCAACCAGAGCTTCGTCGTCGGCGCCGACCTCCCCTGCGGGGTGGCGGTCGACGCGGGGCACCTCTACTGGACCAACAGCTCCCAGCGACACGATCGGCCGCGCAAACCTCGACGGCACGGGGGTGGACCAGAGCTTCATCGGGGGCGCCAGCCTCCCCTGCGGGGTGGCGGTCGACGCGGGGCACCTCTACTGGGCCAACGGCTCAGCGACACGATCGGCCGCGCCAACCTCGACGGCTCGGGGCGGACCAAGTCTTCATCGACGGCGCGAACCGCCCGTGCGGCGTGGCGGTCGACGGAGCGCACCTCTACTGGGCCAACGGTGGCGACGGGACGATCGGCCGCGCCAACCTCGACGGCACGGGCGCGAACCAGAGCTTCATCGGCGGCGCCATGGGCCCCTGCGGAGTGGCGGTCGATGCGCGCACCTCACCGTCTTCTCCCCCGCCGACGTCTCCCCCGCCGCCCTCGCCCCCTTCGAACGAGTTCACGCTCGGCAAGCCGAGGCTGAACCAGAGGAAGGGCGCCGCGAGGCTGGCCGTGACCGTCCCCGGCCCAGGCGAACTGGCCCTTTCCGGCAACGGC
Organism: uncultured Solirubrobacterales bacterium; assembly: GCA_963805235.1. GTDB lineage: Bacteria > Actinomycetota > Thermoleophilia > Solirubrobacterales > 70-9 > DASSYK01. Next base: position 163 of record CAWDTF010000004.1, on the reverse strand, counting down.
CTGAAGGCCGCCGGGGTCGCCGTGGCGAGGACCGTCAGCGCGCCCGGCGCCGTTCAGTTGCTGATCATGGCGACCGGAAAGAAGCTGAGGAAGCTGAACGAGACCGGCAAGGTCACCGTCACGCCGAGGGTGACCTACACCCCGACCGGCGGCGACCCGAGCG
>CAWDTF010000003.1:0-426098 GCA_963805235.1 uncultured Solirubrobacterales bacterium | reverse complement strand
TTACCTACGTGCCCTACCCGCTCTGCTGCCCTTCGCGGGCCGGCCTGCTGACCGGCCAGTACATGCACAACCACGGCGTGCGGGGCAACCTCCCTCCCTACGGCGGCTGGACGCAGTTCGTGCCGCACGAGGCGGACGCCCTGCCCGTCTGGACTCCGACGCCGGCTACTACAACGTCCACATCGGCAAGTACATGAACGGCTACGCGGCCGGGTCACCGCCCCGCCCTTCCCCGTCCCGCCCGGCTGGGACGAGTGGTACGGCAAGGTCTCGGAGGGACCCCTCTACTTCAACTACCAGCTTGTCGAGAAGAGCGGCCCCGGGGACACGCCCGAACTGGCCTTCTACGGCGACCAGGACAGCGAGTACCAGACCGACGTCTTCTCGCGCAAGGCGGTGGAGTTCATCGACACCGCAGGCGCCCCCCAGACGCCGTTCATGATGAACGTCTGGCTCAACGCCCCGCACGGCCCGTTCGACCCGGCGCCGCGCCACCTCTACTCGCAGACGGGGCCGCTGCCCAGGGTCCAGGCGTTCAACGAGAAGGACGTCTCGGACAAGCCGCAGTGGCTGCGCAAGCAGGCGCGCAAGCCGATCGGCAAGGGGCTCCGCAAGACGATCGAGTCCGAGCGCCGGCGCCGCCTGGAGATGCTGCGCTCGGTGGACGAGGGGTCGCCGCGATCGTCGCCGAGCTGGCGCAGGAGGGCATCCTCGACGACACCTACATCGTCTTCGCCTCCGACAACGGCTTCTTCCGCGGCGAGCACCGGATCGCCGGCGGCAAGTACCTCGCCTACGAGCCCTCGGCCCGCGTGCCGATGATGATCCGCGGCCCCGGCATCCCGCGCCGGCGGCGTCAGCGACGAGCTCGTCTCCGCGCTCGACGTGACCCAGACGATCGCTCGAGATCGCGACGGGCTCGCCCGACCCGTCCCTCGACGGGCGCTCCCTTCTCCCCTACGCCCAGGACCCGGCGCTCCGCTCGACCCGCCCGATCCTGCTCGAGGCCGACACCGGCCCCGGCAAGGGCAGCCCGGGCATCGACGCGCAGACGGCGGCGGCCGCGAAGCTCGCGAGGGCACGGCTGCTGGGCCGCCGCGGCGTGAGTGACCTCGACCAGGAGAAGATGGCGACGAAGTCGGTGGCGAACGGCAACTTCGCCCCCGCCTACCGCGCGATCCGCACCGACCGCTACCTCTACGTGCTCTACGCCAACGGGCAGTCCGAGCTCTACGACATGCGGCGCGACCCCGGCCAGCTCCGCAACCTGGCGGCCAACCCCCGCTTGAGTGGGTGCGCAAGTGGCTGTACGGCCACCTGGTCGGCCTCACGACCTGCGCCGGCGAGGGCTGCCGGGCCGAGATCGGACCCGATCCCGCGCCGCTGAAGAAGCCGCGCAAGCCCGCCCCGAAGGCCGGCTCCCGCAAGTAGCCGGAGCCGCTCCCCCGGCTACGATTGGCCCCCTCTGGGGCACTGGCCAAACTGGCTAAGGCACCGGCCTCCAAAGTCGGCGATTCCAGGTTCGAGTCCTGGGTGCCCCGTCCCTGGCCGCCCGAACCTAGAATCGGGCCGGTCCCTGCGGGCGTGGTGGAACTGGCAGACACGCCGGCTTTAGGTGCCGGTGCTCGAGAGAGCTTGGGGGTTCGAGTCCCTCCGCCCGCATCGGCCCGCCGGTTGCCCCTGGCGGGCGTCGGCGCGAGAACATAGACTCTGCGCGCAATGGAAGCGGGAGCCATCCGTCCCGGATACGAGCTCTGGCGGCCGAACAGGGAGAAGCCCGAGTCCAAGAGCGCGCGGGCGCTCGTCGTCTTCCTGCTCCTCGTGACCGCCGGCATCGCAGCCGTGATCACGATCGGCGGCTGGGAGCGCCTCGAGGGCGGCAAGGTGCTCGCGGTCTGCTACATCCTGATCTACGTCCTCTTCGCCTTCCTCGTCTCCCGCTGGAACCGCGGCGCCCTGCCCGTCGCCTCCGCGCTGGCGATCATCCTCGCGATCTTCGCCGGCATCGCCGCTCCCGCGTGGTTCAGCCGCGCGAAGGACGGGCTCGAGAGCCCGGCCCTGCCCGAGGAGCTGCTCGGCCTCCTGACCCTGCTGCTCGTCCCGGTCCAGGTCATCCTGATCGCCGTCGCGATGGTCGCCTTCAATCAGGAGTGGCACGTCGAGGAGGAGCGCCCGATCGGCGACGAGCTCGAGGATGAGAACCACTTCGCCGACGAGCGCGAAGACGCCCGCTCCGTCGGCGACGAGCGCCGGTAAGCGCCCTCAGAAGAGCTGCAGCGGGGGGTCCAGCAGGTGCGGCCCGTCCTGGCGGACGTCGCTGACCGCCTCCGAGACCTCGGTGACCTCCAGCCCCTCGCGCGGCGCCAGCAGGGCCATCCGGTCCTCCGGGGTCGTGGCCGCGTCGAGCCAGTCCGCCTCCCCGCCCCGCTCCAGGACCACGGGCATCCGGTCGTGGACCGGGGCCACCGCCGCGCTCGGCTCGCAGGTCAGGATCGCGCACGAGTGCAGCTCGCTCCCGTCGGCGCGACGCGAGCGCGCCCACAGCCCCGCGAACGCGAACGGCTCGCGCCCCGGCAGCGCGAACCACTGCGGCCGCTTTCCCTCCGGCGTCGCCAGCCACTCGTAGAACCCGTCCGCGACGATCAGGCAGCGGCAGCGCTCGAACGCGTCGCGGAACGCCGGCGCCTCAGCCACCGTCTCGGCCCGCGCGTTGATCAGCAGCCGGCCGAAGGAGTCCGGGTCCGCATAGTGCGGGATGAGGCCCCACCGCAGCCGCCCAGCCTCACGCTCCCCCTCGCGGTTCAACCGGACAGCGAGGACCGGGTCCGTCGGCGCCACGTTGAACCGCGGCCGCTCGTCTATCTGCACGGACTCCCGCCAGCCCGAACCGGAACCGCAGCATCCGCGGATCGGGGTCGGTCAGCGTGAAGCGCCCGCACATGGCCGACAGGTTCTCACGCAAGCAGGCGGGCGACCCTTTGCATGACCCTGCGGACCTCCTCCGGCTCACGCCGAACCTGCGCGTGAGTGAAGCGCAGGCAGGTCAGGCCCGCCGCGGTGTGAGCCTGGTCGCGCCGGCGGTCATGAGCCTGCTGCTCGGGCGTGCGGTGATAGCGCAGCCCGTCGGTCTCGACGACCAGGCGCAGCTCCGGCCAGTGGAAGTCCACCGTGAAGCCGTTGAGCCGGACGCCCGTTCGTGGCGGAGGCAACCCGGCCTCGTGCACAAGCCGCAGGAAGAGCCGCTCGAGCTCCGAGTCCGTGAGCCGGAACGTCCGGCGGTCGAGAAGGCGTCGAAGCACACCGGCGCCGCGCCGTCCCGGGTGAAGATCCAGCTCGCCCCTGAGCTGCTCGGGCGTCAGCAGGCCGCGCCTGTCGGCGGCGTTGATGGCGGCCTCGAGCCGGTCAGGCGATGCGCCGACCGCGAGGTCGATCAGAGTCCCCGCCGGAGTCGTGACCGGGATGCCGCGCTGGCGATCCCGGTCTCGGGCGCCGAGGCGACGGCGGTGGACGACTACGCCCGGCAGGCGACGACTCCCTCGGACCGATGCCGACACGTGCACGCGAGGTCCCTCCGTCCAGATCCCCCAGAGCGCGCCGGCGCTCTCGTGGCTGAGCAGCGAGGCTCGGCCCACGGCGAGCACAGCCGCCATCCATCGCGCCTCCCGGGAGAGCCGCAGGTGCCCGACCGCGTAGACGCCCGTGTGGACCCTGCGTAGCCGTCCGCTGGCCACGCGGTGTCTGACGGCGTGGCGCTCGAGGCCGTGCTCGCGCAGCTGCCGCACGGAGAGGACGCCATGCTGCCGTCGCGCCAGGGCCCAAAGCGCCGAGTGACGACTGGTGCCGGTCATCACCGGCGTGAGTCGTCACTCGCGCTGTTCTCCCCTATGCCGGAGGTGGGAGTCGAACCCACATGCCCCGAAGGGCAAGGCATTTTGAGTGCCACGCGTATGCCGTTCCGCCACTCCGGCGCCCGGGGAACGATAGACGCGCCCGCAGGCGATAATCATCCGGGCGTGAACGAGGCAGAGGGAGAGACCAAGCCGGGCAGGCGAGGGGGCCGAGATCGTCGGCGAGCTCTGCTCCTTCAGCGGGGCGCGGGCCGGGGACGGACGCCGAGCGGCGGGCGGCGAACATGCTCGCGGGGCGGCTGCGGGGGCTCGGGCGGCGGGCCGAGGTCGAGCCGACCCACGTGCACCGGCAGTGGGCGACCGTGCACCTGCTGCACGTCGCGATCGCGATCGCGGGCAGCCTCGTGGCCGTCGCGCAGCCCAGCCGTCGGGTTCGCGCTGGTGCTGTTCGCCGCGACCTCCGCGTACCTGGACCTGAACACCCGCTTCTACCTCCTGCGCTCGCTCTTCTTCCGCCGCGCCTCGCAGAACGTGGTCTCCCCGGGCCCCACCCCGGGCGCGCCGCTGCGGCTCGTGCTCGTCGCCCACTACGACGCCGGCCGCTCCGGCTACTTCCTCGGCGAGCGCGGCCGCAAGCTGGCCGAGCGGCTCTCGGAGCCCGCGCGGCGTGCTGCTGGGGCCGTTCCGGCTCGTCTTCTGGGCCGGGATGGTGCCGCTGCTGCCGGTCCTGGGCGCGCGGATGGCCGGGCTCGACGCCGGCTGGGTCGCCGTGGTCCAGCTCGTGCCGACGATCCTGCTGATCGTCGCCGCCTTCCTGCTGATCGACATCGCGCTCTCGGAGACGGTGCCGGGCGCCTACGACAACGCCTCCGGCGTCGCCGCGGTGCTCGGAGCGGCGCGGCGCCTGCGCGACGACCCGCCCGCCAACCTCGACGTCTGGGTCGTGCTCACCGGCGCGGAGGAGTCCCTGGCCGAGGGGATGCGCTCGTGGGCGCGGCGCCACGCGCGCGAGCTCGACCGCGAGCGCACCCTGATCGTCAACGTCGAGGGCGCCTCCTACGGCACGGTCCACTACCGGGTCAGCGAGGGCGCCGTGATCAGCTACGCGATGGACCCCGAGCTGATCGAGCTCTGCGAGGCGCTGGCCGCCGCCGAGCCCGACGAGGGCAGCCCGCCCCCTCCCCCTCCGCTCGGCGGCGGTCTCCGACGCCCTCGCCGCGCGCGTGCGCCGGATGCGGTCCATCTCGCTGGTCGGCGCCGACGGCGGACTGCCCCCGCCATGGCTGCACGACCACGAGGACACCCCCGAGCGCGTGGACCCGGCTGCGCTGGAGCGCATGACGGCCTTCCTCGTCTCGCTCGCGGGCCTGCTCGACCGCGGGGCGGCGCGGGGGCCGGCGAGGCCCCTGCGGCCGCCGAGCCGCTGGCGGCGCGGGAGGCCGAGGCGTGAGCGGCGCGCCCGAGAAGCTCTGGGAGCCCTCGGCCAGGAGGCGATCGCGGCCTCGCAGATGACGCGCTACGCGGACTGGCTGCGGCGCGAGCGCGGCGTCGAGGCGGAGAGCTACGAGGAGCTGTGGCGCTGGTCCGTTGACGAGCTTGAGTCCTTCTGGGACTCGATCTGGGACTACTTCGAGGTGCAGGCCGACGGCCGCGCCGAGGCCGTCCTCGCCGAGCGCGTGATGCCGGGGGCGCGCTGGTTCGAGGGGACCAGCCTCAACTACGCGGAGCACGTCTTCCGCGGCAAGGCCGACGACGAGGTCGCGGTCGTGCACGCCTCGGAGCTGCGCGAGCTGACCGAGCTGCGCTGGGGCGAGCTCCGCGCGGCCGTCGCCGAGGTCGCCGAGGGCCTGCGGGCCCTGGGCGTCGGCCGCGGCGACCGCGTCGTCGCCTATCTCCCGAACGGCCCCGAGGCCCTGATCGCCTTCCTCGCGGCCGCGAGCCTCGGCGCGGTCTGGTCATCCTGCTCGCCCGACTTCGGCCCCTCGAGCGTCGTAGACCGCTTCGCGCAGATCGAGCCGAAGGTCCTCTTCGCCGTGGACGGCTACCGCTACGGCGGCAGGGACTTCGACCGGCGCGAGACCGTCGCCGAGATCGCCGCCCAGATCCCGTCGCTGGAGCGCGCGGTCGTCGTCCCCTACCTCGATCCCTCCCCCGACCTGTCCCCCCTGGAGGGCCGTAACGGCGGCGCCGCGCCGATGACCTGGGGGCAGCTCCGCGAGCTCGGCGAGGGCGCGCCCCTGCGCTTCGAGCGCGTCCCCTTCGACCATCCCCTCTGGGTCCTCTACTCGTCGGGGACGACCGGCCTGCCGAAGGCGATCGTCCAGGGGCACGGCGGGATCCTGCTGGAGCAGCTCAAGAAGCTGAACCTGCACGTGGACGCGCGCGAGGGCGACCGCGTCTTCTGGTTCACGACCACCGGCTGGATGATGTGGAACTTCCTCGTCGGCGCGCTGCTGACCCCCGCCTCGATCGTCCTCTACGACGGCAGCCCCGGCCACCCGGACATGGGCGTGCTCTGGGACCTCGCCGCGCGCACCGGCAGTCACCTGCTTCGGCACCAGCGCCTCCTACATCGCCGCCTGCATGAAGGACGGCGTCGAGCCGGGCAGCGGCCGCGACCTCTCGCGCCTGCGCGCCGTCGGCTCGACCGGCTCCCCCCTCTCGCCCGAGGGCTTCGAGTGGGTCTACGAGCACGTCGGCGCGCGACACCTGGCTGTTCTCGACCAGCGGCGGCACCGACGTCTGCACCGCGTTCGTCGGCGGCGTGCCCACCCTGCCCGTCTACCGCGGCGAGCTCCAGGCGCGCGCGCTCGGCGCCAAGGTCGAGGCCTTCGACGAGGAGGGCGACTCGGTCATCGACGAGGTCGGCGAGCTTGTGATCACCGAGCCGATGCCCTCGATGCCCGTCTTCTTCTGGGGCGACGAGGACGGCTCGCGCTACCGCGCCAGCTACTTCGAGATGTACCCGGGCGTCTGGCGCCACGGCGACTGGATCGAGATCACCTCGCGCGGCACCGCGATCATCTACGGCCGCTCGGACTCGACCATCAACCGCTCGGGGATCCGCATGGGGACGAGCGAGATCTACCGCGCCGTCCAGTCGGTGCCGGAGGTCCTCGACGCCCTCGTCGTGGACGTCCCGCGCGAGGGGACCGAGGGCTGGATGCCGCTGTTCGTGGTCCTGCGCGAGGGCGCCGAGCTCGACGAGGAGCTGACGCAGGAGATCAAGCGCCGCATCCGCGAGGCCTGCTCGCCCCGGCACGTGCCGAACGCAGGTCTACGCGGTCGAGGAGATACCGCGCACGCTCAGCGGCAAGGTGCTCGAGGTGCCGGTCAAGCGGATCCTGATGGGCGAGGCGCCCGAGCGCGCGGCCAGCCGGGACTCGCTCGCCAACCCGGAGGCGCTCGACTGGTTCGTCGGGCTCGCCCGCGAGATCGCCTGAGCCGGGGCGGGGCCCTGCGCTAGACGGGCGTGACCGGGTTCCGCCTCTCGGCGAAGTCCCGGTCGCGGGTCTCGGCGAGCGCGTAGCGCTGCACCAGCTCGGCCCGCAGCGAGTCCGGTTCGATCACGGCGTCCACGACCAGCTCCGAGGCGAGGTGAAGGATGTCGATGTCCTCCGAGTACTCCTCCCGCTTGGCCGCGACGAAGCGCTCGCGCTCGGCTTCGTCCTCGATCGCCTGGATCTGGTTGAAGAAGACGGCGTTGATCGCAGCCTCCGGGCCCATCACCGCGATCTGGGCCTGCGGGAAGGCGATGCAGGCGTCCGGGTCGAAGGCCGGGCCCGCCATCGCGTAGAGGCCCGCGCCGTAGGCCTTGCGGACCACGACCGAGATCTTCGGCACCGTCGCCTCCGAGACGGCGCTGATCATCTTGGCGCCGTGGCGGATGATCCCCTGGCGCTCGACGTCCTTGCCGATCATGAACCCGGGCACGTCGGCGAGGAAGAGCAGCGGGACGTTGAAGGCGTTGCAGGTCCAGATGAAGCGCGCGGCCTTGTCCGCCGAGTCCACGAAGAGCACGCCGCCCTTGACCTTCGGCTGGTTGGCGACGATCCCGATCGCCCGGCCATCGAGCCGCGCGTATCCGACCACCAGCTCCTTGGCCCAGCGCTCCTGGACCTCGAGGAAGGAGCCGGCGTCGGCGACGGCCTCGATCAGCTCGCGGACGTCGAAGGGCGGCTTCGGGTCCGTCGGCACGATCTCCGAGACCCTCCGCTCCGCGGCCGGCTCCGCCGGCGGCGCGGCGGGCGGCGCCTCGCGCCAGTTCGACGGCATGATAGGAGAGGTAGCGCCGCGCGAGGTCGATCGCGTCTTCGTCGCTGGACGCCAGGAAGTGCCCGCAGCCCGAGCGGCTCGTGTGCATCCGCGCGCCCCCCATCTCCTCCAGCGTCACCTCCTCGCCGATCACCATCTGGGCCATCCGCGGCGAGCCGAGATACATCGAGGCGTTGCCGTCGCGCATGATCACGACGTCGCAGAAGGCGGGGATGTAGGCGCCGCCGGCGGCGCTCGGGCCGAACAGCAGGCAGACCTGCGGCACCTGCCCGGAGAGGCGCACCTGGTTGTGGAAGATCTTCCCGGCGCCGCGGCGGCCGGGGAACATCCGCACCTGGTCGGTGATCCTGGCGCCGGCCGAGTCGACCAGGTAGACCATCGGCACCTGGTGGCTCAGCGCGCGCTCCTGGACGCGCAGGATCTTCTCGACGGTCTTCGGCCCCCAGGAGCCCGCCTTGACCGCCGGATCATTGGCCATCAGGGCGACGGGCCGCCCGCCGATCGTCCCCATGCCGGTGACGACCCCGTCGGCCCCGAGCCCCTCCTGCTCCCAGTTGGCGAGCAGGCCCTCCTCCGAGAACGAGCCCGGGTCGAGCAGGCGCGCCACCCGGTCGCGGACCGGCAGCTTCTCCTGCTCGGCCACCTTCTGCCGGTGGCGCTCGGGGCCCCCTTCGAGCGCGGCGTCCAGAGCCGCTCTGATCTCCGTCATCCCGGCCGCCCGCAGCTCAGGAGGAGCGCACGTCGTGCTCTTCGGTCTCTGCGGGCTCGTCCGGCTCGCCGGGGCCGGCCTCGCTCTCGCTCTCGGCCGTCCCGCTTCGACGCCTCGTCCGCGCCTTCGCCGTTCTCGTCCCCGAGATCGAGCCATCGTCGTCCTCGTCGTAGTCCACGTCCGAGGCCTCCTCCGGGAGCTCCTCCTCTTCTTCCGCCGCCTGCGGGTCGAGCTCGGCGGGACGGGCGTAGGGGTCGGAGTCGCGGGCGCGGTGCTCCGAGATCGCGGCCTCGAGCCTGGCACTCAGCTCGTCCACGTCGGCGAGCACCTCGTCGCGGCGGCCGACGAGGTCGGCGATCAGCGACTCGAGGTCCTCGCGCCGGCGCACGCCCTCCTCGACGATGCGGGCGGCCTTGTCCTCGGCGGCCAGCAGGGCGTCCTCCACCTCGCGCTCGATCCGGTCGTTCTGCTCGGCGGCCTCGCGGTCGATCGTCGAGCGGGTCTTCGCGGCGTATGCGTCCGCGTCGCCGCGCAGCTTCTCGGCGGTCGCCTTCGCCTCGGCCAGCGTCGCCCGCGCCTCCCCCTCGGCCTCCGAGCGGATCTGCTGGGCGCTCTCCTCGGCCTGCGAGAGGATCGCGCCCGTCCGCTCGCCCACGCGCTCGAGCTCGCGCTTGACCGCGTCCGAGCGCGACTCGTCGCCTCCCCCCGTCTCCAGCCAGTCCGCGAGCCGGGAGAGGAACTTCTCGACCTCGTGCTTGTCGTAGCCCCGGCGCGAGCTGGGGAAGGTCGCGTTGCGGATCCGGTCGAGGCTTGTCTCGTCAACGGCCACGCGGGCTCCTACGGCTTGATCGCTCGGCACCGGCTTCTCACCCGAGTAATCGTAAAACCCCTTGCCGGACTTCCGGCCAAAATCGCCTGCATCCACCATCTTGCGGAGGATGTCCGGCGCAGCGAAGCGCTCCTCGCCGTAGGCGTCCACCATCACCTCGGAGATCGAGACGAGCGTGTCGAGCCCGACGAAGTCCGCGAGCGTCAGCGGGCCCATCGGGTGGCTCGCGCCGGCCATCATCCCGGCGTCGATGTCGGAGATCGAGCCCACTCCCTGCTCGTGGGCGCGCATCGCGTCGAGCATGTACGGGACCAGCAGGCGGTTGACGATGAAGCCGCGGTTGTCGCCCGGCGGCGACGGTGGTCTTGCCGAGCTCCTTCCCCACCTCGAAGCCGAGGTCGTACGCCTCGTCGCTCGTCTCGGCCGCCTTGACGACCTCGAGCAGCGGCATCACCTGGGCCGGGTTGAAGAAGTGCAGGCCGAGGAAGCGCTCCGGCCGCTTCGTGGCCGCGGCCTGGTCGGCGACCGACAGCGACGAGGTGTTCGTGGCGAAGAAGGCCTCGTCCTTGACGATCTCGTCCACCGCCTTCCACATCTCGAGCTTCATCTCGAGGTCCTCGGTGATCGCCTCGATCACCAGGTCGGAGTCGGCGAGGTCCGCGTAGTCGAGCGTCGGCGTGATGCGCCCGCGCGCCGCGTCGGCGTCGCCCTGCTCCACCTTGCCCTTGTCGACTGCCTTCGCGAGCTGCTTCTCGATCTTGGCGATGCCCTTGTCGAGCCTGTCCTGGTCGACCTCGCGGACGACCACCTCCCAGCCGTTCTGCGCGCAGATCTGGGTGATGCCGTGGCCCATGATCCCGCAGCCCAGTACGCCGACCTTGCTGATCTCCATGCCCGTTCAGTACCTCCGAGTAGGGGTTTGGCGAGACGGCGGACACTAGAGGGTTGATGCGAACCGGCGTGTGCCGCCGGGAGGCGCCGCTACCCTGGCGGGCGGCCGCTCGGGGGCGGTCGCAGCGCGACCGCGGGGGCGGGCGCGTGTTGACCTTAGGGATGCGGAACAGGACCACACAGCGAGCGTGCGCGGCTGCCGCCGCCTTCGCGGCGGCGCTGGCCGTGGCGATCCCGCTCGGCGGCCGCGGGCCGGCCTCCCCGGAGCCCGCCCAGGCGGCGCCGCGGGAAGGCGCGCAGGGGAAGCCGACGAAGGCGGAGCGCAAGCGCGAGCGCCTGCGCGAGATGCGCCGCAGGAACCGCCGCCAGAAGCGGCCGAACGTGATCGTCGTCATGACCGACGACCAGAACGAGTCCATGCAGGGCCTCCCTTCGACCGCGCGGCTGCTCGGCGGCCGGGGCACCACCTTCGCCAACAGCTACGTCTCGTTCCCGCTCTGCTGCCCCTCCCGGGCGACGTTCCTGACCGGGCAGTACGCGCACAACCACGGCGTCATCAGCACCGACCTGCCGAACGGCTACAACGGGCTGAACCACGCGAACACGCTGGCGGTCTGGCTGCGCTCCTCGGGGTACCGGACCGCGATGGTCGGCAAGTACCTGAACGGCTACGGGATCGACGACGGCATCCCCGAGCCGGTCGCCGACGCCCTGGAGATCCCGCCGGGCTGGGCGGACTGGTTCGCGCTCACCTCCGGGCTCGAGCAGCGCCGCTACAAGTACAAGGTCAACGACAACGGGCGCATGCGCTGGTACAAGCGGGCCACGCGGAACTACGTCACCGACGTGCTCGCCGCGCGCGCGGTGGACTTCGTCAAGCGGCAGGCCCCGAAGCCGAAGCCCTTCTTCCTCTGGTTCAACCCGACCGCCCCCCACGGCGAGGCGGGCGTGTTCGCGAACGCGACGCGCGATCCGCTCCCGGCGCCGCGGCACCTGGGCGCCGCCGGCGAGATATCCGCCCCGCGGCCGCCCAACTTCGACGAGGAGGACGTCAGCGACAAGCCGGCGGCGGTGCAGGAGCGCCCGCGGCTGAGCAACGAGGAGATCGCCGACATAGACCGCCGCCACCGCGGGCGCATCGAGAGCCTGCTCGCCGTGGACGAGGCGGTCGCCCGGCTCATCGGCCGCGTGCGCAAGGCCGGCGACAAGCGCAAGACCTACGTCATCTTCACCTCGGACAACGGCGTGCTGCTCGGCGCCCACCGCCTGATCTTCAAGAACTTCCTCTACGAGGAGTCGCTGCGCGTGCCGCTGATAGTCCGCGGCCCCGGCTTCCCGGCCGGCGAGGTCCGCTCGCAGCCGGTCAGCAACGTGGACCTCGCTCCGACCATCGCCCAGCTGGCCAAGGTCCGCCCCGGACTGGCGTTCGACGGCCGCTCGCTGCTACCTGTGGCCCGTGACCCGGCCTACGGTGCCGAGCGGGAGCTGCTGTTCGAGAGCCAGGCCTACGACGGCTCGGCCGGGATCCGCAGCGGGCGCTGGGTCTACCTGGACGACAACGCGCAGGGCACGGAGCTCTACGACCTCTGCGCCGACCCGTTCCAGCTCGAGAACCTGCACCCAGCTCCCCGCCTTCGCGGGGATCCGCGACGCAGCTCGACGCGCGGCTGGCCCAGATCCGCGCCTGCGCCGGCGCGAGCTGCCCCTGAGGGCCGGCCGGCGGCTCAGCCGGGGAGGGCGCCGGCCTCTTCGAGCTTGCGGCGCATCTCCTCCGCGAGCGCGTTGAGTCCGCTCAGCGGCCTGATGTAGACGGCCATCTCGCGGATCCGGCCGTCAGGGCCCGAAGCGGAGGTGGTCGATCCCGTCCACCTCGCGGCCGCCGGCCCGCGCGCTGAAGGCGAGCATCGCCGCGTCGCCGGTCTCGGTCTGGTCGGTGTAGCGGAAGTCCTCGAAGACCTGGAGCACGGCCCCCAGCAGCACGGCCACCGCCTCGCGCCCCTCGTAGGGCTTGAACACCACGGGACTGCGGAAGGTCACGTCCTCGGCGAAGAGCTCGTCTATGGCCGAGAAGTCCTTGGCCTCGGCCGCCGCGCGGAACGGATCGCTCTTCATCCGCCCACCCTACTGCGGCGACCAGTCCACCGGCCCGGCAGTCAGGACGTGGGCACCGAGCGGGCGCCCGAGCAGGCGCTGGGCCTCGGCGGAGGCGGCGATCAGCTTCGGCAGCTCGACGCCGGTCGCCACGCCCATCTCCTCCAGCATCGAGACGAGGTCCTCGCTGGAGATGTTGCCCGTGGCGCCCGGGGGCACCGGGCAGCCGCCGAGCTCGCCGAAGCTGCTCTCGAAGCTCTCGACCCCTGCTTCCAGTGCCGCGAGCACGTTGGCGAGGCCCTGGCCGCGGGTGTTGTGGAAGTGGGCGGTCAGCTCGACGCCCGCGAGCTCGGCGCGCGGCGCGCTCGAAGAACTCGCGCACCTGGCGGGGGTTGGCCATGCCCGTCGTGTCGCCGAAGCCGATCTCCGCGCAGCCGAACCCGGCCAGCGCCCGCGCGATCTCGAAGACGCGCTCGGCCGGCACCTCGCCCTCGTAGGGGCAGCCGAAGCTGGTCGAGATCACGCCCTCGCAGCGCAGGCCGGACTCCGCCGCGGCGCTGATCGTGCCCTCGAGGTCGGCCAGCGACTCGGCGACCGAGCGGTTTACGTTGCGGCGGTTGTGGGTCTCTGAGGCCGAGAGGAAGAAGTTGCCCTCCTGGAAGCGGTCGCTGAGCGCCAGGGCGTTGTCCAGCCCCCTGCGATTCGGGATCAGCACCGAGTAGGCGACCCCCTCGCGGGGCTCGAGCGCCCCGAGCACCTCGGCGGCGTCCGCGAGCTGCGGGACCACGTCGGGGCGGACGAACGAGGTCACCTCGATCCGCTTCAGCCCGGCGTCAGCGAGCATCCCGATCAGCCGCACCTTGTCGGCGGTCGCGACCACCTCCGGCTCGTTCTGGAAGCCGTCGCGGGGCCCGACCTCGCGGATGCGCACTGCGTCTGGAAGCTGCCCGGGCACGGCTCCAGCCTAGCCAGCGCCGTCCCCGTCGCGCTACTGCTCGGACAGCACCGACAGCACGTTTCCCGAGGGGTCCTTGAACCAGGCGATCTCGGGGCCGGGGCCGCGGGAGATCCCCTTCTCGTCCTGCTCGAAGCCGTCGTAGCGCTCGAACTCCACCCCGCGCGCCGTGAGCTCGTCCACGGCCGCCTCGACGTCGGCGACCGGGAAGTTGAGGATCGTGTAGCTCGCGGGCGTGCTGTCCGGCTGCTGGTAGACGAGCGTCGGGCGATCGCCGCCGAGATCGAGCTGCATCAGGCCGGTCCCCTCGTCGAGCATCTTCGTTCTCAGCCCCAGGGTCTCGTTGTAGAAATCGCGCGCTGCGCCCAGGTCCTTCACCGCGAAGCCGCTGAACGCCTTGCTGTCGCCGAGCATGAGCTCTCCTTTCGTCGGGTGCGCCTTCGAAGATAGGACCGGCCGGCGGGCCGGGACTCATCGCCGGACTGCCCGCCCTCGCGGGGCGGCGGCGACCGCTCCCCCGAACGCGCTCAGCCCGTCGGAGGGCCCTGCGTCGGGATCACGCGGCGCTCGTGCGTGCCGACTCCGATGGTGCGGTCGCCCTCGGCGACCTCGACGTCGAAGCGCAGCTTGCGCCCGTCCGCCACCTCGCGCAGCTTCGCGTGCGCCGTGCAAGTGGCGCCCTCGGCGACGGCCGCGACGTGCTTGACGCAGACCTCGAAGCCGACGGTGGCGCTGCCCTCGGGCAGGTTCTCGAAGGAGAGGACGGCGGCCGTCCGCTCCATCATCGCGATCATCCCCGGAGTGGAGAGGACGGCGGCGCCGATGGTGCCGCCGACGTCCGTCAGCAGTGCGCCCTCGACCACGAACTGGTCGGCGCGCTCGATCCCGACCTCCGGCAGCTCGCTCATCCCACCATCCCCATCCCCCCGGACACGCCGAGGATCTCGCCGGTCACGTAGCTGGCGTCGTCGGAGGCGAGGAAGGCCGCGGCCGCCGCGACCTCGTCGGGCGAGCCCATGCGGTCGAGCTGCGTCCCAGCCTTCATGTTCTCGATGATCTTCTGGCCGAGCTCGCCGAACTCGAGCGCCTGCATCAGCAGCGGGGTCTCGATCGGCCCCGGCGCGATCGCGTTGGCGTTGATGCCGAAGCGGGCGCCCTCGCGGGCCATGACCTTGGTGAACGCGATCACTCCTCCCTTCGCGGCCGAGTACACGGCCGAGCCCTTGGACCCGACGCGCCCAGCCTCGGAGGCGATGTTGACCAGCCGCCCGTAGCCCGCCTCGTGCATCCCCGGCAGCGCCGCGTGGGTGCAGTTGAGGACGCCGTAGAGGTTGACGTCGATCACCTTCCGCCACTGCTCCGGCGTGGTCACGTTGAAGAACCCGAACTCGTCGGTGCCGGCGTTGTTGACCAGGATGTCGAGCGTCCCCGTGGACTCGACGGCGGCCCGCGCCGAGCCCAGGTCGGTGACGTCGAGCTCGAGCGCATCGGCCGAGATCTCGCCCGCCACCTCGCGCGCGCCCTCGAGGTTGAGGTCGCCGATCGTTACCGCGGCTCCCTCGGCGGCCAGCCGGCGGGCGATCGCCGCGCCGATCCCGCTGGCGCCGCCGGTGACGAGCGCCTTTCGCCCCTCGAGCCTCATCGCGGGCCACCCTATCGGAGCCTCGCCGGCCTCCCGGCGAGCGCGCCGGTAGGGTCCGCCCCTTGGCCGAACCGATCCCCATCATCGGCGGCACGGGCGCGCTCGGCTACGGGCTCGCGCTGCGCTGGGCGCAGGCGGGCGAGCAGATCGTGATCGGCTCGCGCAAGCGCGAGCGCGCCGACGAGGCCGCGATCAGGGTCCGGAACGCCGCGCCGGGCGCGCAGGTCGAGGGCCTCGGCAACGAGGACGCCGCCGGGCGCGGCCCGATCGTGTTCCTCACGGTCCCCTTCCGGGCCCAGTCCGAGACGCTCACCAACCTCAAGCAGGCGCTCAGCCCGGGGCAGATCCTCGTGGACTGCACGGTCCCCCTCGCCGCGGCGCTGAGCGGCAAGGCCACGCGCACGATCGGCGTCTGGCAGGGCTCCGCGGCGCAGCAGGCCCAGGAGATGGTGCCCGAGGGGGTGACCGTGATCTCGGCGCTGCACACGGTCAGCGCCGCGGCCCTGGCCGGGGACCATCACGTCGACGAAGACGTGCTCGTCTGCGGCGACCGCAAGGCCGACAAGGCGCGCGTCGCGCGGCTGATCGAGCGGATCGCGGGGCTCCGCGCCGTCAACGCGGGGCCATTGGAGATGGCGCGGATCGTCGAGACGCTGACGCCGATGCTGATCGCGGTCAACAGCCGCTACAAGACCACCGCCGGGCTGAAGCTCACCGGGCTGCCCGACGGCGACCACTGGTCCTGAGGGCCGCGGTGAGCGGCGCGGAGATCGAGCGCTGCACCGTGCTCGCCGGCGGGACCGGCGGGGCGAAGCTGGCCGCGGGGCTGCAGGAGTTGCTCGGAGAGGGCCTGTCCGTGATCGCGAACACGGCCGACGACGCCGAGATGCTCGGCTGCGACGTCTCCCCGGACCCCGACCTGATCACGTACTGGCTCTCGGGCGACATCGACGAGCAGAAGGGCTGGGGGCTGAAGGACGACACCGAGGTCGTGTTCGAGCGGTTGCGCGCGCTCGGCGCCCCGGACTGGTTCCAGCTCTCCGACAAGGACATCGCGACCTGCCTCTACCGGCGCGCGTTCGTCGCCGAGGGCGGCACCCGCACCGGCGCGCAGGCCCAGATCGCGCGCGCCCTCGGGGTGCGCGCGCGGGTCCTGCCGATGTGCGAGGAGCCGGTGCGCACCCGCGTGCGAACCGCCGAGGGCTGGCGCGGGCTCCAGCGCTACCTGATCGTCGAGCGGGGCGAGCCGGCCGTCGAGGGGGTCGAGCTCGACGGCATCGCAGCCGCGACCGCTGCGCCCGAGGCGCTGGCGGCGATTCGCGAGGCCGAGGCGATCCTGATCGGCCCCTCCAACCCCGTGATCTCGATCGGCCCGATCCTGGCCACGCCGGGAATCCGCGAGGCGATCGCCGCCTCCGCGGCGCCGGTCGTAGCCGTCAGCCCGTACGTCGGCGGCGAGGTCGTCAAGGGCCCGACCGACGTCTTCATGCGGGGGCTCGGGCGGCCCTCCACGGCCGCAGGCGTGGCATCCCTGTACGCCGGCCTGCTCGACGGCATGATCTGCGACGAGGGGGACCCCGACCCGCCCCCAGAGGGCCTCGAAACCCTCGCCTGCCCGACCCTGATGGAGGGCGCCGAGGGCGCGGCGCGCCCTGGCGAAGCGCACGCTCGCGTTCGCTGCCTCGCTGCGGACGCCTGTTTGACCATTTCCGGAATCGGGTAGTCAACCTCAGCTTTAGCGGTAGCCTTTAGACGCGATGGCGGCTGCTCCGCAGACAATGCACACGACCGCGATCCTTCCGGTGAAGCGCTTCGACGGCGCCTACGAGCGCCTGGCCGGGACCCTGTCGCCGGAGGACCGGAGGCGCCTCGCCGAGGCGACGTTCCAGGACACGCTCTTCAAGCTCCGCCGCTCGCGGACCATCGACGACACGCTCGTGGTGACCGCCGATCCCGCCGTCGCCCGCCACTGCGACTGGCTCGGCATCGCCGTGCTCAGGCAGGAGCGGGACGCCGGGCATTCGGACGCGGCCGCCGCCGGCGCCCGCGCCGCCCGGGAGGCCGGAGCCGAGCGCGTGGCGATGCTCCCGATCGACTGCCCGCTGCTCGATCCCGCCGAGCTCGACGCCCACCTGGGCCAGACCCCGCGCACGGCCCTGATCGTCCCGGACAGCCACGGCACGGGCACCAACGCCCTGATCCTCTGCCCTCCGGACGCTTTCGAGCCCGCCTTCGGGCCCGACAGCTGCGCGCGCCACATCTCGCGGGCGCGAGCGGCCGGGATCAGCTTCGCCCTCGAGGAGCTGCGGTCACTCGCCCGGGACCTCGACACCCCCGAGGACATGGAGGACCTCCGCGACGCCCTGCTGCTCGACCCCGAGCCGGCGCCGCACACCGCGAAGGTGCTCTGGGAGCTCGGCGCGCCGGCCGAGCCGCCCGTCGCCGCGCGCTAGCGGCCCGGTCGCGGCCGGTGACCGCCCGCGAGGTCCGCATCCGCCCGCTGGCGGGGCTCCCCGAGGTGGGCGAGGGAGACGACCTCGGCGCACTGGTCGCCGCCGCGGCGGCCCCAGCAGCCGGCGAGATCATCGTGTTCTCCCAGAAGGTCGTCTCGAAGGCCGAGGGCAGGGTGCGCGCCCTGGCGGACGTCTCCCCCGGCCCGCGGGCGCTCGAGCTGGCTCGGCTCACCGGCAAGAGCCCGGCGCTGGTCGAGCTGATCCTGGCCGAGAGCGCCTCCGTGATCCGCTCGGTGCCCGGAGTCCTGATCACCGAGACGCGAGGGGGATGGATCTGCGCCAACGCCGGCATAGATGCGTCCAACCTGCCCGGCGAGGGGACGGTCGCCCTGCTCCCCGCCGACGCCGACGCCTCGGCGCGGCGCATCCGCGCGGAGATCCGTGCCGCCTCGGGGGCGGCGCCGGCGGTGATCGTCGCCGACAGCTTCGGCCGCCCCTGGCGGCTCGGCCAGGCGGACATCGCGCTCGGGTGCGCCGGGATCGCCCCGCTCGAGGACTGGCGCGGGCGCCGCGACTCGCACGGCAGGACGCTGGAGGCCACCGCGGTGGCGGTCGCGGACGAGCTCTGCGCGGCGGCCGACCTCGTCCGCGACAAGGACTCCCAGGTGCCCGGCGCGGTGATCTCGGGCCTGGGCCACCTCGTCGGCCCCGGCGACGGTCCGGGGGCCGCCGTGCTGCGGAGGCCCAGCGACCGGGACCTGTTCCGCTAGATCTACGCCCGCCCGGGCTCGGGTCCGCCGGGTGGCGACTCCTTCAGGCCCTTGATGTACTCGCCCGCGCCCTCGACCGTGAACTCCGGCGGCTCGTAGGCCTTCCCCGGAGTCGCGCCCACGGCGAGTATGCGCGCCGGCTCGTCCCCGGTGACGATCTTCCGCTTCTCGGCCGGGCCGACCCGCGCCCAGACCCCCGGCTCGAGCGTGTGCTCCTCGCCTCCCACCCGGAGGGTCGCCCGCCCGGACAGCGCGGTGTAGACCTCCTCCTGGTTGTCGTGGCTCTGGTCGTGCGTCGGATAGCGCTCGAAGTTCGGGGGGAGGTCGATCACCGCGAGCCCGAAGGAGGTGACGCCCAGGCCGGCGCGTACGCGCCTGAAGCCTCCCCCGAAGATCGCTTCGAAGTCCTCGGTCCTCTTCACGGTGACGTCGGGCATCCTCGTCTCCCTCTCCGCGCCGGCTCAGCCGGCGCTCTCGCCGACGCGCAGTACGGCGGCGCCGCGAACCCTACCGCCGCGAAGGTCGTCCAATGCGTGAGCTGCGTCCGCCAGCGGGTAGGCCTGCACCTCGGTGCTGACCGGGACCCGCGGCGCGAGAGCCAGGAACTCCTCGCCGTCCGCCCGCGTCAGGTTCGCCACCGAGCGGAGCTGCCGCTCCTCCCACAGCCGTTCGTAGGGGAACGACGGGATGTCGCTCATGTGGATGCCCGCGCAGACCACCACCCCACCCCGGTCCGTGGCGGCGAGCGCCTGCGGGACCAGCTCGCCGACGGGGGCGAAGATGATGGCCGCATCGAGCGCCTCGGGGCGCTCCGAGGTCTCTCCAGCCCACTCCGCTCCCAGCTCGAGCGCCAGCGACTGCGCCGCCTCGTCGCCGGGGCGGGTGAAGGCGAACACGCGGCGCCCCTGGTGCACCGCCACCTGGCAGATGACGTGGGCGGCGGCGCCGAAGCCGTAGAGGCCGAGGCGCTCGGCGTCGCCGGTCATCCGCAGCGAGCGGTAGCCGATCAGCCCGGCGCAGAGCAGCGGCGCGGCCTGCAGGTCCGGATAGCCGTCGGGGACCGGGAAGCAGAAGCGCTCGTCGGCGACCGCCAGCTCGGCGTAGCCGCCGTCAAGCGTGTAGCCGGTGAACTCGGCCCGCAGACAGAGGTTCTCGCGCCCGGAGCGGCAGAAGCGGCACTCGCCGCACACCCACCCGAGCCAGGGCACCCCGACGCGCGCGCCCTGCTCGAAGCGCTCTGCCCCCTCCCCCGGCCCAGCGACCGTCGCGACGATCTGGTGACCCAGCACCAGCGGCAGCTTCGGCTCCGCCAGCTCGCCGTCGAGGACGTGCAGATCGGTCCGGCAGACGCCGCAGGCGCTAACCCGCAGCAGCACCTCGCCGCGCCCCGGCACCGGATCGGGCAGCTCCCGCTCGCGGAGGGGCTCGCCGGGCGCTTCGAGCACGATCGCCCTCAAACGGCGAGCGGCTCCGCCGGGTAGGTCTCGATCACGTCGTAGAGGGTGGTGCGCTGGGCCGGGGTCCGCCCCGCCCGCCGCGCCGCCTCGATCAACTGCTCAGGCTCGAGCCGGACGCCGTGCTGGGAGCCGGCCATCCGCGAGATGCTCTCCTCCATCAGGGTCCCGCCGAGGTCGTTGACGCCCCAGCGCAGGCTCTCGGTCGCGGCGTCGAGGCCCATCTTCACCCAGCTCGCCTGGAGGTTCGGGATCGAGCGGCCGAGCGCGATGCGAAAGGCGGCGGTGTGCTTCAGGTTCTCCTCGCGGCTGATCTCCTCGACGCCGTGGGTGCGCCCGAGCAGCGTGTTGAAGGGGATGAAGCTGAGCGGGACGAACTCGGTGATCCCGCCGGTGCGCTCCTGGAGCTCGCGGACCACCCGCATGTGGCGGGCGAGCTCGCGCGGCTCCTCGATGTGGCCGAACATCACGGTGGAGGTGGAGCGCAGGCCCGCGCGGTGGGAGGCCTCGATGATCTCCACCCAGCGCGCGAC
The DNA here is from genome assembly GCA_963805235.1 of uncultured Solirubrobacterales bacterium. Taxonomy (GTDB): domain Bacteria; phylum Actinomycetota; class Thermoleophilia; order Solirubrobacterales; family 70-9; genus DASSYK01. Next base: position 405,648 of record CAWDTF010000003.1, on the reverse strand, counting down.
CGGCAGCTTGTTCGGAGAGATCCGCTGGCGCACGCCGTCGTCCAGCACCTCGGCCGCCGTGCCGGGGGTGGACCCGAGGCCGCACCCGATCAGGTAGTCGAACACCTCCGCGGGGCTCTTCCGCGAGCGCTCGCACATGAAGTGGACCTCCATCGGCGAGAAGGCGTGCAGGTGCAGCTCGGGCGCGATCTCCTTCGCGAGGAGCAGCCAGCGGCCGTAGTCGGCCAGCTCGTAGTCCGGGTGGATCCCGCCCTGCATGCAGATCTCGGTGGCGCCGAAGGAGACCGCATCGGCAATCCGCTCCGCGAACTCCTCCTCGCTCACGTGGTAGGCGTCGGGAGAGCGCTTGCCCTGGCCGAAGCCGCAGAACGCGCAGCCGACGGTGCAGACGTTCGTGAAATTGATGTTCCGGTTGACGACGAAGGTCGCGACGTCCCCGGCCAGCTCGGCGCGCAGCTCGTCTGCCGCGCTGCGCATCTCCGCGATCACCTCGGGCCTCGTCTCAGCGAACAGCGCGGTCAGCTCATCCTCGCTCAGCATCTCGCCGCGGCGGCCCCTCTCGATCGCGCGCGGAGCGAGGGCGGCGTCCGGCTCAGGCTCGCGGCCGCGCCCCGAGCCCCGGCGCGGGATGAAGCTCCAAAAGCGGAGCTTGACCACGTCGAGAACCCCCTGCTCCATCCACTCGGGGTCGAGGTACTGCGGGTAGGCGCAGAGCCGCTCGCTCAGCGCGTAGCCGCGCGGCGCGAGGTCCCTGCGCACCTGGGGCGGGCTCGGGAAGGGGTGCTCGGGCGAGATGTGGTCGCCGTTGGCGGAGAGGCCGCCGAGGTCGGTCGCGCCGGCCTCGACCAGCTCGCCCCACCAATCGGCGAGGTTGGGCGGAACCTGCACTCCGACGTCCGGCATCAGCCGCTTGGCCTCAGCGATCAGCCGCTTCATGTCGGCAATGGTCACCTCGGAGGCCCAGTCGGGGCGGGGGAACGAGGCATCGGTGGCGAGACCGCTCTCCCAGCGGCGCCGCGCCGCCTCGTCGGCGATCTCCCCAACCTCCTGCCCGTAGTAGCGGGGGTGGGCGACGAAGTTCTGCAGGATCACCTCCTGGAGGTGCCCGTGTCGGGCGTGCGTCTCGGCGAGCGCCTCCAGGGAGGCGACGCGCTCCTCCTCGCTCTCGCCGATGCCGACGAGGATGCCGCTGGTGAACGGGATCTTGAGCTCGCCGGCCGCCTCGATCGTCTCCAGGCGGCGGGCGGGGTGCTTGGTGGGCGAGCCCTCGTGCACGGTCTCCATCAGCCGCTCGGACACCGACTCGAGCATCAGCCCCTGCGAGGCGGTCACCTCGCGCAGCCGGGCGAGGTCCTCGCGCCCGAGGACGCCGATGTTGGTGTGCGGCAGAATCCCGCGTTCCAGCGCGCGCTCGCAGGCCCAGCGCACGTACGAGGTGAAGTCCTCGTGGCCCCAGGAGCGGAGCTTCTCCGCCACGAGCGGATTGACCTCGGGCCGCTCGCCCGTGAGCACCAGCAGCTCCTTGGCGCGGCGCTTCAGCGCCTCCTCGAGCAGCCGCTCGACCTCCCCGGGATCGTGGATGTGCGCCTGCCGCGTCGCGAAGGCGCAGTACTTGCAGTAGCACCGGCAGGTCCGCGACAGGGACAGCGTGTAGTTCCGCGAGAAGGTGACCCGCTGCATCGGACAGGGACGCTACCGAAAGGCGTGATCGCCGCCGCCGTCGCCTGCGTGCGGTCTAGCCGGGCGCCGTGCTCGCCTGTGGGCTCCCCGGCTCCGGAGCTTGTCGCGGAACGCCGCGCAGATCGACCGAGAGCCGGGTGATCGCCGCCGTGACAGGCGCAGCCAGGATCAGGCCGACCGCGCCGAACAGGGCACCTCCCGCGATCGTGACGACGAGCACCGCGAGCGGGTGGATGCCGAGCGCGGCGCCGTATGCGATCGGCTGGACGATCTGCTGCAGCGGCCCATTCGCCAGCAACTGGATCACGACCATCCCGGCGGCGGCCTCGGGGCCGGCGCCGCCCAGCGCCAGGAGGACCGAGAACGCGCCGGCGCTCCAGGCGCCGACGTAGGGGATGTAGCCGGCGAGGAACGTGACCACCGCGATCGTCCCCGCGAGGGGGATCCCGAGCAACAGTGCGCCTACGCCGACGAGAATGCCGTTGAAGGCGGCGACGATCGTGACGCCGAGGAAGTACCCGCGCAGCGACTCGAGCGTGCGGCGGGTGATCGTCCTCGCCATCTCCCGCGGCACGCCCATCCGGCCCTCGCCCCAGACACGGATCGCCGGCCCGTCCTTGAGCAGGAAGAAGAGGATGAGGATGGTCATCGCACAGAAGAAGACGAGCGAGGAGAGCCTCTCCACGCCACCGACGACGCCGTGGACGAGGGCGTCGAACCCGCCGCTCGCGCCCGCGCTCAGGTCCGCCTTCGCGTCCGCAGCCTTGCCTTCGCTCACCCCCGCGTCGCGGAGCCAGCCTTCGATGTCGTCCACCGCCCCCTCGAGCTCGTCGGAGATGCCGCCGGTCTCGCTGACGATCCCGTCGAGGATGAGGTAGGCCGAGAGCACTCCGACGCACAGCAACCCGACCAGCACCAGGGCGGCGCCGAGGCCCCGCGGAAGGCCATGGCGATTGAGAAGGCCGACCAGCTGGCCGGCCACCGCGGCGATCACCCCCGCGGCCACGAGGGGTACGAAGATCACCTGCGTGAGCGCGAGGAGCGAGACGATCCCAGCCGTCAGCAGGATCACCCCGACCAGCAGCCACGAGGTCAGTCCCGGCGTCGCGGAGCCACGCCGGGCGCGGCGAACAACCCCGACAGCTGCCCGGGGTCGATCTCGAAGTACTCGTCGCCGCTCTCGTCCCCCTTGCGACGCCGTAGCCGGCCGCGGATCATGCCCGGGATTCAAGCCGTCCCCTCGGACGGCGGCGACTGCGATGGAATGGAGCGGTGATCGAGCTGCGCTACGTCGGCCACGCGACCACGCTGATCCGCCTCGGCGGGACCACCGTCCTCACCGACCCGGTGCTGCGCTCGCGCATCGGCCCCCTGCGCCGCCACGGCGCCCGTCCCGGCCCGGAGGCCGCGAGGCCGGACCTCGTCCTCATCTCGCATCAGCACCGCGACCACCTCGACCTGCCTTCCCTGCGGCTGCTCGACGCCCGGCACGCCGATCGTCGCTCCCGCGCGGCACCGCCGGGCTGCTCGCGAGCGCGGGCGCACGAGAGGTGATCGAGATCTCGGCAGGCGAGAAGCGTGACGTCGCCCGCGTCGCGATCACCGCGACGGAGGCCGTCCACGACGGCCATCGCGACCCGTGGGGCGGGGCTATCGACCCGCTCGGCTTCGTGCTCGAGGGCGCGGGCGGCCGCGTGTACTTCCCCGGCGACACCGCGCCTCTTCGCGGGCATGGGGGGCCTGGGCCCGCTGGATCTCGCGCTGCATGCCGGTTTGGGGCTGGGGCCCCACGCTCGGCAGCGGCCACCTCGATCCGGCTGCGGCAGCCCGGACGCTGAAGCTGCTCCGCCCCAGAGTCGCTGTGCCGATCCACTGGGGCACCTTCTACCCCGCCGGAGCCGGGCTCTTGCGCCCGCGCCCGCTCACCGAGCCGCCGAGGCTGTTCGCCGAGCTCGCCGCGCGGGAGGCGCCGGAGGTGGAGGTCCGGGTGCTGAAGCCGGGCAAGAGAACCGAGATCGAGGGATCAGGCCCGGGGACGGATCGAGGATGATCTCGGGCATGCCCCGACTCGCGACGATCCGATGAGGGCCGTCGCCGCCCTGCGCCGCGCAGCCGGCGTGCTGGTCCGCGGCCTCTTGCTCTGGCTGCTGGTCGCGCTGGTCTTCTACGCCGCCGTGGCCCTGATCCCCGACTTCGATCTGCCCAGCTTCCGCGCGGCACTGGCGACGACCGCACTGATCGCCGCGGTCAACGCGGCGATCTGGCCGCTGCTGATCCGGCTGGTCCTGCCGCTGACGGTCTTCACGTTCGGCTTGGGATCGCTGGCGCTCAACGCCGCGATCGTGATCGCCACCGTGGACCTCATCGACGGCGATCCGCCCGGCTTCCTGGCGGCGCTCGTCGCCTCGATGGTCCTGGCCCTGGCGATGACGGTCCTGACCCCGGCCCTCTCCTTCGACCTCGACGCGCGGCAGCTGCGGGTCGTGCGGCGCCACGCCCGCACGCGCGCCGAGGCCAACCGCACCGACGTGCCGGGCGTGATCATGTTCGAGATCGACGGGCTCGCGGAGCCAGTGCTGCGCCGCGCGCTGGAGCAGGGCCACGTCCCGAACATGGCGCGCTGGCTCGACGAGGGCTCACACCGGATCGTGCCCTGGGAGTGCGACCTCTCATCGCAGACCGGTGCCAGCCAGGCCGGGCTGCTGCTCGGCAGCAACGAGGACATGCCGGCCTTCCGCTGGTACGAGAAGGAGAGCGGGCGCACGATGGTGTCGAACCGGGGCAAGGACGCCACGGAGATCGAACGCCGCCGCTCGGACGGCGGCGGGCTGCTGGCCGCGGGCGGGGCCAGCAGGGGCAACATGTTCTCCGGCGATGCGCCACGCTGCACGGCGACGATGAGCGTCCTGCGCGACCGGCAGCGGTCCCGCGCGGCGGACTTCTTCGCCTACTTCGCGGACCCCCACGGCTTCACGCGCACGATCTCGCTCTACCTCTGGGACGTGGTTCTGGAGCGACGGGCGGCGCGGCGGCAGCGGCGAGCCGGCGAGGAGCACATCGACCGCGGCGGCATCTATCCCTGGCTCCGGGGGGTGATCACGGTGATCATGCGCGACCTCAACGTCGCTGTGCTGATGGGCGACATCGTCGAGGGGGTTCCGGTCGTCTACTCGACCTTCGTCGGCTACGACGAGGTCGCGCATCACTCGGGCATCGAGCAGCCCGACGCGTTCGCCGTCCTGCGGCAGCACGACGCCCAGCTCGCGCGGCTCGAGCGCGCGATCGAGCTGGCGCCGCGCCCGTATCGCCTGGTCGTCCTCTCCGACCACGGCCAGACCCAGGGCAGGCCCTTCCGCCAGCGCTACGGGATCGAGCTCGAGCAGCTTGTCGCCGGTGCCCTCGGGCACGGCGAGGTGCTGGCGCCGCCCTCCGCCGACGAAGGGCTGAGCGTGGTGGGCGGCGCGCTGACCGACGCTCGCAACGAGGACACGGCAGGGGGCCGCATGCTGGCCCGGGCGACGCGCGAACGCCTCGTGAACGGCGAGGTCGTGCTCGGCCCGGGCAGGGAGGCGGCCGCGGCGCCGGACACCCCGGAGGAGGAGCATTCCGCCGTGGTGCTCGCCTCGGGCGGGCTCGGATTGATCTCCCTCCCCGAGCGCGCCGACCGCATGAGCCGCGCCGAGATCGAGGCCTCCCACCCCAGCCTGATCCCGGCCCTGGCCGAGCACCCCGGAATCGGCTTCGTGATGGTGCGCGAGGACGCGGGCGACGCAGTGGTGATCGGCGCTCGGGGCACCCGTCGGCTCGGCGACGACTCGGTCAGCGGCGAGGATCCCCTCGCTCCCTTCGGCGCGAACGCAGCCGACCACCTGCGCCGCACCGACGGCTTCGCGCACTGCCCCGACCTGCTGGTCAACTGCATGTTCGACCCCGCTGCGAACGAGGTGGCGCCCTTCGAGGAGTTCATGGGCTCCCACGGCGGGCTCGGCGGCTGGCAGAGCCACCCGTTCGCCATGGTCCCGAGCGATTGGAGCGAGCCGGAGGAGCCGATCGTCGGCGTCGAGGCCATGCACCGCGCGCTCCGCGCCTGGCTGGCCGAGTGCGGCCAGGAGCTGCTGCCGCACCGCTCGGGCGCGCCCGGGCGCTGAGCGCCCGGGCCGGCCTCAGCCCCGAACGACGAGAGGCGCCTTGCGGCGCCTCTCGCAGAAACAGTCTCGGGTCGCCGCCCTAGCCCCGGTGCTCCTGGCGCAGCGGGGGCGCGTCGCCGGCAGGGGGCGCCGGGCCGCGCGGCGCGACCTCGTCCGCAACCTCCTGCTCCGGGCCGCTGGCCGGCTCGATCACGAAGCGGAAGAAAGCGGCGGCCAGCGCGGCGCCGACGATCGGGGCGAGCACGTAGACCCAGGCGTCGCCGAACTCGTTGCTCACCAGGGCGGGGCCGAACCAGCGCGCGGGGTTGAACGAGCCGCCGGTGAGCGGTCCCATGACCATCACCAGGAAGCCCAGCGCGGCGCCGATGGAGAGCGGGGCCCAGTGCTTGCGGGCGCTCGGGTTGAGCGCGACCGAGACAACGGTCAGGACCAGCACGAACGTGCCGATGCCCTCGACGATCGCGCCCTGCAGCGCGCCGCCGAGCAGGTCGCTGATCGCGGGCGTCCCGTAGTCGGAGGCGCGGCCCTCGTCGAGCAGCAGGCCCTTCGTCAGCAGCGCGCCGAGGACGCCGCCGGAGAGCTGGGCGAGGATGTACACGAGCCCGTCGATCGGGTCGATCCTGCGCAGGACGATGAAGGCGGTCGTGATGGCGGGGTTGAAATGGCCGCCGCTCGCGATGCCGATGCTCGCGATCAGCACGAACAGGACGAATGCGTGCGTGAGGCCCACGACCGCCCAGTCGGATCCGAAGGTGGCGTTCTGTCCCGTCGCCAGGTACAGCACGACGACGCTGGTGATGAAGAAGGTCAGGAACAGCGTCCCGATCAACTCTCCGATGTATGCGGCGAGACCTCGGTCTTGCACGTGAAGCGACCTCCTCCTGAGTTCGTTTGCCTGCACTCCTGCGGAGCGGCGCCAGTCTAACGTGATTTCCGGCGCCGGCCCCGGCTCCCGCCGCGGGCTCCGGCCCGCCCTCCGCTAGGCTCGCCCGCCGATGGGACGAGTCGCAGCGCTGCTGGCGGCCGCCCTCTGCGGGCTCGCCGTCGCGGGCTGCGGGGACGGCGCTGAACCGGGCGCGCCAGCCGGCGCGACCCTCGTCCTGGACTTCCAGCCGAACGCCGTCCACACCGGCATCTACGCGGCCAAGGAGCGCGGCCTGTTCGCGGACGAGGGCCTCGACCTCGAGATCCGCGAGCCCTCCGGCAGCGCCGACAGCGCCAGGCTGCTCGAGGCGGGCCGCGCCGAGTTCGCGGTGATGGACATCAACGACTTCGGCATCGCGCGGCAGCGGGGCCTGGGGATCGTCGCCATCGCGGCGCTCGTGCAGCGCCCGCTGGCGGCCGTGATCGCGGCTGACGGCGAGGCGATCCGCACCCCCGCCGACCTGGCCGGCCAGACGGTCGGCGTCACCGGCGTCCCTTCCGACGACGCGGTCCTCGACACCGTCCTGGCGAGCGGCGGGCCTCCCGCCGGAGGCCGTCGAGCGCCAGACCGTCGGCTTCCAGGCCGCCCCCCTGCTCGCGTCGGGACGCCTCGCCGCCGCGACCGCCTTCTGGAGCGCCGAGGGAGTCGATCTCGCGCAGCAGGGCGTCCCCACGCGCGAGTTCCGCGTGGACGAGCTCGGCGCCCCACGCTATCCCGAGCTGGTCGTCGCGATCTCGGAGCAGACGACCGACGAAGCGATCTGCGCCTTCGCCGCCGGGCTGGCCGGGGGCTACGAGGCGATCGCGGACGACCCGGGGGGAGCCGTCGAGGCGCTGACCGCCCAGGTCCCCGAGCTGGATCCCGACCGGCAGCGGGCCCAGTTCGCGGAGCTGGTGGGATCGGAGGCGTTCGTGCCGGCCAACCAGGACCGCGCGTCGCCACGGCTCGGGTTCGAGGCGATCAGCAAGTGGTCCGTCTGGGCCTCACGCCGCGGGGTGATCGAGCAGCGGCCGCAGGTGGTCGACGAGGATGGGGATCGGCTCGTGCAGCAAGGGTTCTTTCCCAAGCGCACCGCCTCTCCGCAGACGCCCGCGGGCAAGTGCCTCACCGACGCCTTCCATCCCGGCCCGGCCTAGCCCCCGCCCTCCGCCAGCAGCCGTTCGGACAGCTCCGGCAGCTCGCGGACCATGCGCGAGCGCGGCACGGCCAGCGCCAGGCCGGCCTCGTCGGCCCGGCGCTTGGTGTCCACGTCGGTGTGCTGGTAGAAGCCGAGCGCCGGGACGCCGAGCGCGGCGACCTGCTCGGGCTCGGCGACATCGAGATCCGCGACGACGAGATCGACGCCGTCGAGCTCCTCGGGGACGCTCGCCGTCTGCTCGACCTCGTGCCCGGCGGCGCCCAGCGCCGTGCTGACCCGGCTTGCGAGCATCAGGTCCGCGACGATCGCGACGACGCGGGCCACGCGGTCCCCGACCGGGCCTAGAGGCTGCGCCGGCGCCGGAACTCGCGGCGCACGCTGTCGGGGCGGCCCCAGAGCTGCACGACCTCGGCGCGGCCCTCGCGCGCGTTGCGGATCCGCAGCTCGCCGCCGATCGCCTCGCTGTCGAGCTTCGCCAGGATGCCCTTGACGCTCTCGGGCGCGGCGGCGTGGCCGAAGCGGTGGGCGACGTTGATGCGCCAGTGCCAGTCGGCCCGCGAGTAGGGCTGCGCGTTCACCTGGGCGAGCATCACGCCGGCGTCCACGTAGCGGCCCTCGTCGGCGATGCGCAGGTCGAGCTCGAGGTCGGTCCAGTCCTCGGGCAGCGAGGCGACGATGGCGTCGAAGTCCTCCGAGAGGGGCACGGCCCTCAAAGCGTACCGGCGAGAGGCCGATAGCCTGCTCAGCGACCGCCCGGTGTGGGGCTGCCGGCCCCGAATCGCGAGCGCAGGCGCTTGTGCCTGTGGCGGAAGACGAAGCCGATGAGGGGGCGAATCGCTGCCCCCGGCACGGGAAGGCGCGGCTCCCAGGCGACGCGGTCGGTGAGACGGCACCCGTCGCCCTCCGGAGCCAGTGTGCGCTCGTGCTCCCAGAGGCGCTGGGAGAGCATGCGCGACCGCTCGAGGAATCCGCGGCCGGGCTCCAGCCGCACCAGGCTGATCTCGTCGTAGTCGAAGGGAACGAGCCCGAGGAGCAGGAGCCGGCTCCGGCCCAGCGGCCTGCCGACCGCGACGCGCGCCGGGTCGATCCCGTGCTCGAGGCCCGCCGGCCACGTCATCTTCAACAGCGGCCGCATCTCGTCGTTGATCCCCTCGGGGGTGATCACGCGCGCCCACACGCGCTCCGGGCTCGCCGCCAGCAGCGAGGAGACGGTGATCTCGGCGCGCCGGGCGGCGGCACCCCCGCGAGTGGCCCCGGCGTGCGGGCTCACGCCGGCCGCGACGGCGAGACGCGCATCCGCTCGGTCAGCTCGCCGCCGAGCGAATGCGTGTGCCCGCCGATCTCGACCGTGAGCGGCCCGCCGAATGGCTCGCGGGCGCGGACCCCGATCTGCACCCCCGGCTGGATCCCCCGCTCGCCCAGGTAGCGCAGCATCGCGCCGTCGCGGTCCGAGACGCGCACGAAGCGGCCCGACTGCCCGGGCTCCAGCTCGGCCAGTGGCACCGAGTCGTCGTCGGCGAGCGCGAGGTCGCGGCTGGGGATCGGGTCGCCGTGCGGGTCGCGGGCGGGCTGGCCGAGCTTGGCCGCGATCAGCTCCTCGAGCTCCTCGGAGATGTGGTGCTCGAGCACCTCGGCCTCCTGGTGTACGCGGTCCCAGGGCATGCCGAGCTCCTCGGCGAGGAAGAGCTCGAGCAGGCGGTGGTGGCGGATCACCTCGAGCGCCACCTGCTCGCCGCGCGCAGTCAGCCGCACGCCGCGATAGGGCGTGTGCTCGACGAGGCCGTCGTCGGCCATCCGCTTCAGCATCGCCGAAGCGGAGGCGGGCGTGACACCGAGGCGCTCGGCGACCGCGCCGGTGCCGACCGGGCCCTCGCCCTCGGGCTGGAGCTGGTAGATGACCTTCGCGTAGTTCTCGGCGCTCTCGCGCGCGTGCCCCTCGCGCTCGCGGTGGTGGTTGTGGGCCGCGGCGCTCATACGCTGATCAGCAGCCCGGTCACGTAGAGCAGCGCAGCGCCGGCGACGATCGCGATCACGCTGGCCGGATAGAGGCCGCGGCCGCTCTCGTCGCGGATCGAGGGCCAGATCTGGACGATCACCTGGACGATCGCGCCGACGCCGACGCCGAGCAGGAAGGTCGAGAGCTCCGCGTTGGAGACGGAGGAGCCGATGAACGCCCCGAGGATCGCCGGGGCGCCGGCGATCAGGCCCAGGGCGGCGAGCCGCCCGAGCGACGGCCTCTCGCCCGCGGCCAGCGGCGCCACGATCGCGATGCCCTCGGTGGTGTTGTGGATGGCGAAGCCGACGACGAGGAAGGCGCCGAGCGCCAGCGCCCCCACCGCGTAGGCCGAGCCGATCGCCAGGCCCTCCCCCAGGTTGTGCAGGCCGATGCCGATCGCGATCATCAGCGAGAGGCGCCAGCCCCCGCGCCCGCGTCCTTCGCGCGCTCGCGGCGGGCCCGCATATGGGCGTCCAGGCCGGCCAGCGCCAGGTAGGCGATGCCGGCGCCGAGGAAGAGCAGCTCGACGCCGCCGAAGGCCCCGCCGCTCTCCGTCCCCAGCTCGGTGCCCTCGAGGTAGCCGTCCACCGCCAGGAAGCCGAGCAGGCCGATCGTGCCGGCGAGAGCGACCCGGATCCAGCTTCCCGGCACGCGCCGCATGAACGGCATGAAGAGCATCCCGAGGCCGACGGGGATCACGCCGACATAGATGCCGAGCAGGGCCATCAGCCCGAAGAAGCTCGAATCGGCCTCCGGGGTCTCGACGGCGACGTCGATCTGGTGCTCGATCGTCGCGCCCGTCGAGGTCAGGATCGTGACCAGGTACGGGGAGCCCTCCTGCCAGGGGTAGTCGAGGACGAGCTCCTGCTCGCCGAGGCGCCCGATCTCGCCGGCCGGGTCCGCCGAGAAGTCCACGTAGGCGTCGGAGACGGCGACCTGGGCGATCCCGACCGGGTCGGGTCCGGTATTGCGGACGGTCAGCTCGATCGCGCCGGGGCGCAGCACGGTGCGCTCGACCGCCAGCTCCTCGACCGGCGGGCCGGCGCGCTCCCCCAGGCCGGGGCCGCCGAGCAGCGCGAAGCCCCCGATCGCCGCGGCGATCAGCGCCAGCGGGATCAGGGCCAGGGCCCACAGCGGCAGGGCCACCTCGCGGCGCTGGGCGCTGCCCGAGGCCTCCATCAGCGGCTCACCCGCGACTGGTCGCCGATCTCGCAGAAGGCCGCCGGAGCCCGCAGGCGGGCATTGTCGCCCCCGACGCGGAAGAAGCCCATCCAGCCGAGCTCGGCGAACTCAGTCTTGTGCGCGTGGAACATGTAGTCGCCCGCGTAGGGGAAGCACATCTCGAGGACCGCCCGCTGGGCCTGCCCCTGGATCACCGTGTCGGTGAACTCGGTCGGCGTCAGCGAGGTGCCGGTCGGGAAGTGGTTGAAGAAGTTCCCGTGGATGTGGAACGAGTTGATCGGGTCGTACTCGAGCACGTTCACCAGGTAGATCCGCACCGGGGCGTCCCGCTCGACGGCGACCGGCTCGTTCGCGTAGTGGAACGCGACCGTGTTGACCGCATAGACCTGGTTGCCCTCGGCGTCGAAGTTGGTGTTGAAGCCGTTCATCACCATCACCATCTCGTCGGCGTCCGTTCGCCCCTGCTTCGGGTCCACGATGAAGGCGCCGTAGAGCCCGCGGGCGATGTGCTCGGCCAGCGGGCCCGCATGGCAGTGGTAGAGGTGGAGGCCGAAGGGCTCCGCGGTGAACTCGTAGGTCGTCTCCCCGCTGGTCTCGATCAGGCCGGCGCCGATGCCCGGCACGCCGTCCATCTGCGCAGGGTGCAGGCCGTGGAAGTGGATCGTGTGCGGGTGCTCGGAGGCGTTGACGAAGCGGATCCGCAGCAGTTCGCCCTCCCGAGCCCGCAACGTCGGCCCCGGCACCCTCCCGTTGTAGGTCCAGGCTGGGTACTTCACCCCCGGGGCGACCTCGATCTCCTGGTCCCCCGCCACCAGCGTCCACTCGCGCAGCACGCGCCCGCTCGCCAGCCGCCTGGTCCGGCCCCAGTCGAAGTCCCGCAGGACGTCGGTCGGGTGGAATCCGTTGGCGGCGTGGTCCACGACCTCGCCCTGTTTGAAGGTCGGCCCCGCGTGCCCGCCCCCGTGGACCGCGGCGGCGGCACCGTGCGCCGGGCCGTGCCCGTTGGTCGCGGCGCCCGCCAGCTCCTGGTGGAGGCCCCGGTGCGGGACGAGCTGGTGCAGGGCGGGCAGCGAGGCCCCGGCTGCGGCCCCGCCGATCAGAAGGTTGCGGCGGCTTATCTTCTCCATCAACCGAGATTGAAGCACATCAGAACCCCAAGTTAGTCATTGCTAACTTCTTGCTCCGCCTCGGATGGCCCGGGCCCGCGCGGGACCCCGCCTAGAATCGGTCGTGATGCCCGCGGACGCCCCCACTGTCGAGCTCGACGCGCAGTACCGCGCGATGCGGGAGGGCGCCGGGATGCTCGACCGCTCGGACAGGGCGAAGATCACCGTCGCCGGGGCCGACGCGGCCGAGTACCTGCAGGGCCAGCTCACGAACGACGTCGAGGCGCTCGCGCCGGGATCCGGCTGCTACGCGCTGCTGCTGGACCGCAAGGGCCACCTCCAGGCCGACATGCGGGTGCTGCGCCTCGAGACGGGAGAGGTCTGGCTCGACATGGAGCCGGAGCTCGGCGAGCGCGCCCTCAAGCACCTGCGCATGTACGCGGTCGGGCGCGAGCTGGAGATCACCGACGTCAGCGAGCGCTGGGCGGTCGTCTCGCTGATCGGGCCCGCGGCCGGGACGATCGCGGGCTTCGAGGGCCTCGGGCCCGAGCACGCGCAGCGTTTCTCCGAGCGCGGAGGCCTCGAGGTGCTCGGCGTGGCGACCGCCGGCGGGCTCGACCTGATCGCGCGGCCCGAGCAGGCCGACGCCCTGCGCGCGTCGCTGCGCGAGCAGGGGGCCGAGCCGGTCAGCACCGAAGCCGCCGAGATCCTGAGGGTCGAGGCCGGGCGGCCGCGCTGGGGCCACGAGCTGAGCGAGCGGGTGATGCCGGCCGAGGCCGGGGTCGTCGAGCGCGCGATCAACTTCGAGAAGGGCTGCTACATCGGCCAGGAGCCCGTGGCTCGCCTGCATTACAGGGGGCGCCCCAACCGCATCCTGCGGGGGCTGCGCCTCAGCGGGGAGGCGTCGGAGGGCGCGGCGCTGCGGCTCGGCGAGCGCGACCTCGGCTCCGTGGGCACGGCTTGCGTGTCGCCGGTGCACGGGCCGATCGCGCTCGCGATCGTCCGCCGCGAGGCCGAGCCCGGCGCGACCGTGGAGGTCGAGGGAGGCCTCACCGGCGAGGTCGCCGAGCTTCCGTTCACCGAGGCGTGATGGCCGGCGAACCTGTCGGGGGACGTGCGGGGACGCGGCCCCAGGGTGCACCGGCGACCGTGCCTTCGGTTACATTCCTCCGGGCATGAGGAGGAGGGCGAGAGCGCTGGCAGCTGTGGCCGTCGGCGTCGCGGCGCTCGCGGTCGCGGGCTGCGGTCGCGACGACTTCGAGAACGATCCGCGCCCTGCCGTGGCCGCACAGGTGAGCGTCAAGCTCGGAGAGGACGCCGTCGTGGTCTCCCCGGCCGAGCTCGGCGCCGGCCTCGCGACCTTCACGATCCTCAACCTCGCCGACACGACCGGCTCGCTCGAGATCTCAGGCCCGACGACGGGGACCAGCGACGAGATCGGTCCCGGCGCCACGGGCTCCCTGAGGATGACGCTGGAGACGGGCGAGTACGAGGCCAGCGCGGAGGGCGCCGACGCGGAGCCGTTCGCCTTCGAGGTCGGCCCCGAGCGCGAGTCCTCCCGCGACGAGCTGCTCCTGCCCTAGGGGCCGGGCAGCTACTCCGGGTCGGCGCTCTCGACCAGGCTCTCGACCCGCTCGAGCTTCGCCTTGACGGCCTCGACCATCTCGTCGAGGGTCGCGCGGGCCTTGTCCGAGCTCGTCTTGATGCCGGTCAGGGCGGCCCGGACCGCCTGGGCCTGCTTGAGGCAGGTGATGGCCTCCTCGGCGGCGTCGCGGACGGCCGGCGCGTCCACCGTCAGATCCCGGTCGCGCGCCATCGCCACCCGCGCGGCGGCGAGCCTGTAGGCGACCTCCAGGGCCATGCCCTCGGGCTCGTCGCGGTCCACGGCGACGATCAGCTTGTTGCCCTCGTACTCGGTCAGGGTCTCGCGCCCGGCGGGCACGCGGTCGTCGCCGGCCACCACGAGGACGCCGAACGAGGCGGCGCGCGCGGCCATCGCCTCGTTGAGCTCGCGCCAGGCGTCGTTCTTGGAGAGCTTCTTGTCCTTCACCTCGAAGACCAGCCGGCCCGCCGCCGGGCCGGCGGCCGCGCCCAGCTCGACCAGCACGTCGCCCTTCTTGCCGCCGCCCTCGGCGCCCTCCGCCCCGGTGTGGGCGCAGGCGTCGCCGCGGGTGGTGGCGAGGCGCTCGAGCGCGCCGTGGACGCGCTCCTCGAAGCTGCGGCCCTTGCGGGTGCCGGCCTCCTCGGCCTCCTCCAGCGCGTCGCGGCCCTGGTCGAGGCCGGCCAGCTCGGCCGCCTTGCCGAGCAGCTCGTCCAGCTTGTGCTCGAGCTTGGCGTCGCGGTTGTCCTGGTCCTCCTTGCGCTCACGCGTCCAGTTGCGCAGGCTCGCCAGCATCGGGCCGAGCGGGTTGCGCTCGTCGTCCGCGGCGAGCCGGCGCACGAACTCCTCGTCGCGCTCGTCGAGGATCCGCTTGATCTGAGCCTGGACCGCGCCCTCGCGGTCCGCGCCGAAGGTGGCCGCGATCAGCTCGGCGAGCTGGTCGCTGTGACCCTCGAGCGCGGCGCCGAGGGCGCCGGCGCCTTCGCCGTCGCCGAGGGCCCGCTGGAGCTCGGACTCGATCCGCTCGACGGCCTCCCGCTGCTGCTGCTCGACGACCTCCCGGTGCTTCTGGCTGAGGTGCTCGAACTCGCGCCGCACGTAGTCGACCTCGACGGCCGTCTCCTCGCGGTCGAGGACGCGCGCCCCGATCTCGATCGCCCGGCGCAGGGTGCGCGCCGGCTCCTCGCCGGCCTCGGCCCGCTCGCGCACGACGCGGGCGACCTGCTCGTCGGCGACCGTGAGGCCGTCGACGACGATCACCTCGTCGAGCAGGCGAACGCTTCCGCCCTGCTCGGCGGCGAGTGAGAGCTGTGGCTTCTCGGAGGCTTCCATCGGACTCACGAAGGTAGTCGCGCGCCCGGACGCGAACCTGACACGGCGCGCGCCGAAATCAGGCCCCGGCCCAGGCAGCGGCGCGGGTCACGGCGGGCCGGTCAGGCGGCGTGGGCGCCGCCGCGCCGGGCGGGCGCGTCGTCCACGGCGGTGAGGCGCTCGAAGACCGTGTTGACCATCAGGTCGAGGCGTCTCAGGCCCGGCGCGTCGGCGGCGAGCGGTGGCCGCGGGAGTGGCATCAGGCCGGTCGCCGGGCGCCGGCGACGCGGAGAATGTGCGCGGTCGGAGGCTTCCATGACGCTCGGAATCCTGATCGGTCGGGCGGACGGCACCCTGACGCCCAGCCCCGCGCTTGGACAGAAAGCCGTCGCCGAGGCCGATCTGGGGCGCGCGTCCGCCGCGCGTCGCTCGCTATACGATGCCTCGGCCCGCAACGACCTTGGAGGGATCTGACTTGGCAGTAGACATCGCGGATCTGACGAAGCTCGACGTGCAGCCCGGGGAGCTGCCCGAGAAGATGGCCGCCTGGGTGATCAGGCAGGAGCGCGAGGGCGAGCCGAAGGACGCCTTCCAGGTCGAGGAAATCGAGGTCCCCGAGCCCGGTGCCTTCGAGGTGATCGTCCGCGTGATGGCGGCGGGCGTCAACTTCAACAACGTCTGGGCCGCCCTCGGCAAGCCCGTGTCCGTGTTCGACTACGGCGACCATCCCGAGTACGGGCACCACATCGGGGGCTCCGACGCTTCCGGCGTCGTCTGGAAGGTCGGCGAGGGCGTCACCAAGTGGAAGCCCGGCGACGAGGTCGTGATCCATTGCAACCAGGCCTCCTACGAGGACGTGGAGGTCCACGGCCTCGACCCGATGGCAGCGCCGAGCCAGGAGATCTGGGGCTATGAGACGACCTGGGGCTCCTTCGCCCAGTTCACCAAGGTGCAGGCCCAGCAGCTCCTGCCGAAGCCGCGGAACCTGAGCTGGTCCGAGTCGAGCGCGTACGGGCTGACCTACTTCACGGCCTACCGGATGCTGATGGACCAGTGCAAGCTCCAGGCCGGCCACAACGTGCTGATCTGGGGCGCCGCCGGAGGGCTCGGCGTCTTCGCCGTGCAGCTCTGCAAGGCCGCGGGCGCCAACGCCGTCGGTGTGGTCTCCTCGGCCGAGAAGGGCGAGCTGGTCAAGCAGCTCGGCGCCGTCGACTACATAGACCGCAACGAGTTCGCCGGGATGATGCGCAAGGGCGGCGAGTCGCCCGACGAGGAGAAGGCGCGCTTCAAGGAGTCGCGCGCGTTTGCGAAGCGGGTCAAGGAGATCCTCGGGGACGCCCCCGACATCGTCTTCGAGCACGTCGGCCAGGCCACCTTCCCGACATCGGTCTTCTGCGTGAAGCCGTTCGGCAAGGTCGTGATCTGCGGCGCCACGTCGGGCTACACGCTCGACTTCGACGTCCGCTATCTCTGGATGAAGCAGAAGCAGATCATCGGCTCGCACTTCGCCAACGCGTACGAGTGCATGCGCGCCAACCAGCTCATGGCCGAGGGCAAGATCCAGCCGGTGCTCTGGAAGGTGATGGGCTTCGACGGCGTCGCCGAGGCTCACCAGCTCCTGCACGAGAACAAGCACCTCGGCAAGATCTCGATCCTGGTCGGCGCGAGCGACGAGAAGGAGGGCAAGCAGGAGGACGGCCCCGGCGCCATCCGGGCGGAGGTGGGCGCGTGAGCGCCCGCCGTAGCGAAGGAGGGGCGCGTGAGCGCCCGCCGTAGTCAGAAGGAGGGGCGCGTGAGCGCCCGCCGTAGCCGAAGGAGGGGCGCGTGAGCGCCCGCGGGGCGAGGGCCTGAGCATGGCGATGGAGGTCTGCTACATCGACTGGCACGTCACGCCCTTCCGGGCCGACCGTTGGTACGAGATCTGGCACCCCGGCGCGGCGCGGGCGATGGCCTTCGGCGCCAAGTCGTGGTCGCTCACCCGCTCCTCGGACGACCCGCTGCTCTTCCGGCAGGCGAGCGTCTGGGACGACCGGGCCGACTGGGAGCGCTACTGGTACTCGGACGAGGTCTCGGCGATCCGCGAGCAGGCGCTGAACTACTACGCGAAGCCGATCCTGCCGAGCTGGCACGCCCTGATCGCGGGCGAGTAGCGGCGACAGCTACTTCCGCCGCCTCTCCGTGTTTCTGCCGGCGATGAGAGGAGGCCTCCGCACAGCCGTCGCCTCAGCCTGCGCGGGCGCCGCGCTGCTCGCGGCCGCCCCGGCCGCCCCGGCCGCCGTCCAGGCCGGCTTCGACGCCCGCCTGCTCACGATCTCCGGCGGCAACGGCGCCGAGCGCCTCAGGGTCGTCTGCGACGGCGACGGGCGCGTGCAGGTGAACGGGCGCAACCCCAAGGGAGGCCCCGTCGCCTGCGACAAGGTCGCCGAGATCAATGCCGAGATGGGCGGAGGGAACGACGTGATCGACTTCTCCGGCGTCACCGGCGCCTTCGGCGAGGCCCGCTTCCCGGGCTTCGGGGTCGGCACCGGCGCCCTCGCAATCGGAGGCGAGGGCGACGACCGCTTCTTCGGCGGCCCCGGCGCCTTCAACGCCTTCTACGGCGAGGGCGGCGACGACCGCGCGGCCGGCGGCCCCGCCCGGGACGTGCTCGCCGGCGGCGGCGGCAACGACAAGCTCAACGGCGCCCGCGGGCGCGACAGCCTGCTCGGCAACGCCGGCTCCGACCGCCTCGTCGGCGGCTCCGCAGCCGACGTCCTCACCGGCCACGCCGGGGACGACCTCCTCTCCGGGTCCGCCGGCGACGACGTCATCGGCGGCGGCGCGGGGCGCGACCGCCTCCGCGGCGGCCCCGGCCGCGACCGCCTCGTCGGCGGCCCCGGCAAGGACGACCTGCGGGGCGGCGCGGGGAAAGACGCCGAGATCGAGAAGAACGCGGGCTAGGCGCGACGCCGCACCGACGAGGCGGACGAGCGCTACGCCGAAGCTCCAGAAGCGGTCGCGGGGGCCTTCGCCGCCTCTTGCCCGATAGCCGCGGCTAGTGCTGCTCGAGCGGGGCCATCGTCAGGCCGGCCGTGCTGAGCTGCTCCCAGTAGAGCTCGGCGGTCTCCTTCGGGCCCGTCCAGACGGTGGCGCGGCCGGAGTTGTGGATGCGGTCCGCGATCGCGTAGCCGTTGTCGAGGCTGACGCCCGGCAGCACGCGCGCGAGGGTCTTGGCGACGTGATCGAAGGTGTTGTGATCGTCGTTGAGGACGATCACCATCCAGTTGCCGCCGAGCCCGGATTCCGGTCCGGCCGTGCGCGGTCGCTCGACGGTGGTGGTGCCCACCGTGCGGAGCTTAGAGATGGCTCAGAAGGGGTTTGGGACCTTGATTGCGACGTCGTCGAAGACGCCGACGACGCCAGTGCCGGCCGCGGTGCCCTTGGCGCCCGTGGCGACGCCGTTGCGGCGGCCGTCGGGCTGGTCGGCGGCGGCGTCGGTCGCGCTCACGACCGCCTTGCCGTTGACCGTCGCGACGAGCTGGGTCGTGGCCGTGCCGTAGTCGAAGGCGCGCAGCAGCAGCGCGTTCGGCTTGGCGCCCGTGCGGATGAACTTGCCCTTCCCCGAGCGGAACAGGGTCGGGCCGCTCGCGCCCTTGGCGTCACGGAAGAGCTGCCAGCTCCGGGCGACCGGCCGGACGCGGAGCTCCCAGCCCGCGTTGTCCGACTCGCGGACGTTGACTGCGACGTAGGCCTTCTTCTGCAGCTTGGCCGGAGTGCGGGCGCCCATCGAGGCGACCGCGGAGACCTCCTGGTCGGGGGCGAGGTCGCTGGAATCGGCGACGACGGAGCTGCGGAAGGCGCAGGAGTTCGTGCCAGGGCCGACAGTGATCGGCATGTTGCCCTTGCCCGTCTTCTTCGCGCACTTGGCGCCGCGCCCCTTGAGGAAGGCGCTCGCGTCGGCGGGGCCCTCGAAGGTGTAGAGGGCGACGATCACGGGGCCCGCCTGGGCGGCCGCGACGCCCAGCGCGAGGCTTGCGCAGAGGACGATCAGGGCTGTGAGCTTGGTACGCATTATCAGGTGCCCGAGGGTAGTGGAGAGACCCGCCGGAGCCTGCAAGAACACCGATCACGGCAATTCGGAGCGGTCGCGGCGGCGGCTTCTCTCCTACCATTGGCCGCGATGAGCGAGCACCGCCTGCCCGAGCGCGACCGCCCCTGGGTGATGCGGACCTACGCGGGCCATTCCGACGCCAAGCGCTCGAACGAGCTCTACCGCAAGAACCTCGCCAAGGGCCAGACCGGGCTCTCGATCGCCTTCGACCTGCCGACGCAGACCGGCTACGACCCCGACGCCGTGCTGGCGCGGGGCGAGGTCGGCAAGGTCGGCGTCTCGATCGCCGACAAGGGCGACATGCACCAGCTTCTCGACGGGATCCCGCTCGACGAGATGAACACCTCGATGACGATCAACGCGACCGCCGCCTGGCTGCTGGCGCTGTACGCGACGGTGGCCGAGGAGAACGGGGTCGAGCGGTCCGCCCTCGCCGGCACGACCCAGAACGACATCATCAAGGAGTTCCTCGCCCGCGGCACCTACGCCTTCCCGCCCGGGCCCTCGATGCGGCTGATCGCCGACATGGTCGCCTTCACGGTCCACGAGATCCCCAAGTGGAACCCGATCAACGTCTGCTCCTACCACCTCCAGGAGGCCGGGGCGACGCCGGTGCAGGAGGTCGCGTACGCGCTCTCGACCGCGATCGCCGTGCTCGATGAGGTGAAGGCGCGCGGCCAGGTCGCCGACGAGGACTTCCCGAAGGTGTTCGGCCGGATCTCCTTCTTCGTCAACGCCGGGGTGCGCTTCATCGAGGAGCACGCGAAGCTCCGGACGATGGGCCGCCTCTGGGAGGAGATCGGGCGGGACCGCTACGGGGTCACCGACCCGAAGTTCCTTCGCTTCCGCTACGGCGTCCAGGTCAACTCCCTCGGCCTGACCGAGTCGCAGCCCGAGAACAACGTGCCGCGGATCGTGCTCGAGGCGCTGGCCGTGACCCTGGGCCGCGACGCGCGCGCCCGCGCGATCCAGCTTCCCGCTTGGAACGAGGCGCTCGGCCTCCCCCGCCCCTGGGACCAGCAGTGGAGCCTGCGGATCCAGCAGATCCTGGCCGAGGAGACCGACCTGCTCGACTACCCCGACGTCTTCGAGGGCTCGGAGGTGATGGACGGGCTCACCGACGAGCTCGCCGCGGGCGCCCGGGCCGAGATGGAGACCGTCGCGGAGCACGGTGGCGCGGTCGAGGCCGTCCCCTACATGAAGGCGCAGCTCGTCGAGTCCAACCGCGAGCGCCTGGCCAAGATCGAGCGCGGCGAGATCACGGTGGTCGGCCAGAACAAGTACACGTCCTCCGAGGACTCGCCGCTCACCACCGGCGAGGACGGGGGCATCCTCACCCCCGACCCCGAGGTCGAGCGCGAGCGGATCGAGGCGCTGGAGGCCTGGAAGGCCGAGCGCGACCAGGCGGCGGTGGACGAGGCGCTCGAGGAGCTCGCCGCGGCGGCCGCCGACGAGCAGGCGAACATCATGCCCGCGACGATCGCGGCGGCCAAGGCCGGCGCCACCACCGGCGAGTGGGCCGGCACGCTGCGCGAGGCCTTCGGCGACTACCGCGGGCCGACGGGCGTCACCGGCGCGCCGCAGGGCTCGGACGGCGAGCTGCTGGAGGCCGCCCGCGCCCACGTCAAGGAGGCGTCCGAGAAGCTCGGCCACCCGATCCGGATCCTGGTCGCCAAGCCGGGGCTCGACGGTCACTCAAACGGGGCGGAGCAGATCGCCGTCCGCGCCCGCGACGTCGGCATGGAGGTCGTCTACCAGGGGATCCGCCTCACCCCGGAGGAGATCGCGGCCTCGGCCGTGCAGGAGGACGTGGACGTGGTCGGCCTCTCGATCCTCTCCGGCTCCCACCTCGAGCTGGTCCCGCGCGTGGTCGAGCTGCTGCGCGCGGAGGGCTCCGGGATCCCGGTGATCGTCGGCGGGATCATCCCGCCCGCGCACGTGGCGCCGCTGAAGGAAGCGGGGATCGAGCGCGTCTACACGCCCAAGGACTTCGAGCTGAACCGGATCATGGGCGAGATCGCCGACCTCGTCGCCGAGCGGGACATCGCCGAGCCCCAGCCGGCCTGACGTGCCGAGCGAGCGGAAGCTGCGCACGGCCGCGCTCGTGCTGGCCCTCGTCGGGGTCGCGATCTCGGCCTACATCGCGATCGCCGAGGCGAACGAGGGCGCGCCCGTCTGCGTCGCCGGAGGCGGCGGCTGCGAGCAGGTCGCGGACAGCGAGTACTCGGAGCTGCTGGGCGTGAACGTCGCGGTGATCGGCATCGGCGGCTATCTGATCCTGGCCGCCGCCGCGCTCGTGCCGGGCGATCCCGGCCGGTTCACCGGCCTGCTCGCGTCGGTCTTCGGCTTCGGGTTCAGCGCCTACCTCACCTACCTGGAGTTCTTCGAGATCGAGGCGATCTGCCAGTGGTGCGTGGCGAGCGCGGTGACCATGACGCTGCTGCTCGGCGCCAACCTGGCACGGGCCTGGGAATACCTCGGGGCGACCACGGAGGCGGGCGCCGAACCGCCCGTCTAGGATTCGCCGCGTGAGCCCAGAGTCGCCATCGGGGCGCCGTTCGCGCTCGACCCAGCTGATCGTGCTGGCGGTGCTGGGCGCCGTGCTGCTGATCGCGGTCGTGATCGTCGTCAGCCAGAGCGGGTCGGACGACAGCGAGGACTCCGATGCTCCCTCGGGGGACGTCCAGGCGCTGATCGAGGGCCTGCCGCAGGACGGCGACACGATCGGAGAGCCGGACGCGCCGGTCACGGTCCTCGAGTTCGCCGACCTCCAGTGCCCCTTCTGCGCCCAGGTCGCCACGGACGAGATCCCCACGCTGCTGGAGGGCCCGGTGAGCCGCGGCGAGGCCAGGATCCAGTTCCGCAACTGGGTCATCCTCGGACCGGACTCGGAGACCGCGGCGGCGGCCGCCCTCGCCGCAGGCGAGCAGGACCGCCTCTGGAACTTCGTCGAGGCGTTCTACGCGCAGCAGGGCGAGGAGAACTCCGGCTACGTCACCGACGACTTTCTCAGGGGCATCGCCGAGGATGCCGGCGTGCCCGACCTCGAGCAATGGGAGTCGGAGCGGGATCCCGCCAGCTGGGCCGCCCAGCTCAAGGAGGTCAACACCCAGGCGACCGGCCTCGACTTCTCCGGGACGCCCTCGTTCGCGATCGAGGGCCCGCAGGGCGTGTCCCCGCTTCCGAACGCGAGCACGGCTGCCGACCTCGAGCAGGCGATCGCCGAAGCCGGCTGAGCGGCGCATCCCGCTCCCCCGGGCGAGCGCAGGCTAGCCTGGAGGCGTGAACGAGGAGATGAACGGCGATCGCAGCGCCTGGCTGCGCTGCTACCGCTGCTGGGCCCGCGACCTCGAGGTCCAGCTCCACTACGACGCCATCCTCCGCGTGGACCCCGAGACGGGCGAGCCGACCGAGCGGATGGAGGAGGTCCAGGAGGCCGTCGTCCAGTGCCTGCGCTGCCTGCACGACCAGCCGCACCTGACGATCGCCGAGGAGCGCGTAGTCCCCGTCGAGGACCGCTGGGAGCGCATGATCGCCGGCACCCCCTGGGTCGCCTCCTGCACCGTGACCGTGGACCAGGACCAGGTCGAGAGCTGCTCGGGCGAGGGCGCGGCCGAGTCGCTCACCTACGGGGCCTTCGGCGAGGCGGGCACCCGCGAGTTCTTCACCCACGTCCGCTTCCACAAGCACGACGAGGAGCGGATCGTCGTCCACCTCCTCGTCGAGCTCTACGCCCGCTCCGCCGAGGAGGCCACGGAGGTCCTCGAGGCGGCCTCCCGCGGTGTCCTCGAGATCACCTCCCTCGCCGAGGAGTCCCGCCCGCCGGCGCATGCGCCGGACGAGGCGCACTGAGCCAAGGGCGACGCGGCGGCATAGGATCCGCGCCGTGCCGATCGGCTGCTTCGTCTCCCCCGGGCGCTCGCTCGAGCGCGGCCTCGAGCGCGTCAGGCGCGCCGACGAGCTCGGCTTCGACGCCGCCTACACGACGCACGTCGCCGGGCGGGACTCGCTCTCCGTGCTGATGGCCTTCGCCGCATCGAGCGAGCGGATCAGGGTCGGGACCGGCGTGCTGCCGATCTTCTCGAGGACCCCGGTGGCGACGGCGCAGGCCGCGGCGACGATCGACGAGTACTCGGGAGCCCGCATGGTCCTTGGCCTCGGCGTCTCGCACAAGGTCACTGTCGAGAACTGGTACGGCGCGAAGATCACGCAGCCCGTCAGCCAGATGCGCGACTACGCCGGGGCCGTGCGCGCCATGCTTCGCGGCGAGGCGCCGCCGGAGAGCGAGCACTTCCCGACCCGCTTCCGCTTCATGGGCTACGAGCCCCGGCCCGAGCTGCCGATCTACGTCGCGGCGCTCTCGCCGAACATGCTCCGCCTGGCGGCGCAGGTCGGCGACGGCGTGATGCTCTGGCTCTGCAGCCCCGCCTACATCCGCGACGTGGTGGTCCCTGAGCTGACCGCCGCTCGCGCCGAGGCGGGGCTCTCGATGGAGGGCTTCGAGATCGTCGCGGCCGTGCCGGTCGGCCTCACCGACGACGCCGAGGCCGGGCGCGCCTCCCAGCGCCAGGAGCTGATCACCTACATGTCGCTGCCCTTCTACCGCGCGATGCTGGAGCGCTCGGGCTTCGAGGCCGAGATCGCGGCCTTCGACGAGGGCATGGCGGCCGGCGACGTCGAGCGCGCTAAGGCCGGGATCTCAGACGAGATGCTCGGCGAGATCGCCGGGATCGGCGGCCCGGGCGAGGTCAGGGCCGCGGTGGAGCGCTACCGCGAGGCCGGTGCCACCTCCCCCTGCATCGGGGGGATCCCGCGCACGGACTTCGGGGGCTCGCTGGAGGCGGTCGCCGAGCTGATCTGAGCGGCGCGCTCAGCAGCCGCGGAGCCGGTCCTCCCGGCTCGGCGCGCAGCCGTCGCGGGCGGCGCCCCCGGTGAGCCTGTCGCGGCCGGGCCCGCCGTCGAGGAAGTCGCGGCCGGCGTCGCCGCGCAGCACGTCGTCGCCGTCCTGGCCGAAGAGGCGGTCGCGGCCGGCCTCCCCGGAGATGCGATCGTCGCCCGGGCCGCCCCGGATCCGGTCGGGGCGCTTCCCGCCGCAGACGAGGTCCTTGCCGTCCTTCGCCTTGATCAGCTCCGAGCCCGCGGAGCCGAGGATGACGTCGGCCTTGGGCGTGCCCAGGATGCGCTTGGCGCCCTTCTTCCCGACGATCGTCGGCGCCCTGCCGAAGCAGCGCGCCCCGGCGGGCACCGGCTCCTGGCGCTCGAAGGAGCCGATCTCGCAGGCGGCGCCGCCGGGGCGGGGCTCGCCGCGCTGGTCGGTCTCGTAGGGGAAGCAGGAGGGGATCGCGTCCAGTGCGGGGCTGGCGCTGAACAGCGCGTGGGTGAAGGTCGGACCGCCGCGGTCGGCAAGGTCCGCGAGCCAGGCGTCGGGAGCGAAGCGGTCGGCGGCGCCGGCAGAGAGCCCGCATTGCGCCGACGCCGCCCCGTCGGGCGCGGCCAGGTTCGAGCCCTGGGTGACGAAGGCCGTGCCGTCAGCGTCGCAGTTCTGGGCGCTCGAGTCAGCCAGTCCGCCGGAGATGATCGTCGCCCGCAGGAAGACGCCACCGCCCGTCCCCTGGAGGTTGCCGCCCTCCGCGCCGAGGGCGCCGGCCGCCGAGTTGCCGTGGACCGTCGCGTGGGCGAGCGAGAGGGAGCCCGCGCTCCAGGCGCCTCCGCCGAGCGCCGCCCCCGCCGCCGACTCCGCCAGGTTGCCGCTGAGCGTCGAGTTGACCAGGCCCGCAGAGCCGCCCGCGAGCCCGAGGCCACCGGCCCGGGCCATCCCCTCCGCCTGCGCCGAGTTGCCGGAGACCGTGGACGCCATGATCGAGTGCGCGCCCGAGGCCAGCCAGATCCCGCCGCCTTCGGCGTCGCCCGAACCGCTCGACGCCACGTTGGCGGAAACGGTGACGCGGTCCAGCGCCAGGGCGCCATCCGCGGCGAGGATCCCGGCGCCGCGCGCCACCGAGCCGCCGCCGCGCAGCTCCAGCCCGGAGACCGAGACCACCGGCGCCCCGGGGCCGGGCCCGGTGTGCAGGACGCGGTCAAGCCCCCCGGCGTCGATCACCGGGCGCCCGGCGCCCTGGATCTCCACGCCCGCGGTGACGTCGAGGTCACCGCTCGCGGCGAGGTCCTCCCCCGCCCCCGCCACCGTCAGCTCATAGTCGGACCCGAGCCGCGGCACGATGATCGTGTCCGTGACCGGACTCCCGTTGGCCTCCTGGATCGCCGCGCGCAGCGAGCAGCGCGTGCCCGCGCCGGCCAGCGAGTCGCAGGCCGCGCCGTCGATGGGCGCGACTGCCTGCTCGTCGGCCGCGACATCGACGGTGAATGTCGCCGCCCCCGCGGGGCTCGCGGCCGCGAGGAAGAGTCCCGTGGCGATCGCCGGGGCGAGGGCGGCGCGCAGCACCTACCGCTTGGGTTCGTCGGCTCTGCCGGGATCGTCGGCGCTGCCCCGGGCGCCCGGGTCCTTCAGGGCCTCGCCGGCCGCCTTGGCCTTGTCCTTGAGGCTGCCCTTGCTCTTCGCGACCGACTTGAGCTCGTCGGCGTCGCGCTTGAGGTTTTCCGTGCCGCCGCGCTTCTCGACCTGCTGCTTCGCCTTGTCGGCGAGTCGCTTGAAGTTGACCATCAGCTCTCCTCTCCGGGGTTCTTGCGCGGGACGAGCACGGCGCGCTTGAACTCGGCGACGAGCGTGCCGTCCTGCTTGAAGACTCGTGTATGCACCTTAACCACGCCTCGGTCGAGCTTCGACTGCGAGGGCCGGACCTCCAGCACCTCGGACTCGCAGAAGAGCGTGTCTCCGTGGAAGACCGGAGCCGGATGGCTGAGCTCCTCCGTCGCGAGGTTGGCGATCGCCTTGCCCGAGACGTCGCTCACCGACATCCCGAGCGCGAGCGAGTAGACCAGCGGCCCGACCACCACGTTCTGGCCCTGCTGGCTCTGCGACGCGTAGACGTCGTTGAGGTGCAGCGGGTGGTGGTTCATCGTGATCAGGCAGAAGAGGTGGTCGTCGGACTCGGTGACCGTCTTCGCCGGCCAGTGCTTGTAGACCGCGCCGACCTCGAACTCCTCGAGGTAGCGCCCGTAGGCGTGCGCCCCCGAGGCCTCGCGCTCGGCCTGGTCGGTGATCAGCTCGTGCTTCTCGTCGCTCATCTCTGCGTAAGTCTCCTTGTCTGAATCGGGGAATGCCCCTCCTGCCCGGCGGGGCAATCTAGATGATGGGGACGGTGCGCCGCGGCCGGTGGCCGCCGCCAGCGTCAATGCACCTTGCGGATCCGCGCGCGCTCCTCGTGGCGCGCGATCACCTGCGCGATCAGCTTCTGGATCCCCGGGTCGCCGCTGACCTTGATGTGCCCGGTCTCGTAGGCCTCGCGGTATTGCCTGACCTTGCCCTCCGTGGCCAGCTCGTTGAAGTGCGAGCGCGGCATCGTCGACCGTCACCCGGGCGTCCTCGGTCGAGCCCTTCGAGATCTCCGGCCCGGGCACCTCGACCCGGAACATCTGCACGTCGCCGCGGCCGCGCAGCTCCAGCTCGAACACGAGCTTCAGCTTCGCCAGCGCGGGCACCTCCGCCTGGAAGCGCTCGATCGCCGTCCGGATCAGGTCCTGGGTGGATGCCACCGGTCCATCATTGCGCTTCGCGCCGGCGGGCGAGTCGCGAAGTCCGGGCGCTACCAGGGGATCGGCTTCCGGTCCCGGTAGAAGCCGCCGCTGCCCACGCCGGCGTCGGTGGCGAGCCAGACGGCGGTGTCGGCGCCCTCCGCGACCGAGCGTGAGGCGCCGGGCCCGCCCATGTCGGTGCGGACCCAGCCGGGGCAAAGCGAGTTGGTGCGGACCTCGGGCTCCTCGTTCGCCAGGATCCGGGTGAGCGCGTTGAGGCCGACCTTCGAGACCCTGTAGCCCGGGTAGCCGCCGTTCATATCGTGAGCTGGCCGGCGCCGCTGGAGACGTTGACGATGCGGGCGTCGTCGCTGCGGCGCAGCAGCGGCAGCAGCGCCTGGACCAGGCGCCAGGGGCCGAAGAGGTTGACGTCGAGCGTGTCGCGCACTTCGTCGAGGGGGATCTCGGCGGCCGTGTCGCTGTAGCTGGCCCCCACCCCGGCGTTGTTGACCAGCACGTCGAGGCGGCCCGGGTCGGCGTCCACCCGCTCGCGCAGCGCGCGCCGACGCTCGCGTCGTCGGCGACGTCGAGCTTCACGGGCACCACGCCCTCCTGCGGGGCGATGTCGCCGGGGTCGCGTGCGCCCGCCAGCACGCGGAGGCCGTGGTCGGCCGCGAGCTGCCGCGCGATCTCCGCCCCAATCCCGCGGTTGGCGCCGGTGACGAGGGCGACCCGCTGCGCGGCGGCGCCCAACTCAGATCTTGTAGCGCTGCAGCAGCTTCTTGCCGATCACCATGCGCTGGATCTCGGAGGTGCCCTCGCCGATCAGCAGCAGCGGCGCGTCGCGGTAGAGGCGCTCGATCTCGTACTCCTTCGAGTAGCCGTAGCCGCCGTGGATGCGGAACGACTCCTCGACGCACTCCTTGCCGGTCTCGGAGGCGAGCAGCTTCGCCATCCCGGCCTCGAGGTCGGAGCGCTCGCCGGCGTCCTTCATGCGCGCGGCCTTGCGGGTGACGAGCCGCGCGGCCTCGATCTTGGTGGCCATGTCGGCGAGCTTGAACTGGATCGCCTGGTGCTGGGCGATCGGCTTGCCGAACGTCTTGCGCTCCTGCGAGTAGCGCAGCGCCAGCTCCAGCGCGCGCTGGGCGATGCCGACCCCGCGGGCGGCGACGTTGACGCGGCCGACCTCGAGCGCGTCCATCATCTGCGCGAAGCCCTTCCCGACACCGTCGGGGCCGCCGAGGACGCGGTCGGAGGGGCAGCGATAGCCGCTGTAGATGAGCTCCGTGGACTCGACGCCCTTGTAGCCCATCTTCTTGATCTTGGGCGGGATCTCGAGGCCCTCGAACTTGCCCTCGTTCTTGTCGGCCCACGGCTTCTTCTCGGTGATGAAGCAGGTCATGCCCTTGTGGGGCGGGTCGGCCTTGGGGTCGGTCTTCATCAGCACGAAGACCACGCCCGAGCCGAGGCCGTTGGTCACCCACATCTTCTGCCCGTCGAGGACCCAGTCGTCGCCGTCCTGCTTCGCGGTCGACTTGATCCCCTGCACGTCGGAGCCGACCTCGGGCTCGGAGAGCGAGAAGGCGGCGCGGATCTCGCCGGTCGCCATCTTCGGCAGGAAGTAGTCCTTCTGCTCGTCGGTGCCGAACTTCATCAGCAGGTAGGAGCCGATGAAGTGGGTGTTGACGACGCCCGAGATCGAGATCCAGCCGCGCGAGAGCTCCTCGACGATCAGCGCGTAGGTGGCCAGGTCGAGGCCCATGCCGCCGTACTCCTCCGGGATCGTGACCCCGAACAGGCCGAGCTCCTTCATCTGCTCGACGATCGGCTCGGGGAACTTGTCCTCGTGGTCGTACTCCTCGGCGTTGGGGAGGATCTGCTCGTCCACGAACTGGTGGACCATCTCGACGATCGCCGTCTGGTCGTCGGTCAGGCCATCCGGGTTGCCGGTCTGGCTCTCGCTGCTGGCGTTGGCTACGGCCATGGCTCCTTCTCGGTCTCGTTGGCGCGATCGGCGCCCGTGAGGCGCGGGTGAAGAGGATAGGCGAGTCGCGCGGGTGCGCATACCGGCTGCCGGGGACGCCTGGCGGGCGTCCCGGGGAGTTGACTTTGCAGCCGCAGGCGGAGAAGATCCGGCAATGGATTTGAGGCTTGGGCTGGGGGCCGGGCCGGGCGCCTGCAGGGGTCAGCATGGCTGAACGCGCGCCCACCCTCGTGCTGGTCGAAGACGAGCCGGTGACGCGAACGATGTTGCGCGGACTGCTCGTGGAGGCCGGCTTCCAGGTGACGGCGGAAGCAGGGGACGCCGAGACCGCGATCGAGGTGTGCGTGCGAGAGCGCCCCCAACTCTGCCTGGTGGACCTCAACATCCCCGGGGGCGGGCTCCGGGTCGTGCGCGAGGTCTCCCAGCGGGTCCCGGAGGCGTTGGTGGTGGTGCTGACGGCGTCCCCGGATAACCGCGACCTGCTGGACGCGATCCGGGCGGGCGCTTCCGGCTATCTCCTCAAGAGCATGGACCCGAACCGGATCGGGCACGCGCTTCGCGGCGAGCTCGCGGGCGAGGCGGCGATCCCCCGCTTCCTGGTGGCTGAGCTGGTCCGGGACCTGCAGACGCTGGGCCGTCACCGCGTGATCGCGGGCAGGCACGGCCGTGCCGAGCTGACCAGTCGCGAGTGGGAGATCCTGGAACTGATGTGCGATGGGCTCAGCGGGCCCAGCATCGCCCAGCGCCTCAAGCTCTCCCCGGTCACCGTACGCCGCCACAGCGCCGAAGCTGTGCGCAAGCTCGGGGTGCGGGATCGTTCGGAGGCGATCGCCCTGATGAAAGAGCGTGGCTGAGGCGAGTCCGAGGCGTAGATCGCGAGGAACGCCAGGCGCCTGAGGCAGAAGACCGTGCGCCCCGGCCCCGTTCATACAGAGCATGGTGCGCACCGATACGGCGACCTCAGAAGCGCCGTCGAATCAGGACGTCGATACCGACCAGGCGGAACGACTGGTGGGCGTCGGGGTCGGCTGGAAGCTTGGGGGCCAGGTCCTCGTCCAGGGCATTCGCCTGGCGACCGTCGCCATTCTCGCCCGCCTCCTCACCCCCGCCGATTACGGCGCCGCCGCCATCGCAATCGCGCTCGCGACCTTCGCCCCGACAGTGGCGGACATGGGCCTGGGATCGGCCTTGGTGCAGGTGGATAAGGCGTCACAACGGATGCGATCGACGACATTCTGGGCGGCGATCGCTTTCGGGATCGGCCTTTCAGCGCTCTTTGCCGCGTCGGCGGCCCCGGTCGGGCGGTTCCTCGGCGACCCCCAGGTGGGAACGATGGTCGCCGTCGGCGGCCTCAGCTTCGCCCTCTGCTCGATCGGATCGACCAGCCAGGCGGTCTTCATGCGGGAGATGAGGTTTCGAAGCATCGAGCTTCGCTACTGGTTCGCCATCGGCTTGGCGAGCGTCGTGGCGGTGTTCGCAGCCGCAGGCGGTGCGGGCTCGTGGGCGCTGGTGCTGCAGCAGGTCGTCCTCTTGGCCACGTTCGCGGCCGCGCTCTGCTGGCGCACCACCTGGCGTCCGACCCTCGAGTTCTCACGGGCGGCATTCCGTCGCCTGGCCTCATTCGCGATCCGGGTCGCTGGGGGCCGCTGGGCGAGGCTGGCCGAGCTGCTTCTCCTCACCCTGCTGATCGGGAAGCTCGTAGGCGTCCCCGAACTCGGGGCCTGGACGTTCGCGATGAGCACGGTCATCCTGCCCCTCACGGTGATCGCGATCCCGATCGCGGAGGTGCTCTTCTCGGCGTTCTCCCGCCTGCGAGGAGAGCGCGACCGTATGGCCGCCCTCTGGCTGGAGAGCGTTCGCTATCTGGCGGCCGTCGTCCTGCCGTTGCTGACGGGCCTCGCCATCCTCGCCCCGGACCTGATCCCCGCCGTCTTCGGCTCCCAGTGGGGGGTCTCGGTGGGGATCATCCAGATCCTCAGCATCTACGTGATCATCCGCTGTCTTCAGGCTTGGGGCTCCGTGCTGTTGGACGCGGTGGGAAGGCCCCAGGTCACGCTGTGGACGCAGATCGCGGCTCTATGCACGACACCGCTGGGGGTGGTCATCGGCTCCCAATGGGGCATCGAGGGGGTGGCAGTCGGGTTCGTTCTCAGCCAGCTGATCGCGGTGGAACTCCCGGTGATGATCATCGTCCTCTCGGAGCTCAGGGTCCCGCTGAGCTCCGTGGCGGCTCGTCTGTACGGCGTCGCGGCCGCGACGCTGGTGATGGCGACCGTCTGCCTCGTGGGACTCCAGGCGCTTTCGGCGCTGGGGGCGGGCGTGGAGGAGCGAGCCGTGCTGACGATCGGGTTGGCGTTGCTCGTGTACGCAATCGCGCTCTGGGCGCTCGCGCCCGATATCGTTCGCCGGGCGGCCGGCATCGGCCGCAGCATGGTCGCCAGGGCTCAGAGGAGGATCCCTCCCGTGCTGACGGACTGGGGAAGTCTGCTGGCAAGGGTTAAGCGCGTGCCCGAGCAGTGAAGCGGGCGCCCGGGCCAACTTCGTGAGGGGAACAGTGTCAACTCGAGGTTTCGCATTTTCTTCGGCAGCGCGCGTCACCCTGTTCCTGGCGCTCGCTGCGTCGGCGGCGGCGGTCCAGGCCTCGAGCCCGAGCCCGGCGCACGCCATGACGGTCACCCCGGTGGATGGAGGGCTGGACTACTACTCGAGGTTCTCGCACGGGCTGCCGACTCACAAGTCGTACTTCCCGGTCGGCGTCTGGTTCGAGAGCGTGACGTCCCAGGCCGACGTCGACAAGGACAGGGGCGCCGGGCTCAATCTCTACGTCGTCGCGACGGAGGACAGCAGCCTGCCACTGATCTCCTCCAACAAGATGAAGCTGATCGCGCAGCAGAGCCAATGGCTCAACAGGGAGACCGGGCCGGGGGCCGACGCCATGGCAGGCTGGGAGCTCGCGGACGAGATCGACATGATGGGCAGCCCCGAGGCCGGCTATGGCGAGCTGAGCGAGATCCTGGCGTCACTGCCCGCCGACCGCCGCCTCCGCTACAACAACTACGGCAAGGGGGTCGCCTTCTGGCTGACGGATGCGGAGGCGGCACGGTACGTCAACGAGTTCACGGACGTCGTCTCCGCCGACACGTACTGGTTCACTGACGAGAACATCTGCGCGGGGACGGAGGGCGGCCAGCTCGTGGCGGGCGGCGCCGACCTGAGCCCGGCGGAATGCCACCGGGCGGCCAACTACGGCGCCACCGTCAGACGGGTGCGCGGGCTGGTCAAACCCGCGGGCTCGAAGCCGGTTTGGGCGTTCGTCGAGCTCGGCCACCCGTTCAACGAAGCGCATTATCCGACGATCACGCCTCCACAGGTCCGCGCGGCCGTGTGGCAGAGCCTGATCGCCGGGGCGCGGGGCATCCTCTACTTCAACCACTCGTTCGGAGGTCCCGACCAGACGCAGCACATCCTGCGCGATGGCTTGGATGCCGGGTCCCCCTACGCGCCGATCCGGTCCATGGTGAAGGCCACCAACAGGCAGATCCACGACCTGGCTCCGGTGCTCAACGCCCCGACGGTTCACTCCGGTTGGTCGCAGGGGGCTGGGACGACCGCGATGGTGAAATGGGTGGAGAAGACGAAGCAGAAGAAGCAGAAGAAGGGGAAGAAGCAGAAGAAGGGGAAGAAGAAGGGCGGCAAGAAGGGGAAGAAAGGCGGCGCAAAGACGAGCGCCAAGAAGGGGTGCAACCCCAAGCAGAAGAAATGCCGTAAGTCGAAGGGGCACCTGTACGTGTTCGCCGGCTCGGCGGGATCGTCCGCGGCGGGACGGTTCTCGCTGAAATGCGTCGGCAAGGCCAAGGCTGAGGTCGTGGGCGAGAGCCGCACGGTGCGGGTCCGCAAGGGATCCTTCAGCGACCACTTCGCCGACGGGAACGCGATTCACATCTATCGCATCAAAGTGGGGCCCAAGTGCGGCCCTCGCAAGGCAAAGGTCCGCCATCTCGATCTGCCCGATCGCGCGGACTCGCTGCGCGCCGCCTCAGGCGTGCTCCCACACTGGTAAGGGCTCAGAACCGTGACGAAC
Organism: uncultured Solirubrobacterales bacterium; assembly: GCA_963805235.1. Taxonomy (GTDB): domain Bacteria; phylum Actinomycetota; class Thermoleophilia; order Solirubrobacterales; family 70-9; genus DASSYK01. Next base: position 372,775 of record CAWDTF010000003.1, on the reverse strand, counting down.
GCGCTTCCGCCGGCAGAGCGGAGCGGCGGTGACGTCCGTGGAGGCGCCGCCGAAGCCGATGGACCTGGTGCGCCAGAAGCCGCGACCCGACGCCGACGCGCTCCCCCAGCCTGGAGGGCGCCCCTGGCGCCGGCGAGGGCTCGGTCTGGACGCTGCGCACAGGGAAGTGGTTCGAAGCCACGGCCGTGACCTGGCTCGCCTCGAGGCCGGCGCTGCTCTGGATCACAGCGAAAAGACCGGCGGCATCGGAGGCGAACAGGCGCTCGACGTTGGCCGGCGATGCCGTGGCTGCCTCCCAGATGCTGATGGCCGGGTCAGCATGGAGATGGGCGGGCGCCTCCGGGTCATCGGCCCACATGTGATGTCCCTCGACCTCAGCGGCCCGCTCGGCAGCCAACAGGTAGAGCGTGTACTCCGTCCAGTCGCAGTAGCTCGTCAGCAGGATCTCCATCCAGGGACGGCCTCCGACAGCTTCCAACCGCCGCTGGAGCTCGCCGAGAAGGGCAGTTGAGAGCAGCGCCGGGGTCACATTCATCCCTGGTCGCTCCATCCCGGGGTCCACGTCGAGCAGCTCGGCCGAGTCGCGCCACCAGCGGGGATGCACGCTGCGCGCTTCGGGCTCGAGGAGCGCCCGGCCGCGCGGCAGCAGGAGATCGCGAGCGACCGGCTTGACCGCGACCACATCCGGGTCGAGCGTGAGCACGAACTGCGAGGTCGTGAGGGCGGGGGCGTTCAGCTTGATGATCTGCTGGCGCTGCCAGGGACGGATCTGCCAGGGCCGGTTGAAGCGGCGAAACGCCGGGAAGTGCTCGTCCTCGACGAGGATCCGGAGCGGCAGCTCGGGCCAGTTCGCGAGGTGGCGCCCGATCAGGTCCAACTCGTCGGCTCGCGCCACCACAACCAACTCATCCAGCAACCCCGGCGCGCCGTGGTGCACGAGGGAGCTGAACAGCAGGTCGAGACGCTCCAGGTTCTCGCCGTAATGCCGGCCGCTGACCTTGAGCGGCAGCAGGGCGCTGAGCACCCCGGCTCTTGATTGGCCACGGCTCACGTCTTGGTGCCCGCTCCGCGGGCGCCGCTCTGCCGCTCAGGCCCTGCCGTTCCGCCTTGCTTGGCCTGCCCGTTCCGGGCCGTTCCGCCTTGCTTGGCCTGCCCGTTCCGGGCCGTTCCACCTTGCTTGGCCTGTCCGTTCCCGGCTTGACCGGCCAATCTGCCACGGCGGCGCTTCCGCCCACGACCTGCCGATTTGCCCTTCTTGGTCTGCCCGTTCTGCGACCCGGCGTGCGGCGGCGGGGCGTTCGTGGCCGCGCCATCGCTCGCGTCCTCGTTGCCCCCTTGCCCGGGTACCCCCTCCTTCGTCCGCTCCGTTCGCAGGGTGGTCAGCGCCTCGGCCGCCGAGATCACCACGAACAGCAGGATCGCGCCCATCGCGAACACGCCGACGAGCGCCCGCAGCTTGCCTGACACGCGCTGCTCCGCGTTCTCGGGAGCCACCACACGTTGCGTTTCGATTCTGTACCGGCCTTCCACCCCCTTGGACGCCTGCAGGCCGTCGAGCTCGGCCGTGAGCGCGGCGCCGACCAGCTCGGCGGTCCGCACCGCGCCCTCCGGAGTGGAGCCGACGCCGCTGATCTCGATGATCACGCTCGAGAAGCCGAGCTCGGAGCTCGGCGCCACGGTGTAGCGGCGATCCGCGCCCTGCGCCTCCAGTGCGTCACGCGCCGACTCGTTGCTCAGCTTGCTCGCCAGCAGGTCGACCACCACCGACTGGTCCGTGAAGCGGGTGTAGGGGTTGTCCGGGTCGATCCGTCCCAGGGCCGGATTGGCGGCGATCTCCTCCGCCGTCGGAGGGGGCGGGGGATTGATCAGGACGTAGCTGGAGGACGCCCAGTACTCCGGGCTCTTGATCGCGACCACGTAAATCGCGCCAAGGAGAGTGAGGACGATCACCGGCAGGGTGGCGATCCGATGGCGCCAGATCTTCCGCGTAATCGCCAGCAGGTCCACGGTCAGCCCCCCGCGGGCAGCGGGGCCCGGGTACTCGGGAGCGGCTCGGAGCGGACGGCGGCGCCGGCCGGCGCCCGGGCGCCGGCGGCGAGGCGCCACCCGGCGCCGATCAGGCCGATCACGAGCGCGTGGACGTTGGCGAATGCCGGGAACGAAAGAGAGTCGAACGTCAGCGAGCAGACCGCTCCTGCCAGGGCGGCGCCGGCCAGGGCGGCGCAGAGCATGCGGAGCCCCGGGTCGCTGCTGCGCGCCCGGGCAAGCAGAGCGACGACGACTGGCACGGCGAAGTAGGCGGCCAGCACGAAGATCCCGATCAGGCCGAGCTCGATCCCCGTCTTCAGGTACTGGTTGTCGAGGATGTCGAAGACGTTGTCGGGCAAGTAGGTGCCTCCACCGTGACCCAGCCACGGCGCCTCGTAGATGAGCCGCTCGACGCGCGGGTAGTCGATCAACCGCGTGGCCACCGACGGGTCGGAGGCACCGGCTCCGAAGAACGACGTGAGGGTGCCGATCAGGCCCGGTGCCGACATGAAGGTCGCCACCAGGGCGAAGGGCGCGATACACAGCGCCACCAGCCGCTGCGGCGCCGGCATCAATGCAATGAACAGCCCCAGGGCCAGCGCGACCGAGAGGACCGCCGACCGGGACACCGAGGTCGGGATTCCGAGCGCGATCAGTCCCGTCGGCGCCCACCGCTTCAGCGCGCTCCTGTCGGTGTCGCCGATCGCGAGCGCGATCGAGAGCGGCAGCAGCATCCCGGCCACCACCCCGAGCTCGATCGGGTTGATCGCCGTGCCGGTGACCCGGTTCAGGGCCCCCCTGTCGACGATGCCGGGGTTGTCAAAGTTGAGGGAGAACCCCGGCAGCTCACGCAGTTGCGGCGCCACGTCCAGGCTGATCCAGTACTGCAGCGCGGCGACCAGCCCGCAGAACGCGCCACCCCAGCACAGCGCCCTCAGCACCCGCCGCAGGTCGCCCAGCGATCCGAGGCACTCGGCGGCGACCAGCGCCACGCCGGTGATCACGGCGAGCTGCATCAGCATGCGGTCGGCAGCCGCGACCTGGGCCACTGACAGCTCGGCCCGGTCCATCAGGACGTATGAGGCCAGGACGGTCAGCCAGAGCAGGAAGAGGACGCCTCTAATCGGGTGACGGCGGCGCAGCGGGTGGTGGAGGCCGAGCAGGCAGGCGGCCACGAGGGCGGCGAACATGAACATGCCGACCAGGGCGGCGGGGTAGCCGCCACCGCCGATCGCCCTGATCACCGTGTCCGAGGGGATCACCATCACGGCGATCGCGAACACCTGCAGCATCAGCACGGCCTGCGCTCGGGATGAGACACGATCCGGGGCGGCGGTAGCGGCCTCGGTGCCGGGTCCGGCCATCTCAGCCCGTCCTCGAGCTGTCATCCCGCCCCCACCCGTCGCCGGCGGGCGAGCCGACCGAGACCGCGAGCCGGCCGCCGACGGCGAAAGCTGCATACGTCGCCACGTCGAGCGCGGCCGCGGGGCCCAGCGCTGCGAGTCGGCCGAGGTCGCGCAGGGCGAAGGCCGCGGTCTCGGGCGACCGGCTGGCCGAATCCGGTGACGACGCCGCTTCGCCCTTGCCGAAGTACGTGCGGCGCAGGACCCTGACCAGATCGCGGCTGCGTCGCGGCGCCGTGACCACGACCGGCGGGCATTCGACGATCTCCACCTCGCCGGAGCCGAAATGGCGGTCCACCCAGAGGTCGTCGGCGACGATGTCCGGGAACGTCGCGAACCGTCGCCGGCCGGCCGCCGACAGCCCGTAGACGCCGGCGCCCCAGAGCGACCCGAGCACCGCCGGCACGCGCGAGCGGGCGCGGTAGTAGCTGCGCACCGGCGCTGACGAGGCCTCGCTGTCGTACCTGATCGGCGGTCGGGCGGCGAGCGCGCCGGTGAGAAGCCGCACGAGCACCGAACGCGCGGCCGCTCCGGGCAGGATCACGTCGGCGTCCAGGTAAAGCCGCGGGAACGCCAGTGCCGCAGCGTCTCCGATCCGCAGGGCCGCGGGCTTCGATGCGGACGCCAGCTCCACCACGCGGACCTGGTAACCGCACGAGCGTGCCAGCTCCGCGGTCTGATCCGTGCAGCCGTTGCAGACGACCACCACGTCGAGCTCGCCCGGCGCGAAGCCCGCGCACAGCGCCTCCAGGCAGCGCCGGATCACCGGCGCCTCATTGTGCGCGGGGATCACCACCGAGCCAAGCGGCGGCTGCCGGATCACAGGCCAGCCCCGCGAACGGGGCCGCGGCGAAGCCCCGGGCTCTCGAGCATTGATGGTTGCTTCCACAAAATGGCCTCGACGGATGAACGGGTAGTCGGCGGCAAATCTTCTGGCTAGGACGGGTCGTCGAGCCTCAGTTCGCTGAACCTGGCCACGGCTCCGCCGGTGTGCTCGAAGTACTCGACGACAACGGTGTGCTGCCCCCCGGACAAGGGGACATCGGCGGAGTACGCCGTCGGGGACTGATAGAGCCAGCCGTCGATGACCTTCGTGCCGTCCACCAGCACCCGGATGCCGTCATCGCCCGTCACGGCGAACCGGTAGGTGCCCGCCGCGTAGTCCTTCGTCCTCGTCCAGCGAGCCGAGAAGGTGTCCGCAGGCACCCAGGTGCCGGGTGAGCCGCCGCCCCAGTCGAAGTCGATCGCGTCATCGGTGCGGGTGAGGGCGGGTGATCCGGCCAGGTCCCGGTTGGGGAAGTACTCGGCGGCGAACGGCTCCGGCGGCGGTGGCGGCGGCTCCTCGGTCGGCTGGTAGCGAAGCTGCGCGACTGCGTCCCCGCTCGCCTCGAAGTACTCGAGCACGATCTCGTGCGGCCCCTGGGACAGGTGGCGGGTGACCGTATACGTGGTCCGGGACTGCGGGATCCACTTGTCCAGCACCTTCTGGCCGTCCACGAACAGGCGGACGCCGTCGTCTCCGGTGACCGTGAACTCGTAGGAGCTCGCTGCGTCGACGTCGATCGTCTGGCTCCACCGGGCCGAGAAGCTGTCCGCGGGCACCCAGGCACCGGGGGAGCCACCCCCCCAGTCGAAGTCGATCGCGCTGTCGGTCCGGGTGAGTACGGGCGAGCCGGCCAGGTCGCGGCCCGCGAAGTACTCGGCGGAGAAGGGGTCGGTCCCCGGCGCTGGCGGCGGAGCGGGGTCCGAGGTCGTCTCGTAGCCGAGCTGCGCGACTGCATCACCGCTCGCCTCGAAGTACTCGAGCACGATCTCGTGCGTCCCCTGGGACAGGTGGCGGGTGACCGTATACGTGGTCCGGGACTGTGGGATCCACTTGTCCAGCACCTTGTGGCCGTCCAAGTACAGGCGGACGCCGTCGTCTCCGGTGACCGTGAACTCGTAGGAGCTCGCTGCGTCGACGTCGAGGGCCTGGGTCCACCGGGCCGAGAAGTTGTCCGCGGGCACCCCGCTGCTCGGAGAGCCGCCGCCCCAGTCGAAGTCGATCGCGTCATCGGTGCGGATGAGGGCGGGTGAGCCGGCCAGGTCCCGGTTCGCGAAGTACTCGGCGGCGTAGGGGATGCCAGTCGGCACCACGGGGCCGATTCGTTCGTACGAGAACTCGGCTTGCGCGTCGACCGCGCCCTCGAAGTACTCCACGCGCAGCTCGTGGGGACCGCTCGTGACCACCTTGTCGACGCTGTACGGCTCGTGGCCGAAAGCCCACTTGTCAACCACCGGCACGTCGTCGACGTAGACCCGGATGCCGTCGTCGCGGACGCCACTGAACCGGTAGACGCCGGCGGAGAGGGTCACGGTCTTCGTCCACCGCGCCACGAACCGATCCGCATCGATTCCGCTCCCCGGAGAGCCGCCGCCCCAGTCGAAGTCGAGCGTCTCATCGTCGCGGACGAGGTCGGCTGGACCGGCCGGGATGCTGGGCGGACCGGTGGCGCCCGGCGTGTTCCAGTACTCCGCGTGGTAGGCCGTCTCGGCGGGCGGATCACCGACCCGCTCATAGTCCAGGCGGGCTACGGCACCGCCGCCGTTCTCGTAGTACTCCATCACGATCTCGTGCTGGCTGCCGTCCAACGGCAGGGTGGTGCGGTAGGTGGTCGGACTCTGGTCGATCCACTTGTCGATCACGCGGACCCCGTCGACGTACAACCGCACCCCGTCGTCAGCGGTGGCCGCGAACTCGTAGTCGCCGGGAGCGACGCTGATCGTGCGCGTCCAGCGGGCCACGAACCGGTTGGCGGAGATGACTGCGCCCGGTGAGCCCTCGCCCCAGTCGTGCTCGATCGCCGCCTCATCGCGCGCCAGGTCCGGGTCCGAGCTGGGGACGAGCGGGAGACCCGGGACGTTCCAGTACTCCGCCCGGTAGGTGTCGGACGGCTGGTCGGACGCGCTGTCCCAGCTGAGGGCGGCGGTGGCATCGCCGCTGTACTCGACGTACTCCATCTTGATCCGGTGGATGCCTTCGCCGAGCTCGGCGACGTGGCTGAACTCGGTGTTCGAGGGGCCCTGCCACTGATCGATCACCCGCTTGCCATCGATGTAGAGGCGGACGCCGTCGTCAGCGAAGGCCGTGAACTCGTACCGCCCGGCGCCGAAGTGCTGCGCTTTGCTCCAGCGAACCGCGAATCCGTCCGCCGGGACCGCCGTGTCGGGCGAGCCTCCGCCCCAGGCGAAGTTGATGTTCTGATCCTGTCTGGTCAGAACCGGGGATCCCGAGAACGTCGTGTTGTCGTAGTAGCTGGCGGCGAACGGCTGCGACGGCAGGTAGGTCGCGGTGTAGGTGCTGTCGTCTTCAGGCGTCGCGATGACGTGCCTGATGCTCTTGCCATCCGACCAGCCGGCGAACTGAAGGGGTGTGCCATCCAAGGCGACGGCGCTGTTCGGCGCATGCAGCTCGCGTTCGAACCCCTCGACCCCTGTGAAGGTGCGCGGCGTGCTCACCGGCACGCCATCCACGATCAGCCCCAGGCCGGCCGGCGAGGTGGCCAGGTTGACCAGCGTCTTCCGCGGGAAGACGTTCACGACCTTGCTCGTGGACAGGCCGTTTGCGTCGGTCGCGGTCACCGTGACCTCGAATGACGTGTCCGCCGACGCCTCCCCCGCCGTCGGGATCGTGAACGAACCGGCCCGCCCCGTCAGCGGCCCCGCGAAGGGATGGAAGTGGGTGCCGTGGTGCAGCCTGACCACGGTCTTGATGTCGCCGTCGTCGAGGTCGAAGCCGGCCGCATCGCGGGCGAATGCGTTGTAGGTGATCGTGTCGCCGGCCCGGTAGAGCTGACCCTCGGTGGGCGTGGAGACGGTCAGCTCGGGCGCGAGCCCGACTTGGATCACGATCGGCTGCGCCTGGATCTGGTCCCCGCCCGCCGACACCGTCAGGCGCGCGGTGTAGATGCCCTTCTCGGCGTAGGTCTTGGCCGGGTTCGCATCGGTGCTGGAGGTCCCGTCGCCGAAGTCCCACTGGAAGCTGAGCGGATCGCCGTCGGGATCCTGGCTACCGGCGCTGGAGAAGTGCACGGTGAGCGGCTCGACGCCCTTGGTGACGTCGGCCGAGGAGCTGGCCACCGGCAGATGGGAGGCGGTGTTGTAGCTGACGCGATAGAGCGCACCGGGGTAGTAGGTGATGTAGTAGAGAGAGCCGTCGGGCGCGACCTTGAGGTCAACGACGCTGCCGGCCTGTTCGTCGAACTCGTGGACGGCGGTGACGTCGCCATTCGAGTCGAGGTCCGCGTTCCTGATGAAGCCCTTGGCATAGTCGCCGAAGAAGAAGTCGCCCTGATACTGGGACGGGAACATCCCGCTCCGGTACACCGGCCCGGCGGTGATCGCGGAGCTGTCCCCAGCATGGGGATAGGCGTAGAGCGGGTCGACGAACCCGGCGCAGCTCGCCGTGCACATGCCCTCGTTCAGGGGCCAGCCATAGTTGCCGCCCATGGCTATGCGGTTGATCTCCTCCCAGCTGAAGTCGCCGACGTCGCCGCCGTAGAGCCTGCCGGTGGCGCTGTCGAACTGGAATCGCCATGGGTTCCGGAATCCGTACGCCCAGATCGCCCCGAGCTTGCCGGGCTGGCCGGCGAACGGATTGTCGGCCGGTATCGAACCGTCCTTGTTGATCCGCAGGATCTTCCCGTGCGGGTTGCTGAGGTCCTGCGCGTTCGGCCCGTAGCCGTTGTCGCCGACCGCGAAGTAGAGCTTGCCGTCAGGGCCGAAGCGGATGCTCCCGCCCACGTGCAGGAGCTGGGACGGCGAAGAGGTCCTGAACAGCTCGAGCGGCCCGTCGGTGCCGACGTCTTCGGACGCATTGAACCGGACCAGGTGGTTCAGCAGGTCGTGCCCCGTGTAATAGAAGTAGACGTAGTGGTTGGAAACGCCGAAGTCGGGGTCGAATGCGATCCCGATCAGGCCGCGATCGCCGGTGTCCTCGGAGGGCAGATCGGCGAACGGGGTCGGCAGCAGCGCCCCGTTCTTGACGATCTTGATCTTGCCGCTGCGTTCAAGGATGAAGATCCGGCCGTCCGGCGCGATCTCGAAACCCGACGGTCCGTTGAGACCGTCGCCGACCACCAACGAGGTCTGGAAGTCGGCGGGCGGGGCGGCGTGGGCTGCGGGTGCAGACGCCAACGCCAGGACCATGAGCGTCAGGGTGGCCAGAAGCAGCGCCTGACGCCGATTCCCTGACTTGCTGCTGCAGGTTGCCTCGCTGGAATCGCGCACCGATCGGACCAACGGGCCGCCGACGATTGATCTTCTGCCGTTGGACGCACGTCAGCGGCGCCGACGGCCGCCCGCTGTTGCGGCGCCGTTCCCGGCTAGATTGCGCCGGTGAGGAAGAATCCGCCGGCGCTTTCCATCGGGCTCGCCGTGCGAAACGGTCGCGACGTAGTCGGACGTTGCATCGAATCGATCCTGTCGCAGGAGTTCACCGATCTCGAGCTCGTCATCTGCGACAACGCGTCGGATGACGGGACCATCGAGACGCTCGAGGACTACGCCCGCGCCGACAGCCGCATAGCCCTGACCGGCAATCAGGCCGACATCGGCCTGCACGAGAACATGCTGCGGGTGTTCGAGTCTTCCCGTGGTTCGCTGTTCCGCTGGATCAGTGCCGACGATTGGCTCGAGCCGGGGTGCCTCTCTACCTGTGTACGCGCACTCGACGACCATCCCGGCGCGATCGGGGTGACCACGTGGTTCACGGTTCACTCCCCGGACGGGCCGACCCGGCGTGAGCAGTACCGGGGCGAGTTCCCCGACTCGTCCGATCCGGCTCGGCGCTTCGAGCGAATGCTGTGGTTCTTCCATGCCGGCGACGCGAAGTACGACCCGATCTACGGCCTCTACCGCCGCCCGCATCTGGCGCAGTCCCACCGGCTCCGTCCGTCGGAGCGAGCCGACTGGCTTCTCTGCGCCGAGCTGGCGCTCAGGGGCCCGATCGTCAACGTCGCCGAGCTGCTCGCCCACCGTACGCGCACCTACCCGACCGGAGTCGATCGGGCGGCCTTCAGACGCCGCCTCGATCCGGTCAGGAGGGAGCAGCTCCGAACGAGCCCGCAACGCCTCTATCGCGAGCTGTATGCGCTCGCCGTCTCGGCCGACCTCAGCGAGGCCCAGCTGCGTCGCTGCAAGCGGGCCGTGCGGCGCTTCTGGTTCAAGCAGGTCGTGAGCAGCGGGCGCTCACGGCTCTCTGATGCGCGGCATCGCCCGCTTCGGCGACGGGGGTGACGAGGGTGGCCCGTCCTGCCGGGCTTGCTCGGACTCCTCGACGCGGCGCAGCCACGCTTCCCGCCAGAACGGATAGATCTCCCGGGGACAGAACCAGCGGCCGGCGCTGCGCTCACCCGAGCACACTGCGCCGTCGAGGATCAGGCAGTCCTTCGGGATCTCGAGCATCCGGCCCGTCTTGTCCTCGATGATTCGGTCGACCCTGTCCTTGACGCGAAGGGTCTGCCCGCAGTAGGGCAGCATCTCGCGGTCGAAGGAGAGGCGGCGGTTCATGCCGCGCTCGTCGAGCGTGGCCTCGATCTCGGCCTGCGAACGCACTTGGACGCAATCGCCGGCCCGGAGGTCCAGGGGCTCCACCGGAGGGGGCTCCCCCGGGCCCAGCAAAGGGAGCGGCTTGAGCAGGCCGAGACGGTCAGCGACCTCCATCACGAAGCCGCGAGCCGCGAGGCGGATGAATCTCAGCAGCTTGAAGTTGCCGTTCCGAAGCTCGCGCCAGTACTGGGCAAGGTTCGAGGTCTTGAGCGGCTCGGAGGCCTCGAACGCTTCGGTTGCCTGACAACGCCAGAATTTCTCGGGGTCGTCACCGACCTCGCGCGTCGGCCTCGTACCGGCCTGCGCGACACGCTCCAGCTCAGCTACGCCCTGGCTTCCCGCATCAGCGGGAGGGGAGTCGGCGTCCACGCGGCGAAGCCAGTCCTCCCTCCAATAGATCTTGCACCCCGCCTGGCAGCCACCGTGACCGGAACCGTCACAACGGAGATCGTCCAGGTAAACGGTGGCGTGCATGCGGCGGCTGCCGGTCGCGGCGATCGTGTCGCAGATCTTGTCGACGCGCCGCGTGACCGTGTAGCGGCGGCCGGCGTGGCGGACCATCTCGGGCATGAACGGCATCTTGTCGGCGGAGCCCTCGCCATCCAAGGTGGCCAGGATCTCGGCCGCAGACTTGACCTCCACGACATCGCCCGGGCGCAACTGGCCTTCACGCCCAGTGTCACCGGATCTGCTCCCTTTCACGAAGTCCACCGCTGGCCTCCTTGCTTGCATGCTCCCACCAACGGGCGCAAGGGGTGACTTCTTGCTCGCGGGCGACATCCCACCGCCGCGGGGCCGCCCGATCTGCCGGCTGGACGAAAGCCGCGCACTCGTCCGTTATGTCGAGGGAGATGGATCTCGAGGTCATCATCGTCTCCCATCGCGACGGGCGGTGGCTGCCGCCCTGCGTGGCCTCCCTCCAGAACCGTGCCGACGCCTGCTCCTACCGGGAGACCATCGTCGAGAACGGCGGCGCGTGGCCGCTCCCCCTGCCCGAGGCCTCTGGTCGCCGCCTCCTCAGGATGGAGAACCTGGGCTTCGGCGCGGCGAACAACGCGGGCGCGCGCGACTCGGATGCGGACGTTCTGCTGTTCCTGAACCCCGACACCGAACTCGTCGGTGGGACCCTGGAGCTGCTGGTCAGGTCGATGCGCGACCGCCCTCGAACGGGGGTTCTCGCAGTGCGGCAGATGACGAGCGACGGGGAGCTGTGGCCGTCCCTGCACAGGTTCCCGTCGGTGCCCAGGGCCCTGGCGCAGGCCTTGACGAGCGAGAGGTGGCCCGGCGTCGGCAGGCGCGGCGAGCGGGTTCTGGACCCGAATGCCTATGCGCGGGAGGGGCGCTTCGACTGGACGACGGGGGCCGTGCTCGCAGTCCGCCGAGAGGCGTTCGAGGCAGTCGGTGGCTTCGATGAGCGGTTCTTCCTGTTCTCGGAGGAGACGGATCTCTGCAAGCGCATCCAGGATGCCGGGTGGGAGGCGCATTTCGAACCGCAGATCAGCTTTGTTCATCACGCCGGCAAAGCGGGGGTGGATCCGGCGCGCGAAGCGCAGATGGCATACGCGCGCCTGCAGTACGCCCGCAAGCACTTCACGCGGGCGGAGGCCGCCACCTACCGCGCCGCGCTGATGGCCCACCACCTGCTGCGGTCTTGGCTGCTCCGCTTCGGGGGGGCCACGGGCTCGGCGAAGGCTGAGGCCTCGGCAAGGGCGCTCAGCGTGATGCTCGGCAAATCCGCGCCGCCGTTTCAGCGCAGGGAAGCCGGGGCGACCGACACCGTTCAGTCGCCCCCGGCCGATGAGGCCGTGTCGATCTGATCTCGAACGAGCCGCTGCTCACACGCGCATCCGGAAGCGCCCAGGGGAGCAGTTCCAATTACGTCGGATCTGCGGTTGACGCGCGCCCCGCAATGCGGACCACGGCCGTTGTCCCAGTGGGAGACGATGGCCGAACCGCAACTGCAACTGGATCCCAATATCGACGAGGTCGAGGAGGCCGTGTCGATCATGGGCCTTCCTTTTCAAAGGCTCGATGAGGGAACGCTGACTCGGCGCTTCCTGGAGGGGGTACGCGCGGGCGAGGGGGGCTGGGTCGTCACCCCCAATCTCGACATCCTGCGCCAATTCACCACCAGCCGCGAGAGCCGGGAGCTGACCCTCGCCGCCACTCAGCGCGTCGCCGATGGCCAACCGGTCGTTTGGGCCTCGCGCCTGGCTGGCACGCCGTTGCCGGAGACGGTCCCCGGAAGCGGCCTCGTCCTGAGCATGCCCCGAGCCGCTGCGCGGGCTGGATTGTCCGTGTTCCTGCTGGGCGGGAACCCCGGGGTGGCGGCTGCTGCCGCCAAGCGACTCGAGGCTCGGTGGCCCGGCCTTCGGGGAGTGGGGTCGTATTGCCCTCCCCTGGGATTCGAGGACGATCCCGACGAGCTCGAGAGGATCAAGAGGGCGCTTCGGCGCGCGCGGCCGGCACTGGTCCTGGTCGGGCTCGGCTTCCCGAAACAGGAGCGCCTGATTCGCTCGCTTCGGTCCGAGCTGCCCGGGACCTGGTTCGTGGGAGTGGGAATCTCTCTCAGCTTCCTCGCCGGCGAGCAGCGGCGCGCGCCGGTTGTGCTGCAGCGACTGGGCCTGGAATGGGTGCACCGGCTCTGGCACGAGCCGCGCCGGTTGTTCAAGCGCTACATCGTCCAGGGTCTTCCGTTCGGGCTCAGGCTCCTGAGCTGGGCACTTGTGCAACGCCTTTCCACCCGAGCATCGACGGATGGTGGCGGGGCGTGATCTCGGTCGTGGAGCGCCTGCGGGGTTGAGCGGTGGCGGCCACGGCTTCGCTCCAGAGGCCCGCGACGGACCACTCGCTCGTGCTCGGGGCCGAGCGGAAGCTACAGGCCGAGGGCCTGCGCCGGGTGAAGGCCTACCGCGTGGAGAGGCGGGCCCCCGCGATCTGGTGGGCCGCCTACGTCCGCCACGGGAAGGCGTGGACGGCGGTCTTCGCCGGAGAGCTCCCGCAGGACTGGCAGCTGCTGAGGACCATGGAGGGCTGGCCGGTCGGCGGCTGAGGTGCCCCCGAATGCTGATGGCACAAACGCACGAAAGAGCCATCGGCGGCCGTTAGATCAGGCAGGGACCCGGGCCGGCTGAGGCCTTGGTCATTGCTCATTGCTCGTACTGCCCAAGGGAGGCTCGTTTTGCGCACGCTCGTCACCGGTCACAACGGTTACATCGGCTCAGTCCTCGTCCCCGTGCTCGAGGGGGCCGGTCACGAAGTGGTCGGGGTTGATTCCGACCTCTTCGCCGCCTGCGTCTTCGGCGCCGAGGCGCCCGAGGTCCAGTCGTGGCGAGCCGACGTCCGCGACCTAGAAACCAAGGACCTGGCCGAATTCGACGCGGTGATCCATCTGGCGGCCGTCTGCAACGACCCGGTCGGGGACCTCAACCCGCAGACGACGTACGACATCAATCACCTGGCCTCGGCGCGCTTGGCCGAGAAGGCGCGGGACGCCGGCGTGACACGCTTCCTGTTCTCGTCCTCCTGCAGCCTCTACGGCAAGGCCGGAGACGAGTTGCTGGACGAGGGCGCCGGCTTTGCGCCGGTGACGCCCTACGGGGAGTCGAAGGTGCTCGCCGAGCGGGACATCTCGAGCCTCGCTGACGACTCGTTCAGCCCGACCTACATGCGCAACGCGACGGCATACGGCGTCTCGCCGCGGCTGCGCGTCGACGTGGTGGTCAACAACCTGGTCGGCTACGCGCACACGGCCGGCGAGGTCCTGATCCAGAGCGATGGGACCCCGTGGCGTCCGCTCGTTCATGTGGGGGACATCGCCAGCGCGTTCCTCGCAGTCCTCGAGGCGCCGCGCGAGCTCGTCCACGACCAGGCCTTCAACGTCGGAGCCAGCAGCGAGAACTACCGCATCCGGGAGGTCGCCGAGATCGTCGAGGAGATCGTGCCCGGTGCGCGCGCATCGTTCGCAGCGGGAGGCGGACCGGACAAGCGCTCCTACCAGGTCGACTGCTCGAAGATCGCTCGAGTGCTGCCGCAGTTTCAGCCGCGGTGGACCGTGGCTCGCGGCGTCGAGGAGCTGTACGAGGCGTACGCGCGCAACGGCTTGACCTTCGAGGAGTTCACCGGCAATCGATACCTGCGCATCAATCGGGTTCGCGAGCTCCAAGAGGCCGGCCGACTCGATGACGAGCTCCGCTGGCGCGTGCCGGTCAGCGCGAGCTGACCAAGCCGCAACACAACCATCCCGGCTAGCTCACGCGAGCACGGCCTTGCGGCAGAAGAAGGCCTCGGCGTGGGAGCTCGTCGAATTGCATTCCATGCCGCGCAGCCGCAGCAGGCTGGTGAACAGGTCCTCCCGGAACCAGTGCTTGGAGCGCTGCGAGGCGAAGTGATCCAGCAGGTGGTCGACCTTGCGCTGGGAGAGGCGCTCGGAGAGAGGGACGAAGGCGTTGGGCGCGCTCATGTCCCCGTCGTACTTGGGCACCTCATACTCGAGGATCAGGTGGTTGCGGAAGGTGTTCCAGGTCAGCTCGCAACTGATCCGGTGGTCCTGGTGCAGGTCTGCGCGCTGGTGGGTGAAGACCACGTCCGGCGAGAAATCGGCCTTCAACCCCTCGAAGAAGTCTTTGATCTTCTTGCCCTCGTACGGGAAGAAGCCGTCGGGGAAATCGCAGATCACGACCTCGCTGCCCGGCAGCGGCTCGAGCAGCGCCTCGGCGCTTCGGCGCGCCTCCTGCGCGCGCTCCCCTTCGCCGCTCAGAACCACCCAGCGGACCTCGGAGAGCGCCGAGTCCTCGATCAGCTTCATGATCGTCCCCGCACAGCCGATCTCGATGTCGTCCGGGTGGGCTCCGATCGCGAGCGCCCGCGCCGGCTTGGCCTCGGCCGGGCCGAGCAGCAGCGGCAGCATCAGCCGGAGGCCGCGTACTCGAGCTCGCGGTGCGCGACGCGGTCGGGGTCCCACACCTGCCAGGGAGCGCAGCCGTCCTCATGCAGCCTCTCGAGCCACTGCTGGTCCTTCAGCGTGTCCATCGGGGCCCAGAAGCCCTCGTGCCGCTGCGCAAGCACCTTTCCGCCCGGAAGCAGCCTTCTCAGCGGCTCCTCTACAAGATCCTCTCCAGGGCGCAGCTGCTCGAGGAACTCGCGCCGCAGGATGAAGTAACCGCCGTTGATCCAGATGTCGGAGCCCAACACGTCGCGCATCTCGCTGACGCGGCCGTCGTGGCCCATCGAGACCACGTGGAAGCTGTAGTTCGGACGCACTGCGAGGAAGCTCGCCGTGGCCTCCTCTTCCCGGGCGCGGGCGATCATCGCCGGCAGATCGGCGTCGGTGAGCGTGTCCCCGTAGTTCGCGAGGAACAGCTCGTCGTCGCGCAGCAGGTGGCGGACGGCGCGCAGCCGCTCGCCGATCGACGCGCGCAGCCCCGTGTCGACGAAGGTGATGTTCCAGTTGTGGATATCGGTCCTCAGCAGATGGACGTCGGCGCCGCCGTTGGTGAGCACGAAGTCGTTGGCCATCGCCTCGTTGTACGAGAGGAAGAACCGCTTGATCGCCTCGGCCTTGTAGCCGAGGCAGAGCACGAAATCGGTGAAGCCGAAGTGGGCGTAGTACTTCATCACGTGCCAGAGGACGGGTCGGGGGCCGACCGGAACCATGGGCTTGGGCACGGCTTCGGATGCCTCCCGCATCCGTAGGCCCTGGCCTCCGCAGAAGATGACGACCTTCACCGATCTACCTCCAGATGGTTGAGAGCGGGCAGCCTGCGCCCATGATGGAACTCGCTTTGTGGCCGGATTCCGCTCTGCCTACGCATTCTCAAAGCACCAACGTTGCGCGAGGCGCGGTTCTCCCACGCACCGTGACTCGGTTCAGGCCTCAACGAGCAGGCGCTCCTCGAGCCAGGTCTCTCCGCGGAAGTGGCGGTACTGCTCAGCGCGAAGCCTGTCGGCGAGCCGGCCGGTCGGCAGCTCGACGTCGTCGTAGCTGAGCACCTCGTCGCGCGCGACGTCGCAGCGCAGGCGACACCCCGCCACGAGGCCGTGAGGCAGGTAGCGCCCAGCGCTCATCTCCTCGACGTTCGCGGCCTCGCCGTAGGTCATGAACATCCCGTAGTCGTCGAGGACCTCACCCGCTGTGAGGTCGCGCTTCGCCACCGCGCACACCTCCACGACCGGGCCTCCGAGCGGCGGCGCCAGGCCGTCCCCGAGGAGGACGACGCGCGCGATCGACATCGGTGCCTCGAACGTGGGCAGGTGATACGGGATCCAGAACGGATAAAGCGGACCATCGCCCAGCTTGTACAAGCTGAGGAAGTGTCGCTGCTTCGGGTCTGAGTGCTCGGCCAGGCAGAAGACCTTGACCGCCGACGGGCCCACGGTGTAGTCCACGATGCCGCCGAGCGCGCGCACCTCCTCGAGGTCGTAGAGCGAGGGAAGGTCGAGCGGTGGGCCGTCGAACGGAACCCCGCGCGACATCCCCCGGGCCTGCACCTTGAAGCCCGTGGCGTTGGCCGCGATCGCCTGCTCGAAGCTGATCTTGGAGCCGTCGGCGAACGAGGTCACCATCGCCGGATTCTGCTCCCACTTCTCCGCGAAGTCCTTCTGCGTCTCCGGGTTTCGATAGGGATCCTGGAGCCCCTTTACGTTGCCGATGACCCGCGGCACGAGCCCGAGCCCGCGCACCCAGCGACAGAGGTTCATCTGCACGCCCGGCTCGTCTCCGTCACAGGCGGACAGAACCACGTCGTGACGGCTCGCGTACACCTGGAGGATCGGTCCGATCGTCGCGTCGAGCTCAGCGTTCATGAGAATCACATGCTTGCCGTGCCGAAACGCCTCCAGCGCGATCTGGGCGCCGAGCTCGACCGACCCGGTCACGTCGACCAGCGCGTCGATCTGGTCGGAGTGGCAGAGGAGGAGAGGGTCGTCTGTGATCACAGGCTGTCCGGCGCGAACGGCGTCCTCGAAGCCCCCCTGCGTCGTCGCCACCGTGCTGTCGTCGAATCCGGCGTATTCGTAGACCTGGCTTGCGCGCTCGAGGCGCCGTCCATAGATGGCTGCGACGCGCATCCCCGGAACGCTGTTCACGATCGTGTTCGCCAGTCCCTTGGCCATGAAGCCCGCGCCGATCATCCCCACCCGGATCGGGCGACCCTCCCGCTCACGGGCTTGGAGCATGTTGTCGACGATGATCATCGGACCCGGCTCCCCGCCGCCATGGGCGTCCCCGAGCCGGCCATCCTGGCCCTGACTTCGGGCTCCACCTCGGAGAGCAGGCTCCAGCCGCCGTCCTTCTCCGAGATCTCGCTCACGGGCAGCGGCCAGGTGAGACCCAGGTCGGGATCGTCATAGCGCAGGCCCCCCTCGTGGCCCGGGGCGTAGAACTCGCCAACCTGGTAGCTCGTCTCGGTCGAGTCCTCGAGGACCTGGTAACCGTGGGCGAAGCGCCCAGGGACGTATAGGGCGCGGTGATTGTCGGCGCTGAGCTCGACCGCGACGTGATCGAGGTAGGTCGGGCTCTCTGGACGGAGATCGACGATGATGTCGAGGATCGCCCCGCGCGTACAGCGGACGAGCTTCGTCTCCACGGCGGGGGGATATTGGAAGTGCATCCCTCGCATCGTGCCCATGCGCCGGTTGAAGGCGATGTTGGCCTGCGCGATCACCGGCTCGAGCCCGTTCTCCTCGAACTCGCGCTGGCAGAACGCTCTGGCGAAGAAGCCGCGATTGTCCTCCTTGAGATCGAGGTCGATCACGAAAGCCCCTTCGAGCTTGGTCTCACTGAAGATCATGTACGCCTCCCATGGGCGAGTCGAGTGTCAATGCAGGTCACGCCAATACCGCCCTGCGGCGGCAGAACCCCCCTTTGCGCTCTCAGCCTGGCGGGCATTCAGAGACACCAACGTCGCGCGAGCCGCGATTCTCCCGCGCGGACACAGGCAGCGGAGGACCGGTGCCAATTACGTTGGATCTGTGGTCGAGGCGCGTCCCTCAGTGCGGACCACGGCCGTTGTCCGAGTGGGAGAGGATGGCCAAACCGCAACTACAGCTGGAGCCCGACGTCGAGCGTGTCGAGGCCGCGGGCCATCGCGGCCCCCTGACATCCCTCCCATCTCTCCCGTACTTCCGCACGCGGAGGCGTTTCAGGAGCGCCGCGGGGCGCGGTGACGCGGCGAACGCGGCGATCCCGGAGGGCGATCTGCGCCCGACGACCTACCGCCGGGATGCGGTCTACCGCCGCGCGCTCGCGCTCGCGGACGTCGCGTCGGCCGGGATCGCCGTCCTGATCGGCGTGCCGATTCTGGGAGCTGATGCCCTCAACCCCGTCGCCCTGCTCGCGCTCCCATTGGTGCTCGTGGTCGGAAAGGTGACGGGGCTGTACGACCGCGATGAGCACCTGATCAGAAAGACGACGCTCGACGAGGTCCCCACCCTGTTCTGGGTCTCAACCCTGTACGCGCTACTGACTTGGCTCGGTGGGGAGCTGATCGTCGATGGCCACTTCGGCCGCGACCAGGCGGTCGGGGTCTGGGCGCTGCTCTTCGCGAGCATGGTTGCCACCCGCGCCCTCGCCCGGCTCCTGGCCGGGGGCCTTTCGGGCGAGGAGCGCTGCCTCGTGCTGGGCGACGCCGCAACCGCGGACTGGATCGCGCGCCGGTTCGACGAGGCGCCGGGCCTGAAGGCGCTGGTCGTCGGGCGGGCGCCGCTTGAGCCGGAGCCCGGCTCGAACGGCCACGCCGGCAACAACGGCGACAACGGCCACAGCGGCCTCAACGGCGACAACGGGCACAGCGGCCTCAACGGCGCCAACGTTTCCAACGGAGCCAATGGCACGGATGGCGAAGATCTGGAGCGATTGGTCACGGCGACGCGGAGCGAGCGGGCGATCGTCGCGCCGCGGGGCGAGATCACCGATGACCTCCTGAACACGACCAGGAGCCTGAAATCGATGGGGCTCCGGGTGAGCGTGTTGCCGCGGCTGCCCGAGGTCGTGGGCTCCTCGGTGGAGCTCGACGATGTGGACGGGATCACCTTGCTCGGGATGCGTCGCTTCGGCCTCAGCCGCTCCTCCAGGGCCATCAAGCGATCGTTCGATGTCGTCGGCGCCGGTCTCAGCCTGCTCGTGCTCGGGCCGCTCCTGGCGGCGGTCGCGATCGCGATCAAGCTCGATTCCCGCGGTCCCGTCCTCTTCAGACAGCGGCGAATGGGGCGACACGGCGTGCCGTTCGAGATGCTCAAGTTCCGCACCATGGTGGACGGGGCCGAGGCCCAGAAGTCCGCCCTGGCGGCTCGCAACGAGGCGGACGGCGGCCTGTTCAAGATCAAGGAGGACCCGCGAATCACCCGGGTCGGCATGCGCCTGCGGCGGATCTCGCTCGATGAGGTTCCCCAGCTGCTCAACGTCCTACGCGGTGACATGGCCCTCGTGGGCCCGCGGCCGCTGGTGCTCGACGAGGACGGCAGGATCGAGGGCTGGCGGCGCTCGCGGCTCCAGCTCCCACCCGGGGTGACCGGTCCGTGGCAGGTGTTCGGATCGGCTCGGATCCCGCTCGACGAGATGGTCAAGATCGACTACCTCTACGGCGCCAACTGGTCGCTCTGGCTGGACGTGAAGACGCTGCTGCGAACGGTCCCGTTCGTCCTGGGGCGCCGCGGGCTGTGATCGAGCCGAGCGGACAAGCGCCCGCCCCCGCGCGCGAGATCCAGACCGCAGAAGTCCGGCCTACGACAGGGCGTTCCTGAGAGGCATGACTGCAAGCGCGAGAACCGACGGGCTGTCCGTCGCGCTCTGCGCGGAGGAGCGCTCGTTCCGCGACCAGGTTTCCGCCACGCTCGCGGCGGGCGGCCATGCCGTGCTCGCGTGCACCGCGACGGGCAAGGCGCTGCTGACCTCCTGCAACGGCAGCGTGCCGGCATGCGTCGTAGTCGCCGCGGAACGGCCCGATCGACCGACGGTGAGCTTCGTTCGCCTGCTTCGCTCGAAGCTCGGAGACATACTCGGCGGTACTCGTCTGTCGGCGGGCGGTGACACTCGACGTGCGGCGCGCGCTTGAGTTGGGCGTAGACGGGATCGTGTTGAAGGAGGATGCCGCGGAAGCGCTCGCGGCTGTCGTCGCCGCGGTCTGCGCCGGCCAAGTGTCGGTGCCGACCGGGCAGCGCAGGGCTGCGCGTGCGCGGGCGCTGACGACCCGTGAGAAGCAGATCCTGATGCTGGTGGTGACAGGGCTGACCAACTCCCAGATCGCGGCCGAGCTGTTCCTCGCGGAGAGCACCGTGAAGAGCCATCTCTCGTCGGCCTTCAGCAAGCTGGGTGTTTCGTCCCGCAGCGAGGCTGCGGCCGTGATCCTCGATCCCGAGCGCGGGCGCGGACTCGGCATCGGCAAGGTCCCAGCTGACCTCGTCGCCAGCGCGTAGGAGCCGGGCGCGGCGAACGCCCCGGGGGCGCTGGGCAATGCGCGCGTCCGTCCGCCGGAAGGTGTGAGAGTTCGATCGGTGGAGGTTCGTACCAGTCGCAGTTTCGTAGCGATCGCAGCGGCGGGCGCGAAACGGTGGGTGCGCCCAGCGTTTCTCGACTGACGTGGCAAAGCGCACCCTGGACCGCACAAGATCAGCCCGCAAATTGGGCGCTTGCTCCGCGGTCGCCGGCGATCAGGCGGGTTTGCGCCGCCGGGCGTCCGGCCCCGACCGTAGACTGGATCCCTGCATGACTATGGCTGTCCTGCTGGAGATCCCAATCACCTTCGACCAGTTCGGCTGGAGCGGGCCTCGAGGCTGAGGCCCGTGCGGAACGGCTCGAGTCTCAACCAGCTCGTGGGGCTGGCCTGCAGCTACTACGCGTCGGAGCTCGCTGCCGACCGTACTGCGACCGTCGTGCCCCGCCTCGGCCAACCGCCGGCCGAGCGGGCCGAGCGGGAGACCCGCACCCTGGTGCTCGAGCTCGACGAGGAGTCCTTGCGGCGGCTCGAGCAGGAGGCCGAGCGCCAGGGGCTTCCTCTCGCGCGCCTGTGCGAGCACGCTGCGCTGCTCTACCTCGCCGACCTCGACGCCGGCCGGGTGGCCGAACGGATCAACCGCCGCACGGATTCCTAGAGCGAGCTCGCCACGCTGTCGCAGCGTGTGCGGCCTAGGATGTGGAGACCGCGGTCACCGGCGCCACTCCCAGCTCCCGCAGCGACTGCTTGAGCGCTGCGCGCCCCCGGTGGTGCAGTCCCTGGATCGAGGCCTCGGTCTTTCCCAGCCGCTCGGCGATCTCGGTCGGCGAGAGCCCGCCGATATGGCGCAGGACGAGCACCTCGCGCTGCGACTCCGGTAGGCCGGCGAGCGCCTCCTTGAGCGCGCGCGAGTACTCGAACGACGTCTGCTCGTGGCCGTCTTCGTTGATCCGCACCTCCTCGACCGGGATCTGCCGCCTCGAGCGCACGTGATCGAGCGCCGCGTTGCGCGCCACGCGCAGGATCCATGCGGCGAACGGGACCTCCCGCTCCTCGTACTTCTGAATCGCGCGCATCAGCTTCGCGAAGACGTCGTGGGTGATGTCCTCGGCGTCGTGGCGGTTGCGGACGATGCTCTGAACGAACCCCCGCACGTCATCCGCGTAGCGGGCGTACAGATACTGCGACCGCGTCCCAGTCGCCGGCTTTGGCCGCGGCGATCGCTCGCCGCTCCCGGTCACGGCCCTGATCCCCCCTATCGGCATCGGCGCCCCGCGCCACCACCGCTGTCTCCACTGCCATGCGCACCAGCTTCCGCTTTGTAGGGGCCGATGTGAATGGCTCGGGTGCGCGATATTGCGTTCATACGAATGAACGCCCAATTTCGGGGGATTCTTGTTCGCCGCGGCGTCCTGACCCGGCCTGCCCTGCGTGCAGTTGCGCTTCAGACGAGCCCCGCACGGACGGCCGCGACGGCCGCCTGGACCCGGTTCTCGGCCTCCAGCTTCTCGAGGATGCTGGAGACGTGGGTCTTGACGGTCTCCGGGCTGATCACCAGCTCGGCCGCGATCTCGTTGTTCTCCCTGCCCTCGACGATCAGGCTCAGCACCTCGCGCTCCCGCCCCGTCAGCGTGGGGCCGTCGCCGCCGTCGGAGGCCGGCGGCGGCTCCCGCTCCCGCACGCGCTCGATCAGGGCGGAGGCGATCCGCGGAGATAGGGCGCTCTCACCATCGGCGGCGGCGGCGATCGCAGCCAGGATCTCGTCGCCCCCCGCGTCCTTCAACACGTAGCCGCAAGCGCCCGCCATGATCGCCTCCGCAACCCCGTCTTCCTCGGCAGCCATGGTCAGCATCAGCACCCGGACGCCCGGAACCGCGCCCAGCAGCCTCTTGGTCGTCTCGCTGCCCGACCCTCCCGGCATCCGGATTTCCATCAGGACCACGTCCGGCTCCGTCTCCACGGCGAGCGCCACTGCGCCAGCGGCGTCCTCTGCCTGCCCGACGACCTCGACGCCGCTCCCCTCCAGGTGTTCGCGCAGACCGCGGCGGAAGAGGGAGTGGTCGTCAACGATCAGGACGCGGAGGCCGGCAGGCGAGGCGCCCGGCTTGCTCGACCCCACGACGCGACCTCTCGCCCTCAGGCCCCCACCGGCGCCTCGGGCAGATGCTCGAGACCCGCCGCCTGCTGCTCGGTGTTCGCTGTCGGTTCGGCCATGGCTACTTCGCGGATCCGGTTGATGCCATCAGGGGCGCCCGGAAGGCGCGCAAGGAAGGATATGGGGCGCCGCGCGGACGCGCGGGGCGGGATCCCGTTGAAGCCGGCCTGCTCACAGCGTCCATGTGTACTGGAGGCCCTGCCAGGCCGGGCCCTCTCGCTCGTAGAAACGGTGGGCGTGCTTGCGGGCGACGCCGCTGTCGAGCTCCAGGTGGGTGGCACCGTGCCCTCTGGCCCACGACTTGGCGGCGTCCAGCAGGGCCTTGCCGACGCCCTGTGAGCGATGGCGGGGGCTGACAGCGAGGTCCTCGACCCAGCAACGAAGCCCGTAGCGGACCGAGTTGAGCTCCACGTATGCGCTGCAGAAGCCGAGCAGCTCGCCGCCGCTGCTTGGCCACCAGCACAGTGCTGCGCTCGGCCTCGATCGCCTCTGCGATCGCCTCCCGGGCGTCGCCGGGGTCCCAGCCGGGCGGCACCGACCCCGGCGGCGCGAAGAGCCACTCATACGCCGCCAGCAGGGCGTCGACATCGGCCTCCTCGGCCTCGGCTACGGCTATCTCGGCGATGGACGCACCCTACATCCGCCGTGGCCCCGCCCCACGGGCGCTTTGCCCTAGCGTTCGTGGCCCACAACGACCACCCAGGAGACCATGAGAAACCCCCGAGACTTCTTCCAGCCCCTGGCGATCGACGCGCCCGAACCCCCGCGCGAGATCCCCTTCAAGCCCTCCCGGATGATCCATTTCTTCGACGCCTCGAACGAGAAGATGGCGGCGAAGGTCCCAGACATGGCCAAGCAGGCCGACATCCTGCTCGGCAACCTCGAGGACGCCGTGCCAGTCGACAATAAGGTGCCGGCCCGCGAGGGCCTGATCAAGGTCGCCAAGGAGGCCGACCTCGGCGACACCGCGCTCTGGACCCGCGTCAACTCGCTCGAGAGCCCGTGGGTTCTCGACGACCTCACACAGCTCGTCACCGAGATCGGCGACAAGCTCGAGGTGATCATGGTCCCGAAGGTCGAGGGCCCGTGGGATATCCACTACGTCGACCGGCTGCTCGCCCAGCTCGAGGCCAAGGCCGAGCTCGACCGCCCCCTGCTGGTCCACGCGATCCTCGAGACCGCACAGGGTGTGACCAACCTCGAGGACATCGCCACCGCGAGCCCGCGGATGCAGGGGATGAGCTTCGGCCCGGCGGACCTCGCCGCCTCCAGGCGGATGAAGACCACGCGCGTCGGCGGCGGCCACCCCGGCTACCGCTCGATGGAGGACCCCACCGACCCGGAAAACCCCGAGGCCGACCGGGTCACGGCGCAGCAGGACCCCTGGCACTACTCGATCGCTCGCATGGTGGACGCCTGCGCGGGCGCGGGCATTCTTCCCTTCTACGGCCCCTTCGGCGACATCAAGGACACCGCGGGCTGCGAGACCCAGTTCCGGGCCGCCTTCCTGCTCGGCTGCGTTGGTGCCTGGTCGCTGCACCCGGTGCAGATCGAGATCGCGAAGAAGGTCTTCAGCCCGCCGCCGGACGAGGTCCTGTTCGCGAAGAAGGTGCTCGAGGCGATCCCGGACGGCAAGGGCGTCCACATGATTGACGGCAAGATGCAGGACGACGCCACCTGGAAGCAGTGCAAGGTGATGGTCGACCTGGCCGAAATGCTCGCCAAGAAGGACCCGGGACTGGCGAAGGCGTACGAGATGGGTGCCTGACGCCTGAGACGATCAGCTCGGCGCACCGTGCGACTCTGTTGAGCGCTTCGGGCAACCGATCATGGACGAACCCGACCGGATCCAGCTAGTCACCGAGATCAGCGAGGTGCACGCGCTCGCGGGCGAATGGCGCCCGCTCGCCGAGCGGCGAGGGAACGCGTTCGTGACGCCGGAATGGTTCCTGGCCTGGCTGCGCCAGTGTGGCCAGGGCTGGGAGCCCCGCGTGGTGGTGGTCCGCACCGACCATGGCACGCTTCGGGGGCTCCTCCCATTCGTCAGCTCCAAGAGCAGTGGTCGCCAGGCGCTTCGATTCTGCCCGGTCGGTGACCGCTTCCATCCCGTGGCCGACGCGCGGGACGAGGAGGCGGTGGCCATCGCTGCGGCGCCGGCCGTTGCGCCGCGGGACCGCGGCCCCCGCTCACTCCTGCTCGAGAACGTCGACGCGGACGGGGGATGGTGGCATGCGCTGGCGAAGGCATCTCCCGTCCCGCTGGCGACCGTGGAGCGACCCGAATCCGCCTTGCCCTTCGTGGAGTTGGCGGGGCTCGGTTGGGATGAGTACCTGGCAGGTAGGAGTCGCCAGCTCCGCAGCCAGCTTGGCCGAAAGCTGCGCTCGCTCCGCAAGGAGCACGATATGCAGCTCCGCCGCACGCGGCGCTCAGAGGAGATCGCG
The DNA here is from genome assembly GCA_963805235.1 of uncultured Solirubrobacterales bacterium. Classification (GTDB taxonomy): domain Bacteria; phylum Actinomycetota; class Thermoleophilia; order Solirubrobacterales; family 70-9; genus DASSYK01. The sequence goes on along the minus strand of CAWDTF010000003.1, from coordinate 347,730 downwards.
GCCGACCTCGGGATCCTGTTCAGGCTGCACGATGCTCGGTGGGCTGAGCGTCCCGACAGCTCCTCGTTCTCAGATCCCGCGATTCGCGCATTTCACCTCGAGTTCGCGAGGGCCGCGCTCGAGCGCGGATGGCTGCGCCTCTCTGTGATGGAGGTCGATGGAGTGCCGATCGCAGCCCTATACGGGTGGCTGATCGGCGGACGGTGGTCCTACTACCAGGCGGGATTCGATCCGGCGTGGTCACGCCACAGCCCTGGCTTCCTCCTGCTCGCGGAGACGATCAGAGAGGCGATCGAGGATGGGGCCTCCGAGTACGACATGCTGCTGGGAGACGAAGCGTTCAAGCGCCGTTTCGCGACCTCGTCCCGCAGGGTTCGCACCGTCGTCCTGGCACCCCGAGGGCACCCGGCACACCTCAGCGCAGCGGCCGGCGTTCGCCTGCGCCGAGCGTGGCGAAGGCTGCCCTCGCGCCCCAGGGCCCAGGCGAGGCAGCTCGCCGGCCGCCTTGGGGTACGCCGCTGAGGACCCCGTGATCGGCCAGTGTCGTCATCGGCGCAGCCTGGAGACCAGTCCCAGGCAGTCCGTCGCCTCCCAGGAGCCGTCGAAGGTGTAGGTGTGGGCGCCGAGACCGCGCCCGGGCGCCCAATTCGGCCCCAGCGACCCCACGGGCCGCTCTCGATAGTCGTCCGTGCTCAATACTTCGACGGCGTTGAATACCACCCGGGAGCCGTAGCCGCCGGTGCAGTCCTGGGCAGGTCGAATGAGCGTCCCTCCGTGGAGAAACGGCCGCCCGGCTGGACGTGCCCGCCGGGCGTCGGATACGACCGGGTTCCGCGGATGAGGGGTCCAGCCGGTCTCGAGCCGGTCGCTGAAGTACAGGAAGGTCTCGTCGTCGAGGCGACCACCGTCGAAGGACTGGTTCACCCACATCCAGTAGAGCCCGCCGTGATGGAAGACGCTCGCATCGACGGCCGCGACGCCCTCGAGCAGCACCGCTGCGCGGGTCCAGCCGGTCGGGAAGTCGGTAGCCGCCCAGAGCTCAACGCGCCCAGCCTCGCTCGACTCCGGGATCATGAACGTCTGCCCGCCGTCACGTAGGACGAACGGGTACGACAGGTGGTGGGGGGCACGCATGATCGGCTCGAGGGCGCTCAGCGCGCCGCCTTGCTCCAGCCGGCCGACTGCGAGCTCGCCCTTCCGATCGGCAAAGCGAACCTGCTCGATGAAGACGAGCGTCTCACCGTCGCTCTCGAACACGAAGGGATCAGCCCAGTACCGGTCCCCGGGGGGCGACACAACGTGCCAGGGCGTGGGATCCTCGTGGGGGAGGATGTCCGCCCGTCGCTGCCGAAGGCCGAGGAACCACTGGCGGCGAAACGCGGCGCGGCGCAGCCTGCGACGGGCGACCCGCCCGGCGAGCCTGGCCACGTGTCGGACCGTGTCCGCATTCGACGGCGGCGGCCGCCGCAGACTCGGCCGGTGATCGTCCGGCTCCTGCTCCGGGCTCCACCGCCCGGCTGCGAGGTCCTCGAGGCGCCGAAGCGTGAAGCGAGCACCCTTCCAGTAGACGGGATTGCGGGTGCGCTGCAGCGAAACGGGGTCGGTCGCCGACACCGACCGATAGAGCACCCTGCGTTCCTTGCTGCTTTCGGCACCGGCCTCCAGCACGCTGGTGGACGCGGGCTCCGCGAAGAACAGCTCCCAGAACAGCGCCGGCTCCCCCCGGTACCGGAGCGGGTCGCCGAGGTGGAGGGACCACACACCGTGCCGGGGGACGAGCGGAATCTCTCCGGGGGCCGGCGCCGTCCCGAGGCAGACGAGGACGTCGAGCAAGTGCGCATCTGAGCCCGGGAGCTGCAGGCTCGACACGCCCTCGAGCGCGGGCGAGACGTCAACCGGCTCGAGCGCGTCGGGGGGACGGGAGAACACCCGGCGGTCAAGTGCCTCGTACGCCGCGAACAGGATCGAAGGACGCTCGTCACCGATGCGATCAGCGATGACGGCCAGCGTGAGCTCCAGGTCGTCATGCGCACGGATCGCTCTCAGCACCCATGCAGCCCAGGCGGGCGCTCGCATCCCATCCAGCACGACTCCGATGCGCAGCATCGTTCTAGCGAAGGTTCAAGCCAGCCGGCGGCTCAACGGGCCGAGTCTCCGCATCCGCAATCGGCAGGTTCGGCGGATCCCTCCGGGAGGTCGCCAACATCGATCGATCATACGTCAGGATCGACGAGCGGCCCGCGCGCCGGTTCGCCGCTCTGGGCTACGTGGCACGACGTCGCGAATGGAGCTGCTCGTACAGCTGCTGGAGGCGCTCGGCTGTGCTATCTAGGCTGAACTCCCGGCGGCAGCGCTCCCGCGCCCGGGCGCCCATCTCACTGGCGCCACGCAGATCCCGCAGCACAGCGCTGATTGCAGCGGCAAGCGCCGCGACATCACCCGGCGGCACGAGCGCGCCCTGGACCCCGTCGTCGATCAGCTCCGGGACCCCGCCGACGCGGGTGGCGACGATCGGCTTCCCGGCGTCCATGAACTCCAGAACGGAGAGCGGACTGCCCTCGTAGTCCGAGGACAGCACCGCGACGTCGATCGCGGCGAGGATGTCCGGCACGTCGGTTCGGGCGCCTGTGAGATGCACGCGCTCCTCGATTCCGAGTTGGTCTATGGCCGTCTCCAGGCGCGCCCGGTCTTCGCCATCCCCCACGATCACGACCCGAAGACGAGGAAAGTCCGACATCACGAGCGCGGCGGCCCGTACCAGCACGTCGAGCGCCTTCTCCGGGCGCATGATGCAGACCGTGCCTATCACCGGGTCGTCGGTGCCGATGCCAAGCTCCGCGCGTATCGCGCGTCCGTCACCCGGTGGCAAGGCACGGATGCCGTTCGGGAGCCGCACGAGGCGCTGGGGGGAGATGCGCTCGATTTCGATCATCCTCCGGCGAGCCTCCCAGGACACAACGATCATCGCGTCGGCGCAGCGCGCTATGAGCTCACGGTCGATGAACGGCCGGAGAGCGCGCCCCGTGAAGGCCCAGTTGTGCTCGTGGGCGATCACCACGGGCACGCGGGCCAGTCGCCCGATCACCGAGCCCCATGCATTCTGACCGAAGGCGTGGGTGTGAAGGACGTCGATCCGCTCGCGCCGTAGCGTCCGAAACAACGGCCACCAGGCGAGCGGGTCGTACTTGAAGCGGCGCTTGAGGAAACGGACGTCTACCCCCCGCCGCCGCAGTTCCGCCACGACCAGCTCGCCGGTCCGGTCACCCGCATCGGGGGCGCGGCTGACGAACAGCACCCGCTCGAACCGCTTCGGATCGAGCTTGACGACCTGATCGCGAGCGACCCTTTCGGCTCCACCGCCGCCCGCGTCACCGATCTCGCGCACGAGCGCCACAACCTTCAGGCGCCGGTCTGCAGGCGCGGTCGCCGGACGGCCCGCAATCAACTCTGGCTCCTCCATGGTGCGGCGCGCCCCAGGGCTGCCTCTGCGGTCACGAGATCACCCAGCTCGACCTCACCGCTGCGGACGGCTTTCGCGAGATCCGGGGCCGAGCGCCTCATCCTGCTCGGCCTCGCTCATCTGGTCGAAGAGGTCCCGCGCGAGCACCCGCTTCTTGATCGCCGCCTGCCGCTGCTGCTCGCTCCGGTCGTCGCCCCGCCTGGACCGGATCCGCATCCTCTTGAGAAGACCGCGGAGCTCCATCTTCCTGAAGAGACCGCGGAGCTCCGCGAGTGCGCCTGGTATGAGCAGGTGCAGTATCCCCGCGTAGATCGTGAGGCCGAGCACTGCCTCGAGCGCGAGCAGGAGGAGGCCGGGGGCGGTGGCGCGATCTCCGGCGTGGAGGAAGAAGGCGTCAAGTGGGAAGAGGACCGCCACCATCACGAGCCCGGCGAGCAACGGCGCACGTATCGCCTCCAGCATGTTCATGAGGGGCAGTCCCACGACGACGTGAGCACGGCGAAACGCGTACGCCGCTCGGACGACGGCACCGATCGAGATTCCGATGCAGACGCCCACGACGCCGAGCGGCAGTAACGCCAGCATCGCGGCGCTCCCGACGACGAGCTCGACGAGGTTCATCCGAGTGACCACGTCGGGCCGACCGTCGGCCTTCAACGCCTCCACGATCAGAGAGGTGAGGCCGCGAGCGGCCGTGTAGACGCCGAGTGCCATTGCCGCCTTCCCTGCGTCCGCCCAGACCGAGCCGAACGCCAGCGTCGTCAGGGGCTCGCCAAGCGGGATCATGATCAGCCCGCCCGCGAGGGCCAGGATCGCCATCCAGCGCAATGCGCGCAGGACGCTCGCGTGGAATCGCGCTTGGTCGGTCGCGATCCTTGCGAACGCCGGGAACAGCACGTAGGACGCTGCGGCCATGATCATCGCCAACGGCAGCGATGCGATCCGGCGTCCGTATCGAAGCTGGCCCAAAGCCGCAGCGCCGCTGAACCGACCGAGCAGGAAGACCGGGATCTCCTCACCAACTCGAATCACCGTCGTGGCCGCAATGGTGTGCCGCCCGTAGGAGATCAGCTCTCGCCACATCGCAAACGACGCGAGTCGCAGCTGCGGTCGCCAACGCACCAGGCCCCACGAGAGAAGAGCGTTGACCAGGAACGAGGCGTACTGGGCAAGGACGAGCCCCCACACCCCGAGCCCGTTCGCTGTCAGCACGATGCCCGTTATGCCGAAGGCGAGCACCGACGCCGGCTCGACGACCGTCCGGCGAAGGAACGAGAAGCGGCGCTGCAATAAGGCTTCCGGGACTACGGAAACCGTTCGCAAGAGGGCAAGTCCGGACGCAGCCGCGGCCACGCCGGTGATCGTCTCGCTGTCGAAGAACGAGCCGATCACGGGGGCGAGTGCGAGCATGACGAGCGCGAAGATCAAGCCGCCGAGGAAGGTCGCGACCACAGCGGTAGCGGCGGCCTCTTCGAGCCGGTCGCGCCGGTAGACAAGGGCGGACAGCATGCCCGACTCCGTGTAGAGCCGGGCGAGCCCGACCAAGACAAGGCCGGCGGTGAACTGCCCAAACTCTGTCGGGGTCGCGAGCCGGGCCAGCACGAGATAGGACGCAAGCGTCAGGATCTGGCTCAGCGCGTAGCCGATCCCCGCGAGTGCCGTCCCCCTCACCACCGTGCCCGTGAGGCCCTCGGCGGCTACGGCCTCGCCCTCGCCGGGGTCACCACTCCGGTTCATGCAACGGTCAGCCTAGTGGAGCACTCTCGAACCGCGGCGCAGCGCGTCGCTATATTCGCGCCATGTCGACCGCTCGGCAGGCGATCGTGGTCTCGTTTGCCGACGACGGCCCCTACTCGCCACGGGTTCAGCGCGCCGGACACCTGGTGACCGCCCTCGAGCAGCTCGACTTCCAAGTAGAGCGAGTGCCCGGTCCACCCGGGCACGCGGTGGGTCCATTCAGGGCGACGCTGCCGCGGCGTGTCGCGCGACGCGCTCTCCGTCCGCTGGTGCTCGACTCCTTCGAAATCCCGGCACGATCGGCACTCCGCGGTTGGAAGCCGTCGGGTAGAGGCGCGCTCTTGATCGGCTGGCCGTTCTCGCCGATCTACATTGCGGCATCGCATCTCGTCGCTGCCGAAGTTCCGTACGTGGTCGACGCCGGAGATCCCTGGGCGCTGACCGAGCCAATCCTTCCCCCGCGGTCGCGATTCCTGTCGCTACGGCGGGCAAAGGCCGCCGAGGCCTTCCTGTGGCGTCATGCCGCGGCGGGAGTCGTGACCACCAGGACGCAGGCGAGCAGCTTGCGGGCGCTTTTCCCGGATCTCAATCTGCTCTGTCGACCCAATGGGTACACCACGGCCGCCGAGCCCGTGACCCCCCGCGAGCCCGCCGACGACGCGCTCGGTGAACTGCGGCTGGTTCAGTTTGGCTCGGTGAATCCTGTCAAGCTGCCGATCGGCGGATGGCTTTCAAGGCTGCGGGACGCGGCAGGACTCGCAAGTGTGCGCTTCGCCAACTACGGGCCGGTAGACCGCCCCGAGCTGTTGCAGACCCAGGACCCTGCGGTCGCCGTCGAGTTTCACGACCCGGTCGACTGGGGGCGGGCATGCCAGATCGCGCGTGACTTCGACGCGGCGGTGGTGGTCGCGAACAGGAATCCGGCCGAGTTGCCTAGCAAGTCGATTCAGTACCTGACCCTGCCGATTCCCCGGATCGCCGTGACTGCGAGTCGCGACCCAGGCGAGCTGGGCGCGTTCGCCGCGCAGCGCCCGGGGTTCATCGCCGTCGATGTGGACTCGCGGGAGGATATCCCGCGCCTGATCGCTCACCTGCGACGTGCGTGGTCGGACGAGGCGCTGAGCCCGCCGGTGGGCGATTCGTGGGCGGAGGTGGCGCGTGAGGTCGTGGGGTTCGCGATCGAGGCTTGGGACCGCCCACAGCCGTTGAGCGGACGAGGACCACGTTGAACACGTAGCGACGGCTCCCGAGCGGCGCAGCGATTCCCTGGCGATTCGGCGGGGCGGCGGCTGAGGGCCTGTCAGCGGGCGAACGCGGCACCGACGGACGCGGCTTCGCGAAACGCCTCCGGCCAACGTCGTCAGGAGGCTCGCCCCGAAGGCACGGCCGCCGAACCGCGAGGGCCTCCGGTCTTCGGCGGCGTCCCGAAGCCGGGGTCGCGGGCTGTGCCCCGAGCCAGATTGCCGGCGACGAACCCAAAGCCGATCACGATCCACAGATAGCGCAGATAGCTCGCATGCAGGAACAGGCCCGCGACAAGAAAGCTCATGAGCGCGACGAAGATACCTTCCGCCAGGAGCGCATCACGGCGGGCAAGCCTCTGCCTGGCCCTCCAAGCGCCGCGCAGTGCCAGCCACAACACGGCCAGGAACGCCGATGCTCCCACGATGCCGGTCTCGGCAAAAGCCTCCAGGTAGAGGCTGTGTGCTTCTCGCTGCTCCAGGCGCGGGTCGAGCCCGATCTCCTGTGAGTAATCCAGGTAGTGGAGCGGGTAGTTGCCGGGACCGACACCAAAGATCGGGTAGTCGCCGAACATTCCCACTGCAGCGAGGTTCTCGGATTGACGCCCGCGTATAGCGCTCGCGCTGCCCTTCGACACTGCCGCTACCTGCTCTGAGTCCGCGGACGAAGTCGGCAAGCCGACCCGCGCCTTGATGCCGGCTGGCAGGAAGAGCAGGCCAGCAGCGACGACGAGAACTCCCGTCGCTGCCACGAGCCCCCGAGGAATCGGTGCGAGGAGGAGGACGAGGCAGAAGGCTGCGGCGGCGGCCACGAGCGCCCCGCGGGAGCCAGTGAGGGCGCTCGCCGTGAGGCACGCGGCGAGTGCCGTGAACCCGAGCGCCCGACCGGCGCGGTCGCGGGAGGAGAGCGCCAGGTAGAGGGCGAGCATCGCGGTCGCGACGAGCAACTGACCGAAGAAGTTGGGGTCGAGTGGCCCACCGGCCCTGAAGGCTCCCCCACCCTCCGACTTGGCATGGGCGAAGCCCGCGAAGTCGCTCCCGTATGCGCCGAGGCCCGCCTGAAGCAGTGAGAGGATCGCGAGCGATGCGCCGGCGATGACCACCGTCCACACCGCGCGCCGAAGCCAAATCGGGCGATCGAGCAGAGCGACGAGGATCGCGACCGTCAGCCCGTACCCGAGGAAGTCCTGGACCTCCCCCAGGCTGGTCCCGAGATCTCTCGCGAAGATGGCGGAGACTGTGTACGCGAACCCCAATGCGAGGAGGGCTCTCAGCTCAGCGGGCAGGGAGACCTGCTCCCCGCGCGTCAACTGGCGCCACACCAGTGCCGCGATCATGATCAGCAGCAGCCCCTGGCTGAGCTCTGGGGCTCCGACAGTGTGGCTCGCCACCCAGCCCGCATAGCTGTAAAGCAGGAACAGGAGGGCGATGAGAGCCCAGCGCGGTGCCATGAACGCGGCCGCCAGGACCGCTGACGCCGCCACGAAGCCGAGCAGCCCCGCGAGCGCCGTGACCGACGTCGCCGCAGCAACGCCCAAAGCGACCGCTAGGAGCGCGCCGCCACTCCAGAGGGCGACGACCAGGCCGTTGACGGGAAAGTGCCTGATGCGGGTGGCGAGAGCTTCCATTGGCTCCCCTCTACGACGCCGGCCCGTACACCCGCGGACAAGGGCTGCCGCCTCGCAGGCGAAAGTCCTTTGCCTTCCGGTCGAAGTACGCAGGCTTGACGATCAGGTTCCCCTCGGCGGTGAAGCCGTCGTCGTCGCTCACCCCACCGTCCTGGTTGTAGTAGGGGTTGTGATTGCCGCCGTGCACGCAGTTGTGCCGGACGAGATTGCCGCCCCCGGTCCGGCCGGGCCAGTACGTCTGCACGTTCCACCAGCGCGTCGAGTTGGCGATCACGTTGCGCTCCACCACGTTGTCGGAGGAGGCGCTCGTGTCGTCCCCCGAGAAGCTGAGCCCGATCGGGTTGCCGTCGATCACGTTGCCTCGGATCAGCGCCCCCTGAGAGTCGGGGCCGACCTTGATGCCTCGACTGCCGTTGTCGTAGATCGTGTTGCCGGTGATCTCCGCGTTGTCGACGTCGCTCATGTAGATGCCATGGTCGTAGTTGGTGGTCGTCACGCCGCAGTCGTGGATGCGGTTGCCTGCGATCACGGGGTGCCGTACTTCCGTCGTGCCGCCCAGCACGAAGCAGCTCGAGGTGCCGCGGTACGACACGTTGTTGTCGCGGAAGGCGACGCCGTCGGCGTTGATGGTGGGGCTGGGGAGGTTGCGGGGATTGCGCCCGTCGAGCTTGAGCCGATCCACCGTCACCCGGTCGGCGGCAACCCTCAACCGCCCGATCAAGGTTGCCCGCTTTCCGCGGTAGCTGGTCAAGCGGATGCCCTGCCTCCTGATCGTGACCTCCCCCTGACGGTACCTACCCCGGCGCAGACATCCAGTCTGTCCGGGCCTGAGCTTATCGACGAGCTTTTGCACGGTCCGGTAGGGGCGCGCGTAAGTGCCTGGCGAAGCATCGCTGCCAGTCGGGCCCGCAAAGCGGGCGCACCTGATCTCCGACGCTCTCGGGCTCGAGCCGTACAGCGGGCTCACCCCGAGAACCAGCGCGAGGATGCCGGCGAGTATCAACGTGGAAGAAACCTTCCTCATGATCGGGACAATTGCTCGGCGGGCGCAGGATACTTGCCCCTTCATTCGGCCCGCTTGGCTCCGGACCCGTGCGCCGGCGCCGTCTCCCGATTAGCGATCCTTCCGCCTGACCTGCGGCCCCGGGAGCCGTGCGATACTCGGGTCGTGGCGGCCTCGACCGAGATCAGCGGAAGCAAGATCACGGATGGGGGTGAGATCTTCGGGCGTCTGGTCGCCGTCCGCCGCGCCGGGCTGGGGCTGAGCCAAGAGGATCTGGCCGCGAGACTGGACTCCAGCCAGTCCGACGTCGCACACATCGAGGAAGGTCGACAGCCGAGCACCGAGGCGCTGAATCGGCTCGCACCTGCGCTCGATGTGGAGCCGGCGAAAGGCGCGCTGTGGAATCCTCTCGGTCGGCCTTGGCTCTGGGGGAGCCTTGCGATCGCGATCCTGGTTCCTCTGCTGGTGATCGTGGGCTGGCGATCCTCCGGCACCGACGGCGGTGATTCGTCCCAGCAGCTGCCCCAGGCCGTGTCCGCTGCCCCAGCCGCTCCGCCAGTCGGCGTCGAGGCCCAAGAGAACACTCGGAAGACAAAGGCCGCCGCTTCGCAGCAGGATGACGGCGAGCGCGCTGACCAGAAGCCCCTCGGCGACAGTCGATCCGGCTCCGCGGTACCGCGGCAGCCGGCCAGTGAGGGACCGCCTGTGCGCGCACCCCGGCCGAAGCCCGCGCCGGCGCCGCCGGGGAGCCCGGTCCCACCAGAACCGCCGAACCCGGGGAGTCCCTCGGTCACGCCAAGCCCGGGTAGCCCCTCGGCACCGCAGACGACCACCGGCAAGCCCGTCGGCTCGCCCGGCAACGGACCGGGCGGGGGCACCGGATCAGGCGGGGGCACCGGACCCGGCGGGACCGGCCCGCCGGGGCAGTCGCGCTGACACGGGGCGAAGTGGACTGCCGTCAGTCGCTCCCGCAGGGACTCATCGGCGGCGAGGCTCAGCAGCCGGCTCGCCGCCGCTGGGGCGTCACCCGGCGGGACGAGCAGCTCCCCGGGAGCTTTCGAACGCCGTCCGCGCCGCTGCGCTGGCCCCGAGTAGGTGTCTACCACCGTGACAGGCGATGGCGTTTCCTGCTCAAAACGGCCAGATTCACACGCGCGCTTCGCGGCACAGCGGCGTAGGCGGTGCTCGACCGGGGGAGGCAGGTGCGCCGGGCCCTGAAACTACGCCGACCGCTCATCGCGAAGCACCCTCGGATCGGGCGGCATGGGGCGCCACCGGCTTCCGGGCGTGGCGCGCGACATCCCATCTCTCGAAGCGGACGCCACCGAGCACCGAGAGCACGGCGATGGCGGCGGCGACGTTGACCAAGCAGAAGTAGTAGGGGACCCACAGCGGGCGCGCTCTTCCCCACGAGCGCGCCCGACCGGCCCAGCCCACAATGGCGAGGGCGTAGAAGATGAGCTGAGGGCCCAAGACGAGCCACCAAACGGCGCTCGAGGTGGTCAACCAGGCGCTGGCTGCGACGGCCGTCAACAAGAAGAACGGGAGGAACCGGCGCAGCACCTTGTGCGATACGACCTGAACGGAATAGAACCCCCCCCGCCACGGCAGGAGCAGCTCCCCGAGCGAGAAGGCAGCGCGCAAGCCCCTGTTCATGACGCGGACCTTCCGCCGAAGCTCGGGGCCCCCCTCGAGGGGTGCGTCCACGAGCACTATCGCGCGCTCGTCGAACGCGAGTCGCGAGCCCGCCTTGACCACCTGGGTCGAGATCACGAAGTCGTCGGTGCCGGCGGTGACGGTCGAGGGGTGGAACAGCGAGCGCCGAACGGCGTAGAGACGGCCGCTCGCCGAGACCGCGCTACCGACCTTGTCCTCGACCTTCTTGATCCACTGCTCGTATCGCCAGTACATACCCTCCCCGCGCGTGACACCAGAGGCGGCGGCTTCCATCCTGGTCACCTCGTTCGCCGCGACACCGCCCACCGTGCGGTCGGCGAAGTTCGCCATCAGCTCGTCGAGCGTGTCGGGGCGAAACATGGAGTCAGCGTCGGTGAACACGAGCACCTCTCCACTCGCCGTCTCGACTGCCGCATTCAAAGCCGTGATCTTCCCGACGCGGGGAAGATCGAGCACCCGTTGCGCGCCCGCTCGCCGGGCCGCTTCGACCGTGCCGTCGGTGGAGCCGTCGGAGGCCACCACGATCTCGACGAGCGACCGTGGGTAGCGGGTAGACAGCACGTTCGCCACCTTCGCGTCGATGACGTCCTCCTCGTTGTGGGCCGCGACGAGAACGCTGAGTGTCTCAACGGTGGGCTTCCGCTCGCGCGGACGCGGACGGCTGCGCGCGAGCGCCAAAAGCAGCAACGGATAGCCGGCGTAGACCCAGACGACAACCGCTACCGAGATGACAAGGAGGACGAGAGGGAAGAGCAAGCTCAGCGCTCTCGACGCGCGATACGGCGAGGCGCTGCTTCGGGGGGGGCCACCTCGATCCGGCTGGATCCCACCCTGCGAACAGACGCGTCGGTACCCAGCGACTCTCGGAGCGTGGACTCGAGCCGGTCAGTCTCGTCGGTCGGATCGTCGGTGCCGCTCGGTCGGCCGTCACCTCTGCGGTCGAGCGGCCGCGCACCGACAGACGAACGCAGCCTCCGCTCGGCGAGGACGAGGGCAAGCCCGAGGAGCGCCCCGAGAAAGATCGCGAGGGCAACCTTCTGCGTAACGTTCGCGTCAACCTCATCGGGCGACGTGGGGGAGCTCAAGGCCTCGAGTCGGTACAGCCCGTAACTTCGGCCGACGAGCCGGGCGGCCTCTTCGGCGGCCGCAGCTTGCATAGCGAGGAGCTTGTCGTCGCTCGGGCCCGTGAGCCTGATGTCGATGATTGCGCTGCCCGGTCGACGCGAGGCGGTCCAGGAGTACTCTGCCCCGCTCTCGCCGACGGAGTCCAGGGGGAGGCCCGCGGCCTCCGAGGCGGAGTCGCGCAGCAGCTCGCTGCCGAGGATGTTGACGATGGTCTCTGTGACCGCATTATCCGGCTCCGCGAGCGTTCCAACGACGTCCGGCAATTCCGCAGTCTGAACCTCGTCACTTGGACGGATTGCGAAGCTCGACTCACACTTCGTACGTCTTCGGCTCGTCGCTCAGTACAACGAGCGCTGCGAGGCCGGCGAGTGCCGCCAGCCCTACGACCGCCAGCGCGCGCCGCATAGGCGGAGGCACGCGCCGCATGAGCGAAGACAATTTTGCGACGCCGGCGCTTGCCGCCAGCCACACGGCCGTCAGCGCCCGCTTCACAAGCGAGAACATGCGTCGCAGAAGCGAAGGCAGTTGGGCGCCGGTCTTCATTGTCGCTCAGAAGCTCTCACGGGACGTCAGCATCGCCTTCAACGTCTTTGCCGCAAGCAGCAGGCTAGCGGCCGGAGAGTCCGTTCGAAGCTGGCGAATGTCCATCCGGCAGCGTGCGGCGAAGTCGGCGTGATTCCGGCCCTCGGCCTGCCAGCGCCCGATCAGCCCCGGCGTCACTTCGAGCCTCTCCGTCTGCCACAGCTCGTAACGCGTCACATCGATTGAGCAGGGGCGCGGCCCGACCAGGGTCATCTCGCCCCGCAGAACGTTCCAAAGTTGCGGCAGCTCGTCGAGAGAGGTCTTGCGCAGCCAGCGCCCCACCCGCGTCACCCTGGGGTCGTTCGGGATCTTGAAGTCGGGCACCGGCAGCACGTTCAGGTCCATCAACTGCGCCTTCATCTGTTCGGCGTTCCTCACCATCGTCCGGACCTTGAGCATCCGGAACTCCCTACCTCCCCTGCCGATACGCCTATGGGTGACGAACCCAGGTCCAGGAGAGTCGAGCTTCACCGCCACGGCGAGCACGGCCACGAGTGTGAGTGCTACCGGCGCTACGAGCAGAAGCACAACGAGGTCAACGACACGCCGCGCCAGGGGGCCGAGACGCGAAGGCCTTGAAGCGATCGGCCTGTCACGCATGGCGCTCAGGACTGGCCGCGGCGCCGCTCGGCAAGTGAAGCTCGCCCAGCGGCGCCCGCCCCGCCAGCTCCACCTCGGCGAGGGGGCGCTGATGCTCCAGCGCGATCGCTCTGAGGCCGTTCCAGGTGGTGTTGTCCTCCGGGAACGAGGCGATCCCGACGCTCAGGCGGCCGGCGATCGCTGGGTCGAGCTCCCGTTGAAGCCGCTTCAGGGCATCGATCGCAGCCTGACGGCCAGTCTCCACGAAGAGGACGCAGAGCTGATTCCGACCGGCATATCCGATCACGTCGGTACAGCGCAGCGCCCTTGCCAGAGCGCGAGCAGCATCTCCCAGATCGCGTCGCCGGAGCGCCGAGTTGACGGCCAAAATCGCGACGCTCAGGGGTCGTTCAGCGCGCCGCGCCCTTGAAAGCTCGACCCGCGCAAGCGGCTCCAGCCGCCGTGCGCCCTGCGCCCCAGCCGGCGCCACTCCAAGTTCGGAGAGGGTGAGGGAATCCTCGACTTCGGCGACGAGGTAATGACCGACACCGACAAAAATGAGGAGACAGACGGCGTAGAGTGCGGAGTCGAGCCAGGTGCTCGTGAGATCGCCGCTCGCGCTGAGAATCAGTCCGGCCAGTACCAGTGAAGTCCCAACCGCCAGCCGTGCCCCCCGGCGCCTGAACACCATGGTGATCGCTATCGCCAGAAGCGCGCCGGCGATCATGAACGGCCGCATCTCGTCTGCGAGGCCGATAGCCGTGCCCATTCCCAGCAACGCCAGAGACAGCAGCGCTCCTGATTCTGCGTAGCCATGAGTCGCCACGAACGTCATCCCAGCTTCCGTGCCATGCGAACCGCGCGCTCCCTCGCTGAACGTGCGGGAGGTCGTACTACTAGGCGTCGCGGGCCGGCCACGGGTTACGGGTGGTTTGAAGGCGGAGGCAGCGGCGTCCCGACCGGACCGCCGAGCAGGATCGAACGCCTGGCCCGTTTCCGCCCGCAAACCAGGCGAGCGGCCGTCCGATGCCGGTGAGCGACCAGCACCCGTCGCTGTCGTCACCCCACGTCTTCTACTGGGCCTCATGGAATTCGGCGCCTGCGGGCAGTGGGCGGGTCGCGGTGAGCTGGGGGCGAGCTCGAAGGACGACCCGCGGCTTGTAGGACAGTCGGACCACCGGCTGGCGTCGCCCCGCGACGCTCCTCGCGAGGGCCGGCGCCGCGTACCAGGTGCCGACGACGAACCGCATCAGGGGACCGAAGCTGAGCATCGCGGGAGCGCCGACGAAGTGCAAGCCCGGAACGCTCGACTCAAGGCCCGGGCCCATGCGCGGATAACCCTCGATCAGGTCCAGGGCTCGGACCAGCTCAGGGGAAAGGAAGGGGTACTTGGCGACGTCCACGCGAAAACCGGTGCCGAGCAGGACATGATCGGGCTGGCGGACGGTTCCATCGTCGAGAACGACCCTGACCCCTGTTCCGGCAGGAGCCGCCTCGACGACGGCCCGGCCGAACACCATCGGCACCTCCGCCAGCCGCGGGCGCAACCAGGCTGCTCCCGCTGGGACCGTGCAGCCGCGTGAGACCTCGGATCGCAGGCCCCCCGGCATCCGCCCCAACAGGTCGGGCGCCGCAGCCATCCACCCGGTCACCCTGCCGCCGACGTCGGTCGGGGGCATCATCCGTCGCGCCACACGCGTTCTGAAGCCGGTTGGGTGCTCGCCGGCGAGCCACACGATGCCGGGGCCGCGCGTGACGATCTCGACGTCGGCTCCCGACTCGTGCAGGAGCGCCGCCGACTCGAGGGCGCTCTGGCCTGCACCGATCACCATCACGCGCTTGCCCGACAGCGTTCCGAGCTCCGCATGGTCGGAGGAATGCGAGACCAGATCCTGCGGCAGCTCCCCCAAGGGTGGTGGCCTCCAGGGGAATGGCTCGAGGCCGGCCGCGACCACGACCCGTGAGGCGCCGATCGCGTGCCCATCCTCGAGCGTCAGCTCGAAAGCCCCGTTGACGCGATCGATGTGATGGACACGTCGACGCTCGACGTCGGGGGCAGCGTGCCGGCGGAACCAGTGGCAGTACTCGATGTACTGTTGAAGCTCGATCGGCTCTGAGACCCTGGCGCCGGTGTTCTCCTCGTATTGGTCGATCGTCAGGGCCAGCGTCGGGTCGGCGATGTGCGAGGAGCGCCGGCGTGAGCGCAGGAGCATCCCCCGGGGCATCTGCGTCTGCCAGAAACCCATCGGCTCTCCGAAGACCCGGGGCTCGAAACCCGAGTGGCGGAGAAACGCGGCGCAGGCCAGGCCATAGGGGCCGGCGCCGATGATCGCCACCTGCGAGTCACGGTCCATTCGTTACTCCCGTGAGGTCGGTGTCGAGCGCGATCGGCGCAAACGACGATCAACGAGACCCAGGATGCGGGCGACCAAGGGAGCAGGGTCAGTGAGCCTGAAGAAGCTCCGGGTCATCCGCCGGCGCGGTCGTAGGAGGCTGAGCGCGGATCGAACCTGACGCTCTCGCAATCGCCGCCACAGATTCCGAAGCTCAGCATCCTCCCATCTGTAGTGGTAACCGGGCCGCGCCTCACCTCCGGCCTGCCCCGTACCCAAGACCGAATCGCACCAGGCGGCGGCCAGGGGTGCGCCCGCCCTGGTGATCAGCTCGAGGGAGCCGAACAGACGCGGGTTGAAGTCGATAGCGGCGTAGCCCCCGTCCTGTCGCTGGATCAGCTCCAGCTCGAAGACGCCCTGCCATCCGAGCGCCGCAAGCAGACCTTCCACCTTCTGGCGCAGGCCAGGTGGTGGCGGGATTGTCTGCGCGAACGACACCGCCCCTCCCTCCGGTGGCCAGGTGCGACCGTAGCGGCTCACGCCGTGTGCCAGCAGGCGGCCGTCGGCCGCGACCCCGGAAAATGACAGCACCGCGCCGTCCTCGCGTCGCTGGATGAGACACGGGGTGCCGTAGCCAGGCAACAGGGCCGCGAGCGACGCGTCGTCCCCGACCAGCGAGCTGGTGCGTTGCCTTACGCCATCAATTCGCCCGAATACGAATCTCTGCGGCTTCAGCACGACCGGATATCCGAACCGACCCGCCGCCGCCCTCGCCTCACCCTCGTTGGCGCACACCTCGGTCTCCGGTGAGCCGAGGCCGGCATCAGCCGCCGCCCGGACGAGAGCCTGCTTGCTGACGCATCGCTCCACCACGTCGGCCGGTGGCAGCCCCAGCTCGACGAACGGCGCGAAATGTTCACGGTGCCGCGAGATGGCGAGCAACGAGGCGTCACTTCCCGTCACGAGCAGCCGATAGCTCGTGCTGCGAACGATGTTCCTGAGCTCCGCGACGAAGCGACCCGGGTCCTGTTTGGGATCGCTCACCGTCATTCGCCTGTCGCAGAATCGCGACCAGTGGGCGGTGGCGGGCCGACTGCTCGCCAACGCATCGACCGCATACCCGGCCCGGTGCAGGCTCCTGCAGCCTGCGAGGGAAGACCGGTCCTGAGCGTCGGTGAGCAGGACGCGAGGCGGGTCGTTTGAGCGCCCCCGGACAGCTCGTCCGGATCGGACCCGTTCCCCCTTTCCATGAAACCGCGACACGGTTTCCGCTGTGTTGTCGAACCGTGGCGGGTCGGCCAGGCGGAGCGATCCCCCCGGGTCAGCCCTCACACCGCCACCACAGCGGGCTGAGGACGGCCGCGAGCGAGGATCCATTCCGCCTGGCGGGCCAGGCCCTCGTCGAGGCTGACGCGGGGCGTGAAGCCGAGGTCGCGAGCCGCTCGCCGCGGGTCTGAGCAGGTCCGGCGCACGTCGCCGCGCGCGTCGGGCAAGTGCTCCACCTCGATCGGAAGGTCGAGCAGCGACTCGATCTTCCTCAGCGCATCGAGCAGGCGGACCTGGGTGCCCCCACCGATGTTGTAGACGGCACCCGGGGCGCCACGGCGCGCGGCCGCGATTGTTCCCTCGACCACGTCGTCGATGAACGTGAAGTCCCGCACCTGCGAGCCGTCGCCGAGGATTCTCACTGGCTCCGCAGCCAGCGCCCTGGTCAGGAACCTCGTGAAAGCCATGTCCGGACGCTGGCGCGGGCCGAATGCAGTGAAGTAGCGCAACCCCACGGTGCGAATGCCGTCCGCTCGGCCATACACCGCCGCGAGCTCCTCAGCAGCGAGCTTGGTCAGGCCATAGGGGGAAATGGGAGCCCGCTCGGCCTCCTCGGGAGTCGGATAGGACCGCGAGTTCCCGTAGACGGAGGAAGACGAGGCGAAGACGAAGCCCTGCACCGAGGCCGCTGCCGAGGCCTCGAGCAATCTCTGGGTCGCCAACACGTTGTCGTGCACGTACCGCCCGAAGCTCGCCCCGAAGCTCCCGCGCACGCCGGGCTGGGCTGCGAGGTGGAACACGGTGTCGACACCTTCGACGATGTCGTCGAGCGGGTCGCTGCCGAGATCCAGCTCGCGCAGCGTGAAGCGCCGCAGATCCCGCAATCGCTCCAGATTCGCCTCCTTCTGCTCCCGCGCGTAGTAGTCGGTGAAGCAGTCCACTCCGAGCACCTCCTCGCCGCACGCAACGAGGCGCTCGCTGAGATGTGATCCCAGGAACCCCGCGCAGCCGGTGACCAGGACCCGGCCGAGACCTCTGGCGGCCGCCCTTTCGACCGTGGGTTGATCGGCCTGGCTCAAACGCCCTCCCTGAGCTTGTCTCGTTCCCTCCGCCATCCCGTTCTGCAGTCTCCCGCCCTACCGCCTTGCCTGATGGGGGAGTCTGCCCCCGCACGAAGGGGATGGTTTTAGACGCTTTGCGCAATTCTTCGTGGGGATGTTTCTGCCTTGCGAAAGCCGCGAACAGGGCGATTCCCTACCCGCCGCTGGGTACGCACTTACTGGCGGTCTAGCGGTTCCGTTGTACTAATTTTTTTGCGGATGGCTATCGCGCGAGCGGTTCCGCCCCGATCGAGGTCAGCCTCGGCGCTTACCGTCGTGATCGTGGATGGCGATCCTCTGGCACGCCATGCATTGCGCACGCGTCTCGCTGCCGAATACGACATCGAGGTCGTCGGTGAGGCCCGCGACGCTTCCACGGCGATCGAGCTGGTCAGGGACCAGCGGCCGGACGTCGTTCTGATCGAGCCCGCGCTGCCCGACCGAAGCGGCGGCGAGGCGATGGGCGAGATGCTCACCGTCTCTCCGGGAACCAGGATCATCATGCTCGCCGTCGAGGCAGACGACGACGCTCAGATGCAGGCGCTGCGGGCGGGGGCGGCCGGCTGCCTCTTGAAGTCGATCGACCTCGAGGCCCTGCCCCGAGTCCTGCGCGGCGTTCGAGCAGGTGAGGCTGCCGTCACACGAGCCATTGGCACGCGGGTGTTGGAACAGGTCAGGGCGCTCGGCAGCCCCCACCTAGGCCGGCTTCGCCCAGTTCGAAGCTCGCTGACTCAGCGGGAGTGGGAGGTGCTGGATCTGTTGGTCGAAGATGCGACGACGGGGGAGATAGCCAGCCAGCTCCAGGTGAGCCTCGGGACCGTGCGCACCCATGTCAAGCACATCCTCAGAAAGCTCGGAATGCATTCACGCGACGAGGTGATCCGCTACGTCAAGCGCACCCGTTGATGGCGAGCATAACCCTGCGAACGACCCCGGCGCTTGAAAGACGAGCACTTTGGTAGAAGACTCGTGTCTCATCGTAAAGTCGACACCGGGGAGAGATGCCTGGCCGTGGCGAAGCTCAAGGTTGAGAGTACGCATGTTGTAATCGCCGACTCGGATCCGCTTGCTCGGCGGGTGATTCGGGACGCCCTGCAGGGCGGGGCGGGCTTTGTGGTCCCCGGCGAGGCCTCGACCGGCCCTGAGGCCGTTGAGCTTTCCCTCCACTACCGTCCCGAGCTCACGCTGATGGAGGTCTCGCTTCCCGGTATGGACGGGCTGGCCGCTACCCGGCGGATCGTCGCCACCGCCCCCGAGGTTCGCGTTCTCTTCTTCTCGCTGCATGACAGGGAGGAGACCCAGCTGGAGGCACTGCAGGCGGGAGCGGCCGGATTCCTATCGAAGAACACGCCGGTGGAGATCTTGCCTCGGGTCGTGCAGAGCGTGGTCCGCGGGGAGGCTGCCATCTCGCGGAAGATCACGATGCGCCTGATCGAGCGCCTGCGCCTTCTCCCCGAAGGCGGGATGGGGTTGCGGCCTGTAAGGAGCACACTCACCCCGCGCGAGTGGGAGGTGCTTGACCTCATCAGCCAGGGAAGGGACACGAGGCAGATTGCCGAAGCCCTCGTCGTGTCCGAGGAAACCATCTACAGCCACACCAAGAGCCTGCTGCGAAAGCTCAAGGTGCACTCGCGGCAAGAGGCCACCGAGGCAGCTCAACAGCTGCGCCGACCTATGGTCGGGCTTACTGCGAACGGCGACGCGTCAGCCGCCTGATCAGCGACTCGAACCGGGACTAGCCGCAGCCGGCCGGGTCGGCGGGGCTACGTCAGAGCGGGCGCCTCCGGGAGGTGCTCAAGCGCCTCGTCGAGCTCGGACTGGGGAAGCTCGAGGTCGGTCAATTCGCCCGCCAGGTAAGCCTCGTAGGCGGACATGTCGAAGTGCCCGTGGCCGCAGAGGTTGAAGAGGATCACGCGCTCCTCGCCTGCCTGCTTCGCGGCCTCGGCCTCGTCGAAGACGGCGCGGATGGCGTGGGCCGGCTCGGGCGCGGGGATGATGCCCTCGCAGCGGGCGAAGCGGACGGCGGCCTCGAAGGCGTCGTTCTGCTTGACCGCGACGGCCTCGACCAGGCCCTCCTTGACGAGGGCGGAGAGGCTCGGCGCGTCGCCGTGGTAGCGCAGGCCTCCAGCATGCACGGGGGCCGGGACGAAGTCGTGGCCGAGCGTGTACATGGGCATCAGCGGGGTCATCCCGACCGTGTCGCCGAAGTCGTAGGCGTAGCGGCCGCGCGTCAGGGTCGGGCAGGCGGCGGGCTCGGCGCCGAGGAAGCGGATCTCGTCGCCGTCGCGCAGGCGCTTGCGCAGGAAGGGATAGGCGACCCCTGCGAAGTTGGACCCGCCGCCGACGCAGCCGACCACGACGTCGGGCATCTCCCCCGCCATCTCGAGCTGCGCTATCGCCTCCTGGCCGATCACGGTCTGGTGCAGGCAGACGTGGTTGAGGACGGAGCCGAGCGTGTAGTTGGTGTCCTCGGCTCCGGCGGCGATCTCGACGGCCTCCGAGATCGCGATCCCGAGGCTGCCCGACTGGTGCGCCGCCTGCGAGCGGCCCGCCTCCGTCAGGTCGGAGGGGCTGCGGTGGACGGTGGCGCCCCAGGTCTCGATCATCGCCCGCCGGTAGGGCTTCTGGTCGTAGCTGACACCGACCATGAAGACCTCGCACTCGAGCCCGAACATCTGGCAGGCGAGCGAGAGCGCCGAGCCCCACTGCCCGGCGCCGGTCTCGGTGACGAGCTTCCGGATCCCCTCCTGCTTGTTGTAGTAGGCCTGCGGGATCGCGGAGTTCGGCTTGTGCGAGCCCGCCGGCGAGACCCCCTCGTACTTGTAGTAGATGTGCGCGGGGGTGTCGAGCTCGCGCTCGAGTCGCCGCGCGCGCAGCAGCGGGGTCGGGCGCCAGAGGCGGTAGATGTCGCGGACCTCATCCGGGATCTCGATCTCCGGCTCGACCGAGACCTCCTGCTCGATCAGCCCCATCGCGAAGATCGGCGCCAGGTCCGCGGGCCCCGCGGGCTCGCCCGTCGCGGGGCTGAGCGGAGGCGGCGGCGGCTCGCCCGGCAGGTCGGCGAGCAGATTGACCCAGCTCCGCGGCAGCTCGGACTCGGGCAGCGGGTACTTGACCGTCTCGTCCATCCCGCCGCGATTCTATGCGCACGGCGCGCGCCGACCGGATATCCGTCCGACGCGGCACTAATGGGTAGAAAGGTCCGGCCCCCGTCTCCCGATCTGAACGGGGATGACCGTCGCCCCCGGATCGCGCGCCGCGGGTACCCTCGCGCTCGCCGCGATGGTGCTGCTCGCCGCCGCCCTCGCCGCGGCGACGCCCGCCCAGGCGCGCGTGAGCTGCGGCGGCAAGAAGGCCACGATCGTCGGCAGCGGGGGCAACGACCGCATCCGCGTCCCCGGCGACGGCCACGGCAAGCAGGTCGTGAACGGGATGGGCGGCAACGACACGATCATCACCGGCAAGGCCTCGGACACGATCTGCGGCGGCGCGGGCGACGACCGCCTGATGGCAGGCAAGGGCTCCGACCGCGCCTTCGGCGGGACGGGCAACGACCAGATCGTCAACCAGAAGGGCAAGGACCGCAGCTACGGCGAGTCGGGCGACGACCAGCTCCGGGGCGGCCCCAGCAAGGACTTCTCGAGCGGCGGCGCCGGCAACGACCTCGTGGACGGCTCCAGCGACCGCGACTCGCTCCACGGCGACTCCGGCGACGACCTGGTGCTCGGCGGCGACGGAACCGACGACATGCACGGGGACGACGGCAACGACGTGATGAAGGGCGGCAGCGGCGGCGAGGACATGTTCGGCGGCCCCGGCGACGACGACCTCTACGGGGAGCTGCTGGACGACACGCTGAACGGGGAGGCGGGCAACGACCTCCTCGTCGGCAGCCACGGCATCGACGAGATGCGCGGCGGGCCCGGCGACGACTGGCTGCGCGGCGGCACCAACCGCGACCGCTACCAGGGCGACGACGGCTCGGATACCGCCAGCTTCCTCTCCGCGATGCCGAACGAGGAGTTCAAGAGCCCGCTCGGCGTCACCGTCAACCTCGCGGCCGGCACGGCCCAGAGCCCCGGCGGCGCCGACACGCTCGCAGCCGTGGAGAACGTGCTCGGCTCGGCCTTCAACGACACGCTGATCGGGAACGGCGGGGCCAACCGCCTCGACGGCTCGGCGGGCAACGACACGATCAGCGGCGGCGCCGCCCGCGACTCGCTGCTCGGCGGCCCGGGCAACGACAGCTGCCCCGACTTCAGCGTCAACGAGGAGCTGGTCCGCTGCGGCGCCGGCGCCGCCGCGGAGACCCCCTCGGATGCGCGCCCGAGCCAGGCCTACGCCTTCATCGACCCCCGCGGCCCGGACCCGAGCCTGGTGTGGTCGGGCAGGGCCCCAGCTCGACGGCCGGGCAGGCCGACGGGCTCACGGTCGCGGGCTCGGCCGGCGGCTATCGCGTCAGCGCTACCTCCCCCCTGGTCGCGGTCTCGGGCGGCTACGGCAACGACTGCCAGCGCCAGAGCGACGGCTCGGTCTTCTGCCCCGCCCCGGCCGCCACGCTCAGCGCCCTAGCCGTCTTCGGCGACCAGGGCAACGACTCGATCCAGATCGGCGCCGGCTTCCCCGAGCTGATGACGGCCGACATAGACGGCGGCGAGGGCAGCGACCAGCTCCTCGGCGGCGAGGGCGAGGAGAACTTCTACAGCGGGCCCAGCGGCGCGGACGTGATCCGCGCCGGCGGCGGCTCGGACGCCCTGATCGCCGAGGGCACCGGCGGCGACGTCCTCGACGCCGGCCCCGGCAACGACCAGCTCGTCACCGACGACGTCTGCCAGGGCCACGACTACCAGGGCGGCGGCGGCTACGACATCGCCGGGTTCGGGCGCTACGAGTGGGGGTTCAGCGGCCGCAACGGCGTGCGCGCCCAGCTCGGCGGCAGCGCCACTGACCCCGAGCGCAAGGGCTGCGCGGCCACCCAGATCCGCTCGGACAACGAGATCCTCGAGGGCTCTGCCGGCCCCGATCAGCTCTACGGCGACAACGGCAAGAACCCGCTGATCATCGGCCGCGAGGGCGACGACGTCATCCACGGGATGGGCGGCGCCGACACGCTCAGCGGCGACGGCGGCTCCGACAGCCTCTTCGGGGATGGCGGCTACGACACGCTCGAGGCCCAGGACGGCGGCAGGGACCGCTCCATCTCATGCGGCGGGGGCGGCGGCCAGGCCCTGCGCGACAAGGGCGACCCCGCAGGCCGCGGCTGCCGCAAGCTCGCCAAGCACAAGCACAAGCGCAAGTAGCGGCCGTCAGCCCGCCACCGGGTGGCAGGCTTCCAGGCGCTTCTCCAGGGCGGCGAGCTGGTCGCGGATCTCCTGGGGCAGCTTGCCCCCGAACTGCGCCAGGTGAGCCTCGATCTGGTGCAGCTGCTGGCGGTTCTGGTCGGCGTCGACGCTCAGCAGCTCCTCCATTTCCTCGGTGGAGATGTCGATGCCGTCGGTGTCGATGTCGGACGCGGGCGGCACCAGGCCGATGGCGGTCTCTGCCGCCTCGCCCTCGCCCTCGCAGCGGCGCACGATCCAGTCGAGCACGCGGATGTTCTCGCCGAAGCCGGGCCAGAGGAAGCGCCCGTCCTCGTCCTTGCGGAACCAGTTGACGATGAAGATCTTCGGCAGCTTGTCCGCGTCGCCCTTGGCGCCGATCTCCAGCCAGTGGCGGAAATAGTCGGCCATGTTGTAGCCGCAGAACGGCAGCATGGCCATCGGGTCGAAGCGGAGCTGGCCCACGGCGCCGGCGGCGGCCGCCGTGGTCTCGACCGACATCGTCGCGGCGAGGAAGACGCCGTGCTCCCAGTCGAACGCCTGGTGGACCAGCGGCACCACGGTCGCGCGGCGCCCGCCGAACAGGAACGCGTCGATCGGGACGCCCTCGGGGTCGTCCCACTCCTCGCTGAACGTGGGGCAGTTCCGGATCGAGACCGTGAAGCGCGAGTTCGGGTGCGCCGCCGGGTCGTCGGAGTCGGGGGCCCAGTCGCGTGCGCGCCAGTCGATTGCGTGCGCGGGCTTCTCCTCGGTCATCCCCTCCCACCACGTGTCGCCGTCGTCGGTGAGCGCAGTGTTGGTGAAGATCGCGTCGCGCGCCGCGGTCTGGAGGGCGTTCGGGTTGGTCGCCGCGCCGGTCCCCGGGGCGACACCGAAGAAGCCGGCCTCGGGGTTGACGGCGTAGAGCCGCCCGTCCTCGCCGAAGCGGATCCAGGCGATGTCGTCGCCGATCGTCTCCACCTTCCAGCCGGGGAGCGAGGGCGGCAGCATCGCCAGGTTCGTCTTGCCCGAGGCCGACGGGAACGCCGCGGCCAGGTACTTGACTACCCCCTCGGGAGAGGTGAGCTTGATGATCAGCATGTGCTCGGCCATCCAGCCCTCGTCACGGGCCATCGCCGAGGCGATCCGCAGCGCCAGGCACTTCTTGCCGAGCAGCGCGTTGCCGCCGTAGCCCGAGCCGAACGACCAGATCTCCCGGTCCTCAGGGAAGTGGACGATGTACTTCACCTCGTTGCACGGCCACGGGGTGTCCTGCTCGCCGTGCGAGAGCGGGGACCCGACCGAGTGCACGCAGGGGATGAACTCGCCGTCGGTGCCGAGCGCCTCGAGCGCGCCGGCCCCCATCCGGGTCATGATCCGCATCGAGACCGCGACGTAGGCGGAGTCGGTCACCTGGACGCCGATCTGGGCGACCGGCGAGCCGATCGGGCCCATCGAGAACGGGATCACGTACATCGTGCGCCCGCGCATCGCGCCGTCGAAGAGGCCGTCGAGGATCTCGCGCATCTCCTCGGGGTGGTGCCAGTTGTTGGTCGGGCCCGCGTCCTGCTCCCGCTCGGAGCAGATGAAGGTGCGGTCCTCGACGCGCGCGACGTCGTCGGGATCCGAGCGCGCGAGGTAGGAGTTGGGGCGCTTCGCGTCGGAGAGCTTCTCGAAGGTCCCGGCCTCGACGAGCTCGGAGGCGAGGCGGTCGTACTCCTCGGCGGAGCCGTCGCACCAGTGGATCGCGTCGGGCTTCGCCAGCTCGGCGATCCGCTCCACCCAGGCGGTCAGCGCGGCGTGCTTGGTCGGTGCCTCGGCAGCAATGCTCTCAGTCACGGGTCAGGTCAACTCCTTGATGGTCTCTGGGGCCCCTCGAGGGGATTGCGATGCGAGCCTCCGGCTCCCGGGCCGGGTCGGGGATGTTTTCACACGCCTCGCTTTCGGCGGCGCGCCACGGAGGCGCGCCAAGGGCGGGGCCGGCACCGGGACGCTAGCCGCGGCGGCCGCCGATGTCGTCGGCGCCCGGCACTGATCAGGCTCAGTAGTGAGCACGGGCCGCAGCCCGCCCGGCCCGCTATACGCTGCGAGCAGGAGATCGTCGTCCCTAATCGAGGAGAGACCAGATGACCGTCGCGACCGCGCTGCTCCGTACCTTCGAAGACCTGCGCCGCGAGGACGTGGACTACGCCGGCGGCAAGGGCGCCAACCTCGGCGAGATGACGGCCGCCGGGCTCCCGGTCCCCCCCGGGTTCGTCGTCGGCGCCGCCTCCTACGCCCTCTTCTGCGACAGCGGGGGCCTGCGCGACCGCATCGAGAAGCAGCTTTCCGCCGTGGACGTGGACGACACCGAGGCCCTGGAGCGGGCGACCCTCGCGGTCCGGGAGATGATCGAGAACGAGCCCGTGCCCGAGGAGATCTCCTCCGAGATCCACGCCGCCTACGACACGCTCTCCGGCGGGGCCGACACTCCCCCCGTCGCCGTCCGCTCCTCGGCCACCGCGGAAGACACCGAGGCCGCCTCGTTCGCGGGCATGAACGAGACCTTCCTCAACATCCGCGGCGGCGACGAGGTCGTCGAGGCCGTGCGCCGCTGCTGGTCCTCCCTGTTCGGCGCGCGCACCGTCTTCTACCGCGCCAAGCGGGGCTTCGGCCAGGCCGACATGGACATCGCGGTCGTCGTCCAGCGCCAGATCCTCTCCACCCGCGCCGGAGTCATGTTCACGATCGACCCGTCCTCGGGCAACACGGACCAGCTCGTGATCGAGGGCTCTCTCGGGCTCGGTGAGTCCGTGGTCTCCGGCCAGGTCTCCCCCGACCGCTACCTGGTGGACAAGACGACGATGCACATCGTCAGGCGCGAGGTCAAGCGCAAGGAGCTCGTGATCGAGCCGCTCCCCGACGGAGGCACCAGCACGCGGGAGCTCACCGGGGAGGAGTCCACGCGGCCCGTCCTCTCCGACGAGGAGGTGCTGATCGTGGCGGAGCTGGGCGTCCGCGACGAGGAGCACTACGGCTCCGCGCAGGACACGGAGTGGGCGTTCGACGCCGACGGCAAGCCCTGGATGCTCCAGTCGCGCCCGGTCACCGCGGCCGGCGGCGACGTGTCGGAGGCGATCGCCGAGCCCGAGGGCGAGCCGATCGTGCGCGGCCTCGGCGCCGCGCCGGGCGTCGGCCACGGCGAGGTCAAGATCATCTCCGAGCTGAGCCGGGGCAACGACCTCAAGGAGGGCGACGTCCTCGTCACCCACATGACCGCCCCGGATTGGGTGCCGCTGATGCGCCGCTCGGCGGCGATCATCACGGACTCCGGCGGCATGACCTGCCACGCGGCGATCGTCTCGCGCGAGCTCGGCATCCCCTGCGTCGTCGGCGCCGCCGACGCCACGTCGAAGCTCCGCGACGGGGAGCTCGTGACCGTCGACGCGACGCACGGCGCCGTCTACGAGGGCGAGGTCGCCCTGGTCGGCCAGGACGAGGACGGTCGCGGGCCCGCCCCCCTAGGGGGTGGGGCACCCGTGACCGCCACCCAACTGCTGGTCAACCTCTCCGAGCCGTCGCAGATCGAGCGCGCGAGCGCGCTCGACGTGGACGGCGTCGGGCTGCTGCGGGCCGAGCTCATGGTGATCGAGGCCCTCGACGGCCGGCACCCGCGCCAGCTCCTGAAGGAGGGCAAGGGGGACGAGTTCGTCAGCCGGATGGGCTCTGCGCTGACGAGGTTCGCGGAGGCCTTCGCGCCGCGGCCGATCACCTACCGGACGATCGACTTCCGCAGCAACGAGTTCGGCGGCCTCGAGGGCGGCGAGGCCTTCGAGCCCGACGAGGCCAACCCGATGATCGGCTACCGCGGCGCCCTGCGCTACATGCGCGAGCCCGACCTGTTCGAGCTCGAGCTGTCGGCGATCAAGCACGTCTGGGACGCCGGGCACACGAACTTCCACGTGATGCTGCCGTTCGTCCGCACCCCGCGCGAGCTGACGGCCTGCCGCGACTTGATGGCCGCGGCCGGGCTGCTCGAGCGGCCCGGCTTCGAGCTCTGGGTGATGGCGGAGGTCCCGTCGGTCTACTTCCACCTGGAGCGCTACGCGAAGCTCGGCGTCAAGGGGATCTCGATCGGTTCCAACGACCTCACGCAGCTCATGCTGGGCGCCGACCGCGACTCCGAGGTGCTCGCCGACCTGTTCGACGAGCGCGACCCGGCCGTGGCGGACTATCTCCGCCTGCTGATCCCGCGGGCCCGCGAGCTCGGCCTCGCGACCTCGATCTGCGGCCAGGCGCCCTCGGTCCACCGCGAGTACGCGCAGCTCCTGGTCGAGGCCGGGATCGACGCGATCTCGGTCAACATCGACGCCGTCGACCGCGCCCGCGCATTGATCGCCTCCGCCGAGCGGCGCTTCCTGCTGCAGGCCGCCCGGAACGGCGGCTAGGGAGCGCACTTGGGCGAGGCCCTGAACGCCCTCGACGCGACGTTCCTCGAGCTCGAGGAGGCCGACCAGAGCGCCCACATGCACATCGGCGGGGTGATCCTGATCGAACCCGGCCCGGACGGCGGCGCCCCGCCGCTGCGGCAGATCAGGGCCTACGTCGAGGCGAGCCTGCCGGAGCTGCCGCGCTTCCGCCAACGCCTCTCGGCGCCGCACACAGGCGGGCTGCGCTGGCCGACCTGGGAGCACGACGACGACTTCGACGTCGAGCGCCACGTGTTCGCCGCCGGCCTCCCGGCCCCCGGAGGGCGGCGGGAGCTGCTCGAGTGGGCCGGCGAGTACTACTCGCAGCGCCTCGACCGCACGAGGCCCCTCTGGGAGCTGGCGGTCGTCCAGCTCGCCGACGGGGAGTGGGCCATCGTCACCAAGACGCACCACTGCATGGTCGACGGGGTGGGGTCG
The DNA here is from genome assembly GCA_963805235.1 of uncultured Solirubrobacterales bacterium. Lineage (GTDB taxonomy): Bacteria > Actinomycetota > Thermoleophilia > Solirubrobacterales > 70-9 > DASSYK01. Next base: position 319,816 of record CAWDTF010000003.1, on the reverse strand, counting down.
GTGGACGTCGGCAACACCCTGCTCGACTCGGACCCCGCGGGGCCGCCCAGGCAGGACGCGGACCGGTCCGAGGCCGCCCCGCGCGCCGCGCCGTCCACCGACCCCCTGTGGCGGCGCGCGGCGAGCCGCGTCGCGGCGCCGGGCCTGGCGGTGGCGCGGGCCGCCGTCCGGGCGGGCGAGGCGGGCATCCGCGCGACGGAGTCGGTGCTCGGCGCCGCGGCCCATCCCCAGCGTGCGCGCGATGCGGTGCACCGCTCGCGCGCCCTGGCCGAGCTGATCGTCCGCGACGAGATCATCGCGGCGCCCCACACCAGCCTCAACGAGCCGATCGGCGCCAAGCGCCGGCTCGCGGTGTTCTCGGTCGAGCTCGACGAGCTGCGCGGGATCCGGGGCGCGCTGGGCGGCACGGTCAACGACGTCGTGCTGGCGGCGGCCGCGGGCGGGCTGCGCGCCCTGCTGGCGGCGCGGGGCGACCCTCTTCCGGCGCAGGGCCTGCGGGCGATGGTTCCCATGAACCTCCGCAGCGCCGCCGAGCGGCTGGCGCTGGGCAACCGGCTCACCTCTCTCTTCGTCCACCTGCCCGTCGCCGCCGAGGACCCCCTGGAGCGCTACCGGCTCCAGCTCGAGGAGGCCGAGTCGCTCAAGTCCGGCAACCAGGCCGTCGGGTCCTCCACCCTGCTCGACATCGCCGACCGGATGCCGCCCGTCCTGCACAGCTACATCGCGCGCTCGCTCTACGCCACCCGCCTCTTCAACGTCACGATCACGAACGTCCCGGGCCCCCAGGTGCCGCTGTACGCGTTCGGCTCGCCCGTGCGGGAGATCTGGCCCTTGGTGCCGATCGCGGCCTCGCACGCCGTCGGCTTGGCCGTGTTCAGCTACATGGGTAGGCTGTTCTTCTGCGTCAACGCCGATAGGGACAGCGTCCGCGACCTGGAGGTCCTGGCGGACGGCATCGAGGGCTCGGTCGCCGAGCTGGCCGAGCTGGCCCGGACCGCACAGGCCCCCCGGCAGGACGGCTGACCGCCATGGAGGAAATCTGATGTTCGCGGTGCGGATCCACGGTCGGGGCGGCCAGGGAGTCGTCACGGCGGCCGAGATGCTCTCGATCGCGGCCTTCGAGCAGGGCAAGCACGCGCAGGCGTTCCCGACCTTCGGCTCCGAGCGGACCGGAGCACCGGTCACCTCCTTCTGCCGCATCGACGAGCGCCCGATCCGCGTGCGCGAGCCGATCTCCCGGCCCGACGCGCTGATCGTGCAGGACCCGACCCTGCTGCACCAGGTGGACCTCTTCAGCGGCCTCGGCGACGACGGCTGGTTCCTGCTCAACACGTCGCGGGGCTTCGGCGAGCTCGGGCTCGACGAGATCGTCGAGCGGCTGGGGCCCGGCCGCGCTCTGACGATGCCCGCCAGCGAGCTGGCCCGCGAGCACCTCGGGCGCCCGCTCCCGAACGCGGTGCTCCTCGGGGGCTTCGCCGCCCTGACCGGGGTCGTCTCCATGGACGCGGTCGCGAAGGCGATCGGCGACAAGTTCAAGGGCTCGGTCGCCGAGGCCAACGAGCTCGCCGCGCGGCGGGCCTGGGACTGGGTCGAGGAGAGGACCGCGGAGGCGGCCCGTGCTTAGGCAGGAGGAGGGCTCCAGGGCCGTCGCCGAGGCGGTCGCGCTCTGCCGCCCGGAGGTGATCAGCGCCTACCCGATCTCGCCGCAGACCCACATCGTCGAGCACCTCTCCGACCTCGTCCGCGAGAAGAGGCTCTAGCCCCTGCGAGTACCTGATGGTCGAGTCCGAGTTCGCGGCGATGTCAGCCTGCATCGGCGCCTCGGCCGCCGGCGCCCGCACCTACACGGCGACCGCGAGCCAGGGGCTGCTCTACATGGTCGAGGCCGTCTACAACGCCTCGGGGCTCGGGCTGCCGATCGTGATGACGGTCGCCAACCGCGCGATCGGCGCGCCGATCAACATCTGGAACGACCACTCCGACTCGATGTCGCAGCGGGACTCCGGCTGGATCCAGCTCTACGCGGAGACCAACCAGGAGGCCATGGACATGCACATCCAGGCATTCCGGATCGCCGAGGCGCTCTCGCTCCCGGTGATGGTCTGCATGGACGGCTTCATCCTCACCCACGCCTACGAGGAGGTGGACGTGCCCACCCAGGAACAGGTTGACGCCTTCCTCCCCACCTTCGAGCCGCGCCAGGTGCTCGACCCCGCCCAGCCCGTGACGATCGGCGCGATGGTCGGGCCCGAGGCCTTCACCGAGGTCCGATACCTCGCCCACGCCAAGCAGATGCAGGCGCTCGACCTGATCCCCGAGCTCACCCGCGAGTTCGAGCAGACGTTCGGGCGGCCCTCCGGCGGCCTCGTGCGGAACTACCGCACGGAGGATGCCGAGACGATCGTCGTCGCCCTCGGCTCGGTGCTGGGGACGATCGAGGACGTCGTCGACTCGATGCGCGACGAGGGCGTCTCGATCGGGGCGGTGGCCCTGAAGTCGTTCCGGCCGTTCCCTCTCGACGAGATGCGCGCGGCGCTCGGCGGCGCCAAGCGCGTTCTGGTGCTGGAGAAGCACCTCGCCGTGGGCGTGGGCGGCCCCGTGTCGGCGAATGTCCGCGAGTCGCTGTCGGGGATCCAGCTCGACGGCCACACCGTGATCGCGGGCCTCGGCGGGCGCTCGATCACGCGCGAGTCGCTGCGCGGGCTGTTCGAGCGGGCGATCGCCGGCGAGCTGCCGCGGCTGACCTTCCTCGACCTCAAGACCGACATCGTCGAGCGCGAGCTCGCGCGCTCCCACCAAAGCAACCCGTCCGGCCCCCACGAGGAGAACATCCTCAGGGACATCGGCGTCGTCGCGTCCGAACCCCACTGAGCCGACATCTGAGAGGAACAATGGCGAACCAGGAGATCAAGCTCTACCAGGCGGGGACCTTCGTGGCCGGCAACCGCCTGCTCGACCCCGAGCAGCGCTCGGTGCAGGCCAGGAGCGACCGCTCCAACGCGCTCACCTCGGGCCACCGCGCCTGCCAGGGCTGCGGCGAGGCGCTCGGCGCCCGCTACGTGCTCGACGCCGCGATGCGCGCCACGGGCGGCGACCTGATCGCGACCAACGCGACCGGCTGCCTCGAGGTCTTCTCGACGCCCTACCCGGAGTCGTCCTGGCAGATGGCCTGGATCCACTCGCTGTTCGGCAACGCACCGGCCGTCGCCACCGGCGTCGCCGCGGCGCTCAAGGCCAAGGGCCGCGACGAGGTCCGCGTGATCGGCCAGGGCGGCGACGGCGGCACCCTCGACATCGGCTTCGCCTGCCTCTCCGGGATGTTCGAGCGCAACGACGACGTGCTCTTCGTCTGCTACGACAACGAGGCCTACATGAACACGGGCGTCCAGCGCTCGAGCGCGACGCCGCCGGCCGCCCGCACCGCCAACACGAAGCCGCTCGGCGGACAGCCCGGAAACGTCTTCGGCAAGGGCAAGAACGCGCCGCTGATCGCGATGGCGCACGAGATCCCCTACGTCGCCACTGCCACCGTCGCCGAGCTGCGGGACCTCGAGGCCAAGGTCGAGCGCGCGATGCAGATGCGCGGCGCCCGCTACATCCACGTCTTCGTCCCCTGCCCGCTCGGCTGGGGATCCGCCTCCCGCGACACGATCCGCCTGGCGCGCCTGGTGAAGGAGACGGGGATGTTCCCCGTGTTCGAAGCCGAGGACGGCGTGGTCACCTCCGTCTCCAAGATCCGCCGCCCGGTGCCGGTCGAGGAGTACCTGAAGCCCCAGCGCCGCTACGCCCATCTGTTCAAGGAGCCGGTGCAGACCGAGGTGATCGCGCAGATCCAGGCCCGCGCGGACCGCAACATCCGCAACTTCGGCCTCCTGGCCGACGCCGACGAGGGCGCGGAGCTGCCGGGCTCGGCGACCGACATCGCGGGGGAGACCCCCGGCGCGGACGACCCCGTCGGGACCTCGGAGGGCGAGACCAACCTGATGCGCCTGATGGCATCCACCCCGCACGGACCGCAATGATGGGAGAGGCCTGATGGACAAGCCCTTCGCGATCACGCTCGACGTCGGCTCCAGCCTCGCGAACAAGACGGGGAGCTGGCGCACCGAGCGCGCCCAGTACGTGAACCGGATGGCGCCGTGCGGGCATGCCTGCCCGGCCGGCGAGGACGTGCAGGCCTGGCTCTACGAGGCCGAGGAGGGCGGCGAGGGCTACGAGCACGCCTGGCGCAAGATCATCGAGGACAACCCGTTCCCCGCGATCATGGGCCGCGTCTGTTACCACCCCTGTGAAACCGCGTGCAATCGCGCGGAGCTCGACGAGTCGGTCGGGATCAACTCCGTCGAGCGCTTCCTGGGCGACGAGGCGATCGCGAAGCGCTGGCGCTTCGAGCCCCCCGCCGAGGAGTCGGGCAAGCGGGTCCTGGTCGTCGGCGCCGGCCCCTCCGGCCTCTCGGCCGCCTACCACCTGCGCCGGCTGGGCCACGCCGTGACGATCCACGAGGCCGGTCCGATGGTCGGGGGAATGATGCGCTTCGGGATCCCCACCTACCGCCTGCCCCGCGACGTGCTCGACGCGGAGGCCCAGCGGATCCTCGACATGGGCGTCGAGCTGGAGCTGAGCCGCAAGGTCACGAACGTGGAGGAGTCCATGCGCGAGGGCGGCTTCGACGCAGCCTTCCTCGCCGTCGGCGCCCACATCGGCAAGCGCGCCTACGTGCCCGCCGGCGAGGCCGCCCGCATCCTCGACGCCGTCTCGGTGCTCGAGTCGATGGAGGGTGAGGAGAAGCCAGAGCTCGGCCGCCGTGTGGTGGTGGTCGGTGGCGGCAACACCGCCATGGACGTGGCCCGCACGGCGAAGCGCCTCGGAGCCACCGACGCCGTCGTCGTCTACCGCCGCACCCGCGAGCGCATGCCCGCGCACGAGTTCGAGGTCGAGGAGGCCGAGGAGGAGGGCGTGATGATGCGCTGGCTGGAGACCATCAAGGAGGTGGACGGCGGCAAGGTCAAGATCGAGAAGATGGAGCTCGACGAGACGGGCTTCCCCCAGCCCACCGGCGAGGTGGAGGAGCTCGAGGCCGACTCCGTGATCCTCGCCCTCGGCCAGGAGGCCGACCTCTCGCTGCTGGAGGGCGTCGAGGGGATCGAGGTGGAGGACGGCGTCGTCCAGGTCGGCCCGAACATGATGACCGGGCACCAGGGGATCTTCGCCGGCGGCGACATGGTGCCCGCCGAGCGCACCGTCACGGTCGGCATCGGCCACGGCAAGCAGGCGGCACGGCACATAGACGGCTGGCTGCGCGGCGACGCCTACGAGCCTCCCCCCGAGCCGGAGATCGCGAGCTTCGACAAGCTCAACACCTGGTACTACGCTGACGCGCCGCGCGCCGCGCGGCCCCGGCTCGAGATCGAGCGCCGCCGCGGGACCTTCGACGAGGTCGTTCGCGGGCTGGACATCGACAACGCCCTCTACGAGGCGCGCCGCTGCATGTCGTGCGGCAACTGCTTCGCCTGCGACAACTGCTACGGCGTCTGCCCCGACAACGCGGTGCTCAAGCTCGCCGAGGGTCCCGAGGCGAACGTGAACGGCTACCTGATCGACCTCGACTACTGCAAGGGCTGCGGGATCTGCGTCGCCGAATGCCCGTCCGGCGCGATCGAGATGGCGCCGGAGCTGATCTAGCTTTCAGCACCCGGGTCAGGTCGGGCGCGGCACGACCATCACCGCGCACGGCGCCTTGCGGATGACCCGCGCCGAGACGCTGCCCACCACCGCCCGCATGACGGGGCCGAAGCCCCGGGACCCGAGCATCAGCAGGTCCACCCCCTCTCCGGCGTGCTCCAGCAGCTTCGCGACCGGGTCGCCGCGGTCGTAGATGGGCTGGGCGCGGGCCTCCGAGGGGAGGCCGGTGCAGGCCTCGTGCAGCATCGCTTGGAGGTCGAACCCGAGGGTCGCAGACGGCGGTGACGACTCGGCGGGGCCCACGGCCGCCGGAACCGGCTCGCTGATCGCGATCACCCTGATCGCGGCGCCGAACCTGCGAGCCAGCACGTTGGCCTCGTCGAGCGCCAGGCGCGACTCGACCGATCCGTTGAAGCCGACGGCGATCACCCGCAGCTCGTCGCGGACGATGGGGAGCGGGTGGTCGAGCGGCACGTCGGCCGCCTCCTGGCCGGCGGCCTCGGCGTCGTGCATCGCGCGCGCGCGAGCGAAGCCGCGGGGCGCGATCAGCAGCCGGGCCGGCGTCCCCGTCAGAAGCTGCTCGGCGACGCTGCCCGGCGCCACCGACCCGAACGCCGCGCGATGCGTGGAGCCCAGCACGATCAGGTCGGCCTTCTCGCTCTCCGCCAACTCCCGTAGGCGCCGCGCGGGCGAGCGCTGCTCGAAGTGCAGCACCTCGAGCTCCCCGCCGTCCGCCTCGGCGATCCGCTCCGCCAGCGCGAGGGCGTCCTCGCCGGACTCGCTCTCGACATAGCCGGCGACGATCTTCGGGTAGAGGGGCTGCTCGCTCACGGCCCTACTCGCGCAGGTCGCGGCCGCCCAGCTCGGCATGGAGCTCCGCGACGAGCTGGTCGACGGCGGTCTGGACCGTGGCGGTGAGCCCCTCGCCGACGGCGAAGTCCTCGCCCTCGATCCCGTAGACGGCGAGACGTCCGGGGAGGCGATCGAGCTCGCGGGCGAGCTCGACGGCGTCGGCTACCCCGAGGGCGTGGGTCGAGGGCCGGAAGAGCTCGACCGGAAGCGGCTGCTCGCCGATCTCGAAGCGATGCAGGGTGCCGGGCGGAGCGCCCGAGCTGACGCCGTCGATGACGAGGGCCTCGTGGACGTGCGACCACGCCTCGAGCAACCCCGCCGGCTCTCCCTCCTGCTCCAGGATCTCGACCCCGGCCGGCCGCGACTCGCGCAGGCGGCGGGCGACCTCGAGGCCGGCGCCGTCGTCGCGGCGAAAGCGGTTGCCGATGCCGATCACCGCCAGCACGCGGGCCTCCACCGGAGCGGCGCTGCGCTCCCAGGGGATGCCGGCGCGCTCCGCCAGCGAGCGTGCGATCTCGATGTCATCGACGAGATGATCGCGGTGTCGCTCCATCACGCGCAGCGCGGCGCGCTCGCGGTCGAGGTAGTTGCGCTCCGCGTGCAGGAACTCCGGGTCGACCGGGTGTCCGCCGACCCGGTGGAGGAAGTGGCCGTGGACCGTCACCCGCGGTCGACTTCGAGCCTCAGGAAGTGGGTGGAGCAGGAGATGCAGGGATCGTAGTTGCGAATCGCCTGCTCGCACTCCCACCGCAGGCGCTCGTCGTCCAGCTCGACGCGGGGCCGGACGAACTCGCGCAGGTCCTGCTCGATCCGGGCCTGGTTCTGGGAGGTCGGCGGCACGATCTTGGCCTCCGCGATCGAGCCGTCGGCCTCGAGGCGGTAGCGGTGCCAGAGCATCCCGCGCGGGGCCTCGCTCCAGCCGCAGCCCTCCGAGGCGCTGGGCACGGCATCCAGCGCCGGCGGGTCCGGCGGCTCGTAGTCGGCGATCAGGCGCATCGCCTCGTCGAGCGCGTAGAGCGTCTCCACGGCGCGGACGACGATGCTCTTGAAGGGGTTGCGGCACTCCGGCCCCAGGCCGGCGCGCTCGGCCGCCTCGCGGGCCACGGGCGAGAGCTGCTCGGCGTTGAGCGAGTAGCGGGCCATCGGCCCGAGGAAGTAGGTGCCCCCGTCGCGCATGCGGGAGTGCAGCGCGGTCGAGTGCTCGATGTGGGACTCGGTGAAGTGCTCCTCGTACTCACCGGCGCCGATGTCGAGGCCGCTGCCGGAGACCAGGCGGCCGTCCTCGATCGCGTAGCGGTCGGGGTGGCGCAGGGCGACGAACTCGTAGTCCTGCTCGAACTCGGGGAAGGGCAGCTTCGCGACCCAGCCCACCGCCGCCTGCGCCTGCTCGCGCGCCTCCTCCAGCGCCGGGAGCAGCCGGTCCAGCTCCCGCTTCGCCGGGGCCTTGTAGAAGCCCCCGACCCGCACGTTGACCGGGTGGACCGCCCGGCCGCCGACCGCGCGCAGCAGCTCGTTGCCGGCCTTCTTGATGTTGAGGCCCATCTCCACGACGTCGCCGTGGTCCCGGGCCATCGCCCAGGCCGAGTCGAAGCCGAGGAAGTCGGGCGCGTGCAGGAGGAAGATGTGGAGCGCGTGGCTCTCGATCCACTCGCCGCAGTACTCGAGCCGCCGCAGGGCGGTGATCTCCTCCCCCACCTCCATCCCGAAGGCGTCCTCGATCGCGTTGAAGGCGGAGGTCTGGTAGGCGACGGGGCAGATCCCGCAGATGCGGGCCGTGATGTCGGGCGCCTCGGTGAACGCGCGGCCGCGCAGGAAGGCCTCGAAGAAGCGCGGCGGTTCGTAGATCTCGAGGCGCACGTCCTCCACCTCCCCCTCGCGGATCCGCACGTGCATCGCGCCCTCGCCCTCGACCCGGGCCAGGGCATTGGTGCTGATCTTGCGGATGCTCGGCTGCTCAGCCACCGGCGCCCTCCGGGTCCGAGGGCGCCGGGCCCACCTGCGGCCCCGGCGGCGCGCCGAGGCGCTCGCTCTCGCGCTGGAAGGGCTCGCGCGCGACGTGGAAGGTCCGGTAGAGGCGGATCACGTCCACCTCGTCGACGTCGAGGCGCTCGGAGAGCCAGCCGCTGAGCGAGGGCGCGTTGGGCGACTCCATCGGGCCGAAGCAGCCGTAGCAGCCGCGGTTGCAGGACGGGCAGAGGGCGCCGCAGCCGGCGTGGGTGACGGGCCCGAGGCAGGGGGTACCGTGGGCCACCATCACGCAGACGTTGCCGGCGCGCTTGCACTCGATGCAGACGCTGTGCGACTCGACGGCCGGGCGGCGCTCGTTGAGGAAGGCGCTGATCACCTCGAGGAGCTGGTGGCGGTCCACGGGGCACCCCTGGAGCTCGAAGTCCACGTGAACGTGGGAGGAGATCGGCGTCGAGTGCTCGAGCGTCGAGATGTAGCTCGGCTCCGCATACACGGCGGAGACGAACTCGTCCACGTCCGCGAAGTTCCGCAGCGCCTGAATGCCCCCCGAGGTCGCGCAGGCGCCGATCGTGACCACGCGGCGCGACTGCGCCCGCACCTCGCGGATGCGCTCGGCGTCGTGCGGGGTCGTCACCGACCCCTCCACGAGCGAGAGGTCGTAGGGGCCGTCCACGATGCCGCTCGTCGCCTCGAGGAAGTAGGACACCTCGATCGAATCGGGCAGCGCCACCAGCTCCTGCTCGAAGTCGAGGAGGCTGAGCTGACAGCCATCGCAGGAGGCGAACTTCCAGACGGCGAGCTTCGGCTTGTCGCCGTTCGCGCTCACAGCTCCCTGATCCCCAGCAGCGGCTCGATCCGATCCAGCGGGAAGACGGCGCCGTCCTTGCAGACGAACTCCCTCGCGAGCTGGCAGTGGCCGCAGTGGCCGATCGCGCACTTCATGTTGCGCTCGAGCGAGAGGTGGATCCGCTCCGCCGGGATCTCGCGGTCGCGCAGGGCCCTGGCGACGAAGCGCATCATCACCTCGGGCCCGCAGACGAACGCCGTCGTCCGCGCGCCCTCGAAGCTCGCCTCCGGGATCAGGGTGGTGACGAGCCCCACCCTCCCCTGCCAGCCCGAGGGCGCGGTGTCGACGGTGGTCGCCACCTCGATGCCCGCCTCGCCCCACCCCTCGAGCTGCTCCGGGTAGAGCATCTCCGCGGGGCTGCGCGCGCCGTAGAGCAGGGAGACCGAGCCGAAGTCCTCACGCTTGGCGGCCAGGCGCTCGACCGCGAGCCGCAGCGGCGCCAGGCCGATGCCTCCGGTGACGACCACCACGTCGCCCCCGGCCGCTGCCTCCAGCGGCCAGGACGTCCCGAATGGCCCCCGGACCCCGAGCTGCTCGCCCGGCTCGGCGGCGCAGATCGCCCGCGTCGCGGCGCCCACCGCGCGGACGGTGTGCACGAGCGGCTGGCCCGGTCCTCCGCCGCCGCTGACCGAGATCGGCACTTCCCCCGAGCCGAAGGCGTACAGCATGCTGAACTGGCCCGGCCCGAACTCCCCGACAGCCTCGCCGTTCGCCGGCTCGAGGTCCAGCGTCCAGGTGTCGTCGAGCTCCTGCCGCTTCGAGGTCACGCGGTACGCGCTCGGCAGCATCGGGTCGCGGGCGGGCGCGTCGGCGGGCGCGGGCCATCCCACCGAGCGCGCGGCGGGCCCGGCGGTGCCGGCCGCCCCCGCCTCCGCGGCCCCCTCAGGCGCCGCCGGCATGCCCGTACACGTCGAGAAGGCGGACCCGGGTGGCCTGCAGCCGCTCGACGATCACCGGGATGAAGCGCCGCATCAGCTCATATCCGAGCTCGGCGTCGTCGTCGCACTTCCCGCGCAGGCAGGCCGCGTCGAAGGAGAGGGCATGAGCCTCCTCGAGCACCCGGGTGTCGAGGTGCACGCGGAAGGGGGGCGTCAGCCACGACCAGCCGACCAGGTCGCCGGGGCCGATCGTCTCGACCGTGAGCGCGCCCCGCTGAGGGACGAAGATCTCCATCGCGACCCGCCCCCGCCTGAGCACGTAGAAGCGGTCCGCGGGGTCGCCCTCGCGCATCAGGTAGCTGCCCGCCTCGAACACCTCGTTGCGTCCGCACCCCGCGATCAGCTCCAGGTGGGCGGGGCTCATGCCGGTGAAGGTGGGCGCCTCGGCGAGGAGCTGGTCAACGGTCTGCATCAGGCAGCCTCCACCGGCCCGCCGGGGTCGATGCCCCGGCCGGACCCCAGGTCGGTCGCGCGGATCGCGGCGGCCTCCTCGGTGATGTCGATCGCCACCGGGCACCAGGTGATGCAGCGCCCGCAGCCGACGCACCCGGAGGTGCCGAACTGGTCGATCCAGGACGCGAGCTTGTGGGTCATCCACTGGCGGTAGCGCGAGGGCGGCGAGTTGCGGACGCTGCCGCCGTGGATGTGGGAGTGCTCGAGCGCGAAGCATGAGTCCCACTGCCGGGTGCGCTCGGCCTCGGTGCCCGCGAGGTCGGAGGTGTCCTCGACCGTGTGGCAGAAGCAGGTCGGGCAGACCAGGGTGCAGTTGCCGCAGGTGAGGCAGCGCTCGGAGACCTCGTCCCAGCGGGGGTGCTCCATGTTGCGGTAGAGCAGCTCCTTGATCCCTTCGGTGTCCAGCTCGCGGCCCATCTGCGAGGCGCAGAGCTCGGAGACCGCCAGCGCCGCGTCCGCGTCGGCCTGCCCGGCGTCGCCCGCCCCGATCTCGGCCAGCAGCTCCGCGCCGCGCTCGGTGCCGACCTCGACGTGGAAGCGGTGGCCGCCGTCGTCGATGATCTCGGTCAGCGCCAGGTCGTAGCCGCTGCGCGCCCGCGGCCCGGTGTCCATCGAGACGCAGAAGCACGTGGCGCCCGCCTCGCCGCAGTTGACGGCGATGACGAAGGCCTCGCGCCGGCGCGCCTCGTAGTCCGCGTCGGTGTGCCCGTCCCCGATGAAGACGCGGTCCTGCACGCCGATCGCGGCGAGGTCGCAGGAGCGCACGCCGATGAACGCGTAGCGCGGCACCTCCTCGCTGCGCTCCTCGAAGCTGATCGCCCCGTCCTCGCCCTTCTTCCCCTTCCAGAGCGTCAGGCTCGGCGGGAAAAGGTGGTTCTTCCAGGAGTTCGGCCCGACGTTGAAGCCGAACAGCGCCCCGTCCTCGCGCCGGCGCAGCCTGTAGGTGCCCCCCTCCTGCTCGTCGGTCCAGCCCTCGGGCAGGTCCGCGGTCGAGGCGATCCGCTCGTAGAGGATCGCGCCGTCGCGGACGGTCGGCCCGATCAGCTCGTGGCCGCCGTCGGCGAGAGCTGCGAGCAGGCGATCGAGACCCTCGCGATCGATCACCCCGCTCTGGCCGCCTCGCTCCACGCCCTGAACCCTATGTATCCGCCCGGCTCGCGTCCAGGGCGGCCCCGCCCCGGGGCGCAGCGGCAAGGGCCCGGCCGCGAAGGCTCCTAGATTCCCCGCCGCCCATGCGCTTCTACGAGTACGAGAGCCGCAGGATCGTCGAGCGGGCCGGGATCCCGGTCACCGAGTACGGGTTCTGCAAGACCGCCGCCGAGGCACGCGAGGCCGCCGAGCGGATCGGCGGGCCGACCGTGATCAAGTCCCAGGTCCTGACGGGCGGGCCGCATGAAGGCCGGCGGCGTCAAGTTCGCCGACACGCCGGAGGAGGCCGAGGCCCACGCGGCCGACATCCTCGAGCTCGAGATCTCCGGCCACATGCCGGTCGGCGTGCTGGTGGACCCCAAGGCCGAGGTCGAGCAGGAGTACTACGCCGCGGTGCTCTGGGACGGCCGCGCGAAGCGCCCGATGATGCTGTTCTCGGACATGGGCGGCATCGACATCGAGGAGGTCGCGGAGAAGCATCCCGACCACGTCGGCCGCGGCCACCTCTCCAACCTCCACCCGATCCCGGACTTCCGCGCCAAGGAGGTCGTCGCCGCCGCCGGCGGGCTGACGGGCCGCGAGCTGACCCGCGCGACTCCGATCCTCGCCCGCCTCGCGCAGCTCCAGCGCGACTACGACATGACCCTGGCCGAGATCAACCCCGTTGCCCGCCTCGCCGACGGCTCCTTCGTCGCCCTCGACGCGCACATGGAGATGGAGGACGAGGCCGTCGGCCGCCATCAGAAGATGCTGGCCGAGATCGGAGTCGAGCTGGACGAGCCCCGCGAGCTCTACGAGCCCTCCGAGTTCGAGCGCAACGTGAAGGCGATCGACGAGGCCGACCACCGCGGGGTGATCCAGGGCAAGGACCACGGCTTCGAGGGCAACATCGGCCTCGTGATCGGCGCGGGCGGCGGCTCTCTGACGCTCACCGACGCGGTCCGCAGCCAGGGCGGCAGGCCGGCCAACTACGCCGAGATCGGCGGCAACCCCTCGGTCAAGAAGTCCTGCGGCCTCGCCAAGGAGGTCCTGAAGAAGGACGGGGTCGAGAAGATCGCGGTGATGATGTCCATCGTCTCCAACACCCGCGTGGACATCGTCGCCCGCGGCGTGATCAAGGCCTGCCTCGAGCTCGGCAAGGACCCGGCCGAGACGATCGCGGTCTTCCGCATCCCGGGCGCATGGGAGGAGGAGGGCGCGAAGATCCTCGGCAAGTACGGGATCGAGTTCCGCGACCGCTCCACCTCGATGTGGGACGCCGCGGGCGAGGCCGTCGCCAAGGTCCAGGGAGCGAGCGCCCCGTAGGGGCGCGAGAAAGGTGTGACGGCGTGAGCATCCTTCTTTCCGAGGACTTCACCTTCATCGTCCAGGGCATCACCGGCCGCGAGGCCGTCAACCTGACGAAGGAGTGCCTCGACTACGGCTCCAAGGTCGTCGGCGGCGTCACCCCGGGCCGCAAAGGCCGCGAGGTCCACGGCGTGCCCGTGTTCGACACCGTCCAGCAGGCGGTCGAGAACCACGGCTCGCCGATCGACGGCTCGGTCGTCACCGTCCCCCCCGCGTTCACGAAGGACGCGGTGATCGAGTCGATCGAGAACGGGATCAAGCTGATCGTCGTCGTCACCGAGCGCATCCCGCGCCGCGACGTCGCCCAGATGGTCGAGCTCGCGAACGAGCGCGGCGCCCGCATCATCGGCCCCAACTGCCTCGGCCTGATCGTCCCCGGCGTCTGCAAGATGGGCGGTATCGGCGGCCCCGCCAAGGACGCCGCGAAGGCCTACAACCCCGGCTCGATCGGCGTCATGTCCCGTTCCGGCGGCATGACCACCGAGATCTCCTCGACGCTGACCGCCGCCGGCCTCGGGGTCTCGACCGCCGTCTCGATCGGCGGCGACGCGATCATCGGCTCCACCTACGCCGAGCTGATGCCGCTGTTCGAGGCCGACGAGCAGACCGAGGGCATCGTGATCTACACCGAGCCCGGCGGCCGCATGGAGGCCGAGCTGGTGGACTGGCGCGAGGCCAACGCCTCGCGGCTGCCGATCGTCGCCTTCATGGCCGGCAAGTTCATGGACGACGAGGAGATGCAGGGCATGAGCTTCGGCCACGCCGGCACCATCGTCGAGGGCGCCGAGGACTCGGCCACGCAGAAGATCTCCCGCCTCGAGGCCGCCGGCATCCCGGTCGTCGAGCGCATCGACGAGATCCCCGACGCGGTCAAGGAGGCAGGCTCGGAGCGTGACGCCGCATGAGCGAGATGCACGGCGTCTTCATCGACGTCGAGGTCTCGGACGAGATCCGCGGCGACGCCGAGACGGCCGCCAAGCTGGAGGAGGTCTGCCCGGTGGACATCTTCGCGAACGCCGGCGGCAGCGTCGAGGTCGTGCGCGAGAACCTCGACGAGTGCGTCCTCTGCGAGCTCTGCATCCAGGCCGCCCCGCCGGGCACCGTCGTCGTCAAGAAGCTCTACGACGGCACCGAGCTGCGCGCTGACTCGAGGGGAAGCCTTGCGCTGCCGCACTCGTCCGGCTCGACTGCCCGCGCGCCGTGAACTTCATCGAGGACGTGTCAGCGCTTCCCGTTCGGGAAGCCGGCGCTGCTGGCGATCGATGCAGCGGGCGAGCGGCGCGTCTGGCACTTCAGCGAGCTGTTCGCGATGAGCGCCGGGCTCTCCGGCGCGCTGGCGGCGCGAGGCGTCCACCGCGAGGACGTGGTGATGACGCTGGTCGGCAGCCGGATCGAGTGGGTGATCTCGATGCTCGCCTGCTTCCGGATGGGCGCGGTCGCGATGCCGTGCAACCCGCAGCTCCGCCGCAAGGACCTGGAGCTGCGCGTCGCCGCGGCCGAGCCGGCGCTCTGCATCGGCGACGGAGCGCTGCTGGCCGAGCTTCCCGGACGGCGTGCCCGCGATGAGCCTGGACGATGTCTGGGCGGCGCTCGACGAGGACGACGCGCCAGCAGCCGCCGGCCGAGGCAGTGGACCTCGACCCGGAGGACCCCGCGGTGATCATCTTCACCTCGGGCACCTCGGGCGAGCCGCGCGGGGTCGTCTACCCGCAGCGCTACCTGACCGGCCAGCGCCTTCAGGCCGAGCACTGGTTCGGCGCCCGCGAGGGCGAGCTCGCCTGGTGCACGGCGGCGCCGGGCTGGTCGAAGTCCACCCGCAACGCCTTCATCGCCCCGTGGCTGAGCGGCGCCGCGGCGCTGATCCACGACGGCCGCTTCGACCCCGCCGAGCGCCTGGAGATCGTCGAGCGCGAGGGTGTCAACGTGCTCTGCCAGGCGCCAACCGAGTACCGCATGATCGCGAAGCGCGCCGAGCTGCGGCCGATCCCCTCGCTGCGCCGGATGGTCTCCGCCGGCGAGCCGCTCAACCCCGAGGTGATCCGGGCCTTCCGCGACGGAATGGGCGTCGCGATCGCCGACGGATACGGCCAGACCGAGACAGGGGCCCTGACAGGTATGCGCCCCGGCGATGACGACCCCGCGCGCGACGGCTCGATGGGCCGCCCTCTGCCCGGGATCGAGAGCCGCGTGGTCCACACCGAGGCCTCGCAGACGGACGAGACCGGGCCAGCGGTCGGCGAGCTCCAGGTCCGCCGCGACACGGTGCCGACGTTCTTCAGCCGCTATCTCGGCGGTGAGGCCTTCGACCAGGAGTGGTGGCCGACCGGCGACCACGTGCGTGAGGACGCGGACGGTTACCTCTGGTTCGAGGGCCGCGACGACGACATCATCGTCTCGGCCGGCTACCGGATCGGCCCCTTCGAGGTCGAGTCCGCCCTCGTCAGCCACCCGGCCGTGGCGGAGGCCGCCGCGGTCGCCGCGCCGGACCCCGAGCGCGGCTCGGTCGTGCGCGCGGTCGTGGTCCTGCGCTCGGGCGAGCCCTCCGACGCGCTCGCCGCCGAGCTCCAGGAGCACGTCCGCTCGGTCACCGCGCCCTACAAGTACCCGCGCATCGTCGAGTTCGCCGACGAGCTGCCGAAGACGGCGAGCGGCAAGATCCGCCGCGCCGAGCTGCGCTGAGGGTCCACTCGGCATCGCTGAGCTCCGGCGCGGCCGTGGCCCTGCGGGCAAGCCCTCCGGCCAGGTCATCTAGCCTCGCCGGATGCCCTCCCGCTCGCCCTGGGCCTCGTTCGCCGGGCTCTTCATCGTCACCAACCTCGGCCTGCTCGCCGTCGGCGCGACGCTGCCCGTGCTGCCCGGCTACGTCAAGGACGAGCTGGGCGGCAGCGACTTCGAGGTCGGCGTGGTCAGCGGCGCCTTCGCCCTCACGGGCATCGTCTGCCGCCCGCTCGCCGGGCACGCCGCCGACGTGCGCGGGCGCAAGCCGACCGTCGTCACCGGCACCGTCCTGGCGGCGATCGCCGGCTGCCTGCTCTTCGTCCCGGCCGGGATCCCGGGGCTGATCGTCTCGCGCCTCTTCCTCGGAGCGGGCGAGGGGACCGTCTTCACCGCGGGCTCGGCCTGGAACGTGGACATGTCGCCGCCCGAGCGGCGCGGCCGCATGATCGGGCTCTACGGGATCGCGATCTGGACCGGCCTCACGCTGGGCCCGCCGATCGGGGTGGGCTCCAGGACCTCGGCGGCTACGGGCTGGTCTGGGCGTTCGCCGCCGGCGCCCCACTGCTCGGCGCGCGCGGTCGCCACCCGCCTGCCCGAGACCGAGCCGCAGGGAAGCCGCCGCGCGATGGGCCCGTTCATCTCGCGCGAGGCGATCGGGCCGGGCGGAACCTTCGCGCTCAGCGTCGTCGGCTTCGCCGCCGCCTCCGCCTTCCTCGTCCTCAGCCTCGACGACAAGGGCATCGGCCACGGCGCCGCGGTCTTCAGCGTGCTCGCGGGCACGGTCGTCGCGACCCGCCTGATCGCCGGCGGCCTGCCCGACCGGATCGGCGCCGCCCGCTGCGCGCTCGGCGCCGCCCTGGTCGAGGCCGTCGGCCTGGTCCTGCTGGGCGCCGCCGAGAGCCTCCCCGTTGCGCTCGTGGGCGCCTTGGCGATGGGCGCCGCGTTCTCCCTGCTCTTCCCCTCGCTCTCGCTGCTCGCGGTCGAGCGCGTCGCCCCCGAGCGCCGCGGCGCCGCGATGGGCACGTTCACCGCGTCGTTCGACCTCGGGATGCTGGCGGGATCCCCCGCCGTCGGAGCCGCTGCGGCCCTCGCGGGCTACCCGGCCGCCTTCTACCTGGCCGCGGCCGCCGCGCTCGCCTGCGCCGCGCTCTCGCTCGGGATGGCGCGCGCGCCGGCGCAGCGTCCCGGGCTCGAAGCCGCTTGAGCCGGCGGGCGGCTCTCCAGGCATGCCGCAGCGGAGAAAAGGCGGCGCCCTACGCTCCAGTTCGGCGCAAGATCGCGGTGCCGCTCGCCTCCCGCGGGGGACCCAGATACCCTGGGCGGCCCCGGCCGGAGGAGGCAGCACACCCTGGCCGCAACCGACCCGCAGGAGAGTGAAGAGCTGATGGCGCAGACCTCGACCGCCGCCGAGTCGTCGATCGACCGCAAGCTGCTGAACAAGCTGACCGAGGCCGAGATGGCCCGCTTCCGCGAGCACACCCCGACCTCGGCGGAGTACTTCGACCGCGCCCGCAAGGTCATGCCGGGCGGCGTCCCCTCCTCCTTCCAGCTCAACGACCCCTGGCCCGTCTACATCGACCGCGGGCGCGGCGCGCTCGTCTGGGACGTGGACGGCAGCGAGTACGTGGACTTCCACAACGGCTTCGGCGTCATGTGCATCGGCCATGCAAACGAGACGGTCGGCGCAGCCGTCAAGGCCCGCCACGACGAGGGCACCCACTTCGCCGCCCCGACCAACGGCTCGATCGTCGTCGCCGAGAACCTGGTCGGGCGCTTCGGCCTGCCGCAGTGGCGCTTTTCCAACTCCGGGACCGAGTCGACGATGTCCGCGATCCACCTCGCGCGCGGCGCCACCGACCGCGACCACATCATCAAGGTCGAGGGCTCCTACGACGGCCACCACGACGCGGTGATGGTCTCCTGCTACCCCGATCTCGACGAGATGGGCCCGGCGGACAACCCCACCCCGGTCCCCTTCGGCTCCGGCTACCCGCAGGCGCTGGTCGAGCTCACCCGCCCCGTGCCATTCAACGACCCCGACGTCCTCGAGGCGATCTTCAAGGCCTACGACGGCAAGATCGCCGGGATGATCATCGAGCCGGCGATGATGAACATCAACATCATCCCGCCGAAGCCCGGCTACCTCGAGCGGGTGCGCGAGCTCTGCGACGAGCACGGGGCCAAGCTGATCTTCGACGAGGTCAAGACCGGCGCCACGATCTCCTACGGCGGCGCCGTCCAGCGATTCGGCGTCAAGCCCGACATGGTCTGCCTCGCCAAGGCGATCGCCGGCGGCTATCCCGGCGGCGCGATCGGCATGACCGAGGAGCTGGGCGAGGTCGTTGCCTCCGACAAGGTCCACCAGATCGGCACCTTCAACGGCAACCCGCTGGTGATGGCGGCCTCGGAGGCGACCCTGACCGAGGTGCTCACCCCGGACGCCTACGAGAAGCTGGAGTCAACGAACGACGCCCTGAAGAAGCGCTGCCAGGAGATCATCGACCGCTACGGACTGCCCGCCTACACGGAGGGCATGGGCGCGAAGGGCTGCGTCATCTTCTCGCCGGAGCCGATCTACAACTACCGCGACTACCTGACCAAGGTGGACGGCGAGCTCTCCACCCTCGCCTGGCTCTACCACATGAACCACGGCATCTTCATGACGCCGGGCGTCGAGGAGGAGTGGACCCTCTCGATCGCCCACGAGCAGGAGCACATCGACCGCTACGTGGCGGCATTCGAGGCGTTCGCGAGCGACGTCAGCGGCGGCTGAGCCCGGTTCCCGGCGAGGCACGCCGGGTAGCCTCGGGGCATGGCCAACCGCCTCGCCGCCGAGTCCAGCCCCTACCTCCTCCAGCACAAGGACAACCCCGTGGACTGGCGTCCGTGGGGGCCCGAGGCGCTGGCCGAGGCCCGCGAGGCAGGACAAGCCGATCCTGCTCTCGATCGGCTACTCCGCCTGCCACTGGTGCCACGTGATGGAGCGCGAGTCGTTCGAGGACGCCGAGACCGCGGCGCTGATGAACGAGCGCTTCGTGCCGATCAAGGTCGACCGCGAGGAGCGGCCGGACGTGGACGACATCTACATGGAGGCGGTCCAGGGGATGACCGGCCAGGGAGGCTGGCCGCTGACCGTCTTCCTCGACCCCGAGGGGGTCCCGTTCTACGGCGGCACCTACTTCCCGCCCGAGCCCCGCCAGGGCCTGCCGAGCTTCCGCCAGGTGCTGGACGCTACGGCCACGGCGTTCGCCGAGCAGCGCGAGGAGCTGCGCGCGGCGTCGGATCGCGTGCGCGAGGGCCTCTCGGCGATCTCGCGGCACGAGGCCTCGGGCGAGGGGCTGGAGCCCGCGATGCTCGACGCCGCCGCCGAGCGCCCTGCTGACGCGCGCCGATCGGGCCAACGGCGGCTTCGGCGGCGCCCCGAAGTTCCCGCCCGCCAGCGCGCTCGAGTTCCTGCTCGCCCGCGGCGAGCGCGAGCACGTCGCCCGCACGCTCGACGCGATGATGCACGGCGGCATCTACGACCACGTCGGCGGCGGCTTCGCCCGCTACGCGGTGGACGCGCAGTGGCTCATCCCCCACTTCGAGAAGATGCTCTACGACAACGCGCTGCTGGCGCGGACCTACGTCCACGGCTGGCAGGTGAGCGGCGCCGAGCGCTGGCGGCGGGTCGCGACGGAGACGCTCGACTGGGCGCTGCGCGAGATGCGCGGCCCCGAGGGCGGCTTCTACTCGGCCCTCGACGCGGACTCCGAGGGCGAGGAGGGCCGCTTCTACGTCTGGAGCGAGGAGGAGGCCCGCGACGCCCTCGACGGCTCCGGCCTGGGGCACGACGAGATCGAGCGGGTGCTCGGCTACTGGGGCGTCAGCGCCGCCGGCAACTTCGAGGGCCGCAACGTCCTGCACGTGCCGCTGGGCGCGGCCGCGAAGGCGCCGCCGCAGCTCGACGACGCCCGCCGGGCGCTGCTCGCCGCGCGCGAGCAGCGGGTGCGCCCCGGCCTCGACGACAAGCAGCTCGCCTCCTGGAACGCGCTGATGGTCGCGGCGCTGGCCGACGCCGGCGCCGCCTTCGGCCGCGAGGACTACCTCGACGCGGCCGCCGCCTGCGCCCGCTTCGTGGACGAGTCCATGCGCGACGCCGAGGGCCGCCTGCTTCGCACCTGGAAGGACGGCGCGGCGAAGCTGAACGCCTACCTCGAGGACCACGCGCTGCTGGTGGAGGGCCTGCTGCGCCTCTACGAGGCGACCCTCGAGCAGCGCTGGTTCGACCTCGCCCGCGAGACCGCCGACGCGATGATCGAGCGCTTCGGCGACGGCGAGCGCGGCGGCTTCTTCAGCACCTCCCACGACCACGAGGAGCTGATCGCCCGGCGCAAGGACGTGGGCGACCACCCCCTCCCCTCCGGCAACGGCTCCGCGGCCCTCGGCCTGCTGCGGCTGGCGGCCCTGACCGGCGAAGCGGAGCTACGAGGAGTGGGCGGTGGGCGTCCTGCGAGCTGTTCGCGCCCGCGGCCGTCCGCCACCCCGACGCCTTCGGGCACCTGCTCCAGGCACTCGACTTCCACCTCTCCCCCACGCGCGAGGTCGCGCTGATCGCGCCGGCGGGCGAGGGCGCCAACGGCCACGCCCGGGCGGCGCTGGGAGAGCTGGCGGGCGTGGTGCGCTCGGCCCACCGGCCCCACCTCGTCCTCGCCGGCGGCGCGGAGGGAAGCGAGCGGCCCGAGCTGCTGCGCGACCGCCCGGCGGTCGAGGGCCGCCCGGCCGCGTACGTCTGCGAGCGGTTCGCCTGCAGGGCCCCGGTGACGACGGCGGCCGACCTCGAGGCATCGCTGGGCTGAGCGCGGCGTGCTCGAAGCGGCTCTCTGGGGTCTCGCCGGCGCCTCGTCGCTTCTGATCGGGGCCGCGATCGGCATCCGCGCGAAGATCTCCGAGCCGGCGATCGGGCTGATCCTGGCCTTCGGCGCCGGGACCCTGATCAGCGCGGTCGCGTTCGAGCTGACCGAGGAGGCCTACCGCACCGGCGGCGCCGACATCGTCGCGCTTGGCCTGGCCGCGGGCGCCCTCGCCTACTTCGCCGGGGCGGTCGCGATCTCGCGCGGCGGGGGCGGCGGGCGCATGAGCCCGTCCGGGCGCGCCGACGCCGACGCCTCGGGGGCGCTGCTGCTGGGCGCCGTGCTCGACGGGATCCCCGAGTCGGCCGTGATCGGGATCAGCCTCCTCGGCGGCGGCGGCGTCGGCGTGCCGGTCCTCGCCGCCGTCTTCATCTCCAACCTCCCCGAGTCCCTCTCGTCGTCCAGCGGGATGCGCAGACCAGGGCGTAGGGACCCGGCGGGTCCTCTCGATCTGGGCCCTCGTCTGCCTCGTCTCCGCGCTCGCCGCCGGGGCCGGCTACGCCCTGCTCGACGGCGCCTCGGGCGACGCGACCGGGCTGCTCCAGGCGTTCGCCGGCGGCGCGGTGCTGACGATGCTCGCCGACACGATGATCCCCGAGGCCTACAACCAGCAGCCGGCGACGAGCCGGCTGAGGCGCAGCGCGATCGGCCTGCTGACTGTGCTGGGCTTCGCGCTCGCCTACCTGCTGTCCACCCTGGAGTAGCCTGCGCGGCATGTCGGCCGAGCAGAGGGCCCGGGAGTACTTCGAGCGCGTCAGCGCCCGCGACCCCGACGGCATGATGGAGTTCTGGGTCCCCGGCAAGGGGGCCGACATCCACGGCATCGTCCGGCTCGTGGCGCCGGACAGCTACAGAGCCTGGTTCGCCAACCTGTTCGCCGCCGTCCCCGACCTGCGCTTCGAGGTGCTGGAGGTCGTCGCCGAGGGGCGACCGCGCAGCGGTGCGCTGGCGCGCGGGCGGCACCTTCGACGGCACCGGCACGCTCGAGGGCTTCGAGCCGAACGGGGCGAAGATCGAGATGACCGGCTGCGACGTCCTCACCTTCGACGAGGACGGCATGCTCGTGGACAACCAGGCCTACACGAACGGCGATGGAGCTGGCCCGCCAGATCGGCGCCCTGCCCCCGCAGGGCTCGCGCGCGGAGCGCGCGATGGCCCGGGCGTTCAACCTGAAGACCCGGCTCGCCGGCGCGCTGCGGCGCTCCCAGCCGCACCTCGAGGGCACCCACGGCGGCCTGCGCGGCCCCGGCGGGACCAGGCGGCCGTAGCGCCCCAGAGCCCTAGAGGATCGGCAGGAACTGCTCGATCTCGTACGGAGTGACCTGGACGCGGTAGTCCTCCCACTCCGAGCGCTTGATCTCGATGAAGCGGTTGAAGGCGTGCTCGCCGAGGATGCGCAGGACCAGCTCCGACTCGGCCGCGATCTCGATCGCCTCGCCGAGCGTCTCCGGGAGCTGCTCGATGCCGCGGCGGTGGCGCTCCTCCGGGGTCAGGTGGTAGAGGTTCCGCTCCATCGGCTCGGGCAGCTCGTAGCCCTTCTCGATCCCCTCGAGGCCGGCGTGCAGCATCGCCGCGAAGCAGAGGTAGGGGTTGCAGGCGGGGTCGGGGCAGCGCAGCTCGGCGCGCGTCGCCTGCTCCTTGCCCGGGTGATAGAGCGGGACCCTGATCAGCGCTGAGCGGTTGCGCCGCGACCAGGCGAGGTAGGTCGGGGCCTCGTAGCCCGGCACCAGGCGCTTGTATGAGTTCACCCACTGGGCGAAGAGCGGCGCGATCTCGCGTGCGTGCTTGAGCTGGCCGGCGATGAAGGCCTTGGCGACGTCCGAGAGGAAGAACTGGTCGTCGCCGTCGAAGAAGGCGTTGCCGCCGTCCTTGGAGAGCGACTGGTGCACGTGCATCCCCGACCCGTTCTCGCCCTGTAGCGGCTTCGGCATGAAGGTCGCGTGCCAGCCGTACTTCATCGCGTACTCCTTGACCGTGATCCGGTAGGTCATGCAGTCGTCGGACATCGCGAGCGCGCCCTTGTAGCGCATGTCCACCTCGTGCTGGGAGGGGCCGACCTCGTGGTGGGTGTACTCGACGTGGATGCCCTGCTGCTCGAGGGCCAGCACGGTCTCGCGCCGCACGTCCGACCCGGCGTCGAGCGTCGTGAGGTCGAAGTAGCCGCCCTCGTCGAGGATCTCCGGCACGCCGCCCTCGGGGCGGGCCGAGCGGAAGTAGAAGTACTCCAGCTCGGGGCCGATGTTGTAGTCGTCGAAGCCGAGGTCATTCGCGCGCTTGAGGGCCCGCCGCAGGATGTCCGCGGGGATCGCCCTCGTAGGCGTCGCCTCCCGGGACCTGGACGTCGCAGAACATCCGCGCCACGCGCTTCTCCGGCTCCGGCCGCCAAGGGATCAGGTTGAAGGTGGTCGGGTCCGGCATGGCGATCATGTCCGACTCCTCGATCGGGTTGAAGCCCGTGATCGAGGAGCCGTCGAAGCCCATCCCGCCCTCGAAGGCGTCCTCCAGCTCCGCGGAGTTGATCGAGAAGCTCTTGAGCTGGCCGAGGAGGTCCGTGAACCAGAGGCGGATGAAGCGCACGTCCTCGCTCTCGCAGAAGGCGAGGACGTCCTTCGCGTGCTCGGGGTCTCGTCGGCGCGGCCATGAGCGCGCAGGTTACCGGCGCGAGGCCCTAGCGGTCATCCAGGCGCGGGGCCGGAGAGTGATCCACGGGGGCTCCGCACACGTATGGGTGGCAAAGGGAGCAAAGGCGCTATACTTACCTCCGGTAAGTAACAGGCTAAAAGTAAAGTAAAGACTGAACCAGAACTGGATGCAGCCGTGACGATCAAGACCGAGGTAAGCCGCTTCCACATCCACGACGAGCTCACCGCTCCCGACCCCACCGCGCCGCTGATCAAGAGCATCCAGACCGCGGGCGGGGCCGTCTCCAAGTTCATCGGCGTGCTCGCCGAGTCCCCCGCCGCGCTGCGCTCCTACATGCGCCTGCGCTCCGAGCTGCGCAAGGGCGAGCTGACCCAGGCCACGCGCGAGCGGATCGGCCTCGCACTCGCCGAGCGCCGCGACGACGCCTACACGCTCAACCAGTACGCACGCACGGCCCGCGCCGCGGGGCTCGGCCTCGACGAGGTCGCCCGCGCCCGCGAGTTCACCTCCGCGGACGAGAAGGAGGCGGCGCTGCTGGAGCTGCTTCGAGTCACGCTCGACCACGACAAGCTGCCACCCAGCCACCTCGTCGAGGAGGCGCGGGAGGCCGGCTGGACCGACTCCCAGATCCTCGAGGCGCTCGCCGAGATGTCGCTGGCGATGTTCCAAAGCATCGTCGCCACCGCCGCAGAGCTGCCGCTCGAGAGCTCGGACCCGGCTGTGCTGCGCTCGGCCGCGGCCTGAGCGCCCGGACGGGGTGACGCAGGTCAGCCGGCCGGGGTGACGGTGGCCGCGATCGGCCCGGCGCCGACGGTGAGGAAGCCCAGCCGCTTGGCCGTCTTCTTCGTCAGGTCCCAGGCGTAGCCCTTGTGGAAGGGCCCGCGGTCGATCACGGTCGCGGCGACCGTGCGGCCGGCGTGGCTGAAGGTGACCTGGGTGCCGCAGGGAAGCTTCTTGTGGGCCACACCGATCACGGTCGGCTGCAGGACGAGGCCGCACGCGGTCTGGTTGCCCCAGAAGCCGGGGCCGTACCAGGTGGCCTTCTTGTAGACGGTCCAGCTCGGGCCTGAGGCGGGAGTGGCCTGCGCCGGGCCGACGCTGCCGGGGGCGTCCGTGCCGCCGGACTGGGCCTGCGCCGTGGATGCGCCGGTCCCGAGCGCCAGTGCGCAAGCGAGCACGACCATCACGTTCTTGTTGCGCTTCGTCTTCAACGACTCCTCTTTCGTCGCCTACGGGGTTAGCTGACGGGCTCGCGCTGAAAGATCGCGCTACGCGACAGGTGTCGCGACTCGCCCCATGAGTGGGTCCCCCGATCCCGGCATATGTGGTGCCGGGACTCGGCTGAGCGCGGAGAACAGTAGCAGGGTCGCCGTCGGGTTGACCCCCACTAGTAGGTAAGGACTCCGAACGAGCCTCGCCGCGCCATATGCTGCGCCGCGTGCCGGCGGCACTCGTCACGGGAGCAGGAGGAGGGCTCGGGCTCGCGATCGCCCGGATGCTCGCCGCGCGCGGCTACACGGTGGCCGTCACCGACGTGGACGAGGCCGCCGCCGAGCGCGCCGCGGCCGCGATCGGCGAAGGCGCCTGGGCGCGCCGGCTGGACGTCGCCGACGCCGAGGACTGCCGCGCCGCCGCCGCGGAGGCCCGGACCCGCGCCGGCTCGCTCGACGTGTGGGTGAACAACGCCGGCATCCTCCTCACGGGCCTCGTCCATGAGCAGGACCCCGCCGCGCACCGCAGCGATGCTCGACGTGAACGCGATCGGCACCTTCAACGGCACCCTGGCCGCCCTCGAGCAGATGCGCCCGGCCGGAAAGGGCCACATCGTCAACGTCATCTCCCTGGCCGGCCTGGTGGCCGCGCCCGGCGAAGTCGCCTACTCGGCCAGCAAGCACGCCGCGCTGGCCTTCAGCATCGGCACCCTCTCCGACCTGCGGCGCTCAGGCGTCAAGGGCATCCACGTCTCCGCCCTCTGCCCTGACGGCATCTGGAGCCCGATGCTCGCCGCCAAGCTCGACGACCCCGACGCCGCCGCGTCCTGGTCGGGCGTGATGCTGACGCCCGAGCAGGTCGCAGCCCGCGTCGAGAAGCTGCTCGACAATCCCCGCCCCCTGACCGCGATCCCGCGCTGGCGCGGCGCCTTCGTCCGCCTCTTCGACGCCTTCCCCCGCCTCGCCCTCCGCCTCACCCCCCTCGTCCTCGCCGACGCCCGCCGCCGCCAGCGCGCCTTCAAGCAGAAGCTCGAGCGGGCCGCGGGTTGAGCGGCCCGGCCGTGGCGCCCGCGCCGCCGCCGCGCGGCCCGCATGCGCCGGGACGGCGGGCCGGCCGCTTCCACACCGCGCGCGGGCCGATGGGCCTCTCCGGCTGGCTGCGCCTGCCGGCCGCCCTGCTGCGCGCCCGGCTCGGGCGCGTCCCCGAGCGCCCCTGGATCGTGCCCGCCGCCGTCGGCTGGCTCGGCCGCCGCGCGCGACGGGACTGGCGAGTGCTCGAGCTCGGCTCAGGCCGCTCGACCGTGTGGCTGGCCCGGCGCGCGGGCTCGGTCCTGAGCTTCGAGGACAACGAGCACTGGCTCGCCCGCGCCCAGGAGCTCCTCGTCGCCGCCGGCGTCGAGAACGCGGAGGTCCGCCACCTGCCCGTAGAACACCTCGCCGCCGAGGTCGAGGCTATGCCCGACGAGAGCTTCGACCTCGTCGTCATCGACTTCCTCGAGTCGCCGGAGGCAGACCGCGTCGAGGCGCGTCCGCGCCGCCCGCGGCAAGATCCGGCCGGGCGGCTACCTGCTGCTCGACGACTCGGACCGGCCCGGCTACGCCGAGGCCTGGGAGCTGCTCGGCGGCTGGCGCGAGCGCCGCTTCAGCGGCGTCAAGGACGAGTGGCCCGAGGCCTGCGAGACGGCGATCTTCCGGCGGCCGCAGAAGTAGAGAGAGGCCCCGCGAGCGGGGCCTCTTCAGTAGCGAGCCTGTAAGCCGGATCCTGTCGTGGGCAGCCATCTATCTGTGCGGCCTACCTGGACCTCGCCGAGCCGGGTCTGCGGTCCTGCTTGGCCTTGCACCGGGCGGGGTTTGCCTTGACGCGACCCGTCACCGCAGCGCCGGTGCGCTCTTACCGCACCTTTTCACCCTTGCCTGTGCGCGGCTCAGCTGAGGCCGCGCCATCGGCGGTATGTCTCTGTGGCACTTTCCCGCGGGTTTCCCCGGGTGGGCGTTACCCACCGCCCTCGCCCTATGGTGTCCGGACTTTCCTCGAATCACCACCTCCTCGGTGATGTCCGCGGCTGCCTAGCTCACGCCTACAAGGGTAGCCCTCCACGGCGGCCGCCGCGAGCTTTTCCTCCCACGACTGTCCCGCAGAACGCTTTCGTGCGTGCGTTCCGCGGAACCGCAGCGCTAGGAGAGCTCGGACCCGCAGGACGCGCATCCCGCGGGCTCGAGCTCTCCATGACACACGGGGCACTCGGCCCGTCCGCGCGCCGCGAGGTCCTCCCAGGCGCCGAGGATGATGTCCTCGAGCGTCGACCTCGCGGGCTCGAACAACCTTCCGGTCGAGCGCGCCATCTCGGGCCGCCCCTCGCCGGAGGCGAGGGTGGCTGTGGCGGCCGAAGGCTTGGTGGCGACGGCGGACATCAGATGCTCCTGAACACTCCGACGACCCGCCCGATGATCGCCGCGTCGCGGGTGATGATCGGCTCCATCTCGGAGTTCTCGGGCTGCAGGCGCACCTGGCCCTTCTCGCGGAAGAACCGCTTCACGGTCGCCTCGTCCTCGATCAGCGCGACCACGATCTCGCCATTCGCGGCGTCGTCAGCCGGGCGCACCACCACGTAGTCGCCCTGCAGGATCCCGGCATCGATCATGCTCTCGCCCCGCACCTTGAGGATGTAGTCGCCGGCTTCGCCGCCGATCACGTCGGGCACCTGCAGGTACTCCTCGACGTTCTCCTCGGCGAGGATCGGCTCGCCCGCGGCGACCTGGCCGACGAGAGGCAGGCCCGTCGGGCGCACGGCGCGCTTGGCGCGCTCGACCATCACCTCGATCGCTCGCGGCTTCGTCGGGTCGCGCTTCAGGACGCCCAGCGACTCCAGCTTCGCCAGGTGCGCGTGCACCGTCGAGGACGAGTGCAGGCCCACGGCCTTGCCGATCTCCCGCACCGTCGGCGGGTAGCCGTGCCTTGCGAGGTAACGGCTGATGTAGTCGAAGATCTCACGCTGCCGCTTGGTCAGGTCCTTCACCGAGAAGTCCATTGCCCCTCCGCTGCTACGCCCCACGGGCGCCGCGATCGATTGACGTAGGCGAACACACGTTCGGAGAGTAGCGCGGCCCGCGGACGCTTTCAACCCGAGGCTAGAATCAGCGCCCCCGCGCCTGTGGCGGAACTGGTAGACGCGCAAGGTTGAGGGCCTTGTGGCCCTAACGGGCCGTGGAGGTTCGACTCCTCTCAGGCGCATTGCGAAGCCCCTGTGAACGCGGGGGTTTCGTCGTTCTGGCGCCTGGTCCTCGGCCTCGTCGGAGAAGAAGGAAGGCGCAACTTCGACGTCGCCCCGCTGGATGGGGGTCGATGCTGGCGCGAGCGAACTCCACGTTCTCCTGCGACATGGTTGTCCGCTTGGCGAGATCTGGAGTTCGAGATCCAGGACGTGCGTGGTCTCAATTACGCAACAGCGCCCCCGAGGGGGCGCCGTCGCGACAGAGGGGGGGCACACCTCCCCCGAAGTTGTGTGCCGACGGGGGAAGAAACCCCATGTGGGCCGGAGGCTATCTGCGCGCGACCCGCATCCCGATTGGCGAGAGCGAGAACTGTCCAGATTGCGGCCTTTGTGTTCCTAACGGAGCGGGTCGGGTAAACGAATGTTCGACAAGGCAGTGGTGTGTGCCTCTCACCTTGTCAGCGGGCGGTCCCTCCCTGGGGGCCGTTCGTCTTTCTCGAGACAGGGAGCGCGCTAGAGCACCTGGCCCCAGAACCGGTCGGATGCGCAACCGAGAGGTGTCTCGCCTACTCCCGCGGCCCGGCGGCTCCGAAAGGTCCGATTCGGGGTCGGGTCTAAACGTCGTGCTGGCGGGTCAGCTCCGCCGACTGGGGCCTACCTTGGAGTCCCGCGTCCTCGAAGATCGCCGGCATCTCGGGATCGGCCATGAGGTCGTTGTAGCCGTCCTCATCCATGTCGAAAACCACCCAGACCCTGTCGTCTTCATTGGGATCGCGAAAGACGTGCGAACCCTCGGACCCGTGCTGCTTTCGCTTCTCAGCGCCCTTGGTCGAGAAGGTGTTCCAGAAGCGGTCGAAATCCTCGATCTTCACGGTAGACAGGACCATCTCTCCTCCTTGGTTGGACGTGTCGTCGCGCTCCTCGACATCGCCCACGCAGTATCGCCCCTGCTCACGCAGCCCGGCGGCTTCGAGGGGCGCAAGGCCCGCCGCGCCGCGGCGTCACCTACACCGCACAACGCGCCGACGGGCGCCCGGTCGTCACCGATACCGCAGTCAAACTCCGGCGAGCGCGGCGCCCCTCAGCGGCCGCTGAACTCCGGCGGGCGCTTCTGCAGGAACGCCATCACGCCCTCGATGAAGTCCTCGGTCTGGCCCTGCTCGCGCTGGGCGTCGGCTTCGGCCTCGAGCTGCTCGGCCATGCCGGCGTAGAGGCGGCGGTTGAGCAGGGCCTTGAAGTTGGCGTAGGAGCGGGTGGGGCCCGCGGCGAGGCGGGCGAGGAGCTCGCCGGCGTCGGCCTCGAGGCGCTCGTCGGCACAGACGCGGTTGATCAGGCCCCACTCGAGCGCCTTGGCGGCGGGCAGCTTCTCGCCCAGCATGCCCATCTCGGTGGCCCGGGCGATCCCGGCGCGCGCCGGCAGCAGCGCCGTCGACCCCGCCGTCGGGCACCAGCCCGATGTTGACGAACGCCAGCAGGAAGTAGGAGGACTCGGCGGCGACGATCAGGTCGCAGTCGAGGGCGAGCGAGCAGCCGATCCCGACCGCCGGGCCGTTGACCGCGGCGATCACCGGCTTCGGCATCTCACGGATCCCGAGGATGATCGGGTGGTAGATCTCGCGCAGGCGGGCGCTGAGGTCGGGCACGCCGCCGTCGCCCCCGCGTTTCCGCCGCCATCGGCGCCGCGCTGCTCCTTCAGGTCGGCGCCCGAGGAGAAGGCGCGGCCCGCGCCGGTGATCATCACCGCCCGCACCGACTCGTCGGCGGAGACCGCCTGGACCGCGTCGAGCAGGTCGCGCCCGAACTGCTCGTTCCAGGCGTTGAGCGACTCGGGCCGGTTGAGCAGGATCCGCCCGGCGCCGCCGTCCACCTGGAGGTCCACGGTCTCGTGTGATGCCATCCGCCCGGACCCTACCCCTCCTCGTTGCCTGTCGTCTAGCCTCGCGCGGGGCATGGACTCGGAGACCCTCAGCGCGCTCACGATCCCCCTCTTCACGGGCGCGATCGGCTACCTGACCAACTGGTCGCGGCGTCTGGATGCTGTTCTACCCCGTGCGCTTCGCGGGCGTGCGGTTCCCCGGGCTGGCGCGGCTCGCCCACCTGCTGCCGCGCCGGGTCCAGCAGGTCCCCGGCGTGATGAAGGGCGGGGTCGGCTGGCAGGGGATCATCCCCTCGCGGGCCGCCAAGATGGGCTCGATCGCAGTGGACAAGGGGATCGCCAAGATCGGCAGCCCCCGCGACTTCTACGAGCAGCTCGAGCCCGACCAGATCGCCGAGCAGATCCTCGCGAGCGTCGCGCGACGACATCCGCGAGGTCGTCGAGCGGACGATGCGAGCGCGAGCACCCGCGGCTCTGGCACGACATGCCCCAGCGCGTCCGCGACGCCGTCCACGCACGGGTCCAGCAGCAGCTCCCCGAGATCGTGCACCAGCTCACCGACGCAGATCGGCGAGCACATCGACCAGCTGCTCGACGTGAAGCTGATGGTGATCCGCCACATCGAGGCGAACCCCGAGCTCGGCAACCGGATCTTCCTCGAGGTCGGGCGCAGGGAGCTGCGCCTGATCATCAACTTCGGCTTCCTCTTCGGCTTCCTGCTGGGGATCCCGCTCGTCTTCATCACCCACGCGCTGCCCGTACTGGTGGGTGCTGCCGATCGGCGGCGTGATCATCGGCTACGTCACCAACTGGGTCGCGCTCTGGATGATCTTCGAGCCGACCGAGCCGCGGCGGCTCGGGCCGCTGAAGCTCCAGGGGCTCTTCCTGCGCCGCCAGCCGGAGGTGGCCGAGGTCTACGCGCGAGATCATCGCCGACGACATCGTCACCGCCGCCAACATCGGCGACGAGCTGCTGAACGGCCGCCGCTCCGACCGCACCCGCCAGATGATCGAGGACGCGATGCGGCCGGCGATCGACCGCTCGCTCGGGCAGCGCGCACTCCGCCGTGCGGGTCGCCGTGGGCAGCCGACCGCTACGACGCGATCCGCGAGGGACTCGCGACCGAGGCGGTCGAGTACACCGTCACCCCGCTCTCCGACCCGGAGTTCAACCGCCGCCAGAGCCGCCGCGATGCGCTCCCTGGTCTCCGAGCGGATCGCCGAGCTGCCCCACCGCGACTTCGCCGAGATGCTGCGCTCCGCGATGCGCGAGGACGAGTGGCTGCTGCTGCTGCACGGCGCCGTGCTCGGCTTCGCCGCCGGGCTGCTGCACCTGGCCATCTTCGGGCCGGGGTAGGCGCCCTCGCCGCGACGTCGGGCTCCGCCCGCCCGGCCGGGACCCCGCTGCGCCATCCCGATCGCCGGATGGGCCACAATCGGCACATGGCCGATGACGGACGTGAGCGCGGCGCCGGGCCCGGGCCGCTGGGGCAGGCCGCCGGCCTCGCCCGGATCGGGGCCGCCGCCTGGTGGCGCACCTCTGTGTGGACTGCCGAGAAGTCGGCGCGCCTGGGCGCCCGGGTGGTGCGGGCGGCCGCCTCGGGCCAGCCCCCCGCCGAGCTGTTTCGCAGCGGCGGCGAGGAGGCGCGCGAGTACGCTCGCCGCGTTCTCGGCGTCGAGCCCGGCGAGGTGGAGAGCACCGGGGAGCGCAGTCCCGCCGGCGCGTCCGGTCTCGAGCCTTCCCGCACCGGCGCGCCCCGCCGCGGCCCCTCCCGCAACGGCGCCCCGTCCTCCCTCCGCGACCGCGGCGCCGAGCTGCTGCGCCGCTCGGCCGACGTCGAGCTTCGAGGAGGACGCCCACCCCGCCTACGCCCGGATCCTCGAGCAGCTCGCGCCCGACGAGGGCCGGATCCTGCGGCTGCTCGCGCTCGAGGGCCCGCAGCCGTCCGTGGACGTGCGCTCGGGCCTGATCCCGCTCAGCTCCACCTCCGAGCTGGTGGCACCGGGCCTCAACATGATCGGAGACGAGGCCGGCTGCCGCCACCTCGACGACGTCCCCGCCTACCTCAACAACCTCTTTCGGCTCGGCCTCATCTGGTTCTCGCGCGAGCCGCTCCCGGACCCGCTCCGCTATCAGGTGCTGGAGGCGCAGCCCGTCGTCACCGACGCGCTCGCCAGCGCACCCCGCACCCGCACGGTGCGCCGCAGCGTCGAGCTGACCCCGCTGGGGCGCGACTTCTGCCGCCGCTGCCTGCCGCTCGAGACCGCCGAGCTCGAGGCGCTCGACGCCCAGCGCGGGGCCGGGCCGGAGGACCTACCCGCCGACCCGGGTCAGCCAGACGGCTGAGAGCGCCGGGGCGCGCGGGCCGGCGGCGTACCCGCGGACCGAGGCCTCGAGCCCCGCGAGCGAGCGGCCCGGGACGATCGGCACCGCGCGCACCAGCGGTCCCGGGGAGAGGGCAGCCGCCTCCTGCGGGCTGAACGGCTCCGCGATCTGGACCTGTCCGTTGCTGAGGACCGCGCAGCCGCTCGAGCGGGCTCGGGACCCGCAGGAACTCGATGGCCTCGAGTGCCGGGCCCAGCCCCGCTGGGCTCCCCCACCACCCGTCGTTGCGGGCCAGCAGGACGCGGCCGCGCGAGCGGCGACCGAGCTCGAAGGGCCCGGTGCCGCTCCCCGGCGGCAGCGGCACCGCGGCGCTGCCCGCTCCGCCCTGCGCGGCCAGGGCGTGCGGCGAGACGATCCCGAGCCGCGGCGAGGCGAGCAGCGCCCGGACTCCGCTGCGCGGGCGCACGAACAGGAAGCGGACCTCGCCGGGACGCGGGGCGTCCACCGCGAACAGGCCCGGAAGAAGCTCGTCCGCGGCGCCGGTCTCGGTCCAGCGGCGCGCGTTCGCGAGCACGGCGGCGGCGTCGAGGGGCGACCCGTCCTGGAAGCGGACGCCGGGGCGCAAGGTCACCCGCCAGGCGGTGCGGCCCGCCGCCGGCCTCACGGCGAGCGCGAGGCCCGCAGACGCCCCGCCCGCCCCGTACGGGGGCCGCTCGCGGGAGACGAGCGGCTCGTGGACCTGGCGGCTGACGAGCTGCGCGGAGCGGGTCGTGGCCGCCAGCGGGTCGAGGGTGGGCGGCAGCGCCGGCAGCGCGTAGGCGAGCCCCCCGCCTCCGCCGGTGGCCGGCAGCCCGCTCGGCTCGGCCTCGCCGTCCTCGCCCCCGCAGCCGGCGCCCAGGGCGAGCGCGAGCGCAGCCGCCGCAGCGGCCAGGGCGCGAAAGAGGCCGCGGACGGTCAGATCTTCAGCAGGACGAGCGCGTTCAGGCCCCAGAGGACCGAGAAGAAGATGGTCCAGCGGGTGAGGTTGCGCTCGACCAGCGAGCCGCCGCCGAAGGCGCTGCCGCCGCCCCCGATGCCGAAGGCGCCCGAGAGCCCGGAGTCCTTGCCCGAGTGGAGCAGGACCAGGAAGATGATGATGATGGAGATGGCCACCTGGACCACCCCGAGGATCGTCTCCATAGGCGGAGCAGTCTAGCCAGCCGACTCCTTCTCGAGCTTGTCCAGCCGCTTCAGGATCGCGATCGCCTCGGCGCGCAGCTCGCGGTCCTGGCGGCTGAACTCCTCGTCGTCGAGCTTGCCCGAGGCGTGGTCGGCCTCCGCGTCGCGGATCTCGCGGTACTTCGTGTCGCGCCGCGCCTCCAGGTCCGCGCGCTCGGCCTCCAGGGGGTCGGGTCCCGGCGCCGGCGCGGCGGCGCAGGGGAACGGTGACGAACGCCGCCAGCAGCACGACGATCGCCAGGGCGAGCAGCAACTCCATCGGGCGCAGCCTAGGCCGAAGCGGGGCTCAGGCCCGCTTCAGCTCGCGCCCGAGGCGGGCCTCGTACGCCGCCCGCACGCGGCGGCGGCCCTCGGCGCTCGGCCAGACCGCGAAGGCGGCGCCGCCGAGCGCGATCAGCGCCCCGATCCAGAGCCACACCGCCAGCGGGTTGGTGATCACGCGGAAGGTCGCGGGAGGCGGGTCATCCGCGTAGCCCTGCGCCAGCCGCCTGACCGCCTCGTTGCGGAACAGGGCCAGGGTCTCCAGCTCTGCGGCCGGGGTGTCGGGGTTCCGGATGTCCGCGAAGACGCGGTTGCCCTCGGCGATGTCGTCGTCGAGCGGCGAGAGGTCGGGCTGGAAGGCCGCCCAGAAGTCGGACCCGGCCGTCGAGCGCAGCCCGATCTCGCTCGTGGCCTCCCCCTCGAAGTAGCGGCCGACGGGGCCGATCGTGGGGTCCATCGTGGGGTAGTAGTTGCGAGCCGGCGTGAGCACGGCGTAGGGCTCGCCCTCCTTCTTGACGTCGAGCAGCGCGGTGAACGCGATCCGCTCGGCCCCGGGGTCGGCGCTGAGGCTCAGGTAGGTGACCGTGTAGTCGCCGACCGTCGGCCGACTCCCCGACGTCGAGCCGCAGGTCGCGATTGGTCTGGAAGCTGGAGGAGGCCGCGATCCCGACCAGCAACACGGCGAGCCCGAGGTGCGCGACGTAGCCGCCGTAGCGGTGCCGGTTGCGCGCCAGCGCGCGCAGGCAGGGCGCGCGGCAGCGACTCGCCGGTGAGAGAGCGCCGGGCCGCGCCCGCGCGCCAGAACTCCTGGCCGAGCGCGACCAGGGTGAAGGCCGCGAAGGAGAACAGCAGCAGCGCCCAGGGGCTCTGCCGGGCGTCGCTGAGCACGAGCAGGGCGATCGCCGCCACCACGGCGGCGAGCGACGGCCAGAACAGCATGCGGCGGGCTGCGGCGGCGCTGAACCGGCCCCAGGCGAGGAGCGGGCCCACGCCGGTGAAGAGCACCAGCGCGACCCCGATCGGGGTCACGTAGCGCTCGAACCAGGGGGTGCCGAGCGATGAGCGCTCGCCGGTGAACAGCTCGGCGATCAGGGGGAAGAACGTCCCCCAGAAGACGACGGCGGCGAGCCCCACCAGCAGCAGGTTGTTGACGAGGAAGATCGCCTCGCGCGAGACCGGCCGAGGCCATCCGCCGCTCCGGGCGCAGGTCGGGCAGGCGGGTGACGATCAGCGCCGTGGAGCCGATCGCGACGACCGCGATCAGGCCCAGCATCGGCCCGCCGACCGTGGAGGCGCCGAAGGCGTGGATGGACTCGAGGATGCCCGACCGCACCAGGAACGTGCCGAGCAAAGCCAGGACGAAGGCGCCGCAGATCAGGCTCACGTTCCAGACCTTCAGCATCCCGCGGCGCTCCTGGACCATGATCGAGTGCAGGTAGGCGGTCGTGATCAGCCACGGCATCAGCGCCGCGTTCTCGACCGGGTCCCAGCCCCAGTAGCCGCCCCACCCCAGCTCCTCGTAGGACCAGCGCGAGCCGAGCAGCAGCCCGAGCCCGAGGAAGCACCAGGCGAGCAGCGCGAAGCTGCGGGTCGAGCGGATCCAGGAGGAGTCCAGCCGCCGCGCGATCAGGGCGCCGATCGCGAAGGCGAACGGGATCGAGAGCAGCACGTAGCCGGTGTACAGCGCGGGCGGGTGCACGATCATGTACGGGTTGCGGAGCAGCGGGGTGAGGCCCGTTCCCTCCGGCGGCGCCGGGCTCAGCTCCGAGAACGGCTGGGCCTTGAAGATCATCAGCCCGACGAAGAAGGCGCCGATGCCCATCAGGACGGCGGTCGCCCAGGGCACGATCTCGCGGTGGCGGCGGCGGGTCACGTACAGCACGCCGCTCGCGGCGAGCGAGAGCACCCAGGCCCAGAGCAGCAGCGAGCCCTCCTGGCTCGACCACATCGCCGTCAGCTTGTAGAAGGTCGGCGTGGTCGTCGAGGAGTGCGTGGCGACCAGCTCGAACGAGAAGTCGTCGCGCAGGAAGGCGGCCTCGAGCAGGACGACCGCGCTTGTCAGCAGCGCCGCCAGCGCGTACACGGCGCGGCGCGAGCTGTCCACCCAGCGGCGGTCGCCGCTGATCCCCCCGTAGACCGCCGCCCCGCCGGCATAGAGCGCCGCCAGCATCGCGGCGGCCAGCAATGCCCCGCCGAGCTCGATCACCAGTGGTCCACTCAGCTCACTCGATGATCACGTGCTCGGGGTCGGCCTCGGCCTCGTCCTGGAACTTGGAGGGGCACTTGGTCACGAGGCTGTCGTGCTCGGCGACGAAGGTCCCGTCGTCGAGCTTGCCGGTGACGATCACCTCGCGGCCGTCGCGGAACGGGTCCGGCACCGTGCCCGTGTAGGTCACCGGCAGCGCGGCATCGCCGTCGCGGTCCGAGATCTGGAAGGCGAGCCGCTCGTCGCTGCGCTCGATCGTGCCCGGGATCACCTTTCCCGTCAGGTCCACCGTGTCGCCCGTCCCGGATGCCAGCACCTCGGAGGGCTCCCGCGCCTCGGTGGACGCCGAGAAGGAGGTGTAGACGAGGCCGGTCGCCAGCAGCACGGCTGCCGTCAGGGCGACCACGAGGCGGATCTTGCGCTTGCGTGCGGGGTCCATACCGGGCCCCTGATTATCGCAACCACGCCCGTCCGTCCGCCGCCGGGTGCACCGCGGTGGCATCATCGGGCGCGTGGCCGACCCAGTCCTCCTGATCACCGGCGCCTCCAGCGGCATCGGCGCGCAGACCGCGAGACGCGCCGTCTGAGGCCGGCTACCGGCTCGTGCTCGGGGCCCGGCGGCCCGAGCCGCTCGAGGAGCTGGCGGCCGAGCTGGGCGGGGACGAGCGCGCGATCGCCGTGCCCTGCGACGTCGCCGAGTGGGACCAGGTGCAGGCGCTGGCCGCCGCGGCGACCGAGCGCTTCGGGCAGCTCGACGCCGTCTTCGCCAACGCCGGCTTCGGCGCGAAGCGCGGCTTCCTCGAGGAGAGCACCGAGCACTGGCGCTCGATGGTCCTCACCAACGTGCTCGGGGTGGCGCTGACCATCCGCGCCACCCTGCCCGCCCTGCTCGAGGCGGGCAGCGGCCACTACCTGATCACCGGCTCCGTGGCGGGGCGCCGCCCGCTGCCCGGCTCCCTCTACTCCTCGACGAAATGGGCCGTGACGGGGATGGCCGAGTCGCTGCGCCAGGAGCTGCGCCAGATGCACGACAACCACCGCATCCGCGTGACCCTGATCGAGCCCGGCATGACCGACACCGACTTCTTCGACGACCGCCCGGGCCCCGAGCCGTGCCCTCGCCGACGACGACATCGCGCGCGCCTGCCTCTACGCGCTGCAGCAGCCCGAGACCGTGGACGTCAACGAGATCCTGATCCGGCCGAGCGCGCAGGCGACGTAGTCGCCGCGCCCCGTCGCGCCTCGCCACTCGACCCGGGAGAAGACCATTCCCCTCCGTCCCTCGTCGCAGCAGCCCTCGCCGCAACGGCCCTCGCCCTCGTCGCGTGCGGAGGGGACACGGAGGAGAAGAACGAGTACGTGGACGAGGTCAACGAGGTGACCTCGACCCTGAACGCGGGCCTGGCCGGGATCGCGAGCCAGGGGACCGCCGGCTCCCCCGAGGAGGCCGGGACCGTGTTCGAGGACTTCTCGACGCAGCTCGACGCGGCCGCCGCCGACCTCTCGGACATCTCGCCGCCGGAGGACGTCGCGAGCCTGCATGACGAGCTGGTCTCGATCCTCGAGGAGCTGAGCGCCGAGTCGGGCAACGCTGCCAACGAGATCGCCGCCGGGGGAGCCGCCGCCGTGACGGGCGTCTCGACCGGGTTCATAGGCGAGGCGAACAGCCTCGGCGCGGAGGCTGACGCGACGATCTCCGAG
This sequence comes from uncultured Solirubrobacterales bacterium, assembly GCA_963805235.1. Taxonomy (GTDB): domain Bacteria; phylum Actinomycetota; class Thermoleophilia; order Solirubrobacterales; family 70-9; genus DASSYK01. The sequence goes on along the minus strand of CAWDTF010000003.1, from coordinate 282,316 downwards.
ATCAACGCGAGCTGCAGGAGTAGGCGGCCGGTCAGCCGCGGGCCGAGGGGCGCGCCTCGGGGCCCTGCGAATCGGCCGCGGCTTCGGCGCGCTTCGCGTTGTGGCGGCCGAGGGCGATCCGCGTCGCCAGCGAGCTCAGCGGCTTGAAGGGCAGCACGATGCGCGCGGCGCTGCCCGCCAGCTCGATGTGGCCGAGCTTGTCGAGCAGGGCCGTGGCCTCGCTTCCGCTCCGCCTCGCTGAGGTTCTTCGAGGGCCGTCCCTGCGACTTCCAGGCCAGAGCGACCAGGCGGGTGGCCTCGCCGTCGTCCAGCCGCTGGAGGTGCCTGCGGCCGGTCAGCAGGAGGTCGGCGACAATCACGATCCAGAGGCGGCGCGCCAGCCACTTGCTGCGCATCGCGAGCTTGCGCCCGATGCTCCCCGCCGTCCGCCCGGCTGTTCCGGCCACGCCCATCCTCCCTCCTTACCCGCGATACAGACCCGAGTAAGTCCGGGCCGAGGAAGCGGATGACGGGACTCGAACCCGCTACCTCGAGCTTGGGAAGCTCGCGCTCTACCAGGTGAGCTACATCCGCCTGTTGGCATCATTGTAGGTCTCGATGCAGGCGGGCCGCCGAAGCGAGCGCGCGCTGAGCGCGAAGACGTTCACGATCGTCATGGCCGTCCTGGCCGTGATCGGCCTGCTCGCCTACGGCCTGCTCAGCGAGGGCGAGGCGTCGCTGGCCGTCGGCGACTCCGCGCCCGACAAGGAGCTGGAGCTGCTCGACGGATCGGGCACGCAGAGCCTCGCCGACTACGAGGGCCGCTGGGTCCTCGTCAACTTCTGGGCCTCCTGGTGCGAGCCCTGCCGCGAGGAGGCCCCGGCGCTCGAGGCCTTCCAGCGCGCGCACGGCGGGCCGGGGTTCACCGTGCTCGGCATCGACCTGGACGACGCGAGCGAGGACGCCCGCGCCTTCGTGCGCGAGTACGGCCTCACCTACCCGCAGCTCCGCGACGGAGACGGGCGCGAGCGGCGCGACGCCTACGGCATGACCGGGTTCCCCGAGTCCTTCCTGGTGGACCCCGACGGCGAGATCGCCCTGATCCGGCGCGGCCCGGTCACAGCGGAGCTGCTGCGCGAGGAGGTCGCCCCCCTGATCGGCGCCGATCCGGCGGGCGCGGGATCGTGAGGCGGGGAGCGAGCGGCCTGGCCGCCGCCCTCGCCGCGATCGCCCTGCTCGCCCCGGCCGCATCGGCGCAGGAGGCGAGCCTGACCGACATCGAGGACGAGGTGATGTGCCCGATCTGCGGCACGCTGCTCGAGCTCTCCGAGGCCCCCCAGGCCGAGCGCGAGCGCGACCTGATCCGCCGCCTGATCGCGCAGGGCCGCAGCAAGGAGGAGATCAAGGAGGTGCTGGTGGCCGAGTACGGCGAGGAGGTCCTGGCCACGCCGGAGTCGTCCGGGTTCGACCTCGCCGCCTGGGTGATCCCGATCGCCGGCCTCGCGGCGGCCCTCGCCGCCCTCGGCGTCTGGCTGCGCAGGCGCGGCGGCGCGGGCGCGGAGGAGGCCCCGCCGCCGCCGCTCGATGCCGCCGACGCCGAGCGACTCGAGCGCGACATCTCCTCCCGCGACATCTGAGCCCTACATCCGCTCCGGGGCGCCGATCCCGAGCAGGCCGAGGGTCGTCGCGATCGTGCGCTTGGTCAGCACGCAGAGCCTGATCCGCTCGGCCTCGACGCCGTCGCCCTCTGCGCCGACCACCTGGCAGTCGCGGTAGAAGCCGTGGAACTCGGCGGCGGTGGCCATCGCGTAGGCGCAGAGGCGGTGGGGCGCGCGGCGCTCGGCCGCAGCCGCGACCTCCGAGGAGAGCTGGAGGAGCCGGCGGGTCAGGGCCCGCTCGGCGGGCTCGAGCGGCGCCCCGGCCGGCGCATCGCCCTCGAGGGCGGCCGCGACCGCATCCTCGCCGGCCTTGCGCAGGATGCTCGCGATCCGCGCGTGCGCGTACTGGACGTAGTAGACCGGGTTCTCGCTCGACTGGCTGCGCGCGAGGTCGAGGTCGAGGTCCACCGTCGTCTCGTGGCTGCGCTGGAGCATGAAGAAGCGCGCGGCGTCGGCGCCGATGTCGGCGATCAGCTCGTCGAGGCTGACGAACTCCCCCCTCCGCTTCGACATCTGGGCCCGCTCGCCGCTCTCGATCACGTGGACGAGCTGGATGATCTCGATCTGGAGCCGGTCCGGGTCGTAGCCGAGCGCGGCGACGCCGGCCTTGAGGCGCTGGACGTAGCCGTGGTGGTCCGCGCCGAGGACGTTGATCGTCCAGTCGCAGCGCTCGAGCTTGTCGCGGTGATAGGCGACGTCGGCGAGGAAGTAGGTGGGCTCGCCGTCCGAGCGCCGCAGCACCCGGTCCTTGTCGTCGCCGAAGCTCGTCGTCCGCAGCCAGGTCGCGCCCTCGCTCTCATAGACGTGGCCGGCGCGCTCGAGTTCCGCGAGCGCGCGGTCCATGGCGCCGCCCTCGGCGTGGAGGTCGCTCTCGGAGAACCAGCGGTCGAAGCGGACGCCGTAGCGCTCGAGGGTCGCGGCCGCCTGCTCGCGCATCAGCTCCGCGCCGCGCCGCGCCAGGGCCTCGGTGTCCTCCGCGGGCGACGCCCTCCGCCTCGATCCGACTCGCGAGCTCGGCCACGTACTCGCCCCCGTAGCCGTCCTCGGGCGGCGGCTCGCCCTTCATCCGGGCCGCGATCGAGAGCCCGAAGCGCTCGACCTGGCCGCCGGCGTCGTTGACGTAGTACTCGCGCGCCACCTCGGCGCCGCTCGCCTCCAGCGTCCGCGCGACGGAGTCCCCGTAGGCGGCGTGCCTGCCGCTCGCCGCGGTCAGCGGGCCCGTCGGGTTGGCCGAGACGAACTCGACGAGCACCCGCCGCCCGGCCTCGGTGGTGCCGCGCCCCAGCTCGTCGCCGGCCCCGGCGAGCGCCGCCGCGGCCTCCCGGTACCAGGCGTCGGAGAGGAACAGGTTGAGGAACCCGGGCCCGGCGACCTCGACGCGGTCGAGAGAGCCTGCGAGCTCGCCCGCGAGGCCCTCGGAGAGTCGCTCGGCCACGGCGCGCGGCTGGTCGCCGAGCGCCGGGGCGAGCAGCATCGCCGCGTTGGTCGAGTAGTCGCCGAACTCGGGCTTGGGCGGCTGCTCCAGCGTGAACGCGGCGCTCCCGTCGGCCTCCCCGCGCAGGGCCTCGGAGGACGCGGCGATCGCCGCCCGCAGGTCGCTGATCGGATCGCTCATGGCGAGAACCCTAGGGACGCGCAACCGCGGCCGCCACCCGCCCCTGGCCCCGGTGGGCGGTCACTCCCTCAGAGGTGGTACGGCTCTCCCGACAGGATCTTCGAGGCGCGGAAGAGCTGTTCCAGCAGCACCACGCGGGCGAGCTGGTGGGCCATCGTCTGCGGCCCGAGCGAGATCCGCTCGTCGGCGAGAGCCAGCGCCTCCTCCGGCAGCCCGCGGGCGCCGCCGATCAGGAAGCAGAGGTCCTGCGCGTCGATCCTGCGCTCCGAGAGCCACGCCGCCCACCCCCGCGAGCTCAGGGCGCGGCCGCCGTGGTCCATCGCGATCACGTGCGCGCGCTTCGGGACCCGCCCGGCGATGTTGTGCTCGTCGCGCACCTCGATCACCTCGACCGGCAGGTTGCGCCCGAGCATCTTGCGGTAGTGCGCGTCGGCCTCGACGAACGGGTCCTTGACCTTGCCGACGGCGATCAGGGTGGTCTTCACGACCCGCCGCCCGGCGCGGACCCGCCGCTCGGCTCGTCGGGCTGTTCCTCCTGCTCGTAGGCCCGGGCGATCCCGACCCGCTCGACGCCGCTCGGGTGGGTCCCGAAGAGGACGCGGGCCCAGCCCGGCGGCGAGGGGTCGGAGAGGTTGCGCGCGGCGAGACGCTGCTGGAGGGCGATCATCGCGCCCGGGTCCGCCGTCAGCTCGAGCGCGTCGGTGTCGGCCTTGGCCTCGACGCCGCGGGAGAGCTGGTTGCCCGCGACGCCGATCGCGAACGAGGCCACCGCGAACGCGAGCGCCAGAGCGGGCAGCGAGGCCGGAGAGCCGGGCTCGGCGCCGGTGCGAGCCGCAAGCGCCCGCGACGCGCCCGCGACGAAGAGCAGGGCCAGTGGCGCCGAGATCGCGACGAAGAGGAGGCCGCGGGGGATGTCCCGGTTCTCGACGTGGGCGAGCTCGTGGGCGACGACCGAGCGCCGCTCGCCCTGGCCGAGGTCCTCGAGGAGCGTGTCGTAGAGGACGACCCGCTTCGTCGGCCCGAGCCCCCCGACGTAGGCGTTGATCGCGGTGCTGCGCCGGCTCGCGTCGACGCGGTAGACCTCCCCGATCTCGACGCCGGCGCGCTCCCCCAGCTCGAGCACGTCAGCCCGCGCGGTGCCCTCCTCGAGAGGATCGAAGTCGTTGAAGATCGGGGCAAGCACCACCGGCGCCAGCCAGGTGAAGGCGGCCGCGAGCACCACGACGGCCGCGCTGCCCGGCAGCCACCAGCGGCGCGGCGAGCGCCTGACCAGGGCAAGGGCGGCGGTGGCGACGCCGCCCGCCAGGACCGCCCCGATGCCGGCCGACTTCAGCCAGTCCCCAGACCACGCGCCGAGGCCCTGGGTCGAGATCCCCACGTCCACGGCGCGCTCGTGGGCCCAGACGTCGAAGGGCAGCGAGGCGGCCCCTAGCGCGAGAGCGAGCCCGGCGCCCGCCGCCGCGCCTCCGAGCACCGGCCGCTCGCCGGCCCGCTCGAGGGCCCTGCGCGCGACGCCCGGGCGCCCCGCCACGAGCAGGACCAGCACGGCGCCCTGGGCGGCGATCCCGCCCACCGTCAGCGCGCGCTGGCCGTCGCGGTACGAGGTCGCCTCCGCGACCTGCTCGGCGGGGAAGTAGGCGCCCTCCTCGACCGAGACGGGCTCGATCACCTCGCGCGGGCGCAGCAGCCATGCCGCGCCCTCGGCGACGACGATCGCCGCGACCGCCGTCGCCCCCAGCTTCAGCCACATGCGCCTACGATAGACCGCTGCCGAACCGGGCCCGCGCCGATCCCGGCCCCCGGCTGACCCCCATGCGCGTCGCCATCCTCACGGACATCCACGCCAACCTGCCCGGGCTCGAGGCCGTGCTCGCGGCCATGGACGAGCGTGAGGTGGAGCAGCGCTGGTGCCTCGGCGACGTCGTCGGCTACGGCGCCCAGCCGGACGAGTGCACCGACCTGGTGCGCGAGCGCTGCGAGCTGTGCCTGGTCGGCAACCACGACCTCGCCGTCACCGGCGAGATCGACATTGAGGTCTTCTCCGCCTCGGCGGCCGCCGCGGTGGAGTGGACGCGCCAGAACTGCAAGCAGGAGACGATCGACTTCCTCAAGGGGCTGCGGCCCGAGATCCTGGACCGCCAGGTCGGGCTCTACCACGCCTCCCCGAGGGACCCGGTCTGGGAGTACGTCCTTGCCGTGGACCAGGCCCGCGAGTGCATGGCCGAGCAGATCGCGCGCGTGAGCCTGATCGGCCACTCGCACGTCGCCCTCTTCTTCACGGACGGAGAGGGGCCGGGCGGCGGGCAGCCGCCCGCGGGGCACGTCCTGGACGTCTCCGGCGACGCGCGCTGGCTGCTCAACCCCGGCAGCGCGGGTCAGCCTCGCGACGGCGATCCGCGTGCGGCCTGGCTGGAGCTGGACCTGAGCGAGTGGACGGCCACCTACCACCGCGTCGACTACGACATCGAGCGGGCGGCGAGCGCGATCCGGGAAGCCGGGCTGCCCGAACAGCTCGCCGACCGGCTCAGCATCGGGCAGTAGGGTCCTGCGTGACGCCTCCTGAGGCTCCCAGAGGGCACCTGGCTAGTATCGCCGCGATGCCGAAGCCACGCGCGATCCTGGCCGCAATCTGCGTCGCGGCGGCCCTCGCCGCCGCGGGCTGCGGAGGGGACGAGGGCCCCGACCCCTCGATTGATCCCTCCGACTCGGACACCCTCCTGGCGACGCTCCAGGAGATCGAGGCGAACATCGAGACCGACCCGCCGAGCTGCCTCGTCGCGGCAGATCGCGTCGAGGTGCTCCAGGAGGAGATCGACGCCCTTCCCGAGAGCGTCGACCAGGACGTCAAGGACTCGCTGCAGCGCGGGGCGCTGAACCTCGGCGAGCTCGTCGCCGATCCCGAGCAGTGCGAGCCGCGCGACGAGACGACCACGACCGAGGACACCACCACCCAGGAGACGACGACCGAGGAGACGACCACGGAGGAGACCACCACCGAGGAGACGACGGAGACGCAGCCGACGACCCCCACTCAGCCGACGACCCCGACCACGCCGCCCACCACCCCGGGCGGGGGCGGCGGGATCTCGCCGGAAGGTGGCGACGGCCTGTGAGCCCGCGCGGCCCCAAGGGCGAGCTGATCTCCGACCGCTACCGGATCGAGGACCGCCTCGGCTCCGGTGGCATGTCGAGCGTCTTCCGCGCCACGGACACCATCCTCGAGCGCACCGTCGCGGTGAAGATCCTCGCCGAGCACCTCTCCGACGACGAGCGCTTCGTCGCCCGCTTCCGCCGCGAGGCCCTCGCGGTCGCGAAGCTCGTCCACCCCAACATCGTCCAGGTCTACGACACGGGCATCGACAGCGGCCGGCACTACATCGTCATGGAGTACGTGAAGGGCAAGTCGGGCGCGCAGCTCCTGCAGGCCCACGGGACACTCGACCCCGAGACCTCGGTCGAGATCGGCGTGCAGGCCTGCGCCGGGCTCGACTACGCCCACCGCCACGGGATCATCCACCGCGACGTCAAGCCCGGGAACCTGATGATCATCGGCGGCCCCGCCGGCGGCGGCGACATGACCACCAAGCTCGCCGACTTCGGCATCGCCCGCGCTTCCGAGCAGACGCGGATCACCCAGGTCGGCTCAGTCGTCGGCACCGCGGCCTACCTGGCCCCCGAGCAGGCGCGCGGCGAGGAGGCCAACCCGTCCTCGGACGTCTATTCGCTCGGCGTCGTGCTCTACCAGTTCCTCACGGGGCGCCTGCCCTACGAGGGCGCATCGCTGGCCGAGCTGGCTGTCCGCCAGCAGTCCGAGCAGCCGCTGCCCCCGTCCTCCTACAGCGAGGCGGTGCCCGCAGGCGATCGGCGACGCCGTGCTGGTCGCGCTCGAGTCCGACCCCGCCAACCGCTTCGCGGCCGCCGGTGAGCTGGCCGACGCCCTGCGCCGCGGCCTCGCCGGCATCTCACCCGAGCCGACGGCGGCGACCCGCGTGCTCGGGGGCGGCGAGCCGACCGGCGCCACCCGGCAGATGCCGCCCACCCAGACACGCCGCCAGCCACCGCGCCGCCGCCCGCCCGTCGCGCCGCCCCCTCAGCCCAGGCAGAAGCGCAGCGCCGCGGGCGCGGCCCGCACCGCGCTCGCCCTGATCGCGGTCCTGCTGCTCGCGGCGGCCGTCGCCGCGATCGTGGCGCTGAGCACCACCAGCTCCTCGGACCGCGTCAACCTCGAAGACGTCGTCAAGGACAACCTGCAGGAGCAGGTGGACTCCCTGCGCGACGTGATCGAGGACAACACCACCGAGTAGCCCGCGAGGCGCGGGGCTCACCCGCGGTTCCCTGAGCGGACCGCGCCATCATTCGCGCGATGGCGATCGCGACGGCGACACAGCTCGAGGTCCACGCAGGCGGCAGGCTGCTGTTCGCCGACGTCTCGTTCAAGCTCGAGGCGCGCGAGCGCATGACGCTTTCGGGGCGGAACGGCGTGGGCAAGTCGACGCTGCTGCGCGTGCTCGCCGGCGAGCGGCCGCCCGACGGCGGCTCGGTGTCCCTGGCGCGGAACGCGCGCGTCGCCCTGCACGACCAGCGCCCGCCGCGGGCGAGCGAGGCCTCGCTCGCCGACTACGTGCTCTCGGGGCGGCCGGAGATGATCGAGACCGAGGCGGAGCTGGCCCGGCTCGAGCGGGCGATGTCCGGCGGCGCCGACGAGCGCACGCTGCGCGCGTACTCGTCGGCCCAGCAGCGCTTCGACCACGCCGGCGGCTACCGCTGGCGCGACGACGCGCTCGCGGTGCTCTGGGGACTCGGGTTCGGCCCAGACGAGCACGAGCGCTCCCTGTCCACGTTCTCGGGCGGCGAGCTGACCCGGGCCTCGCTTGCGCGCGCCCTCGCGGCCCGGCCCGACCTCCTGCTGCTCGACGAGCCCACCAACCACCTCGACATCCCCACGCTGGAATGGCTCGAGCGCTATCTGGTGGAGCTCGAGGCCGCAGTTGTGCTGGTCGCCCACGACCGCTGGTTCCTTGAGGCGGTCGGGACCTCCGTGCTGGAGCTCGAGGCGGGCCGCGGCCGCTTCTTCTCCGGCCCTTGGCACGCGTGGCGCACGGAGCAGGCAGCGCGCGAGATCGCGCTCGGAAGCAGATCGACCGCCAGCGGGCCGAGATCGAGCGCATGGAGCGCTTCGTCGAGCGCTTCCGCTACAAGGCGACGAAGGCGCGCCAGGCGCAGTCCAAGCTCAAGGCGATCGACCGGATCAAGCGCGACGGAGCGAAGGAGGACCCGCGCGACCGGCGCACGCTGCGCTTCTCGTTCGCCGAGCCGGAGCGGACCGGCCGCTACGTGCTGAAGATGCAGGAGGCGCGGATCGAGGTGCCCGGACGTGTGCTGCTCGACGACGCGACGCTGAAGCTGGAGCGCGGCGAGCACGCCGTCCTCGTCGGCGCCAACGGCTCGGGCAAGACCACCCTGCTGGAGACGCTCGCCGGCCGCCGCGAGCCCGCCGCCGGCTCGGCCAGGGCCGGCCACAACGTCAAGCTCGGGTACCTCTCCCAGCACGCCGACACGGCCGCCGGCGAGGGCACGGTGCTCGACGCCGCCGTTCGCGAGACCGGCCTCAGCGCCCGCAAGGCCCGCGACCTGCTCGGCGGCTTCCTCTTCTCCGGAGACGACGCGAACAAGTCCCTCGCCGACATCTCCGGAGGCGAGCAGCGCCGCCTCTCCCTCGCGATCCTCGTCGCCTCGGGCGCGAACGTGCTGATCCTCGACGAGCCGACCAACCACCTCGACATCGACAGCCGTGAGGCGCTGGAGGACGCGCTGCTGGCGTTCCGCGGCGCGGTCCTGCTCGTCTCCCACGACCGCGCCCTGCTCGAGGCCGTCGGCACGCACACCCTCGTCTGCGAGAAGGGGCGGCTGCACAGCCATCCGGTCGGCTGGGCGACCTACGAGCGCGAGCGTGAGGAGGCGGACGCCGCGGCGGCGGAGGCGGCCGCGCCCGCGAGGCCGCCCAAGCGCCCCGGCGCCGAGCGCGCCGGCTCCCGCGGCCCGTCCAAGAACGCCCTGCGCCGGATCGCCGATCTCGAGCAGCGCATCGAGGAGGCCGAGCGGGGGCTGCGCGAGCTCGAAGACGAGCTCGCCGACCCGGACGCGTGGGCGAGCCCGACCAGCGCCGCGCGCGCGAGCGAGCGCCACGAGGCGGCGAAGCGCGAGCTCGAGGAGCTCTACGCCGCCTGGGAGGAGGCCTCCCAGGGCGCCGAGCCCGCGAGCACCGCCTCAGAGTAGGCCCCGTACGCCCCCGCCGCGATCGCCTCGCGGGCGCCCGCGGTGAGCCGCTCCATGTAGGTGAGGTTGTGCAGCGTCAGCAGGCGGGCGCCGGTCAGCTCCCTGTTGCGAGCCAGGTAGTGCAGGTAGGCGCGGCTGTGCCGCCGGCAGGCCTCGCAGGGACAGCCCGCGACGATCGGCTCGTCCTGGTCGGCGAAGCGGCCCTTGGCGAGGTCGATGCGGTGGCGGGCGTCCGGCTCCGGAGCGAGGGCGACGCCGTGGCGGGCCAGGCGCGTCGGCACCGCGCAGTCGAAGACCTCGATGCCGAGCCCGATCCCCATGATCAGGTCGTCCACCTCGCCGATGCCCAGCAGGTGCCGGGGCGCCTCGTCTGGGAGGTGGGGCAGCGTCACCTCCAGGACCGTCCGCATCTCGTCCTTGTCGCGGCCGAGGGTTCCGCCGATCGCGACGCCGTCCGCCCCGGCCTCCCCCACGCGCTGCGCTGACTCCCGCCGCAGGTCCTCGTGGACGCCGCCCTGCACGATCCCGAAGACGGCCTGGCGCGCGGGCCCGTGCTCGCCGTGCCAGTCGAGGCAGCGGTCGAGCCAGCGGTGGGTGCGCTCGGTCGAGCGGGCCGTGTAGTCGCGGTCGGCGTGGAAGGGCGTGCACTCGTCGAAGACGAGCGCGATGTCCGAGCCGAGCTTCGCCTGGATCGCCATCGACTCCTCCGGGCCGATGAAGCGGTCCGAGCCGTCCAGCAGCGACCGGAAGGCGACCCCGCGCTCGGAGATCTCGACCTTCGCGCCGCCCGCCGCCTGGCCGCGGCGGCCCTTGATCTCGTCGGCGACGCCGCCGTGCGCCAGCGAGAAGACCTGGAAGCCGCCCGAGTCGGTGATCACGGAGCGCTGCCAGCCCATGAACCCGTGCAGGCCCCCGTGGCGGGCGATCAGGTCCTCGCCCGGGGCGAGGTGCAGGTGAAAGGTGTTGCCGAGCACCAGCTCGTAGCCGAGCGCCGCGACCTCGCCGGCGGAGAGGCCGCGGACGCTCGCCTTGGTCGCGAGCGGGATGAAGGCGGGCGTGGCGACTCGCCGTGCGCGGTACGAAGCAGGCCCGCGCGGGCTGAGCCGTCGCGGGCCTGGATCTCGAAGGCGAGGCGTGCCGGGTCGCTCCGCATCCGGCAAGCCTAGGCGGCGGCCCCACGGGCCGCCGCCGGCGTTCCTCGGGCTCGCCTACTTCTCGGTGCCGCTGCCCTCGACGGCGTCAGAGCCGATCCGCACGCGGGTCGGCTTGGTCTCCTCGGGCTTCGGGATCGTCACCTCGAGGACGCCGTTGTCGAAGGAGGCGCCGATCTTCGCGGCGTCCACTCCCTCGGGCAGGCTCAGGGCCCGCGAGAAGCGGCCGAATGAGCGCTCCACGCGGTGAAAGCCCTCGCTCTTCTCCTCGCTGTCGGAGCGGCGCTCTCCCGAGACGGTGAGGACGCCGTCCTTGACCTCGATCTCGACGTCGCCCTCGGTCATCCCCGGAAGGTCGGCGCGAAGGACGAGGCTGCCCTCGTTCTCCACCAGGTCCATCGCGGGGATCCAGCGGCGCACGGCGCCGCCGTTGCCGGCGGGACGCGTGTCGAAGAAGCGGTCGAAGAGGCGGTTCATGTCGGACTGCAGCGAGTCGAGCTCGCGTGCGGGGTCCCAGCGAACAAGTGCCATCTGTTCACCTCCTGGTCAGGCAGTTGTCACCCGCGAAGCATAAAACCTGAGTCTCTCTATGTCAAGTTTGCAGGGCAGCGGAAGCGGCGACGACGCTCCGTTCACGTCATCGGTCCTCCTCGATCGAGTCGAGTGCTTCGCGGCGCGCCCGGCAGAAGGCGAGCGCGGCCCGCTCGGGGTCGTCCGCGGCGGCCAGCTCCGCATAGGGGAGCTCGGCGCCGTGGAAGCTCGTCGCGTTCCACAGGCTCCCCGGCGATGCCGCCGCGCCAGGGCCCGACGTAGAGGTACGGCTCCGCGTGGTCCTCGTCCCCGGGCGAGAACCCGTAGTTGGCACGCCGCCCGGCGCTCTCGGAGCCCGACTCGATCGCCAGGTCGAAGTGCTCGGGCCACAGGCGCGCCGGCGTCGGATCGTCATCGGCGGGCGCCTCGCCGATCAGGGCCGCCAGCACCCGGGAGCCGAGCGCGTACCAGGCCCCCAGCGCCTCCGCAGCGCGGGGATCCACGCCGAGTGGGCGGGAGTCGAGCGATCCGGCCGCCGGCAGCAGCTCGGCGACGAGCTCCCCCGCCTCCGCGAGCGAGCGGATCGCGGCCCGCCGGGAGCTCTCACCGGCGACGTAGACCAGCTCCGCGCCCTCGACCCTGACCTGCCGCTCGAGGCCGTCGTGCTCGAACGGCGGCGTGCCGAACCCCCCAGGGGTCGCCCGCAGCGAGATCTCGTTGTCGGGCTTGCGTGCCGGAGCGACGATCTCCTCCGCGACGCGATGGAGGGCGCGGCGCGTCGCGGCGAACGACGGCGGCAAGGGCGTCAGCCGGGGCTCGGACTCGGGAGGCATCGCCTCTTGGTCCGGCCGGGGAGGCGATGCGTTACAGGCAGCTTGGTCGAATCAGCTGCCGGCGAGCAGGGAGCGGCCCGTCATCGCCTCCGGCTGTTGACCCCGAGCAGGTCGAGGGCCGTGGGGGCGACGTCGGCGAGGATGCCGCCGTCGCGCAGCTCGATGCCCGGGACGGTGACCACCAGCGGGACGGGGTTGGTCGTGTGCGCGGTCTGGGGGGTGCCTTCCGCGGTCAGCATCTCCTCGGCGTTGCCGTGGTCCGCGGTGATGATGCAGGCGCCTCCCGACTCGTGCACGGCGGCGATCACCTCGCCGAGGCCGCGGTCGGCCGTCTCGACCGCCTTGACCGCCGCCGGGATCACGCCCGTGTGCCCGACCATGTCCGCGTTGGCGAAGTTGATGACGCCGAAACGGAAGCCGTCGGCCCGCCAGTGGCTCGAGAACTGCTCGGCCGCGGCGGCGCCGCTCATCTCGGGCTTCTCGTCGTAGGTCGCGACGTCGCGCGGCGAGTCCACGAGGTGGCGCTCCTCCCCTCCCCACTCCTCCTCGCGCCCGCCGTTGAAGAAGTAGGTGACGTGCGCGTACTTCTCCGTCTCGGCGACGTGGAGCTGTCGGCCGCCGCCCTCGGCGACCACCTCGGCCAGGGTCGTGTCGGGCTCCTTGGGGACGAAGGCGACCGGATAGGGCCAGCCGTGGCGGTACTGGGTCATCGTCGTCACCTCGACGACGGGGGCGCCCTCGCGGTCGAAGCCGTCGAACGCCGGGTCCCCGAGGGCCATAGTCAGCTCGCGGGCGCGGTCGGGCCTGAAATTGATGAAGATCACCGGCTCGTCCGCGGCGATGCCGTCGTAGTCGCCGATCACGGTCGGCTCGATGAACTCGTCGGTGACGTCGCGCTCGTAGGAGGCGCGAACGGCGGCCACCGATCCCTCCGCGCGCTCGCCGCGGGCGTGCGCGATCGCGTCGTAGTGCTTCTTCACCCGGTCCCAGCGGCGGTCGCGGTCCATGCCCCAGTAGCGGCCCCCGACCGTGCCGACCCTCCCGGCGTGGCGCAGCCAGCGCTCGACCTCCTCGAGGTAGCCGGCGCCGTTGGTCGGAAGGGTGTCGCGGCCGTCGGTCAGGGCGTGGAGGACGAGGTCGGGGATGCCCTCGCTCGCGGCCAGCTCGATCACGGCCTCGATGTGCTCCCAGCCGGAGTGGACGCCTCCGTCGGAGACCAGCCCGATCGCGTGCAGCCGCCCCCGCCGCGAGTCGCGCGCGAGCCCGCACGCGTCGCGAAGCGCCGGGTTCTCGAAGAACGAGCCGTCCGCGATCGCCTCGTCTATCCGCATCAGGTCCTGCTTGACGACAGCGCCGGCGCCGAGGTTCAGGTGACCGACCTCGGAGTTGCCCATCTGCCCCGGCGGCAGCCCGACGTCGGGCCCGGAGGTTCTGAGGGTGGTGTGCGGGTAGGCGCTCCAGAGCTCGTCGAAGACGGGGGTGTCGGCCTGGGCCACCGCGTTGCCGGGGCCGTCCGGCGCCAGCCCCCAGCCGTCCAGCACGACCAGCGCCACGGAGGGGACCGGGATGCCCTCCGGCCCGGCGGGCAGAGGGCTCACGCGCCCGCGGCCCCGACGATCGCCGCGAAGTCGGCGGGGTCGAGGCTGGCGCCGCCGACCAGCCCGCCGTCCACGTCGGCCTGAGAGATCAGCTCGCCCGCGTTGGCGGGCTTCATCGAGCCGCCGTAGAGGATCCGGACGGCTTCGGCGGCGTCCGGGCTGCGGGCCGCGAGCAGCGCGCGGATCTGCGCGCACGCGTCCTGGGCCTGCTCGGTGCTTGCCGTCTTGCCGGTGCCGATCGCCCAGATCGGCTCGTAGGCGATCACCACCGAGCCCAGCCGCTCGTCGCCCACCGCCGCCAGGTCGGCCTCGATCTGGCGCGTGAGCACCGCGGCGGTCTCGTCCGCGTCGCGCTGCGCCTCGCTCTCGCCCACGCAGAGGATGGGCTCGAGGCCGGCGTCGAGGGCCGCGACCACCTTGCGCGCCAGCGCCTCGTCCGTCTCGCCGAAGTACTGCCGGCGCTCGGAGTGGCCGAGCACCACCGCGCTGACGCCCAGCTCGGTCAGCATCTGCGCGGAGACCTCGCCGGTGAAGGCTCCGCTCGCCTCCTCGTGCATGTTCTGGGCGGCGATCCGAACGGCGGTGCCCTCGCAGGCGTCCACGGCCTGGCCGAGCGCGGTGAAGGGCGGGCAGACGACGACGTCGGCGTCCACGCCCGGGAGCTGCGGGACGAAGTCCCCGAAGAACGCCTCGGTCTCGCCGACCGTCTTGTTCATCTTCCAGTTGGCGGCGAGGTAGGGCCTACGCATCGGCGAGCGCCTCCACCCCGGGCAGCTCCTTGCCCTCGACCAGCTCCAGCGAGGCGCCGCCACCGGTCGAGAGCCAGTCCACCTCACCGGCGAGGCCGAACTCGGCGATCGCGGCGGCCGAGTCGCCGCCGCCGACCACGCTGAAGCCGGGAGTGGAGGCGACCGCCTCCGCGATCGCCCTGGTGCCGGCAGCGAAGGGCTCCAGCTCGAACGCGCCCATCGGCCCGTTCCAGAAGACGGTGCCGGCGCCGGCGATCCGCCGCGCGTACTTGACGGCCGTGTTGGAGCCGATGTCGAGGCCCATCCAGTCCTCGGGCACGTCTATCCCGTTCAGCTCGCGCCGCTCGGTGTCCGCGCTGAACTCGCGACCGAGCACGAGGTCCTCGGGCAGGTGCATCATCGCCCTCGCCTGCTCCGCGCGGGGCAGCAGGTCGCGAGCGGCCTCGACGCTGGCGTCGTCCACGAGCGAGTCGCCCGTGTCGCGGCCGTCGGCGCTGAAGAAGCTGAAGCACATCGCGCCCCCGATCAGGATCTCCTCGGCGGAGTCGAGGAAGCGCTCGATCACACCGATCTTGTCGGTGACCTTGGCGCCGCCGAGGACGATCACGAGCGGGCGCGCCGGATCGTCGCGGACCCGGGTCAGCTCGCTCACCTCGCGCTCGAGCAACAGGCCGGCGTAGGACGGCAGCAGGCGCGCCACGCCCTCGGTCGTCGCATGGGCCCGGTGCGCCGCACCGAAGGCGTCGTTGACGTAGACGTCGGCGAGTTTCGCCAGGGCGGCGGCCAGCTCGGGGTCGTTCTGCTTCTCACCCGGCTCGTAGCGGCTGTTCTCCAGCACCAGGATCTCGCCGGGCGCGAGGCCCGCAGCCGCCTCCTCGACGTCGGCGCCGACCACGCCGGGCGCCAGCTTCACCTCGGCCCCCGTCAGCTCGCCGAGCCGCTTGGCCACCGGTGCCATCGAGAGCTCGGGCTCGCGGTCCTTCGGCCTGCCGAGGTGGGAGACGAGCACGATGCTCGCCCCCTGCTCGCGCAGCAGCTCGATCGTCGGCAGGGAGGCGCGGATGCGGGTGTCGTCCGCGATCTCGCCGTCGTCGAGCGGGACGTTCAGGTCCGCGCGCACGAGCACGCACTTGCCCGCGACGTCCGCCCCGGAGACGCTCGCCTTGCCGAAGCCGGCCACCGCCGAGCTCGCCGCGGCCTAGGCCTCGACGGGCGCCGGCGCCAGGACCTTCCCGGCCAGCTCGACGCAGCGGTTGGCGTAGCCCCACTCGTTGTCGTACCAGGAGAAGACCTTGACGAAATCCCCGTCCATGACGATCGTCTGCTCCGCGTCGAAGATGGACGAGTGCGGGTCGGTGACGATGTCCGTGGAGACGATCGGGTCCTCGGTGTAGAGGAGAATGCCCTTGAGGGGGCCCTCCGCGGCGGCCTTGATCGCGCCGTTGATCTCCTCCACGCTCGTCTCCTTCGACGCCTTGAACGTCAGGTCCACGACCGAGCCCGTGATCACCGGCGCCCGCACGGCCATGCCGTTGAGCTTGCCGTTGAGGTCCGGCAACACCAGCCCGACCGCCTTGGCGGCGCCCGTGCTGGTCGGGATCAGGTTGACCGCGGCGGCCCGCGCCCTGCGCGGGTCCTTGTGCGGCATGTCCTGGAGGCGCTGGTCCGCCGTGTAGGCGTGAATCGTGGTCATCAGGCCGTGCTCGATGCCCACGGTGTCGTGGATCACCTTCGCCACCGGCGCCAGGCAGTTGGTCGTGCAGGAGGCGTTGGAGATGACGTGGTGCTGCTCGGGGTCGTAGTCGTCGAAGTTGACCCCGAGGGCGACCGTCACGTCCGGCTCCTTGGCCGGGGCCGAGATGATCACCTTCTTGGCGCCGGCCTCGAGGTGCTTGGCGGCGTCGTCGCGCTTGGTGAAGAGGCCCGTGGACTCGATCACGACCTCGACGCCGAGGTCTCCCCACGGCAGGGCCGCCGGGTCCTTCTCGTTGAAGACCTTGATCTCGGTGCCGTCCACGCTGATGGCGTCGCCGGAGGCGGACACGTCCGCGTCGAGGCGGCCGAGGATCGAGTCGTACTTGAGCAGGTGCGCCATGGTCTCGGCGTCCACCAGGTCGTTGACGGCCACGAACTCCAGGTCGGAGCCCGCCTCATGAGCGGCGCGGAAGAGGTTGCGCCCGATGCGCCCGAAACCGTTGATGCCGACCTTGACTGCCATATCAGCGTTCCTCCTTGGGGGCTTGACGGGATGAGGCGATTCCCAAACTAGCGAGGAGCGCGCGCCCGCGCCTCCGTGCTCGCCCCTGAGGGCGGTCCGGCCGCTCAGCTGTGCGCGACGATCAGCTCCACCTCGTAGCCGTCCGGGTCCAGCATCCGCGCCGCGTAGTTGCCGCTGCCGAACGCGGGCTGGCTTCCCGGCTCCGCCGCGGACTCCCCGCCGTTGGCGATCCCGGACTCGTACGACGCCTTGACGGCCGGGATGCTCCTGGCCGGAAAGGAGACGATCCCGTAACCGGGGCGCTGCGACTCGGCGAGGGTGACGTAGAACTCGGGCTTGTTGAAGCCCCACGAGACCGTCGTCTCGCCGTCCTCCTGGCGGCGCCAGCCGAGGGGGGCGAGGATGGAGTCGTAGAAGCGCCCGCTGCGCTCGATGTCCGCGACCTTTACCGCTGCGTAGTGAAGCATTGCGGCCCCGACTCTAGGGAATCTGCGCGACTGCTCAGCGCTGCGGCTCCCAGCGGAAGCGCCAGGCCGCGATCGCCAGAGCCGGCGAGCCCCCAGGCGGCGACCACCGCCAGGTCCCCCCATTCGATGCCGGCGCCGGTCGTGCTCGGGTCCCAGGCGGTGAAGAAGGCCTCGAAGAAGTGGCGGATCGGGAACAGGTCGGCGACCTGGAGCACTCCGTCGGGGATCTCACTCTCGGGGATGAAGACCCCGGAGATGAAGTAGAGGGGCAGCACGGTCGCGTTGGTGACAGCGGGGCGGCGTCCTCGGAGGGGATCGATCGTCGTCAGGGCGAAGCCGATGCAGGAGAAGGCGAAGGCGCCCACCGCCAGCGTGACCAGGATCCGCCGGGATCGTCCCGGTCGGCAGGGTGACGTCGTAGGCGACGCGCCCGATGACGGCGACCAGGGCGACCATCAGGACCGAGATCACCAGCGAGTTGCCGACCCGCCCGGCGACGAAGGCCGGCGGTGGGCAGCGGCGTGCCCCGCACCCGCTTCAGCAGCCCGCGCTCGCGGTCCTCGGTCAGGTTGATGGCGAGGCTCTGGGTCGTGGCGCCGACATCACGGCCAGGGTGATGATCGCCGGCACGTAGTAGGTCGAGGTCGTTGAGCCCCAGCTCCTCGATGTCGTCGTTGCCGAAGATCAGGTTGAAGATGACCAGGAAGATCACGGGGAAGATCACGGTGAAGAAGACCGACGCCGGGTTGCGCCAGAAGACCTTCTGGTCGAAGCGGAACTGGTGCGCGGCCAGGGCGGCCGCGCTCATCGCTCCTCCCCCTCCCTGGCCGCGCCGGTCAGCCGCAGGTAGACGTCCTCGAGGCTCGGCGTGCGCACCTCGAGGCCGGGCAGGCTCGACGCCGCGCCCCGCCGCCCATTCGGTCAGCTCGCGAAGCGGCGGGAGCGGGTCGTCCGCCTCGATCGAGACCTCCGCGCCCGCTCCGCCTCTCCGCGCGCCGTCGAGCCGGGCAGCGGCACGCACCGAGGGCGGCAGCTCGTGCGGCTCCGCCCGGGCGGCAGCCGGAAGCTGATCGTCGTCGCTCCCTCGCCTCCGAGCTCAGTCGGGGCTGCCCTCCGCCGACGACCTCGCCTCGGACGATGATCGCGGCGCGGTCGGCCAGCGCCTGCGCCTCGTCCATGTAGTGGGTGGTGAGGAAGACCGTCTTGCCGAGGTCGCGCAGGCTCGCGATCACCTTCCAGGCGTGGCGGCGGGCGGAGGGGTCGAACCCGGTCGTGGGCTCGTCGAGGAAGAGCAGCTCGGGGTCGCCGACCAGCGCCAGCGCCACGTCGAGGCGGCGCTGCTGGCCGCCCGAGAGGCTGCGCGGTGCGCTCGCCCGACCTTCTCCGAGAGGCCGACCAGCTCGACCGTCTCCGTCACGTCGCGCGGCGCCGCGTAGTAGCCCGCGTACTGGGCGACCGCCTCGTTGACGGTCAGCTCGGGCGTCAGGCGGCACTCCTGGAGCACGAAGCCGACCCGCTGGCGCCAGGCGCGGTCCGCGCGGGCGGGGTCCACTCCGAGGACGCTGACCTCGCCCGCGCTGCGCTCCCGGTACCCCTCGAGGATCTCGACGGTCGTCGTCTTGCCCGCGCCGTTGGGCCCGAGGAAGGCGAAGATCTCGCCCGCGGCGACCTCGAGGTCCATGCCGCGGACGGCCTCGAGGTCGCCGTAGGACTTGCGCAGTCCCGCGACGCTGATCACCGGGTCGGGCACGGCGCCGAGTCTAGGCGCCGGGCGAGGGCGGACGGCGCCGGCGGCCGGGGCTAGGGCTGGATCTCCGTGTCGCGGTGGACGACGGTCAGCCGGACGTCGTCCCTGCGGTCCAGCGCGCGGGCGATGCGATCGGCGACGGCGATCGAGCGGTGGCGGCCGCCCGTGCAGCCGATCGCGATCGTCAGGTGCTGCTTGCCCTCGGCGACGTAGGCCGGGACCAGGAAGTCGAGCAGCGGCATCAGCCGCCCGTAGAACTCGCCTGCCTGCGTCCCCGACTCGACGTACTCCCGGACCGGCTCGTCGAGCCCGGTCAGCGGCCGCAGCTCGTCCACGTAGTGGGGATTCGGGAGGAAGCGCACATCCAGCGTCAGGTCGGCGTCACGCGGCGGCCCGTTCTTGAAGCCGAACGTGAGCAGGGTGAGGGCGAGCTGGTTGTCGGCGCGCTCGTGGCCGATCAGGTCCGTCGCGATCCTGCGGCGCAGCGCTCCGCCGGTGAGATCGGTCGTGTCTATGACCAAGTCGGCGCGCTCGCGGAGCGGCGCCAGGAGGTCGCGCTCGGCCCGGATCCCGTCCACGATGCGGCCCTCGCGCGCGAGGGGATGCCTGCGGCGGGTCTCCTTGTAGCGGTTGAGCAGCGTCTCCTCGCTCGGCCTCGAGGAAGAGGACCTTCAGGTCCACCCCGCCCGCCTCGAGCTCGCCGAGCACCGCGAGCAGGTCCTCGAAGTACTCCCCGCCGCGGACGTCCGAGACGATCGCCGCGCGCTCGACGCCACTGCCCTCGTGCCGGAAGAGCTCGCCCAGCCCGCCGATCATCCGCGGCGGCAGGTTGTCCACGCAGAAGTAGCCCCCGTCCTCGAAGGCGGCGATCGCCTCCGACTTGCCCGCGCCGGAGTAGCCGGTGATCGCGACCATCTCGACCCGCTTACGCGGGCCGGCGCCGTCCCCTGTGCCCTCGGCCCGGGATCGCGACGCGGCGGGCTCGGGCATCAGTTCGCCCTGTTCAGTTGCCGGTGGATCTCGCGCGCGAGCTTACCGGGCACCCCGGGCACCGCTTCCAGCTCCTCGCGGCTCGCGGTCAGCAGGCGCTCGGGCGAGCCGAAGTGGACGAGCAGGGCCCGCTTGCGCGCCGGCCCGACGCCCCTTACGCCGTCCAGCACGGAGGCGGTCATCGCCCTGTCGCGCTTGGAGCGATGGAAGGTGATCGCGAAGCGGTGCGCCTCGTCACGAACCCGCTGGAGCAGCCGCAGCGCGCCGGAGCCCCGCTCGAGCCGGACCGAGTCGGGCCGGCCCGGCACGAAGACCTCCTCCACCCGCTTGGCGAGGCTGATCACCGTGACGCCCCGCTCGAGCAGCGGCTCCAGCGCCTTCATTCCCGCGGAGAGCTGTCCCTTGCCGCCGTCGATCACGATCAGGTCGGGCAGCGCCGCGAAGCTCGCGTCGCGGTCCGAGTCGTGGGGGCTCAGGTCCACCTGCTCCATGTAGCGCGCCATCCGCCGCGCCAGCACCTCCCGCATCGCGGCGAAATCATCAGGTCCCCGCCTGCTCCGCTTCGCGTCCGCGGGCGGGGCTCCGTTGGACCCGCCGTTGCCGGCGCGGTCGAAGTCGCCGCGGATCTTGAACTTGCGGTAGTCGGCCTTCTTCGGCGCGCCGCCCTCGAAGACGACCATGGAGGCGACCGTGTGGGTCTCACCGAGGTTGGAGATGTCGAAGGCCTCGATTCGCACCGGCACCCGCTCCAGGTCCATCTCCTCCTGGAGCGAGGCCAGCGTCTCGACACGCTGCTGGCGGCGGTGCTCGCGGCGGAGCTTGTCCTGGGCGAGTGCCAGCTCGGCGTTGCGCTCGGCCATCTCGCGCAGCCGGCGCAGGTCGCCGCGGGCCGCCACCCGCACCTCGACGGCGGCGTCGCGCTGGGCCGACAGCGCCTCCTCGAGCACGGCGGTGCGGTCCCTCAGCTCGGGCCCGACGACGACGCGGCCAGGGACCGCCGGCGCCGCGCCGTAGTACTGGAGCAGGAAGCTCTCGGCGACCTCGCCCGGCGCGCGCTCCTCGCCCCCCGCCAGGTAGAAGCCCTGGCGCTCGGCCAGCACCCCGTCGCGGACCTGGAAGACCTGCGCGTTGGCGTCGGTGCCGTCCACCGCGACGCCGATCACGTCGGCGCTCCCGAGCCGGCCCCCGGCGACGCGCTGGCGCTCCATCAGGCTCCGCACCGCCGCGAGCCGGTCGCGGAAGAGCGCGGCGCGCTCGAAGTCCTGCGCCTGCGAGGCCTCGTCCATCTTGGCCTCCAGGTCCCGCTCGATCTCGCGGTAGCGGCCCGAGAGGAAGGCGACGATCGCGTCGATGTTGCGCCGGTACTCCTCGCGTCCGATGTAGTCCACGCAGGGGGCCTGGCAGCGCTTGATGTAGTAGTCGAGGCAGGGGACGCCGGAGCGCCGGCCGGGCTCGGGGCCCTCGCAGGTGCGGTACTGGAACAGCTTGCCGAGCAGGTCGAGCGTCTCGCGCACCCGCTTGGCGGATGAGAAGGGGCCGAAGTAGGCGCGATTCGGGCGGTGGCGCTCGCGAGTGAAGTAGACGCGGGGGTAGTCCTCGTCAAGGCTGATCCCGACGTACGGATACGACTTGTCGTCGCGCAGGCGGATGTTGAAGCGGGGGCGCAGGCGCTTGATGAAGCTCTGCTCGGCGAGCAGCGCCTCCGCCTCGGTCTGGGTCACCAGCGCCTCGATCGAGTCGATGCGGTCAAGCAGGTCCTGCGTCGTCGCCGCCCCGGTGCCGCGGCCGCGTGACTTGCCGCCGAAGTGCGACGCCACCCGCTTGCGGATCGAGGTCGCCTTGCCCACGTACAGCGCGGCGCCCGAGCGGTCGCGGAAGACGTAGACCCCGGGCGAGTCGGGCAGCGCGCGGCGCTGCTCGTCGAGCCTCTCGGCGCGCGTCTGGGGCTTCTCGCTCACCCGACTAAGGGTAGGCTCACGCCCGATGGGCGGACCCGCGGTCCCGGAGCTGAAGACGATGTCGATCGAGGCCGACGGCGAGGTCGGCGTCCTCACCCTGCGGCGGCCGGACTCGATGAACGCGATGAGCCCCGAGCTGATCTTCGAGCTGACGGTGGCGGCCTCCTGGCTCGCCGACCGCGCGCCCTTCCGCGCGCTCGTCGTCACCGGCGAGGGCCGGGCGTTCTCCGCCGGCGGCGACGTCAACTGGTTCAAGCGGGGCCTCGAGGACCCCTCGCACGACCTGCCCTCCGACGTCCGGCGCGGCGCCGAGGTGCTGCACCAGGCGATCGTCGACTTCCGGCGCATCCCCTACCCCGTGATCGCGGCCGTCAACGGCGCGGCCGCGGGGGCGGGCTTCTCGCTGGCGCTGATGTGCGATCTGCGGATCGCCTCGGAGCAGGCCGCCTTCGTGGTCGCCTACGGGCGCATCGGCGCCTCGCCCGACGGCGGCATGACCTACTTCCTCCCCCGCGTGGTCGGCCCCGCCAAGGCGCTCGAGCTGGCGCTGAACGACCCGGTCCTCGACGCGCAGGCGGCGCTCGACCTCGGGATCGTGAGCAAGGTCGTCCCCGCCGGCGAGCTGCTCGACGCCGCGAAGGAGAAGGCCGGCTCCCTGGCCCGCAAGGCGCCGCACTACGTGCGCATGGCCAAGTCGCTGATCAACGAGAGCCTCGAGCACAACCTCACCGAGCACCTCCAGCTCGAACGCCACGGCATCGCCGACAGCATGGCCACCGAGGACCTGCGCCGCGGCGTCAGCGCCTTCTTCGCCGGCGACCAGCCGGATTTCACCGGCACTTAACCGAGCCCGGATATGGTTGGCCCGCTCTGGCGAACACCGGAAAGGGGACCCAATGAGGAAGCTGCTCGCCCTGCTCGCCGTGGTCGCGCTCGCGACCTTCGGCCTCGCCGCCTGCGGCGGCGACGACGATGACGACGGGGGCGACACCACCGAGGCCGCGACGACGACCGAGGCCACCACGGCCGCGAGGAGGTGGAGGCGCGGGCGGGACGCTCGACATCTCCGCCGCCGCCGACGGCTCGCTCGCCTTCGACCAGAAGGAGCTGAGCACCAGCGCCGGGTCGGTCACGGTCAACTTCGACAACCCCGCCCCGCTCTCCCACGACGTTGAGATCGAGAGCGCGGACGGCGAGGAGGTCGGCAAGACGGACCTGATCGCCGAGGACACGACGTCGACCACGGTTGACCTCTCCCCGGGCGAGTACATCGTTCTACTGCACCGTCCCGGGCCACCGCGAGGGTGGCATGGAAGGCACGCTCACGGTCAAGTAGCACTGCCTCACGGGAGCTGTCCTGACTTGGTGGGCATATAGCCCCCTGGACCGGACAGCTCCCGTCTGCCGCTACTCGGGCAGCGCGCGGCCGACGGAGTCGGCGACGCAGCAGGGCTTGTCCGAGCCCTCGACCTCGAGCGTGAAGCGCGTGACGACCTCCTGCCAGCCGCCCGCGACCTCCTCGACGGAGATCACCTCGGCGGAGGCGCGGACCCTGGACCCGGCGGGCACCGGGGCCGGGAAGCGGACCTTGTTCCAGCCGTAGTTGACGCCGAGCTTGAACCCGGTGGAGCGGATCAGGCCGAGCCGGAAGCCGTCGATCAGCGAGAGGGTGAGGTTGCCGTGCGCGATCGTGGTGCCGAACGGGCTCTCGGCCTTCGCTCGCTCCACGTCCACGTGGATCCACTGGTCGTCCCCCGAGAGCCGCGCGAAGTCGTCGATGTCGGCCTGGGTGACCTCGCGCCACTCGGTCGGGCCGACCGGCTTCCCTACCAGCCCCTTGAGCCCCTCGATGCCCGCGACCTCCATCAGCGCCACGCCGGGGAGCCTATCTGCCGACCCGCAGCTTGCGCTTCCGCCGAAACGGATATAGATACAGGCTGACCCTGGGCCCGGGCGTCCCAACGTGGGCCCTCGTTCCGAACTGAAGAGAGAGGAGTTCAACGTATGCGAGGTCTCAACACGAAGAGACTGATCGCTGCGGCATCCGGCCTCGTCCTGGTTCTCGGCGTCGCCGCCTGCGGCGACGACGACGACGACGGCGGCGGGGGTGGCGGCGGCGAGACGCAGCTCGACCTCGTGATCGGGGACTCGATCCCCCTCACGGGCGACCTGGCGCCCTTCGGGCCTCCGGGGCAGAAGGCGGCGGACATGGCTGTCGCGCAGATCAACGACGCGATCAGCCAGGCCGGCGTGGACCACACGGTCGAGATCGTCCACGAGGACAACGAGACCAACGAGCAGGCGGCCGTGCAGGCGGCCCGCAAGCTCGTGGACTCCGACGGCGCGACCTGCATCGCCGGCGCCTGGGCCTCGTCCGACACCGAGCCGACGGCCCTGTCGGTGACGATCCCGGAAGGGATCCTCCAGATCTCGCCGTCCTCGACCAGCGCCGAGCTGACCGAGATCGACGACAACGGCCTGCTCAACCGGACCGCCTCCGGCCGACAACCTCCAGGGCCCGGTCCTCGCGGACTACGTGGCCTCGGAGCTCGGCGGAGCGGAGGGCAAGACGATCAACATCGGCGCCCGCAACGACTCCTACGGCGACGGCTTCACTGAGGCCTTGACCGCCGCCTGGGAGGAGCTGGGCGGCACGATCGGGGCCGAGGTCCTCTACGACCCCGAGCAGCCGAGCTACAACTCGGAGGCCCAGCAGATCGTCGAGGGCAATCCCGACGCGTTCGTGATCATCGACTTCCCGGAGACCTTCGTTAAGGTCGGGCCCGCGCTGCAGCGGACCGGGAGCTGGGACCCGAAGAAGACGTTCATCACCGACGGGCTCGCCATCGAGCGACCTCGTGGCGGAGAACGCGGAGCTGATGGAAGGCATCCGCGGCACCTCGCCGGGCACCCCCGAGAAGGGGGCATCCTCGGAGGCATTCGACGCGCTGTTCACCTCGTCCGAGCCGACGGACGTCGAGCGCGAGACGTTCGACGCCCAGAACTTCGACGCGGTGATCCTCTGCTACCTGGCCGCGGTGGCCGCAGGTTCCACCGACGGGCAGGAGATGGCGGATTCCCTGGTCGACCTCACCGCTCCCGAGGGCGACAAGTACACCTGGGAGCAGCTGCCGGAAGCGATCGAGGCGCTGCAGAACGGTGACGACATCGACTACGTCGGAGCCTCCGGCGAGATCGATCTCGACGAGAACGGCGATCCCACGACGGGTGTCTACGACACCTACGTGGTCACCGGCGGCGAGATCACGCCCGTGAAGCAGGTCCCGGCGGGCACAGCCGCGGAGTAGACGGGTCGAGAGGCGGCAGCGGCCGGGGCCTGCGGGCTCCGGCCGCGGTCCGCCGCCGCTACGACGTCGCCTCGTCTATGCGGGCGGTGCCGCCGAGGTAGAGGTCGGCGACCTTGGGGTCGGAGAGCAGCTCGGCGCCGGGCCCCTCGAACCTGTTCTGGCCGAGGTCGAGCACGTAGCCGCGATCCGACATCGCGAGCGCCCGGCGCGCGTTCTGCTCGACCATCAGGATCGTGACCCCGGCGTCGTTGACGTCGGCGATCTTCTCGAAGATGGCCTCGACGAACGCCGGGGCGAGACCCGCCGAGGGCTCGTCGAGCAGCAGCACCTGCGGCTCCGGCATCAGCGCCCGGCCCATCGCCAGCATCTGGCGCTCGCCGCCGCTCATCGTCCCGGCAGCCTGGGTCCGGCGCTCGCCGAGCCGCGGGAAGAGCTCGTACATCGTGTCCATCCGCTCGCCGGCCGTGCCCGTGCGTCGAAGGCGCCCATCTCCAGGTTCTCCTGCACCGATGAGGCTCTGGAAGACGTTGTCGAGCTGCGGCACGTAGCTCATGCCCCGGCGCGCGATCGTGTGCGGCGCGAGCCCGGTGAGCTCCTCGCCGCGGAGGGCGACCCGGCCCGCGCGCGGTCGCAGCAGCCCGAAGATCGCCTTGATCAGCGTCGACTTCCCCGCGCCGTTGGGCCCGACGATGGTCACGATCTCTCCCTCGCGGACGGTCATGTCCACGCCGCGCAGGATGTCCACCTCGGGGACGTAGCCCGCGACCAGCCCCTCGGCCACCAGGAGCGGCTCCCGGCCCTCGCCTCCACGCCGGCGCCGTCGGTCACGCGTCGGCCCCCGGCGCCTTGCCGCCCAGGTAGGCGTCGATCACCTTGCGGTCGCTGGCGGACCTCGTGCGGCTCGCCCGTCGGCGATCACCCTGCCCTCGGCCATCACGATCACCGTGTCGGAGTGGTTCATCACCACCTCCATGTCGTGCTCGATGAAGAGGAAGGTGACGCCCTCCTCGTTGCGCAGGCGCTGCATGTGGTCGAGCAGGCGCTTGCCGAGCGTCGGGTTGATGCCCGCCATCGGCTCGTCGAGCAGCAGCAGGCGTCGGCTTCGCCATCAGCGCGCGGGCCAGCTCCAGCAGCTTGCGCTGCCCGCCGGAGAGCGTGCCCGCGTAGTCGTCGGTCAGCTCGGTCAGGTTGAAGATGCTCGAGCAGCTCCATCGGCCTGCTCGCGCACCTCCTTCTCGCGCTCGCGGACCGGCCGCGGGCGGAAGACCACGTTGCGGAAGCGCTCCCCCGGCTGGTCGGGCGCGGCCAGCATCATGTTGTCGATCACCGGCATCGCCGCCAGCGCCTTGGTGATCTGGAAGGTGCGGACCATGCCGCGGCGGGCGATCGCGTAGGCGGGCTCGCGGAAGATGCTCTCGCCGGCGAAGGTGACCGACCGCCTGGTCGCCGCTTGTAGAAGCCGTGACGACGTTGAAGAGAGTCGTCTTGCCGGCCCCGTTGGGGCCGATCAGCGCCGTGATCGAGCGCTCGCGCGACCTCGAAGCTGGCGCCGTCGACGGCCTGGATGCCCCCGAAGCGCTTGAGGTCGTCCACCGCGAGCAGGCGCCCGGTCACGCCGGCGGCTCGGCGGGTTCGGGCCGGACGCGGCGCTCACTCACCGAGGACCATCTCCTCGCGCTTGCCGAACAGCCCCTGCGGGCGGAACGCCATCAGCACGATCAGGACCAGCCCGGTGATCGCCAGCCGCAGCGCCGCGATCCGCGTCTCGGTGAAGGGCGGGTCGGGCAGGTCGATGAAGCGGGTGCCCTCGAGCACCACCCAGAAGATCACCGCGCCGAGCGCGACCCCCTTGTAGTTGGCGAGGCCTCCGAGGATCAGGACGCTGAAGGCGAAGAAGGTGACGAGCGGCTCGAAGCTCGGTCGGGTGGAGGGCGGCGACGTTGAGGGCGAAGAAGAAGCCCGCGAGGGCCCCCAGCGTCGCCGAGACCGCCAGCGACTGGAGCTTGTAGGCGAGCGTGTTCTTGCCGAGCGCCCGGGCCGCGTCCTCGTCCTCGCGGATCGCGCGCAGGACCCGGCCCCAGGGGCTGTTCGTGGACGTAGGTGAGGCCGAAGGTGGCGAGGATCACGGTGACCCAGACCACGAGCAGCAGCGGGAAGGTCGACTCGGGGTCGCTCCAGAACGTGTTCTCGACGAAGTCGTTGATCGACTCCGAGACGTCGCGCCAGTCGTTGAAGTAGCAGAGCGACGCGTCGTCCTCGTTGCAGGAGAGCCCCTGGTTGCCGTCGGTCAGCGAGCGGGCGTTCTGGGCGAACATGCGCACCACCTCCGCCAGGCGCGATCGTCGCGATCGCGAAGTAGTCCGCCCGCAGCCGCAGCGCCGGCAGCCCGATCAGCAGGCCGAAGGCCATCGTGATCAAGATCGCGAGAGGCAGCGCCAGCCAGAAGCTCAGCTCCGCCTTCACGCACCAGGATCGCCATCGAGTAGGCGCCGATCGCCATGAAGGCCGCCTGGCCGAAGTTGACGATCCCGGTGAAGCCGACGTTGAGCTGGAGGCCGAGGGCGACGAGCGCGTAGATGCCCGCGATCACCCCCACCCCGATCCAGAAGCCGGGCTGGGTGAAGGCCTCGAACGAGACGGCCAGCGGCGCGAACAGCACGTCGGGGCTCATATCGCCTTCGCCTTCCCGAAGATCCCCTGCGGGCGGATGATCAGCACGACCACCAGCACGACGAAGCCGACCGCGACCTTCCAGCGCGGCATCGATGATCAGCGTCGACCACTCGGTCATCACCCCGAGCACCATCCCCGCCGCGAGCGCCCCGAAGGCGTCGCCGATGCCGCCGAGGATGACCGCGGCGAAGATCGGCAGCAGCAGCTCGAAGCCGAGCTCGGGGCGCAGGTCCGTGATCGCGCCGGCCATGACGCCGGCCAGGCCGGCGAGCGCGCCGGAGAAGATCCACGTGTAGAGGATCACCCGCTTGGTGTTGATGCCCGCGGTCTCGGCGAGCGTCGATGTCGTCGGAGAGCGCCCGCATCCGCTTGCCGAGCAGGGTGTAGCGCAGGACGGCGCCGACGGCGACGAGCACCGCGACGCCGACCACGACGACGATCAGCTCGGTCTGCGCCGATCCGCAGGCCGAGGAACTCGACCGTGCTGGTGTTGTCCACGTCGAGCTGGCGGATCTCGGTGCCCCAGAACCACTGCACGATCGCGCGCAGCAGGAAGGCGAGGCCGATCGACATCAGGATGAGCTGCAGGAAGCCCGCGTTCTTGCGGCGCATCGGCCCCCACATCGTGCGCTCGAAGAAGACCCCGAGCAGCGCGGTCGCCAGCATCGCCCAGAACGACCGCGACGACCAGCGGCGCCCCCCAGGTGACGTTGACGAGGTAGGCCATGTAGGCGCCGAAGGTGAGGAAGTCGCCGTGCGCGAAGTTGGTCAGCTTCAGGATCCCGTAGACCAGCGTCAGCCCGACGGCGCCGAGCGCGTAGATCGCTCCGAGCGAGAGCCCGTTGAGCCCCGTCTGCAGCACGTCGTGGAGACCCTGCGAGACGACGAGCGCGAGGAAGATCACCCCGAGGACCCCGAGGGCGCCGAGCGCCGGGGCCTGCCTCATCCTCTCCGCCAGTCCCCCGCCGGGCGGAGGGGAAGCTGCGTCGGTCATCTGACCGGCTTCCATCAGGGGTTGTCTATCTCATTCGGGGGTCGCAGGTGGGGATCTCCGCCCCTTACCCGCCTGCGGCGGGTATCAGACCCTCGGTGCTGAGGCCGGTCAGGGCCGTCAGGGGGCCGCCGGCAGGCGCGCCTCAACGAGGAGGCGTTCGTGGCGCGCCGGGCCTGGCCTCAAGGGTTCGGCCCGGCGCTCCCGCTGTCCAGCGGGACCAGGTCTTCAGTCCAGATCGTCGATCTCGCCCTGGTACTGGGCCATACCACGGGCGATGCCCTCGCCGATCAGGGCACTGATGACACCTTGGGATTCGACGATCTGATCGGCGCGAACGATCCGACGCCCGAATTCCTCGTCTGCGCGCAGCGCGCTGATCTGCTCTTCGCTCCCGCGCAGCAGGGCAAAGCCCTGCAAGTCGCCGCCGTGGGGCTCCAAAAGGGCAAGCTCGAACCCCTCGATCTTGCCGTCGCCCTGGAGCCCTCCCCAATACTCAACGCTCTCGTTGAATACCTGGACGGCGCGCTTCTCGCGTCCGCGCACCACCTGGCCCCACCCAATGAACAGTCCGGCGTCAGCCATGAGTGTCTCCTCTCTGCTGACTTGCTTGGGTTTCCCTCGAAACTACTCGGCTCCCAGACGCGCGGCAAGGTCAACGAGGATCGGGCCTTCGAGGGTCTCCAGCCCCGTCCAGCAGGCGGCCGGCGCAGCGGGGCGGCTACTCGACCAGCCGCACCTCCAGCGGCGGGACCAGCATCGCGCCCGCGCCGTCGAGCAGCGCCAGGATCCGGGCGACGTAGGCGCGCGTCTCCGGGTAGGCCGGGACGCACATGCACGGCGCCACCGCGCCCGGGCCCGCGTTGTAGGCGGCGAGGGCGAGCGGCACCGAGCGGAACTGCCGCATCAGGTCCGACATCAGGTGGGCCTGGGCGTCGATCGCCGCCACGGGATCGAACGGGTCGCGCAGGCCGTAGGACGCCGCGGTGCCCGGCATGAACTGCGCGATCCCCTGGGCCCCGGCGGGCGAGACCGCGCCGGGGTCGAAGCCGGACTCGGCCTCGAGCTGCGCGGCGAGCAGGGCGGCCGAGACGTCCCAGCGCCCGGCCGAGCGCAGCAGCGGCTCGCGAAAGCGCGCCGGCACGAAGGCCGGCAGGCCCTGCGGCGAGCCGTCGCCCGTCCGGATCGCCGCCGCCGCCCGGCGAGGCCGCCGCTCTCCCCCGCGGCCGAGCAGGGCGGCGGCCCGGCCTCGAAGCCGAAGTGCCAGGGCTCCCAGGAGTAGCGCTTGACGAAGCCGAAGCGATGCGCGTTCGCAGCCAGCCAGCCGTAGGCGGAGGACGGGCCCAGGTCCAGCTCGGTCGCGCAGCGGTGCAGCGAGCGCCCCGGCGGCGCCACCCAGCGCGGGTCGGGGTGGGCGGCGAAGAGCGCCGCCTGCTCGGCGTCGGAGCGGAACCCGGAGCTGACCGCGAGCGCCACTCCCGCCGCCCGCGCCGCCGCCGCCATCCGGTCGTACGCGGCGCCGACGTCGGGGCGCATCCCCTCGCCGTCCCGGTAGGCCAGCGGGCCCGAGTAGCCGCCGCCGCTCGCCCGGCCCTCCACTCCGGTCCAGCCGCCGCCCGGCGGAGACGCCTCCGCGGTCGCGCTCGCGGAGATGCGGATCGCGCGGGGGGACGGCGAGCCGGCGCCGTCCGCGCCGGGCAGGGCATCTGCGGGTATCTCCGCGTCAACCCGGACATGCGCCCGCACGGGCGGCCCGGCGCCGGCACGGGCGCCTGGGAAGGCGACCGTCAGCAGCGCGGGCTCGACGCCGTTGCGCTCCGCCGCCCCGAGCGCCGCCGCCTCGGCGCGCTCCAGGTACTCCGCGCGCGGGAGGTGGCGCGGGTTCGGCGAGCCGTCCGGGAGCCGGGCGGGGGCCAGCGCTCGCGGCAGGTCGTCGCGCATGCTGCGCGCGGCCGAGAGCGCCGCGAGGTCGGCCGCGCGCTGCACCCGCCCCTTCCCGGTTATGGCCCCGCCGATCGCGGCCAGCACCAGCGCGCAGCCGACGATCGCAAGCGCCGCCGCGAGCACGGCCGGCAGCGCTTGGCCGCTCTCGCCCCTGCGCGGGCCCGCCCAGAGCCCAGCGCGCGATGCGCGCCAGCCGTGGCGCGCGGCGGCCGCCGGGGCGCAGCCCGGCGAGCGCGCGCCGGGCCGCCAGCCCGGTGGGCGCCCCCGTCGCCACCCTGGCGCGGCGCCCCCGCGCTCGCAGCTCGGCGACGGCCAGCGCGGCGAGCGAGCGCTCGCGCGGCAGCTCGGCCAGCAGCAGCCCGGCGTCCGCGTCCAACCCCTTGTGGTCGAGGACCTCCACCCAGAGCCCGGCGGGAAGCCGGGCCACGACCAGCGCGCCCGGCGCGGTCGCCGCCGTGGCCGCGACGGCGCCCAGGAGGTCGATGCCGTCAGCTCCCGCTTCCACGGCGAGGCGGCAGAGGTGCCCGCGGGCGCCGGCCTCCACGTCCTCGGCGCGCAGGACCTCCTCCAGCTCGCGCGCGGCGGGCGAGGCCAGCAGCGCCGGCGCTTGGCGCCGCGGCTGCTCCGAGACGTCGGCCACCAGCACCGGCACCC
The DNA here is from genome assembly GCA_963805235.1 of uncultured Solirubrobacterales bacterium. Classification (GTDB taxonomy): domain Bacteria; phylum Actinomycetota; class Thermoleophilia; order Solirubrobacterales; family 70-9; genus DASSYK01. The sequence continues at coordinate 250,976 of CAWDTF010000003.1, read as the reverse complement.
GGGCCGCCACAGCGACCTCGACCCCGACTCCGGCGGCGAGCGCCAGCGCCGCGCGCTCCTCCGAGCCGCTGACCAGCAGCAGCCGGGCGGCCGCGCCGCGCCGCGCTTCAGGGCCCGCGAGGCCGACGGCCGGCATCGGCGGGGCGCTCATCGCCCCTCCGGCGCGGGGCGCGCCCAGGCGCGCGAGCTGACCTCGAGCAGCTCCCCGAGGCCGCCCAGCGGCGAGGGCGGCCGCAGCTCCACCTTGACCTCTCCCCCCTCCCCCTCGACGGCCACCCTGTCGCGCGCCCAGCCTGGCAGCGCCTCGCGCGCCGCCTCCTCCGCGTCCTCGCCCGCCGCCGCGGCCAGCGCGCCGGCCTCGGCCGCCCCATCCGCAAGCGAGAGCGAGTAGCCCGCCAGCAGGAGCTGGAAGGCGATCAGCCCGGCGAGCAGCAGAGCCGGCAGCCCCGCCAGCAGCTCGACCGCGGCCTGCCCTTCGCACCCTGCCGCGCGGGCTAGCCCGCGGGACGGTCCCGCCCTGGCGCCCCATGAGGGCACCAACCCGGGACCGCCTGCGTCGCGCTCAGCCACCGCCAGAGCCCAGCTTCGCCGCCACCCCGAACCCGACCGGCTCGGCACCCGGGACCAGGGCCGGGGCTTCCACTTCCACCGACACTCCGCCGCCGCCCGTCTCGCCCGCCCCCTCGCGCACCTTCGCCTCCCGCCGCAGTCGCCCCGGCAGCGCCCGCCGAGCGGCGGCCTCTCCGTCGTCGCCGACGTGCTCGGCGCGCGCGCCCGCCCGCGCCGCGTTCGCCGCGCTCCACAGCGCCCAGCCTGCGGGCAGCGCCGAGGCGGCGATCACGACGCAGACGACGAGCGCGGGCAGGATCGCGAGCAGCTCGACCGAGGCCTGCCCCGGCTCCCGCGCCAGCCGCTCTCCGATCCCGTGCGCCACGCGCCGAAGCTATGGACGCCGCCCGCGCCGGGGGCGCGCGCATCGTCACGGAAGGGTCAGGGATGCTGCGCGCGGAGCGCGCGGCGGCCTCAGTAGGTGTTGCCGCTGGCGTCGCGCCAGACGACGAAGATCGCGGCGACCGCCGCGGCCATCAGCGCGATCCAGAGCAGCACCCCGCCCGCGAAGTCCGCGAACTCCTCGTAGCCGACGATCAGCAGCGCGATCGCGCCGACGGCGCCGTAGAGGATCGCCCGCTTGCCGTCGGTCATCGAAAGAAGCGTCAGCTGCCGGCTGCGGTAGAGCGTGTAGAGGGCCCACCCGATCGCGGCGAAGAACGCCATCGAGAGCGCGACCAGGACGGTGTCGGCCGCCTCGTCGCCGCCCGGCAGCACCGTGATGGCGAGCGCGGCCAGGGCGATGATCGCGACGTTGCGGGCGGTGCGGAGCACGCGCCGATTCTAGATCGCCGCGCAGCCTCCGGCCGCTGTACCGTGCCCGGTGTGGACGCGGAGATATCAGCCGGAACGGAGCCGCAGACCGACTCGCAGCTCGCCGCCGACGCGCTCCGCTTCGCCCGGCGCGTGCACGGCGGCCAGCGGCGCAAGCAGACTTTCGAGCCGTTCGTCAAGCATCCGATCGCGGTCGCGCAGCTCGTCTCCGCGGCCGGCTGCGACGACCGGCTGCTTGCGGCCGCCTATCTCCACGACGCCGTCGAGAGGACCGGCGTGGAGCTTCCGGAGATCCGGGAGCGCTTCGGGCCCGAGGTCGCCGAGACCGTGGACGCGCTCACCGACGACCCCTCGATCGCCGGCTACGCCGAGCGCAAGCGCGATCTCAGGCGAAAGGTACTCGGGGGCGGCCGCGGCACCATCCTGATCTACGCCGCCGACCGCGTGGCCAACATGCGCGACTGGCGGACCCTCGAGCCGTCTGAGCGCGAGGCCTGCGCCGGGCGGCTCGGCACCCGCCTCGACGAGCGGCTGGAGCTCTGGGACGAGGACCTCGCCGAGCTCACGGTCCATGACCCGGAGCTCCCCTTCCTCGCCGAGATCGAGCTCGAGCTGCGCGCGCTCCACGCCGAAGCGCCCTGACGCGGCCCTTCTAGCCCGAGCGCTCATCCCCTGAGAGCTTCGAGCGCCGATAGAGCGGCAGCAGCGCCCAGAGGAGCAGGAACGCGAGGCCGACCACAAGCGTGTAGAAGGCGATCTCGAGGCCGTCGAAGAGCATGTCCGCGATCAGCAGCACCGCGCCCGTGATCGCCGCCGCGAGCAGCACCAGGCCCGCGATCGTCAGCCGGTTAGCCACCGCGACGAGGTGCTCCTTGTCCTGCTGGCGGAAGAGCAGCCGGTGCTGGGCCGAGGGCGCGATCAGCAGAGCGGTCGAGAGCGCGGTCGCCATCAGCACGCCGAAGTAGAGGTCCCGCTGGCTCTCCTCGAGGTCCGCGAAGCCCTGGCTGAACGGGACCGTCAGCAGGAAGGCGAACAGCACCTGCACCCCCGGCAGCGCCACGCGCAGCTCCTGCAGCAGCTCCCCCATGTTGCGGTCGGCTCGCTCCTCCGGGGTCTCGTCGCGCTTGGCGGCGGCGCTGCCCTTCGCCGTCTCTCGAGAGCGTTCCGTCACGGCGGGAAGATACCTCGCGCCCCGGGGCCCGAAACCCGCGACGCGTTCACTTCGTCGTCATCGCCACGATTCCGAGCGCGATCGCCGCGACGGTGAAGACAAGTGCCGCGATCGCCAGCGCCGCCGCCGCGGTGGCCGCAACGCCCCGCTCGTCGCGCCGCAGATCGGCGTAGCGCGCGGCGCCGAAGATCAGCAGGGAGAAGCTCGCGGTGATCACGACCCCGGCCACGGTCGCGGCGGCGACGGTCTCCCAGAGCTCCTTGACGTCGACGATCGTCCCGAGCATGGCTCAACCCGCGGGCGCCAGCTCCGTCTGGCGCCAGCGGCGCACGAAGATCGCGATTGTCCCGAGGAGCCCGGCCGCCGAGATCACCACCGGACCCGCCGCGCCGTCGCCGAAGAGGCTCGATAGACCGTAGGCGGCGGCCCCGATGCGCGGCCGACGGCGGGCAACGTCAGCAGCCAGGCGACCACGATGTTGCCCGCGACCCCCCAGCGCACGGCCGACAGGCGCTTGCCCGCGCCGACGCCCATCACCCCTCCGCTGATCACCTGGGTCGTCGAGAGGGGGAAGCCGAAGTGGGTCGAGGCCAGGATCACCGCCGCCCCGGCTCCCTGGGCCGAGAACCCCTGCGCCGCGTCCATCTTGATGATGCGCGTCCCCATCGTGCGGATGATCCGCCAGCCGCCGGTGTAGGTCCCGAGGGCGATCGCGGTTGCCGCGGAGATGACCACCCAGAAGGGCACCTCCGCTGATTCCGAGAGGGTCCCGTTCGCGATCAGCGCCAGCGTGATCACCCCCATCGTCTTCTGCGCATCGTTGGTCCCGTGGGCCAATGCGAGCAGCCCGCCCGAGACCACCTGCCCGAGCCGGAAGCCGCGCGTGACAGGCCCCGGGCGCTCGCGCCCGACGATCCCGTAGGCGATGTTGATCGCGATCACGCCGATGACGAAGGCGACGGTCGGCGCGATGATCGCCGGGATCAGGACCTTTCCCAGGAGGCCTTCGCCGAGGATGGCGTCGGTCCCCACGGCCGCGAACGCAGCGCCGACCACCCCGCCGATCAGCGCGTGTGACGAGCTGGACGGCAGGCCGAACCACCAAGTCAGCAGGTTCCAGCAGATCGCCCCGACCAGGCCCGCGAAGACCACGGTCGGCGTGATCGCGCCTGCCGTCGACCACGTCCTTGGCGACCGTAGCCGCGACCTCCAGGGAGAGGAACGCTCCGGCGAAGTTGAGCACGGCCGCGTAACCGACGGCGACCCGGGGCGGCATCGCCCGCGTCGAGATCGAGGTCGCGACGACGTTGGCCGTGTCGTGGAAGCCGTTGGTGAAGTCGAACGCCAGCGCCGTGGCGACGACGATCACGAGTACGACGTCCTCGCCCATCAAGCGTTCTTGATGACGATGCCCTCGAGATCGAGCCGACGTCTCGGTCGAGTCGATCGCGCGCTCCAGCCCCAGAAAGATGTCCTGCCAGCGGATCACGACCATCGGGTCTATGCGTTCGAGAACAGCGACGGCGACGGCCTCGCGCCAGACCCGGTCGCCGTCGTTCTCGAGGCGGTGGATCTCGATCCAGTAGCGCTCGAGGTCCTTGAAGCCGCGCAGGTTCGGCAGCGTCTCGGAGAGCTGCTCGCAGGCCTTGGCGAGGACCTCGGCGAGCGCGTAGCGCCTGGTCCATCGGCGCCTCGATCTTGTAGAGGCCCATGAAGTCCGCGGCCTCCTCGATGTAGTCCACGATGTCGTCGAGCTGGGTGGCGAGGGCGTAGATGTCGCTCGCGGTCGAGGAACGTCACGCAGGCTCCCGTTCAGGCGCTGGACGATCGCCTGCGTGATCCGGTCGCCCTCCTGCTCGGCCTTGAGGATGTCGCGCGCGAGCCCGGTGTCCTCCGGCCAGACCTCGAACATGCGCTCCAGCATCTGCGCGGCGTTGCTGATGTTGACGCCGGCCTCCGCGAGCAGCTCGAAGTAGGCGGAGTCCTTGCGAAGAGCGGAGCGACGCGCCACCGCGCCAAGCTACCAAGCCGCCGCCGGCTTCGAGCGGCGGCTCAGACGGCCGACGCGGCCGCGGTCTCCGAGCGCGCCGTGTGCAGCTTCTTCATCTCAGCCTGGAGGTTGCGCGGCTCCTCGCCGGGCCCGGGCGACAGGCGGTTCCATGCCCCGTCCGCACCGAGCTCCCAGGAGCTGGTGTTGTCCGCGAAGGCGCGGTCGAGCACGTCGGCGAGCTGCTCGAGCTGCTCGGGGCCCTCGACGGGGCTGAGCAGCTCGACGCGGTTGTAGAGGTTGCGCGGCATCAGGTCCGCGGAGCCGATCAGCACGCGCCGCTCTCCCTCGCGCTCGAACGAGTAGATCCGCGAGTGCTCGAGGAACTGCCCGACGATCGAGACGACCCGGATGTTCTCCGAGACGCCGGGCACACCGGGGCGCAGCGCGCAGATCCCGCGCACGTTCAGCTCGACCGGAACCCCCGCCTGCGAGGCGCGGTAGAGCGCCCGGACGCACGACGGGTCCAGCAGCGAGTTCATCTTCATCCGGATCCGGGCCGGGGTCTCGCGGCGAGTGCGACTCGATCGTGCGCTCGATCTCGCCGACGATCTCCTCCTTGAGCGTGAATGGCGCGACCGCCACCTTGCGGTACCGCTTCGGGCGCGCGTACCCGGTCAGGTAGTTGAACATCTCGGCGATGTCCGCGCCGATCTGCTCGTCGGCCGTGAACAGCCCGATGTCCGTGTAGATCCGCGCCGTCTTCGGGTTGTAGTTCCCCGTCCCGACGTGGACGTAGTTGCGCACGCCTTCGCCCTCGCGGCGGGCCACCAGCACGCACTTGACGTGGGTCTTCATCCCGGGGATCCCGTAGACGACGTGGACCCCGGCCTCCTCCAGCTTGCGCGCCCACTGGATGTTCGCGCTCTCGTCGAAGCGGGCCTTCAGCTCCACCAGGCACACCGCCTGCTTGCCTCGCTCCGTGGCCTCGATCAACCCCGGCACCAGCGGCGAGTCGGCGCTGGTCCTGTAGACCGTCTGCTTGATCGCGAGCACGTTGGGGTCCTCCACCGCCTGGCGCACGAAGCGCTCGACGGAGGTGGTGAACGAGTCGTAGGGATGGTGGACGAGGATGTCGCCCTCGCGCATCGCCTCGAACACGTCCACCTCGCGCTTCGTCTGCCCCTGCTGCAGTTGCGGCGGGGTCGTGCTCTTCCAGCTCGGATAGCGCAGCTCGCGCTTGCCCGGCACGCCGACGACGTCCTCGAGGTCGTCGAGGCCGAGCAGGCCGGGAACGTCGTAGACCTGGTCGTCGCCGATCCCGAGCGACGCGACGAGCAGGGCCCGCAGCCCCGGCTCCATGTCCTCGCCGACCTCGAGGCGGACCACCTCGCCGAAGCGGCGGCGGCGCACCTCCTCCTCCACGGCCTGGAGCAGGTCGGCGGCCTCGTCGGAGACGTCGTAGTCGGTGTCGCGGGTGACCCGGAAGAGCGAGTGGTGCATGATCTCCATCCCCGGGAAGAGGTCCGCGAGGTTGGCCGCCATCACCTCCTCGAGCGGGACGAACGTGGTGCCGTCGCCGATCGCGAGGAAGCGGCGCAGCAGCTCCTTCGGCACCTTCACCCGCGCGACGACCTCCTCGTCCTTCTCCGGGTTGCGCAGCAGCACGGCGATGCTCAGCGAGAGATTCGAGATGTAGGGGAAGGGGCGGCCGCGGCCGATCACGAGCGGCGTCAGCGCGCCGAAGACCTGCTGCTTGAAGAGGCGCTCGAGCTCCTCGCGCTCGCCCGCGTCGGCCTCGGCGAGCGTGATCACGCGCACGCCCTCGCGCGCGAGCGCCGGTCGCAGCTCGCCGTCGAAGCAGCCGTGCAGCCGCTCGCGCAGGGCGATGGCGCGCTCGCGGATGCGCGGCGATCACCTCGGCCGGGCTGACGCCGTCGGCGCCGCGGGCGTCGATGTTCGCCTCGACGTAGTCGTGCATCCCCGCGACCCGCACCATGTAGAACTCGTCGAGGTTGTCCTCGTAGATCGCGCAGAACCGCATGCGCTCCAGCAGCGGGACCTCCGGGTCCTCGGCGAGCTGGAGCACGCGCTCGTTGAAGTCGAGCCAGGAGAGCTCGCGGTTGAAGTAGAGCGAGCTGTCCTCGAGGTCGACCGGCTCGCCCGCCGCCGGCGCGGGCGGCTCCGACGGGGTCACGGCCACCTCGCCGTCGCCGTTGCGGGTACCCGTGCTCAGCGCTTCCTCGCTCACGCGGCCAATGCTACCGGCGGTCTGCGGCCGGCCGGGAGGGACGGCCCAGCCGCGGGCCCTCACGCAGCCGCGGCGAGCGGCGGGCGTCCGGCCTCGGCGGGCACCGCGCGAAGCAGCGCGTCGTAGCCCGCCGCGAGCTCGGCCATCGAGGCCTCCCAGGTGCGGGCGCGGGCGGCGGCCAGGCCTGCGCCGGCCGAGCTTCGCGCGCCAGGCCGGCGACTGCGGCGAGTCTGGACGAGCGCGGCGGCGATGCGCGTCCGGGTCCGGATCGCAGAGCCGGCCCGTGACCGCCGTCGGCGACGATCGAGGTCGGGCCCGCCCTCGTCGACGGCCACCACCGGCAGCCCGCTGGCGCCGGCCTCGACCAGCACCTGGCCGAAGGTGTCGGTGCGGCTGCAGAACAGGAAGACGTCGGCGCTCGCGTAGGCCCGCGGCAGCTCGTCGCCCCGAGCCAGCCGAGGAAGGTCGCCCGCTCCCCGAGCCGCTCGCGCAGCGTCCCCTCCTCCGGCCCGCCGCCCGCGAGCAGGAGGTGCAGCCGCGGGTCGCGCTCGTGCGCGCGCGCAGGAAGGAGTCGGCCAGCAGGTCGACCCCCTTCTCCTTGGTCAGCCTGCCCGCGTAGAGGACCTTGACCTCGCCCGGGAAGGCGCCGGGGTCGCGCGTGCGCCGGGTCGAAGCGGGTGGTGTCCACGCCCGCGGCCCCAGCGGCCGATCTTGCTCGCGGTCGACGCCGAGGCGCGCGAGCGACTCGTCGCTCGCCGGGCTTGGCGACAGCACGCGCCGCGCACTGGCGGTAGAACAGCCGAGAGCGCCATCTCGCATGCCCTGCTCGAGCTCGGCGCGAGGCCGGAGCGCAGGCCGGCGTAGGCGCCGAGCTCGGTGTGCCAGCTCCCGAGCACCGGGAGCTCCATCGATCCGCGCGATCAGGGCGGCGATCACGCCCGGCCGGGCCGGGCGCGGTCGACGTGCACCAGCGTCGAAGCGGCCCTCGGCGAGGGCCTCGACCATCGCCGGGCAGGCTCGGGCACCCCGATCTCGAGGCCGGCGTAGAAGGGGATCTCGACCTCGGCGACCGCGGCGAGCCGGCGGTCGACGTTGGGGTCGGTGCCGACCACCTCGACCTCGTAGCCCGGGCACGCCGAGCTCGCGGATCCGCTCGATCGTGTGGGTGACCCCGTGCATCGCCGCCGATCGCGTCGGCCACCAGCGCCACGCGGCCGCGGCTCCCTCGCCGGCGGCGAGCTTCGCCTTCTCCTTGCCGAGGAAGGCGGCGGCCGGCGCGTAGGGCATCGCCGGGATCGCCGCGTGGAACAGCTCGCGCCCGGTCGCAGCGCCCTGGCCGCGAGCTCGTCGCGCCGCCGCCGCGGCCAGGCCTCGACCGTCGCGCTCGACGACCTCGCGCAGGCGCCGCTCGTGCGCCCGCCGCGCCCGGCGCTCCAGCTCGGCGTGGCTGAACTCCTCGGACTGCATGTAGCTCGATCAGCCCGGCCGCTCAGGCTCGAGCCCGACGCGATCCAGCGTAGGCGCCCAGCAGCGCGCGCGCGTCCGTCGGGGCCGAGGTCGCCGCGGCCTCGCCGCCGCGCGCGTCGCGCCTCGCTCATCACGCGCTCGGCCATCTTCAGCACGGCGTCGGGTCGGCTCGGCGCATGTCCTCGCTCGAGCGGCGTCCGGGCGACTCGCGAGCCGGTCCGGAGCGTCGTCGGCCAGATCAGGGCGCGCGTGGCGAGCGCCATCGCCGCGTGCGCCCACTTCGCGGCGCTGCCCTGCGTCGCCGCGGGCCTCGGCGCGGCCCTCGCGGACGTGGCGCAGAAACTCTTCCGGCGTGGCCGCGGGCGGCGTCTCGGTCCAGGTGCGCCCGATGTCCACGCCGGCGTGGTCGTCCGAGCCGCCGGTCCCGGTGCCGCCGTGCGTCTCGATGTAGATCGCGGCGGGCATGTTGAGCTCGCGCGCGCGCGAGCCGTTGCGCGTCTCCCAGACCGGGAAGAGCTCGCGCCAGCCGCCGGCGGTGCGACGGGGTCGAGCGGCGCCTCGACCGCGTAGAAGGGGTGCGCCAGCGAGCAGGCGATCTCGTTGGCGTGCAGGTAGTCGGCGCACTCCTCGAGGTCGCGGTTGTGCGCCTGGAGGCAGTCGTGGTCCTCGGGCGTGATCCCGAGGCAGAGCACGTGGACCGCCTGCGGCTCCCCGCGGAACCAGGCCGTGAGCTCCTCCGAGATGAAGACGTCGGGCGCGGTCCGCGATCTCGAGACAGCCCGCGATCGTGTCGTGGTCGGTGATCGTCACGAAGTCCATGCCGCGCCGCTTGGCGAGCTCATAGACCTCCTCCGGCGGCGTCGCGCACTCGGGCAGCCCGAGGCTCCGCTGGATCGCCGAGCTTCGAGAGCTGCGAGGCGGTCGAGTGGCAGTGCAGGTCGGCGCGGCTGCGTGGCGATCGGGTTCATCGGTGACCCCTTCTCATGCTCGTTCCCTTGTCAGTCGTGCAAGATGGCCGCTTGCAGGGAATTTCCCGTTACCAGGCGTCGTCACCGCGGACGTAAAAAGGTCGTGAACGGGCGCCGCTGGCACACTGGCGCCATGGCGGTCGCATCCGAGCGGGGACCGCCTGAGGCGCGCATCGGACGCGAGCCGCGGTCGCCGCGGGATGGACGCGGGCTCGACGCTGCTGGACGTGCGCCGGCAGCAGCCCGGCGACCAGCTCATCACGCTGACCGAGGGCGTGCTCGTCGCACGAGGAGCGCGAGGCGGCCGCTGCCGCGGCGACGACGCCCGGTGCCACGACCCGCGTCAGCCGAGCCGGCGCGACCACCGTGCTCGATCGAGGTCTGGAGCCGAGCTCGGGCGCGAGCTGCGCTCCGCGCTCGGGCGAGCTGGGCGCTGCGCGCCGGCGAGCGCCTGACCGGCCTCGGCGCGCGCCACGGCGTGAGCTTCGACCAGCGCGGGCGCTGCGTCCGGCCTCGGCAGCGACCGCCGCTACACCGGCCCCGACTGTCCCCCGGAGATGCTCGAGCAGGGCGGCATCCCGCAGGGCGACTACGCGCCGGTGCCCTGGCTGCTCTCCTCGGCGGGCTGGGCGGCCTGGGTCGAGACCGGCGGGCCCGGGCGTCGAGCTCGACCTCAGCGGCGACCGCGGTCTCGGTCTCGGTGCGGGCCGCGGCCGGGCCCGCTGCGCCTCCACCTGCTTCGTCCGACCCCTCCCCCGCCGCCAGGCTGCGGGCGCTGCTGCGCCGAGACCGGGATGCCGCAGCTGATGCCCGAGTGGGCCTACGGGCACTGGAAGAGCCGCGACGTCTACGAGCACCAGCGACGACGTCGAGGACGACTGGCGACGGCTACCGCGAGCACGGCCTGCCGCTCGACGCGATCGTGATCGACTCGCCCTGGGAGACGCAGTACAACACCTGGCGCTTCAACCCCCACCAGTTCCCCGACGCCGACGGGCCTCGTGCGAGGCGATGCGGGACGACGGGGTCCGCACGGTGGTCTGGGTCACGCCCTGGGTCAACCTCGACTCCGCCGACGGCCAGCGCCCGCCCGACGCGGAGTCCGAGCGGATGCACCGCGAGCCGGCGCCCAACTACGCGGAGGGCGCCGCGAGGCGGCCACTTCGTCCGCGACGCGGCCGGCGAGCCCCACGTCGGCCGCTGGTGGATGGGGACCGGCTCGGTCGGTCGACTTCACCTCGCGAGGCGGCGCGCGGCTGGTGGCGCGAGCTCGCCCGCCCGGTGTTCGAGCTCGGCGTCGAGGGCGTCAAGGCCGACGACGGCGAGGGCTACTACTTCCCGCCGGACGCCCGCTTCGCGGACGGCCGCACCGGCGCCGAGGCGGCCTGGGAGTACGGCGCGCTCTACCGCCGCGACGACGCAGCGCGGCGCTCGAGGAGGTCCACCCGGGCCCCGGCGTCGTCTTCGGCCGCTCGGGCTGGAGCGGCCAGCAGGCGACCGGGGTCGCTCTGGGGCGGCGACCAGGCCTCCGACTTCTGGTCGCTGCGGGCGCTGCTCGCCTCGCTGCTGACCGCCGCCGCCAGCGGCTTCTCGAACCTCTCCCACGACGTCGGCGGCTACCTCGGCCAGCCGCCTCTCCGAGCGCTGCGAGCCCGAGCTGCTCGTCCGCTGGGCCCAGCTCGGCGCGCTTCACCCCGCTGATGCAGGCCCACGGCCGCTTCCAGCAGGAGGCCTGGACCTACGACGCCGCGCACGCTCGACGCTCTACCGCGACGCGGTGCTGCTCCACGAGCGCCTCGTCCCCTACATCAGGGCGGCCGCCGCGACCGCGGCCCGCACCGGCCTGCCCGCATGCGCCCGCTCTGCCTGGTGGACCCCGGCGACCCCGAGGGCTGGCGCGCTCGCCGACTCCTACTTCCTCGGGCCGTCGCTGTGGGTCGCCCCCGTCCTCGAGGAGGGCGCCCGCGAGCGCCGCGCCTACCTCCCCCGCGGCGAGTGGATCGGACTGGTGGAGCCGGCGAGCGCGCTCGCGGGCGGCCGCTGGGTCGAGGCCGAGGCGCCCCTGGAGCGCATCCCCCTCTGGGTCCGCGCCGGCTCGCTGCGTCGTCACCTACCCGGCCGCCGAGGTCGCCCGCGGCCTCGGCGAGGAGGACCCGTCGCGGCCCGCTCGAGGCCACGCTCTGGGGAGAGCCGCCGCTCGGCCGCGCCGCGGCGCGACCTCGCCGACGGGACGGCGTCGCTGGCGCCGGGGCGCCCGCGAGTGGTCAGCCCCGCCGCCGCGCGCGGTGTCCTTCACCGCGGCTGCGCTGAGCCCTTGCTGTCGAGCAGGCCGGCTGCTCGCTCCTCCGCGTCGCGGGCCGCGGCGGCGTGCTCCGCCGCCTCGCGGCGGGAGCGCTCGGCCTGCGCGGCCTCGGCCTCGGCGCGAGCGGCCGCCTCAGCGGCCTCGGCCTCGGCCCGGGCCGCGGCCTTCGCCGCCCTGCGCGCCTCGCGGGCGCGCTCGAGCTGCGCCTCGACGGCGCGCTCCAGGCGAGCCCACGTCCCCGTCTCCTCCTGCCGCGCCCAGAAGGCGACGAAGCGGTCGAAGAGCAGCTCGCGCCGGGCGGAGACGTAGACGGCGAGCACGTCCAGCCCGCGGTACGCCGTGCGGTTCGGCGCCCGCGCCGCCAGGCGCGGGTCGAGGTCGGGGGCCTCCCCCGCCCTGGCGCGGACCGCGACCGCGTCCTCGGCCTGCAGCGCGGACACGTGGCGGCGCACCCGCGGCAGCATCTCGTCGCAGTCGTGCATCTCGCCGAGGATGTCCTGCAGGTCGCGCGCGCGGCGGCGCGCGGTGTCCGCGGGCGCGCCGAAGCAGAAGCCCGTGACCTCGAGGACGTAGCGGAGCCGCTTCGCGGCGATGCGCATGTCGTGCTGGGCGGTCACCTCGTCGTGCCGGAGCGCCGTCGGGGCCAGGTCGAGCAGCTCGCGCAGCCGCACGCGCACGATCCGCGCCGCGTTCTCGGCGAGGCTGGCCGAGGGGTCCAGCTTCTTGACCGGGCGGGCCTTCATGCGGCCCCGTCCTCCGTGGCCGGAGCGGCGACGGCACGCCCCCGGGCGGCGGCGACCAGCTCGTCCAGGCCCTGCTTGAGGGCGGCGAGGCGCGCGTGGTCGACCAGAGGCGCGAGGCCCGAGTTCGCGCCGTCCTGCTCGGCCAGGAGACACTCGACCAGGCTCTCGACTCCGCGCCGGTCGGGCGCGGGCATCTGCTCGTTGAACCGGCGCAGGAAGAGGATCCCGACGTCGCGGTCGCGCCGCTCGCCGAGCGCGTCGGCGAGCCGCTTCACCTCTCGCAGCACCTGCCGGAAGGGCTTGCGCGGGAAGCAGGGCTCGAACACCTCCAGGGACGCGCGCAGCCGCCGGGTCGCGACGCGCATGTCGTGGACGCGGTCGATGTCTCCGGTGTCCAGAACGCCGCGCGCCTCGGCGATCAGCTCCTCGCTGCGCGTCGCGATCGTGCGCGCCGCCACGTCGCCGTAGCTGTCGCCGGCGGCGAGCCCCTCTATCGCCTTCGCCTTGGCCACGAAGGCCGAAGACTAGCTACGCCGCGACTGCCTCCGAGGGCGATCCGTCGGCGCTGCCGTTGAGCTGGTCGAGGATGATCCCCTCGCGCAGCCCGCCCTTGCCGATCTGGAGGGGCTGGCCGAGGAGCTCCGAGATCTTCTCCAGCAGCAGGACGCCGGCGGGCAGGAGCTTGACCCGGCGCGAGTCGAGCTCGAAGCGCTTGGCGACGTCGGCGATCTCGTCGCTCGAGAGCACGCGCACGGCGCGCTCGAGCGTCTCGTACTCGAGCACGGCGCCGACGAGGGTGCGCAGCGAGGTGGCGCTGCCTCCGACCGCCACCGCCTGGTCGGGCCGGTCGAACTCGACGTCGGAGAAGAAATCGTCGATGCGGTCCCGCAGCCTGCGGATCTCCGACGCGGAGGGAGGGTCGCCCTCGAGCAGGTCCTCCGCGAGGGAGCCGGACCCGACCTGGAACGAGCGGACCTCCTTGACCCCGTCCGCGGCGGTGCCGAAGATCACCTCGGAGGAGCCGCCGCCGACGTCCACGACCGCGATCGTCCCCTCCACCGGGTGGCCGAGCGACTTCGTCGCGCCGAGGAAGGCATAGCGGCCCTCCTCCTCCTCGCTCAGGACCTCGACCTCGACCCCCGCCTCCGAGGAGATCTCCTTGACGATCTTGTCGCGGTTCTTCGCCTCCCGGATCGCGGCCGTCGCGACCGGCTTGATCAGCTCGGCGCCCATCTCCTCGGCGAGGCGGACCTGGGTCGTGACGACCTCGGCGACCTCCGCGATCTTCTCGGCGGTGATCTTCCCGTTCTTGCTCGCGCCCTTCCCGATCCGGGTGTAGGCGCGCTGCTCCATCAGCTTCCGGAGCTGCCCCTCCTGCGGCTCCGCGACCAGCAGCCTGGTGGTGTTCGAGCCGATGTCGATCGCCGCGCAGACCACGTCAACCCATGTTCGCAGAGCCCGCGGATAGCGGAGCCGGGATCAAATCGGCCCCGCCACCGCTCTACGGCGCCGTCGCCGGCGCCTCGCCGGGGTGCGAGGCGTCCTCGAACTCGCGGAAGAGACCGGTGACCACGAAGGCGACCTGCTCGCCGATGTCCACCGCGTTGTCCCCGATCCGCTCCAGGGCGCGGGCGACGAGCATCATCGTCATCGCCCACTCGCGGACGTCCTTCTCGTCGCCGACCTCGACGGCGAGGGCGAAGCACTCCTTGTTGAGGTCGTCCACGACGTCGTCCTGGCGGACGAGGTCCCGCGCGAGGGCGACGTCGCGGGACGCGAACGCCTTCTTGGCCTGCGAGACCATCGAGCGGGCGTGCTTGCCCATGCGCACGACCCTGGTCACCATCTCGTCGTGCTGGGGGGCGTCGTAGCCCGTCAGCGGGATGACCTTGGAGATGTTCACGCACTGGTCGCCCATCCGCTCGATGCTGTGCATCACGTGCAGCAGCGAGGAGATCAGGCGCAGGTCGGTCGCGACCGGGCGCCTGCGTCGCGAGCAGGGTGAGGATCTCCTGGTGCACCTCCAGGTAGCGGCCGTCGATGCGGTCGTCGTCCGCGATCACGAGCTCGGCCAGCTCGATGTCCTGGTGCTCGACGGCCTCCATCGTCCGCTCGAGCGCCGCGACCACGAGGTCGAGCCCGTCCAGCGCCTTCTGCTCGAGCGCGTCCAGCTCCTCCTGGTAGTGGAGCCGCGTCCGCTCCGCCATCAGCCGACCTTCCCGGTGACGTAGTCCTCGGTTCGCGGAGTCCGAGGGGTTGGTGAAGATCTTGTCGGTGTCGTCGTACTCGACGAGCTCGCCCCAGCGGTTGTTCTCGGTCGCCGAGAGCTCGACGATCAGGAACGCGGTCCGGTCGGAGACGCGGGCGGCCTGCTGCATGTTGTGGGTGACGATCACGATCGAGAACTCGTCCTTCAGCTCCATCATCAGGTCCTCGATCTTCCCGGTCGAGATCGGGTCGAGCGCCGAGCAGGGCTCGTCCATCAGGATCACGTCGGGGTCGACCGCGATGCAGCGCGCGATGCAGAGGCGCTGCTGCTGGCCGCCCGACATCCCGTAGGCGTTGCTGTCCAGCCGGTCCTTGACCTCGTCCCAGAGCGCGGCGCCGCGCAGGGCGCGCTCGACGCGCTCGTCGACGTTGTCCGAGGCCGAGCACCCGGGGGCCGAAGGCGATGTTGTCGTAGATCGACTTCGGGAACGGGTTCGGCTTCTGGAAGACCATCCCGATCCGCTTGCGGACCTCGACCGGGTCCACCGTCGGCCCGTAGAGGTCCTGGCCGTGGTAGAGCAGCTCGCCCGTCGACCGTGGCGCTCGGGATCAGGTCGTTCATCCGGTTGAGGCAGCGGATCAGGGTGCTCTTGCCGCAGCCCGAGGGGCCGATCAGGGCGGTGATCTCGTTGCGGTGGATGTCCATCGAGACGTCCTTGACGGCGGGCTTGCCGCCGTAGGCGACGCTCACGTCGCTCGAGCTCGAAGACCTTCTCCCGCGCGGCCGTTGCGGCGCCCTGCCTGGCGCGCGGCCTCGGCGACGCCGGAGACGTCGATGTCCGGCGTGCGCCGGCCGCTGCTCCGCGCCTCGTCTCTCGCCTGGTCAGCCACTTCGTCCATCACTGTCTACCACCGCTTTCAAGCTCGAATTGTCAAGTCGGTCACCACTGCTGCTCGTAACGATTGCGCAGCCAGATCGCGAAGGAGTTCATCGCCAGCAGCACGACCAGCATCACGACGACGCCCGCCGCCGCGAGCACCCGGAACTCGTCCTGGGGCCGCAGCGCGTAGTTGAAGATCTGCACCGGCATCGCCGAGTAGCCGGCGCCTGAGAACGGATTCGGGTCGAAGGTGACGAAGGTCGGCCGCCCCGACCAGCAGCAGCGGCGCCGCCTCGCCGAGCGCCCGCGAGACGGCGAGGATGACGCCGGTGACGATGCCCGGGATCGAGGCCGGCAGCACCTGGCGGCGGATCGTCTGCCACTGGGTCGCGCCGAGGGCCAGCGAGCCCTCGCGGATCGAGGGCGGCACCGCGCGGATCGCCTCGCGCGCGGCGATGATCACGGTCGGCAGCACCAGCAGGGCCAGGGTCAGCGAGCCGGCGGCGAGGATGAAGCCGAGGTCGAGCGGGCCCGCGGACGATGAAGGCCGAGCCCGAGGATGCCGTAGATGATCGAGGGCACCGCGGCGAGGTTCTGGATGTTGAGCTCGATCAGCCGGTTCCACCAGCGCTCCTTGTTCGGCGTACTCCTCGAGGTAGATCGCGGCGCCGACGCCGAGCGGGACGATCAGGAGGATCACCCCGGCGATCAGGTAGCAGCGAGCCGATGATCGCCGGCCGGAAGCCGGCGTTCTCGGGATTGACGCGTCGAGGGCGCGTTGGTGAACAGGTCGGTGCTGAGACGCCGGCGCGCCCTTGACGACGGCCTGGACGATCAGGGCGACCAGGCCGCCAGCGCGATCACGACCGCGAGCAGCAGCAGCGCGAAGAAGAGGTTGCCGCGCCAGACGTCGCCGCGCGGCTGCTCGTCGAGCATCGCCGGCGACGGTCGCGCGGGCGCCCGGCGGTCGCGAGCCGGTTGCGCTCGGCCATCGGGCCTCGTCCGGCGCGCCATCACTCGTAGACCTCGCGGAAGCGGCGGACGAGGCGGATGGCGAACACGTTCATGACGAGCGTCATCACGAACAGCAGCGTGCCGACCGCGAAGATCGTGTCGTAGGCGATCGTGCCCGGTCGGCGATGTCGCCGGTGGCGGTGGTGCCGATGAAGGCGGTCATCGTCTGGACCGACTCGCCCGGGTCGAGGGTGAGGTTCGGGGTCGAGCCGGCGGCGAGCAGCGACGATCATCGTCTCGCCGACCGCGCGCGAGACCGCCAGCACGATCGAGGCGACGATGCCCGAGATCGCGGCCGGGAACACGACCCGCGTCGCCACCTTGAGCTTGGTCGCGCCGAGCGCGTAGGCGCCCTCGCGCAGGCCGCCGGGCACCGCCCGCATCGCGTCGTCGGAGATCGAGGCGATGATCGGGACGATCATCAGGCCGATCGCCGAGGCCGGCGATGCCCGGCCGCGAACGGCGGCGTCTTGATGAAGTCCGGGAAGAGCGTCTGACGATCTCGGGGCTGAGGAAGGTGACGGCGAAGAAGCCGATCGCGACGGTCGGGATGCCGGCGAGGATCTCGAGGACCGGCTTGACGTCTTGCGGACCCGCGGCGACGCGTACTCGCTCAGGTAGATCGCCGAGCCGCAGGCCGATCGGGACCGCGAACAGCAGCGCCCAGAGGGTCACCGTGAGCGTGCCGACGACGATCGCAGCACGCCGAAGCTGGGTCGGCTCGTACAGCGGCGCCCAGTCGGTCGCCGAAGAAGAAGTCGCCGAAGCGAGACCTCGCCGAAGAACCCGATCGTCGGGCGCAGCAGCGAGATCACGATCGCCGTCGTGGTGACGACCGAGAGCGACGCGCGCAGAGCGGCGAGCAGGCCCTGGATCGCCTTCTCGCCGTAGCGCGGGCTCGCGGCCACAGGGGCCGGGAGGGATCGGCCTTCCCGGCGCCCTGGCGGCCGCTATCGCGTCGCGCGCTTCCATCGTGACTAGCCGGTGGTCTCCGTGCCGCCGCCCGAGCCGATCAGGCCCTCGAGCTTGGACTGCTGCTCGGAGAGCTGCTCGTCGGTCAGCGGGATGAAGCCGACCTGCTCGGCGATCGTGTTGACGTTGTCGAGGTAGTACTCCATGAACGCGTCGAACGCCGGGTCCGCCAGCGCCTCGGCCGACGGGTAGATGAACAGCGGCCGGCTGAGCGGCGTGTAGCTGCCGTCCTGGGCCGTCTCGGCCGACGGGGCGACGCAGCCCTTGCCGCCGTCGACCTCGAGCGCCTTCAGCGTGCCCTCGTTCTCCGCGAAGAACGAGTAGCCGAAGTAGCCCATGCCGCCGGGCGAGCCCGCGACGCCGGTGACGGTGGCGTTGTCGTCCTCGCCGACGTTGTTGTAGTCGTTGCGGATGGCGCCCTCCTCACCGTTGATCGCCTCGGTGAAGTAGTCGAACGTGCCCGAGTCGGAGCCGGGGCCGTAGAGCGTCCAGCGCCTCGTCGTACGGGGGCTCGAGGCCCTGGATGTCGCTCCAGCTGCGTGATCTTGGAGTTCGGGCTCCCAGACCGACTTGAGCTGGTCGACGGTCAGGCAGGTCACCGGGTTCTCCGGGTTGACGACGACCGTCAGCGCGTCGTTCGCGACCTGGACCTCCTCGTAGGCGACGCCGCTCTTCTCGCAGGCTGCGATCTCCTCGTCGCCGATCGCCTCGGAGGCGTCGTTGGCGTCGGTCTCGCCGGCGCAGAACTTCTCGAAGCCGCCGCCGGTGCCGGAGGTGCCGACCGTCACCTTGACGTCGGGGTTCTCGGCCTGGAACTCCTCGGCGATCGCCTCGGTCAGGGGCGCCACCGTGCTCGACCCGTCGATGCGGATCGAGCCGGAGACGGCTCGCCGCCGCCGCCGCCGTCGCTCTCGTCGTCGTCGTCGCCGCAGGCGGCGACGCCGATCGCGAGCACGCCGGAGGCGGCGAGAACGAGCCACCACTTGCTTGACATCGAATTGCTCCTTCGTTCGTTTCGAGTCGAGATAGCGGCGGCAGCGTCGCAGCGGCCGTACACGGATCTTGTTACGCAGCTGTGGCCGGGTTGTGAAAAAGATGTAAACGCGCCCCGGCAGGGCGCTTCAGCCTTCGGGCGAGAACCGGTAGCCGATGCCCGTGTGGGTGTGGATGAAGCGCCGCCCCGGGAGCGCCCGGCCGAGCTTCGCCCGCAGGCGGCCGACGTAGACGTCCACCGAGCGGTCGCTCTTCTCGTAGGAGCGCCCCCAGACCCGCGCGTAGAGCTCCTCGCGGGTCATCACCCGCTCGGCGTTCTGCGCCAGCTCGGTCAGCAGCTGCAGCTCGCGCACGGTCAGCGTCAGCGGGCGGCCGTCCACCAGCGCCGCGTGGTCGGCCGGGCGGATCTCGAGGCGGCCGGCGTAGACCGGGTCGGATCGCGCTGAAGGCAGCGGCGCCGGAGGCGGCAGCGCCGGACCGGCGGCGGGAGCGGATGCGGGCATCGCCGACAGGTCGAGCCCTGAGCGTTCGTCCGTCATGGCGGCCAGCTTCCCCCGTGCTCCGGCCGGCCGCGTTACGTTCGAGTGAACTTTCGGTAAACGCGATGTGAAGCCGCCGCCCGCCGGGCGCGGATCCCGCTGTAGGAGACGCACTCGGGATGCGCGTAGGTGCCCGGCCAGGTGCGCACGCGCTCGCGGCCCCGCGCGATCATCGCGCCCGCAGACCGGGCAGCGGTGGGCCTGATGCGGTTGCTCGTCCACGCCGCCGAGCTTAGGCGCGCGCGGCGCCAATCCTGTTTCGGAGTGGTGAAAGCCGGCGCTACTCGGCGGAGGCGACCGGCACGGCTCCGGCCGCGCCGAGCTCGGCGGCGCGGCTCGGCCGGCGCAGTCTCGGCCCCGGCCGGCTGCGGCGCTCCTCGGGAGCGGGCGCGTCCGAGCCGAGCTGCTCGGGGTCGAAGCGGTAGCCGATCCCGAAGTGCGTGTGGATGTAGGTCCAGTTGGCGGAGTGGCGCTGGAGCTTCTGGCGCAGCTTGCGGATGAAGACGTCCACCGAGCGGTCGCCGTGGGCCATCGCGTAGCCCCAGACCTTCTGGTAGATGTCCTCGCGCTCGATCACCTGCCCGTGCGCGTCGGCGAGCAGCGCCAGCAGCTCGAACTCGCGGCGCGTCAGCCCGATGCTCTGGCCGCTGACGAAGGCCTGGTACTGGTCGGCGCGGATCTCGAGCTCGCCGGCGACCATCGGCCCCACGTCCTCGCGGGCCGCCGCGCGCTTGCGCCGGCGCACGACCGCCTCGACCCGCGCGAGCACCTCCTCGGGGTGGCAGGGCTTGCCGATCCAGTCGTCGGCTCCGAGCCGCAGCCCGCGCACGCGCTGGGCGACGGTGGACTGGCCGGTGCAGACCAGGACGCCGAGTCCCGGGACGGCGCCGCAGACCCGCTCGAGGAACTCCCAGCCGTCCGGCCCGAGGACGGAGATGTCCACCAGCAGCGCGTTCAGCTTCATCGCGACGATCTCCTCGACGGGCACTGCGCCGGAGAACACGCGGTGCTCCCAGCCCGCCCCCTCCAGCCTCTTGCCGAGGACCGTGAGGAAGCCGGTGTCGGTGTCGATCACCGCCAGCCTGATGGTTCCGTGTTGGTTGCTCATAGAGCCTTGCCCCCGACGGCCCCCGGCGATCCGGCCGGCGACCGATTCCTACTCGCGCAGGATGATAGGGCCGGCCCCGGCGCGGGGCGCCGCGCCCCGCCGCCGGTTCACGGGTTTTTCACATGCACAGACCGGGTTTTCGCCCGCTTCCCGCCGCGCACCCGTATCCGGATCTTCACACCGCCCGGGCGCCTCGCGGCGATGCTCCTGCGGACACGAGATTCCTCTCTCGTCAGCGCGCGCGACCCACCTGCCCCGGGTCGCGCGCTTTTTTTGTTACACCCGCGCCCATCCCTCCGGCTTCGCCTCCGGGATATGCGGTTGCGACGCGAGCGTCAGGGCTGCTGAGGCTCCGCGCGATACTTCGGGCGTGGCGCCTGGCCATTCACATTCCCATGGGGGGCATTCGCACGGGGTCTCGGGCGACGCGGACGCGCGGCGGCTCGGGCTGGCCCTCGGGCTGATCCTCGCGTTCATGGCCGCCGAGGTGACGGCGGGAATCGTGGCGGACTCGCTGGCCCTGCTCTCGGACGCGGCGCACATGCTCACCGACGCCGTCGCGATCGCCCTGGCGCTGCTCGCGCTGAGGCTGGCGCGCCGCCCGCCGGCGGGCAGCTTCACCTACGGGATGAAGCGGGCCGAGATCCTCTCGGCGGCGATCAACGGCGCCTCGCTGCTGGTGCTCGGGGGGCTGATCGTGGTCGAGGGCGTGCGGCGCCTGATCGAGCCGCCCGACGTTGAGGGCCTCCTCGTCCTGATCGTGGCGCTGGTGGGGATCCCGGTGAACCTGGCGGCGCTGCGCCTGATCGCCTCCGCCGACCGCCGCAGCCTCAACGTCGAGGGCGCCTTCCAGCACATCCTCACCGACCTCTTCGCCTTCATCGCGACCGCGGTAGCCGGGGCGGCGATCCTCTGGGGAGGCTTCGAGCGCGCGGACGGGATCGCCTCGCTGCTGGTCGCGGCGACGATGCTCTGGGCCGCCTACGGGCTGCTGCGGGCCTCCGGCCGCGTCTTCATGGAGGCGGCGCCGCCGGGCCTCGATCCCGAGGCGATCGGGACCACGCTCGCCTCCGAGCCCGGCGTGGTCGAGGTCCACGACCTCCACGTCTGGGAGGTGACGACGGACATGCCCGCCGTCTCGGCCCACATCATCGTCCGCGACGAGAGCGACTGCCACGCCGTCCGCTTCCGCGCCGCGGCGCTGCTCGCCGAGCGCTTCGGGATCGAGCACTCGACCCTCCAGGTCGAGCACCAGGCCGACGAGCACGCGCTGCTGGAGATCGAGCGCAGGGGGTAGAGGCGGCTGGCGGCCGCATCAGGTCGCGGCCCGGGCGCCTACCCGCGCCGCCCGCGGCGGCGCGAAGGAGGGGGCGGCTGGTGGCCGCTAGAAGGTCGCCTCGCGGACGCCGCTCGCGATCACCGCGAGCACGAGTAGCCCGGCGAGGATGCGGTAGACGACGAAGACGTCGTAGCTGCGCGTGCGCACGAAGCGCAGCAGCCCGGCGATCGCGAGGTAGCCGGACACCGCCGAGGCGATGATCCCGACGATGATCGGGCCGACGACGCCGTCGGGCAGGCCGTCCGCGATCGAGCCGTAGGCCTTGACGACGATGGCCCCGGCCGTCACCGGCACCAGCATCAGGAACGAGATCCGCGCCGCGCCGTCGCGGTCTATCCCCATGAACCGCGCGGTCGTGATCGTGATCCCGGATCGCGAGGTCCCGGGCGAGAGCGCGAGCGACTGGGCGATGCCGAGCACCAGGCCCTGCTTGAGGCTGATCTCGCCGACGGACTCGTCCTGGGGCCGGCGGTCGGCGACGCCGAGCAGCAGGCCGAAGACGATCAGGGCGATGGCGATCATCCAGGGCTCCCCCAGGTTCTCGTCGATCCAGTCCTCGCCCGATGCCGCCGACGATCACGGCCGGGATCGTCGCGACGACCACGACCCAGGCGAGGCGCTCGTCCACGGTCTCGATCGAGCGCTTGCGCAGGGTCCGGAACCAGCCGAGCAGCATCCTCCAGAGGTCGGCGCGGAAGTAGGAGACGACCGCCGCCAGGGTCCCGATGTGCAGCGCCACGTCGAACGTCTTGTTGAAGGACTCGTCCTCCTGCAGGAAGGTGTAGTCCTGCAGCCAGGGGACCAGGATCAGGTGCCCCGAGGAGGAGATCGGCAGGAACTCGGTGAGTCCCTGGACGATCCCCAGGAGCATTGCCTCGAGCTCGACATCGGCCCGGGATCCTAGGGGTGCGCTAGATTGCCGGTCGTGCTCCGACGCCGCTCGCGCCAGCCGCTGCGCCGCACTCGCGTTCGTCCTGAGCCTGGCGCTCTCGCTCCCTGCTCGCCCTGGCCCCGGCGGCCATGGCGGCCGACGGCGTCGGGCTCTACGGGCGCACCGACGACAAGGTGATCACGTTCTTCGCCTTCGGGGTGATGGCGTTCTTCACGATCCTCGTGATCGGCCTCTCGCTGGTCCAGATGCGCCTGGACAACCGCAAGGAGAGGCGCAAGCAGGACCTCGAGCGCCTCGGCCGCTACTAGCCGGTCCGGGAAGGCGCCGCCGTGCCTCAGCCCGCCCGGGACTATCGCCACGTACCCGCCGCCGCAGCGCGCCGCCGGCGACAGCGCCCCCGCCGCGCCGGCGCCCGCGCGCCCGCCGCGACTGGCGGGCCGGCGCCGCGCCTCGTCCCCACCCCCGGGCAGCATCACGCCCGCCCCGTCGCCCTCAGGCCGGTCCCGGGCCCGGCCCGGCGGTCGTCGCCGCGGGTCAGCCGGCAGCCCCCCGGCCTCCGCGGTCCCACGTTCAAGGCCGGCGTCGCCCTGGCGGCGGTCACGGCGCTCGCCGCCGCGGCGGGGAGCCTGCTCGGGCTGCCCGTGCCGGGCCTCGATTCCGGCAGCGCGAACAGGGCCGCTTCGCTCGCGGGAGATCCCGCACTGCTCGGCTTCGGCGAGGGAACGTCGCTGAGCCTCAGCAAGGGCCCGTTCTTCCCGGTCGCCGGGGACGTCAGCTACGGCGAGGCCGCCGCCGTGTTCGGCGCGCCCCGCGGCGGGCGCGGGCACGAGGGGCAGGACATGTTCGCCAAGCCCGGCACGCCGCTCGTCTCGGTCCGCGACGGGGTCGTCGTGGACGGCGGCGGCCAGAAGCACCGGTACTCCGGGCGGCCGGGGCAACTGGGTCGTCGTCTACAGCCCTCTGGACGACCGCAGCTACGTCTACCTCCACCTGCTGAAGCCGCCGCTCGTCGGGGTGGGCGAGCCCGTGCAGGCGGGCCAGCCGCTCGGCCGGCTCGGCTGCACCGGCTCCTGCTGGGGCCCGCATCTCCACTTCGAGGCGCGCAACGGCCGCGCCGCCCCGCGCGCCGAGACCAAGGCCGTCGACCCGATGCCGCTGCTGGAGGGCTGGCCGCGGGTGCCGTCCTCCCGGTAGCGGGGGCTGCGCGGCCGTCCCGTCAGTTGCGGGGGCGTGCACGCCGCCGCCGCCGTAGTCGCGGCCGGCGCCGAAGGCCTGCGACTCGAGCGGGTCGGCCGCGGCGAGTTGTCGCGTCGGCGCGACGAGCTGGCAGATGGCGCCCGGGAAGGGCGTCGTGGAGGCGTTGCCGCCGTAGGGATCGGTCCACCAGCGCCGGCGGGCCGCCGGCGTTCGCGATCTCGGTCTGGTTGAAGTAGACCTCGCGGTGGGCGCCGTCGAACGCCGGACAGCGGGGTCGTCGTACGGCAGCCTGGCCGTAGGCCCGGGCGTCCTCGCAGTAGCCGCCGCGGGCGCTGTCGCCGTCCCGGCTCCGACTCGAAGCAGACGTCGATGCGTCCGGCCGATGGCCGCCGGCGAGCGGAGTCCGTAGCGGCTCGGGTTGAAGACCGCGAAGTGCGGGTCGAAGTAGGCGAGCTGGCGCCCGCCGGCGGTCCGCAGGTAGTTCGAGGAGAGCCAGTCCTCGTAGAGGCCCAGCGAGTACTGCGAGAACTGCCCGCGGGCACCAGCAGGTGCTGCTCGACGCAGGCGCGGTCCGGGATGAGGCGAGCGCCGCCGCCCGGCCGGGTAGCGTGTGACGGTCCCGGCCGCGACGACCGTCGCCTTGTCGCAGGAGCGGACGAACTCGTTCGGCGCCCCGAAGCTGATGAGCTTGGTCGCGAGCAGCTCGGTGCCGTCGGTCGCAGCGGACCGCGTAGAGGAGCTCGTGGCGTTGTTGCCGAGCGCGTCGGCGGAGTGCGTTCCCTGGTGCACCTTGACCAGGAAGTCGCAGCTGACCCCGATCCCGCCCGCCCTCCCCCGGCCGCGCCGCTCCAGCTGCGACGTCGTTCTCCCACTCGACCTTGTGGCCGACGTGGTCCTCGTGGCGGTCGCGAGTAGCCGGGGTTGGCGGCGGCCCACGCGTCGAGCGCCTCGTTGGCCACGCCGAACGGCACGCCGCCGCCGCCGCCTGCCGGCGAGGTGGCAGCGCGACCCAGCCGGGAGGTCGGAGCCGGCCGGGTCGCGCCCGTGCTCGTGGCCGAACGTGCACGGCTCGCCGGTCGCGGGGTCGTGACCCGCGGCGGGTGCCAGGCGGGGTAGCGCTTGCCGTCCGGGCCCGATGACGGCGTAGGCGTCGTGCAGCCAGCGCGGGCAGGTGTCGCGCGGGCCCGGGCGCCCAGATCCCGAAGGCCGCGCTCGCGTTCGGGGGAGTCGTCGGACGCGACCACCGCCTCGCACCCGCGGGCCAGCCCAGCGCTCGGCCTCGTCGAGCAGGCAGATGTCGCCTCCCCGGCCCGCCGTCGAGCGCGGCGTCGCGGCGGCCGTCCGCGCGCGTCGAGCAGGTCGTCCCCGGGCCCGCCTCGCAGCCGGTCGGCGCCGGGCCCGCCCGCCAGGGCGTCGGCCCCGGCGTTCCCGGCGGCGCGGTCGCGCCCCCTGCCGCCGCGCAGGCGATCGTCGCCGCGGCCGCCGCTGAGCCGGTCGGCCCCGCCCCCGCCGAAGCCGCGGTCGTCTCCCCCGCGCAGCGAGATCCGGTCCGGGCCCTTCGTCCCCCGCACGTAGTCGGCGAGGCCGCTGCCGGGCAGTCGCGCGCCGGCGGCCGAGGCCGTGAGCGCGAGCGAGGCGAGCAGGACGAGCGTGGCTGCGCGCGCCAGCGCTCGCCGCGTGCCCCCGCCGGGCGGGGGCGGGCAGGCGCGGCGGCGGGGGGCGCCGGGGGAGTCGGGAGATCGCATCGGTCCGCTCATCATCGGGCAACCGGACGACACCCTCCCAGCCCGGTCGGCGCGCTGGACGCCCGTTGGGCGCTCCTCCCGCGGAATAGGATCCGGAGCGATGGCGAAGGTCAGCTACGAGCGCGCGGGCGCAGCCGCGATCCTCACGATCGAGCGCCAGGAGCGGCGCAACGCCGTGGACCCGGAGACGGCGGACGATCTGCGCGAGGGCTACCTCAGCTTCGAGGCCGACGACGAGGCCAGGGTCCTCGTCCTCGCCGGCTCGGGCGACGAGGCCTTCTGCGCCGGGGCCGACCTGAAGTCCCTTTCGGAGGCCGCGACCGATCCCGAGGTCGCCGAGCAGTGGCTGGCCGAGCGCCCTGACGGCCCTCTCGGCTTCACCCGCCTGACGCCGTCCAAGCCCACGATCGCCGCCATCTCCGGCTGGTGCCTGGCGGGCGGCCTCGAGCTCGCCCTCTGGTGCGACCTGCGCATCGGCACCGAGACCGCGCGGCTCGGCTTTCCCGAGCGCCGCTGGGGGGTCCCCCTGATCGACGGCGGCACCCAGCGGCTGCCCCGCATCGTCGGGCTCGGGCGCGGCCTCGACCTGATCCTGAGCGGGCGCATCGTCGACGCGGACGAGGCCCTCGGCGATGGGCCTGCTGACCGAGAAGGTCGCGCCGGGCGCCCACCTCGACCGCGCCCTGGAGATGGCAGAGGGCCTCGCCGCGTTCCCCCAGCAGACGATGCTCTCCGACCGCCGCGCCGCCATCGAGGGCCTCGGCCTCCCCCTCGCCGACGCCCTCGCCCTCGAGGCCGAGCTCGGCGCCGCCTCCGCCGCCACCGGCGTGGCGGGCGCCGCCCGCTTCGCCGCGGGCGAGGGCCGCGGCGGCTCAGGCGCCGGCCTCTAGGGCCAGCGGGCCAGGCGCGCGGCGACGTCCGTCAGCGTGCAGGCGACACCCCCCGGCTCGAAGCGCACCTGGGCGTGGGTGAAGCGGAGCGGCGTCAAGCCGGCGCGGGCGTGCACCTGGTCGCGGCGCCGGTCGCGGGCCTGCTGCGACGGCGTGCGGTGGTAGCGCAGGCCGTCCGTCTCGACGACCAGCCCCAGGGCGGGCCAGAAGAAGTCGACCTTGAACCCGTTGAGGCGGACGCCCGTCTCGGGCCTCGGCAGCCCCGCCCGCCGCACGAGCCGCATGAACTCGCGCTCGAGCTCGGAGTCCGTGAGCCTGAAGGTGCGGCGGTCGAGGAGCCGCCGCAGCACTGCCGCGCCGCGGGCGCCCGCCCGCTCCCCGACCACCTCACGAAGCCTCTCGGGATCGATCAGGCCCAGCTTGTCCGCCTCGTTGACGGCGCGTTCCAGCCGGCGATGGTCGAGGCCCGTGGCCAGTCGATCAGCGTCCGGGCGGGAGAGGTGAGAGGGATCCCGTCGCGGCGGGCGAGGTCGACGCCCGCAAGGAGGCAGGTGCGATGCACCCTGATGCTCCTGGTCGGGGCCGGCGGTTGAGGGGGACGGAGACTTCGAGCAGCGAAGGCGGGCAGCCCGCAGATACCCCGAGAGAGCTGCGGCGCTCCGGTGGCTCAGCACGGCATCCGCCCCGCAACAGAGCACCGCCGCCATCCACTCCCCCATGGCGGGTCAGGTCGGGGCTGCCCACCGCATAGATCCCGTGCCGCACGCGATGGAGCTTCCCGCAGGCAACTCGGTGGCGGATCGAACGCGGCGCGTACCCCAGATGCCGCAGCTGTTCCACGCGACGACACCGTGCTGTCGGCGCGCCAGACGCCACACGGAGCTCCCGCGGCGTGGCTCTTGGACGTCTGGGGGAACCATCGTTCCCCTAAGCGTCCAAGAGCGCTGATTCGCCCCCTGGCTCTCGGCGGCTAGATGCGGAAGGAGGGCAGCAGGCGCTTCTCGGTCTCGCCGGGGATGTGGGCCGTGACCTCGATCGCTCCCTCGAGCGGGGTGCCCCGGATCTTGGTGGCGAGCAGGTCGTCCACCTGGAAGATGCCGGCGGAGTTGTTCATCTCGATCTCGACCTTGACCGGGCGCTCGTCGCCGGCCTCGATGCGCACCTCCTCGATGGCCGCGGCGGAGAGGGCGTGGATCCCGAACTGGCCCCCCTCGATCGGGATGCGCGAGCGGCCCTGCGCCATGTCGAGCGCGTCGGCGACGCGCACCACCCCCGCCTCGACCGTGTACGGCTCGCCGCGGCGGCGGTGCCCGATCACGCAGTGCAGGCCTCGGCGATCACGACCGAGCGCTCCGGCTCGTCGTAGACGCCCTCGAGCAGCGAGTCGAGGCGGTCGGCGGCGAGGAAGAGGCTGTAGGCCTCGTGGTCGGCGCGGTGGATCGACATGCCGACGTCGTGCAGCAGCGCGCCCCCGGCCACGACCACCTCCGCGTCGCGCTGCTTCATGTGATGGTCGGCGACCATCGCCGGCTCGATCCCGCCCTTGGCGAGCAGGCGCAGCAGCCGCAGCGAGATGTTGAGGACGACCTGCACGTGGACCCAGGAGTGGTCCGACATCCCCAGCCGCTCGCGAGGTGACCTGCGCCATGTACCACCATGCCCGCACGCGCTCGTCCGCGTTGACCGCGGCCAGGAAGCGCTCCAGCTTGCGGTTGCCGCGCGTCGGCGCGTGGACCTCGGCGGCCTGCCACCGCCTCGGCCGGCGCGCGCCGCTGCGGCCGCCGGCGTCTCGGGGCGCTCGGGGCGCTCCTTCGTCGCTCATGCCTGCCCGTCCGATCTTGGCAGCGGGCGAGGTCGCTCGCAGCGGGCCCGCCCGGATTCGCGCTATTTGCGGACTTTCCGACCGCGCCGGGCGCTACTTTCGACGCGTTCGGACTTAAGTGGGAATCGCGTATGCCCAACTGTCGCCACACCGGCTTGTCCGTTCCAGAGTGCTCGTGCCGGCCGTGCCTCGAGGCCCAGCTCGCGCAGCACCAGCCCTCGCTGCTCGCAGAGCCGCCGTCGCGCCGCCGCCCAGCGTGGACCGCGGCGACGCGCTCTCCGCGCAGCCGCCGGGCCTCCGGCCCGCGGCGTAGGCGCGGCCGCCGCGCGCGCGTGCGCTCAGGCCTCGGTCGGCGCCTCGGCGCTGCGGCGCAGGCGCTCCGGCGCTCGCCGCGGTCACCAGGCGCGATGCCCGACGGCCTCGGCGGCGGCGAGGCCCTGGCCGAGGGCCAGCAGGCCGACGAGCGCCGCGACGGCCGGCTCCAGGCTCATCAGCACCCCGAAGGCGCCGGTCGAGAGGCGGCGCAGCGCCTCCAGCTCGAACGAGTAGGGGATCACCGAGCTGAGCACGGCCACCGCCGCCCCGATCGCGGCGACCCGCCGGAGTCGAGCAGGTCGGCGCCGGCCGTCCGCGATCCCCGGGCCGACCAGCAGCGCCGCCGCGACCGCCATCGCCAGCGCCAGGCCGCTGCCGTCGCTGAACGCCCGGCCCACCCGGGCGCTGAGCAGGATGTAGGCGCCCCAGAACAGCCCCGGCGGCGAGCGCGAGGACCACCCCGGCCGGCTCGCGGATCGCCGGCGGGGCCGGCCAGCAGCAGCGACCCCGCAGCCGCCAGCGCCACCCAGAGCAGGTCGAGCCGGCGGCGCGACCCGGCGAGCGCGACGCCCAGGGGCCCGACGAACTCGAAGGTGACCGCGATGCCCGAGCGGGATCCGGTCCAGGGCCTGGTAGAAGCAGAGGTTCATCGCCGGCCAGCGCCACGCCGAAGGCGGCAGCAGCCGGAGCTGCTCGGGCTCGCGGCCGAGCCCGCGTAGGGACGGCCGCCAGATCGCCAGCAGCAGCACGGCCGCGAACAGCAGCCGGTAGAGGACGGTGCCCGGCGCGGCCCGATCTCGTCGAACAGCGTGGTGGCGACCGCCGCGCCGAGCTGGACCGAGAGGATCGCGCAGAGGGCGAGCCCGACCGCCGCGCCCGCTGCCCGCGCCGGGCCGCCCCCGGCCGCTGCGGGCTCGCGGCTAATCCCCGATCACCTTGATCACGAGGCGCTTCGAGCGGCGGCCGTCGAACTCGCAGTAGAAGACGGCCTGCCAGGGGCCGAGGTCGAGGCGGCCGCTCGGTGATCGGGAGGACGACCTGGTGGTGGACGAGCAGGTTCTTCAGGTGGGCGTCGCCGTTGTCCTCGCCGCCGCGGTGGTGGCGGTAGTCGCCGCCCTCGGGCAGCAGCTCGCGCGCGACCTCGTTCGAGGGCTCGCTGCCAGCTCGGCGGCGCCACCTTGTCGAGCCACTCGAGCGTGTCGGCGTGGAGCCCCGGCTCGTCGTCGTTCACCCAGACGCCCGCGGTGATGTGCATGGCGGACACCAGGACCATCCCCTCGCTGACGCCGGACTCCGCCACGGCCCGCTCGACGTCCTCGGTGATGCGCACGAACTCGCGGCGCTCGTCGGTGTTGAAGGTCATGTACGCGGTGTGGGACTTCACGCTCGCTCCTCGCGCCGGTCGCCCGGGGGCGGCGATTGCCTGGAGGGGGATAATGCCGCCATGGCCGGCCTGCTCTCCCTCGAGCGCCGCGACGACGTCGCGGTCGTCACGCTGCAGCGCCCGGAGAAGCGCAACGCGCTCTCCGATCGAGCTGCGGATCGAGCTGACCGACGCCTTCGGCGCGCTCGGCGACGACGACGACGTCGGCGCGATCGTCCTCACCGGCGCCGGGCCGGCCTTCTGCTCGGGCATGGACGCGACCCAGTTCGGCGGCGATCGCGCGCACCAGCGAGCGGCTGGTCGAGACCAGCGTCGCCTGCTTCAAGGCCGTCGGCGAACTGCCCGAAGCCGGTGGTCGCGGCGGTCAACGGGCCCGCCCTCGCCGGCGGCTTCGCGCTCGCCCTGCTCTGCGACCTGCGGGTCGCCGTCCGAGGACGCCAGCTTCGGATTCCCCGAGCTGCCCCGCGGGATCCCGCCGAGCTACGCCTCGGCGCGCGCGGCGCTGCCGCGCGCACGCTCGCCGCGGAGCTGACCCTGACCGGCCGCATCCTCGACGCCTTCGGGGCGCTGAAGATGGGGATCGTCACCAGCGTCCACCCGGCGGACGAGCTGATGTCGCGTGCGCTCGAGCTCGCCGGCCGGATCGCCTCGGGCCCGCGCGGCGCGCTGGCCGAGACGAAGCGGCGGATCCTGCTGCGACCGCGAGCGCAGCTTCGGTCACCTCTTCGCCGAGGAGGAGCGGGCGCTGCGCGAGGCGCTGCTCGGGGACGATCCCGACACGGCCGCCTGAGGCGGAAACGCGCCGCCGTCAGACTGGAGGCATGTCCGAGCTGCACCTGATCAGGCGCTCGCTGCCCGACCAGCCGGAGCTGAGCACGGCGATCTCCCGCGCGATCCTGGCCCGCGCGGCCGCGGGCGAGCTGCCGCCGACGATCCGGATCCACCGGCCGGGGCGCGAGGTGGCCTTCGGCCGGCAGGACGTCGCCGCGCCCGGCTACGAGCGGGCGGCCGAGGCGGCGCGGGCCAGCGGCTTCGCTGCGGTCGAGCGCCTCGCGGGCGGCCGGGCGGCGCTGTTCCACGAGGGCACGATCGCCTTCGCTCGCGCCTACCCGGACCCCGAGCCGCCGCGGCGCACCTACGAGCGCTTCGAGGAGATGGCAGGCGTCGTCGCCGCGCGCGCTGCGGCGGCTCGGGGTGGACGCTCGCGTCGGCGAGGTGCCGGGCGAGTACTGCCCGGGCGCCTACAGCGTCAACGCCCGCGGCGAGCGCAAGCTCTCCGGGATCGGACAGCGCATGATCAGCGGCGGCGCGCACGTCGGCGGCGTCGTCGTCGCGGCGGGCGAGGATCTGCTCGCCCGCGTCCTCGACCCGGTCTACGCAGCTCTCGGCCTCGACTGGGACCCGGCGACCTCGGGCAGCGCCTCGGCGGAGCTGAGCCGCGAGGTCGACCCGGACGCGCTGATCGAGGCGATGATCGCCGAGCTCGGAGAGCGCCACGCGCTGATCGAGTCGGACGTGGACGACCGCACCCTGGAGCTCGCCCGCGAGCTGCTCGAGCGGGGCTGAGGGGACAGGGGCCGGGCTCAGCCGCCGCCGGAGGCCGGCTCGCCGCGGGAGCGGCTGCCGGTCGGGCTGGTCGGGCGGCCCTCGGGCGTGACGGGCCGCTCGGCCGCGGGCGGGTTCTCGACCTCGGAGGGCTCGTCCGGATGGGCGGGCACCTCGGGGGACTCGGTCTCCAGCGTGAGAGCGTCCATGGTCGGATGGTGCCCGGCCGCGCAGGCGCCGAAACCCCAGGCCGGCGCCGTGTATGTTCGGCGGCGATGCAGGCGGCATGCGCCCACCTCGACCAGATCGCGGTGCCACGTCCCGACGGCGTCGCGGGCTGCGAGGACTGCCTGAGGACCGGCGACGCGTGGGTCCACCTGCGCGTCTGCCTGAGCTGCGGCCACGTCGCCTGCTGCGACTCCTCGCCGAACCGCCACGCCAGCGCCCACTGGCGGGCCAGCAGCCATCCGCTGGTGCAGTCGGTGGAGCCGGGCGAGAGCTGGTGCTGGTGCTACGAGGACGAAGTCGTCCTGCAGAGGCCGGAGGGGGCCTGACGTGAAGCTGCTCGCCTTCAGTGACCTGCACGTGGACCTCGACCGCGCCCGTGCGCTGGTCGAGCGCGCCCCGGAGGCCGACGTCGTGATCGGCGCCGGCGACTTCGCCTCGGTCCACGAGGGCCTCAGAGACGCGATCGGCGTGCTCAGCGCGATCGAGACCCCGACGGTCGTGATCCCCGGCAACAACGAGACCGAGGAGGAGCTGCGCGCCGCCTGCGAGGGCTGGGACGCCGTGACCGTCCTGCATGGCGAGGCCGCGGACGTCGCGGGCGCTACCTTTTTCGGCCTCGGGGCCGGCATACCCGTGACGCCGTGGGACTGGAGCTTCGACCTCGACGAGGATGCCGCGGCCGCGAAGCTCGACACCCTGCCTGCCGAGGCGATCCTCGTCGTCCACTCCCCGCCGCAGGGCCATTGCGACCGCAGCGCCGCCGGCGAGCACCTCGGCAGCACCGCGATCCTCGCGGCGATCGAGGCCAAGCGGCCCCGGCTCGCGGTCTGCGGGCACGTCCACGAGGCCTGGGGGCAGGAGAGCCGCGCGGGCGGCACCACGGTGATCAACCTCGGCCCCGACGGCCGCGTGCTCGAGGTCTGAGCCCCGCCTCCCTCGGCGCCCGGCCCCGCCGCGCTCCGCAGCGTCCCGGACGAAGTTAGAGTTCGGCCGGCATGGAGGGATCGCACGAGCATCGTCAGCGGGACGAGTGGCGGGTCGAGGTTGCGCTCGACGCCGACGACAACGGCCGGTCGCTGGGCGAGCGCCTCCGCTCGCTGGACCTCGACGACAACGCTCGCGAGCGCCTCGGCGGCAGCGTGATCGTCACGCGCGACGGGACCAACCTGTTCTTCTACGCCTGGCACGAGGAGAGCGCCCGCGAGGCGGAGCGGGTCGTCCGCGACCTGATGGAGGAGGAGGGCCTCGCCGGCCAGGTCAGCCTCGTGCGCTGGCACCCCGTGGCCGAGGAATGGCGCCCGGCGAGCGAGTCCCTGCCCGCCACACCGGAGGAGCGCGAGGCCGAGGAGCGCCGCAAGACCGAGGCCGGCATCCGCGAGCACGCGGACTCGGGGCAGTACCCCTGGGAGGTCGTGATCGACCTCCCCGACCTCGGCTCCACCCGCAGGCTCGCCGACGAGCTGATCGAGCGCGGCCTGCCGATCAAGCGCCGCTTCAAGTACCTCCTGGTCGGCGCCCCCACCGAGGAGGCGGCGATCGAACTGGGCCAGAGCTTCGAGGGGCGGGTGCCCGAGGGCAGCCACGTGAGCGTGCGCGGCAACCCGCGCGACCTCAGCTCGCCCGGCTTCATCCTGCTCGGATCGCTGAAGCCCGGTGTGATGCGGGATCTCGGGCTCTAGCCGACGATCCACCTACCCCCGCGACGGCGTCGAGTTCGCCCGCGTCGTCACCTTCAGCGACGGCCTCTTCGCGAAGGGCTCCTCAGCCCGCGATCACGCGGTTGCGGCCGGCCGACTTCGCGTCGTAGAGCGCCTGGTCCGCGCGGGCGAGCAGGCTATCTGGCCCCTCCCCGCCGTCCCACTCGCAGACGCCGGCCGAGCAGGTCTGCCCCACCGGGGTGGCGGCGCACAGCCGCTCGAGCATCGGGCGCGCGGCCTCCACGCTGGTGTTGGGCATCGCCAGCGCGAACTCCTCGCCGCCGTGGCGGGCGAGGAGGTCGGTGCTCCGCAGCTCGGCGCTCCAGATGCCGGCCATCTGCTTGAGGAAACGGTCCCCCGCCTGGTGGCCGTGCTCGTCGTTGAACTCCTTGAAGCGGTCGAGGTCGAGCACGGCGACGCACAGCGGCGTGCCGTCGCGCTCCGCGCGGGCGAGCTCGCGCCGGAGCTCCGAGTCCCACGCGCGCCGGTTGTGCAGCCCGGTGAGGTCGTCCGTGCGCGCGGCGAGCTCGAGCTGGCCGAGCAGCTTGCCGCGGTCGATCGCTATGGACGCCTCCAGAGCCAGCAGCCGCATCGCCTGGCGCAGCCCGTCGTCCACCTCCGAAAGCGGGCCTCGCCAGTAGACGGCGAGCACCCCGGCGACCGCGTCATCGCCGCTGACGGGCTCCCAGAGGGCGCCCGTGGCCACCGTGCCCGGGCCCAGCTCCTGCGCACTCTCGCCTCCCCCGTCGAGGGGCTCGAAGCGGGGCGAGCCCGACGTGAACACCTGGACCGCACCGGAGTGAGGGGTCGTGAAGGGCAGCTCGGCGCGCTCTACGTCGGCGCCGGCGACCGCCGTGGCGACAAGGCCGCTGCCCGCGGGGTTCAGGCGCCAGAGGACCGCGACCGAAGCGCCCGTCGCCTTCAGCGCCGCGGTGCAGATCGCCCAGCCGACCGCGCGCGGATCGCTCTGCGTGGCGAGCTGGCGCGCGACCTCTCCGACGGCCTCGAGGTTGGCGGCGCGGTTGGCCGCCGCCCTCGTCTCGCCGCGCAGGCGCTCGGCCAGGGCCCCGACCAGCAGGGAGACGACCGCGATGCTGCCGATGGTGACCGCCCAGCGGGCGACCGGCGTCGAGTCGTCGAGCACCCAGAGGGCCCACCCGTAGGCGGCGCCGACCGCGACGAGGTGGACGGCGCCCCAGCGCCGGCCGAAGAAGAGCAGAGCGAAGACGCCGACCCAGAGGTACCAGAACGTGTAGAAGCCGCTCGCCTCGTTCCCGTAGTACACCGCTCGCGTGACCACGAGGGTCCCGGCCAGTACGGCGAGCTGGACGCCCCAGACCGGAAGCACGCGGTGCAGGGCCAGCATCGCCACGCCGGCGGCGAACGCCAGTCCGACATTGCTCCAGAGCACCGGGGTGTCGAAGTCCGCGGGGTGCGGCAGCAGCAGCGAGAAGGCCCCGAGCGCGGCTCCGGCGAGATAGAGCGCGCCGAGCACCAGGGCCATCGCCGAGGGCGTCCCCAGCTCGCCCAGCCCTCCCCACGCGCCGCGCAGGCGCCGCATCCGGTCACTCACACCCCCCAGGATCGACGATCGTGCGTTCGGTGCGCAACCACACTTTTCCGCGTTTGCGTATTGCGTAGGGTGGGGCCATGGGCGACTCCTCGATCGTCACCGCGCGCGACGTCACCCGGGTCTTCGGCGAGGGCGACGCCGCCGTGCGCGCCCTCGACGGCGTCAGCGTGGACCTCCCGCACGGCGCCTTCACGGCGATCATGGGCCCTTCCGGCTCCGGCAAGTCCACGCTGATGCACATCCTGGCGGGGCTCGACCGGCCCACGACCGGGACGGTGGCCGTCGACGGCGTGGACCTCGCCGGCCTGGACGACGGCGAGCTGACCGAGTTGCGCCGCGACAAGATCGGCTTCGTCTTCCAGTTCTACAACCTGCTGCCGGTCCTCAGCGCCGAGGAGAACATCCTCCTGCCGCTCTCGCTCGCCGGCCGCGACCCCGACCGCGAGCGCTTCGACCAGCTCGTAGACGCAGTCGGCCTCCGCGACCGCCTCTCCCACCGCCCGGCCGAGCTCTCCGGCGGGCAGCAGCAGCGCGTGGCGATCGCCCGCGCCCTCGTCTCCTCCCCCGCCGTCCTCTTCGCCGACGAGCCCACGGGCAATCTCGACTCGAACTCGAGCGAGGAGATCCTGACGCTTGATGCGCCGCGCCGCGGACGAGTTCGGGCAGACGATCGTCATGGTCACCCACGATGCCAACGCCGCGGCCACCGCGGACCGGGTGCTCGTCCTGGTGGACGGCCGGATCGTGCGGGACGCCGAGGCGGGCAGCCCCGAGGGCGTGCTCGACCTGATGAAGCAGGTCGCGTAGCCGCGCGCTATGGCGGCCATCGCACTGCGCAACCTCTGGGCCCGGCGCCTGCGCACCCTCCTCACGGCTCTCGCCGTGGTCCTCGGAGTGATGATGATCGCCGGGACCTACGTCCTCACGGACACGATCGACCGCTCCTTCGACGAGATCTTCACGGAGTCCAACGAGGGCATCGACGCGGTGGTCTCGACCAAGGAGGTGGTCGAGTTCGACGACGGCTCGTTGCCCCCGTTCGACGCTTCGCTGCTCGGCGCGGTGCGCAAGACGCCGGGCGTCGAGGAGGCGGAGGGCTCCATCGCCGACACGGGCGTGGCGATCATCGGGGAGGACGGGGAGCGCGTCGGGGTGGGCGGGGCGCCGAACCTCGCCTTCTCTGCGGGCCTGGAGCGCTTCGACCCGCTGACCTACGACGAGGGCGGCCCGCCGCAGTCCGACGACGAGGTCGTGATCGACTTCGGCACGGCCGAGAACGAGGGCTTCGAGGTGGGGG
Organism: uncultured Solirubrobacterales bacterium; assembly: GCA_963805235.1. Taxonomy (GTDB): domain Bacteria; phylum Actinomycetota; class Thermoleophilia; order Solirubrobacterales; family 70-9; genus DASSYK01. The sequence continues at coordinate 215,065 of CAWDTF010000003.1, read as the reverse complement.
ACCGCGTGACCCTCTCCGGCCGCGCCGGGACCCGCGACTACACGATCTCCGGGCTCGGCAAGCTCGGCGACGCCGAATCGCTGGGCGGCGCCACGTTCGCGGTCCTCACCCTCGCGGAGGCGCAGCGGATCACCGGCAAGCAGGGCAAGTTCGACGTGGTCAACGTGGCGGCGGAGCCGGGGACGAGCCCCGACCGGCTCAAGGCGAACCTCGAGGCGGCCCTGCCCGACGGCGTCAAGACGGAGACCGGCGAGGAGAACACCGAGGCGCAGAAGCAGGACATCGACGAGGGCATCGGCTTCCTCCAGACCGCGCTGCTGATCTTCGCCGGGGTCGCGCTTTTCGTCGCCTCCTTCCTGATCTTCAACACGTTCTCGATCACCGTCGCCCAGCGCACCCGCGAGTTCGCGATGCTGCGCACGCTCGGCGCCAACCGGCGGCAGCTGATCGTCTCCGTGATGACGGAGGCCTTCGCGATCGGGCTGCTCGGCTCGGCGCTGGGGCTGCTCGCGGGCATCGGGTTCTCGTCGGTGCTTGAGACGCTGTTCCGGGCGCTCGAGATCGACCTGCCCGCGACCGGCACCGTCGTCGCCGCCCGGACCGTGATCGTCTCGCTCGTGCTCGGGACCACCATCACCGTGATCTCCGCGCTGTTTCCGGCACTGCGGGCCACGCGGGTTCCGCCCGTCGCCGGGCTGCGCGAGGGGGCGGTGCTCTCCACGCCGCGCCAGCACCGGATCCGCGCGGGCATCGGCACCGTGCTCGCCCTGCTCGGCATCGCGCTGATGGCGCTGGGGCTGTTCGGGATCGCCGACCCCGGCGAGCTCGCCCTCGGCGCCGGGGCGATCATCGTCTTCATCGGGGTCGCGCTGCTCAGCCCCTGGCTCGTGCCGCCCCTGGCCGCGCTGGTCGGCAAGCCCCTGGAGCGGCTGCGCGGGACCCCGGGGCGGATCGCCCACGAGAACACCGTCCGCAACCCGGGCCGCACAGCGGCAACCGCATCCGCCCTGATGATCGGGCTGGCGCTGGTCTCGTTCGTGGCGATCTTCGCCGCCGGCCTCAAGGGCTCGATCGACGACGCGATCGACGAGACGATCACCGCCGACCTCTACCTGGCGAACAGCGACGGGTTCTCGGACATCCCCGCGGGAGCGGCGGACACCGTCGGCGGGATCGAGGGCGTCGAGCTCGCCGCGCCCCTGCGCTACACGCAGTACGCGAAGCCCGACGGCTCGAAGGGCGGCTTCCTGACCCTGCTCGGCACGGAGGGCGCCGCCGACGTCCTCGAGCTCGACTGGCGCGACGGCGGCTCGGACGAGCTGCTGACCGAGATGGGCCCGAACGACGCCGTGCTCGACGAGGGCTTCGCCGACGACAAGGGTCTCGAGGACGGGCGAGGAGTTCTCCGTCCTCACGGCTTCGGGCGAGCGGATCGACTACACGGTGACCGGGACCTTCAAGGACAAGACCGACTTCATCGGCGACTACGCGGCCTCCGACGCGAACGCGGCCGCCTACGGCGAGGGCGACAACGCCACGAACGTCCTCGTTAGGCTGGGCGACGGGGTGGACACCGATGCCGTGCGCGGCCAGATCGAGGAGGCCGTCGAGCAGGGCTTCCCGACGGTCGAGGTGCAGAACCAGCAGGAGCTGAAGGACTCGATCGGCGAGCAGCTCAACCAGCTGCTCGGAGGTGTCTACGGCCTGCTCTTCCTGGCGGTGATCGTCTCGCTGTTCGGCATCGTCAACACGCTGGCGCTCTCGATCCACGAGCGCACGCGCGAGCTCGGGCTGCTGCGCGCCGTCGGCACCTCGCGGCGCCAGGTGCGGCGCATCGTCCGCTACGAGGCCGTGATCACGGCGCTGATCGGCGCGGTCCTGGGGGCGGCGCTCGGGGTGATCTTCGCCGTGCTCGTCAGCCGCCCGCTCGCCGAGGAGGGATTCACGCTCACGATCCCCGTCGGGACCCTGCTGGTGCTGCTCGTCCTCGCCGCGCTGGCGGGCGTGCTCGCCGCGATCGGGCCGGCCCGCCGCGCCTCGCGCCTCGACGTGCTCCAGGCGCTCTCCTACGAGTAACCCGGCGGAGCCTCAGCAGCCCCCACGTCCGCGTCGCAGCCCCGCATCCCCGCAGGGCGAGCCCGAGGAGATGCGGGATGGTGCCCGACCGCCGGGCGAATCGGCTCAGCGGAACTCTGTCCACTTGGACAAGTCACGATCTGCCCGGCGAGGGTACGCTGCCAGCCGCGTTACCCGTGTGACCCAACCGCTGTTCGGCGCCGTCCCGGATCGGGCGCGTCGTCGCGCAATTTCAGGAGGCTGACCGCAAGATGCTCAAGACCCGCTCGCAGAACGTAACTTCGGCCACGTGGAGCCCCAACGGCGGCTCTCTGGGCACGGTCGACCTCACCGACGAGACCAACAACCCGTTCGGGAGCGACGTCTTCTCGCCCTCCGTGCAGCAGGAGCGGCTGCCGAAGGACATCTACGAGAGGCTTCAGGCGACGCTCGAGCACGGCGAGGCCCTCGACCCCACCCTCGCCGACGCCGTCGCCGAGGCGATGAAGGACTGGGCGCTGGAGCGCGGCGCGACCCACTACACGCACGTCTTCCAGCCGCTCACGGGCCTCACGGCGGAGAAGCACGACTCGTTCTTCGAGCCGGACCGCGACGGCCGCTGGCTGGCCGGCTTCTCGGGCAAGGAGCTGATCCAGGGCGAGCCGGACGCCTCCTCGTTCCCGACGGGGGGCGTCCGCGACACCTTCGAGGCCCGCGGCTACACCGCCTGGGACCCGACCAGCCCCGCCTTCATCATCGAGAACCCGAACGGCGCCCTGCTCTGCATCCCGACGGCGTTCGTCTCCTGGACGGGCGAGGCACTCGACGCGAAGATCCCGCTGCTGCGCTCGATGGACGCGCTCTCGAAGGTCGCGATCCGGGCGCTGCGCCTGCTCGGCGACGAGCAGTCGAAGCGGGTCTTCACCACGGTCGGTCCCGAGCAGGAGTACTTCCTCGTGGACGAGCAGTACTACTACTCGCGTCCCGACCTGGTCCTGACCGGCCGCACCCTCTTCGGCGCGTACCCGCCCAAGGGCCACGAGCTGGACGACCACTACTTCGGCTCGATCCCGGAGCGCGTGCTCGCCTGCATCATGGACTTCGAGAACGAGCTGGCGAAGCTCGGCGTGCCGATCAAGACCCGGCACAACGAGGTCGCTCCCGGCCAGTACGAGATCGCGCCGATCTTCGAGAACTCGAACGTCGGCTCCGACCACCAGCAGCTGACGATGCAGATCATGCAGAAGGTGGCGCGCAAGTACGGGCTCGTCTGCCTCCTGCACGAGAAGCCCTTCGCCGGCGTCAACGGCTCGGGCAAGCACAACAACTGGTCGATGGGCACCGACCACGGCCACAACCTGCTGGAGCCCGGCGACACGCCCGACGGACAACGTCAGCTTCATGTTCTTCTGCGCGGCGGTGATCCAGGCCGTCAACCTCCACCAGGGGCTGCTCCGCGCCTCGGTCGCGAACATCAACCAGGACCACCGCCTCGGCGCCAACGAGGCGCCCCCGGCGATCATCTCGATCTTCCTCGGCGACGAGCTGACGAAGGCCTTCGAGGCGATCGCGTCGGGCTCGGGCGACGGCCACACGCCGAAGGAGACGATGGAGCTGGGCGCGAACGTGCTCCCGCCCCTCCCCCGCCACGGCGGCGACCGCAACAGGACCTCGCCGTTCGCCTTCACGGGCAACAAGTTCGAGTTCCGGGCCCTCGGGTCGAGCATGTCGCTCGCGTTCCCGAACACCGTCCTGAACACGATCGTGGCCGAGTCCATCGACGACCTGGCCGACGGCCTCCAGCAGAAGCTGGACTCCGGCATGGAGCTGGCGGCGGCGGTCCAGGAGGTGGTCGCGGCGACCTACACCGCGAACAAGCAGGTCTGCTTCAACGGCGACAACTACGCCGAGGAGTGGCACAAGGAGGCCGAGCAGCGCGGGCTGAAGAACCTGCGCACCACCCCGGACGCCCTGCCCGAGGTGCTGTCGCCGGCGACGATCGCCGCATTCGAGAAGTACGACGTGCTCTCCGAGCGCGAGCTGGACTCGCGCTTCGAGGTCTGGACCGAGCAGTACACGATCCGGGCGAACATCGAGGCGGAGACGGCCGACTCGATCGCGCGCACGATGATCCTCCCGGCCGCGATGCGCTACCTCGAGCTCTGCGACGAGTCGGGCATCGAGGAGATCGAGGCCGAGGTGCGGGGGCTGACCGAGTCGCTGGTGTCCTCGCTCGCCGGGCCTGCGGGAGGCCAACGTGTACCCCGACGGCGTCGAGGGCCTCGACCTCGCGATCTACGCGCGCGACAACCAGCTCGCGAAGATGTCCGAGGTGCGCGAGGTGGCCGACAAGCTGGAGAAGGTCGTGCCCGACGACCTCTGGCCGCTGCCGAAGTACAGCGAGATGCTGTTCATCCGCTGACATCCACCCGCATCTCCTCGGGCTCGCCCTGCGGGATACGGGGTTGCGACGCAAACGCGGGGGATGCTGAGGCTCCGCCGCAGATTTCGGAGAGGGCCGGGCGTATCCCGGCCCTTCTCGTGTGGGACAATTCATGGGGTTCATGTGGTTCCGCCCCGCGGCCGGCGCCCGCGGAGCCTCGCGCAGGGCCCCGCGGCCCCTCGGGAAGACGTATCTCTCTGAACAATGACCGCCTCGTTCCACATAGCCGCGACAGCGACCGCCCCGCGCGGCCTCACCCGTCCCGAGGACGCCCGCGACGGCTGCGGCGTCGCCTGCGTCGCACGCCTCGATGGCGGGCCGATCCACGAGGTGATCGAGCGCGGGCTCACCGCGCTCGACCGCCTCGAGCACCGCGGCGCCTCCGGGGCCGACGAGAACACCGGCGACGGCGCCGGGATCCTGCTGGGGCTGCCCCACGACTTCTTCGCGGCCCGCGCCGCCGACTTCGGGATCGAGGCCGGCGAGATGCCGGAGGCGGGCGAGATGGCGGTCGCCGTCGCCTTCCTCCCCCGCGACGACAAGCGAGCAGGAGAGGTCCAGCGGCGGATCGAGGAGCTGGTCGCCGCGGAGGGCCAGCGGCCGCTCGGCTGGCGCGACGTGCCCGTGGACGAGTCGGTGCCCGGGGCGCTGGCGCAGCCTTCGACGCCGCGCATCCGCCAGCTCCTCGTCGGCGCCGGCCCCGAGGTGGCCGACCAGGGCGACTTCGAGCGCAAGCTCTTCCTGATCCGCCGCGTCGCCGAGATCGAGCTGGGCAAGGACGTGACGTTCCCGAGCTTCTCCTCGCGCACGCTCGTCTACAAGGGGATGCTCACCGCGCCGCAGCTCTCGCGCTTCTACGCCGACCTGCGCGACCCGGAGCTGGTCAGCGTCTTCGCGATCGTCCACTCGCGCTTCTCGACCAACACCGCACCGTCCTGGGAGCTGGCCCAGCCGCTGCGCATGATCGCCCACAACGGCGAGATCAACACGGTGCTCGGCAACACGAACTGGATCCGGGCCCGCGAGTCCACCCTCGACTGGCCCGAGCTGGGCGCCGACCTCGAACGCTGCCTGCCGCTGATCCACCGCAGGGCCTCGGACTCGGCGGCCTTCGACCGGGCCCTGGAGCTGCTCTGCCTCGCCGGGCGGGAGCTGCCCCACGCGCTGATGATGATGATCCCGATGGCCTACGAGAACCGGGAGCTGCCCTCCGAGCTGGCCAGCTTCTACCGCTTCCACTCGCTGCTGATGGAGCCCTGGGACGGCCCCGCCTCGATCGTCTTCTCCGACGGCCGCCTGCTCGGGGCCACCCTCGACCGCAACGGCCTGCGCCCCAGCCGCTACTCGGTCACCGACGACGGCTGGCTCGCCCTCAGCTCCGAGGCCGGCACGTTCAGCGCCGAGCCGAGCCAGGTGGTGCGCCGCGGCCGCGTCCAGGCCGGCCACCTCTTCCTGGTGGACCTGGAGAGCGGCCGCATCCTCGACGACCGCGAGGCCGAGATGGAGGTCGCCCGCTCCCAGCCCTGGGGGGACTGGTTCACGAGCGCCGCCTTCGGCCTCCGTGACCTGCCCGAGCCGGAGATGCCCGAGTACTCGGACGAGCTGACCCGGACGCTGGTCGAGCGCCAGCTCTCCTTCGGCTACTCGCAGGAGGACCTGCGGGTGCTGATGGCCCCGCTGGCGCGCGACGCACGGGAGCCGACGGGCTCGATGGGCAACGACGTCGCCCTGGCGGTTCTCTCCGAGCGGGAGCCATCGCTCTTCTCCTACTTCAAGCAGCGCTTCGCGCAGGTGACGAACCCGGCGATCGACTCGGTGCGCGAGCACATCGTGATGAGCCTCACCACCGCGATCGGCCCCCAGGGCAACCTGCTCGACTCCTCCCGCGAGTACGCCCACCAGGTGGTCCTCGACCACCCCCTGCTCTCCGATCACGACCTCGAGCGCCTCCGGCAGATCTCGCATCCGATCCTGCGCTCGGAGACGATCGACATCACCTGGCCGCAGGCCGAGGGGGAGGCCGGGCTCGAGGCCGCGATCGAGCGCATCTGCGCCGAGGCCAGCGAGCTGATCGCCGCGGGCGCGACCCAGCTCATCCTCAGCGACCGCTCGGTCGGGCCCGAGCGCGTGCCGATCCCCGCGCTGCTGGCGACCTCCGCGGTCAACCACCACCTGGTGCGCGAGGGGACCCGGCTGAAGGCGGCGCTGATCGTCGAGTCCGGCGAGCCGCGCGAGGTGCACCACATGGCGGCGCTGATCGGCTATGGCGCCAGCGCGATCAACCCGTACCTGATGCTCGAGTCCCTCGACGACATGCACGGCCGCGCCGCCCTGGAGAAGGGGCTGAGCGCGACCGAGGCCCGCAGGCGCAGCATGCAGGGCCTCGCCAAGGGGCTGCTGAAGACGATGTCGAAGATCGGCATCTCCTCGATCGCCTCGTACCGCAGCGCCCAGATCTTCGAGGCCGTCGGGCTGGACACGGAGATGGTCGAGCGCCACTTCACCGGCACCCCCTCGCGGATCGGCGGCATCGACCTCGCGGACCTCGCGCAGGAGGCCCTGGAGCGCCACGCCCGCGCCTACCCCGAGGCGCACGGCCTGTCGCTGCCCGCCCACGTCGAGGAGGCCAGGCTCGCCGCCGCCCATGAAAAGCTGCTGCCGCAGGGCGGCGTCTACCAGTGGCGCCGCGACGGCGAGTTCCACATGTGGGAGCCGGCGACGATCGCGAGCCTCCAGCGCGCGGCGCGCGAGCCGGGCATCGGGGTCAACGGCGACTCTCCCGACGGCGCCGAGGTGCGGCCTTCCTACGAGGAGTTCAGCCGGCTGGTCAACGATGAGAACGCATCGCGCGGGCTGCTGCGGGGCCTCTTCCGCCTCCGCGAGGCTCGCAAGGCTGCCCCGCTCGGCGACGTCGAGCCCGCCGCGGAGGTCCTCACCCGCTTCACCACCGGGGCGATGAGCCTCGGCGCCCTCTCCCCCGAGGCGCACGAGACGCTCGCGATCGCGATGAACCGCATCGGCGGCAAGTCGAACAGCGGCGAGGGCGGCGAGGACCGCCGCCGCAACACGCCCGACCCCAACGGCGACGAGCGCCAGTCCAAGATCCGCCAGGTGGCGTCCGGCCGCTTCGGCGTGGACGTGGACTTCCTGCTGCACGCCGACCAGCTCCAGATCAAGATCGCGCAGGGCGCGAAACCCGGCGAGGGCGGCCAGCTCCCGGGCCACAAGATCGACGACTACATCGCCGAGCTGCGCCACGGCACGCCGGGGGTAGAGCTGATCTCGCCCCCGCCCCACCACGACATCTACTCGATCGAGGACCTGAAGCAGCTCATCTACGATCTGAGGACGGCCAACCCGAGCGCCGGCGTCTCAGTCAAGCTCGCGGCCGAGTCCGGGGTCGGCACGATCGCCGCCGGGGTCGCCAAGGCGGGGGCCGACCACATCGTGATCGCCGGCCACGACGGCGGCACCGGAGCCTCCCCCCTCTCCAGCCTGCAGGCCGCCGGCATTCCCTGGGAGCTCGGCCTCGCCGAGACCCAGCAGGCGCTGATCGAGTCGGGGCTGCGCCCGCGCGTGGTCCTCCAGGCCGACGGCCAGATGCGCACGGGCCGCGACGTCGTCGTCGCCGCGATCCTCGGCGCCGACGAGTTCGGGCTCTCCACCGCCCCCCTGATCGCGACCGGCTGCATCATGATGCGCGTCTGCCACCTGAACACGTGCCCGGTCGGCATCGCGACCCAGGACCCGGAGCTGCGCGCCCGCTTCGCAGGCACGCCGGAGAACGTCGTCACCTACATGGTCCAGGTCGCCGAGGAGGCCCGCCGGATCATGGCCTCGCTCGGGGTCGAGCGGATCGAGGACCTGATCGGCCGCACCGACCTGCTCGAGCAGGACCCGGACGTCCGCCACCCGAAGGCGGCCAAACTCGACCTCGCGCCGCTGCTGCACGTGCCCGAGCCGCCAGAGGGCTCGAGCCCGCTCCGCCGGCATTCCGACGAGGTCGCCGTGACCGACGTGCTCCAGCAGACCTTCGAGATCCGCGAGATCCTGCCGGAGGCGCTGCCGGCGATCGAGTTGGGCGACGAGGTTCGCATCGAGCGCAGCGTGGGCAACGTGGACCGCGCCGTCGGCGGGCTCACCTCGCACGCGCTCGTCCGCCGCCACGGCCCCGAGGGCCTGCCCGAGGACACGATCCGGCTCTGCCTCAAGGGCTCGATCGGTCAGAGCTGCGGGGCCTGGCTCGCCCCCGGCGTCACGATCGACCTGGCGGGTCAGGTCAACGACTACGCGGGCAAGGGCCTCTCGGGAGGCGTGCTGGCGGTGCGCCCGCCCGAGGCCGTCCCCTTCGAGGCCGAGCGCAACGTGATCGCCGGCAACGTCTGCCTCTACGGCGCCACCAGCGGCAAGGCGTTCTTCCGCGGGATCACCGGCGAGCGCTTCGCGGTCCGGAACTCAGGCGCCGACGCCGTCGTCGAGGGCATCGGCGACCACGGGTGCGAGTACATGACCGGCGGCCGCGTCGCGGTGCTCGGCCCGACGGGTGACAACTTCGCCGCTGGGATGAGCGGCGGGGTCGCCTACGTCTTCGACCCTGACGGCCGCCTGCAGCGCAACGCTAACCACGAGCTGGTGGACCTCGAGGAGCTGGAGCCGGATGACGTCGAGCAGCTCCGCGAGCTGGTCCTCGAGCACCAGCGGCGCACGGGCTCGGCCCTGGCCGAGCGGATGCTCGCGAACTGGGAGACCACGGCTCCGCAGTTCACCCGCGTGATGTCGCGCCAGTACAAGGCGGTGCTCGCCGAGCGGCTCGCCGCGTCGAAGCAAGCGATCGCCTAGTGCCCCGTCCAGAAACATCTCACCGGAAATGACTGGCCCGGATCACCACCAGACTGCGTCATTTCCTGGCGAACGTTCCCGGACGGGGCACTAGTGCCCGACCCCCGCGGCTTCCTCAAGGCCCGCCGGGCCGCCCCGCCGGAGCGCGATCCCGCCGTCCGGGTCCGGGATTACGACGAGATCTACGGGACCCTTCCTGAGGCCGAGCTGCGCGCGCAGGCGAGCCGCTGCATGGACTGCGGCGTCCCCTTCTGCAACAACGGCTGCCCGCTCGGCAACTTGATCCCCGACTGGAACGACCTCGTTCGCACGGGCCAGTGGCGCGAAGCGATCGACCAGCTCCACGCCACGAACAACTTCCCCGAGTTCACTGGCCTCGTCTGCCCCGCCCCCTGCGAGTCCGCCTGCGTTCTCGACATCAACGACGACCCGGTGATGATCAAGCAGATCGAGTGGGCGATCATCGAGCGCGCCTTCGAGGAGGGCTGGGTCGTCCCCAACCCGCCCGAGACGCGAACCGGTAGGTCGGTGGGCGTGATCGGCTCCGGCCCCGCCGGGCTCGCCGCCGCCGCAGAGCTGAACCAGGTCGGCCATCACGTCACGGTCTACGAGCGCGACGAGGGCCCCGGCGGGCTCGTCCGCTTCGGCGTCCCCGACGCCAAGCTCGAGAAGTGGATCGTGGACCGCCGCGTGGACATCCTCGCCGCCGAGGGCATCGAGTTCGTCTATGACACCGAGGTCGGCACCGACGTCAGCGCCAAGGAGCTGAGCGAGCGCCACGACGCGATCGTCCTCGCCGTCGGCTCGCGGGTCGAGCGCGACCTCGAAGTCCCCGGCCGCGAGCTCGACGGCGTCCACTTCGCGATGGACTACCTGTACCAGCGCAACCGCTGGGTCGCGAAGCAGGAGGGCCGGCCCTCCCGCGAGCCCGAGCGCGAGATCACCGCTGCCGGCAAGCGGGTCGTCGTGATCGGCGGCGGCGACACCGGCATGGACTGCATCTCCAACGCGATGCGGGAGGGCTGCACCTCGGCGCTGCTGCTCGACGTCTACCCCGAGGTCCCCGTCACGGGCCGCTACGAGCACACCCCGTGGCCCGAGCCGCCGCGCCGCCTCGCGACCACCTACGCCCTCGACGAGGGCGGCCAGCGCAGCTTCGCCCGCCAGGTCACCGAGCTCGAGGGCGACGGCAGCGTGCAGCTCCTCCACGCGCGCGAGGTAACGGGCGACTCGTCCCGCACCCTGCAGCCCGTTCCCGGCTCCGAGCTGATCATCCCCGCCGACCTCGTCCTGATCGCGATCGGCTTCACCCACCCCGAGCACGACGGCCCCATCGGCGAGCTCGGCCTCGAGCTCGACTCCCGCGGCAACGTCAAGGCGCCGGTCTTCTCGACCTCCGAGGAGAGCGTCTTCGCGTCGGGAGACGCCCGCGTGGGCGCCTCCCTGATCGTCACCGCCATCGCCGACGGCCGCCGCTGCGCCCGCGCCGTCGAGGCCTGGCTGCGCGAGCGCTAGCCCTGCTGCTTCTCGCGGCGGGCCAGCTCCTCGTCGCTCGGGTCCTCCGCCGCGAACGAGCCGTATCTGATCTCGGCGCCCGTGCGATAGGTGGCCATGACGACCCCCGAGGGGCTGACGTCGGAGCGCACCAGCTCCAGGCCGCCCGGGACCGCGCCGCGGTCGAACAGCCGCTTGCCGCTGCCGAGGACGACCGGGTAGATCAGGACGCGGATCTCGTCGATCAGGTCGTGCTCGAGCAGCGTCTGGATCAGGTCGGCGCTGCCGTGGACCTGCAGCTCGGGCCCGTCCTGCTCCTTCAGCGCCCGCACGCCCGCTGGGGACGTCCGGCTCGATCAGCCGCGAGTTCTCCCAGCCGAGCTCGGTGAGCGTGGTCGAGGCGACGTTCTTGGTCGCGCTGTTCAGCGCCTTGGCGCCGAGGTCGTCGTCGCTCTGGTTCGGCCAGTGGGCGGCGAAGATCTCGTAGGTCTTGCGGCCGAGGACGAGGTCGAAGGGCTTGCCCATGAACTCGCCCATCGACTGCTCGATCTGGTCATCCCAGTAGCCGGCAGACCAGCCGCCGTGCTCGAAGCCTCCGCTCGGGTCCTCCTCGGGGCCGCCGGGCGCCTGCATGACGCCGTCGAGCGTGACGAACGTGTTGACGACCAGCTCTCGCATCTCCAGCTCCTTTCATCGGGTTCGCTCATGAGACCCCGCCGCGACCCGGAACTCATCGCAGAGCGTGCAACATGGGACGTCTGCTGAGGCCATAGGGTCGGTAGACGTCCCAAAGCGGTCTTGCCGCTTCGGAGGGCTACCAGGTGTCTACGGGGCGGTGGCCGAGCGGGGCGTCCGTGCCGGCCGCCGCCTCCAGGGTCGATGCGACCAGGCCGCGGGTCTCGGCCGGGTCGATCACGTCGTCGAGCTCGAACAGCGTGGCGGCGTTGATCGCCTTGGCGTTCTCCTCGGCCATCACGGTCAGCTCGCGCACGCGCCGCTCCCGCTCCTTCTCGTCGGCGATCTCCTCCAGCTCGCGGCGGAAGCCGAGGCGGACGGCTCCCTCGAGGCCCATCGGGCCGAGCTCGGCGCCGGGCCAGGCGACCGTGAGCAGCGGCTCGTGGAGGCTGCCGGCGACCATCGCCTGGGCGCCGAGGCCGTAGCCGCGGCGCAGGATGACGGCGACGAGCGGGACGCGCAGCGCCGCGCCCGTGACGAGCAGGCGCGAGCAGTGGCGGACGAGGCCCGTCGCCTCCGCCTCGGGGCCGACCATCATCCCCGGCGTGTCCACCAGGGAGAGGACCGGCAGGCCGAAGGCGTCGCAGAGCTGCATGTGGCGGGCGGCCTTGTCGGCGCCGTCCGAGGTGATCGCGCCCGCCATGCGCGTCGTGTTGTTGGCGACGATCCCCAGCGGGCGGCCCTCGATGCGAGCGAGGGCGGTGACCATCTCTGGGGCGAAGCGGGAACGCAGGAAGGTGACCGATCCCTCGTCGCACAGCGTGGTGATGACCGGCTCGACCTCGTAGGCGCGGCGGCGGCGCTCCGGCACGATCTCGCGCAGGCGCTCCTGGTCGGGCACGCGGCCCGGCTCCGTGGCGCCCTGGAAGTAGGCGAGCAGCTTCTTCGCGGCCGCGGTCGCCTCGGCCTCGTCGGCTACCTCGACGTCCACGACGCCGTTCGGGCCCTGGACGGAGAGCGGCCCGACGTCCTCCGGGGCCACGGCGCCGAGGCCGCCGCCCTCGATCATCGCGGGCCGCCCATCCCGATCGAGCTGTTCGCGGTCGCGACGATCAGGTCGGAGCAGCCGGCGATCACGGCGTTGCCCGCGAAGCAGTTGCCCGAGACGACCGAGATCCGCGGCACCAGGCCCGAGAGGCGGGCCCAGAGCGCGAAGGCCCGGGTGTCGAGCGCCGAGACGACGGGGTAGTCCGTGTCGCCGGGCCGCCCTCCCCCGCCCTCGGCGAAGAACACGGTGGGCAGGCGCATGCGCTCGATCAGCTCGAAGAGGCGGTCCTTCTTGCGGTGACCGAGCGCCCCCTGGGTGCCGGCCAGCACCGTGTAGTCGTAGGAGAGCACGGCGCAAGCGCTGCGCTCGGGCCCGAACAGGTCCCCGTTGATCCGTGCCGTCCCGGCGACGAGCCCGTCTGCTGGGGTGCGCTCGATCAGGTCGCGCAGCTCGCGCCGACGGCGCTGCGCCGCGATCGCCAGAGCGCCGTACTCGACGAAGCTGCCCTCATCCACCAGGTCGGCGACGTTCTCCCGCGCGGTGCGGCCGCCGGCCGCGTGGCGGCGCTCGACGGCCTCGGGGCGGGCCTCGTCCCGGGTCGCGGCCTTGCGCTCGCGCAGCTCCCCGAGACGCTCGCTCTCCTCGTTCACGCGCGAAAGCCTGCCAGAGCGCGCCCTACTCCACCACGCGCAGCGTCGAGGGGATGTCCATCCGGCGCAGGCGCCGGGCGGTGAGCAGCGGGGCGAGCACGGACGCGGCGATCCCGACGAGGGCCGCAATGCCGAGCGAGCCGAGGGTGATCGAGGCGTTGACCCCGAGGTCGGGCAGGGTGTTCGGCAGCGTCACCTTCAGCACCCACTGGAGCACGAGGGCGCCGAGCCCGAGGCCGACCACCGTCCCCAGCAGGCCGACCAGGGCGGCCTCCACGACCGAGAGGGTGACCACACCCGAGACGGGCACGCCGAAGGCCTCCATCGTCGCGTTCTCGCGGGCGCGCTCGTCGATGTTGATGCTGGTCGAGTTGAAGGCGATCAGGATCGCGAGCACCAGGGCGAACAGCTCGACGATGCGGAAGATGCCGACGAAGTCGTTGATCCGCTCCCGCACGAACTCGCTGCTCGCCGTCGCTCGCTCGACCCCGGCGACGCCGCGGAGCCCGAACAGCGCGCGCTTGACGTCGTCCTCCGAGGCGCCTTCCGCCGGCAGCACGTCGATGGAGTTCGTCTGGCCCGCCAAGCCCATCGCGGCCGCCCGCCCGGAGCTGACGTAGGCGTAGCTGCGGAATGGATTGGGGTGCAGGCCGGCGACCCTGATCGGGGTCGTCGCCTCTCCGACGACCCCTCCGGCGAGCCCCTGGGGGTGCGTGAGCTCGACCTCGTCGCCCACACCGACGCCGAGGTCCTCCGCGGCCTTCTCGGAGATCAGGATGCCGTCCGGCTCCTCCTCCAGCCCGGGGCCGGCGGCCGTGCTCGGCCGCCAGATCGGATCGGCGCGATCAACGGTCCCGATCAGGGCGTCGAAGTCGTCCTCGCCGGTTGCCAGCTTGCCGGGCAGGGTCAGGGTGGGGGCCGAGCTTGCGACCAGCGGCGAGGAGCGCACCTGCTCGACCAGTGTGGAGTCCTCGGCGTGGAAGCCGTCGAGGCTGACGATGATCCGCTCGGGGACGTCACCGGCGGTCTCGCGCTCGGAGTCGTCCACCGTCGCGAGGAAGGAGTCGATCATGCCGACGAAGGCGACGACCACCGTCACCACCGCCCCGATGCCGAGCACGGTCAGCACGGTCCGCCGCGGAGCCCGCAGCAGGTTGCGGAGCGGCATCTGCGCGAGCGCCGAGCCGGGCAGGTGGAGCCGCTTGCCGACCGACGCGAGGCCGCTCGACTTAGCCGAGCGGAAGCCCACCCGGATCGCCTCGATCGGGGTCACCCGCAGCCCCCGCCACACGGGTATCGCGGTCGCGGCGAACGGCAGCAGGAAGCCGATGATCGCCCCGCGGACGAAGACCTCGGGCTCGAACGGGGTCCGCATCACCGGCAGCGGCAGCAGGTCCTCGAGCGCCCCTCGGAAGACCGAGCCCATCGCCAGCCCGAACAGCAGCCCGAAGACGACGCCGGCGAGCGCGATCTCGGCGCCGAGCAGCAGCGGCCGGATCGCGAGCTCGCGGGGCGGCACTCCGAGCGCCATCCCGACGCCGATCTCCCGCCGCTGCGCCTCGACGATGCGAGTCGCGAGGTTGAAGGCGGCGAAGGAGGCGCCGGCGAGGATCAGCAGGGCGAAGATGTTGAAGAGCTGCTGGTCCCCCTCGGCGTCCTGGTAGAGGATGCGGTGCGCCGGCTCGTCGTCGAGCGCCGTCACGTCCGCACCGAGTTCGCTGCGGGCGACGGCGTCCTCGAGCTGGGCCTGCACAACAGCAGCGTCGGCGCCCTCGCGCAGCGAGATGACGACGTCGTTGACCGCAGGCTCGCCGCCGGCGAGGCGCTGGGCCGTCGCCAGGGAGGTGAAGAGGACCGCGAAGCTCGCCTCGCTGCCGCCGAAGTCCCCGCCCCCGGGGCGGGTGACGAGGAAGTACTCGGGGGACGTGCCGAGGCCGACGTAGTCGAGCCTCTCCCCGCCCGCCACGCGCAGCGAGCCCTCGGAGGGCAGGTCGTGGAGCGTCCCGTAGAGCGTCTCGAGCAGGGCGGTGCTCTCGCCCTCGTCGGCCGGGCCGAGGTTCCGGCCCTGCTCGGCCGAGTAGCCGTCTATCGGGTCCGGTTCCCGCAGGTCGGTCCCGACCAGCTCCGCGGAGGCGAGCAGGGGATCGTCCCCCGGGCGCTCGATCTCGACCTGGGTCGGCACGGCCAGGCGCTCCTCGGCGCGCGCGATGGAGCCGGCGGCCGGGATCGACTCCGCCAGGGCGCGCAGCTCGCCGGGCCGCGCCAGCGAGCCCTCGGTGAGGGCGATCTCGAGGTCGTGGGCGTTGAGGAAGGCGAAGCTGGCGTCGTTCGAGTCCTTGCGCCAGTTCTCGATGCTCCCGAGGCCGGAGTAGAGGCCGGTGCCGATCGCCAGCACGATCGCGATCGCGCCGACCAGGACCCAGCGCCGCCGCAGGTCCCGCCACGACCACCGCAGCCAGAAGCCGGCCCGGCGCATCTACCAGCGCAGCTCGGAGACGTCCACCGGCCCCTCCGGGTTGGGCGCGTCGGAGACGATCCGGCCGCTCGACAGCTCGATCACACGGTGGGCCACGCGCGCGATCTCGCGGTTGTGGGTGACGATCAGGACCGCGGTGCCCTGCTCGTGCGTCTGCTCGTGGAGCAGGTCGAGGATCTGCACGCCGGTCTGGAAGTCGAGCTCGCCGGTGGGCTCGTCGGCGAGCAGAATCGGGTTGCCGCCGGCCAGGGCCCGCGCGATCGCAACGCGCTGCTGCTCGCCGCCCGAGAGCTCGTGCGGGAAGTGCTCGATCCGCCCCCCGAGCCCGACGCGCTCGAGCGTCGTCCGGGCTGCGTCGCGCGGGCTCTCGTGCCCCGCCACCTCCGCGCCGAACTCGACGTTCTCGAGCGCCGTCAGCGCCGGGAACAGGTTGAACGTCTGGAAGATGAAGCTGATCTCGTGGCGCCGGATGCGGAAGAGCTCGGAGCGGTCGGCGCTCGTGATGTCCCGGCCGGCGATCGCGACGGCGCCCTCGGTCGGGGAGTCCAGGGCGCCGATCATGTTCAGGAGCGTGGTCTTGCCGCTTCCGGAGGGGCCGAGCACCACCGCGAACTCGCCCCGCTCCAGGGTCAGGTCCGCCCCCTCCAGCGCCGTCACGGTCAGCTCGCCCATGTCGTAGCGCCGCGCGACGCCGCGCAGCTCGACGAGGGGCGCGGCGCGGTCCGGGGCCATGGCCGGACTCTAGGAGACGGCCGCGCCGGACGCGCGTGGATAATCGGCGGTGTGAGCCCGAGCGAGCCGGACGGAACCGCGCCGCAGCCACACCGCCTGCTTCGCGAGAGCTCCGCGGTGCAGCCCGCGGAGACCTTCAGCCTGGCCACGATGCGCTCGCTCTTCGCGGCGCGGGAGCACCCCTACTCGGGGGTGTTGCTCGACGAGCCCCGCCACATCGGCGGGGTGATGTGCCTGGCGATGGCGGCGATCGCCGTGCCGCTCGCCCTCGGCGTCGCCGCCGACCGAGGCGATCGGCCAGGCCGGCTGGATCGTGGCCGTGGGCATCGGCGCGATCAACCTCGTCACCGCTTATCTGCTCCTGAGGGCCGGCTCGACGGTCGGCTTCAACGGCATGCTCGCGATCACCTACGTGGGCGTGGCGCAGGTGGCGGCGGTCACCTGGCTCGCCGGCGGGCAGGACACCCCCTACCACCTGCTCTACCTCGGCCCCGGCGTGCTGCCGCCCGCCATCCACCCGCCGCGCCGAGCGTTGACGCTGCTCGGCGCCATCACCCTCGCCCTCTTCCTTCCGCTCGCCTACAACGGGTGGAACGGAGAGGACGCTGCCGAGATGGGCCTGGAGGCGGCGTTCATCTGGATGCTGGCGCTGATCACGATGGCCGTGATGGGCGCCGTCCGCGACCAGCGGCTCGTGCTGCTCTCGGAGGGAGAGGCGGCCAACCGGCTCGCGCGCCGCGACGACCTGACCGGCCTCGGCAACCGGCGCTCCTTCGACGAGGCCCTGGAGCGGGAGATCGCCCGCAGCCGCCGCAGCGGCGCCCCGGTCAGCGTCGTCGTGATCGACCTCGACCGCTTCAAGTCCATCAACGACCGCTTCGGGCACCTGGAGGGCGACCGCGCGCTGCAGGCGACGGCTGAGGCGCTTCTGTCCACCCTGCGCCTACCCGACTCGTGCTTCCGCTGGGGCGGCGACGAGTTCGCCCTGCTGCTGCCGGACTCCCCGCGCGACGGCGCCGCGGAGGTCGGCGAGCGCGTGCGCGAGGTCCTCGCCGGCGGACCGCGGCTGCCGAACGGCGAGGCGATCGGCCTCAGCTTCGGCGTGGCCCAGCTCGCCCCCGATGAGAGCGCCGACGAGATGCTCCACCGCGCCGACGCGGCGCTCTTCGAGCAGAAGCGCGCCCACGGCCTCGGGCGCGCCTCGGCCCCGAGCGCGTAGGGTTCGCGGCGTGGACTTCGAGCTGCGCCGCGACGACCTGCACGAAAGCCGCTTCGTGCACGCCGAGCCGCCTGTCCCCGGCGACGGCGAGGCGCTGCTGCGCATCGAGTCCTTCGGGCTGACCTCCAACAACGTCACCTACGCCGTCTTCGGCGAGGCGATGAGCTACTGGGACTTCTTCCCTGCCTCCGAGCCCGAGTGGGGGCGCCTCAACGTCTGGGGCTACGCGCACGTCGCCGATTCCCGCCACCCGGAGCTGGAGGAGGGCGTGCGCGTCTACGGCTACCTCCCTTGCTCGAGCCACCTGCTGGTCGTGCCCGACCGCGTGGACGGCAAGGGATTCATTGACGCCGCTCCACATCGGGCCGCGCTGCCCTCCGCCTACCAGGGCTATCGCGACGTCACGGGCGACCCCGTCTACGACGCCGACCGCGAGGACGAGCAGATCCTCTTCTGGCCGCTCTTCTACACCTCATTCCTGATCGACGACTTCCTCGACGACGAGGACTTCTTCGGCGCGGACACGATCGTGATCTCGAGCGCGTCGTCGAAGACGGCGATCATCGCCGCGTACCTGCTGGCCCAGCGGGAGGGCGTCGAGGTGGCCGGGCTCACCTCGGCCGGCAACCGGGAGTTCGTGGAGGGCTTGGCGGTCTACGACTCCGTCGTCGCCTACGACGAGATCGACTCCCTGCCGGGCGACCGGGCCGTCTACGTGGACATCTCCGGCGATGGAGGCATCCGCGCGGCGGTGCACAACCGCTACGGCGACCGGCTCGCGCACAGCGCCGCGGTCGGCGCGACCCATCACGATCAGCTCGGCGCGGCGGCAGGCGAGCTGACCGGCCCGAAGCCGGTCTTCTTCTTCGCCCCCGACCGCATCCGCAAGCGCGGCGCCGACTGGGGCACCGCGAAGCTGGACGAGAACGTCGCCGCGGCGTGGCGGCCCTTCGCCGAGTGGGCCTCGGGGTGGCTGCGCGTCGAGAGGATCTCGAGCGAGGACGAGATCCGGCGCGTCTACCTGGAGCTGCTGGACGGGAAGGTGGACCCGGAGGCCGGGACGGTCGTCGAGCTCGAGGGCTCAGACTAAGCCGAGAAGCCGCTCACGCGGCCGTGTTCCACCCCCTTCGCACCAAGGCGCCGCTCACGCGGCGCCGTGTTGCTCCCTCAGCACGCGGCGCAGGATCTTGCCGGAGGCCGACTTGGGGACCTCCTCGACGAACTCGACCTCGCGGATCTTCTTGTACGGCGCCACGCGCTCGGCCACGTAGGCCATCACCTCGTCGGCGTCCAGCTCGCCTTCGCAGACCACGCAGGCCTTCGGATACTCGTCGCCGCCCTCGTGCGGGATGCCGATCACGCCGGCGTCCCTCACCTTGGGGTGGGAGACCAGCACCGCCTCCAGCTCGGCCGGCGGCACCTGGTAGCCCTTGTACTTGATCAGCTCCTTGAGCCGGTCCACGATGAAGGCGTAGCCGCCGTCGTCGATGCGCGCGATGTCTCCCGTCCGCAGCCAGCCGTCCTCGGTGATCGTCTCCGCCGTCGCTTCGGGCCTGCCGAGGTAGCCGAGCATCACCTGAGGGCCGCGGATCCAGATCTCGCCCTCGCCGCCCTCGGGCGCGTCCTCCCCGGTGTCCGGGTCCACCAGCCGCGCCTCGGTGTTCGGAACCAGCGGGCCGACGCTCCCGGGCGGGGTCTCGGCCGCGTCGTCCACGCGGGTCTTGTGGGAGACGGGGCTGAGCTCCGTCATCCCGTAGCCCTGGCGGATCGGCGTGCCGATCCGGGCCTCGGCCCGGCCGGCCAGGTCCTCGTCGAGGGGGGCGGCGCCTGAGATCACGATCCGCAGGCTGGAGAAGTCGCGGTCCTCGACCTGGGGCGCGGTCGCGAACGCGAGGATCACGGGCGGCGCCACGTGCAGGAGGGTCGCCCTGTGTCCCTCGACGACGTCGAGCAGGCCGTCGAGGTCGAAGCGGGGCATCGTCACGATCGTGGCGCCCTTGGCGAGGCCCTGGTTGAGGACGACCGTCTGGCCGTAGATGTGGAAGAACGGCAGCACACCGACCAGGGTGTCGTCCTCGCCCAGCGTGAGCCCGTCCTGGAGCTGCTCGATGTTGGCGACGAGGTTGCGGTGCGAGAGCATCACGCCCTTCATCACCCCAGTGGTCCCGCTCGAGTACGGCAGCACGGCGAGGTCGTCCGGGGTGATCCCGGGGTCTTCCGGCTCGGTGCCCTCGGCCGACAGCTCGAAGACGCTCCCCTCCGCTCCGCGCTCCAGCGGGCGCACCCACTCCGCTCCCGCCTGCTCGGCCGCCGGTCCCAGCGGCTCGACCAGCCGGTCCATCGCGATCACGGCCTTCGACTTCGAGTCCGAGAGCTGCTTGCCGACCTCGTCCGGCGTCAGCAGGGGATTGATCGGGGTGACCACGGCGCCGGCACGCAGGATCGCGTGGTAGGCGATCGCCCACTCGGTGCTGTTGCCGCCGACCAGCGCGACCACGTCGCCCTTCGCGATCCCCTCGCCCTGCAGGCCCGCCGCGAGGGCGTCCACCGCGCCGGCAAGCTCCGCGTAGGTGATGACTTCGCCGCTCGGTCCATCGATCAGCGCTGGAAGGCCGCCGCGCTCCCGCGCTCCGCCCAGCACGTGCTCGGGAACCGTCGCGTCCGGGATCTGAACGTCTGGCCGCTTGCTCTTGTAGCTCAACTCTCCTCCTCGCTCCCCGTGCGGCCCAACCCTAGAGGGATCAATCCGTGAGCAGGGCGGCGAAGCGGTCCGCGGCCTCGTCGCCGAGAAGCTCGAGGAAGAGGCTCGGCTCGATCAGCTCCACCTCGATCACGCAGGGCTCACCGTGCTCGTCGCGCACGAGGTCCACACGCGCGTAGAGGGGGTCTCGGTGGGCCCCCGTGACTCGGCGCAGGCGGGCGAACGCGTCCTCTCCCACGCCGATCGAGTCCTCGTCGGCGTCCACGGCCTCGTAGCGGCCGCCGTGGACCTTCTGGACGCGGAAGTCGCCCGCGGCCGGCTGCTTGCGGACCGCGTGGGCGAGCTCGCCGCGGAGGTAGACGAGGCTGAGCTCACCCTCCAGCTCGAGCGAGGGCAGGTAGGGCTGCACGAGCGAGGCGCCCGCGATGCCCGCCACCGCCTCCTCGACCCCCGCCTGGCCGACCACCTTCAGGTTCGCGGCTCCGAGGTCTATCGCGGGCTTGACGACGATCCGCTCCCAACCCGCGCTCGCGGCCTCCGCGGCCGCCCCGCGCGCGTTTTCGGGCTCGGCCCACACCGTCGGGATCACCCGGACCCCCGCGCTCTCCAGCTCCCGCAGATAGCGCTTGTCGAGGTTCCACTCGACGAGCTCCGCCGGGTTCTCCAGGCGGGTCGCCGCGCCCGCCCTGTGCAGCCACCCGCGGAACTCCTCCGGGCGCTCGTGGTAGTCCCAGGTGGAGCTGATCCAAGTGACGTCGTAGCCGCCCCAGTCCACGCCGCGGTCGCTCCAGGCGACCAGCTCGCCGCGGTGCCCGGCGCGCTTCAGCGCCGGCAGCAGCCGGAGCGCGTCGGCGTCCGGAACGGGCGGCTCATCGCATGTGGCGATCGCGATCTCGATCGGGGCAGCCTACGCCCGGATCAGACCTCGAGCCGCGACTCCTCGAGGTCGAGCTCGTGCTCGACGCGCCGCATCACCTCGCTGCTGATCTCGCCCTCGTTCCGGAGGCGAACCAGCTTGGCCCGCTGTGCGGCGTAGAGCTCGTGCATCAGCCGCTGGTAGGCGAGGGACTGCTCCTGGATCCCGTCCTCGTCTTCGATCTTGCCGGCGAGAACCTTCACCCGGCGGCGGCGGAACTCGTACATGCGCCGCACGCGGTCGACGGTGTCGTCACGGGTCCACTCCACGGTCTCGAGCTCGGCCAGGCGATCGAGCGCTGCCTGTGCGGCGCCGTAGCGGGCGCGCAGCTCCTCCCTCTCCTCCTCGATGCCGTCCTCCTCGACCCCGAGCCTGCGGACCAGCGCCGGAAGCGTCAGGCCCTGGCCGACGACCGTCAGCAGGATGAGCGCGAAGGTGATGAAGAGGATCAGGTCGCGGCCGGGCAGCGGGTCGCCGGCATCAGTCTCAAGCGGCAGCGCCAACGCGGCCGCCAGCGAGACGGCGCCGCGCATCCCCGACCAGATGCCGACGATGTGCACCTGCCAGCTCGCCCGTCGCGCCCGTTGAACGGGTCGGCGGTCGAGCCCCCGGACGACGGTCGTGACGAGCAGGGACCAGGCGGCGCGCGCGCCCAGCACGACGACCCACACCAGCAGGCTGTAGGCGATCGCCTCGCCGATGCCGACGCTGAGCCCGTCGAAGACCACGGGGAGCTGGAGGCCGATCAGGATGAACAGCGTCGCGTTGAGAAGGAAGGTGAGGATCTGCCAGACCGGGAAGGCCTGCAGGCGGGTCTCGGGAGAGGCGATCTCAGGCGCCCGCCAGCCGAGGTAGACGCCGCAGGTGACGGCCGCGAGCACGCCCGAGAGGCCGAGCTCGTCCGCCGGGATGAACGCGCCATAGGCGGTGAAGAGGGAGATGGTCACCTCCGTCACCGGGTCGTTGAGCCGCTCGCGGATCTGGCCCACCGCCCAGCCGGCCGCGAGACCGATCGCGATCCCCCCCACCGCGGCCCCCACGAACTCCGCGCCGGCGCCGGCAACGGAGAATGTGCCGCCGACGGCCGCTGCGACCGCGACCCGATAGATGACGAGCGCGGACGCGTCGTTGACGAGGCTCTCGCCCTCGACGATGTTGACCAGCCGGCGGGGCGCGCCGAGCCGGCGCATGATCGAGGTCGCCGCCACGGGGTCGGTCGGCGCGACTATCGCCCCCAGCGCGAAGGCCACCGCCCAGGGCAGGTCGATCACTTCGTGGGCTATCCAGGCCACGGCGAAGGTCGTGAACAGGACCAAGCCGACCGCCTGGAGCGTGATCACCCTCAGATCGGCCCGCAAGGAGCGCAGGTCGGCGAAGAAGGCTGCGGAGTAGAGCAGCGGCGGCAGGAAGATGACGAGCACCAGCTCCGGCTCCAGGTCGATCTCCGGGATGCCCGGGACGAGGCCCAGCAGCAGCCCGCCGATCACCAGCGGAATCGGATACGGCACGTCGAGCCAGCGCGCGACGGCGTTCAGTCCGGCGGCGGAGATGAACAGCGCGGCGAGGATGATCTCGAGGTGCTCCACCCGGCAGGATTGTTCCAGCGCGACAGCAGGAGAGAATTGCCCCTTGGCACGAGTCCCAGCTCGCCCGTTGCTCCTTTCGTCACTGCTGATCGCGGCACTCGCGCTCGCCGCCGGCTCGCATGCGGCGTCAGCGCCCGGGTCACAAGGCGCATCGTCGAGCGGCGCCGGCGAATCGTCGCCGGCGCCGAGCGCTCTGCCGGCCCAGCCGGCCGGCCGGGCGCGCTGGGCACCCGGCGTGCGCCGGGCCCGCCGCTACGCACGGCGGCGCGCCGGCGAGGTCTGCTTCGCGGTCATCGACCTGCGGCGCCGCGAGCGGGGCCGCTGCCGGCGCAACGGCGCGCCGGCGGCGAGCGTGTTCAAGGTGATGCTGCTGGGCGCCTATCTCAACCGCGGCTCGGTCCGCCACCGGCGCCTCCGGCGAGCCGACCGGCGCCTGCTCGCGCCGATGATCCGCCGCTCCGACAACGTGGCTGCCACACGGGTGCGGGACATCGTCGGCTCGGGCGCGATCCGGCGACTGGCCCGCAGGGCCGGGATGCGCCGCTTCCAGCTCCACCCGACCTGGGGCCTCAGCCGCACGACGCCGATCGACCAGGCACGCTTCATGCTCCGCTTCGACCGCCTGTTGCCGGCCCGCCACCGCGGCTACGCGATGCGGCTGCTGCGGCGAATCGTGCGGCCGCAGCGCTGGGGCATCGGGCTGCTGCGCCTGCGCGGCTGGCGCGTGCACTTCAAGGGCGGCTGGGGCAGCGGCAGCGGCAGGGTGGACCATCAGGTCGCCCTTCTCACCTCCGGTCGGCGGCGCGTGGCGGTCGCCGTCCTCACCGAGTTCAACCCGAGCCACGGCTTCGGCAAGCGGACGCTGGCCGGGATGTTCAGACGGCTGCTGCGCGGCCTGCCGCGAGCCCGCGCGCTCCAGGCCGGCCAGTGAGCGCCGGCGAGCGCCGATGCGAAGGCGGTCCCTACATTTGACGGCGTGGAAAACGCACTCGAGCTGCGCGGCCTCAGCAAGCGCTACGACGACGGCACCCTCGCCCTCGACGGCCTCGACCTCGAGGTCCCCGCCGGCAGCTTCTTCGGCCTGCTCGGCCCGAACGGCGCCGGCAAGACCACGCTGATCAGCGCCGTCTGCAACCTGCTGCGCCCCACGGCCGGCGAGCTGAGCGTCTTCGGCCATCCCGCCGACTCCCTCGACGCGCGCCTGATGATCGGCATCGCCGAGCAGGAGCCCAACCTCGACCGTTTCCTGACCGTGCGCGAGACCCTGCTCTACCACGGCGGCTACTACGGGATGGAGCGCTCGCACGCCGAGCGCCGCGTCGACGAGATGATCGACGTCTTCGACCTCCGCGCCAAGAGGGACGTCCGCGCCCCGAAGCTCTCGGGCGGGATGCGCCGCCGCCTCCTGCTCGCCCGCGCGCTGCTGCACGAGCCGCGCCTGGTCATCCTCGACGAGCCGACCGCCGGGGTGGACGTCGAGCTGCGCCACGAGCTCTGGCGCTACATCCGCCGCCTGCACGCGCAGGGCACGACGATCCTGCTCACGACGCACTACCTCGAGGAGGCCGAGGAGCTCTGCGAGGAGATCGCGCTGATCGGGGGCGGGCGGATCATCGACCGCGACAGCGCCGCCGGCCTCAAGCGCCGCTACGACGCCGACTCGCTCGAGCAGGTCTACCTGAAGACCGTGGCCGGCGGCCGCCTGCGCGAGGAGTTCGCGTGACGGCCCTGCCGCGCCCCTGGCACGGCTTCTACTGGCTCTGCCGCCGCGAGTGCCACCGCGTGCTCAAGCTGTGGACGCAGACGACCCTGGCGCCGGTCGTCTCCTCGCTGCTCTTCATCGTGGTCTTCGGCCTCTCGCTCGGCGGCCGCATCAGCGAGGTCGACGGCTTCGACTATGAGGTCTTCATCGTCCCCGGACTGATCGCGATGGCGATGGCCCAAGCCGCCTACTCGAACAACGCCAGCACGATCTACCAGGGCCGCGCCGACCGGTTCATCGACGACGTCCTCGCCGCGCCCATGCGCGCCTGGCAGATGAACATCGGCTACCTCGCCGGCGGCGCCTTCCGCGCCCTGATCATCGGGGGCGCGCTCGCCGCCGTCGCCGCCCCGATCACGGGCGCGCCCATCGAGCACCCCCCGCTGCTCGTCTGCGCCGTCCTGCTCCTCGTGGTCGGGTTCGGGTCCCTCGGCACGATCGTCGGCATCTACGCCGAGTCCTTCGACCACACCAGCTTCATCAACAACATCGTCATCCTCCCCCTCACCTTCCTCGGCGGCGTCTTCTACTCGGTCGGCAGCCTCGGCTCTCCCTGGGAGCAGGTCTCCCACGCCAACCCGCTCTTCTACGTCGTGGACGCCGTCCGCTACGGCTTCCTCGGCACCTCGGACGTGGGCGCCGGCATCTCGTTCGCGGTGCTCGCAGCGATGTCCGTGGCCCTGCTGGCGTGGTCGCAGTACCTCTTCGCCAGCGGCCGCAAGCTGAAGCCGTAGGCGAAGGCCGGCCGCGCCCGCACATCGGTGTGCGAGCGCGGCCGGCCGTGTGGCTGCGGGAGCCTTCTCCCGGATCAGTCGGGGCAGTAGCCCGTGGGGATCGGCGCACCGCCGGGGTAGTCGTAGTGGAAACTGCTACCCGGGTCCTGGCTGTCGGTGTGGGTTTGGCCGTCAGCCGTGACGTAGGTGATCGTGAACGGCGCGTGGACCGAGCCGCCGACCTGGTAGCAGACGCCGAAGCTCAACGGCCGCTTGGCATTCGGAAGTTGAGGTCCGTGAACGTCTCCGAGCCCGCGGGGCCCTGCTGGTCGGCCGAGATGGTCGACTGCGGGATGCCGCTCGAGCCCGGTCGCGAGACGTTGCCGTTCGCGTCGAACACGAACAGGTCGAGGTCGGCGTCGTCCGACCCGGCCTCGGTCCACGTGATGGTCGCGCGGACGACCGGCCGGCCTCGGCTTCTTCTTCTTCTTCTTGCAGCCCTTCTTCTTGGCGCCCTCGGCCTTCTTGCCCTTCTTCTTGCACTTCTTCTTCTTCGCGACCGTCGCGGTGGACTCCCCACCCGCTGCGCTCGCCACCGGCCCGGCGACGCCGCCGATGACCAGGGTCAGAGCGGCCAGCAGAGCCAGCCCCAGGGTTCCGTTGCTCTTCCTCTTCGTCGTCATGTCTTGCTCCCTTTCGTTCGCCACAACTGGCGCTTGGACAGTGCGAGAAGGATCGCTCCGCGCGACGCCCCCGACATCCCAGTCCCGGACCTATGGACGAACATCACACATCTCCACGGCGCCCTGGCCCCGGCCGCGGCGAGCCTCTCATCTCGGGCGCCGCTTGTCGAGGGCGGGCGCGACTGCACGGCGGCGCGTCGGGTTCGACCCCGGACTTGACTTCGGGCCCGGAACGGCCGATAGGTCCTTCGTGCCCGGCGCCACCGCTCCACCCACCCCTCCCGCAGCGACCGCTCCGATCGCGGGACTCAGCGCCCCCGAGCGACAACAGCGACCCGCGGCGGCGCCTCGGCGACGTCATCGTCGAGCTCGGCTATGCCGACCGGGAGCTGGTCGAGCAGGTGATGGCGAGGGAGTCCGAGTCGAACCGCCCGATGGGCGAGCTGCTCGTCGCGAGCGGGACCCTGAACTCGACGCAGCTCGCGCATGCCCTGGCCGAGCGCAACAGCCTCGACTTCGTCGACCTGAACACCTTCGCTGTCGATCACGGAGCCGCGAACCTCCTCAGCGCCGCTGAGGCGCAGCGCTACCGCGCGGTTCCGATCGCCTTCCTCGACGACGGCGCGCTGCTCGTCGCCACCTCGGATCCGTCCAACGTCCTCGGCCTCGACGACATCGCGATGAGGACCGGCTATCCGGTCCGCCGCGCGATCGGCACCCCTGAGGGGATCGCCGCCCTCGTGCGCCAGCTCTCCAGCCTGAGCGAATCCGTCAAGGAGATCGACCACGAGGCACCCGACACTGACGGCGTCGAGGCCATCGACCTGCGCGCCTCCGCCGGGCAGGCGCCGGTGGTGAAGCTGGTCCACGCCGTGATCGCCGACGCGGTGAGCCGCGGCGCCTCCGACATCCACTTCGACGCGACGGGCGGCGACATGCGGGTGCGAATGCGGGTGGACGGGGTGGTGCTGGAGCCGACGACAGTCCCGCAGAACCTCGTCGCCGGGCTGGTCTCGCGGATCAAGATCATGGCCGAGCTCGACATCGCCGAGCGGCGGATCCCGCAGGACGGGCGGATCACCCTGAGCGTGGACGAGCGCCACGTCGACATCCGGGTCTCCACCCTGCCGGTGATCCGCGGCGAATCGGTCGTGATGCGGATCCTCGACAAGGAGCGGGTCATCCTCGAGCTCGAGCAGCTCGGCATGGGCGACCGCGAACGTGACGCCGTGCTGCGAGGGGTCGGCAAGGTTCACGGTGCGGTGATCGTCACGGGGCCGACCGGTGCCGGGAAGACGACCACCCTTTACGGCCTGCTGAACAGGGTCAACACCCCCGACAAGACGGTGATCTCGATCGAGGACCCGGTCGAGTACGAGGTGGACGGGATCAAGCAGATCCACGTGAACCCGAAGGCGGGCCTCACGTTCGCCTCGGGGCTTCGCTCGATGGTGCGCTCCGACCCCGACATCCTGATGGTGGGCGAGATACGCGACGGCGAGACCGCCCAGATCGCGATGGAGGCGGCGCTCACCGGCCACCTCGTGCTCTCCACCCTGCATACGAACAACGCGGCCATCGCCGCGGCTCGCCTGACCGAGATGGGAATCGAGCCGTTCCTCGTCGCCTCGGGGATCGAATGCGTGGTCGCCCAGCGCCTGGCGCGCCGCCTCTGCGAGGACTGCCGCAGCCCGGCCGACGTCAGCGGCCCCGAGCTTGAGGCCGCGGGCTATGCGCCCGAGCCGTTCCAGGCATTCGAGCCCACGGGGTGCGTCCACTGCAACAGCACCGGCTTCCGCGGGCGTGTCGGGCTCTACGAGGTACTCACCCTCAACGAGCAGATCCGGTCCCTGATCCTCGCCAAGGGCACGAGCGACGAGATCGCCGCCGCGGCGCGCGCCGCCGGCATGGGCAGCCTGCGCGACAACGGCCTGGCGAAGGCGCGCGCCGGGGTCACCTCCCTGGCCGAGGTGATGCGGGTCCTGGGCACCTAGGCGCAGGGGCCTCAGCGCAGCGCCGTGCCGCGCTCGCGCAGGGCGTCCTGCACCTGCAGACCTGAGCGCAGGCCCGCGCTGAGAGCGAAGCGCAGCGGCTCGGGCGGCCACGGCAGGACGCGGCGATCCACGAAGAAGACCTCGGTCAGCTCCGTCTCGCGCTCCAGCACGAGGTCGCGGATCGTCTGCCCGTTGAGATGGCTCATCGAGACGCCGTGCCCGATGCATCCGAGCGAGTAGACGATGCGCCGGTCGCCGGCGTGGCCGATCGCCGGCGTCAGGTCCGTGGTCACGGAGAACGGGCCTCCCCACCGGTGCGTGATACGGACGCCGCGGAGCGAGGGGAAGAGCCTGCCGATGTGGTCCTCGAGGTGCGCCCAGGCGTCCGGGCTCGAGTCCTTGAGCATGCCCTCGCCCCACCCGAGCCCGACCGGCCCGCCGCCCATCAGCAGGCGGCCGTCGGGCGTGACGCGGTAGTAATGGATCAGGTTGCGGGCGTCCTCCACGCCCTCGCGGCCCTCCCAGCCGAGCGGCGCCAGGCGCTCGTCCCCGAGCGGCTCGGTGACGACGATGTAGGTCCACGCGGGGACCTGCTTGCGGCGCAGCGGCTCCAGCAGGTGCGAGTAGGCGTTGACGGCGAGCACGACCTTGTCGGCCAGCACGGACCCGCCCGCGGTGCGCAGCCTCACCCGCTCTCCCGGCTCGATCGCCGTCACCGGGCTGTGCTCGTGGACGATCGCGCCCTTCGCGGTCGCGATCCGCTTCAGCTCGCGGACCAGCTTCAGCGGGTTGACCAGCGCCGTGCGGGGCTCCCACCAGGCGCCCAGGTAGAGGTCGGAGTTGACGCGGGCACGGGCATCGTCCCGCTCCAGCCACTCGATCCCCTCGATCCCAAGCGAGTCGGCCAGCTCGATCTCCTCGCGCAGGCGCCGCAGATACGGCTCCGCCGTCGCCATGCGCAGGAATCCCGGCAGCGTGTAGTCGCACTCGAGGCCCTCCGCGGCGACCAGCTCGCCGACGGTGTCCACCGCCCGCTCCATGTAGCGATGCGCCTCCCGCGCGCGCTCCCGCCCCTTCAGCTTCACCAGCACGTCGAGCCCGAGGCCGACCACCGTCATCGCGAAGGAGCCGTTGCGGCCGCTGGCGCCGTACCCGACGATCTCGCTCTCCAGGACCGCCACGCGCAGCCCGGGCTCCGCCTCCAGCAGGTAGTGGGCCGTCGCGAGCCCTGTGAACCCGCCGCCGACGATCGCGACGTCAGCGCTCAGCTCGCCCTCGAGCGGCGCGGAGGGCTCGTACGGCGCCGCCGTCGCGTGCCAGAAGCCCTGCTCGGAGTAGTCGCGCCCGGTCATCTTCCTGCGGATGAACCCTAGTCCGAGCCCGTGGCCGGCGCGCGGGCGCCGGGCAGAATCGTCCCGTACGAGATTGTTTTGCGGCAGACGGGGCTTGGTAGGATCAATGGCGCGATGGTTGCAGCGGCAAAGACTCCCGAGCTCAACGCCCCGAGGCCGGAGCGCGCGGGCGAATGCCCCGTCTGCCTGGCGAGCAACCTCGGCTGGCTCCTCTCCCAGGTCCACTACGCCTTCGCGAACGAGCAGGGCAGCGCCCTCGCCCCGCTCGAGATCTCTCCCCGCGCCTACTGCGTCCTCTCGTCCGCCATGTCGGGCGAGCTGACCCAGACCGAGCTCGCGCAGCTCACCGGTCTCGACAAGACCACGATGGTCGTCCTGCTCGACGAGCTGGAGGAGGACGGGCTGGCCGAGCGGCGCCCCTCCGCCGCTGACCGGCGAGCCCGGATCATCGCGGTCACGAAGAAGGGCGAGCGCCGCGTCGCCGAGGCCGAGAAGGTCCTCGCCGGGGTCCAGAGCGACGTGCTCGGAACCCTCAGTGCCCGCGAGCGCGACGCGTTCGTATCCGCGCTCAACAAGCTGGTCAGCGAGCGCCTCTCCGAGCCTGCCGAAGGCGGGCCGCCGATGCGCCGGCGCGAGCCCAAGCCGTAGCTCTCTCCCCGGCCGACGCGCAGCCGCCCGCCGTCTCGCATGTGAGGCGTGTCACACAGGTCCGTACGAGATCGTCTGCTACGGGATCATTTGCTACGGTGCTTTACTCGCACACCGAACTTCGAACCGAACAGGGGAACGCGCATGTCAGGGAACGTCACAGCGATAGGGAGCGAGCGAGAAGGGCAGTACGCGGAGATGAGCGATCGCAACCGCTGGATCGCCCTGATCGTCCTCTGCGCCGGGATGCTGATGATCGTCCTCGACCAGACGATCGTCAACGTCGCCCTCCCCTCCATCCAGGACGACCTCGGCTTCTCCCAGTCGAGCCTCGCCTGGGTCGTCAACGCCTACTTGATCCCCTTCGCCGGACTGCTCCTCCTCGCGGGCCGCTTCGGCGATCTGATCGGGCAGCGGCGGATGTTCCTGACGGGGCTCGTCGCGTTCGTCGCGGCGTCGCTGCTCTGCGGCATCGCGCAGACCCAGGAGATGCTGATCGGCGCGCGCTTCCTGCAGGGGGCCGGCGGGGCCATGACCTCGGCCGTGATCCTCGGGATGATCGTGCGGATGTTCCCGCAGCCGCGGGACCAGGCGAAGGCGATCGGCGTCTACAGCTTCGTCGCCTCGGCGGGCGCCTCGATCGGGCTCCTGCTCGGCGGCGTGCTCACCGAGGCCATCAACTGGCACTGGATCTTCTTCGTCAACCTGCCGATCGGGATCGGCACGGCGCTCCTCGCCGCGCGCCTGATCAAGCGCGACGAGGGCCTGGGCCTGCATCGCGGCGCTGACGTGCTGGGCGGGGCCCTCGTGACCGCCGCGCTGATGCTCGCCGTGTACACGATCGTGGAGGCGGGCGACTACGGCTGGGGCTCGCTCCACACGCTCGGGCTCGGGGCCGTCGCGGTCGCGCTGCTCGGGGCGTTCCTCGCTCGCGAGTCGCGGATCTCCGAGCCGCTGATGCCCCTGCGCATCTTCCGCTCTCGCAACGTCTCGGGCGCGAACGCGATCCAGGTGCTGATGGTGGCCGGGCTGTTCGGGATGTTCTTCCTCGGCAGCCTCTACATGGAGCGCGTCCTCGGCTACGGGCCGCTTGAGATCGGGCTGGCGTTCCTGCCGGTCGCGCTGGCGATCGGGATCCTCTCGCTCGGGTTCTCCGAGCGGCTGGTGATGCGCTTCGGCGCGCGCGCGACGTTGATCCCCGGGTTGGCCCTGATCGCGTCCGGGCTGGCGCTGTTCACGGCGATCCCGGTGCAGAGCGACTACGTCAGCGATCTGCTGCCCTCGCTGGTGATGGTCGGGGTCGGCGCGGGACTCTCCTTCCCCGCCCTGATGAACCTGGCGATGTCCGGGGCCACCCCCGAGGACTCCGGGCTCGCGTCCGGCCTGGTCAACACGACCCTCCAAGCCGGCGGCGCGCTGGGGCTCGCGGTGCTCGCCACCCTCTCGGCGACCCGCACCGAGGGCCTGGTCGCGGACGGCGCCGCTCAGGCGAGCGCGCTGACCGACGGCTACCAGCTCGCCTGGACCATCGGCGTCGGCCTGTTGCTGGCGGCCGTGGGGATTGCGGTGGCGGTGCTTCGGCCCGCCCCGGCGGCGGCGCCCGCTCACGCGCTCGAATACCGAGCCGGAGCCCGAGCCCGCCTACTCTGAAGCGGCCTGACCCTCCCCCAGGCGCTCCGAAAGCGAAGGGCCCCCGCGGTGCGGGGGCCCTTCTTCGAGTGGAGACGAGGGGAATCGAACCCCTGTCCGCGGGCGTAGCGCGAAGGCGTCTACAGGTTTAGCCGGCGCTTTGTTCTCGCCTCATGGCCTCCGCTGCCGGCGGGAGATGCCGTGGGGCAGAGCCCCTTGAGTTTCCCGTGGCGGTCGGGGCGAGCCGCCGCGGTGAGCCCGATTCTGAAGCCGGTGCCCCTCCCCTCGGGCGCGGGAGGGCCGACTCTCATCGCTTAGGTTCTAGCTAAGCGGCGAGGGCGAACTCATGGTCCGCACGTATTGGTTTGTCCCGGTGTTTAACGAGGCCTCCGGGAACCTCGACCTGCAACCGTTCGCACGGTGCGACCACGTCGAAGCCTGTCGTCCCCGTGCTATGTACGCGTCAATGGTAGCCCGCGGAACCGCCTCGACTGCTTGGACAGGCGCGTTTGCGGGAATCTGGCCATCGGGATGAACAGAATGGATGCGATGGGACCTAGATTGCGGCGCATGGCCTCCGCCAGGGGAACGCTGCTGACGCGTGGCGCCGCCCGCCGGGGCCGGGGCGCAAGGCGCGGGCATCGCGGAGCGCCGGAGAAGCCCCTGATCGGGGTGACCACCTCCGAGGTCCGCAAGGCGAAGGAGTACCGCCAGGTCCGCGAGGGAGAGCCTCCCCGCCACGAGATGGCCCTCGGCCTCGCGTACATGCGCACGATCGAGCTGGCGGGCGGAGTGCCCGTCGTGATGCCGCCGCTGGGCCCCGATTCGATCAACCCGCTGCTGGACCAGATCGCGGGCATCTGCCTCTCGGGCGGCCCCGACCTCGACCCGAAGACCTACGCGGCGCAGGCCGACCCGCACCTCGGCCCGACCTGGCCCGAGCTGGACTTCGTCGAGCTGGCCGTCGCGCGCGGGGCCGACCGCCGCGAGCTCCCGATCCTCGCGATCTGCCGCGGCATGCAGGCGCTGAACGTCGCCCGCGGAGGCACGCTGCAACAGCACCTCACGGTCGGCAAGCTCGCCCACCGCCAGCACGAGCCACCCGAGGAGGCCACCCACGAGGTCAGGATCGCCCCGGACAGCCGGCTCGCCGACATCCTCGGGACGACCTCGATCGAGGTCAACTCCTTCCACCATCAGGCTGTCGACCGGCTCGGCGAGGGCCTGCGCCCGGTCGCCTGGGCGCCAGACGGCGTGATCGAGGCAGTGGAGGCGGCCGATCGAACCGAGTTCATGATCGGCGTGCAGTGGCACGCCGAGGGGCTGTGGGCGTCGGAGCGCCACCTCGCCCTGTTCCGCGCGTTCGTCGCGGCCGCCCGGCGCCACGTACCGGAGGTGCGGCGGTGAGCGAGTCGCAGGCGGCGAGGCCGGCGGGCGAGATGGACCAGGGCGGCCTGCCCGAGTGGGCCCACTGGGCCGGCACCAACGAGGTCGGCACCTACTCCCTCGGCGTCGAGGAGGAGGTGATGCTGGTCGAGCCCGGCAGCTGGGAGCTCTCCTACCGGATCGAGGACGTCCTCGCGGCCGCCTCCTCCGACGTCGTCGGCAAGCTCAACGCCGAGACCCACGGCTCGGCCGTGGAGATGCAGACGGGGATCCACCCGCACGTCGGCGCGGCGGTGGACGAGCTCGGCGAGACGCGACGCGCGCTGGCCGAGACGCTCGAGAGCCTCGGCATGCGGGCCGCGGGCTCGGGCACCCACCCCACCGCGACCTGGCGCGACGTCGTCGTCTCGCGCGGCGAGCGCTACCGCGACGTCTACGCCTCCATGCGCGAGCTGGCCCGCCGCGAGCCGACCTTCGCGCTCCACGTCCACGTCGGTCTGCCCGACGCCGAGACCGCCATCCGGGTGATGAACGGCATGCGCGTCTGGCTGCCCATGCTGCTCGCGCTCTCGGCCAACTCCCCCTACTGGCAGGGCCGCGACAGCGGCCTCGCCTCGGCGCGCACCCCGGTCTTCCAGGCCTTCCCGCGCGTCGGGATCCCGCGCGAGTTCAGCGACTACGCCGACTACGTCGAGGCCGTGGACATGCTGATCAGGGCCGACGCCGTCCCCGAGCCGACCTACCTCTGGTGGGACGTGCGCCCGCAGCCGAAGCTGGGCACGATCGAGATCCGGGTCATGGACGCGCAGACCAGCCTCTGGCAGACGCGGGCGCTCGTCGCCCTCGTCCAGTGCCTCTGCCGGCTCGAGGCCGAGGGGATCCACAGCTCGCCGCGCGCGATCCACGCCGCCGAGGCGCTGGAGGAGAACCGCTTCCTCGCCTGCCGCGACGGCGTCGAGGCGCGGCTGATCCAGCCCGACCAGGACCGCCGGGTCTCGGTCGTGGACCTGGTGGACGAGCTGGTCGACGCCTGCGACCACCATGCCCGCGCGCTCGGCTGCTCCGAGGAGCTGGCGTCGGTGCGCGACCTCTGCATGCGCAACGGCTGCACCAACCAGCTCGCGGTCGCGCGCAGGGTCCGCGAGCTGCCGAAGCTCGTCGAGGCGCTGGCCGACGACTTCGCCTAGCCAAGGCCGCTGCGCCAGAAGCTCGTCGGCCTCCCCTGAGGGCGGCTTGAGGCCGGGGGCTACCGTTGGTAGGGCGATGGAGGCACACCAAGAGGCCGGCGAGCGCGAGCTCGAGCCGATCCACCCGGGGTCCGGGCGCGGCGAGAGCCTGCTCAAGCGCGCGGGCGGGATCGCCGTGGCCGCCGGGCTCGTGCTGGTCAAGCTCGGCGCGAAGCTGAAGGTGGTGCTGCTGGCGCTGCCCAAGCTGAAGCTCTTCACCACCTCCGCTTCGATGCTCGTCTCGATCGTCGCCTACCAGCTCATCTTCGGCTGGGCCTTCGCCGTCGGCTTCGTGCTGCTCCTGCTCCTGCACGAGCTGGGGCACGTGATCCAGCTGCGCCGCGAGGGGGTCGAGGCCTCGGCCCCGATGTTCATCCCGTTCCTGGGCGCGGTGATCTCGGCCAAGTCGCTCGGCGACGACGCGGCGGCCGAGGCGCGGGTCGGTCTCGCCGGCCCGATCCTGGGATCGATCGCGACCCTCGTGCCGCTCGGGATCTGGCTGGCGACCGGCGAGGAGCTCTGGCGGGCCCTGGCCTACATCGGCTTCTTCCTGAATCTCTTCAACCTCGTGCCGGTGCTGCCGCTGGACGGCGGCCGGGCGATGGCCGCGCTCTCGCCGTGGGTATGGCTCGTGGGCTTCGCCGGCCTGCTCGCGCTGACGTTCTTCTTCCCGAACCCGATCCTCCTGCTCGTGATCGTGTTCGGCGGCATCGAGAGCTGGCGGCGCTGGAAGGCTCGCAAGACGCCGGAGTCGCGCGCGTTCCACGACATCCCGCGACGCACCCGCGTCGCGGTCGCGATCACGTACCTGGCCCTCGTCGCCGCGCTGGCCGTCGGCGTCGCGGAGACCTACTTCGAGCGCAGCCTCAGCGACGTCTGAGCACCGCGCTCAGCCGAGCCGCAGCTTCGACTCGACCGTGCGCACGAACTCGCTCTGCATGCCCGGGATCGCGTGCAGCTCGGAGACCGATCTGAAGCCGTTCTCGCGCTCCCGGTAGGTGATCACGCGGGTCGCCTGGGTGACCGAGAAGCCGAGGCCGCGAAGCTCCTCGAAGCTGGCGCTGTTCAGGTCGATGGCGTCGGGGTCCGGCTCCACTGGCGCGTACGCCCCGGCGGTATCCCGCGCATCGCCGGCCGTGCCGCCCGGGGCCGCCGTCTCGCCGTCGCCGTTCGCTCCTTCGGCCCCGGCGGGCTGGTCCTGGCTCTCGTCCTCGTGGCGGCCGAGTATCCGCCCGAGCAGCCCGACGCCCCTGTGCTCCTCCGCTGCTTCGTCGCGCTCGCCCGCTGCGCCCTCAGAGCCCGGTTCCTCCATCACCGGCGCTCCCGCCCCCGTGTATGCAAGCGGACTTTCGGGGCCGGCTCCCGGCTCCGGGGCGGCCGCCCTCGGACGCCAATCGCCGGCTGGCGCCCCCGGCCCCTGTCGCCCCTCGGGCCCGTTCGCCCCGGAATCGATGGGAGCGTGCTCCGGCGGGGCGGGAGTAGGCGGCGCGAAAGACTGCGGGGCCGGCCCCGGGGAGGGCGGATGGGGTGGTGACTGCGGGGGGGCCGGTGACGCGGGCGTCTCGACGTCCCGCCGGGGGGTGGGCGGTCTCGGGGCGCCCGGCCTCGGCGCGCTCGAGAGGCCCTCGGCGGCGCGCACCGTCGAGGCGGCGGCGGCCTCGGCGGAGCGGGCTCGGCGCTCTGCCTCCCGCGCGCGCTCCTCGGCGCGGTTGACCCTTTCCAGCACCTCGCGCAGACGCCGCTCGCGCTCGGCCTCCTCGGCCTTGAGGCGAGCCACTCGCTCCGCATCGGCGGCGCGGCGCTCGGCCTCCTCGGCGCGCTCCTCGATCTCCTTCAAGCGACTGTAGGCCTGCTCCATCGCCAGCTCGCGCTCCTCGCGCTCGGCGAGCAGGCGCCGCTCGGCCTCCTCGACCTCGATGCTGAGGCGGTCCCGCTCGCCGCCCATCTCCTGCTCGACGCGCTGGCGCGCCTCGCGCTCGGCCTGCGTTCGCACCAGCTCCGCCTCCTCGCGCAGCATCTCCTCAGCCTCCGCGCGGGCTCGCGCCTCCGCCTCGCGGCGGGCCTCCTCCGCGGCGAGCCGCACCCGGTCGTCGGCTTCGCGGCGAGCCTCCTCGATCGCGACGCGGGTCCTTTCCTCCACCTCGCGGCGGACGCGCTCGGACTCCTCGCGGGCGCGCTGCTCGCTTTCGAGGCGCATCCGCTCAGCCTCCTCGCGGACGCGGATCTCCGCGCTCTCGCGTGCCTCATCCTCGGCCTGGCGCCGAGCCTGCTCGGCGGCCATCTGAATCAGCCTCTCGGTCTCGTGCTCTGCCTTGCCGGCGCGCTCCTCGGCCTCGGCCCGGAGCTCCTCAGCCTGCCGAAGCCGGGCCTCTGCCTCTGAGCGGACGCGCTCCTCCTCCTGCGGGGACAGAGGCTCGTAGGCGGGCGGAGCCGGCTGCGGCGGGGATGCCTGCTCGCCGGCGGCGAAGGGATCGTAGGGGGGCGAGTCCGGGATCTCGGGCAGCGGCTGCGGAGGCGCCGGCACGGCCTCGGGGGCCGCCTCGCCGCTGGGGGTTCCGAACAGCGCCTCGCCCGGGATCGCGGGCTCCTCGGGCACCGCGGGCGCCTCGGGAACGGAGGGCTCGGCCGGCACACCGGGCGGCTCGGGCATCCGGCGCCTCGGGCATTCCCGGCGCCTCGGGCATTCCCGGCGCCTCGGGCATTCCCGGCGCCTCGGGCATTCCCGGCGCCTCGGGCATTCCCGGCGCCTCGGGCATCCCGGGCGCCTCGGCATCCCGGCGCCTCGGGCATCTCCCGGGCGCTTCTGGAATCCCCGGCGCCTCAGGCATCCCGGGAGCCTCGGGCATCTCGGGCGCTTCGGGCACAGCCGGCGACTCGGGCATCGCCGGGGGTCCCGGCACGGGCGGGGGGCCGGGCATGCCCGGAGCCTGCGGCTCCTCGGGACCCGGCACCGCGGGAAAATCGTCGGTCTCCGCGGAAAGCTGGTTGATCTGGTCCTGGAGCGACCCGCCCTCATCCGGGCCCGCAGCCGGCGAGATCGCGTTCGGGTCTGGCAGGGGCGTCAGCGCCGGGGGCTCCTCTGGCTCGGCTGCCTGCTCCCCGGCTGCCTCGGGTGCGGCGGGCGCGAATCCCTCCGGCGGGGTGACGGCCTCGGAAGGGGCGGGGGCGATCGGTGACTCGCCCGCGTCCGCCGGCGGCTCGCCGCCGGCCTGAACGGGACCGGAAAGCGGCGGCATCTCGCCGGGGCCCTTGCGCTGGGCGGCGGGAACCCACTCGCCCGTCCCGGGCTTCTCCAGGTCGGGAAGGTCCCCGGTCGGCTGCTCGTCGGCGGCCTGCTCGCCGGTCGGCTGCTCGTCGGCGGCTGCTCCCGGTCGGCTGCTCGCGGCCTGATCGGTCGGCTGCTCGACGGCGGCCTGATCGCCGGTCGGCTGCTCGTCGGCGGCCTGCTCGCCGGCCTGCTGCTCGTCGGAGTCGTCGCCTCCGAGGCCGCCGGCGGCTGCGACGCCTGCCGCCCCCGCCGCGGCCGCGGCGCCGAGGCCGGCGCCCGCGCCGACCGAGAGGCCGCTCCCCTCCTCCACCTGCTCCGCTTCGCCCGTCTCTGCGTCCGCGCCCTCCGCCGGGCTCGCGCCGCGGCCGGCACGGCGCCGGCGGCGGTCCTGCTTGCGCTTCTCGCGCTCCTCGCGGCGGCGGCGGCGCTCCTCCTCCCAAGCGCGGCGCTCTTCCTGCTCGGCGCGGCGCTTGGCGCCGGCCTTGAGCTCGCGTTCGGAGCGCCGCCGCTCCCGCTTCTCCTTGCGGCGCTGGCGCCGGCCCTTCTTCTCGGGCTCCTCGCCGGCCACAACCTCTTCACCCTGATCAAGCTTCTCGCCGGTGGCGGGCTCCTCGCTCGCCTCGGCCTCTAACGCCGGCCTGGGGCTCCTTGTCAGCCGCGGGCCTCGCGACCGTCGCGGCCGCCGCGCCGGTCGCAGCCGCGGCGCCGAGGGCCGCCGCGCCGGCCGCACCCGCCGCGCCCTCGTCCTCCGCCGGCTGGTCGCCCTTGGACTTCCTCCGCAGCCGGAAGGACCGCCGCTCCTTCTGCGGCTTCTCCACCTCGCTCTTGGCTTTGCGCTGGAGCCGGAAGCTGCGCCTCTTCTGCTCCTCGGGCTCGGCCTTGTCCTCGGCCTCCTGGGACATCGCGGCGCCGTCCTGCTCCGTCTCGGCCGTCTCCGCCTTGTCCGCCTTGCGCCTGCGGTTCACCATCAGCAGCAGGATGATGAGCAGCAGCATCGCTCCGGCCGCCGCGTAGGCGACCTGCGGGTTGTCGGAGATGAAGCTCCCCACGTCCCCGGCGGGCACGGCTGTACCGATCGCAGCAAGCATCCCTATGTCCAATGTTCGCACGCAGCGGCCTTCTGCGTGCACTCGGTGTTTCCGCTCGGTGGGCGGGTTCTTGCCTGGGCGGCCGCCGCCTAGCG
This sequence comes from uncultured Solirubrobacterales bacterium, assembly GCA_963805235.1. Classification (GTDB taxonomy): domain Bacteria; phylum Actinomycetota; class Thermoleophilia; order Solirubrobacterales; family 70-9; genus DASSYK01. The sequence continues at coordinate 176,387 of CAWDTF010000003.1, read as the reverse complement.
CATCCGCTGCTTGAACTCGCGCTCGATCTCGCGGCGGGTGTCCCGCTCCTGGATGTCGCGGCGGCGGTCGCGGCCCTCCTTGCCGGTGGCGAGGGCGATCTCGACCTTGGCCCGGGGCCCCTTGAAGTAGATGCGCGTGGGGATCAGGGTGAGCCCGCGCTCGGCGGTCGTGCCGATCAGGCGCTCGATCTCGCGGCGGTGCAGCAGCAGCTTGCGGGGCCGGTCGGGATCGTGGTTCTGGCTGCTCGCGGGCAGGTAGGGCGGGATGTGAGCGCCGCGCAGCCAGACCTCGCCGTCGTTGATCGTCGCGAAGGCCTCGTTGAGCTGCGTCTTGCCCTCGCGCAGGGACTTCACCTCGCTGCCCCGCAGCTCGATCCCGGCCTCGAAGGTCTCGAGCAGCTTGAACTTGTGCCGGGCCCGGCGATTCGTGGCGACATCGCCGCTCGCGGGCGTGCGGTCCCCCTTCTTCTTCTTGCTCATCGGCCGTGCGCCCCGGACGCCGCCGGGTGCAGGTCGACGCGGCCGCGCGGCGCCTCGACGCGGTCGACGGCGACCGTCACGGGGTCGCCGATCCGCACGCGGCCACCGTCGCGCAGCGCCGACGAGCATGGTCTCGGTCGGGTCCAGCTCGTAGCGCTCGCGCCCCCCGATCACCCGTGCGGGCAGGAATCCTTCGTAGACGTCCGCCAGCTCGCCGCCGAAGCGCACGAAGGCCCCCGCGCCGATCACGCCGGAGACCTCCCCCTCGAACACGGCGGCGTGCCCGCGCTCGTAGAGCTCGCGCTCGAGCAGGAACGCAGCGCACACGTCGTCCGCCTCCCTTTCAAGACGAGCCGAGTCTCGCTCGCGCTCAGAGCACCAGACCCCCAGCCTCTCCGACCTCCTCAGCGCGCGGTGGCCGCTCGCCCGCACCGACGGCGGACAGCAGGGCCCTGTGTGCGACGAGGTCGGGGTAGCGCCGGATCGGCGAGGTGAAGTGCGCGTATGCCTGGCTGCCGAGGCCGGCGTGGCCGAGGTTCGCGTCCGAATAGTGGGCCTGCTTGAGCGCGCGGAGCACGAGCGATGTATACGCCTCGCGGCCGTGTCCGCGCCGCGCCGCCTCCGCCGCGGCCATGCGGCTCGCCGCGATCGCGAGCTCGCCGGCCTGGCGCGGGCCGAGGCCCTCTGGCAGCGCCGGCGTCGGGACGTCGAGCGCGTCGAGCTGGGACACGAGGACACCGATCCGCTCCGGGTCGGGCTGCTCGTGGACGCGGTAGAGGGTCGGGACCCCCTTGCGCTCGAGCAGCTCCGCCACCTGCTCGTTGTTGAGGATCATGAGCTGCTCGATCAGGCGGTGGGACTCGGTCTGCACGATCTCGCGGGCTGCGGCCACGTCACCACCCTCGAAGACGAACTCCGGCTCCGCGCCGGCGACCTCGAGCGCCCGGCCGGCGCGGCGCTCGGCGAGCACCGACGCAGCACGCCGGGTCAGGCGCAGCTCCGCGGCGACCCGGGCCGGCGGCTCGACCCGCCCGGCGAAGATCTCGTCGAGCTGGTCGTAGTCGAGCCGCGCGTCCGAGCGGATGCGGCTGCGGTAGAAGCGGGTCGAGCGCACCGCCCCGTCGTCTCCCAGCTCGATCTCGGTCGTGACCGCGAGGCGCTCCTCGCCGGGGCTGAGGCTGCAGGCCCCGCTGGAGAGGGCGAACGGCAGCATCGGCACCACGGTCCCGGGGACGTAGGTCGAGTTGGCCCGGTGCAGAGCCTCGCGGTCGAGGTGGCTGTCGGGGCGCACGTGCGCGGCGACATCGGCGATGTGGATCCAGAGGCGGATCCCGCCCTCGGTCTCCGAGGCCGAGACGGCGTCGTCGAAGTCCCGCGCGGTCGCCGGGTCCACGGTCAGGGTCGGCAGCTCGGTCAGGTCGCGCCGCGCGCCCCGGTCGCCGGGAGGCCGCTTCGCGACCTCGGCGGCCTCGCCGTCCACCTTTCCCGGAAAGCCGGAAGGTTGCTCCCGCTCGGCCAGCAGCGCCGCGATCACGTCCGCGGCACGGTCGGGCCGGCCGAGCTCCTCGAGCACGCGCGCCCGCCCGGGCCCGATCTCGACCAGCGCCATGCGGCCCGGGGCGACGCGCGGGCCGCCGCCGATCGAGATGCGCCCGCCGCGCTCGAACAGGGGCTCGCCCACGAGGAAGCGCCCTCGCTTGGCGATCACGGCCACGCGCCTCTCAGCGCGGCCTCGGGACCGCGGGCTCACCGGGCCCTACTCGCCGCTCGGCGCCGCGGCCGCGTCCCCGGCGCCGAGCTTCGCCCCGAGCACGGTGAGCGCCTTGCGCAGCCCCTCGTCCGGCCGCGTCTTCGGGATGTCCCGCGCAGGGACGTCGGGAGGGATCCCCTTGCCGGCGAGCGAGTCGCCGTCTCGGGTCAGGTACTCGCCCACGGTGAGGTCGAGCGCCCCGCCCGACTCGAGCTCGATCACCTCCTGGAAGACGCCCTTGCCGAAGGAGGTCTCTCCGGCGACGTCGGCGAGGCCGGCATCGCGGAGCGCCGCGGTGAAGATCTCGGACGCGGAGGCCGTGTCGCCGTTGATCAGGACGACTACCGGCCGCGGCTCGAGGGCGTCGCCCTGCGCCTCGTAGGTCTGGTCGGGCTGCGTGCGCCCCTTGGTCGAGACGATCACGCCGTCCTCGACGAAGACGCTCGAGGTGAGGACGGCCTCGGTCAGCAGCCCGCCGCCGTTTCCGCGCAGGTCCACGATCGTGGCCTCGGCCCCCTGCTCGTCGAGCTCCTCAACGGCCTCGCGCAGCTCGGCGTGCGCGCCCTGCGAGAAGCTCAGCAGCCGCACGTAGCCCACGGGCCTCCCGCCCGCGCTCTTCATCTCGGACTCCACGGCCGGCACGGCGAGCTCCGCCCGGGTCAGGGTCTCGTCGCGCTTGCGGCCGCCGGGGCTGACCACGGTCAGCGTCACGTCGGTCCCGGCCTTGCCCTTGATCTCGCCGGTGGCGAGGTCGGCGTCCTCGCCGGCGATCGACTTGCCGTTGACCGCGGTGATGAAGTCGCCCTCGGTGATGCCGGCCTCGCTTCGCCGGCGACGAGTCGAAGACGGTCGCGACCCGCAGGCCGCGCGGGACCTCGGTCACGGTCATCCCCACCCCGGAGAACCGGCCCGAGGTGACCTCCTGGAAGCGGGAGTAGGCGTTGGGCCCGAAGTAGTGGGAGAAGCGGTCCTTGTAGCGCTTGCGCAGTTCGGCGACCATGCCGCGCACCGAGGCGTCCTCGAGGTCGTCCGGGTCCACGTCGCGGAAGTAGCTGTCGCGGATCACGTCGAGGGCCTCGTTGCTCAGCTCCGCCTCGTTCCCCGTGCCGAAGAGGTCGTCGGCGAGGTCCCCGACGCCGTCGGAGCGCTGGCCGACGGCGGCGCCGACGAAGAAGGCCGCGATCACGACGATCGCGACGAGGAAAGGCCTCAACCCCGCGCTCAAGGTACGGCCGAGCGCCTGCGCTAGACGCGCAGGAAGCGGCGGAGCGTGAGCCCGCTGCCGATAGCCGACACTGTCATGGCCGCGACGAGCAGCAAGACAGTGAGCTTAGTGAAGGCGATCGTCCGCTCGGAGGCGACGAGATCAAACGTGTCCGCCAGCGGGTCGAGCACGGTCTCCTTGCCGAGGAAGAGGATCGCGATCGCCACGAGGCCGCCGATCAGGCCGCAGATGATCCCCTCGACGACGAAGGGCCAGCGGATGAACCAGTTGGTGGCGCCCACGAGCTGCATCACCTCGACCTCCCGGCGGCGCGCGTAGATCGAGAGGCGGATCGTGTTGCCGACGAGCAGCAGGGAGGCGACCAGGAGCAGCGCGGCGACGATGGTCAGCCCCCACTTGAGGGCGCCGGTCACCTTTGTGATCGTGTTGGCCTCCTCGCGCGACTCGTCCACCTCGTCGACGATCGGGCTGATCGGCGCCGGCTTGCCGTCGTCGCCCGGCGGGGTGAGGGACGAGCGCACGGCCGCCAGGTTGTCGAGGTCGTCGGGCTTCACCTGGAACGACGCCGGGAGCGGGTTGCGCGAGCCCGGGAGCTGCTCGGTCAGGTCCTCCTTGTTCTGCTCGTCGAAGCGGCGGCTGAGATCGCCCAGCGCCTGCTCCTTCGAGACGAACTCGACCGAGGCGACGTGCGGGATCGCCTGGATCTGTGCCATCAGCTCGTCGATCTCGGGCTGGGTCGCGTCGTCGAAGAGGTAGACGCTGAGGCCCACCTGCTCGCGGACCTCCTCGGTCTTCCCGCTGGTGGCCTGGAGCACCGGGATCAGCACGCCGAGCAGCAGCATCGTGATCGCGACGGTGACGATCGCGGCCGCGCTGGGTGCCGCGCTGCGCCGCAGCGCGCGCATGCCCTCGCCGATGAAGAAGAAGAACCGTCCCATGCCCGCCGCCTAGTAGCGCTCTTCCCCGACGCCCAGCTCGCCGCGCATCCGCGCGGCGAACTCGCGCGTGGACTCCTCGTCGGCGTACCGGCCCGCGGCCTGGTCGCGGACGACGCGCCCGGCGTCGAGGCCGATCACGCGACGGCGCATCTTGTCCACCATCTCGCGGTCGTGGGTCACCACCACCACCGTCGTGCCGGTGCGGTTGATGCGGTAGAGCGTCTGCATGATCCCGATGGACGTGGCCGGATCGAGGTTGCCGGTCGGCTCGTCCGCCAGCAGCAGCGGCGGGTGGTTGACGAAGGCGCGGGCGACCGAGAGCCGCTGCTGCTCGCCGCCGGAGAGCTGGTCGGGGAAGTTCTTGGTCTTGTCTGCGAGGCCGACCAGGCGCAGCGCGTCAGGGACCTTGGTGCGGATCTCCGAGCGCGACGCGCCGATCACCTGCAGCGCGTAGGCGACGTTGTCGTAGACGTTGCGGTCGGGGAGCAGCTTGAAGTCCTGGAAGACGGTGCCGATGCGGCGGCGCAGCTGCGGGATCCGGGCGCGGCCGAGCGTCGCGATGTCCCGGCCGGCGATCAGGACCTCGCCCTCGGTCGGCTCGAGCTCGTGGATCAGCAGCTTGATCAGGGTCGACTTGCCGCAGCCGGTCGGGCCGACGAGGAAGACGAACTCGCCGCGATCCACCCGCAGGCTGACGCGGTCGAGGGCGACGTGGCCGCCCGGATACACCTTGGTCGCGCGGCGCAGCTCGACGATCGGCGGCGCCGTCCGCCGCTCGGTCAGGTGCTCGGGCCGGCGCTTGGCGCGCTTGCGCCCACGCAGAAGCGTCTTTGTCTCGTGGCGTGCCATCTCGGGGAGTGCCGCGAAGCCGACGCGATCACGCTTCCCCGCGGTCGGCCTCACTGACCGGAAACAGGGTAGCCAGGCCCTTGTTGCGGTCCCGCAAGTTCGCGACCAGCGTGCGCGGGTAAGCGCAGGCGCGATGCGCGGCCTCGCCCGCCGCTGCCTCGGTGGCGGCCCGAGAAGGTCGAATGGCGGGCCTAGGCGCTCGCGTCCGGCCGCGCCGCCGCCTTCGCTGCGTCCAGGACCTCCTGCGGGGGCGCGCCCTGCGCGTAGCGGTGATGCAGGTCGAGCATGTTCCCGTCCGGGTCCCGGAACATCTGCTGGTGGCAGACGCCGGAGTCGATGATGTCCCCGATGAACTCGACCCCGTCGGCCTCGAGCCGCTCCTTCGCCGCCGGCACGTCGTCCACCTGGAACGCGACGGGGTGGGAGTGCGGCGCGAACTCGACGCCGAACGCGTCGGACTGCATCACGGCGATCGTCAGGTTGCCGGTCTCGAACTCGACCGCCGGCATGTCCCCCCACGTCTTCAGCTCCGGCAGGCCCAGGGTCTCGCCGTAGAACCGCCGCGCCCGCTCGAAGTCCTGCGTGGGGATGCAGATGAAGTCGGTGCCGGTGATCAGGGGGTCATTCGCCGCCATCGGGGGGCTCCATTCCGTCGGGGTACCGGGTACCCAATCAGACTCGGGCCGCCGCCCGAACTCATCGCTCGGGCGCCGGCCCCGTTTGCCGCCGCGGCCCCGCGGGCAAGCCTTCGGCGTGGACGACGTCTCCATCACCGCGTACCCGAACGGGCCCTTCCTGTGCGCGGCCGATGCGCCTGTTCGACCGCGAGGCGACGAGGTCGAGTTGCGGCGGCGCACGATCGCCTCTGCCGCTGCGGGTCGCTCGCGCATCCACCCGCTCTGCGACGGCGGCCCACAAGATCACCGGCTTCACGGCCGAGGTGCGGCGCCGGCGCCGACGCCGGGCGGCTGGCCACGGAGTGCGGGGCCGCCGTCGAAGCGACCGCGGACGAACATACTGCGTAGGCGCTCAGGCCGCAGGACGGTGATCGCCGCGGGCCCCGGCTCGCGCAGCGAGCTTGCCGCCCGCCTCCCACGCGGCGAGCAGCTCGCCGGCCCAGCGCGACTCCAGGAAGAGCAGGGCCTCGGCGCCGAAGATGATGTCCTGCGCCAGCTCGGGGCTGGCCTCGGCCAGCGATCCCGCCATGTCGTGGGCGGCGATGTTCTCGTGCACCGCATCCGCCTCACGTGCTCTCGAAGAACTCGGTCGCGGCGTCGAGTCCGAGCCGGCGCAGGCCGTTGGCGTAGCGGCGGTTCGGCTCGGGCGAGGTGATCTCGAACATCGCAAGGTGGCCGACAATCGCGCCGTGCCAGCGGCGATGGAGCCCGAAGAGGGACATCAGGTTCACCGTGGCCAGCGTCACGGCGGGCAGCTTGTCCAGGTATGCGCCGTAGGAGCTGTCGAGTCCGAGCGCGTCCATCGAGTCGGCGAAGAGGCGGGCGTGCATCCGCTCGGCCCGGCCGGAGCCGTACTCGTCGAACTGCACCTCGACCAGGGCCGCCTTGGCGGCGCCGCTGAGGCGCGGGATCGCCCAGCTGTGGGGATCGGCCTCCTTGAGCTGGTAGGCGGAGCGATGGATCGCGAGCTCGCGGAACTGCTCCAGGGTGCCGGACGATCCCAGGTGCCGCGAGAGCGGCGGCCCTGCGTCCTCCGTGGCCAGCTCGAACAGCAGCGGCGCCACGTCCGCGGGCTCGACGCCGGCGCGGCGGGGAACCGCGCCCTCGAGCGCCGCGGCGAAGGCCCGCTCGGCCCGCGCGCGCAGCCCCAGCACGGCCGGGTCCCATTCGAGCTCGGCCGGGACGCCCTCGAAGCCGCGGTAGTGCAGCTCGTAGGCGACGTAGAGGCTGAGCTGCAGGTCCTCGTCGCAGAAGACGTCCCCATCCCCGGCCACGGCCGGCAGCCCAGCCTGCGCGCCGCCGCGCGCGAGCGCGTCGAGAAGGGCTTCGCTGAGGGGGCCTCTTGGAGCGGGCGGCTTCACGGCCCCAGCCTGATTCCCGCGGCTAGGGCCGCCGAAACCGCTCGCCCGGCCTCCGGGGCGCTAACCGCGCTTCCAGGCGCCGCCGATCGGCGTGTGCTGGACCAGCGGCTTCTTCAACATCGCCTCGCGGGCGAGGTCGGCGATCCCCGTCGCGGTGAGGCCGAAGTGCTCCATGCAGGCCTCGGCCGTGCCGGAGACCCCGAACTCGTCCTCCATCCCGAGGGCGAAGACCGGGACCGGGTGCTGCTCTGCCGCGACCTGGCGGATCGCGTCGCCGAGGCCGCCGGTGATGCGGTGCTCCTCGGCGGTGACCGCGACCCCGGTCTTGGCGAGCGAGCGCAGCACCGCCTTCGAGGCGAGCGGCTTGATGATCGAGACGTTGACGACCTCGGCCTCGACGCCGTCCTCGCGCTCCAGCGTCTCGGCGGCGGCGAGCGCGCGCCAGACGAGGTGGCCGCAGGCGAAGATCGAGATGTCCTTGCCCTCGCGGAGCACGTCCACGCCGTCGCCGAGGGTCTCGGGAATCTCCTCGTAGACCATCGGGGTCGCGGGCCGGCCGAAGCGCATGTACATCGGGCCGGGGCGCTCGAAGGACTCCCAGGTCGCCGTGTAGGCCTGGTTGTAGTCGGCGGGGACCACGACCTGCATCTTCGGCATCGCGCGCATCAGGGCGATGTCCTCGATCATCTGGTGCGAGGCGCCGTCCTCGCCGAGGGAGACGCCGCCGTGGGAGGCGCCGATCCGCACCTTGAGCTCGTTGTGGGCGATCCCGAGTCGGACCTGGTCGTAGGAGCGCGAGGTGGCGAAGATCGCGAAGGTCGAGGCGTACGGCACCTTGCCGGTGGCGGCGAGCCCGCAGGAGATGGACATCATGTTCGCCTCGGCCGCGCCGACGTTGAAGAAGCGCTCCGGGTGGGCCTTGCCGAACTTCGCCGACTGGGTGGAGACGGAGAGATCGGCGTCGAGCGCGACGACCTCGGGATGCGCGTCGCCGAGCGCGACCAGCGCGTCGCCGTAGGCCTGCCGCGTCGCGGTCGGCTCTGTCTTCGGCTCCACGCCTGCGAGCGCCATCAGGAGCCCAGCGCCTCGTCCTGGGAGGCGAGGGTCGCCTCCAGCTCCCGCATCGCCTGGTCGGCCTGCTCGGGGTTCGGCGGCTTGCCGTGGAAGCCGAAGCGGCCCTCCATGAAGGAGACGCCGCGGCCCTTCTTCGTCTGGCAGACGATCGCGGCCGGGCGGCGCAGGGTGCGGCTCCGCTCCAGCGCCTCCACGATCGCCCCCATCTCGTGGCCGTCTATCTCGACGGCGTCCCAGCCGAAGGCCTCGAACTTGGCGCGAACGTCGCCCGTGTCCATGACCTCCTCCGTGGTGCCGTCGGTCTGGAGATGGTTGTAGTCCACGATTGCGGTGATGTTGGGGAGGTCGAAGTGGGCCGCGGCCATCGCCGCCCTCCCAGCTCTGGCCCTCCTGGCAGTCGCCGTCCGACATCAGCGTGAAGACCTGGCAGGTGTCGCTGAGCCCGTCGAGCCGCAGCGCGAGGCAGATGCCGACCGACATCGAGAGCCCCTGCCCCAGCGAGCCGGTGGAGACCTCGACGCCCGGCGTGCGGTGCATGTCGGGGTGGCCCTGCAGGTGGGCGCCGATCTGGCGCAGGCGCTGGAGGTCCTCGACGGGGAAGTAGCCGTGCTCGGCGAGGGCGGCGTAGAGGATCGGCGCGGCGTGGCCCTTGGAGAGGATGAAGCGGTCGCGCTCGCGCCAACCCGGGTCGCTGGGGTCGTGGCGAAGCTCGCGGAAGTAGAGGGCGGAGACGATGTCGGCCGCCGAGAGCGAGCTGTCGAGGTGCCCGGACTTGGCGACCGCGAGCATGCTGACGCAGTGCATGCGCAGGATCGTCGCGTAGCGCTCGAGCTCCGCGATCGAGGGCTTGTCGCCCAGCTCGGCGGGGGCGTCGGGCTTGGGATCCGGAACCGGCTTCAGATGCGCCATCTCGCGCTTCCTCCTAGGCGGGCGAGCCGGGTCGGGAAGTGGCCGAGCCGAGCTCAAATCAGGTGCGCGAGCGTAGCAGCGAAGGGCACTGATCCGCAGGGTACGGGCGGCGTCCGACGGACTCCGAACAGCATGGCCGGGGAGCGGCGACGGCTAGCCTGGCCGGATGCTCGCCCCCTCCGCGATCGGCCGCCCCCCGAGAGCCGCCGCCGTCCTGATCGCCGCGGCGGCGGTCGCTGCGGGCTGCGGAGACGAATCCGGCGAGCCGGCGGGCGAGACCACCGACGACGCGCCGGCGATGCCCTCCGGCATGCCGCCGGCCGGAGTGCCCGAGAACGAGGCGAGCCCCGAGGCGGTGGCTCCGGCGAGCGGCTCGGAGCTTCCCGCCGCTGACGAGGCGGCGGTCAGGGCCGCGGTCGAGGCCTACGTCGCCGCGCTCAACAGCGGCAAGGGGTCCGTGGTCTGCGCCCTTGCGGCGCCGGGAGCGATCCCGCTCTCCGAGCTGCCGGTCCGCGCCGACGGGTGCGCGGCCGCGCTCGACGCCTCGATCGGGCGGACGGGCCGCGGCGGCTCCCCCGCCTGGAAGCGAACGCGGATCATCGAGGTCACGGCGGTCTCGGTCGGCGGCGAGCGGGCTCGCGTCACCGCCACGGTCATGCACCGCTTCTCCGACCGCAGCTACCGCTCCATCGAGGAGGACGTCATCTACCTCGACCGCGTCGGCGGGCGCTGGCTGCTGGCGAAGCCGAGTGGGACGCTCTACCGGGCGGTCGGCTACCCCGAGCCGCCGCTGCGCGCGCTGACGCCGCCCGGCTGACAAGGCGCCCTCAGCGCCGCTTCTTCCCGCGCCGCTTCCCCTTCTTCCGCTTCTTGCCCTTCAGCGCCACCCGCACGACCTCCGCACCGGGGTCGGAGGCGCTGGGGCGCAGGACGGTCACGTAGGCGGCGCCCTCGGTCAGCGCGGTGGACCAGAGCACGCCGGCGCGCCGGCGCAGCCCGAACGCCCGGTGGCCGGCGCCGCGGCGCTTGCGCGAGCGGACCATCAGGGTGCTGCGGCCGCGGCGGGAGGTGACGTAGGCGAAGCGGCGGCCCTTGACCGCCGGGTTGAAGAGGAGCGCGCGGCGGGAGCGCACGAGGGTCCGGCCCTTGCGGGTGCCGAGCACCCGCTGGATCACGCGGCTGCCCTTGGGCCGCGCCGCCGCGTAGACGAGCACCTGGGCGTCGAGGGAGGGCGGGCTGAGCTGGGAGGGCGCGCGGATCGCCGCGACCTGCCGGGCCGGCCCCGGCGCGGCCGGGTTCGAGATGTTGCGGGCGAGGATCGCGTCCCCTCCCTGCCCGGTCCTGGTCCGGTAGGCGAGCCAGCCCTGCGAGACCGCGAGGGCGTCAGCGCCGGGGGTGGGGACCTCCGCGAGGGGCGCCAGGGTGGCGCGGTCGAGCAGCCGCGTCGCGTCGCCCTCGCGCACGGCGACGTAGGGCCCGCCGATCGCCGGGTCGCTGCCCGGCAGCGCATGGTCGGACCCGCCGGCGCGGATGCCCGCCTCACCGCCGAGGCGCTCGTAGACCAGCGCGTCCACGGTCGCGCCGGGGTCGGCGGCGCTCTGGACGGCGCTGCTCGCCGCCCCGGCGTCGCCTGTGGTGAGAGCCAGGGCCAGCGCGGCCGCCGCCAGCGCCGCGGCGTCGCCGCGCCGCATCCCGAGGTAGGCACCCTCGGAGGCCGCCATCATGTCAGTCGCCCGCGCCCCTGCGGGAGTGCCGGCAAGCGGCGCGAGCGCCATCACCGGCAGGGCGCGGCCGAGCCCGAAGCAGACGCCCGACGACCAGGCCGATCTGCGGGTCGCCGACGGCGAGGCTGATCCCCGCCAGCGCCCAGACGCCGAAGGAGAGCACGAAGGTCGTGAAGCCGATCCCGAGCAGGACGCCGTAGAGCGCGCCGGCCACCGGCATCGGCATCACCCGGCGCCAGTGCTCGGGGAGCTGGCGGCGGATCTGGGGGACGATGCGCGTCCCGCGCACCTCAAGCACGGCGGCGACCACGGCGATCGCCGCGGCGGCGAGGTAGGCGGCGCGCCCACCCGCCCCGTGGACGAGCCCGCCGAGCGCCGCCAGCGAGCCGAAGGTGAGCACCGCCCCGGCGACGGCGCCGGGCAGGAACGCGAGGCAGGCCGCGATCGTGACCTTGCGCCCGCCCGTGTGGCCGGTGGGCCCCAGCGTCTCGACCACGGAGAACCCGCAGGGCGAGAACGTCCCGGTGGCGCCGATCAGGAGCGCCGCGAGCCCCAGCGTGATCTCGAGGCCGCTCAACAGGGCACCTGGGTGTCGTAGTACATGACGCAGAAGACCTTGCGGCCGCGCGTAGCAGTAGCCCGTCAGCGCGGCGTCCCCGTTGATGCGGCGCCCGTTGTACGAGCAGCAGTCGGTCAGCTTGCGGACCTTGCCGCCGCAGCAGCGGTACCAGGCGCCGTCGACGGTCGTGCTGAAGCCTCGCTGACTGCTGGACGCGCTCGCAGACCGGGGTCCGCGGCGCGGGCGGAAGCGGCCGCCCGTCGGGATCGCGCAGCAGCCGGCCCTGGTCGTCCACCGGGCGGCCGGCGTCGTCGCAGGGGCGGCCGGTGTCGTCCACCGGCTGGCCGTCGCGCGCGCGCAGCGGGATAGCCGCGCGAGTCGATGCGGGGCAGGCCGGTCGGATGCGGGCAGGAGCCGGTGGTGTAGGTGTGGCCGCAGAGGTGGTAGGCGCCGGCGTCGCCGGGCTCGACCACCGCACGGACGACGGCGCCGGCGCCGGCCGCCGCCATCACCGCGCCGCTCACCCTCGCGAGGAACCCGCGGCGCGAGGTGTTGGACGCGAGCGCCTCGGCGGCCCGCTCGAGGCGCCCCTCCCGCCCGCGGTCGAGGTGCTCAGGCAATGCCCACGCTCCCGGCCGTCCGCGCGCCGCCTTCCGCGCGCCGCCGCTCCGCGGTGGCGACCACGCTCTCGAGCTGCGCCAGGTCGTTGAAGGTGCCCTTCGCGAGCACGGTCCCGCCCGGTCCGAGCGCGACGGCATATGGGCTCCCGGGGACATCGAGCGCGCGCCACAGCTCCGCGTCGGCGGCCTCGTCGAAGCGCCCGACCGCGATCGCCGGGCTCGCCCTCGAGGCTCGCGACCGCCGGCTCCAGCGAGCGGCAGAGGTGGCAGCCCTCGGAGGTGAAGACCGCGAGGGCCAGCTCGTGGTCGGGGCGCGGCAGGCGCGCGCTCAGCTCCGGCGCCGCCGTGCCCAGCTCGGGCCCCTCGCCGGGGATCTCGAGCGCCGCCCCGGCCGCCGGCCTGGAGGCGCAGCATCCCGACCTCGCGCGCGAGCGCCAGCACGACGACCGCCAGGGCCGCGCAGGCGAGCAGGGCCACCGCCAGGCCGAGCCCGAGCCACTCGTCGGTGCTGAGCGAGCCGGCCGGAAGCGACGGCAGGGCGGCGAAGCCGGCGGCCAGCGCGAGGTTCCTGGCGACCGCGAGCGGGCTGACCCGCGAGCGGGACCCGAAGCAGGCGCAGGGCGCACCCGCCCGCCCGCGCATCAGCGCCGAGCCCATCAGCGCCGCGAACATCGCCATCAGCGCGGCGGCGCCGTAGGCGGCCTCGTCGGACCCGGCCGCCACCCCCGCGGCCAGCGCGAGCTCGGCCGCGACCAGGCCCGCCCAGGCGCCGCGGCGCAGCGGCCCGGCTGAGAAGCCGAACGTGGCCAGCGCCGCCTCGGATGAGCGCGGCGCCGACAGCTTGGCCAGGGCGGCCCCCCCGAGCGCACCCGCCAGCAGAAGGCGTGCGACGATCTCGATCATCCCTCCGCGCGGAAGCTACCACCCGCGCGCGGACGGGCTCAACTCACTTCTTCTTCTTCTTCTTCTTCTTCTTCTTCTTGACGCACTTGCCCTTCTTCAGCTTCTTGCCCTTCTTGCACTTCTTCTGGAGGCGACGCGGGCGGTTGGGGCTCGCGCCGCTGCCGTAGATCGAGCCGGCGTCCCGGGACCCCGCTCGCCCGGCCCTCGAGGTTGTCCACCTGCTGCTGGGCGAACGGGCTGATAGGCGGGGCCGGCGATCGCGCGTGTAGACGCCCGGGGAAGTTCGGCTGGGCGCAGCCGATCCCGAAGAGACGACGCCGGCCAGCCGGACGACCGGAGCCGCGCCGACGAAGCCGGGCGCGACGCAGCGGGCCGCCGCTGTCGCCCTGGCAGGAGTCCGTGCCGCCGGCCAGGCACCCGGCGCAGACCATGTTGCCGGGTCGAAGTCGGAGCACAGTGCCGCCGATCGCGCCGCAGGTCGCGTCGGGGATGATCGGCATGGTCGCGCTTCAGCGTGTCCGACGCCCACCGAGCACGCCCTGGGACGTCGCGCCCCAGCCGCTGACGCGCGTCGGGCGCCCGGCGGCCCAGAGCGCCGCCTCGAGGGCTCGGCCCTGTCGATCGAGGGTCCGGCTCGCCGGCGGCGCCGCAGGCGACGCAGCACCAGCCAGGCGGCGTCGAAATCGCTGGTCGCGGGGTTGTAGTCGTCGATGTAGACCGCCGGATCACGTTCGACCTCTCTCGCCGAGCACCGCCGGGCGTCGATGACGTCGGATCGTTGCCGGTCGACGACGTCGAGGTCGTTCGTCTCCGGGGTGTCACGGCGGCGCCACCGTCGTTCGGTGCTAGGTCGCCGGTGCCGAGTCCGGAGGTGTCGAGACGCGGCGCGGCGGTCAGGACGATCCGCGGGGTGATCAGCCGTGCCGCCGCAGAATTGCCGGCTGGAAGTCGTTGTCCGGCGGGATGATCGCGACGTGCGCGTCGTAGACGAGCGCCACCTGCCAGGGGTACTCGTTGACCGTCGTGGTCGGTGCCGCCGACGATGCGCGGTCCGCTCCGGCGGGATCGACCGCCCCGCGGCCTGCTTCTCCGCGGTGCTCGCCCCGGCTCGTCGGCGCGGCCTCGAGCGCGACGTACACGCGCGCGTCCGCCGCGAGGCGGCGCATGAGCGCCGGGCCGCCGCCGCCAGCGCGACAAGGCCGAATCGCGGTCCTGCCGGACGCTGCGTCTCCATTTCCTTCTCCCCTTCCCCGTCCGGTCGCCGGATCCAGGCGCGGCGAGCCTAACCCAGCGCGGGCCGCCCGGCCACCGCAGAAACCCGTACCGCGGCGGGCGGCCCGCGGCTCAGCCGATCGCGACCATGCGCTCGATCGGCACGGTCGCGCGGGCGGCGATCGCCTCGTCAACCTTGACCTCGTACTTGAGGTCGCGCAGGGAGTCGCGCAGCTTCGGCAGCGTGATCATCTTCATGTACTTGCAGAACGCCATGCGGTTGGCCTCGATCAGGTTCGCCCGCGGGGCCGCCTGATGCAGCGGGTGCAGCATGCCGTTCTCGGTGGCGATGATGAACTCGCCGTCGGGATGCTCGGAGACGTAGTCGATCATGCCCGAGGTGGAGAGCATGTGGACGCCCTCGGAGCTGACGTCGCCGGAGGCGACGTACTCCATCGCCTGGGTCGAGCAGCCGCACTCCGGATGGATCAGGAACTCGGCGCCGGGGTGGGCCTCGCGGGTCGCCTTGATGTCGTCCGGGCGGATGCCGGCGTGCACGTGGCACTCGCCGTCCCAGACGTGGAAGCGGGCGCGCCGCTCGGGGTCCTCGCGCAGCCCGGTCTCGCGCTCGACGAACGCGCCGAGCCACATGTCCGGGCCGAAGAGGATCTCGGTCTCGGGGCCGTGCTCGCGCCAGATGTGCTCGACGACCTTGACCGCGTTCGACGAGGTGCAGCAGTAGTCGGTCTCGGCCTTGACCTCGGCCGAGGTGTTGACGTACATGACCACGACGGCCCCAGGGTGCTCGGCCTTCCAGGCCCTGAGCTGGTCGGCGTCGATGGAGTCCGAGAGCGAGCAGCCCGCGCCGAGATCGGGGATCAGGACGGTCTTGTCGGGGCTGAGGATGGAGGCCGTCTCGGCCATGAAGTGGACCCCGCAGAAAGCGATCACCTCTGCGCCGGTGGCCGCGGCCTGGCGCGAGAGCTGGAGCGAGTCGCCGGTGAAGTCGGCGACGTCCTGCAGCTCGGGGAGCTGGTAGTTGTGGGCGAGGATGACGGCGTCGCGCTCGCGCGCGAGCGCCCGGACCTCGCCGCCGAGGCGCGAGACCTCCTCCGCGCTCAGCTCTGCGGGAAGCTCGTCGACGGTCGGTAGCGGTAGCCGCGACATCTGGGCCAGCCCTCCTCTCGGTGCTTATGTTCGCCGCCCCGGCTGATGCCTCGAGACAGGCGAATGACTGTGCCTAAAGTCTAGCCGGATGCCCGAGCTTCCCGAGGTCGAGATCACCGCCCGGCGGCTCGGCGCAGCGCTCGAGGGGGCCGAGGTCGAGTCCGCCCTCGCGGCCGGTGTCGCGACGCTGAAGACGTTCGAGCCGCCGCTCGATGCCCTGGTCGGCGCCCGCGTCGAGGGCATGCGGCGGATCGGCAAGATGCTCGCCACGGACCTCGACGCCGGCGGCGAGAAGCTGACGCTGCTCGTCCACCTGATGTCGGCCGGCCGCCTCCAGGTCTTCGACAAGCGCGCCTCGCTGAAGGACCGCCGCTCGCGCCTGCTGGTGCGGATCGCCGGCGGCCGCGAGCTGCGCCTGCGCGAGTTCGGCACCCGGCAGTCGGCGTGGGCGAAGCTGCTTCCCCGCGACGAGGTCGAGCGCGACGAGATGGTCGCGACGCTGGGACCCGACGCCTGGCCGCCACCACCTCGGGAGGAGTTCGCGAAGCTGCTCGCCAAGCCGGGACACCTCCACCCCCTCCTGCGCGACCAGCGCACGATCGCAGGGATCGGGCGCTCGTGGGTCGACGAGATCCTCTGGGAGGCCCGGCTGTCGCCGTTCAAGAAGGGCTCGGAGCTGCGCGGCGAGGAGGTGGCGCGCCTCCACGACGCCCTCCACGTGCTCGACGACGCGATCGATCACTACGAGGAGGTCGTCGGCGAGGCCATTCCCGACAAGATGCCGATGCCGCTGAAGGTGCACCGGCGCGAGGGTGAGCCGTGCCCGCGCTGCGGCACCGCGATCGAGGCCGTCTTCTTCTCCGAGCACCAGATGAACTACTGCCCGGCCGAGCAGACCGGCGGGCGGGTGCTCAAGGACCGCCGCCTCTCCCGCCTGCTCAAGTAGCCGGCTGGAGCTCCATGCTGATGTCGAGCGCGGGCGCGGAGTGGGTCAGCGCCCCGACCGAGATGAAGTCCACCCCGGTGGCGGCGACCTCCGCCACGGTCTCGAGCGTGATCCCGCCCGAGGCCTCGAGGTCAGGCGGCTCCTCCGCCTCGCGGGCGGCGGCCACCGCGGTCCGGAGCCCCTCGAGGCCCATGTTGTCCAGAAGCAGGCGGTCGGCGCCCGCCGCGATCGCCTCGCGCACATCGTCGAGGTCGCGGCACTCCACCTCGATCTGGAGCCGCGGCTGAGCCTCGCGCGCGCGGCGCACGGCCTCCCCCACCCCGCCGGCGATGGCGGCGTGGTTCTCCTTGATCAGCACCGCGTCGTATAAGCCCATGCGGTGGTTCAGGCCGCCGCCCGCGGCGACCGCCTCCTTCTCGAGCAGGCGAAGGCCCGGGGTGGTCTTGCGGGTGTCGAGGATGCGCGCCCCGGAACCCTCTATCTCCCTGACGAACCGGGCGGTGAGCGTGGCGACGCCCGAGAGGTGGCCGAGCATGTTCAGCGCGACGCGCTCGGCGGCGAGCAGGCCGCGGGCGGGGCCTGCTGCCCGAGCCACCATCACCGGGACGTCGTCGCGCCACTGGCCCTCGACCACGAGGGCGTCGAAGCTCTCGCCTCCGCACAGGCGGACGGCCTCGCGGGCGGCGTCGAGCCCGAAGAGGACGCCGGGCTGCTTTTGGAGGATCGACGCGCGGGCGCGCGCCTCGTCGGGAACGGTCGCCTCCGCCGTCACGTCGCCGGGGCCGATGTCCTCGGCGAGGGCGTGGGTGACGGTCTCACAAAGCTCGTCTGTGGGACGTTTCATGGGCAGATGGCAACGCTACCGCCGTTCGCAGAGCTGATCGACGAGCACGGCCGCGACGTGCTGCGCTTCCTGGTGGGCACGGTCGGGCCGCACGACGCCGAGGACTGCTTCCAAGAGACCTTCATCTCCGCGCTCCGTGCCTATCCCGGCCTGGACCACGCGGGAAACCTGCGCGGATGGCTGCTGACGATCGCCCACCGCAAGGCGATCGACCATCACCGGGCCAGGCGCCGGGCCGCGGTGCCCGCGGGCAGCGGCGACGAGGTCGCGGGGGGCGTGGCGGTCGCGGACCGGGGGATCGACGCCGCGGCCGAGTCCGGCGAGTTCTGGCGGACCGTCGGCGTGCTGCCCCCGAAGCAGCGCAGCGCCGTCGCGCTGCGCTTCGCGACCGACATGAAGTACGCGCAGATCGGCGAGATGCTCGGCATCTCGACCGACGCGGCGCGCAGGAACGTCCACGAAGGGCTGACGAAGCTGAGAGGTGAGCTGACATGACTGGGAACCCGACTCCGGAACAGGGGGCCGTGGGCAAGGCGATCGCGGAGGCCGCGAGCGGGCTCGACCTCGAGCGGCTGACGCGCGAGGCCGTCGGCCGCGCCGAGCGCGAGGGCCTGGTGGAGGTCGCCTACGCGAGCGTGGACTCGCCCTACGGGCCGCTGCTGCTGGCGGCGACCGGAGGCGGCGTGGTCAAGCTCGGCCTCCCGAACCAGGACCCGGACCTGGTCCTGCGGGAGCTGGCGGCGCTGGTCTCGCCCCGGGTCCTCGAGTCGCCCGGCCGCCTCGACGACGCCCGCCGCGAGCTCGATGCCTACTTCGAGGGCGAGCTGCGCGACTTCAGCGTGCCTGTCGACTGGCAGCTCGCGCACGGGTTCACGGACAGGGTGCTGCACGTCGTCGCGCGCATCCCCTACGGCGAGACGCGCAGCTACGGCGAGGTGGCGGCGAATGCGGGGAACCCGCGGGCATCCCGCGCGGCCGGCACCGCATGCGGCAACAACCCGGTGCCGCTGATCGTCCCCTGCCACCGCGTCGTGCAGTCGGGCGGCAAGCCCGGCAACTACGGCGGCGGGCCGGAGATGAAGCGGGCGCTGCTGGGCCTCGAGGGCTCCCTGTAGGCGCGCCCGGGCCTCCTCGCCGGGCCTCGCCTACTTCCCGTTCGCGCCGGCGGCCTGGTTCAGGTACTCGCGCACGAAGCCGTCGAGGTCGCCGTCGAGGACGCGCTGGGCGTCGCCCATCTCGAAGCCGGTCCGGTGGTCCTTGACCCGCTGGTCGGGGTGCAGGAAGTAGCTGCGGATCTGCGAGCCCCACTCCGCCGACTTCACCTCTCCGCGCTCCTCGGCCAGCTCCTCCGCCCGCTCGCGCTCGGCCAGCTCCAGCAGCCGGCTGCGCAGGAGCTGCATCGCGACCGCCTTGTTCTGGGTCTGCGAGCGCTCGTTCTGG
Organism: uncultured Solirubrobacterales bacterium; assembly: GCA_963805235.1. Lineage (GTDB taxonomy): Bacteria > Actinomycetota > Thermoleophilia > Solirubrobacterales > 70-9 > DASSYK01. The sequence goes on along the minus strand of CAWDTF010000003.1, from coordinate 157,709 downwards.
CACTGGACGACGAGCCCGGTGGGGACGTGGGTGATGCGGACCGCCGAATCGGTCTTGTTGACGTGCTGGCCGCCGGCGCCGGACGCGCGGTAGGTGTCCACCCGGAGGTCGCCTTCGTCCACCTCGACCTCGACGTCCCCCTCCACCAGCGGCGCGACGTCGAGCTGGGCGAAGCTCGTGTGGCGGCGGCCGGACGAGTCGAACGGCGAGATCCGGATCAGGCGGTGGACGCCGCGCTCGGCCGCGAAGAGGCCGTAGGCGTTCTCGCCGCGGGCGATGAAGGTCGCGGACTTCAGCCCGGCCTCCTCCCCCGGGGAGGCCTCCGTCATCTCGACCTTGAAGCCGCGGCGCTCGGCCCAGCGCAGGTACATGCGCAGCAGCATCTCGGCCCAGTCCTGGGAGTCGGTGCCGCCGGCGCCCGCGTTGACCGTGACCACGGCGTCGCCGGCGTCGTAGGGGCCCGAGAAGAGGCGCTCCTCCTCGAGCTCCGCGAGGCGCGCCTCGATCGAGGCGACCTGGCCGGCGAGCTCCCCCGCCATCTCCTCGTCCTCGGTCGCCAGCTCCGCGAGCTCATCGAGGTCGTCGACGTCGGAGGTGAGCCGCTCGAACCCCTGCAGCCGGCGCTGCGCGCGCGCGTGCTGCTCAGAGGTCCGAGCGCCCGTGGCCTGGTCGTCCCAGAACCCCGGACGCTGCATCTCGGACTCGAGCGCCTCGACCTGTTGCTTCAGGGAAGCGGGGTCAAAGGTAGTCCGCGAGCAGCTTCAACTGATCGCGGATCTCGGCGAGCCGCGCCGGGACCTGCTCCACGGAAAGCGCCTCGGCCATGGCGACAGCGTATTGGTCTCCTCAGCGGGCGTCTGGCTCGCCGAGCACGAGGCCGAAGCGCTCGAGCAGCTCTGGGACGCTCTCCGGCTTCATCTCCAGCCCGTAGCGGGCGCGAAAGCTCGCCGAGCGCCTGCGGGTCGGCCTGCGGGCCGCCGCCCATCTCGACCAGCTCGTCGAAGTACCGCTCGAAGCCGCCCGGGGAGATGATCTCGAGGATCCGCGCCGGCTCGTCCCCCGCGTTCCAGAACGTGTGCCACTGGTCGCGCGGCTTGAAGACGAGGTCCCCGGCCTCGGCGATCAGCGACCTCGTCGCCGAGCAGCGCGCCCAGCTTCCCCTCGAGCGACGTAGCTGTACTCGTCTTCGCGCGAGTGGCGATGCAGCGGCGCGGCCAGCGCGCGCGGCGGCATCGGATGCTCGACCAGCGAGAAGCCGCCGCCGGCCTCCTCGGTGCCGACCATGAACCGCACGCCGATGCTCCCCAGCCAACCCGCCTTGCCGTCCTTGGGGCCGAGATCAGCCTTCGCCGGCATCTCCGCGCCTCTCCTTTCTCCTTGAACATTGCTGTTGCGCCAATACTACATGCGTCGGCGCGCACCTGTCAAGATTCATCGAACACCTATGTCTGACGAAAAGCGTCCATACCGGAAGAAGCGCCGTGCCGAGACGGAGGCCGAGACCCGGCGGCGGATAACTGAGAGCGCGGTCGAGCTGCACGGGACCGTGGGGCCATCGCGGACCTCGATCAGCGCAATCGCCGACCGCGCAGGTGTTCGCCGCTCCACCCTCTACCGCCACTTCCCCGACGAGGAGGCCGTGTTCGCGGCCTGCTCGGCCCACTGGCGGGAGCAAAACCCTCCGCCCGACCCGAGCGCCTGGGCGGCGATCGAGGAGCCCGGCGAGCGCCTCGCGCCTGGCGCTCGGCGAGCTCTATCCCTACTACCGCCGCTGCGAGCCGATGCTCGCGAACCTCCATCGCGACGAAGCCACGGTCCCGATCGTCGGCCGCCTGTTCGGCGGCGGCTACCGCGCCTATCATGGCACGCCCCCGGACCTCCTGATGCAGGGCCGCCGCACCCGCGGCCGCCGGAGTGCGGTCCTCCGCGGTGCGCGTCGGACACGCGATCGCGTTCACGACCTGGCGCTCGCTCGCACGCGAGCAGGGCCTCGACGACGCACAGGCCGCCGACCTCATGTGCGGCATGATCGCGGTCGCGGAGTAGTCCCTTCGCGCGCCCAAGACCCGGGGCGCTGCGAGAATGCCCGGGTGAGGAGAGGCCTGGCCCTGCTGTTGATCGCCGTGCTCGCGGGGGTCCTCCTGGACGGAGCCCAGACCTCGGAGGACGCCCACGAGAGCGCGTCCGCGGCGACCGCCTCGGCGAGGCCGGCCGCATCCGCGACGGCGGCGAAGCCGGTCAGCGCGATGCGCGCGGCGCTCCACGTGTCCGGACAGGATCGGCTCGCGGCCCGCGGGAGGCCGGGGCGAGCGCCGCGCGCACGCCTACGTGGCCGAGCGCTTCGCCGCGGCGGGCCTGGAGGTCTCCGTCGCCCGGCTTCCGCGTCCCCGGCCGCGGGCGCTCGCGCAACGTGATCGGGGAGCTGGACACCCCCCGCGACTGCCTGACGATCGTGATGGCGCACGCCGACAGCGTCCCGCCCGGCCTCGGCGCGAACGACAACGCCTCCGGCGTCGGGGTGCTGGTCGGGCTGGCGCCGCGCCTCGCCGGGCTCGACCCTCCCTGCGACGTCTGGCTGGTCGCGACGGGCGCCGAGGAGCGCGTGGTGATCGGCACCGGCTACCACGTCGGCGCCGCCGCCCTCGTCAAGACGATCCGATCCCGCGGGCGGGCCGCTGACCTGCGTCTGGCGCTCTCGGTGGACATGGTCGGCCGGGGCCGCCGCTTCTACCTGCGCTCGCCGCACCCCTCCACCCGCCCCGGCGTCGAGGAGGCCGTGCTGGCGGCCGCCAAACGCGCCGGCGTCAGCGTGCGCTGGGCGCGCGACTCGGGCCAGGGCAACTCCGACCACCGCGAGCTCGAGCTGGCGGGCCTGCCCGCCGCGGTGCTGGAGTCCTGGCGAGGCGAGGACGCCTGCCACCACGAGGGCTGCGACCGTCCCGGGCGCCTCCAGGGCGGTGCGCTCGCCCGCGCAGAGCGGATCGCCGCCGAGCTGCTGGGGGGATAGGCTCGGCATTTGGGCCTGAACGGCCAGACCGTCCTGCTCACCGGCTCGGGCGGCGACCAACGAGGATCAGCCCAGCACGCGGCGGAGGGCCGCTGCGACGTCTCGCGGCGACTCGGCCACCTGCCGGTAGGTGAAGCGCAGGACCCGGAAGCCAAGCGACTGGAGGGCCGCGTCCCGGGCGCGGTCGGCCTCGAAAGACTCGCGGTCGCCGTGGAAGCGGAAGCCGTCGGTCTCGGCGACCACGGCCCAGTCGCGCCAGAGGAAGTCGACCTCGTAGGACCCGACGCGGGCGTTCACCTCCGGCGCCCGTAGGCGATGGCGGCGGCAAAGGGCGAGGAAGCGCCGCTCGAGCTCGCTGCGGGTGAGCTCCTCGGCAGTCGAGCCGCCCGGCTCGATCAGGCGAAGGTCGATCGCGCGCCGCGCCGCCCGGAGGTGGACCTCGCGCTCGGCCGTCCGCTTGAGATCGCGCAGGGTCCGCGCGGGACGAGTGAGCGGGATGAGCCCGCGCGTGGTCACCTGCCCTCGATCAAGCAGCGACGAGGCATGGGCCCGGATGCCGCGGCGAGTCCCGCGCCCACCGTGACCCGGGACCGTGACGTCGATCGGGAAAGGCAGCGACGGGAGGAGCCCCCAGAGGTACGCGGCACTTGCGTGGCTTACGACGGCTCTCCTGCCACAGGCGAGAGCGGCGGCGAGACATCGCGCTTCGAGGCTGACGCGGGGGTGTCCGACGGCATAGACGCCGCGGTGGAGGCGGTGCAGGCGCCCGGCGCGCACGCGCCGAGCGGTGGCGTCGGCGTCTACCCCGGCCGCGCGAAGCTGCGCAGCCGTGATCAGACCAAGCTGCCCAGCGGCAAGTCGTGCCACCGCGGAATCGCGTGGTTTGTCGCGCATACCGCGACTAAGTGCGCGATCGCGCTGGTTCGCCCCCCGGCCGGGGCGGCGCCTCCTTCCTGCCGGCGGTGCGGGCCGCGGCTACGCCCGGGCCGCTACGCCCCGTGGCACTTCTTGTACTTCTTGCCCGAGCCGCACCAGCAGGGGTCGTTGCGGCCGAGCTTCTCGCGCTCGTCCTTGACCACCGTCTCCTGCTCGGCGAAGACCGGGCTCTCGCCGTCGCCGTTGCCGCCCATGGCCCGGTCCGCGGCAACGTCCGCGCCGGCGGCGGTGGCGACGGCCGCCTGGCCGAGCGCCGAGGGCTGCTCGGGGGTGCCCCCCGAGTACTGGACGTTCGCGGGGGCGCGCGCGGGCTCCTCCTCGCCGAACGGCTGCGCCCGGCCGGGCTGGACCTCGATCTCGACGTGGAAGACCGCGCGTGCGAACTCCTCCCAGATCGAGTTCATCAGGGTCTCGAACATCGAGTACCCCTCGTTCTTGTAGGCGACGAGCGGGTCTATCTGGGCGAAGCCGCGGAGGTGGATTCCCTCGCGCAGGTAGTCCATCTCGGCGAGGTGCTCGCGCCAGCGGTTGTCTATGAGCTGGAGCAGGATCGCGCGCTCGAGCTGGCGCATCACCTCGTCGCCGAACTCCGATTCGCGGCGGTCGTATGTGGCGAGGGCGTCGGCCACGAGCTGCTCGCGCAGCGCCTCGCGGTCCGTCGTCTCGGGCGCGAGCCCCGAGAGGTCCACCGTGGAGGGCCAGAGCTGCTGCACCTGGGTCTGGAGCTCGCCGAGGTCCCAGTCCTCGATCACGTCGCCGGGGGTGTAGGCGTCGACGAGCCGGCTGACCACGAGAGCGAGCTGCTCGCGCGCGACCTCGGACATGTCCTTGCCCTCGAGGACCTCGCGGCGGTACTTGTAGATGACGCGGCGCTGCTCGTTCATCACGTCGTCGTACTCGAGGACGCGCTTGCGAATCAGGAAGTTCTGCTGCTCGACCTTCTTCTGGGCGCCCTCGATCGTCTTCGTCAGCATCTTCGCCTCGAGCGCCTCCTCGTTGCCCTCCTCGTCGATCGGGCCGAGGCGGTCGAGGATCTTGTAGATGCGCTCGCCGGCGAAGAGGCGGATCAGGTCGTCCTCGGCGGAGAGGAAGAAGCGCGACTCGCCGGGGTCGCCCTGGCGGCCGGAGCGGCCCCGGAGCTGGTTGTCGATGCGTCGCGACTCGTGCCGCTCGGTGCCGATGATGTAGAGGCCGCCGAGCTCGCGGATCTCCTCCGCCTCGGCCTGGCTCGCCGACTCGAGCTCGGAGGTGAGCCGCTCGAACTCGCCCGGGTAGCGCTCGTCGTCGGGCTCGACGCCGCGGTTGACCAGCTCCTGGCGCGCGAGCTGCTCGGGGCTGCCGCCGAGCTTGATGTCGACGCCGCGGCCGGCCATGTTGGTGGCGATCGTGACGGCGCCCTTGCGACCCGCCTGGGCGATCGTCTCGCCCTCGCGCTGCGCGTACTCCGGCTTGGCGTTGAGCACGACGTGGTCGATGCCGCGGCGCTTGAACTCGCCGGAGAGCATCTCCGAGGTCTCGACGGAGATCGTGCCGATCAGGGTCGGCTGGCCCTGGGCGTGGCGGGCCTCGACCTCCTTGACGACGGCCTTCCACTTGCCGTCCTTGGTCTTGTAGATCGCGTCGTTCTGGTCGGCGCGGATCATGTCCCGGTGGGTCGGGACCTCGACCGTCGGGACCTTGTAGATCTTCATGAACTCCTGGGCCTCGGTCAGCGCCGTGCCCGTCATGCCGGAGAGCTTGCCGTAGAGGCGGAAGTAGTTCTGGAGCGTGATCGTCGCGAGCGTCTGGTTCTCCTCCCGGATCGAAACGCCCTCCTTCGCCTCGATCGCCTGGTGGAGGCCCTCCGACCAGCGCCGGCCCTCGAGGATCCGGCCCGTGAACTCGTCGATGATCATCACCTGGCCCTCGACGACGGCGTACTCCGTGTCGCGCCTGTAGAGCGACTCCGCCTTGAGCGCCTGGATCAGGTGGTTGACGAGCGTGCCGTGCTCGCCGAGGTAGAGGTTGTCCACGCCGAGGAACTCCTCGGCCTTCTTCACCCCGCGCTCGGTCGGCGCGACCGTCTTGTGCTTCTCGTCGTACTCGTAGTCGTAGTCGACCTGCGAGGTGTCCTTCGACTCCCCCAGGGACTTCAGCTTCTGCTTGGTGGGCTCGCCCTTCATCGTCTTCGCCAGGCGGGCGAAGGTGTAGTAGAGGTCGGCGGCCTGCTCGGGCCGCCCGGAGATGATCAGCGGGGTCCGGGCCTCGTCGATCAGGATGTTGTCCACCTCGTCGACGATCCCGAAGTGGTAGCCGCGCTGGACGCACTCCTCGAGCGAGCCGGCCATGTTGTCGCGCAGGTAGTCGAAGCCGAACTCGGAGTTGGTGCCGTAGGTGACGTCGCAGGCGTACTTCTCGCGGCGGGTGGCGGGATCGTCGCCCTCCTGGATCGCCGCGACGGTGACACCGAGCGCGTCGTAGATCGGCTTCATCCACTCGGCGTCGCGTCGGGCGAGGTAGTCGTTGACGGTGACGACGTGGACGCTGTCGCCGGCGAGGGTGTTCAGGAAGACGGCGAGCGTCGCGGTCAGGGTCTTGCCCTCGCCGGTCTTCATCTCGGCGATCGCGCCCGAGTGCAGGACCATGCCGCCGATCAGCTGCACGTCGTAGTGGCGCTGGCCGAGCGTCCGGCGCGCCGCCTCGCGGGCCAGCGCGAAGGCCTCGGGGAGCAGGTCGTCCGGCTTCTCGCCCCCCTCGCGGGCGCGCTTGCGCAGGGAATCGGCCTCCGCGCGAAGCTCGGAGTCGTCGAGCAGCTCCATCTCGGGCTCGATCGTGTTGATCGAGTCCACCCTGCTCTCGTACGCCTTGAATTGCTTCGACTCGCCCATCCTCAGGGCGCGGTCGATCAGTCCTCTCGCCACGGGGTCAGCCTAGCAACGGGGGTCCGGATGGCCGGGAGGCTGACGTACGGGTGTCGCGGGGTCTACGTCTGGGCCTCGCCGCTGCCGCGGCCTCGCAGGCGGTCCATCATGCGGCGGGTCTGGCTGCGCTTGCGCCGCTTCTCACGGTGCTTCTTGACCTGGCGGCGGATGTCCTCGGCCAGCTCGTGGATCGAGTGGAGCATCTCCGGGGAAGCCTCCTTGGCGCGGAGCGTCACGCCCTTCAGGCGGAGCGTCGCCTCGGCCACCATCTTGTCGGCGATGCGGGGATTGCGCTCCTCGCTCAACTCGACCTCGAGAGTCGCCTGGGACGCCACCTGCTGACCGACGCGGGCGAACCGGCTGGTCACGGCCTCGCGCAGCTCGTCTGTCACCTCGACGTTCCTGCCGCGGATGTCGATCCTCACGATGCTCCTCTCGCTCTCCGGGTGCCCGCGGACCGCGGGCGGAAGCTCTCGACTGATCTTATGGATCCTTTCCTCAGCGCGAGCGCGCGAAGGTGAGGGCGGTGACGCGCACCGACCCGGCTGCGCGCAGCGCGGCGGCACAGGCGCCGAGGGTGGCGCCGGTCGTGTGCACGTCGTCCACGAGCACCGCCCACTGCGGGGCGCGGCCGCGCGCCGCGATCCGCGGCGGATCTCCCAGTCTCTGCTCGCGGGCGCGACCCACCTGGCGTGGGCCCGCTCCCCGGCGCAGGCAGCGCCGCAGCGCCATGCCGCTGCGCGCCGCGAGCGCCAGCGCGATCTCCTCGGCCGGGTCGAATCCCCTCCAGGCGCGCCGGTGTCGCGCCGGGGGCACCGGGACGAGCACGCCCGACTCGGAGAGCGCGGGCTCCTCGCGACGGCAGGCCGCGAGGATGGCGTCCGCGGCGACGGCGGCCAGGGCGACGCGGCGGCCGAACTTGAGTGCATGCGCCAGCTCGCGGACGGCGCCCACGTACGGGCCAGCGGCCACGGCCAGCTCCACGCCGGGAGGCCCCGGCGCCCTGATCGGCTCGGCGGCGATGGCCGCGGCGCAGGCCGCGCAGACGAGCTCGGCGCTCTCGCAGCCGCCCTCGCAGGCGGCGCAGCGCGGCGGCGCGACCGCGCTCGCCGCGCGAGCGAAGCTCCCGGAGCAGCGGTTCGAGCACGGCGTCACGCTGCCGCGTGCCCCGTCACGCGTGTCGTGAGAGGGGGTCGCTCCGGTGACGAAAGGCGCGCCGAGATGTGGCGAGCGCGGGGCTCGCCGTGCTCAGCCCAGCGGGCGGTCGGGAGTCGTGCCGACCACGCCGCCATGCACGACGGAGCCGGGGCCCAGCTCGGCGCCCGGGAGGACGACGCACTCGCGCAGCATCGACCCGGCGCCGATCCGGGCGCCGTCGCCGACCACCACAGGGCCGTGGAGCTCGGCGTTCGCCCCGACCTCGGCGCCGCGGCCGACCAGCAGCGGCGGGGTCGCCTTGACGGCCTTGAGGTCGGAGCCCTCGTCCGCGTAGACACCGTCGCCGACCTTGGTGTGGCCTTGCAGCTCGAGCGCGCCCGTGAGCGCGTCGAAGTTGCCCTGCGTGTACTCGCCGATCGAGCCGATGTCGTTCCAGTAGGCGTCGATCTCGTGCGAGTGGAAGGGGATGTCGTCGGCGAGCAGCGCCGGGAAGACGTCCATCGCCCAGTCCACGAACCCCTCGGGCTGGTCGTCGTCGCCCGCGGGGCTGTGGTGGCCGGGGCCGGGGAAGTGGTCGAAGATCTCCCTGCGGAACATGTAGATCCCACAGTTCGCGAGGTCGGAGAGCGCCTCTGTGGCCGGCGGCTTCTCCTGGAAGCCCTGGATCCGCCCGTCCTCGTCGGTGATGGCCACGCCGAACTGGGTGGTGTCCGAGACCCGTTTGGTCGCGAGCGTGGCGATGCCGTCGCCCGCCTCGTGCGCGGCTCGCATGGCGGAGAGGTCGATGTCGGTGAGGGCGTCCCCCGAGATGACCAGGAAGGACTCCTCTGCCGACAGGTAGTCGCGCACCTTGCCGACCCCGCCGGCCGTACCGAGCGGTTCCGGCTCCTCGCTGTACGCGAGCTCGATCCCGAACGCGGAGCCGTCGCCGAAGTGATCGCGGATCTGCTGCGGCAGGTAGGAGACGTTCGTGATCACCTGCTCGAAGCCGTGGGCCGCGAGCAGGCGGACGATGTGCTCCATCACCGGGCGGTTCAGCACCGGGGCCATCGGCTTCGGCATCAGCCGGGTCAGCGGGCGCAGCCGCTTCCCGAGGCCGGCGGCCAGCAGCATCGCCCTCATCGTGTAGCCCTCACGCGCGGTGCGGCGCGGACGCCTGGTGCCCCGTCCGGGAACGTCCGCGGGGCACTAGTACCGGTAGTGGTGGCTCTTGTACGGGCCGTCCACCGGGACGCCGATGTAGGCGGCCTGCTCGGGGCTGAGCTCGGTCAGCTCGACCTGCAGCGCGTCCAGGTGCAGGCGGGCGACCTTCTCGTCCAGGTGCTTCGGCAGCACGTGAACGGACTTCTCGTACTCGAGGGGCTGGCCGAACAGCTCGATCTGGGCGATCACCTGGTTCGTGAACGAGTTCGACATCACGAAGGACGGGTGGCCCGTCGCGTTGCCGAGGTTCAGCAGGCGGCCCTCCGAGAGCACGATGATCGAGTGCCCGTCGGGGAAGCGCCACTCGTCCACCTGGGGCTTGATGTTGATCCGCTCGACGCCCTCGAGCGCCTCGAGCCCGGCGATGTCGATCTCGTTGTCGAAGTGGCCGATGTTGCCAACGATCGCCTGGTGCTTCATCTGCTTCATGTGGTCGACGGTGATGATGTCCTTGTTGCCCGTGGCGGTGATGAAGATGTCGCCGCGGTCGAGGACGGTCTCCAGGCGCTTGACTTCGAAGCCCTGCATCGAGGCCTGCAGCGCGCAGATCGGGTCGATCTCGGTGACGACGACCTTGGCGCCCTGGCCGCGCAGCGACTCGGCGGAGCCCTTGCCCACGTCGCCGAAGCCGCAGATCACCGCGGTCTTGCCGGCGACCATCACGTCGGTCGCCCGGTTGATCCCGTCGATCAGGGAGTGACGGCAGCCGTAGATGTTGTCGAACTTCGACTTCGTCACCGAGTCGTTGACGTTGATCGCCGGGAACAGCAGCGTGCCCTCGGAGTGCATCTCGTAAAGGCGGTTGACGCCGGTCGTGGTCTCCTCGGTGACGCCCTTGATCCCCTTCGCCATCTCGGTGAAGCGCTGCGGCTCCGCCGCGACGCTGCCGCGCAGCAGCTCGAGGATCACCTTCTCCTCCTCGGAGGAGGCCGACTCGGGGCCGGGCACGGCGCCGGCGGCCTCGTACTCGACGCCCTTGTGGACGAGCAGGGTGGCGTCGCCGCCGTCGTCGAGGATCATGTTCGGCCCGGTCTCGCCGCTCGGCCCGGGCTCGGGCCAGCGCAGCGCCTGGTCCGTGCACCACCAGTACTCCTCCAGGGTCTCCCCCTTCCAGGCGAAGACGGGCACGCCCTTCGGGTCCTCGGGGGTCCCCTCGGGGCCGACCACGACCGCTGCGGCGGCGTGGTCCTGGGTCGAGAAGATGTTGCAGCTCACCCAGCGCACCTCGGCGCCGAGCGCCACCAGGGTCTCGATCAGCACGGCCGTCTGGACCGTCATGTGCAGCGAGCCCATGATCCGCGCCCCCTTCAGCGGCTGCGCGTCCGCGAACTCGCGGCGCGTCGCCATCAGGCCCGGCATCTCGTGTTCGGCGAGGCGGATCTCCTTGCGACCGAACTCGGCCTGCGAGAGGTCGGCCACCTTGAAGTCGAGGGCGGCCTGCGAGGGCGTGCTGGTGGCGGTGCTCATCCTGGGTCTCTCCTGTCGGAAGCTGTGAGCCGGGCGACCACAGGCTAGCGAGCGCCGTCTCGCGCAGAGCGCGGCCGCGCCCAGGCGATTCGCGGGCGGGCGGGCGGGGCGCTCGGGCGAGCGGGAGCCCGCTCGGAGCTCTCGCGCTCCGCGAGCAGCGCGGGCGGCTCCCCCGCCTTCGCGCGGCCGACGCGCCCGACGCCCCATGCGAGCGTGGTCAGGAAGCCGAGGTAGAGGAAGCCGACGAACCCCTCGGCCAGGCCCCAGATCCAGCCGGGCACGTCGTCCTTGACCTCGCGCTGGAGCACGGCCTTGTCGGTGGTGACCGCGCGGGTGAAGCTGGGGTCGGCCGGGACCTCCGGCGCGGGGATCGCCGCGTCCTCCGGCATCCACACGGGCACCGCGGTGAGCTCGCGACCGTCGTGCACACGCAGGATGGACTTCCAATCGCCGCCCAGCGGGACGGCGCCGTCGGTGCGCCAGACGCCGTCCTCCTGCTTCTCCAGGTCGGTCAGCTCGAGGCCGCCGCCCTGCCAGGAGGTGATGTTCGCCCAGGAGGCGCCGTCCGCGAAGTCCTCTGGAGAGAAGCGAACGGCGAGCTCGCCCTCGCGCTCGGCTCCGGCACGGGTCTCGGTCACCGTGACCGAGGCCTGGGCGCCGCGGGGCTCCTGCGTGATCAGGCCGTTCGCGATCCCCGCGCAGAGCACCAGCATCGAGACGGCGAAGGCGGCGCGGGCGACCGGCCGCGCGGGCAGGTCCCCGCGCAGTCCGGACGCCGAGCAACGCGCCGCAGGACCCCGCCCGCCGTGCCGGCCGCGATCGCCATCAGGACGCCCTCGGGGAGGATGTCCTCGGTCCACGGGATCGGCATCACGAGCTGCGACCAGGCCCACTGCGCGGCGAAGCCGGCGGTCCCGGCGACGAGGCCGGCGAGCGCGCCGAAGCGCAGCGCCCGGTTGGTGCCCAGCGCCAGCGCCAGCCCTCGATCGCCAGCGCCTCGACCAGGTACAGCGGCAGCATCGGCGTCGTCTCGCCGATGCAGCGGCCCGACGAACACGCTGACGCCCCCGCGGACGACGGGTAGAAGAGGACCGCGGCGAGCGCGCCGCCCGCGGCCGATCCAGATCCTCGCGGCGGTGAGCGCGAAGCCCGGCGCCGAGGGCGAGCATCGCCGGCTCGAAGACCGCGCGGAACTGGGGCACGCCGAAGTCGAACTCCGCCTGGTAGACGGAGACGCCGATCAGCAGGCCGCCGCCGATCCCGATCCGCCGCAGGGTCGCCGGGAGGTCACCGAGCCTCGGCGACCGCATCCTGGCGTTCTCGCCCTCCGGCGTGGCCGCGCGGCGCGACCACCGCGCTTCGGTGAGCAGGACCGCCTGGCCGACGAGGGTCATCACGGCGCCGCCGAGCAGCATCAGGTGGGTCGGCCCCCAGAGCGTCACGTCCTGCCCGAAGATGCGGTGCCAGACGTCGTCGAGCGGGAAAGGCGACGAGGGAGAAGCCGCCGCAGAGGAAGATCAGGATGCCGCCCGACCGGTGCGTGCCAGTTGCGCGCGAGGCGGATCGCGGCCGGCCCCGGCCGCTCGTCGGAGCCGGGCAGGAGGATCGCGAGCCAGCCGGAGGCGAAGATCCCCATCAGGCCGAGCAGGATCGGATAGTGGGCGATGTTGGCGAGCGGGCCGGCGTCGCGCCCCTCGTCGATATGGATCGAGATGTCCCAGTACATCCCCACCAGGGCGACGATCAGGGAGATCGTCGCGAGCCCGATCGGAAGGGCCGCCCAGCCGGGCAAGTCGCTGACGCGGCGCGACGGCGCCGGCCGCGCGCGCGAGCGCCCTCCCCTTGCCGCTGCGATGGCGCAGCCCAGGATCGCCAGGGCCGCGTAGGCCCGCCGTGATCAGGAAGGTTGCGAGGAAGACCTGGCCGAGCTCGCGGCCCCCCGGCGGAGGGCTCGGCGGCCATGCAGCGGAAGCTGCTCGAGCATTTGCATCACCTCACGTGGTCGTGGGCCCTGTCAGACGCTTGCATCACTCAACGTTACACTATTTGATGTCACATAGGTACGCGTAGAATCAAGCCGTGCCCGCCAAAGCGAAAGGCCACCCGCAAGCGCTCTCCCCGGCGTTCCCGCTCCGGCAGCGACGCGGAGCTCACCATCGACCGCCTCGCCCGCAAGACGGGGATGACGGCGCGCAACATCCGCGCCCACCAGTCGCGCGGCCTCCTCCCCCCTCCGGAGGTGCGCGGGCGCGTCGGGTACTACGGGCCCGATCACGTCGCGCGGCTCGAGCTGATCAAGGAGATGCAGTCCGACGGCTTCAACCTCGAGGCGATCAGCAAGCTCCTCGACGAGCTCCGAGCGACTCCAGCGAGGAGGTCCTGCGCTTCACCCGCGCGCTGCGCGAGCCCTTCGTCGCCGAGCGGCCCGCGCATCGTCACCGCCGAGGAGCTCGCCAAGCCGTTCGGCGGAGCCGGCCCCGAGGAGCTCCGGGCGATGCTCGAGAACGCGCTCGCGATCGGCTTCCTGCATCCGCTCGGCGATGGCCGCTACGAGGAGCTGAGCCCCCGCCTCGCCGCCGTCCGCGAGGAGCTGTTCCGCCTCGGCATCGCGCCGAGCTCCGCGATCGAGGTCGGGACGCTGATCCGCAAGCACGCCGACGCGATCGCCCGGGCCTTCGCGGAGCTGTTCCTGAAGGAGGTCTGGGAGCCCTTCGACAAGGCCGGGCGCCCGGAGAAGGAGTGGCCGCGAGGTCCGCGACTCGCTCGAGCGCCTGCGGCCGCTCGCCGGCGAGGCCGTGATCTCGATCTTCGGCCTGGCGATGAGCGACGCCGTCGAGAAGGCCTTCGGCGAGGAGATCTCGCGCATGCAGGGGGGCGAGGACGAGTGAGCCGCGCGCAAGCGGAGCGGCCGCAAGGGGGCCGGGCAGAAGGGCTGCGCGAGCAAGGCGAAGGCGGAGGAGCAGGCCGACCGCCTGCTGGCGGCCGGCGAGCAGCTCGCCGCCACCGGCCGCAAGCTCAACCGGGACCCGCGCCTGCTCGCGATCATCCAGGGCGCTGCGCAAGGTGCTGCCGGGCGACGAGCGGGTCGCGCGACGCCAGGCGCTCGGCGCGGGCCAGCCTCGAGCTCTCGGGAAGGTGATGTCCGACCTGACCAGCGAGCGGCCCGGCGTGCTCGGCGAGACCGGGCTCGGCGCGCTCCAGGTCTGGAAGGCGATCTCCGAGGCGCAGGGCCGCGGCCGCGGCCGCACCGAGCTGGCGATCGCCTTCACCGACCTCGTGGACTTCTCGGACTGGGCCCTGGAGGCGGGCGACGAGGCGGCGATCGAGCTGCTGCGCGACGTCAGCGTCGCGATCGAGCCGCCCGTGGCAGACCACGGCGGCGACGTCGTGAAGCGCCTCGGCGACGGGATGATGGCCGTCTTCAAGAGCGCCGAGGATGCGCTCGCCGCCCTGCGGGAGGGCCGCGAGCGCCTGGCCGAGGTCGAAGCCGACGGCTACGAGCCCCGTATCCGCGCCGGCATCCACGTCGGCCGCCCCAGCAAGGTCGGCAAGGACTACTTCGGCGTCGACGTCAATATCGCCGCCCGCGTGGCCGAGGCGGCCGGCCCCGGCGAGCTGCTGCTCTCCGACGCGGCCCTGGAGGCGCTGGAGCGCAAGCCGCGCAGCAAGGAGTCGCGAGCTCCTGGACGCCAAGGGCGTGCCCGAGCACGTCCGGGTCCACGCGGTGCGCTGAGCGCCGGCAACCGCCGGTTCGCTTTGTGGTCGCCATAGCGACCACAATCGGTCCCGCTCGCTCTACCGTGGCGTGATGACCGACGAGCTGCGGGTGAACGAGCGCGTGGCGATCCCGCTGGCGGAGATCGAGCTGCGCGCCAGCCGCTCCTCCGGCCCGGGCGGCCAGCACGCGAACGTGACCGCCTCGCGGATCGAGGCCGTCTTCGACGTCGGCGCCTCGAGGCGCTCGGCGAGGCCGACCGGCGCCTGCTCACCGAGCGGCTGGGCGAGCGCGTCAGCGCCGTCGCCCAGGACGCCCGCAGCCAGGCCCGGAACCGCGAGCTGGCGCTGGAGCGCCTCGCCGAGAAGCTCGCGGCGGGGCTGGCGCCGGCCGAAGCGCCGCCGGCCCACCCGCCCGGGGCGCGCCGCGAAGGAGCGCCGGCTCGACCAGAAGCGCCGCACCGTCGCAGCGCAAGGCCGAGCGCCGCCGCCCGGGGCTCGAGTAGGCCCGCTCCGGCTCGGTGTCTCGCAGCTCTCGTAGCTCGGGGCCTCGACCTACTCGTAGCTCAGCGCCTCGACCACGTCGAGGCGGGCGGCGCGGCGGGCCGGGAGGATCGCGGCGATCAGGCCGAGGATGATCGCCGCGACGGCGACGCCGGCCATGGTGGCGAGCGGGGGCGTGTAGGCGACGCCGGGGATGCCGAAGGAGAGGCCCTTGAGCAGCGCCCAGCCGAGGCCGGCGCCGATCGCGATGCCCATAGCAGCGCCGATCAGGGCGATCACGAGGCTCTCGTCGGCGATCGTGCGGCGGATCTGCCAGCGGGTGGAGCCGAGGGCGCGCAGCACGCCGATCTCGCGAGTGCGCTCGATCACCGACATCGAGAGGGTGTTGATGACCCCGAAGA
This sequence comes from uncultured Solirubrobacterales bacterium, assembly GCA_963805235.1. GTDB lineage: Bacteria > Actinomycetota > Thermoleophilia > Solirubrobacterales > 70-9 > DASSYK01. Next base: position 142,419 of record CAWDTF010000003.1, on the reverse strand, counting down.
GGCTGACGAAGATCGCGACGCCGACCAGCGCGTTGAAGATGCCGAAGGCCTGGTTGAGCTGATCGGAGATCTCGGACTTCAGCTCGTCGTTGGACAGGACGGCGAGGTTGGGGTACTCGCGCTCGACCAGCGCCTGCACCTCGTCCTCGAGGGCGCCGCGATCCTCGTCCGATCTCGCCTTGAGCGCGAGCTGGGAGTCGGCGTTGACGCCGTAGGCCGCCTCGATCGTCCCCAGCGACATGCCGACGGTCTGGCCGCCCGCGAACACGGTGTCCACGATCGCCGCCACCCGGGCGCGCCGGGTGCCCGAGGGACCCTCGAGGACCATGGTGTCGCCGACCTCGATCCCGGCCTCGTCGGCGTAGCCCCTGCCGACCGTGACCTCCCCCCGCCCGAGCTCGCTCGTAGACCTCCGCGCGGCTCGCGCCTCCGGAGTCGAAGCCGGTCGTGTCCACGGCGGGGTACTCGGCCGGGTCGAAGCCGAACAGGAGGCCCTGCGTCGCATCCTCGCGCCCCTCCAGCCGCGGCAGCTCCGGGACGGCCACCAGTCTCTCCGGGGTCACGACCTCGGCCTCCGGGATCCGCTCGATCCGCCTCTCGACTCCCTTCGCGATCGTCTGCTGCGGCCCCTGGCCGGGCGAAAGGCCCTGCGGCTGCACCGTCAGGTCGCGGGCGAAGCTCTCGTCGAACTCGCGCTCGATCGAGCCGAGGAAGCTGGACCCGAGGCTGTTGATGCCGACGACGAGGGCGAGCCCGATCATCAGGGCGGTCGCGGTCGCGGCGGTGCGCGCGGGATTCGAGCGGGCCGAGTCAGCGGCGAGCCGGCCCTCGACCGGCGCCAGGCGCCGCACCGGCCACGAGAGCACCCGGGTCAGGGGCGAGATCAGGAACGGCGCGACCAGCGCGATCCCGAAGAAGATCGCGATCGTCCCCGCGATCCCGGCGGCGATCACGGGCGTGGTCGTCTCGTCGGCCGCGCCGAGCAGGAACGCCCCGGCAAGGCCCGGCGCGATCAGCAGGGCGCCGGCGAGCGCCCGCGCCGGCCGCGGGCGCGTCCGTACCCCCTCGGAGCCGAGCACGGCGCGGATCGGCGCGATCCGGCCGGCGCGGCGCGCCGGGTTGAGCGCCCCCAGCAGGGCGGTGACCAGCCCGGTCGCAACCGCGGCGGCGAAGGCGATCCAGGTCAGGCGCAGGTCGCCGACCGGGAAGCCGACCTCGCGCATCAGCGCGATCAGGGCCACGGCCAGCGCCAGTCCGAGCCCCAGGCCCAGGGGCGCTCCGACCAGCCCCATCGCTCCGGCCTCGAGCAGGACCGAGCGCACGATCATCGGCCGGGTGGCGCCGAGGGTGCGCTGCATACCGATCTCGCGCATGCGCTGGAGCACCGTCATGTTGAAGCTGTTGAAGATCAGGAAGCCGCCGACGAACAGCGCCATGCCGGCGAAGAAGTAGAGGACGATGTTCAGCGCCTGAACCTGCTCCTGGATCTCCTCGCCCTTCGCCTCGGGGGTCTTGACGTCCACCCCCCGCCCCAGCTCGAGACGCAGCCGCTCCTGGGTCGCTCTCAGCGCCCCCTCGTCGTCGCGCGCGACCACCACCTCGATCTCGTCGTAGCCGCGGCGGCGGTCGAATGCCCGGCGGGCCTCGTCGAGCGGCATCTGCGCGAAGCCCTCGCCGCCGAAGTCGAGCCCGCTGGAGAAGCGGAAGAGCCCGACCACCTCGAACCTGACGAGGCCCGCCGGGGCCGCGAGCCGCAGCCTGTCCCCCACCTCGACCCCGCTTGCGTCGGCCCAGGTCTGCTCGACCTCGATCTCGCGGCCGCCGCGGATCTCCCGCCCCGCCGTCAGCCGTGAGTCGGTCACGTCGCCCTCGGCCGGGTCGATCCCCGACGTGTTGAGCACGCCCGCGTCGGTGACCTCGCCGTCCGCCCCCACCTGCGAGAGCACGGCGAAGACGCTGCCGCTGGCGCTCTCGACCCCTTCGATCGATCGCGCCCGCTCGAGCGCCGAGGGGGCCAGCGTCCCGGTTGACTGCGCGCCCGAGAGCACCAGGTCGGCCTCGCCGTAGACCGAGTCGTAGAGGTCGGTGAAGGTCCGCTGGATCGTCCCGGCCAGCAGCAGGACGCCGCAGATCATCCCGACGCCGAGCACGATCCCGGCTGCCGTCAGCAGGAGGCGCAGGCGCCGGGTTCGAAGCTGCCTCAAGCTGAGGCCGTAGTAGGACCTCAACCCCGCCTCCTCACACCGGGATCAGGCCGCGCACACGGCGCAGGCGGCCGAGCATCCCGCCGCCGGCGCCTCGCCCTCGAGGGCGGCGAGGAAGTCCATGACCCGCTGCTGCGAGCCCCCCTGGATCTCGCCCGCGAGGCGGCCGTCGCGCAGGAAGACGACGCGGCTCGCGATCGCGGCTGCGCCCGGGTCGTGGGTGACCATGACGATCGTGTGGCCCTCGGCGCGGTTGAGCTCGGAGAGGAGCTCGAGCACCTGCGCCTCCGAGCGCGAGTCGAGGTTGCCCGTCGGCTCGTCGGCGAGGACGAGCGCGGGCTCCATCAGCAGCGCGCGGGCGATGGAGACGCGCTGCTGCTCGCCACCGGACAGCTCCGACGGGAGGTGCTCGGACCGCGCGGCGAGGCCGACCCGCTCCAGCAGCGCCCGGGCGCGGGCGCGGATGGCCTCGTCGCGGCGGCCCGCGATCAGCGCCGGCAGCAGCACGTTCTCCTCGGCGGTGAGCGCCGGCAGCAGGTTGAAGAACTGGAAGACGAAGCCGATGCCTTCGCGGCGCAGGAGGGTCAGCTCTCCGTCGTCGAGGCCGTCGAAGCGTCGGCCGGCGAGCGCGATCGTGCCCGAGGTCGGGGTCTCCAGCGCTCCGAGCATGTGGAGCATCGTGCTCTTGCCGGAGCCCGAGGGCCCCATGATCGCGACCATCTCCCCCCGGGCGATCTCGAGGTCGACGCCGTCCAGAGCGCGCACCTCCGTCTCGCCAGAGCCGAAGACCTTGCTCAGCTCGCGGATCTCGATCGCGGGCGGCTCCGCGCGCCGGCCGCGGGCCATCAGGAGGCTCCGAGCTCCGCCTTGAGGCCGTCGATCGCCTCGATCGGCGTCGGGTCCACTCCCCGCCGCGCGGCCAGCTCGAGCGAGACGAGGTCTCCCAGCATCACCAGCTCGAGCAGCCGGGCCGTCCGCGTCTCGCCCTCCGCCTCGACCATGATGGCCTCCGCCCCGCCGGCGCCGACGACGCCGGCGCTCGCCGTGAACCGCTCGTGGATACGGGGGTGCTGGTCGGCGTCGGTGAGCAACACTGCGGCGAACCGGCTTCCTTCCGCCCCCCAGGCCGCGATCTCGTTGTGGTTCGCCTCCGGCAGGGCGGTGCAGAAGGCGGGCAGCTTCGCGTTCTCGTTGACCTGGGCCTTCCAGCGGTAGGCGACGGGGACCGTCAGGTCCGCGCCGTGGACCACCGGGACCGCGTCGCCGATCCGGCCGGCGATCGCAACCGCGCTCTCGGCGAGCGCGTCGAAGCGCTCCTCGAGCTGCGCCGCGGCGGCGTCGATCTCGGCGTGGATGCCCGGGGCCGCCCCCGAAAGCCGCGCGTGCTCGGCGGCCACCGCGAACATGTAGCCGACCGCGGCGCGCGGCGGCATCCCGGACGGCAGGCCGACGACCGGGACGTCGGCGGCGCGGGCGGCCTCGGCGAGCTTTCCGCCGGTGGTGGCGACGACGCGCTGGGCGCCGAGCGCCTCGGCGGCGTCGAAGCAGGCGAGCGTCTCCTCTGTGTTCCCCGAGTAGGAGGAGCAGAGCACGGCGGCGCCCACGGGTGACCACGACGGAAGCCCGTACCCGCGCACGGTCACGAGAGGCCGCGCCAGCCCGTCGCCGAGAGCGGCGGCGGCCAGGTCGCCGCCGATCGCCGAGCCGCCCATGCCGCACACGATCGCGACCGGCGCGTCCATCGGTCGCAGCCTCGCGCTCTCGATTCGCCAGAGCGCGTCGCGCAGGTGGTCGGGGATCGCCCGGACGTTGTCGCGCATCCCCTCGGAGTCGGGGCCGCGCACGCCGGCGGCCGCGTCACCCGGGCTCACGCGGGCGCTCCCACGGTCTCGCCCTCGCCGATCACCTCGCCGTCCACCTCCGCCCCCGGCGCGACCTCGACGCCCGCCGCCAGGATCGCGCTGCGCAGGCGGGCGCCGGCGCCGACGACGCAGCCCTCCAGCAGGACGGACTCCGAGATCGAGGCATCGGCGCCGACCGTGCAGGCGGGGCCGAGGACGGCCCGCGGCCCGACGCTGGCCGCCGGGTCCACCTCGGCTCCGGCCCCGATCAGGGGCTCGGAGGAGTGCAGCTCCTCGCTGACGATGGTCGTCACCCGCCCCTCGAGGATGTCCCAGTTGGCCAGAAGGAAGCGGTCGGGGGTCCCGATGTCGATCCAGTAGCCCTCCAGGCGCTTGCCGTAGAGCCCGTCGCCGACCAGCAGCGGGAACACCTCGCGCTCGATCGAGACCTCCTTCCCGGCCGGCACCAGGTCCAGCACCTCCCGCTCCAGCACGTAGGCGCCGGCGTTGATCTCGTCGGTGTCGATCTCGGCGGGGTCCGGCTTCTCCAGGAACTCCGTGACCTCGCCCTCGTCCGCGCGCCGCACCAGGCCGTAGGCGGTGGGGTCCTCGACCGGGTGGAGGGCGATCGTCGCCCGGGCCCCCGTCCGCTCGTGCTGCGAGATCTGGGCGCTGAGGTCGAGGTCGCAGAGGACGTCCCCGTTCAGCACCAGGAAGCGCTCGGCCAGCATCTCCTCGCAGAACTTGATCGCGCCCGCGGTCCCGCGCGCGTCCGGCTCCTCGGCGAAGCGGACCGGGATCCGCGTGAACCCCTCGAGCGCCGCGCGCACCCCGTCCGCCAGGTGCCCGCAGGAGACGACGACGTCGTCCACCCCGTGCCACTCGAGCCAGTCGATCACGTAGGCGATGTGGGGCCGGTTCGCGAGCGGCAGGACGGGCTTCGGCACCGTGCTGGTGAGCGGGCGCAGACGAGTTCCGGCCCCTCCGGCGAGGATGAGCGCCTGCATCAGCCTGTCGCTTCCGGCTGCGGGGGCGACGCGGGCAGCGGCTCCGGCGCCGGCCGCCCGATCCCCTCGTAGGCGATGCCCGCCGCCCTCACCGCCTCCGCGTCGAGGAAGTTCCGGCCGTCCACCACGAGCGGGTTCGCCATGCGCCGGGCGACCTCGTCCCAGTCGAGCTCGGCGAACTCAGACCACTCCGTCACGAGCACGGCTGCGTCCGCGCCTTCCAGCGCCTCGAGCGCCGAGCCCGCGAGCTGGACTCCCGGAAGTAGCTCAGCCGCCCGCTCGTGCGCGACCGGATCGAAGGCCACGACCTGCGCGCCCTCCCCCCGCAGCCGCGCCGCGAGCACCAGGCTCGACGCCTCGCGCATGTCGTCCGTGTCCGGCTTGAAGGCGAGGCCGAGCAGCGCGACGCGCTTGCCGTAGAGCGACCGGAGGTGCTTGGTCAGCTTCGCGACCACCCGGCGCTTCTGGAGCTCGTTCACCTCGATCACCGAGCCGAGGAGCTGGAAGTGGTAGCCGATGTTGCCGGCAAGCATCTTCAGCGCCTGGGTGTCCTTCGGAAAACACGAGCCCCCGAAGCCGAGGCCCGCGTTCAGGAACTTCGGGCCGATCCGCTCGTCGAGGCCCATCCCCCGCGCGACCTCGGTGACGTCGGCGCCGGTCTCGTCGCACACATTCGCGATCTCGTTGATGAAGCTGATCTTGGTGGCGAGGAATGCGTTGGAGGCGAGCTTGATCATCTCGGCGCTGGAGACGTCGGTGAGCACGAGCGGAGCGCCGAGCGGCTCGTAGGCGGTGGCGACGGCGTCGGCGGCCCACTCGTCGCCTGGCTCGGCGCCGATCACGACGCGGCCCGGCTCGAGGAAGTCGCGGACGGCGGTGCCTTCGCGCAGGAACTCGGGGCAGGAGACGTAGGCGAGGCCCGGAGCCTGGCGGCGGATCGTGCGCCCGGTGCCGACCGGCACCGTGCTCTTCATCACCAGCGCGCGGCCGTCGCCTCCGCCGATCTCGGAGACCGCCGTGGTCACCGCGCTGAGGTCCGCGTCGCCCGAGTAGGTCGGCGGCGTCTGCACGCAGACGAAGAGCAGGCGCGCGACGTCGAGCAGCTCGTCCATGCCGGTCGTGAAGGTGAGCCGCTCCGCGTTCTTCGAGATCAGCTCGTCCAGGCCCGGCTCGTGGATGGGCAGATCCCCGCGGCGCAGGGCGTCGACCTTCTCGGGCAGGATCTCCCTCACCATGACGCGGTGGCCGAGCTCCGCGAAGCAGGCGGCCGTGACCAGGCCGACCCAGCCCGCGCCGACGACGCCGATCGGCTCTTGCTCGCTCATGCCGGGTAGCTTCTCAATCCGGGGGGACCTGGGACGCCGCCGCCTCGCGCCGCGCGGCTCAGCCGCCGCGCCTCGGGAGCTCCTTCATCCCCTCGGCGATCTCGATCATCTCGCGGTCCGAGAGGGACTGGATCAGGGTGTTGGAGACCCAGAAGGAGCCCTCCTCGGTCTGCCAGGCGACGAGGCGGAGGCGATCGCCGTCGTAGAAGAGCTTGTAGGTGCGGTCGCCCATCTGCTTCTCCTCGGAAGGGTTCTTCAACAGCGGGGGGTTCCTCCAGCGGGTCGCCATGAAGCCGTAGTACTCGCCGATCTCGGGGCGCGAGAAGACCCATTTGTAGGCGGCGCGCTCGGCGTTGGGCGGCGACCCCTCGCCCGTCCCGTTGATCTTGTAGACGCGCGGCTTCTGCGCGAAGTCGCTGCCGGTCTCGAGCAGCGTCGGGTAGTAGATCGGGAGCTTCACCTTGCGGGCGCGGATGGCCTTCGCGAGCTCCTTGCCGAAGGACGTCCTGGTCAGGTTGGCGTTGTCGTCCAGGAAGTCGGACTCGGATGCCTCCCCCTTCTCCTTCGCGGGGTTCGCCGGGGTGGGCCCGCCCACCTGGTCGGGCGCCGTGTCGGCGGTCGCGCCCGGCGTCTCCGGGGCAGCGCTCTGCCCGCGCGCCCCCGGCGTGTCCTCGAAACCCATGAACTGCCGGACCGCCTTGTCGATCTCCTCCTGGGTGGCGGTCACATACGACGGGCCGAGCGTCCCCTCGAAGTGGATCTCCTTCAGCGGGGCGTTGCGCGCCTCGACGAAGAGCTTCAGCAGCTCGAGCATCTCGCCGGCGTCATTGATGTCCGAGGTGGTGTGCTCGACGAAGATGTCGATCAGGTGCTTGCGCCGGGCGAAGACGACCTCGGGCGGCACCTTCTGACGCGCCTCGCGCAGGAAATCCTGCTGGCGGGCGGCGCGGACGACGTCGTTGTCGGTGTGGCGGTAGCGGGCATAGTCGAGCGCGTCGAACCCGCACAGCGCCTGATAGCCCGGCTGGATGTCGATCTCCTCGTAGGTGAGCGCCGTGGGCTTGCCCTCGTTCGAGTTGTAGTAGCGCCTGTCCACGTCGACGTAGACGCAGTCGATCTCGTTGACGGCTCGGGCAAAGCCCTCGAAGTCCACGTTGACGAGGTGGTTGACGGGGACCCCGTCGGGGACGCCGTTCGCCTCCGAGGCGGTCAGAGCCTGCACGGTCTCCAGCGTCAGCTCCGGCCCGCCGTAGGCGTAGGCGGCGTTGAGCTTGTCCGTCCCCACGCCGGGAATCTCGACCTTGAGGTCTCGCGGCAGCGAGAAGAGCGCGATCGCGTTGCGGTCGGGGTCCACGCGCAGCAGCATGGTCGTGTCCGAGAGCCCCGGGAACGCCTTGTTGCCCTTGTCCTCGGGCCGTTTGTCGGACCCGAGGATCATGATCGTCTGCGGCTCGCCGCCCTCGACGCCCGCGAGCCTGTCGGTGACTCCCTCGAGCGTGTTGCCGTGGGCGAGACGGTTGCCGATGTCCTCGAGATAGAGCAGCAGGCTGGCCGCGGTCGCGGTGCCCACGGCGAACACGATCACGAAGGAGGCGGTCAGGAACCGGGCCCAGATCGGGAAGCGGACGTGCCTGCCGACCGCCCTGAAGCCGCCGGTTGCGGCTGAGCCGATCGCCTGAAATCCCGACGTGACCTTCGAGCGGGCCTGCGCGACCACCGTGGCCTCCTCGGAGTCCGGCTCCGAGTCCTCGTCGAGAAGCTCCTCGGGCTCCTCGTCCTCTTCCTCGGGCTCGTCCGCGACCACCTCGGAGCTGTCCCACTCCTGGGTCTCGGCGCTGACGATCTTCTCGAGCTCGTGCTCCTCGGTGTCGCCGGGCTCATCGGCTTCCTCACCGCCGGCCTTCTCGCCAGGCGCCTCGGAATGCTCCTCGGTCTCATCGCGGAGCTCCCACTCCTGAGTGTCGTCGAGGCGACCGGTCTCGTCGGGGTCCGGCCCGGCGCCCTTCCCCTCGTCCCCCTCCCAGCTCATCGCGGGGTCACCTCCCCGTCCCCCCTGGGGATCAGGCCCGGGAAGTGCGCGACGTAGCTCTCCAGCGCCTGGCGGTAGCTGCGCAGCGAGCTGATCGAGACCCACTCGCGCGGGCCGTGGTGGCCCTCGCCGATGGGCCCGAACTCGACCGCTGGAACGCCGGCGCTGAGGAAGGAGACCGCGTCCGAGGCGCCGTCTCGGCCAACGCTCACCACCCGCTCGGGATGGTGCGGCGAGGCCGCCTCGCAGAGGCCGCGCACGAAGGGAGAGTCCTCCTCGACCACGGCGGGCGGGCGGCGGAAGGTGGTGATCACGCGCGCGTCCTCGAGCCCGCCGACCTGGGCGAGGATCTCCTTGGGGTCCTGTTCTGGCAGAAAGCGCACGTCCACGTCGATCACGCAGCTGTCGGGCACCCGGTTGAGGGCGTCGCCTCCCCAGATCCTGCCGAGGTTGATGGAGGGGCGGTCGAAGAGCTCCGAGCTCTGCCGCGCGAACGGTAGCGACTCGATTGCGCGGAAAACCTCGATCGCCTTGACGATCGCGTTGTCGCCCAGCCACGGCGTAGCGCCGTGCGCCGAGCGCCCGCTGATGCCCAGCCTGATCGCCAGCACGCCCTTCGCCTGCACCCCGACCTGAAGGTTGGTGGGCTCGCCGGTGATCGCGAACTCGCCGGTGAAGCCGTCGGCGACGAGCGCGTCAGAGCCGCGGTCCTTCTCCTCCTCGGACTCCTCGTCGGAGACGATCCCGAGCCGGAGCCGGACGCCGTCCTGCTCGCGGGCGTCGCGCATCACCAGCATCATCGCGGCGACGGCGCCCTTCATGTCGTAGGAGCCGCGCCCGAAGAGCCGGTCGCCCTCCACCTGCGCCCGGAACTGCTCGGCGGTCCCGGGCACCACGTCCAAGTGGCCGTGCAGGACGAGCGCCGGCGCGTCTGCGGGCCCGACCTCGGCCATCGTCACGGGCAGGCCGCGCGCCTCGATCTGGCGCACCCCCACGTCGCGCGCCTCCAGCCAACCGCCCACGAACTCGGCGCAGCGGCGCACGCCCTCGGCGCTCGAGGTGTCGAACGCGATCAGCCTCTCTGTCAGCGCCAGCTCGTCCACGAAGCAGTCAATCCTAGGCCCAGCCCTGAAGCGCGCGTTAGGTGCGCTGTCCCGGGAAGGCTCAGGCGGAGCCGGCGACCTTGAGGAACGCCTCGGCCCGCTCCTTGTCGCGCTCGGCGCGATCGTAGGCGGCGCTGCCCTCCTCGGACTCGCCGATGCGCTGCTCGGCGTCGCGCACCCGCTCGCGCAGGCCCTCGGTGTCGAGCTCGTCGGGCGGCACGCACTCGCCGACCAGAACCATCGCCCGGTTGGCGAACACCTGGAGCCAGCCCTCGGCCTGCGCGTAGCGCTGCGTCTCGCCCTCCGAGACGTGCAGTCGCAGCTCGGTCGGGCGCAGCCGCGCGAGCACGGGCACGTGGTTGGCGAGGATGCCGATCTCGCCGACCGCGGTGCGGGTCGAGAGCTGGCGGACCTCCCCCTCGAAGACCTTGCCCTCGGGGGTGAGGACCTCGGCGTGGAGGGTGTGCTCGGCCATCTAGACGGTGGCGCCTTCCGTCTCGCCCTCGGGCGGCGCGCCCTCACGCTCGGCCTTCTCGGCCTGCTCGGCCTGCTCGTCGGCCTCGGCCTGCGCGGACTCGGACGGCTCCTCGCCCTTCATGCTCTTGGCCTCCTCGAGCACCTGCTCGATCGAGCCCTGCATGTAGAACGCGCGCTCCGGGATGTCGTCGTGCTCGCCCTCGACGATCTCCTTGAAGGAGCGGACCGTCTCCTCGACGGGCAGGTACTCGCCCGAGCGGCCGGTGAACTGCTCGGCCACGAAGAACGGCTGGGAGAGGAAGCGCTGGATCTTGCGCGCGCGCGAGACCGTCTGCTTGTCCTCGTCGGAGAGCTCGTCGATCCCGAGGATCGCGATGATGTCCTGCAGCTCCTTGTAGCGCTGCAGCGTCTCCTGGACCGCGGTCGCGGTCTGGTAGTGGTCCTCGCCGAGGATGTCCGGCTTCAGGATCGTCGAGGTCGAGTCGAGCGGGTCCACCGCCGGGTAGATCCCCTGCTCCACGAGGGAGCGGGTGAGCACCGTGGTCGCGTTGAGGTGGGCGAACACCGACGCCGGGGCCGGGTCGGTGAGGTCGTCGGCCGGGACGTAGATCGCCTGGACCGAGGTGACCGAGCCCTCGCGGGTGGACGTGATCCGCTCCTGGAGGCCGCCCATCTCCGTCTCCAGCGTGGGCTGGTAGCCGACCGCGGAGGGCATGCGGCCGAGCAGCGCCGAGACCTCCGAGCCCGCCTGCACGAAGCGGAAGATGTTGTCGATGAACAGCAGCACGTCCTGGCCGCCCTGCTGGCGGAAGTACTCCGCCATCGTCAGGCCGGACAGCGCCACGCGCAGGCGCGCTCCGGGCGGCTCGTTCATCTGGCCGAAGACGAGCATCGTCTTGTCGATGACGCCCGACTCCTTCATCTCGACCCAGAGGTCGTTGCCCTCGCGCGAGCGCTCGCCGACGCCGCAGAAGGCCGAGAGGCCCTCGTGCTCCTCGGCGATGTTGCGGATCAGCTCCTGGATCAGGACCGTCTTGCCGACGCCGGCGCCGCCGAACAGGCCGACCTTGCCCCCCTTGGCGTAGGGGGCGAGGAGGTCCACGACCTTGATGCCGGTCTCGAGGATCTCCTGGGAGGGAGCGAGGTCCTCGACCTCGGGCGCGGGACGGTGGATCGGCCAGCGCTCCTCGGTCTTGACGTCGCCCATCTCGTCGATCGGCTCGCCGAGCAGGTTGAAGATGCGGCCCAGGGTCTCCTTGCCGACCGGGACCGTGATCGGCCCGCCGGTGTCCAGCACCCTGTCGCCGCGCTGCAGGCCGTCGGTCGCGTCCATCGCGATCGCGCGCACGCGGTCGTCGCCGAGGTGCTGCTGGACCTCGCAGACGAGCTTCAGCTCGGTGCGGCCCTCCTCGGGCGGGATGTCGATCTCGAGCGCCGTGTAGATCTGGGGCAGGTTCTCGGGGAAGGCGACGTCCACGACGACGCCGGTCACCTGCTCGACCGTGCCGTAGTTCCCGCCGCTGTTGCCGCTGCCTTCGCTCGTGCCGGGTTCAGCCATCAGTCTCCTTGGTCCTTTCTCTCAGTCTCTCAAGCGTTCAAGTCTCAGCTCAGGGCCTCGGCGCCGCCGACCACCTCGAGGATCTCCTGGGTGATCTCGGCCTGCCGCACCCGGTTCATCTCCAGGGTGAGGTCGCCGATCATGTCCTGCGCGTTCTCCGCCGCGTTCCGCATCGCGGTCATCCGCGAGCCGTGCTCGGAAGCCGTGGACTCCAGCAGCGCCCGATAGACCGAGAGCTGCGCGTACTCCGGGATCAGCTCTGCGAGCAGCTCCTCGGGATCCGGCTCGTAGACCCACAGCGCCCTGCGGTGCGCCTCGGCGAGCTCCTCGTCCACGTCCTCCTCGGCGGGGGCCAGCTCGGCCACGCCCTCGCCGAAGACCTCGGCCTGTTGGATCGGCAGCAGCGTCTGGCGCCGCACGTATTGGGTCAGCGGCGAGACGTAGCGGTTGTAGATCAGGTCGACGCGGTCGATCCCCGAGTCGACGTACTCGCTCACCAGCTCGTCGGCGATCTGGCGCGCGTCGGCGAACGCGGGGCGGTCGGTGAAGCCGGTGAAGGCGCCGCGCAGCTCCTCGCCGCGGAAGCGCATCGTCGAGACGCCGCGGCGGCCGACCACGGAGAAGGCGACGGTCTTGCCCTCGTTGCGGAGCTGCGTGCCGAGGCGCAGCCCCTCGCGGATGATCTGCGAGTTGAACGAGCCCGCGAGCCCGCGGTCGCCGGTCACGAGCAGGATCCCGACCGTCTTGACCTCGTCGCGCTCCTGGAGCACCGGCAGGTTCCTGGCCTCGGCGCCCGCCGCCTCGGCGACGTTGCGCGTCATCTTGCGGAGCTGCTGCGCGTATGGCCGCAGCGCGTCGATCCGCTGCTCGGCCCGGCGCAGTCGAGCGGCCGCGACCATCTCCATCGCGCGGGTGATCTTCCCCACGTTCTTGACGGAGGCGATCCTGCCCTTGACGTCCTTGCGGCTGGCCATGGTCGTCAGGCGGTGGCGCCTGCCTCCTCCTGGTCGGCCTCGGTGGAGGCCTCGGCCTCGTCGGCGCCGCCCTCGGCGCCGTCTCCGCTGGTGCGGCCCGCGGCCCCGCGCTCCTCGGCCGACTTGACCCGGTCGGACTCGCCCTCCTCGAGCGGATCGCCGCTCTCGTCGAAGTCGGGCCCGAAGTCGTCGACGAACTCGCCGATCGCCTTGCTCAGGGTCTCCTCGTCCTCGTCCGGAAGCTGCCCGGAGGCGTTGATCTTGTCCATCAGGTCCTTGTTCTCCGAGTTGAGCCGCTCGAGCAGGCCCTGGAGGAAGTCGTCGACGCGCTCGGTCTTGATCCGGTCGAGGTGCCCGGCGGTCCCGGCGAAGATCGAGGCGACCTGCGCCGCGACGGACATCGGGTTGCGCTCGTTCTGGTTCAGGGCGGCGACCATCCGCTCGCCACGGCCGAGCTGCTTCTGGGTCTCGGGATCGAGCTCGGAGCCGAACTGCGCGAACGCCTCCAGCTCGCGGTACTGCGAGAGGTCGAGGCGCAGCTTGCCGGCCACCTTCTTCATCGCCTTCGTCTGGGCGTCGCCCCCGACCCGGGACACCGAGGTGCCGACGTTGATCGCCGGGCGGACGCCCGAGTAGAAGAGGTTCGACTCCAGGAAGATCTGGCCGTCGGTGATCGAGATGACGTTGGTCGGGATGTAGGCCGAGATGTCGCCGGCCTGCGTCTCGATGATCGGCAGCGCCGTGAGCGAGCCCGCGCCCTGCTCGTCGGAGAGCTTGACCGCGCGCTCCAGGAGACGCGAGTGCAGGTAGAAGACGTCGCCCGGGTAAGCCTCGCGGCCCGGCGGGCGGCGCAGCAGGAGCGACATCTCGCGGTAGGCGGCCGCGTGCTTGGAGAGGTCGTCGTAGATGACGAGGGCGTGCTTGCCCTGGTAGAGGAAGTGCTCGCCCATGGCGCAGCCGGCGTAGGGGGCCATGTACTTGATCGGCGCCGCCTCGTCGGCGGACGCGGCGACGATGATCGTGTTGTCCATCGCGCCGTTCTCCTCGAGCGTCTCCATCACCTGGACGACGGTCGACATGCGCTGCCCGACCGCGACGTAGATGCAGATCAGGTCGGAGTCCTTGTTGTTGATGATCGTGTCGATCGCGATCGCGGTCTTGCCGGTCTGGCGGTCGCCGATGATCAGCTCGCGCTGGCCGCGGCCGATCGGGATCATCGAGTCCACGGCCTTGAGGCCGGTCTGCATCGGCTCCTTGACGCCCTGGCGGTGAACGACGCCCGGCGCCTTGTGCTCGGCGAAGCGCGTCTCGGTCGTGTTCAGGTCGCCCTTGTCGTCGAGCGGGCGGCCGAGCGGGTCGACGAGGCGGCCGAGCAGCTCGTCGCCGACCGGGATCTCGAGGAGCTTGTTGGTGCGCTTGACCGTGTCGCCCTCGACGACCTCCTCCCAGTCGCCGAACAGCACCGCGCCGACGTTGTCGGCGTCGAGGTTCAGGGCGAGGCCGACGACGTCGTGGGGCAGCTCGAGCATCTCGAGCGCCATGCAGTTGTCGATCCCGTGGATGCGGGCGATGCCGTCCCCGATCTCGAGCACGGTGCCCACCTCCGAGAGGTCGGCCGAGCCAGTGTCCATCCCCTGGATGCGCTCCTTGAGGATGCTTCCAATCTCTCCGGGCTTGATCTCCATGCTCTGTGAAGCTCCTTTTCCTACGCCGCCGCGGCGACGTTCTTTCGCAGTTTCTCGAGGCGGTTCCGCAGGCTCGCGTCGAGGACCATGTTGCCGACCCTCAACACCAGGCCGCCGAGGATCTCCTCGTCGACCCGGCTCTGCAGCTGCACCGCCTGTCCCGTCTGTGTCTCGATCTCCCGGCCGATCCGCTCGGCGACCTCGGGATCGAGCTCGACCGCGCTGGTCACGGTCACGTCGAGCTGCTTGTTCTCCTTGGCCCACAGCTCCTCGAAGTCGCGCCTGATCCGGAAGATGACCGGCATGCGGTGCTTCTCGAGCAGCAGCTCGAGGAAGTTCTGCATCTCGGGCTCTGCCCCGCTGACCGCCTTGCGCAGCCCCTCGACCTTCTCCGCGGTCGAGAAGTAGGGGCTGAAGAGGAAGAGCTGCAGCTCGCGGTCGCCCGCCAGGGCGTCGGCGAACTGGCCGAGCTGCTCGCGGACCTGGTCGAGCTTGCCGCTCTCCTTCGCGGCGCGGAAGAGGGCGTCGGCGTATACGCGGGCGATTTCCTCCATTGCCGACTCCGCTGGGTCACGCGGTCGACCCTCCGTTGCCGCCCTCGGTGCTCCCCGCCAGCGCCGAGAAGTCGACCTCGGCCAGGGCCTCCTCGACCAGGCGCTGCTGGTCTGCGGAGTCCAGCGTCTTGCGGGTCACCTTCTCCGTGGCCGCGACCGTGAGGTCCGCGACCTCCTTGCGGATGCGCTCCAGCGAGCGCCGGGTCTCGGCCTCGATGTCCTTGCGGGCCGCGGCCAGCAGCTCCTCGCGCTTCTCCTTGCCCGCGGTGGCGGCCTCCGCCTTGGATGTGTCGGCGGCCTTGCGGGCGCGGGCGACGATGTCGTCGGCCTGCTCCCGGGCCTCCTTCAGGCGCGCGCGGTACTCGGCCATCAGCTCCTCCGACTCCTGCTTCGAGCGCTCCGCGGCCTCGATCGACTCGGCGATCAGCTTGGCGCGCCTGTCGAGCGCCTCCTGGATGCGGGGGAACGCGACCTTGCTCAGCACCCACATCGTGAACAGGAAGACGAGCAGGGTCCAGATCATCAGGCCCAGGCCCGGGCGAGACGAGGAAGCTTCCGCCCTCCTCCTCCTCGGCGGCGAGGACCAGCACCTGCGCTATGTCCGGAACGAGCTCCATGCCGGCCTAGAGGAAGAAGGCGATCAGGCCGAAGATGAAGGTGTAGAAGGCGACCGCCTCGGTCAGCGCGAAGCCGAGCCAGCGGATCTGCTGGAGCTCGTCCTTCATCTCGGGCTGGCGCGCGACGGACTCGATCTCCTTGCCGAAGATGAAGCCGACGCCGATGCCGGCGCCGATCGAGCCGAGGCCCGCGCCGATGCCGAGTGCGATCGCCTTGCCGGCGTCGGTGACGCCAGTGTCAGTCAGAGTCTCGGCCGCCTGGGCGATCGGGATCAACACATCCATTTGCTCAACACTTCCTTTCTTAGTGACTTTCGGCGACCGCGCCGCCGATGTAGATCGAGGTGAGGGTCGAGAAGATGAACGCCTGAAGCGTCGCGACCAGACCCACCTCGAAGACGAAGAAGACGAAGGCCATCGGGAACGTCAGCGCTCCGAGCGCTGCGAGACCGAGCAGCACGGCGAGCCCGCCACCCATGAACAGCAGCAGCAGGTGGCCGGCGAGGATGTTGGCGAAGAGTCGAACGGAGAGCGAGATCAGCCGCACGAAGTGCGAGATCACCTCGATCAGGAAGATCGCGCCCTTGCCGATCGGGTTCATGTCCTCGAGCCCGGCCGGCAGCCAGCCCTTGAGGTAGTTGATCGGGCCCTTGGCCCGGATCCCCTCGACGTGGTAGCTGACCCAGACGACCAAGCGTCAGCGTGAGCGGGATCGAGATGTTCGCCGTGGCGGCGTAGAGCGCGAAGGCGGGCACCTCCACCCCGAAGATGTTGACCGGTGCTCCGTGTTCGTCGGCAGCGGCAGGTACCCGATGAGGTTCGAGAACCAGATGAAGAAGAAGAGCGTGGCCAGGAACGGGAACCAGCGCGTGCGCGTACTCGCCCGGAGAGGTTGCCGCCGGTGATGTTGTTCTTGGTCAGGTCGTAGGCGAGCTCCATCGTCGTCTGCACGCGGTTCGGCTTGTCCACCATTCGGCGGGAGACCCAGACCATCGTGAAGGATCGTCAGGCCGGAGGCGAGCACCAGGTACAGCACCGCCTTCGTGATCGAGACGTTGATGCCCGCGATCTTGATCTGGACCCAGGGCTCCAGCTTGAACTCGTTCTGCGGCTGGAACTCCTCGTTCTTGCCTTCGTCGCCGAAGATCAGCACAGCGCGATGGCCAAGGCGAAGTAGATCGCCGAAGCCGAGCAGCACCTTCTGCCATCGTCATCAGGGCCGCTCCTCCGGGGTCATCAGCTTCGAGAGCACGCGACCGGTGAGGTGGAAGGTGAAGAGGATCGCGGCGAAGACGGCGTCGGCGAGGCCGGCCTCGCGCTCGACCAGCAGCCCGACCAGGAGCACCGCCAGTGACGACCATCCAGACGCGGCTGAGCCCGGTGACGGCGACCCAGCCCATCGCGCCGCGGCGGTTGCCGGAGCGCAGCTCGCGCGCCGGCGACCCTCTCCCCCGCCAGCTCGAGGCCGAGCGCGAGCGAGCCAGACGGCGGCGAGGACGATGTAGCCGGTATCGGCAGGCCGGCGGCGATGAAGACCGGCAGCCCTGCGGCGAGCGGGATCGAGGTCGATGAACCGGAGCGCGCGCGCCGCGCGGCTCGGCTCAGCCATCTGCAGCCGCTCCTACCGCGACGCCGGACAAGGGCCATCTCCGCGACGGGCGGCGACCAGCCGCGCGCGCGCCCGAAGCGGTCCTCGGGATGAATCGGTGCGACGGCCTTGGATGAGGCAAGCGGCGGTCGCGCGGGCTCGTGCGCGTCGCGCCGGCGGCGCGGAATCCTGCTCGTCATCGCGTCTGTCGGGGTCGAAATGTCGCAATTTGCGGCAAAAAGGGCTCCCAAGTGGGGAGCCCGCGGGGGCCGCGAATCCTAGCCGAACAGGCGTTCGACCGACGCCACGTGATGGTGTCAAAGCGCACTTCCGGGCACGGCGGCGGCCACCGGCCCGCGGAGGCCGGTGGCCGCCTTGCGTCCGCCCGAGCCCTAGCAGACGAACGCGGCCAGCTTCGAGCCCTTCGGGGCCGTGAAGTCGACCGACTTCGTCTGCACCGGGCCCGAGCCGCGCGCGCCGAGCGATGTCAGCGTCGCGCCGTCCGTCCCGTTGGTCGGGCAGATCACCTGCTCGACGCCCTTGGTCCGGATCGTGACCGCCAGGTTCCCCGGCGAGCCGAAGAAGCGGACCAGGTAGTCGAAGCCGAGCCCGGCGGGCGCGGAGACGATCTCGCACAGGCCCGTCAGGTTCGGGTTGCGCGGCGGGGTGCCGCCGAGCGGCGTCGGGACGCCGCGGTCGGACGCGAACACGCGAGGGAGCCGGCCGAACTTCGTGTCGAACAGCTGGGGGACGCTCAGGTCCGCGCTCAGCACGAGGTTGCCGATCACCAGCGTGTCGATCTCGGGCGCGGGCTTGCGCACCTTCTTGCCCTTCTTGCCCTTCTTGCCCTTCTTGCCCTTGGCGGATGCCTTGACCTTCACCTTCTTCGCCTTCGGGGCATTGCCGCCGACGAACGCGTCGGAGCCGTCGCCGGGCGCCCAGATGAAGGCGTCGCTGCCGCCCTCGCCGTAGGCGATGTCGCTGTTCGGCAGGGCGGGAGCGGGCTGTCCGCCCTCGGTGCCGCCGACCAGGACGTCGTCGCCGGCGCCGGCCTTGATCACGTCGGACCCGAGGCGGCCCACGATCGTGTCGGGGCCGGCGCCGCCGAAGAGCTGGTCGCTCTTCTTCAGCGACTGGTCCGGGCCGGGCGGCGACGGCACCGGCTGGATCGTGCCGTTGCCGACCTCGTCGTTGTCGGCGCCGATCAGCACCTGCGGCCGCTTCGCGTTCTCGTTGCCCTGCAGGGCGGCGTAGGACGTGCCCATCGCCGTCAGCGCGGCGAGCAGGACGAGCCCGGCGAAGAGGGGGGCCTTGCGGAATCGGTTCGGTGTGGTTCCCATCGTTTCCTCCTGGGGAGTCGTTGACAACCGCCCAGGACGCGGCCGGCGGGGCTTTATTCCCGGCCGGGCGTGGAATAGTTCGGGCCCCCGGGCGTCAGTAGGCATAGAGAGCGCATGAACGGAGATGGCTCACACAACGCCGGGCTCGACGAGCGCACCGAGCGCGAGCTCGTCCTGCTCGCCGACGGCCGCCTCGCCGGGGACCGCCGCGAGGCGCTCGAGGCGCGCCTCGCCTCGGACCCCGCTCTGCGGGCGGCACTGGAGCGCCAGCGCTCGGCGGTAGCGGCGCTGCGCGGCCTCGAGCTGCGCGCACCGCTCGGCCTGCGCGAGCGGATCGAGACAGAGCGCCGGGCGCCCTCCCGCCCGGTTCGCCGGCGGCGCTTCGCGATCGCCGGCGCGCTCGCCGCCGGGGCCGCGGCGGCCGCGCTCGTCGCCGCCCTTGTCCTCCCGTCGGGGACGGGTGGCCCCACGGTGGTCGAGGCGGCGCAGCTCGCCGAGCTGCCCGCGACCCAGCCGGGGGCCGCGGTGAACCCGGCGAACCCCGCCGTCCTCGCCGAGGAGGTCGAGGGCGTGCCGTTCCCGAACCTGAGACCCGAGTTCGGCTGGCGCCCCGCCGGGACCCGGGCCGACGAGCTCGACGGTCGCGACACGCGGACGGTCTTCTACGAGCGGCGGGGGGAGCGCATCGGCTACACGATCGTGGCGGGGGACGCGATCGACCCGCCCGAGGACTCGACGCCCTCCACCGTCAACGAGGTGGACCTGAGCTCGCTCGCCGAGGACGGGCGCGAGATCGTCACCTGGCTGCGCGGCGGCAGGACGTGCGTGCTCTCGGGCGAGGGGGTGAGCGCCGCGGAGTTGCGCGAGCTCGCGGCCTGGAAGGGCGAGGGAGCGGTGCCGTTCTGATCTTCCTGATGGTCGAGGGGGAGGCGCGGCGACTCGATCCCGACGCCGCGGGCGACCACATGGACGCGCTCTACCGCGCCGCGCGCGCGATGTGCGGCGACGCCGCGACCGCGGAGGACCTGGTCCAGGAGACCTACGTCAAGGTCCTCTCTCGCCCGCGCCTGCTGCGCCGCGACGACGACCTCGGCTACCTGGTCAAGGCGCTCCGGAACACCTGGTACTCGCACCTGCGCTCGGAGCGCATCCGGCGCGAGCAGACGAGCTCCGGCGAGCACGACCCCGACGCGCTCGCGGCCACGACCACGCACACCGACCCGCAAGCATCGCTCGAGGCGGCGGAGGTCCTCGACGCCCTCGCCGAGCTCCCGGAGCACTACCGCGAGGCGGTGGCCGCCGTGGACGTCGCGGGGCTCAGCTACGCCGAGGCGGCCCGCGCCCTCGGCGTGCGCGAGGGCACGGTGATGAGCCGCCTCTACCGCGGGCGGGAGCGAGTCGCCGAGGCGCTCGCCCCCGCCTCCTAGGCCTCTACAGGGCCGGCGCGGTCTCGAGCGCCAGCGCGGTCCCGAGCACCTGCTCGGCGCGGGCCTCCTGGGGGGCGATGCGGGTGATCCCGACCGCACCGGCGTCGAGCCCGCCGGTCCCGATGCCGCCGCTGTGGAGCCCGACGGTCACCAGCACCCCGAGCGCGCGGCCGTCGGCGCTGATCACGCCGCTGCCCGAGTCGCCCGGGCGGCCGCGCCCATCGCGAACACGTGGTCCGGGTCGGGCATGCTCAGCGCGACGTGGGTCCGCGCCGGCAGCGCCGAGCCGACCGCCAGCCCGTTGCCGAAGTGCTGGAGCACCGTCGGCGAGGAGGTCAGGTCGGAGTTGACGCCCGTCGGCCCGCCGAAGTGGCACATCTGCGGGCTCGCCTCGACGCCGGGGTCAAGCCGGATCAGCGCGAAGTCCTTCGGGTCCTGGAGCACCGCGTAGGCGAACTCCCCGATCCGCTCGCCCTCGGAGTCCGTCGCCTCGGGCCCGCTGCCGGGCGCCCAGGACTGCTCGCCTGCGTCTCCGCCGACGGGGCTCTCGCCGAGGATGCAGTGCCCTGCGGTGCCGATGTAGCGGCGCCCGTCAGACCCGGTGAACAGGAAGTTCATGCGTGCACTGCCCCGTCTCGGAGTTGACCACGGCCCCGGGCCTGACGCCCGGGCAGGCGCCGGTCCCGACCGGCGCCGCGGCCGGCACGCCGATCAGCTTGCACGAGCGGCCCCCGAGCGTGAAGTCGTTCTCGGCGGCGCTCGCGGGCGCCGCGGCGGTCGCGAGCGCGCAGGCGGCGGCGACGGCCACGAGCGCGCGATTCATGTTTCTCACCTCTGCTCCTCCGTTCGATCAGCGATCGCGGGCGGCGACCCGCGGGCGGAGCAGTATACCCAGAAATCAGTAAGGCCCGTCGCGCCCGGGGGGAGGCGCGCTGACCGGCTCCATCTCGCCGGTGTCCGGGTCGACGCTGGACATCTCGCCCGTCTCCGGGTTGACCGCCGCGTACTCGCCGGTCTCGAGCTCGCGCTTGACCGCCGCGTCCACCTCGGCCTCGACCGGCGCCGGCGCGCCGGCGCCGCGGGTGAGGATGCCGAGGCGCTGGCGCAGCCTGAAGTGGCGCAGCTTCAGGATCTCGAGCACCTGGATCACGTAGACGCTGGCGACGAGCGCCCCGATCAGGACGAGCGCCATCACCACCGTCCAGAGCGGGATCGAAGTTGCCGCGGTCGTCGCTGTAGGGGACGAAGCGCAGGGCGAGGGCCAGCAGGGCCAGGACCAGCGTCCAGCCGTAGAGGTACTTGAGCGTGCGCCGCGCGTCGAACCCGATGTTCGCCATGCGGTGGTGGAAGTGCCAGCGGTCGCGCGTGGTAGATCGGCTGGCGGTACTTGAGGCGCTTTGCGACCACGAAGCTCGTGTCCAGGATCGGGACGGCGAGGACGAGGAGCGGCAGCGCCAGGGCGAGCGCCGCGTTCGTCTTCAGGGAGCCCTGCACCGCGATCGTCGCCAGCAGGTAGCCGAGCAGGTTCGACCCGGTGTCCCCCATGAAGCTCGAGGCCGGGGGGAAGCCGTGGCGCAGGAAGCCGAGCGCGCCTCCTGCTGTGATCGCCGCCAGCACCCCCGCCTCGAAGCGGTCGAGCGAGATCGCGATGATCGCGAAGGTCGCCGCCGAGATCACGCAGACGCCCGAGGCGAGGCCGTCCACGCCGTCGATGAAGTTGATGATGTTGATCACCGCGACGATCCCGAAGATCGTCAGCGGATAGGCCATCCAGCCGAGGTCGAAGCCGCCGACGAACGGCAGCGTGGTCACGTCCACGCGGACGTCGCCGAGCACGACCGGGATCATCGCCGCGCCGATCTGGCCGGCCAGCTTGGGGAGCGCGGGCAGCTCGAAGACGTCGTCGAGCACGCCGAGCAGCGTGATCGCGGCCGCGCCGCCGAGGATCGAGCGCGTCTCGGCGTCCCAGGGCAGCCAGATCGCCCCGGCGCCGAGCACGCCGACCAGGATCGCGAGCCCGCCCAGCTTCGGCGTCGGCGTGTCGTGCAGGCCGCGGTCGCTCGGCATGTCCATCGCCCCGATCCGCCGCGCGATCGCCTCGGCCAGGGGCACGAGCATCCAGGCGACGGACGCGGCGAACACGAAGGCCCAGACCGCGTCCCACGAGTCCAGGGACCGCATGGCGGGATTGTCCCGTATGGAACCGGCGGAGCAGGTCAGCCCGCTGCGCGGAGGACCGCGTCAGCCAGCAGCTGCGGGTCGCGCGGGTGCAGCGGACCGGTGCGCTCGCGGCTCATCTTCGCCAGCTCGATCGCCTCCGGGTCGGCGAGCGGGCGCAGCAGGCCGGCCGCGATCAGGCGCTCGTCCACGGCCCCCATCGCGCCGCTGAAGATCGTGTAGACCGGGGTGCCGAGCGCCGCCGCCTCCCGGTTCATCGTGCCGCCGGCGCTGACCACCAGGTCGGCGTAGGCGATCAGGCTCTGGGCGTCGATCGCCCGCTCGGGCACCACGAGCCGCGCGCTGCCCGCGCCGGTCGGCCGCGCGCCGCGGGCCCGCAGCCGCTCGCGCTGGGCCTCGGTCCGCGGGACCACGACGGCCGTCGCCTCGCTCTCGCGAGCGAGCCGGTCGAGCACGGCCTCGTACAGCGGGTTCTGCGCGTGGTACTCCGAGGTCTCGGGCGGCGGGCGCATGACGACGAGCACGCCGCTCGCGCTCGAGCGCCAGCTCCGAGAGCACGGCCCGGTCGGCCTCGAACTCGGCGAGGTAGTAGTCCTCCTTCAGCCCCGGGTAGCGGAAGAGCCGGTCCCGGCTCGCGCCGCAGCGCTCCATCGCCTCGACGGGGATCGCGTCGGGAGCCAGCACCAGCCGCGCCGCGCGGAAGCTGATCCTGCGCTGCAGGCCCGCGTGCTCGTAGTCGTTCATCTGCACCAGCGGGACCCGCAGCGCCTTCGAGACGAGCGCGATGTCCACCGAGCCGTGCGCCAGCGCCAGGCCGAAGCCCCTCCCCCGCGCCCAGCGCCAGAGCCGCGCGCTGCGGCCCGCCAGCGCGCCGGCCTTGCCGAGGGTGGAGGCGCCGCCGTGCTCGCCGACGCTGGTGTACGGGATCCCGAGGCGCTCGAGGATCCCCTCCGTCTGCCCGTAGCGGCGCGCGGTCACCTCGACCTCGTGGCCGCCGGCCTCGAGCCGCTCGATGATCGGCCGCAGCACCAGCGGGTGCGCGGCGGCGGTGCAGTCCACCCAAATCCTCACCTTGCTCAGCCTCCCGCCAGCACCCCGCCGAATACCTGCCAGGCGAGGGCGCTCTTCGCGATCAGGCTGAGCCAGATGTAGGCGCGCTCGCCGTGCAGGTAGGAGGCCCAGGCCCCTCGCCGCCGGTACTGCAGCCACATGTTCGCGGCGAAGCTGAAGAAGAGGACGAGCAGCGAGACGAAGATCGCGATCACGAAGCCCGGGACGGTCCCTCCCTCCGACTCCGCCGTGGCGATCGTGAGTCCAATCGCGAGCCAGGGGAAGGCGCCGACCACGCAGCCGTAGGCGAAGGGGCGCCAGTCCACCGGCGCGCCCGGCCGGTTCAGCCGCTCCATCACCATGCCGAAGAGGATCATCGCGGCGTTGGCGCCGAAGATCGCGATCAGCGCGGTGGCTTCGGTGATGCCGCTCAGCATCGCGATCAGGACGACCATCAGCGAGGCGCTGACGCGAATACTCGTACCAGCGGGCAGGGTTCTGCTCGGCGGTCAGGTTCCGCTCGTACCAGCGGCGCCCCGCCCCCATCGCGACGACGAGATGGTCGGCCGCGGCGAGCAGCAGGAAGGCGGCGACCGCGGGGCCGAACGGCAGCTCGAACAGCTCGGTCGAGCCCCGGTCGCCCGCCCGCCGGTGGCCCGGTCAGGTATTCGGCCGTCACCGGCAGCGAGGCGCCGTCGGCGAGCAGCAGGATCGCCAGGGCCTGCGCGGCGTGGGCGCAGGCCGCGATCAGGTTGAGCCTGCGGAGCCGCCCGGCCTCCGCCGCGTTCAGCTCCACGCCGGCTAGACCGCCGCCGCCGAGAGCTGCGGGTAGAGCGGGTAGCGCTCCATCAGCGCCGCGGGTCCGCTCGAGCAGGCGCCGACTTCTCGCGACTCGAAGTCGTCGCCGAGCGCGGCGCCGATGACCGCGGCGATCTCGCGCATCTCGTCCTCGCCCAGCCCGCGGGTGGTCAGCGCCGGCGTCCCGATGCGCAGGCCCGAGGGGTCCATCGGCGGGCGCTCGTCGAAGGGGATCGCGTTGCGGTTGACCGTGATGCCGACCTCCTCCAGCCGCAGCTCCGCCTCCTTGCCGAAGACGCCGGTCGGCGTCAGGTCGGTGAGGACCAGGTGGACGTCGGTGCCGCCGGTGAGCACGTCCACGCCCGCCTCGAGCAGGCCCTCGGCCAGGGCGCGGGCGTTGGCGACCGTCTGGCGCTGGCGCGCCCTGAACTCCTCGGAGGCGGCGATCTTCAGCGCCACCGCCTTCGCGGCGATGATGTGCATCAGCGGCCCGCCCTGCTGGCCCGGGAAGACCGAGCGGTTGATGTCCTTGGCCAGCTCCTCGCGGCAGAGGATCATCCCGCTGCGGGGGCCGCAGAGCGTCTTGTGGATCGTCGTCGTGACGACGTCCGCGTGCTCGACCGGGTTGGGGTGCTCCCCCGCCGCGACCAGGCCGGCGAAGTGGGCCATGTCCACCATCAGCCGGGCGCCGACCGAGTCGGCGATCTCGCGGAAGGCGGCGAAGTCGAGCTGCCGCGGGTAGGCGGACCAGCCGGCGACGATCACCTTCGGCTTGTGCTCCTTCGCCAGGGCTCGCGACCTCGTCCATGTCCACGCGCAGGTCCTCGCGGCGCACGTGGTACGGCACGACGTGGTAGAGCTTGCCCGAGACGTTCAGCTTCATCCCGTGGCTGAGGTGGCCGCCGTGGTCGAGCGCCATCCCCATGATCGTGTCGCCGGGCTCCAGCATCGCCATGTAGGCGGCGTTGTTGGCCTGCGCGCCGGCGTGCGGCTGGACGTTGGCGTGCTCGGCCCCGAACAGCGTCGTTGGCGCGGTCGATCGCGAGCTGCTCGGCGACGTCCACCTCCTCGCAGCCCCCGTAGTAGCGCTTGCCGGGGTAGCCCTCGGCGTACTTGTTGGTCAGCACCGAGCCGGCGGCGTCGAGCACCGCCTGGGGCACGAAGTTCTCCGAGGCGATCATCTCCAGCGTCCCCTGCTGGCGGGCGAGCTCGCGGTCGAGCACGCGCGCGATGTCGGGGTCGACCTCAGCCAGGGGCGCGGTCTGGAAATCGTCGGGCAGCTCGCTCAATTCGGTCTCCTCGGTCGCTCGTCTCTCAGATTGACAGACGTTACGAGTTGCCGCCGATGGAGGCCGGCTGCCAGGGCCACTGTCGCGGGGTTGCATGTTTACTGAACAATTGATAAGTATTTCCGCCGAGACGCGACGAACACCACCGAAGGAGACGAGATGGCTGACGTGAACGGCGGAGGGAACGGAGCGGCGGAGCTGAAGACCGACGACGAGGCGCTGTCGGTCCTGCTGGACGGAGACATCGACAAGGTGATGTCCGGCCTCGACCGGATCGTCGAAGCGGCCCCGTCCTACGAGAAGCTGTTCATGCGCTGGCAACGCCAGCACTGGTCGACCGAGGACTTCTCCTTCGAGGAGGACGCGAAGCAGTGGGCCGACCCCGACATGTTCACCGACGAGGAGCGCGAGTTCATCAAGTTCGGCTTCTCGGAGTTCTTCCTCGGCGAGGAGCGGGTCACGGTGGAGCTGCTCCCGTTCGCGCTGGCGGCGCCGACCCACGAGGCGCAGATTTTCCTGACCACCCAGATCTCGGACGAGGCCAAGCACGTCGTCTTCTGGGACGGCTTCTACCGCGAGGTGCTCGGGGTCGAGGCCAAGGACCTCGGCGACATGATCGACAAGACGCGCTACGTGGTGAACGACGACTGGAAGACCCTCTTCGACGGGATCCTGCACGACGCCGCCGAGAGCCTTCGCAAGGACCCGAGCGACTTCCCGTCCCTGGTCCGGGGCGTGACGGTCTACATGATCGTGATCGAGGGGATGCTCGCCCTCACCGCGGCCCGGTTCATGATCAAGTCGCTGCGCGAGCGCGGCTGGTTCCCCGGGTTCGTCGCCGGCTTCACGGCCGTCAATCGCGACGAGTCCCGCCACGTCGGCTTCGGCGTGAAGTTCCTCGCCGACGCGATCAAGGCCGACAAGGCCAACGCCAAGATCGTCGAGGACACGCTGAAGGAGTGCCTGGCGGTTGCCCCGCTGGTCTTCGTCCCGCCGTGGGTCGAGGACCCGTACAACTTCCAGACGCCCTTCTACCACTCGAGTGAGATCTTCGAGTACGCGGCCAAGTCGCTCTCGAAGAAGCTCGCGGCGATGGGTCTCGACCCGGCGGCCCTGACAGGCGCCGAGGCGTGAGCGCGAGCCGGGCAGCGGTCACCCCCGCGAGGCGGGGGCGGCCCTCCACCGGCGCCCGCGAGCGCATCCTGGCTGCGGCAGTCGAGACGCTGAAGCGGGAGGGCTACGCCGGCCTCACGATCGCCAAGGTGGCCGCGCGCGCCGGGGAGTCCAAGGCGCTGATCGCCTACCACTACGGCTCCAAGAACGGGCTGATCGCGGCCGCGGGACGAGCTGTTGCGGAGGCGATCACCGAGCGGGTGCTGGGCGCGATCGAGGGAGCGCGCACCGTCGAGCAGCTGGTCCGCAGGATCGCGGTCTGCACCGAGCAGATCGCGGACGAGGATCCCCGGATCCTGCGCGTCTACTTCGACCTCGCCGCCGTGTCGGTGGTCGAGCCGGAGGTGCGGCGGACGATCGCCGCGATCAACGCCCGCTGGCGGGAAGTCGTGACCGAGCGGTTGGTCGCGGCCGAGGACGGCCCCGCCCCGAGGCGGGCGCCCGCCGTGACGCTGCTCGTGCTCGCGGGCATCCAGGGCCTCAGCCTGGAGCGCATCGAGAGCGGCCCCGGGCCCGAGCTGGAGCGGGCGCGCGAGCTCTTCGTCCGCTCCGTCAGCGGCATCTAGATCCCGGCCAGCATCCTCTCCAGCTCCGCGGCCGGCAGGGCACCCTCGCGCAGCACGCTCCAGTCCCCGCCATCGTCGAGCTCGGAGAGGTCGATGACGGTGGACGGCTCGCCCCCGAGCCGCCCGCCGTCGATGGCCAGGTCGGCGCCGTCGCGGATCGCTTGGGCGATGGCGGCGAAGTCCGCGGGCGCCGGGGCGCCGCTCGGGTTGGCGCTGGTCTGGAAGACGGGCGTCATCGCCCCCGCCAGCGGGCCCTCGATCAGGCGGATGCCCAGGCGGCCGGGATCGTCGCCGCATGCCAGCGGATAGCGGTGGTCGGGGTTGGGGATCACCAGCGTCACCGGACCGGGCAGCAGGCGCGAGGCGATCTCGCGCGCTCGCGGCGCGAGGTCGCCGACCAGCTCCCGCAGCGCCAGCGGCGAGAAGTACATGACCGCCGACGGCTTGCCCTCGGGCCGCCCCTTGAGCTCGTGGATGCGGCCGATCGCGTCGGGGTCGAGCGGATCGCAGGCGAGGCCGTAGAGCCCGTCGGCGGGAAAGACCGCGACGCCGCCCTCCACGACGCAGGCCTCGAGCGCGGTGCGCGCCGCGTTGGGGCCGTCGGCCGACACGGAGACGATTCGGGTCATTCCGCCCGCTCCCCCGTGACGACCCGCTCGATGCCGGCGAGGTCGGCCCGCACGCCCGTCCGCGGATAGCCCGCGCGGGCCAGCAGCTCGGCCACCGCCGGCGCCTGCCCGGCCCCGAGCTCGAGCGCGACCATGCCGGCCTCGATCCCGCGCTCCCCGAGAGCACCGAGCACGCTCTCGATCGCCTCGAGCCCCGTCGGGCCGGCGACGAGCGCGTCGCGCGGCTCGTACTCGCGGATCTCCGGCGCCAGGCCCTCCCACTCGGCCTCGCTGACGTAGGGGAGGTTGGCGACGATCAGGTCGTAGGCAGCGGGTCCCGGCGGCAGCGAGCCTTCGACGAAGCCGACGGCGTCCAGGCCGGCGTCCGCGGCGTTCGCGCGCGCCATGCGCAGGGCGTCCGGCGAGGCGTCGGTCAGGGTGACGCGGGCGCCGGGCAGCTCGTGCGCGATCGCGAGCCCGACGGCGCCGGAGCCCGTGCCGACGTCCAGCACCGAGAGCGACGACTCCCGCGCCTTCCCGGGGCGGGCGCGGTCGGCCTCGAGCGCGACCTCGACCAGCAGCTCGGTCTCGGGGCGCGGGATCAGCACGCGGCCGTCGACGGCCAGCTCGATCCCGCGAAACCCCTTGCGGCCGAGGATGTAGGCGACCGGCTCGCGGCGGACCCGCCGCCTGACCATCGCGGCCAGGGCGCGCGCCTCGGCGCCGCTCAGCTCGCGCTCGGGGTGCGCGGCGAGGGCGGCACGGTCCCGGCCGGTGACCTCCGCGGCGAGGACCTCGGCGTCGAGGCGGGCGGTGTCGATCCCGGCGGCTGCGAAGGCGTCCGTAGCCGCGGCCAGGGCGTCGCCGACCGCGGTTGCCGCGGCCGCCGCGCTCATCGCGGCCCTCGCGAGCACGCCGGCCGCACGGCTCAGCCGGCCTCGGTCGCCTGGACCTCCAGCCGCCGGCGCTTCTCCTCGGCCGAGAGCGCCTCGGTGAACTCCTCAAGCTCGCCACCGAGGACGCGCTCGATGTTGTTGGCGGTGACCTTGACGCGGTGGTCGGTGATCCGGTCCTGGGGGAAGTTGTAGGTGCGGATCTTCTCCGAGCGCTCGCCGCTGCCGACCTGGGCGCGGCGCTCGGCCGCGACCTCCGCCTGCTGCTCGGCGAGCTGGTGCTCCAGCAGCCGCGCGCGCAGCACGCGCATCGCCTTCTCCCTGTTCTGGAGCTGCGACTTCTCGTCCTGCATCGAGACCTGGATGCCCGTGGGCTGGTGGACGATCCGCACCGCCGAGTCGGTGGTGTTGACGGACTGGCCGCCAGGCCCCGAGGAGCGGTAGGTCGTGACCTCCAGGTCGTTCGGGTCGATGTCGAGCTCGACCTCCTCGGCCTCCGGCAGCACGGCGACGGTCGCCGTCGAGGTGTGAATCCTTCCCTGCGACTCCGTCTTCGGCACCCGCTGCACCCGGTGCGTCCCGCCCTCGTACTTGAAGACCGAGTAGGCGCCGTCGCCCTTGATCGCGAACGTCGCCTCCTTGTAGCCGCCGACGTCGGCGGGCGAGGCCGAGAGCTGCTCGACGCTGTAGCCGAGCCGCTCGGCGTAGCGGCTGAGCATCTTGTAGAGGTCGCCCGCGAACAGCGCGGCCTCGTCCCCCCCGGCCCCTGCGCGGACCTCGACGATCACGTTCTTGTCGTCGTTCGGGTCGCGCTCGACCATCGCGAGCCGGATCTCCTCCGCAAGCTCCTCGATGCGCCCCGGCCCGTCGGCCACGAGCGCCTTCAGCTCCGGATCGTCCCCGTCCTCGGCCAGCAGCTCGCGCGCCCCCTCGACGTCGTCCTTGAGAGTGCGGTACTCGGTCGCGAGCTTGTGCGCCTCGTCGATCTGCCGGTACGCCCGGCCGACCTCGGCGTAGCGCTCGCGGTCCCCGATCACATCGGGGTCGGACATCAGCCGCTCCAGCTCCGCGTGGCGCTCTGAGATCTGCTCGACGAGTGAATCGATCATCGGACAAGTGTGACGGGCGCGCCGGAAAGGCGGCCGCGCAGGCGGGCCGGCGCGGCTTAGGGTTCGACCGTCTCGCCCGTCTCGGCGTCGATCAGGGTGATCGCCTCGGCGGGGCAGGTGCGGGCCGCGTCGCGCAGGCGCTGCTCGGGCGCGCCGCCGACAACGCGGGCGATGTCGCCCACCTCGAAGGCGCCCGGCGCCTGCTCGGCGCAATCGCCGTAGGCGAGGCAGGACTCCTCGTCGATCAGGACCTTGAGCTTCATGGGAGGACCTCCTGGTGCGCCGCGCGGGGGATGCGCCGCGGCTCGCGGAGGCGAGCCGCCGCTCGCGGCCCCCCGCGCTCGCGCGGCAGGAAGCGCAGGGTTCCGAGGAAGACGATCGGGAGGCTCGTCGCGGCGATGATCAGCAGCAGCCAGGTGCTGCCGGCGTCGGTGCCGGAGCCGAAGGTGTGGGCCAACGCCAGCACGTATACGGCGAGCGTCCAGCGGTGCATCTTTCGCCAGAGGCCGGGCCCGACCCAGCGGCGCGCGTAGAAGCTCAGGCCCAGGATCGCAGCGAGCCAGCCGCCGATGATCCCGGCGCCGGTCCAGAGCGGCTGGTTCGCCATCGAGAACGGCAGCACCAGGTCGGCCAGGGAGGGGCGCAGGTAGTTGTCCCCGAGCAGAACGAGCCCGTGGGCGGCGATCGCGACGAGGGCGGTCAGCGCGGTGGCCTCGTGCAGCCGCTTGATCCGGGCCGGGAGCCCGGGCCGGCGAGCCACCCGGCTCGCCAGCGCCAGGCCCAGCCCGACCGAGAGGGAGACGAGGACGAGCGCGGTGACCCCGAGGGCTCGGCTCGAGAGCCAGAAGATGTGCTGGGTGGATCGGCGCCGCTCATGCCGCCACCGCCACGGGGCCGGTCACCACGTCGCGCGCGCCGATTGGCTCGACGGTCCCGTCGTCCGCGACCACCAGGCCCCCGTACGTCCCGAGCACGCGCCGGGTCTCGACGCCGGGCCCCGACAGGAACGCGGCCTTCGCCAGCGCCTCGGCCTCGACGGCGGTCGGCGCCAGGGCGGTCGCCTGCACCAGCCCGGTCCAGGCGGGACGGCCGGTGGCGGGGTCGATCAGGTGGTGGGCGTAGCCGTCACCCCAGGCCCAGACCCGGGTGGCGATGCCGCTCGTCGCAACGGCGCCGGAGCGGACGCGGAACCGGTGCGCGGCGCCGGCGTCGAACGGGTGGGCGATGTGGACCTCGCGCGGAGCGGTGCTGGCGCCGCCGATCCGCAGGTCGCCGCCGACGTCCACCGCGAAGGACGCGTAGCGCTCGAGCTGCGCGGCCGCGAGGTCCGCGGCCAGGCCCTTGGCGCTGCCGCCGAGCTCGATCCGCAGGCCGGGCGGCCGCGCGACCGTTCCTTCGCCGGGAAGCAGCTCGAACGAGCGCCACGCGGCCTCCGGCGCCGGGCGCGCCGGGACACGCTCCGGAGCGGCGCTCACGGCGCGCTCGAGCGGCGCGGGCTCCGCGCCGCGAAGGGAGTGGCCGTAGCCGGCCGCCTCGAGCGGTCCCGCGAGCGTGGGATCCACGAGCCCGCCGGTCAGCTCGCGCCGCCTCGAGCGCGGCCGCCAGACCGGCCATCAGCAGGGGCGAGACGTCGACCTCGGCGCGGGATTCGCCGTTGAGCCGGCTCAGCTCGCTGCCCGGATCGAAGCGGGTCATCCGCCGGTGCATCGCCCGCATCAGACCCTCGAGCTGGAGGGAGATGACGGCGGGGGCAGGCAGCCCGGCGTCCATGGGCGGCCCGACCAGCAGCCGGACCTCGGTCCCGAAGACCTCGAAGACGCGCTCGTGCTCGCTCGCCCCGCTCATGACGTGCTCGAGGTCACGGGCGCGGGCGCGGAGACGACGGGGGCGGCCGCCGCGGTGCCGGCGGTCGACGCCGTGGTCGTGGCCGCCGTCCCGCCGGAGGCTGCGGACGTGGCGGCGCCCTGGGCGGCCGGCTGAGAGGCGGTGAGAGCGGGGTCGGCCCCGGAGACCATCTGCCAGACGAGTCCCGCGAGGAGCACCAGGGTCGCGACGCCGGAGACGACCGCGACCCGGAGCGTCAGCCCCAGTGTGCTCGGCTTGCGCCTTCCCGGGGCCATCAGTCGTCGTCCTCCTCATAGCCTTCGTCCGCGTCGTTCTCGTAGCCCTCGTCCTCGTCGCCCTCGTCCGAGTAGGACGGCGCGACGGCCGCGGCGGGCTGCTGGGCCGTGGCCTGGACCGTCTGGGCGCTCTGGGCCTGCGCGGCGGCCGCGCCGGCGTCGCCGCTGCGGTTGACGAGGCCGGCCACGGAGATGGCCGCGAGGAACAACACCGTGACCGCGGTGGCCACTTTCAGCTTCGTCGCATCCTTCATGGCGACGAGCATGGCCGGGCGCGGTTAGGCAGCGGTAAGCGATGCATGAGAGTCCTCTTAGGGATGCGGGCGAGGGCCGCAGGCGGACCTAGCATTGCCCGCATGCGGATCCTGGTCGTCGAGGACGAGGCCCCGATCGCCGAGTTCATCCAGCAGGGCCTTGAAGCGGAGGGCTACGCGGTCACCGTCGCCCCCGACGGGGAGACGGGGCTCGCCCGGGCGCTCAGCGGCGATTTCGCGCTCGTCCTGCTCGACGTCCTCCTCCCCAGGCTCGGTGGCCTCGAGGTCCTGAAGCGGATCCGCGGCGAGCGCCCCGAGCTGTCCGTGATCCTCCTCACCGCTCTCGGCGAGACCGAGGACAAGGTCGTCGGCCTCGATCTCGGGGCCAGCGACTACCTGACCAAGCCGTTCGCGTTCGAGGAGCTGCTGGCGCGGATCCGGACGCAGCTTCGCCAGCCCCAGCAGCGCGCCGGCACAGAGCTCCGGGTGGGAGGGATCAAGCTGGACTTCCGCACGCGCATGGTCGAGCGCGGCGAGCACGAGGTGCATCTGACCGCGAGGGAATTCGAGCTGCTCGCGTACCTCATGCGCCACCCCGACCAGGTGCTCTCGCGCGAGCAGCTTCTCAACGGCGTCTGGGGCTACGACTACGACCCGGGCACCAACGTGGTCGAGGTCTACATCGGATACCTCCGCCGCAAGCTCGGTGACGACGGCGACGAGGGCCCGATCAAGACCGTGCGCTCGGTCGGCTACCGGCTTGCGACCGATGCGGCCTAGGCTCGCCCCGCGCAGCATCCGGCTGCGCCTTGTACTGGTGATCGCGGGCGTCGCCGCGGTGGCGATCCTCGGCAGCTTCCTGGCGCTGCACGAGGTCACGGGCTCCGATCTGCGCGAGCGAGTGGACGACGAGCTGCACCAGCAGCGCGCCGAGTTCGACCAGCTCGTCCCGGCCGGGGAGCGCACCAACCCCGCCACCCTCGAGGAGGCGGCCCGCGGCTTCATAGCCGGCCAGCGCTACCACCCCTCCTCCCGCATCTTCGCCATCCGCGTCGAGGGAGGCGCCGACGTCACCAACCAGCGCGAGATCGTCGAGAGCGAGCTCGAGGACGAGCACGGCGAGGAGGACGGAGAGGGACATCAAGAGGAGGAGGACGAAGCCGGCCTGCTCGATGCGCCCGAGGGCCTCACCACCACCTCCAACGAGGAGACCGGCAAGCTCCGGGTCCTGACCGAGTCGATCGAGGCCGGTGGGCGCCGGGTCGGCACCTTCATCGTCGCCGACCCCCTGAGCTCGGTGGACGAGGCCCTCGAGGAGCTGCGCAACACGTTCCTCGTCGTCGGCGCCCTGACCCTGGCGCTGGCGGTCGCCGTCGCGATCTGGCTCGCGGGCTTGATCACCCGCCCGCTGCGGCGCATCGCTGGCGTCGCGTCCGAGGTGGACGCCGGCGACCTCTCGCACCGGATCGACTACGCCGGCGCGGACGAGGTGGGCATCGTCGCGGAGGCCTTCAACAACATGCTCGACCGGCTCGAGACCGGATTCCGCCGCCAGCGCGAGTTCGTCTCCGACGCCTCCCACGAGCTGCGCAGCCCGCTTACGGTGCTGCGCGGCCGGATCGAGCTGCTCGCCCGGCGCGACGACGCGGACACGCAGGCGGAGGCGCGGGAGCTGCTGCGCGAGGTGACCCGCATGGACCGGCTCGTGGGGAACCTGCTGCTGCTGGCGCGCGCCGAGCGCGGGACGCTGTTGGAGACCCGCCTGGTGCCGCTCGCGGACCTGCTCGCCGACCTCGAGCGCGATATGCCGCTGCTCGGCGCCGAGAGCTTCGAGATCTCCCCCGCCCCCAGCGGCTCGATCGAGGCCGACCCGGACCGGCTCGCCCAAGTGCTCCGCAACCTCGTCTCCAACGCGGTCCGCCACGGGGGGCCGGAGGGGACCGTCAGGGTCGCGGTGGAGGAGGCCGGCGACTCCGTTCGGTTCGCCGTCAGCGACGACGGGCCGGGGATCCCGCCCGAGCAGCTCGACCGCGTCTTCGACCGCTTCTACCGCACGGACCCCGGGCGCGGCCGCGACTCCGGCGGCAGCGGCCTCGGCCTAGCGATCGCAAAGGCGATCGTCGAAGCCCACGGCGGCAGCATCCGCGCCACCTCGAAGCCGGGTGAGGGCGCCACCTTCCGGTTCGAGCTCCCCCGCGCCTGATTCCTCAGGCGACGATCTCGATCGGCGCGTCCTTCTTCGCCTGGTCGGGGTCCTCGTTGGCGAGAACCTCCTCCAGGGAGCGGATCGCGACCGCGAGCTGGTCGAGGTCGGGCTCGCGGGTGGTGAGGTTCTGGAGCATCAGGCCGGGCCACATCAGGGCGCGGACCCAGCGCTTGCCGCGGTTCTTGCCGGCCCACTTGATGACCTCGTAGGAGAGGCCCGCGATCAAGGGGATGCCGAGGATGCGCGAGGCGAGCAGCCAGTACCACTCAGGCAGGCCGATCGGCGCGAAGACGAAGATCGCGAGCACCATCACGATCAGGAGGAAGCTCGTGCCGCAGCGCGGGTGCAGCCGGGAGTAGATCTGGGCGCGCTCGGGCTTCAGCTCGTCGCCGGCCTCGAAGCAGGAGATCGTCTTGTGCTCGGCGCCGTGGTACTCGAAGACGCGGCGCAGGTCGGGCAGGCGGCTGATCGCGACGATGTAGCCGATGAAGATGAGGGTCCGCAGGATCCCCTCGACCAGCCAGAAGAGCAGCGCCGAGCCGAGCCAGTCCTTGATCAGGCTGGTGGCGCCGACGGGGATCACGAAGAAGAGCCCGACGGCGAGGGCCATCGAGAGCGCGATCGTGAGGCCCCACATCCAGCCGCCGATCTCCTCCTTCTCGCCCTCCTCGTCCTCCTCGAGCTGGGCGTTGGCCGAGATCGCCAGCGCCTTGAAGCCGATCTTGAGCGACTCGCCGAGCGCGACAACCCCTCGGATCACCGGCAGGCGCAGGACGCGGTGCCGCTTCGCCCAGGAGACGATCGGCTCGGAGGTGACCTCGACCTCGCCCTCGGGGTTGCGGACGGCGACGGCCCAGGTCGAGACGCCGCGCATCATCACGCCCTCGAGCACGGCCTGGCCCCCGATCGGCGCGTCCTTGGTCGCCACGGGTCGGCCGTCCGGCATCCGCTCTGCCTGCTGCGCGGCGGGCGCGCGCTGCGGCGCGGGGCGCGCGCTCTCAGCCGGGGGCCCGGCGCCGTCGAGGTCGCCGTTGGAGCCGGGCGCGCCCATCAGGCGACCGCGCTACTCCCCGCGCTGACGCTTGGCAGCGCGGCGGCGGAAGCGCTCGACCCGCCCGCCGGTGTCGACCAGCTTCTGCTTGCCCGTGTAGAACGGGTGGCACTGGGAGCAGATCTCGACGTGCAGCTCAGGGCTCGTGGAGCGCGTGTAGAAGTCGTTGCCGCACGAGCAGTGGACGTGCGAGAGGACATAGTCGGGATGTATCTCGGCCTTCATCGGATTCGATTCTAGCTGGGCCGCCGTTCCGCTCCGCGGCAGGCGTCAGCAGGCGCCGGGCAGCTTCGCGGCGACCGTCGCACGGCGGCCGTCGAGCAGGGTCGCGTTCACCGCAAGGCGGTTGCGCGCTCCGCGCAGCAGCCGCGCACCGGCCTTCCGGGCGAACGGCGCCGAGCCGTCGGAGCCCGCCTTGCGGCGGTTCGCGTAGAAGCTCGCGGCCACGACTCCTCGGGCATCGCCGCCCTTGACCCTGATCCGGACCCCCGACGCGACGCAGCCCGCCCCCTTGCGGAAACCGAGCGCGAGCTTCAGCTTCGGCCTCGCTGCGCAACCGCTTCCGGCGCAGCCAGCCGTGCGGTCCAACAGCCGGTCGAGTGCCGCCCGGACCGCCGCCAGGGAGGGGTCGGAGTGGCGGCTCTGCAGCTCGTAGGGGTCGGTGAGCAGGTCGTACAGCTCCCGCTCCCCCGTCCCGTATTCGGCGTAGAGGTAGCGGTCGGTGCGCACCGCGCGGTAGTTCGTCGGCGGTGTCTCGGGGTCCTCGTCGGGGTCGGAGTTGAAGAAGGCCTCGAGGCCGATCGGCCTGCCCGGCCAGAGCAGCTTGTCCCGCGCGAGGGAGACCAGCGAGCGCCCGTCCTGCCTGCGGAGCGGCCGGGCGTTCGCGAAGTCGGCGATCGTCGGCGCCAGGTCCACGTTGGCCGTGGGCTGGGCGCGGCGGTTGCCCTGCGGCAGCCCCGGCCCCCTGATCAGCAGCGGAACCCGGATGGACTCCTCGTAGAGCCGCACCTTCCCCTGACGGACGCGGTGCTGCCCGTGGAAGAAGCCGTTGTCGGCGGTGTAGATGATCACCGTGTTCTTCAACTCGCCCTTGGCCTTGAGCGCTGCGGCGACGCGGCCCACGAGCTCGTCCACGGCCAGCAGCGACTCCGCCTGCGCCCGGTAGCGCTCGCGGACGGTCTCCTGCTGAGCGGGCGTCATCGGCGTCAGGTCTCGGATCGCCGCGGGCTTGTCGGAGACGTCGGCCTCGTTGAAGGAGGGGGAGCTCAGCGGCAACTCGCTCGCCAGCGCCCCCTCGTGGCGCGGGGCGGCGCGCGGGTTGTTGCCGGCGCAGTTGCACGCCGCGCCGGCCTCGGTGTGCGAGGCGAGGGTGGCGACCGAGAGGAAGAACGGCTTGCGGCTCGGAGCTCGCCGGCGGACGAAGTCCTCTGCCTTGGCGGCGTAGACGTCGGTCTGGTAGGTCGCCGGATCGACCACGTCGGGGGTCGAGCCGTAGTGGACGACCGCGCCGTTCTCGTTCAGCGTGTACCCGTACATCGTGTAGGTGCCCCCGGTGAAGGCGTCGGGGTCGTCGAGGGCGCCGTACCACTCGCTCCAGCCCGGCGGCACCTCCGTGTCGGGTGACGTGTTGCCGTACCCGTTCAGGAACTTGCCGATGTGACCCGTGTAGTAGCCGCTGCGCTGCAGCCAGACCGGCAGCGTCGTGGACTTGTTGAGCTTGCTGTAGCCGCCGGCCGGAGGCTGGTTGCCGCGGACGCCGTGGTTGTGGGCGTACTGCCCGGTGAGCCACGTCGCCCGCGAGGGGCAGCAGAGCGGGTAGCTGACGAAGTTGTTCGTGAAGGTGACGCCGCCGCGGCCGAGCAGCTCATTGGTGCGCGGCATGAAGCGCTGGGTCTCGGCCGCCTGGTCGTCGCTCATCACCAGCACGATGTTCGGCCGCTTCTGCTTGGGCGGCTTGCGCTTGGCATCCCCCTCCGGCGGGTCGAGCGCGAGGCCCGCGGTAAGCCCGGCGGCGACCAGGGCCGCCGCGGCCGCCCGGGCGATCGTCCTGACCTGTAGGGCCTTCCCCTCCGTCATCCTCGATCCACCCAACACTGGGTAGCCCGGAAGTTGCGGCGCGCCGGGGCGGGCGTGACTACTCTGTTCGGCGATGCCGCCAAAGGGAGGCGAAAGGACCGCTGTTGCGCAGAGGCGTATCAGGGTCGTCCTTGCTGATGACCACGCCGTCGTGCGCACCGCGCTGCGGATGCTGCTCGACGGCGAGGAGGGCATCGAGGTCGTGGCCGAGGCCGGCGACGCGCGGGACGCGATCCGCTACGCGGGCGGGCACCGGCCCGACGTGATGATCCTCGACATCAACATGCCCGGCGGCTCGGGGCTGGCCGCGATCCCCGAGATCCGCGGCGCCTCGCCGGAGACCCGGATCGTGATGCTGACGATGCAGGAGGAGACCTCCGCTGCGCGCGAGGCGCTGCAGGCCGGGGTGCTCGGCTACATCCTCAAGGAGGCGGCCAGCGACGAGCTGGTCAAGGCCGTGCGCCTCGCCGCCGAGGGCAAGACCTATCTCCAGCCGGAGCTGGGCGCACGGCTCGCCGCTGAGCCCGAGGCCGCCTCTCCCGACGACCTCTCCGGGCGCGAGCTGGAGGTGCTGAGGCTGATCGCCCTGGGGCACACCAACAACGAGATTGCCAAGACCCTCTTCCTCAGCGTCCGCACCGTCGAGTCGCACCGGGCCCACATCCAGCAGAAGCTCGCCCTTACCAGCCGTTCGGAGCTGGTCCGCTACGCGCTCGACCGCGGGCTGATCGACGTCTGACGGTGCCCCAGGGGCGGCCCCTGGCCGCGCATCTCAGCGATCATCTCGCGCAACTCGACGATCTCGT
Organism: uncultured Solirubrobacterales bacterium; assembly: GCA_963805235.1. GTDB lineage: Bacteria > Actinomycetota > Thermoleophilia > Solirubrobacterales > 70-9 > DASSYK01. The sequence continues at coordinate 104,513 of CAWDTF010000003.1, read as the reverse complement.
CCTCGAGCTGGCTGATCGCCTCGGAGGCGGCGCGCTCGAGCGCCTCGTGGGAGCGCTGGTTGATGGCCGACGCCAGCAGCATCCGCAGGGCGGCGAGGCCCTGCATCGTGCCGTCCTGAAGCTCGCCGGCCCACTTGACGCCGGTCTGTGCGGGGCTGGCTGGCATCAGGGAACGAGCGTATTCGGGAGGAGGCCCGGTCGCATCGGCGAGGTTCACGGATTCGGCGTGCGGAGAACTACTGACGTCCCGGGGCGTTAGCGCCCACCCGATCGCGGGTAGCGTTCGGTCCATGCCGAGGCTGGTACCCATCGCCGTCGCCCTCGTCGCCTTCGCCGTCCTCGCCGGCTGCGGGACCACGGGCGAGGACGACACCACGGGCACGACCGGGCAGGCCGCGACGACGCCGGCCCCCCAGGACGCCGAGCAGCCGCTCTCTCCCTCCGAGGAGAACGGCCGTGACCTGTTCGTCCAGAACTGCGGCTCCTGCCACACGTTCGACGCGGCGGGCACCCAGGGCCAGATCGGGCCCGACCTCGACGAGGCGCAGGTGGACAGGGCCCAGGTGCTGCGCGCGATCGAGACCGGCGGCCTCGGCAGCGGCACGATGCCGGCCAACCTCGTCCAGGGCGAGGACGCCGAGGACGTCGCGACCTTCGTCGCCGGCTCCGGCTAGTCCATCTAGGAGCGGGAGTCGGGCGGGGCCGCTCCCTCGACGCCCTCGCCCGGCACCGATGCGAGCTCGAGCGGGGAGGACACCACGGCGCGCAGCACCCTCTGCAGCGCGGGGTCGTCCGTGATCTCGCTCGAGAGCGGGACGTCGACCTGGACCGTGCCCACTTCGCGATCGGTCACCTCGACATCTCCCACGTCGTCCAGCAGCGCGGCCATCTCCACGTTCTCGGCCAGCAGCAGCGCGGTGAAGCAGCGAATGCCCTCCGCCGCCGCCCTCCCCGCCAGCATCCGGGTCAGCGCCGTCCCGAGGCCGCGGCCCTGCCAGTCGTCGGCGACCGTGACCGCGGCCTCCGCGCGGTCATCGCCCGCGTCGCGGACGAAGCGGCCGACGCCGACGGCCTCGCCGGGGTGCGCGAGGTCAAATGCGATCAGGGCCTCGTGGGTGTGATGGTCCACTTCGGTCAGGTAGCGGAGCTGGCCCTCCGTCAGCCGCTCGACCGGGGTCAGGAAGCGCTTGTAGCGCGAGTCTGCGCTCAGCCTTTCGAACCCGCGCTCGAGGGCCGCCGCGTCATCCGGCCGGATCGGCCGGATGCTGACCCAGGAGCCGTCGCGGAGCTCGAGCTCGACCGCTCCCTCGGGCTCGCGCCTGCGGCTCACCGGCCCCCTCCCCCCGCCCGGCCGGGCAGAGCTGCGCCAAGATCCTCGTCGTGATCGACCTGCATTGCCACATCCTGCCCGGTATCGACGACGGGGCGCGGGACATGGCGGACTCCGTCGCGTTGGCGCGGCAGGCCGAGGCGGACGGCGTCGCGACCGTCTGCGCCACCCCGCACATCCGCCACGACCACGACGTCCGCATCCACGAGCTGCCGGAGAGGGTCGCAGACGTGAACGACGCGCTGCGGGCCGCCGGCATCCCGGTCGAAGTGGCGCCCGGCGGGGAGGTGGCCGAGACCGCCGTCGCCGGCCTCGGCCGCGCCGAGCTGGAGGCGGTATCGCTCGGAGGCGGCGGCTGGATCCTGCTCGAGCCGGCGCCCGGGCCGCTCGGCGACTCCCTGCAAAGCACAACGGAGCAGCTTCAAGCGGGGGGCTTCGGGGTCCTGATCGCGCATCCCGAGCGCCATCCCTCGCCGGACCTGGCCGAGAGGCTGGGCGAGCTCGCCGCTGCGGGCGCCCTGATCCAGGTCACCGCCGCCCTGCTCGCCGCCGGCCCGGCGCGCGAGGCGATGCTCGCCCTCGCACGCCGCGGGCTGGTCCACATCGTCGCCAGCGACGCCCACTCGAGCCACGGCGGCAGGCCGCTGCGGCTCTCGGAGGGCATCGCCGCCCTGCGCGGACTCGACGCGCTCCGCGCCCACATCGACTGGATCGCCCGCGAGGCGCCGGCCGCGATCCTGCGCGGCGAGCGCCCGCAGCCGCCCTTCTACGATCCCGGCGACCCCCGCGGGCGAGCGCCGGGCTCAGGCCCGGCGCAGCTCGACCTGCCCCGCCATCTCCTCGACCTCCCGGCGCGTCCCGGTGCCGAGCCCGTGGTGCAGGAAGTTGACCGCGCCGGCCGCCGCTCCGATCACCAGCGCCTCCTGCAGGGGGCGGCCGGCGGCCCGGGCGGCGGCGATCGCGCCCATCATCGAGTCTCCGCAGCCCTCCCGTGAGCCGGCCTCCAGCCTGGGCGGCACGAGCTCCCACGCCTCGTCGCCCAGCAGCGCGAGAGCGGGATCGCCCGCTCGAGTCACGAGGACGTTCGCGGCGCCGAGCTCGCGCAGGCGCTGCGCGGCGGCCCTCAGCAGGTGCGGCGGGTCCACCGGTCCGCGGACGAGCTCCGCGAGCTCCCAATCGTTGAGCTTCACCAGGTCCGCGCCGGCGCCGGCCGCGGCGTCGGCCCGCGGCGTGGAGAGGTCGGCGATCACCGGGACCCCCGCCGCGCGCGCGTTGGTGACCAGGTTGGCGTAGGCCTCGAGCGGCATCGCGTCCCCCGGATAGGGGTTGCAGAGCGCGAGCAGCCCGCTCTCGCGGGCTGCGACCGTCGTCGCGGCCACCAGCTCGTCGGCCTCGTGGCGGTCGGGCGGGGCCGCCAGGGCCTGGGCGACGAACCGCCGCTCGCCCGAGCGCCGGTCCACCACGTAGCACCCGCTCGGCTCGGCGGTGCGGACCAGCCGCCGCTCGCCCGGCAGGGTGCCCAGCAGCGCCTCGAGCAGCATCCCGGTCTCGCCGCCGACCAGCGAGCAGAGCAGGGGCTCCGCGCCCAGCTCCCCCGCCATCCTGCTCAGCCAGGCCCCCTGGCCCGCCGGGTGGCAGTGGACTTCGTCGCCGGTGCCGCCTCGGGCCTCGATCGTCACCCCGAGCATCGGGCTCGGGGCGAAGACGGCGACCCTGGGCTTCTCCCCGCTCACGCGGGGAGCCTAGACCTCCTGGTAGAGCGGCCCGTCGCCGCCCTCGGGCAGCGTCAGGCGGCCGCCCTTGGCCGTGATCGCGCCGCACTGGACGCAGTTCGAGGCGGTGACGTGGACGTCCACCGTCTCCGCGCCGGAGGAGAGCTGGTCGTCGGGGATCTCGTAGACCTGCGCCGGGCACATCGAGACCCAGGTCTGCGCGATCTCGCGCGGCACCCGCTCCTGGATCCGGATGTGATTCGGCGCGTCGTCGCGCGTCGCGTTGCCCGAGAGGAAGACGGAGTTGAGCTTGTCGAAGATGTACTCGTTGTCCGGCTTCGGATAGCTCTCCGAGGCCTTGCCGAGCGTCATCTCGTGCTCGGCGTCGTCCTCGCTGGACCAGTGGCCGCCGGGGAAGGCGCCCTTCGTGATCGTCATCGCACTGGCGATCGCGCCGCCGACGAAGAAGCCCTTGTCGAACGGCTGGCGCATGTTGCGCGAGCGGTAGAGGTCCTCCTCGATCAACGACTTCTTCACGCGCCGCTCGTAGCTCTCGAAGTTGACCGAGTCCTGCTTCAGCGACTCGACGATCGACTCGGCCGCGTAGATGCCGGCGTGCATCGCGTAGTGGATGCCCTTGAGCTCCGGCACGTTGACCATCGAGACGCAGTCGCCGGCCATCACCATGCCGGGCACCGCCAGGCGCTTCGGCATGGACCAGTAGCCGCCGGACGGGATCGTCTTCGCGCCCCAGGCCACCCGCTTGCCGCCGTCGAGCAGCTCCTTGATGAACGGGTGGGTCTTCAGCTCCTGCAGCGCGTCGTGGCAGGAGAAGGTCGCGTCGGTGTAATCGAGGCCGACGACGAGGCCGATGCAGAGCTTGTCCTCTCCCATCGGGTAGATGAAGCTGCCGCCGAACTCGTTCCACTTCGCGGCCTTGCGCAGCGGCCAGCCCATCGTGTGGATGACGCGGTCGAGCGGCTCGGGGACCTCCCAGACCTCCTTCACGCCCAGCTCCCAGCGCTGCGGCTCGGAGCCGTGCAGGTCGAAGTAGTCCAGCGCCGCGCCGGTCAGGTGCCCGAGCGTGCCCTCGGCCAGCACCGTCGCCTTGGCGACCACGTCCGAGCCGGGCTCGAAGTTGCCCAGCTCCTCGCCGCCCTTGCCGCGGCCCTTGTCGCCCGAGCGGATGCCCCTTGACGATGCGGTCCTCCACCAGCAGCTTGTCGGCCGCGGTCTCGGAGAGGACGTAGGCGCCGAGCTCCTCCGCCTTCTCCTGGAGGAAGCGGCCGAGCTTCGCGACCGAGGTGACGTAGTTGCCGTGGTTGCGAAAGTTGGGCGGCATCGGCTTCAGGGGCAGCGCCGCCTTCTTGGTCAGCAGGTAAACGGCGTCCTTCTCCACCTCCTGGTAAACCGGCCACTCGGACTTCTCGAGGTCGGGGAACAGCTCCTCCATCGCCGACGGTCGCATGTTCGCCCCGGAGAGCAGGTGCGCTCCCGAGGTCTTGCCCTTCTCGATCACCGCGACCGGGACCTCGCCGAGCTTCTCGGCCAGCTCGGGCTCTCCCTCGAGGATCTGCCCGAGCCGGACCGCGCAGGCGAGGCCCGCGGGGCCGCCCCCGACGATCGCCACCCCGACCTCGATGCGCTCGTCCTCGGCGTCGGTGATGCCGGTGACGAACTCCTCGGCCGAGTCGACGGGGGGCGGGAACTCCGACGGCGCGCGGCCCATCAGCCGCCCTTCTTCGCCTTGATCGCCTCGGTGAGCTTGGGGACGATCTTGTGCAGGTCCCCGACCACGCCGAAGTCGCAGAACTCGAAGATCGGCGCGTTCTGGTCCTTGTTGATGGCGAGGATGTTCTCGGAGTTCTGCATGCCGACCTTGTGCTGGATCGCGCCCGAGATGCCCGCGGCCAGGTACAGCTTCGGCGCGACGGTCTTGCCCGTCTGGCCGATCTGCGCGGCGTAGGGGTACCAGCCGGCGTCCACGACCGCGCGGGTCGCGGCCACCGCTCCGCCCATCGCCTCGGCGAGCTGCTCGGCGAGCTCGAAGTTCTCCTTCTGCCCGAGCCCGCGGCCGCCGCCGACGAGGATGTCGGCGTCCTCGATGTTCACGTCGGCGCCGCGCTGCTCGCCCCGCGTGACCATCTTCGCCTTGGTGGACCATTCGGAGAGCTCGACCTCGACGTCCACGACCTCGGCCGTGCCGCCCGTCTCGTTCTCGTCGAACGCGTTGAGGCGGCCGATGATGATGCCCGGCTCGGAGACGTAGCCGACGTCGGCGATCTCCGAGTCCTGGAGGATCGGGCGCTCGGCGACGAGCTTGCCGTCCCGGACGTTGACCGCGGTCACCTCCATCGTCACGCCGGCGTTCAGGCGCGCGGTGAGGCCGGCCCCGATCTCGAAGCCGAGCAGGCCGCCGCCGAACAGCGCGTAGGAGATGTCGTTCTCGCTGATCACCTTCGCCATCGCGTCCACGATCGGCTGCGCGAGCCCCTCGGGAACGCTCTTGGCGCGGTAGACCTTCGTGACGCCGAACTTCCCGAGCCCGGCGGCCGCGTCGTCGGCGATGTCGCCAACGACCAGCGCGGAGGCCTCGGCGCCCAGCTCGCCGGCCAGCTTGGCGGCCTCGGAGAGGGCGCCGAGCGAGTTCTTGTTGAAGTTGCCCTCGTCGTCGTGGAGGGCGTAGACGAGAATTCCGGCCATCAGATCAGCTTCCTTTCGTCGAGCCAGGCGACGATCTTCTCGACCGTCTCGTTCGTGTCCTCGTCCTCGATGATCTCCCCGGCCTCCTTGGCGGGCGGGGCCTTGAGGTCGAGCACGGCCGTCTTCGAGCCCTCGGTGCCGACCTGGCCGGCCTCGATGCCCACGTCGCCGATCGCCTTGGTGTCGAGCGGCTTCTTCTTCGCGCCCATGATCGCCTTCAGGCTCGGGTAGCGCGGCTCGTTGATCGCGTCGCCGACGCTGATCACGGCGGGGGTCTCGACTTCGACCGTGTCGTAGCCGTACTCGGCCTGGCGCTCGCAGGTGAGCTTGCCGTCGGCGACGTCCATCTTGATCACCTGCGTCAGCGAGGGCATCTTCAGGTGGTCGGCGACGACCGCGCCGATCGTGTAGCACTCGCCGTCGTCGGACTGCTGCCCGAGCAGGACGAGGTCGGGGCTCTCGGCCTCGAGCACCTTCGCCAGGGCGAGGCCGGTGGCGCAGACGTCGGAGCCCTCAAGGGCCGCGTCGCTGAGGTGCACCGAGCGGTCGGCGCCGAGCGCGACGGCCTTGTGCAGGGCGCGGACGGCGCTGTCGGGGCCCATCGTCACGGCGACGATCTCCTCGACGTCGGTGCCGCCCTCCTTCACCTGCATCGCCGCCTCGAGGGCGTGGGTGTCGAAGGGGTTCAGGTTCTTCTCTCCGGAGCGGTCGAGCCGCTTGGTCTCCGGATCGATCCGCTTGTCGACAGCGGCGTCCGGGACCTCTTTGACGAGCACGCAGATCTTCAAAGTCAGGTCTCCTTTTCGCGGCGCTCCTCGGCTTCGCGTCCGGGGCGCCTTGGGGAGTGGCGGCGCGGGATGTTACCCACATCGGCTGGTTGACTGACCAGTCAATCGGCCGGAACCCGCACGATCAGCGGCCGGCGGCCTGCCCGATCGTCTCCTCGAGCCCGCGCTTGCCGTTCGCGAAGACCCGCTTGAACAGCAGCGCCATCACCGGGGCGAAGAGCTTGCGGGCGCCCTTCAGGTCCAGCCGGGCGTCGTAGGTCAGCTCGCTGCCGCCGCCCGGCCTGGGCGCCACGGTCATGGTGTCGGTCAGGTGCGCGGCGTCCGTGTCGGCGACCAGCACGACCCGGCCCGGCCGCTCGTACTCGGTGATCTCGTAGACGAAGGGGCTCTCGCGGCCGGCGAAGCGGACCATCAGCTCGAACTTCGAGCCGAGCGCGGGCGGGCCGTCGCCGAGGCGCCGCGCAGAGACCGTGCCGGGGTCCCACTCGGCGGCGTTGGTGAAGTCGGCCATGTAGTCGAAGAGCTCGGCGGGATCCATCGGCGATGCGACGGTGTCGGTGTGGTGGGGCATGGGTCGGTTCCTTTCGTGTCTTGCTCGCGCTTACGCGCGCCGGCGCGGATCGGATCTCAGGCCGGGCGCCGCGGCTACGCGGCGGCGCCGACGGCCCCGCGCACGAACTCGACGATCTCGTCGGTCGGAGCGCCGGGGGTGAAGACCTCGGCGATGCCGAGCTTCTTCAGCTCGGGGATGTCGTCGGCGGGGATCGTCCCCCCCACCGTGACGACGACGTCCTCGGCGCCCTGATCGCGCAGCAGCTCGACCACGCGCGGCACGAGCGTCATGTGGGCGCCGGAGAGGATCGAGAGGCCGACGGCGTCGGCGTCCTCCTGGATCACGGTCTCGGCGATCTGCTCGGGCGTCTGGTGCAGCCCGGTGTAGATCACCTCCATCCCCGCGTCGCGCAGGGCGCGCGCGATGATCTTCGCGCCGCGGTCGTGGCCGTCGAGGCCGGGCTTGGCCACGACGATGCGGATCTTCTTGTCTGACGCGTCAGGCATTGTTCGTGCGCAAGATGGGGCCCAACCGTAGTGGAACAAGGGGTTTCTACGGTGTACGGGTAAAATGGTTTGAGGAACAATCCTTTGGGTAGCGGACCGAGCAGGAGGCTTCCTATGTATGACGTGCTCTATATGGCCTACCGGGATGGTGCCGAGCACCGGACCGTGGTCGCCACGGGCCTCGACCGGGAGGCCGCTTGCGAGCGCGCCCGCGTCGAGGCGCGCAAGCGCAACGCGGGGCGGATGTTCCTGGCGGGGTCAGAGCCGGGCCCGATCGGCGACGTGGTGCTGATCGTCGAGTCCGCGCCGCAAGCGGCGTAGCGGCCGTCAGGTCGCTCTGATTCGAGCGGCGCGACAGCGCCGCGACGGGTGCTTGCGGCCGCTACGGCCGCGCCTGATAGCCGGTCAGAACACCGGCGACTCGGTGTAGCGCCCGAACACGCCCTGCAGCGCCTCGACCATCTCCCCTTCCGACGCGCGCGCCCGCGCGCACTCGAGCAGGCGGGGCATCAGGTTCGCCTCGGTCGCGGCCGCTGACTTCAGCTCCGCGAGCGTGCGCTCGACCTCGGCCGAGTCGCGCCGCGCCCTGGTCGCCTCGAGGCGGCCGGTCTGCTTGCGCTCCAGCTCGCGGTCGATCTTCAGGGTCGGAATCTCCTCGTCGCCTTCGTTGACGTAGTCGTTGACGCCGACGATGATCCGCTGCTTCGAGTCCACCTCGGTCTGGTAGCGGAACGAGGCGTCCGCGATCTCGCGCTGCGGGAAGCTCTGCTTGATCGCCTCGACCATGCCGCCGAGCTCGTCGATCCGCGCGAAGTACTCGTAGGCGGCGCGCTCCATCTCGTCGGTCAGCGTCTCGATGAACCAGGCGCCGCCGAGCGGGTCGATCGTGTTGGTGACGCCGGACTCATGCGCAATCACCTGCTGGGTGCGCAGCGCGATCCGCACCGCCTCCTCGGTCGGCAGGGCCAGCGCCTCGTCGTAGGAGTTGGTGTGCAGGGACTGGGTGCCGCCGAGGACGCCGGCGAGGGCCTCGATCGTGGTGCGGACGATGTTGACCAGCGGCTGCTGGGCGGTCAGCGAGACGCCGGCGGTCTGGGTGTGGAAGCGCATCCGCATCGAGGCCTCGTTGCGGGCGCCGTATGTGTCGCGCATCTCCTTGGCCCAGATCCGGCGCGCGGCGCGGTACTTCGCGATCTCCTCGAAGAAGTCCAGATGGGCGTTGAAGAAGAAGCTCAGGCGCGGCGCGAAGTCGTCCACGTCGAGGCCGCGCTCGATCGCCTGCTCGACGTAGGTGAACCCGTCCTTGAGCGTGAAGGCCAGCTCCTGCTGGGCGGTCGAGCCCGCCTCGCGGATGTGGTACCCGGAGATCGAGATCGGGTGCCAGCGCGGCATGTTCTCGGTGGACCACTCGATCATGTCGCCGACCAGCCGCATCGCCGGCTCGATCGGGAAGCACCACTCCTTCTGGGCGATGTACTCCTTGAGGATGTCGGTCTGGATCGTCCCTCCGAGGCGCTCGGCCGGGATCCCGTTCTCTTCGGCCGCTGCGACGTAGAAGGCGAGCATGATCGCCGCCGGCGCGTTGATCGTCATCGAGACGGTCACTTCGTCAAGCGGGATACCGGCGAACAGGGTCTCCATGTCGTCGAGCGTGTCGATCGCGACGCCCTCCACGCCGACCTCGCCGAGGCTGCGGGCGTGCGAGGAGTCGAGGCCCATCAGCGTCGGCATGTCGAACGCAGTCGAGAGGCCGGTCTGGCCGTGGTCGAGCAGGTAGTGGAAGCGCTCGTTCGTCTCCTCGGCGGTGCCGAAGCCGGCGAACTGGCGCATCGTCCAGAGGCGCCCGCGGTACATCGAGGGATAGACGCCGCGCGTGAAGGGGAACTCGCCCGGGAAGCCGATCTCGGCCTCGGGATCGGCCCCTGCGCGGTCGTCCTCCGTGTATAGCGGCCTCACGGGCGCGCCGGAGATCGTCTCGAAGAGCGCCTCGCGCTCGTCCACGCGCGCGTAGAGGTCCCGCATCCACTCGTGAGCGCGGCGGCGCGCTTCGGGCTCCACGGCCATCGGGCAAGTCTAAGGCGGGCCGCGTCGGTCTAGCGGTTCCGCATCGCCCGGAAGCGGCGAGTGTCCGCGCGCCCGGTCACGCGCGCGCGGCCGTAGGTGCCGATCGCGGCCGCGACGGCCGTGGCCGCGGCGATCGCGAGCTTCCGCCCCAGCCGCTCGAAGCGCATCACGCGCCAGCCCTCCGCCTTCGCGATCTCCGCCAGGGGCTGGTCAGGGTTGACGACGACCGCGTTGCCGACCGCGCGCAGCATCGGCAGGTCGCTGGCGGAGTCCGAGTAGGCGTATGAGGCGCCGAGGTCGATCCCGTGCTCGTCGGCGAAGCGGCGCATCGCCTCGACCTTGCCCTTCCCGTAGACGAACGGGCCCTCGAGCGCCCCCGTGTAGGCGCCGTCGGGACCGACCTCGTAGGAGGTGCCGATTCCGCCCTCCATGTTCAGGACCTGCGCCAGCTGGACGACCATGTCGTTGCCGGCCGCGCTGACGATGAAGGTGGCCCTCCCCGCGTCCTGGTGGTGGTGGACCTCCTCCAGCATCTGCGGGTAGATCCGCGGCAGGATCCCGGCGAGGACCTCCGGGCCGAGGCGGTGGATCTCGCGCGCGGGCACCCCCCGGAACGTCTCGCGCGCGACCTTCAGCAGCTCCTTGGTCTCGTCGTCCGTCGCGCCGCGCAGCCGGTAGCGGACGTGGTCCCGCCCCCAGCGCGCGATCTGCCGCCGCGACACCAGGCCGTGCTGCCCGGCGACCCGCGCGAACACCATTCCGCTGGACCCCGCCATCAGGGTCTTGTCCAGGTCGAAGAACGCGCCGCCCACCGCCGGCTCCTCCGCTTCGCGTCCGGGGCCGGCGGGTTCGGGCGCGAACGGCGTGGTCACCCTGAGCCTAGGAGCCGTTGACCTCGAGCACGATGGCATCTCCCTGTCCGCCGCCCGAGCAGATGGCGGCGACGCCGAGGCCGCCGCCGCGGCGCTGGAGCTCGTGGACCAGGGCGCCGACGATGCGGGCGCCGGAGGCGCCGATCGGGTGGCCGAGCGCGATCGCGCCGCCGTTGACGTTGACCTTGTCGTCGTCCACGCCGAGCATCCGCACGGAGTTGAGAGCGACCGAGGCGAAGGCCTCGTTGATCTCCCAGAGGTCCACCTCCTCGGGGCTCTTGCCGATCTTCTCCAGCGCCTGCTTCGCGGCGAGCGCCGGGGTCTTGGCGAGGTAGGGGAAGTCGTCGGCGACCTGGCCGTAGGCGAGGACCGTCGCGACCGGGGCCTTGCCGTTCTGCGAGGCCCACTCCTCGGAGGCGACGACCACCGCGGCGGCGCCGTCGTTCACGCCGGGCGAGTTGCCCGCCGTGTGGGTCGCGTCCTCGCCGCCGACGGCCTTGAGCTTCGCGAGCGCCTCGAGGTCGGTGCCGGGGCGGATCCCCTCGTCGGCCTCTACGACCGTCTCGCCCTTGCGGCCCTTGACCGTGACCGAGACGATCTCGTCGGCGAGCCTGCCCTCCTCGGTCGCCTTGTGTGCCAGCTCATGCGAGCGGACGGCGAAGCGGTCCATGTCGGCGCGGGTGATCTCGAGCTCGTTCGAGACCTCGCTCGCCTCGTTGATCATCTGCTTCTCGGTGAAGGGGTTGGTGAGGCCGTCGTGGGTCATCGCGTCCACCGCCTGGACGTCGCCCATGCGGAAGCCGAAGCGCGCGCCCGGCAGCAGGTAGGGCGCCTGGCTCATCGACTCCATGCCGCCCGTGACGCCGACCTCGAGGTCCCCCGCCCGGATCGCCTGGTCGGCGATGCCGAGCGAGCGCATGCCCGAGGCGCAGACCTTGTTGACGGTCTCCGAAGGCACCTCCTTCGGGATGCCGCCCTTGATCTGCGCCTGCCGGGAGGGGATCTGCCCCTGGCCGGCCTGCAGCACCTGGCCGTAGACGACGGCCTGCACCTGTCCGCCGTCCACCGCGGCGCGCTCGAGCGCCTCGCTGATCGCGGTCCCGCCCAGGTCGGTCGCGTCGAGGGGAGCGAGACCGCCGCCCATCTTCCCGAAGGGGGTCCTGGCAGTGGAGAGGATGACCGTCTTCGACATCTGCGCCTTTCGTCGGGCCGGCGTCGGCAGCCGGCGGTGTCCGGCCCGGAACGATAGCCGGGGCGGGTTTGCCGCCGCCGGGCTGGCGCGCGCCCGGGCGGGCCCGGCCGGGGACGTGCCGCCGCTAGTCTGCGGCCCCGTGCGCGTCGCCGTCGCCGACACCCCGCTGGCAGAGCTCGAGGCCGACCTCGTCGCCGTCTTCGTGTTCGAGGGGGAAGAGCTCCCCGCGGAGCTGGCCGGGGCGCGTGGCGCCGCCGACGTCAGCGGCGGCTACCGCAAGAGCGCGCTGATCCACCCGGAGCGGCCCGAGCGCGTGCTCGCGGTCGGCCTCGGGAGCCGTGAGGAGCTCAGCGCCGAGCGCGCGCGGGTGGCGGCGGCGATCGCCGCCAAGTCGGCCGCCTCCCACCGCGCGGGGTCGCTGGCGCTGGTTTCGCCCGAGGCCGGCGATCCCGAGGCGATCTCCGCGGCGCTCGTCGACGGGGCGATCCTCGCCTCCTACCGCTTCGACCGCTTCAAGTCCGCCGGCTCCGACGACGAGCCGAAGCCGCGGCTCGAGGAGCTGACGCTTGCGACCGGCGCCGACGTGAACGCGACGGCGCAGGCGGCCCGCGCCGCCAGTCTGGCCGCGAACCGGGCCCGCGAGCTCCAGGACCTGCCCTCCAACTTCGTCACGCCCAGCCACCTGGCCGAGCGGGCGCTGGAGCTGGCGGTCACCCACGACGGGCTGAGCTGCGAGGTGATGGATCGCGACGAGATCGTCGAGCGCGGCATGGGCGGCCTCGAGGCGGTCTCCAGGGGCAGCGACGAGCCGCCGAAGCTGATCGTGATGCGACACGAGGGCCCCGGTCCGCTGCTGGGGCTGGTCGGAAAGGGCGTGACCTTCGACACCGGCGGCATCTCGATCAAGCCCGCCGCCTCCATGCACGAGATGAAGATGGACATGTCGGGCGCCGCCGCGGTGATCGAGGCGATGGGAGCGATCGCGGAGCTCGGCCTCGGCGTCAACGCCGTCGCGGTCGTCCCCTCCACCGAGAACATGCCGAGCGGGCGCGCCGTCAAGCCCGGGGACGTGATCACCCAGCTCAACGGCAAGACGGTGGAGGTCAACAACACCGACGCGGAGGGCCGCCTGATCCTCGCCGACGCGCTCGCGTATGCCGTCGAGCTCGGCGCCGAGCGGATCGTCGAGCTCTCGACCCTGACCGGCGCGGTGCTGATCGGCCTCGGCTCCACCTACGCCGCCCTGATCTCGAATGACGACGACCTGGCCGCCGAGGTCGAGGCGGCGGCTGAGCGCAGCGGCGAGCTTGCCTGGCGCCTGCCCCTGCACGAGGAGTACAAGGAGCTGACGAAGGGCAAGGTCGCAGACCTCACCAACGCGGCCTCGAAGCGCAAGGCCGGCACGATCTACGCCGGCTCCTTCCTCGAGGAGTTCGTGGACGGGCGCCCCTTCGCCCACCTCGACATCGCCGGCACAGCCTGGGACGTCGGGCGCGAGTACGTCGGCAGCGGCCCGACGGGCTACGGGGTCCGGCTGCTCGTGGACCTGGCCCGCGGCGTCGGGGCCGGCCGCGACGGCTAGGCCGACGATCCGCGGGGTGCCGCGCCGCCCTAGACAGCGAGCAGGCGCAGCAGGCGCCGCGCGAGGACCCTGTCGCCCTCGATCCGCACGCGCCGCTTGGCCAGGCGCCCGAGCGCCGCGCGGCCGCGCGGCCGCCGCGGGTCCGGAACGCCGTGCAGGCGGCCGCGGAGCATCGGGACCGTGGCGAAGTGGACGATGTCGGGAAGCCTGCCGGCGATCACGAGGTCGGGCCTTTGGAGGTCGCCGTCCTCGATGACGACCGTCCGCGAGCGGAAGCTGATCCGCAGCGGGGAGAAGTCCTCGTGGAAGCGGAAGACGACGCGGCCCCGGAGCTGCAGGGCGAGCTCGGGCTCGCGTGCGATCCCGCGCTCGATCAGCCCGAAGATGCTCGGCGCCACGCCGTCCTCGACCATGCGCCCGAGACGCACCTCGGGGCCCGCCCGCCCGTTGCCGGAAACCATCCTTCGATCGTAGGATGCTCGGGGCGGTGAGGGCCTTCATCCCCAGCCTGCGCTCGATCCTCCGGGTCTTCGCGGGACTCGCGCTGATCGCGGGCGTGCTGCTCTTCGCCGGCGCCGACGACACCGACGAGTGGTTCTCGTGGACGATCCAGCCGCCGCTCAGCGCCGCGGCGCTGGGCGCGTATTACTGGGGCGCCTGCGCCCTGCTCGCAGCCGCATCCCGCTCGCCGAGCTGGGCGGGGGCGCGGCCTGTCGTGCTGCCGGTGCTCGTGATCGCCATGGTGCTGCTCGTCATCACCCTGGTCCACCTCGACAAGTTCGACCTGGAGAGCCTCTTCGGCGTCTTCTGGCTCTGCGCGTACATCGTCGCCCCGCCGCTGCTGGCGGCCGGCATCGCGCGCGAGCGGGCGGCCTCCGGCCCCCGCGCCGCCGCCGCGGTGGGCCGCCGCCTGCCCGGTGCCCTGCGGGCGGCCCTCGCCGCCGAAGCCGCGCTCCTGCTTTTCGCGAGCGCCTTGATGCTGCTGGCGCCGGGAACGGCGGCCGAGCTCTGGCCGTGGGCCCTGACGCCGCTGACCTCGCGCGCGCTCGGCGCCTTCACGCTGGGCGTCTCCCTGGTGGCGCTGATGGTGGTGCGCGACGACGCGGTCGTCACCTTCCGCGGCACGTCTGCCGCGTATGCCGCGCTCGGTCTGCTGCAGCTCCTCGCCGTCGCGCTTCACTCCGGCGACCTCGGCGGCGACGGGCTCGCCAACGGCGCCTACCTCGCCTTCTGGGCGGCGGTGGCGCTGACGGGCGCCTACGGGCTGATCGCCGCCAGCGCCTCGTCGCGGTCGTAGAACGCGTCCACGCGAGCCCCGCGACCGCCGCGCATCGTCCAGACGTGCGCGTAGCGCGCATCCACCTTCGCGCTCGAGCCGGCCCCGACCGCGGTCAGGTGGATGAAGACGGCGATCCTCTCCCCCGCCTCGCGCACCTCGACGATCTCCTGCTCGAAGGACTCCCACGAAGCGAGGAACTCGGTCAGGAAGGCGCGGATGGACTCGCGCCCCTCGTAGTGCCCGCCCGCGCCGGGCACGGCGCCGCTCTCGTGCCACTCGGCGTCTTCCGCCAGCGCCTCCATCGCGGCGCCGATGTCGCCGCTGTTCAGCGCCTCGTAGGAGGCGGTTACGACCGCCGCCTCGGTTCGCTCCAGATCGCCGGCCATACCGGCAGACAAGCTACCCGGGCGGCTCCATGATCATGCAGGTGCTGGACGCGTGCGCCAGCAGCCTCCCGCTCGCCGCGGCGACCAGCTTCGCCTCCGCCGTCGCCTGGCGCCGCCCGCGGTGCACGACCTCGGCCTCGGCCCGGACGACCCCGGTGTCACGGGTGATCGGGCGGACGAACTTCGCCTCCAGGGTGAGCGTCGTGTAGGCGGCGCCCCGAGGGAGGGTGGTGTGCACGGCACACCCGAGTGCGGAGTCGAGCAGCGTCGAGGCCCAGCCTCCGTGGACGACCCCGATCGGGTTGTAGTGCTCCTCCCCCGCCTCGCCGGCGAAGGCGACGCGGCCCTCCGCGATCTCGACCGGCGCGAAGCGCATGGTCACCGCGATCGGCGGCGGCGGGATCTCGCCGTCGCGCAGGGCGCTCATGTACTCCCTGCCGCTCAGGGCCGCGCCCCGCGCCGCCGATGCCAGCGGGTCCTGCCAGATCAGCACGCGCCGGCGGGTGGACTCGGGCATCCGCTCGGCGAACGCGCGCGCGGAGCCCTCCGCGTCGCGGAGGACAGGCTCGGCAGCGGCGCTCACCGGCGCCTGCCGCGGGCGCGGGCGGCCCGCGGCCGGGCCGGCCGGGCCGGATAGCGGAGGTCGGCGAGGATCTCCTCCTGGGTGATCCGCACCTGCGCCGGCTCGAGCTTGAAAGCGATCGGCTTGTTCATCTTCGCCTCCTCGGCTTGGTCTTTTCACGCAACCGTCTGTTCCCGGCCAAGCTAACAGGGTCGGTTGCGTCAAACAACCCACTGTGCGAGAATCACATACCGTGCTTCGCAACGACTACGAAGGCCAGATCTGCGCGCTCGCCCGCTCCCTCGAGCTGATCGGCGAGCGCTGGACCCTGATGGTGATCCGCGAGGTCTTCCTCGGCCGGCGGCGCTTCTCCGAGATGCAGGAGAACCTCGGCATCGCGCGCAACGTGCTCTCCAACCGCCTGCAGCGCCTGGTGGACGCCGGGATCCTGGAGAAGCGGCCCTACAGCGAGCGCCCGCTGCGCGAGCAGTACTACCTGACCGAGATGGGCCTCGACCTGTGGCCGACGATCGTGGCCCTGACCCACTGGGGCGACACCTACATCCCCCTCCCCGGTGGCCCGCCGATGGTCCTCCGGCACAAGGGCGAGTGCGGCGGCGTCATCAACGACCGCCGCATCTGCGAGCGCTGCGGCAGGGAGTTGACGGTGCGCGAGGCCGTCGCCACCGAGGGCCCGGGCCTGAAGCCCGCCCTCGCCGAGCTCACCGGCGCCAGGGCCTGAGCGCCGGGGCCGCGCGCGGCCCCGGCTACCATCGCGCGCTTGCTCTGAAAGCAAGCTGAGGAGGCAAGCATGAGAGAGAAGCTCTCCGGCAGAGGCCGGAAGACCGGCGTGCTGCTGGTCACCGGGGTCATCCTGGGCGCGGTCGTCGCCGGTCCCGGCGCGTCGATCGCCCAGAAGGCGATGTCGCTGACCACCACTACGGCCGACAAGCGCTACGTCAAGCGGGGCGAGACGGTCGCGGCGGGCAAGACCGTCGAGACCAAGATCGACAAGTTCACGAGCACCACGTTTTCGCCGATCGCCACCGCGAAGCTGAACGCCCCGGGCGTCGGCTGGCTCTACATCAACGCGACGCTGTCCGCCAAGGACGACTCCGCCACCGCGGGCGACGGCAAGCTGCAGTACCGCCTCGCCGTCAACGACACCGCGCTGACGACGAGCGCGGAGTCCTACGAGCTGTACCTGCCGCACGGGGTGACGGCCCGCGAGAACGGAGCGGTCACCGGCGTGATCAAGACGACCGCCAAGGGCGAGTACAAGGTCTCGCTCCAGGCCCAGGAGGCCGCGACCGGCACCGGCTCGACGATCCTCGGCCGCAACGTCAGTGTCCTCTTCGTCCCCAAGGGCAAGCTGCCCAAGACGACGAAGACGACCAAGACGAAGCCGACCTCCTAGCCCCACCGGGCGGAGAGGAATCGCCGCGACGCGCCCGCCCCCGGCGGGCGCGTCGCGTTTCGGGGACGGCCTGCCGTGCCAGGGGCCCGGCAACGGCCCGCGGGGCGCCTGTGGTTGACTCCCGCCCCGGCATGGACTTCGAGCTCTCCGACGAGCAGCGGCTGCTGCGCGACACGGTGCGCGACTTCGCGCGCCAGGAGGTCGCGCCCGTGGCCGAGGAGCTCGACCGGACCAAGGCCTTTCCCTACGAGCTGGTGGCGAAGATGGGCGAGCTCGGTCTGATGGGGATCCCCTTCCCGGAGCGCTACGGGGGCGGCGGGGCCGACACCCTCTCCTACGCGCTGGCGGTTGAGGAGCTGACCCGGGTGGACTCCTCGGTCGCGATCACGATGGCCGCCCACACCTCGCTCGGGACGATGCCCATCTACCTCTGGGGGACAGACGAGCAGAAGGACGACTGGCTGCCCCGGCTCACCAGCGGGGCGGAGCTGGCCGCGTTCGGCCTGACCGAGCCCGAGGCGGGCTCCGACGCAGGCAACACCAAGACCCAGGCCGAGCTGGACGGACGGCGAGTGGGTGATCGACGGCGCGAAGCAGTTCATCACCAACGCCGGCACCGAGATCTCGGGCTGCGTGACGATCACCGCGGTCACCGGCGCCGGACAGGGGCGCCCCGAGATCTCGAACATCATCGTCCCCAACGGCACGCCCGGATACGAGCCCGGCGAGCCGTACCGCAAGATGGGCTGGAACGCGTCCGACACGCGGCCGCTCAGCTTCGACGGCGCCCGCGTGCCCGGGGGGAACCTCCTCGGGCGCCGCGGCGACGGCTTCAGGCAGTTCATGCAGATCCTCGACGGTGGGCGCATCGGGGTGGCGGCGATGGGCGTCGGCCTCGCCCAGGGCGCCCTCGACGAGGCGATCGCCTACGCCAAGGAGCGCCGCGCCTTCGGCAAGCCGATCTCGAGCTTCCAGGCGATCCAGGCGAAGATCGCCGACATCTCCGCCCAGATCGAGGCCTCCCGCCTCCTCGTCCACCGCGCCGCGCTGGAGAAGGACGCAGGCAAGCCGTTCACGCTGACCGCCGCCCAGGCCAAGCTGATCACCGGCCGCCTCGCGGTGCGCGCCGCCGAGGAGGCCGTCCAGATCCACGGAGGCTACGGCTACATCGAGGAGTACCCCGTCTGCCGCTTTTACCGCGACGCGAAGATCCTCACCATCGGCGAGGGCACCGACGAGGTGCAGCAGATGGTGATCGCGCGCCAGCTCGGCTGCTAGCGGCCGTCGGACTGGGGCCCGACGGCCCGTGGCGCCGTCAGCCCTCGCGCCGGAGGATCTCGGTCGCGGCGCTCGCCGGGTCGAGCTCGCGGCTGACGACGCGCTCGAGCAGCTCCGAGATGCCGGGGTCCGCGGCGACGGCGCCCTCGAGGCGGCGGCGCAGGCGCGCCGCGGCGAGCTCGAGCACCTCGTTGCGCAGGTTGCGTGCGCGGCGCTCGGCGAGCGTGCCCTCGGCCTCGATGTGGGCGCGGTGCTCGGCGATCCGCTCGGCCAGCTCGGCGACGCCCTCCCCCTTCGCCGCCTCCGTCTGCACGATCGGAACCCGCCAGGACGCCTTGGGCCCAAGCGAGAGCACGCCGCGGATCTCACGGACCATCGTGTCGGTCATCGGATGGTCGGCCTTGTTGACGACGATGATGTCGGGGATCTCCATCACTCCCGCCTTCAGGGCCTGGATGGAGTCGCCGCTGCCCGGCATCAGCACGAGGACGACCGTGTCGCCGTGGTCGACGATGTCTATCTCGGCCTGGCCGACCCCGACCGTCTCGATGAAGACGTCGTCCTTGCCGGAGGCGTCCATCAGGAGCGCGGCCTGGAGCGTCGCTTCCGAGAGGCCGCCGAGCGCGCCGCGGGAGGCCATCGAGCGGATGAAGACGCCCGGGTCGAGGAAGTGGTCGGAGAGCCGGATGCGGTCGCCGAGCAGGGCGCCGCGGGTGAACGGGCTGGAGGGGTCGATCGAGAGCACCGCGACCTGGCGGTCGGCCTTCCGCATCTCCGCGGTCAGCGCGCCGATCAGCGTGCTCTTCCCCACCCCCGGCGGGCCCGTCAGCCCGACCATCCGCGCCCTGCCGGTCCGCGGGTAGACCTCCCGCACCAGCTCCCAACCCGCCGGGTCGTCGTTCTCGATCAGGGTGATCGCGCGGGCGAGCGCTCGCTTGTCGCCGGCGAGCAGCCGCTTCGCCAGCGACTCTTCGGTCTTCGCGCTCACGGCGCCGCAGTGTAGATACGGTGCCTGCCGTCGTGCGGCTGCTTCGCTTCCTGCGCAAGAACCGGATGTTGAACGTGCGCTACGCGCGCCTGTTCTGGCGCTACGCGTGGCGCCGCCTCCTGACGCCCGCGGGATGGCGCTGGGAGACCGACGGGCCGGTCTTCTTCGGCAAGGGCCTGCAGATCCAGATCGCCCGGGGGGCCACGGTGCGCTTCGGCCGCTTCTGCTGGATCGGCGACGGCACCAAGATCCGCAGCCACGAGGGCCTCGTCGAGATCGGGGCGAAGACCGTCTGCGGCCAGGAGTGCACGATCTCGTCATACCGGCGGGTCCGCATCGGCGAGCAGTGCGTGATCGCCGACCGGGCGATGTTCATCGACTTCGACCACGGCGTCGTCGATGTCGAGAGGCCGATCCGCCGGCAGGGGATCTACTTCCGCGAGGTCGTGATCGGCTCCAACGTCTGGGTCGGCTATGGCGCCTGCTTCCTGCGCGGCGTCCGGGTCGGCGACAACTCGATCGTCGGCACCAACTCCGTGGTGACGAAGGACGTGCCCGCGAACGCGGTCGTCGGCGGGATCCCGGCCCGCCTGATCCGGATGCGCGAGGCGCCGCGGACGCTGCGCTGGCCCGACCCGGTCGAGCCCGAAGGCGACTGAGCGCCGAAGCAGGGTGGAAGCGGAGGAAGGGGAAGTGGGCCGCGGCCCTGGGCTCAGAGCCGCTTGCCCGAGGCGAGCAGCGCCACGCCCACCACAGCGAGGAAGGCGGCGAGCACCCCCAGCGCGAGACTGCCTCCGCGGAGCGCCGCGACCAGCACGAACAGGCCGACCACCATCAGCGGCAGCCCGAAGCTGATCGGCACGCTGACGCCGAGGCGCGGCCCGAAGTCCGGCCCGCGGCGCTTTCCCACGGCCCGACGCGAAGGCGTCACCTCGCGGCGGCCCTCGGGCAGCCGCGACATCAGGCCTCCGCTGCGGGAGCTGCGATCTTGAGCTCGTCGTAGACGGCCGCGGTGCGCTCGGCGACGTCGGCCCAGTCGAAGCGCCGCAGGTGCTGGAAGGCCTCCGCCGTCAGGCGGCGGCAGAGCTCTGCGTCCTCGAGCACGCGGATGGTCATCTCCGCCAGCGAGTGCGGGTCGCGGGCGCGGAAGCGCAGGCCGACCTCGTCGTGGGGCACCACCTCGCGCAGGCCGCCGGTGTCGGCGACGATGCACGGGCAGGACGACGCCATCGCCTCGAGGGCGACGAGGCCGAAGGGCTCGTAGATCGAGGGCACCACGCAGACGTCCGCGATCCGGTAGAGCGAGTGCAGCACGTCGTCGCCGATCCAGCCGACGAAGGTGCCGTGCTCCATCAGGCCCAGGTCCTGGGCCTGGCGGCGCAGCTCCTCCTCGTGCGTCCCCGACCCGGCGACGATGAAGCGGGTGTTGGGAAGTCGTTCGATGATCTCCGGCAGGGCCTCGAGGGCGAACTGGAATCCCTTCTCGTAGACGAGGCGGCCGACCAGGAGGACCAGCGACTCGTCGGGCGCGGCGAACTCCCCGCGCAGCCTGCGCAGCTCCTCCTCGTCCTGAGGCTGCAGGTCCTCGGGATCGATCCCGTTCGGGATCACCTCGACCCGGTCCTCGTCCACGCCGAAGACGTCCACCACCTGCTCGTGCATGAAGGTGGAGCAGACGAGGACCTTGTCGGAGCGGTTTGTGATCCAGCGCTCGACCCCGTGGATGTAGCTCTGGGGGTGCTTGTTGACCCAGCCCTGGTGGCGGCCGTGCTCGGTCGCGTGGATCGTGGTCACCAGCGGCGCGCCGAA
The DNA here is from genome assembly GCA_963805235.1 of uncultured Solirubrobacterales bacterium. Taxonomy (GTDB): domain Bacteria; phylum Actinomycetota; class Thermoleophilia; order Solirubrobacterales; family 70-9; genus DASSYK01. The sequence continues at coordinate 83,492 of CAWDTF010000003.1, read as the reverse complement.
GCGCTTGGCGAGGTGGTCGCAGGCGGCGGCGACGAGCCAGTCGTGGCCGTGGACGACGTCGAAGTCGAGCCGGTCGCCCAGCTCGACGCCCGCGGCGAGCATGTCCGAGTTCATCCGCTCGACCCAGGCGACGAATTCGTTCAGCTCCGCCGGGCGGGTCGGCTCGCGCACGCGGTGCACGTGGACGCCGCCGAGCAGCTCCTCGGCCGGGCTTTCCTCGCCGCCGCGAGTCAGCACGTGGACCTCCTCGCCGCGCTCGACCAGCCCCTCGGAGAGCTTGCGCACGTGGCGCGCCAGGCCCCCTTCGATCAGGGGCGGGTATTCCCAGGAGAGGATCAGTGCTCGGGTCACGGCTCGCGGAGCGGCGCCAGGCTCAGATCGGGGGCGAGATTTCGCAACCGCGGCTCGGGCGCCTCGCTCCCGGAGTCTAGGGACTCGAGCATCGCGCCCGCGTGGGTGACCGCGCGCCGGTAGGGGTAGTCGCCCGCCTGGGCGCGGTGGTCCATGAAGGCCCAGTCGCTCGACTGCACCGCGAGCAGCTCGCGCGCGGCGCGCTCCAGTCGCCGCTCGTCCACCTCCTCCCCACACGCCCTCAGCAGGCGCAGCTCGAGCCGCCGACCGGCCCACGCGAGGTCGGCCCCGGAGGGCGAGTCCCATGTCTCCAGGCCCTTGCCCTCGCCCCAGCTCGCCACGGCCGCCGGGCGGGGCTCGCCCGGGTGCTCCCGGGCGGCCTGCGAAAGCGTCAGCAGCCGGATGCCCGCGCGCGCAGCGCCTGCCAGCACGGCCTCCAGCCAGAGCGGCCCCTCCGACCACCAGTGCCCGAGCAGCTCGGTGTCGATCGCGAACACGCAGAGGCCTCGCTCGCCGCTGCCCTCCGCGTGGGCCGCGAGTCGCTCGCGGACCGCGGCGAGGAAGGCCCGCGAGTCGGCGTCGGCCTGCTCGGCCGCGGGCCCGGGGCCGTAGGGCTCGCCCGAGATCGCCCAGAGCCGCATGCCGCCGGCCGAGAGCCGGTGGTATTCCAGGTAGCCCGGCGCGCCCGGGTAGCCGCCCTCGGCCCAGACCCTCGCGATCGTCGGCCAGTCGAGCGTGAAGGCCAGCGGCCCTCCGGGCAGGCGCACCGGGACGAGCGCCGCTCCGTCGGGTTCGTGCGCGCTCTGGTCCAGGCAGGTGTGCTCGACGCCCCGCTCGGCGAGCACCGCCTCGAGGCCCGGGACGTACGCGCACTCGGGTAGCCAGAATCCGCGCGGGCGGCCGAACCGGCGGGTGTGCGAACGCAGGCCGGCGTCGACCTGGAGCCGGCGCCCGGCGAGCGTCGCGAGCTTCGGCATCAACGCGTGCGTCGCCGCTGAGGCCATCAGCTCGACCCGCCCCGATGCGGCTGCGCTCTGGAAGGCGGCCAGGGCCTCCCCTCCCAGCTCCTCCAGCCGCTCGACGGCGAGGCGGTAGTGGGCGGCCTCGGCCTCGGCGGCCGGGCGCAGCTCCGCGCCGACATGCGCGGCCTCGGCCTCGGCCGCCTCCAACCTGTGGCGGCGCAGGAACGCCAGCATCCGCTCGGCGACGCCCGGGGCCTCGAGCTGGTCGGCCAGCACCGGCGTCACGGTCATCGTCAGCTCGCGCGCCACCCCCAGCACGGGCAGATGGGAGCGCGCGAACGCGTCGAACAGCCACTCCTCGCCGAAGGGGTACGTGCCGAAGCCCTCGACATAGGGCATGTGGCTGTGGAGGACGATCGCCAGGTCGCCGACGGTCTCGGTCCTCATGAGCCGCTACTCGCTGCTGCTCGCCCTGCAGACCGCGACGAAGTCGAGGGCGGCTTCGAGGCCGTCCGGGCCCAGGCGGAAGTCCCCGGCCGAGATCGCGGGGACGAAGCGGTCGTAGAACGGCTTGGTGATGCCGAGCCGCCTGTGCAGGGAGTCCCATCCCGCCCTGACCGCGAGCTCGTGCAGGCGCAGCTTGCGGGCGTGGAAGAGGCCGAGGACCTCGACCGAAGCGAAGTGCGGGGCGAGCAGCTCGCGGTACTCGCCGATGTCGTACTCGCGCAGGTGCCAGGGGTTCTCCGACTTCTCGGCGTCGGGGCCGGCGAGGGTGAGGCGGTTCGGAGTCGAGATGTAGGCGACGGGGGCGATCGAGACGATCCGGTCCAACAGGGCGCCGGGGTCGTGGATGTGCTCGATCGTCTGCAGGAAGACGACGGCGTCGCAGGGGCGGTCGTACTCCTCGACCAGCGTCCGCTCGAAGCTGAGATTGGGCCGCCGGTAGCGCAGCCTGGCGTGCTCGTGGGCCTCCGGGTTCGCGTCCACTCCGACGACGGTCGCGGCGCGCCGGGCGAGCAGCTCCGCGCCGTAGCCCTCGCCGCAGGCGAGGTCCACCACGTCGAGGCCGGCGCAACGGCCCGCGATCCACTCGTAGACGGCGACGTGGCGCCGGTACCAGTAGTTCTCCTCGGGGACGTCGGGCAGGGTCCGCTCGCCGGTCAGCTCCAGCGGCGGCACTCCTTCGGGCTGGTCTCGCTGCACGTAGCGCACGGGCGCGGACCTTAGCGGCGGTCAGGCCGCCCTCCTTCGAGCGGCGCGGCAGCGCCGCGATAGATGCTGGGCGGCCGCTACCGTCGCGACCGGATGTCGGCGGTCAGGCCGCCCTCCTTCGAGCGGCGCGGCAGCGCCGCGATAGATGCTGGGCGGCCGCTACCGCCGCGACCGGATGTCGGCGCGCCCGCGCTGCCGCGCGGGCGCCGCGCTGTCCCTAGCATTCCGCGCCGATGGCGGCCCCGGCCACCCCCGAGCGCATCAAGGACGTCAACGAGCGCTACCACGACGTGGCGGCCGCGGACTACGACTCCAAGTGGGGGATCGACTTCGGCGAGATCGGGCAGGAGCAGGTGCAGGCCAAGCTCCGCAAGGCCCTGGGACACCCGCCGGCGGGGCCCTTCGGAGACGCGCTCGAGATCGGGGCCGGCACCGGCTACTTCTCGCTGAACCTCCTGCAAGCCGGCCTGATATCCCGCGCCACGGCCACTGACATCTCGCCGGGGATGCTGGAGACGCTGTCGGGGAACGCCACGAGGCTCGGACTCGAGGTCGAGACCGTCGCGACCGATGCCGAGAGCCTCCCCTTCGCCGACGCGAGCTTCGACCTCGTCTTCGGCCACGCCGTTCTCCACCACATCCCGGACCTCGACCGCGCCTTCGCCGAGTTCCACCGCGTGCTGCGACCCGGCGGCACCGTGGCCTTCTGCGGCGAGCCGTCCCGCTACGGAGACCTCCTGGCAGCCGCCCCGAAGCGCGCGGCGGGGCTGGTGGCGCCCCTGTGGCGGCGCGCGATCGGCGCCGCGAAGCGCGACTACAGCGATGACCACGCCGACACCCACGGCCACGCCCTCGAGCCCGAGGTGGACGTCCACGCGTTCAAGCCCGGCGAGCTCCGCCGCTTCGCGGAGCGCGCCGGCTTCGACGCCGTGCGCGTGAGCGGCGAGGAGCTGCTGGCCAACATGCACGGCTGGGCGCTGCGCTCGCTCGAGTCCACCGCCGTCCACGACGAGATCCCCTGGGTCTGGCGCCGCTTCGCCTTCCGCAGCTACCTCGTGCTCCAGCGGATCGACTCGAGCCTGCTGGAGCCGCACCTCCCCCCCGAGCTCTTCTACAACCTCCTGGTCAGCGGCCGCAAGGCGTAGCGAGGTGATCCGGATCACCTGGCGCCGGCTGAGCAGCGAGCCGGCGCAGGTCGCCGCCACGCTGCGACGCTTGCTGCAAGCGCGCGCTTCTGGCCAACCCGATCGATAGTGAGCGCGTGGCTTTCCGGGCGCTAGCCGAAGGTGAACGCGTAGCCGGCGATGCCGGGAGCGAAGCGCAGCTCGAGGCGGTGGCGGCCGGCGCGGGGCAGGTCCACCAGGCGGTAGAGGCGCTGGGCCGAGACCCTCACGCGCCCGCCCCGCACGTCATCGCCGGCCCAGCGGGCGGGGACCGGCTCGCCGTCCAGCAGGACCTCGACGTCCCGCGGGCCGGCCTGCGAGCCCATCACCAGGAACACGCGCCGGGCGCGGACCTCGGCCGCGATCCGGGCGCCCGCGCCCGCCGTGGCCGCCTCGGGGCCGATGCTCCAGCGCCCGATGTACGCGAACTCGTCGGGGCCGAAGCGGCGGCACCGCCGCGCCGAAGTCCCGCTCGCCGTCGCGGATCGGGTCCTGCGCCCAGCCGCGGGCCCGCGCCGAGCCGAGATAGGTCTCGGGCGTCGTGCGTGCCGGGCGTCGATCGTCTCGGTGCGTGCCCGCGCCACGGCGCCCAGCTCCGCGCCCCGCCTCGCGCAGCAGCGAGCGGATCGCGCGCCTCGGTCTCCTCGTAGCTGCCCTCGCCGAAGTGGACGTAGCGGACCTGGCCGTCGGCGTCCACCAGGTACTTCGCCGGCCAGTAGCGGTTCCCGTACGCGTTCCAGGTGCCGAAGTCGTTGTCCTGGACCACGGGGTAGGCGATCCCATTCTGCTCGATCGCGTCGCCGACGTTGCCGGCGTCGCGCTCGAAGGGGAACTCGGGAGTGTGGACACCGACGATCGTCAGCCCGTCGCCGCGGTAGCGCTCGTCCCAGGCCTTCAGGTAGGGGAGCGTGCGGATGCAGTTGATGCACGTGTAGGTCCAGAAGTCGATCAGCACGACCTCGTCGCGCAACCCGCCCATCGTCAGCGCGTCGCCGCCGGTGTTGAACCAGGACTGAGTGGAGGTGAAGTCCGGGGCGTAGCCGAGGCGCGGCAGGTCCAGTCCCCGCTCGAGCTGGGCAGGCGCCGGCCTCCTCCGCCCCTCCGTGCGGGTTGCGTGATGGAGGCGAGGTCCGCCTCTGTCCTCCAGGTCCCCGGTCGGGTTGACCAGCACCGACGGCAGGTCGTCGGCGATCGCGGTCTGGAAGCGGGTGTCCACGTCCGCCAGCATCAGCGCAGCGACGCAGAGCATCACCGCCCCCATCGCGACCTGTACCTGGCCGCGCACCGGCGCCAGGCGGTCGGCGAGTCGGCGGCCGCCGAGCAGCAGCGCGTAGAGCACCAGGGCGGACCCGAGCGCGTAGGAGAGCGCCACCGCCAGCCGCCCCGCCTCGAAGTCCTGCGCCGCGGAGGTGGTGATCACGGCCGCGAGGATCGGCCCGGCGCAGGGCGCGTAGACGAGCCCGAGGCTGGCGCCGACGAGCAGCCCGGAGCCGAACCCGTCGCCGCGCCACGGCACGCGCATCTGGCGCGCTGGCCGAACGTGAACGCGCAGCCGGCGATGCCGGGGGCGAAGCGCAGCCGGTCAATTCTCGGCGCCGCATGGCCGCGCGACCGGCCGACCGTCCTACAATCGGAAGCCGTGCCGGGCAAGGAGCTGCCCATCTTCGAGCTTCCCCTCGTGCTGCTTCCGGGCGAGCGCCTTCCGCTGCACATCTTCGAGGAGCGCTACAAGCGGATGGTCGGCAGGGCCCTCGACGAGGGCGAGCCCTTCGGCATCGTCCTGCGCGACGAGGAGGGCGCCCGCTCGGTCGGCTGCACGGCCCAGGTGGACGAGGTCCTGGAGCGCTTCGACGACGGCCGCCTCAACGTCGTCGTCAGCGGCGGTGAGCCCTTCCGGGTCCTGGACCGCTTCGAGTCGCCCGAGTTCCCGACCGGCGAGGTCGAGGTGATCGGCGAGGACGGCGCCGACGAGACCGACGAGGAGACAGCCGCGGCCGCGCGCGACGCGTTCGCCGAGCTGGCCGAGCGCGCGACGGGCGAGCGCCCCGAGGCGGGCGAGCTTGAGAGCGCGTCGGCCTACGCGATCGCCGCCCGGATCGAGCTCCCCGACGAGACCAAGCAGCACCTGCTCGAGCTGCGGGACGAGGACGAGCGGATGGACGTCCTCGCCGACGCGCTGCGCGCGGTTGAGCGCGCCCTCGACCGCGCCGAGATCGCCGCCGACCACGCGCGCTCGAACGGCAAGGTCTTCTTCGAGGACGCCTGAGCCCCTTCGAGCCCCTCTGGGCGGGGCACCCAGCCGAAAGCGAATGCTCGGCCGAGCTGCTTGCCGTCAGGCGAACGCGACGGCGCCGCCCCGGCGCGGGTCCCCGCCGCCGGAGAGGGCGCCGCTCAGCGGGTCGCGCGCGACGGCCTGTGCGCCTCCGAAGTAGAGGTTCTCGCTGCTCCAGCGCACCACCGGGACGCCGCGCGCCTCGAGGCGGGCGAGGCCATCGGAATCCACGCCGGGCTCGGCCTGGAGCGTCCCGGCCTCGTAGTGAACCCGGGGAGAGCGCACCGCGTCGCCGGCGTCGAGGCCCTGCTCCAGCACGCTGACGACCGTGCCGAGGATCGCCGAGCGGATCCGGTTGGAGCCGGCGCTGCCCAGCCCGAGCACGATCTCGCCGTCGCGCAGCGCCACCGTCGGCGCCATCATCGAGCTCACCCTGCGCCCCGGGGGGATGCGGTGGAAGCCGCCCGGGTTGAGGTCTTCCTCCCCCAGCATGTTGTTGACGTGCACGCCCGTGCCGGGGACGATCAGGCCGGAGCCCGTCCCGTTCGAGCAGGTGACGCTCGCGCAGGCCCCGGAGGCGTCGAGGGCTGCGATGTGGGTCGTGGAGCCGAGGCGCTCGTCCCCGAAGAAGCCGCGGACGAAGGCCTCCTCGTGCAGGCCCTCGGCGAACTCCGCGGTCCGGCGCTCGTTGGCTGCCCCGGTGGCCTCGACCATCTCCTCAACCCCGGTCCGATCGCCGAGCCGCTCCAGCACCCCCAGCGCGTATGCGATCAGGATCCCGCCCGACGAGGGCGGCGGGTTGGTGAGCACCTCGGCGCCGCGGAAGCTCGCCCTGACGGGCTCGCGCTCGATCGGCTCGTAGGCGGCCAGATCCGCCGGCCCGAGGGTCCCGCCCCGCTCCAACACCCAGGCGGCGATCGCCCGGCCCACCTCTCCCTCGTAGAAGGGAGCAGCCCCATCGGCCGCGAATCGCTCCAGCGCGTCGGCGAGGTCCGGGAAGCGGAACAGATCACCCTCGGCGAGCATCGCCCCGTCGGGCGCGTACAGCCGGCGGCCCTCGGGCTCCGCCGTCAGGATCGGCTCCAGGATCTCGAACAGGTAGGCCTGCATCGGCAGGACCTCGACCCCCTCGCGGGCCAGCCGCATCCCCGGGGCCGCCAGCTCGGCCATCGGCACCGACCCGTAGCGCCGGGCCACCCATTCGAGGCCGGCCGGGGTACCCGGCACGCCGCACGAGGCCGCGCCGACGTGGAAGAACTGCGACTGGTCGCCGAAATCCACCTCGATCGGCACCAGCTCGGAAGAGCGCTCGGCGCCGTCGAGCCCCCCGGCCGCGACGAAGAAGTCCACGAGCACGTCTCGCTCGCCCGCCGCCCGCCGCGGATCGTGGATCAGCATGAACCCGCCCGCGCCGAGGCCCGTCAGCGGGCTCTCGGTCACGCACGAGGTGAGCACGGCGCAGATCGCCGCGTCCACCGCGCTGCCGCCCTCGCGCAGGACCTCCGCGCCCGCCTCGGCTGTGGCGGGATGCCCCGCCGCGACGACTCCCCTGGCGCTCACGCCCCTCAGCCTAGAACCCGACCCGGAACGGAGCGCCCCGCGCTACTGCGTCTGGCGGTCGTTGCCGGCCCCTCCCCGGAGCCGGTCGTTTTGCCGGGGCCGCCGAGACGCCCGGGGTCAAGCGGGCCGGCCGGGCCTCAGTGGCCTGGGATGAACTCGGGGACGTCCAGCACGCGGCGGCCGTCGCCCCCTCCCGGCATCGCCGGCCGGCGCGTGGTGTCGCGGCTCGGGGAGGTGCCCTCGCCGTAGATCTCGTCGGCCGTCACTCCGCGCGAGTGCCCGCCGCGCCAGTCGGCGGCGGGGTCGCCGTAGCGGTCCTCGTCGCGGCGCCGCGGATCGCGGGGATTCGAGCGGCGCTCGCGCCGCGGCCGCGAGTGGAAGGGCGACTCGAAGCGCGTGGCGATCACGGTGACCCAGACCTGCTCGTCGAGGTCCTCGTCGATGCTCGCTCCGAAGATGATGTTCGCCTCGGGGTGCGCCGCCTCCTGGACGATCCGGGCGGCCTCGCTCGCCTCGATCAGCGAGAGGTCGGAGCCGCCGGTGATCGAGAGCAGCAGGGACTGCGCGCCCTCCACGGAGGTGTCGAGCAGCGGCGAGCTGACGGCCTTCTCGGCCGCGAGCATCGCGCGGTGCTCGCCGACGCCCATGCCGATCCCGAGGATCGCATCGCCTGACTCGAGCATCGTGGTGCGGACATCGGCGAAGTCGAGGTTGATCAGGCCGGGCAGCGCGACGAGGTCGGAGATGCCCTGGACCGCCTGGCGCAGGACGTCGTCGGCCACGCGGAAGGCGTCCGTGATGGACGTGCGGCGCTCGAGGATCTCCAGCAGGCGCTCGTTCGGGACGACGATCAGCGTGTCCACCTCGGCGCTGAGGGCGGCGATCCCCTCCTCGGCCTGGGCCATGCGGCGCGCGCCCTCGAAGCCGAACGGCTTGGTGACGGCGGCGACGGTCAGCGCGCCCACGTCGCGGGCCAGCTTCGCGACCACGGGGGCCGCTCCGGTGCCGGTGCCGCCGCCGGCGCCGGCGGCGATGAAGACCATGTCCGAGCCCGCGAGCAGCCCCTTGATCTTGTCCTGCTCCTCCCACGCCGCGCGGTAGCCGACGCGGGGGTCCGAGCCGGACCCGAGGCCGCGGGTGAGCTCGCCGCCGATGTGCAGCGTCGAGTCCGCGTTGGAGTTCTGCAGGGACTGCAGGTCGGTGTTGAGGGCGACGAACTCGACGCCGGGCACCTGGGCCTCGACCATCCGGTTGACCGCGTTGACGCCGGCGCCGCCGACGCCGACGACGCGCAGGACCGCCTGGTGCGTGCGCGGGACCACGGAGGCGCGGGCGGCGCTCGGCTCCTCGCGGCCGAAGGCGGGCCCGATGTCGGGCACGTCGTTGCCCATCAGTCGCTGCAAACCCTCGTGCTCGATCCTGGGCGCGGGCTCCTCGGTCACCTGCGGGCGGTGGAGCTTGTGCGCGTCGCGCTCCTCGATCTCCTCGATCGCGGGATCGCGCTTGGGGTTCAGCAGCTCCTCGTCGCTGAGCGGCCCGCCGCGGACGATACGCCGCTCCTCGAGCGGGGGCGCCTCGACGATCTTCGGCTCGGCCTGCGGCGACGTCCGCGGCCTCCGCGCTCGGGCTCTCCTCCGCCAGCACCTCGGCCTCCTCGGCCTCCGGGCGCACGCGCTCGACCTTGATCTCGTCCTCCGCCGGCGCCTCGGCCACGGCGACGTCAGCCTTCCCGTTCGCCTTGGCGGCGGTCACCTTGACCTCGTCGCCGGCCGCGGCCTCGTCGGTCGAGCGGAACAGGTCCGCAAGGGGGCCTTCGCGCATGCTGGCGCGCTTCTTACGAGCCATGGGTCAGGACCTCCTTGGCCAGGTCGCGGTAGTAGTTGGCGGCGGTGCCGTCCGGGTCGTACTTGAGGACGGAGGTCCCGCGGACGGGCGCCTCCGCAAACTTGATCGCCTTCTTGATCCGCGACTGGAAGACCAGGTCGCCGAAGTTCTCCTCGAGGATCTCCACGGCCTCCTTGGCGTGGACGGTCCGCGAGTCGAGCATCGTCGGGAGGATCCCCTCGATCTCGACGTCGGGGTTCAGGTTCTCGCGGATCATCTGCAGCGTGTTCTGGAGCTGCACGAGGCCCCGCATCGACAGGTACTCGCACTGGACCGGCACGATCACCTTGTCGGCCGCGGTCAGCGCGTTCACCGTCAGCAGCCCGAGGCTGGGCGGCGTGTCGATGCAGACGAAGTCGTAGTTGCCGCGCTCGGCGTCCACCGCCTTCTGCAGGGACCGCTCGCGCCCGATCTGCGCGCTCATCGCGATCTCGGCGCCGGCGAGGTCGATCGAGGCCACTGCCACGTCGATCTCCCGCTCGACGATCACCTCGCGCAGCGGGATCCGGTGGACGAGGACGTCGAACATGCTCTTCTTGACCTGGTCGGGATCCACGCCCTGGCTCATCGTCAGGTTGCCCTGCGGATCCATGTCGATGGCGAGCACGTCGTGGCCGGACTCCTTGAAGGCCACGGCGAGGTTGAGCGCAGTCGTGGTCTTGGCCACGCCGCCCTTCTGGTTGGCGAAGGCGATCACCTTGGCGCGGCTGGAGCGCTCGGGCGCGGGCTCCGCGCGCCGCGGCTGCAGGGCCTCGGGACGAGCCAGCGACGGCCTCGACGGCTTCGCCTCGGCGGGCTTCGCCTCGGCCTGCTCGGCGAGGCCTGCTCGGCGACAGCCTGCTCGGCCTGCTCGGTGACGGCCTGCCTCGGCCTGCTCGGCGACGACGGCCTGCTCGGCCTGCTCGATCTCGGCCTGGACCTCGACCGGCTTCGCCTCGACCTGCTCGGCCTCGGCCCGCGGGCGCTCGTCGTTCTGCCTGTTCTTGCGTCGCAGACGGTTCATTGCGGGCACATTTCGCAGGCGGGGGCCGGTTTCCTTCCCCCTCTTGGAAGAATCCGCCCGAAATCCGCATGCCGGATCTGCTCGACAAGCGGCTGGTCTTCGTGACCGGCAAGGGAGGCGTCGGCAAATCGACCGTCTCGATCGCCCTCGGGCTCGCCGCAGCCCGCGCCGGCAAGCGCACGATCGTCTGCGAGGTCTCCTCCCAGGAGAACGCCTCGCGGGTCTTCCACAAGGGCGCGGTGGGCTTCAACGAAGTGCGCGTGGCCGAGAACCTCTGGGCGATCTCGATCGATCCTGACGAGAGCATGCGGGAGTACCTGCTGCTCCAGCTCAAGGTGCGCGCGATGCGCGACCTGCTGATGCGCTCGCGGATCTTCAACTACCTGGCTGCGGCGACCCCCGGCCTCAAGGAGCTGGTCACGATCGGCAAGGTCTGGGAGCTGGCGCAACCGCAGCGCAAGGTGAAGAAGGCGCGCGAGTACGACCTGGTGATCGTGGACGCGCCCGCCACGGGTCACGGCGTCGGCTTCCTGCAGACCCCCCGCACCTTCGCGGGCATCGCGCGCGTCGGCCCGATGCACTCGCAGGCGACCGAGCTCGACCGCTACATCACCGACCACGCGACGACGGGCGTGGCGATCGTGGCGCTGCCCGAGGAGATGCCGGTCAACGAGTCGGCCTCGCTCGAGGAGGCCCTGACCGATGAGGTCGGGATCGCGGTGGACCGGGTGTATATGAACGCGATGTACCCGGAGCGCTTCGACGCCGAGGAGGCCGCGAAGCTCGAGCGCGTCCTCGAGCTGACCGAGGGCCCCCCGCGCGCCGCCGTGCGCGCCGCCGTCTCGCAGTACCGCCGCTCGCAGACCCAGCGCGAGCAGCTCGGGCGGCTGGAGAGCATGGCCCGCTCGCCTGTCAGGACCCTCCCCTTCATCTTCAAGCCGCGCCTCGACGTGGACTCGCTCGAGCGCCTGGCGGCGGCCCTCTAGTGGCGAGCGTCGAGGAGATCCTCGAGGGTCGGCGCATCTGCATCTGCGCGGGCTCGGGCGGTGTCGGCAAGACAACGACCTCGGCGGCGCTGGCGGCCGGGCTCGCGGCGCGCGGCAAGCGGGTCGCGGTGCTGACCATTGACCCGGCGAAACGGCTCGCCGACTCCCTCGGGCTCGAGGAGCTGGGCAACGAGCCCCGGCAGGTGGACCCCGAGCTGTTCGAGCGCGCGGGCGTCGAGATGCGCGGCGAGCTCTGGGCGATGATGCTGGACGCCAAGGCCACGTTCGACGAGCTCGTGCGCAAGCATGCGCCCGACGAGGAGACGCGGGACCGCATCCTCCAGAACCGCATCTACCGCCAGCTCTCGAACGCGCTGGCGGGCTCCCAGGAGTACATGGCGATGGAGAAGCTCTTCGAGCTGCACCAGGAGGGCGGCTACGACTTCCTCGTCCTCGACACCCCGCCCTCGCGCAACGCCCTCGACTTCCTCGACGCGCCGAAGCGGCTCACGCAGTTCATCGAGGGCCGCTCGATGCAGCTCTTCATGAAGCCGACGGGGCTCGCCACCAAGGTCGTCGGTCGCGGCAGCTCCGTGATGTTCGGGGTGCTGAAGCGGATCACCGGCCTCGACCTCCTGGCGGACCTCAGCGAGTTCTTCCAGGCCTTCAGCAGCATGGTGGACGGCTTCCGCGAGCGCGCCAGGCGCGTCAGCGAGCTGCTCGCCGACCCCGCGACCTCGTTCATGGTCGTCTGCGGCCCCCAGGGAGAGCCGATCGAAGAGGCGGTCTTCTTCCACCGGAAGCTGGTGGAGGCCGAGATGCCGGTCGGCGGCGTGATCGTCAACAAGGTCCACTACGAGACCGAGGCCGACCTTGCAGGCGAGGGCGCCGAGGCCGAGCTCACGGACCTGCTGGGGCCGGAGCTGGCCGGGCGGGTCGCCGCCAACTTCGCCGACTACCAGGCGCTCGCGGTGCGCGATGCCCGCAACGTCGAGCACCTCGGCCGCGAGCTGGGCGCTCCCCGCGTGATCCGCGTCCCCTACATGGACGAGGACATCCACGACCTCTCGGGCCTGCTGAAGATCGACCGCTACCTGTTCGCCACCGAGGCGGAGCGGGAGCAGCTGGCCGCTAGTTGATTGATTCCACTAGGTGATGCGGTGGCGCGACTCGTAGTCGAGCTCGCCCACGTCCCAGTCCGTCGCGTCCGGGACCGGGAAGAGGTGGCGCACGCGGTCGGAGGCCTCGGCGCTCAGGCCCGCGGGCTCGTCGCCGCGCTTGCGGCGAGGGGTCGCGAACGAGGGCCAGTCGACCTCGCCATCGACGGAGCTGAACCAGTCCGCCTTGCGCTCGGGCTCGGCGGGGGCGGGCTCAGTGTCGCTGGGGTGCTTCGGGGCGCCCATGATGTCCGGTAGTTCGACGTCCGTGACGACGATCCTCGTCTCCGTCCCCGCCTCGTCGGCGGCGACGACCCTCTCCTCACTCGTCACATCTTCGCTTGTGCGTCGGACAGCGATCTCGTCGGCATGGCCATCGGCCACGGCGGTCAGGTCCAGGTCCGGCTCGGGCTCGGCGACTGGGTCGGGGATCCGCCACTCGGCGGTGGCCCCGAGCGCGCCCTCGGGCGCGGGAGCGGCGCTCAGCCCCTCGCTCAGCAGTGCGTCGTCGGCGGCCGCACGCAGATCGCCGGCGAGCTCGCCCGTGGCCATGCCTTTCAGCAGGCGCCTCAGGAGCTCCTCCACCTCGGCGATCGTCGCCAGCGGGGACGCGTCGGCCGCGGGCCTGTAGCGCGCGCCGCTCATCAGCTTGCGCTCGAGCGCCAGTGCGCGCTCGACGGCCACCCGCGCGGCCTCTCGCTCGGCGGGGGCCTCGCAGGCGAGCGCCGCGACGCGGGCCGAGAGCCCGGCCTGGGCGGGGCCACCGCCCTCGAGCAGGCCGCGCAGGCCCAGCAGGTAGTCGCTCAGCGCCTCGATCAGGGAGGGTCGCTCGGCGCCGAGGTCGAAGCGGGAAGCCGCCCAGGCGAGCGCGGGCAGGCGCGCGCCGCGCTCGTTCAGGGTGCGGGCGAAGATCTCAAGCTCGGCGGCCTGGTTGCCGGTCAGGCGGTAGCCGCCGTGTCGCGGGCGCGGGGCGCCGGTGCCGAAGCGCTCCCAACCGCCGGCCCGCCGCGCCCATCCGTGCGCGGCGAGGCCGACGGCCCCCGGGTGAAACAGCCTCATGGTGCGCAGAGCGCGCTGAAGGTCGTCGGCTACGGCCGCGGCGGGCGCGGTCTCCGCGAAGCCGCAGGTCACGCAGGCCAGGAACCCGGCCTTGCGGGCGCCGCCGGCCTCGATCGCGTCGAGCGGAGCGTCCGCGATCTCGCTTGCGCGCACGATCCGGACCCCGTCGAGCTCGATCTCGTCGGCGGGCATGTGGAAGCCGATCACAGGCACGATCACCTCGCCGGTGGGCGTGGCCCCCGTGTCACGGCCCTCCACGCTTGCGATGACGCCGTCGATCGCGCCTCGCAGGCGGTCGCCGGCGACGTCGAACTCGCTGCGGCCGTCCCAGAGGCCGACCAGGAAGCCGACCGCGACCTCCTCGGAGGTCATGTCCCGCACCTCCAGGAAGGCCTCGAGCCGGCGGAGCTCACCTCGGTGGCGGTCGATGAACTCCCCGGTGAGCGGCGCGTACGAGTACATCGGCAGCGGGCCGTCGTCGTAGCTCGCGTCGAGGTCGAAGGGCAGCTCCGCCCCGCTCGCGAGGAGCTGCTCGAAGAGGTCGGATGCCTCGACGGCCAGGCGCCGCAGCGCGTCCTCGAGGCGCTCGCTGGTGCTCTCCAATGTGGTCACTCACCGGGAGTTCGTCCGGCGCCGCGCGCGTCCTCCGCCTGCAGCACGGCTTGCAGCGAGCGCGAAGGGCGCCGAGCGCGTGGGTCCGGCCTGAGGTACCGAGCTGCTCAATGGTGAGCAGAGCCTGCTCGGAGGCGCCGAGCGTGCCCGTGATCGGGACGTTGCCGTCGGCCGCGGTCGTGGTCGTGATCGGGAAGGTCGCACTGAGGGCGTCCTCCGGCACGAGCACGCTGGAGGGCACGCCCACCTCGGGGCTGCCGCTCGCCAACGCGACCGTGGCCCCTCCCTCGCCGGCCTCGCAGTCGAGCGTCACAGTGCCGGTCGAGCCCGCGCCGGGCTGGATGGTGGTTGGGCTCACGGACACCGACGCGAGCCCCGGAGGCGCGCTGGAGGAATCGCGCACGGAGGCGCTGTCGGTCTGGCTGTTCCCGTCGAGGGTCGCCGTGACCGTCACGGAGGACGAGGTCCCCAGGGTCGAGACTCCGAAGACCGCGTTATCGGAGCCCGCGGGCACCGTGACGAAGGGCGGCACCGCCAGCGCGAGCGGGTCGCTGCTCTCCAGTGCGACGGAGGCGTCGTCGGGCGTGGGGACGTCGAGCCCGACCCGGTTGGCCCCGAAGGAGACCAGGCCGACGGAGGGGTAGCACTGGCGCGCCAGGGCGAGCTCGATGACGCTCGGGTCCTCGACGACGCGCAGGTTCGACGCCACGTCGCTGCCGCCGATGGAGGCGGTGATCGGAACCGTCGCGGTCGGCCCCTCGGTCGTGCTGATCGGGAAGGCGGCCTTCGTCTCACCGGCGGAGACCTCAATCGCCCCCGGTACGAGGGCCCGCGACGGCTGGGCGCTCTGGAGCTCGACCTCCTGGCCGCCCGGCTCCGCGGGCTGGGCGAGGGTCACCTCGCCGGAGCTGGCAGTCCCGCCGAGGACCGTCGCGGGAGCGAGCGAGAGCGCGACCACGACCGGATCCACCGGGAGCTCCTTTTCGAGCGGCTTGCCCGGAAGGCCCCCGGGGTCCCCGGGGCCGGCGCCGGAGCCCTTCCGCTTGCACTTCTTGCCCTTCTTCGCGCCCTTCTTCGCCTTCTTGCACTTCTTGGCCTTGGCGGCCGTGGCCGTCTCCCCCGGGCCGCCGGAGGCGAGCGCGGAGGCGGCAGGCGCGAGGCCCGCGCCCAGCAGAGCCGAGGCGACGAGCAGCACGATCAGGCGGCGGGCCGTCATGGGACTTGAATCGGCCCGCGGGGCGCGGAACCGAGAGGAACTGGACGAATGACCGACCTCCGCGTGCCGCCAGCGGGCGGCGACTGCAGAGCGCCTAGATCAGCTAGACCGCGGCCGCGGCCGTCTCGCGCTCTTCGCGCGGTAGCCAGCGCCTGCCGTAGGAGCGCATGTCCTCGATCAGGGGGACGAGCGCCCGGCCCTTGTCCGTGAGCGCATACTCCACGCGCGGCGGGACCTCGGGATAGGTGCGGCGCTCGACGATCTCCTCGTCCTCGAGCGCCCGCAGTCGGAGCGACAGGGTGCGAGGGCTGATCCCGGCCAGCGAGCGCTCGATCTCACAAAAGCGCAGCGACGAGTCGGCGAGGTCCCTGATGATCAGCAGGGTCCACTTGCCTGAGATGACTTCCGCGGTGCGGCAGACGGGACATTGGTCGTCGAGCATGGTCAAGACCCTCGCTTTCGCGAGTATAGCGACATGGCTTCACTAAATGAAGTAGCCGCGAAGGCCTACGCAGGCGGCTTGCTGCTCTCCCTGCGGACGATCCTGACGACCTGGATCCGGTAGCTCGTGCCGCCGTAGATCAGGTCCGCGAACTGCCCGGCGTTGAGGCCGAGGAGCTGGCAGTTGCGACGCGTCCGGGAAGCAGATGCCGTCGCCGCCGATGTCCGTGACGTCCTGTGAGACGAGGAAGACCGCCTGCGCCCCGTTGCCCGCGATCCCCATGTAGGAGAGGGCCGGGACCAGGTCGCTCGGCATGTAGGAGTACATCGGGATCCGGTCGCGGCGCTCGAGCACCCCGGCGCTCTCCCCCACCATCACGTCGGTCTCGTAGCTGACGTACTTCGTCTTGGTCTTCGCCTCGGGGGCCTTGGGCTTGCCGCCACCGCCGCTCCCGCCGCCGCCCGAGCCGCCGCCGCCCGAGCCGCCGGAGGGCACGGAGGAGCCGGATCCGCCGCCGGTGGAGGTGTCGACCGTGCTCACCTCGAAGCCCGCGCCCTCCCCCAGAGCCTCGCTGGCGGCGTCCGCCTGGGCCGCGAACTGCTGGCGGAAGGGGTTGGAGGGGTTGAGCTCGGCAAGCCTGCGCTTGTAGTCGCGCAGGCCCGGCTCGTAGGCGACGACGGCCGACATCGCCTCCGGCGCCGGCTTGGCCACCGCCGCGGCGGGGACGCTCGACGAAGGCGTAGCGACCGGGTCGGAGCCGGAGCCCCCGACCAGGAAGGGGGTGGCGAGGATCGCCACGACCAGCAGGACGGCGAGCGGCAGCAGGTTGCGGCTGCGCATGTCGTAGACGACGTCCGAGGCGAACTTCTGGATCTTCCAGGCCTTCATGGCGTCACCGTGCTCGCGGGGGTGGCCTGCGGGGCGACCGGGGCGGCCGGGACCGCCGGCGCGGGGCCGCCCGGGGTCGCTCCCGCCGTCAGGCCCTCGGTCGGCGGGGTCACGTAAGCGGTCAGCATGAAGCTCGCGCTCAGCTCGGGGTCGCCGCCGGGCGAGCCGCCCTTGAGGGCGAAACCGTCGACGGTCAGCAGGCGCCCGTCTACCAGCGCGGCCTTGGCCCCGCCTTCCGTCTGGACAAGGCTGTCCACCCCGCCGATGTAGTCGGCGATGTCGAAGAAGCCGCCCCTGAAGGTCAGCTCGTAAGGGAGGGTCGAGAGGCCGGCCGTGCCGACGATGGCGCCGAGCGGGAGCTCCGCGGCCGTCGCCTCCGTCGCGGGGGCCGGCGTGGCGGAGACGGCGGCCGCCGCCGCATCCGTGGAGCCGGCGGGGGCGGGGGTCCGTCGAGCCGGCGGGAGCGGCGGTCTCCGTCGAGCCGGCGGCGCTGTCTCCGGAGGCGGTCGGCACGGTCCCGGACGGCGGGGCGGCGGGGACCGCCGGCGTCGCGGCGGGGGCGGAGCTGCCGGCGCCGCTCGCGTCGCCGCCGAGCGTGATGCCGCGGAAGTCCACCCGCGCGTCGGCGGCGAGCTCGTTGAGCTGGACCAGCAGCGACGCCGAGTCGGCCTCCTCGGGAACGGCCTTGCCGAGCACGACGAGGCGCCCGTAGTACTCGGGGAAGTCGCGGCGCGCCTGCTCGCCGAAGGCGGCGACCTGCTCCTGCTCTGAGATCCCGGCCTCGAGCCCGCTCACCTGCTGGGAGAGCTCGGCGGCGCGCTCGCGCTTCGGCGAGAGCAGCAGGAAGTAGAAGGCCGCGGCCAGCAGCACGACACCCACACCGAAGAAGACCGCCCTGTCGCTGCCCTTCACCTCAGCCTCCCGGGAGTACGTTGGTCGCGTTCTGGGTGCTCTGCTGGGCCTGCGCGAGGCTGCCGCTGCCGCTTGTGGCGGGGGCCGGAGCGCCCGGGGTTGCGGTCGCGGCGGCCGGGACGGGCACCTCGTCGAAGGCGATGACGATCTCGAAGCGCGAGATGAAGTCCCTGGTGCGGCACTCGCCCGAGTCGTCTCCGGCCGAGTCGGAGGCGACCACGCCGCCCGAGTCCTCGTCCTCGGTCCGCTCGGGGCGCTCGGAGGAGGCGATGCCGACCCGCGTCACGCCGTCGATGTCCTCGAGGTCGGCGACGAACCCGGCGACTGCGTCCTGGCTCGTCGCGCAGCCGACCATCTCCAGCGCCGGGCCGGAGGCGCCGTCGCGGATCGGGATGTCGGGGGCATCCGCGACGGTGACGGCGGGACTGACCGTCCCGGCCAGCTCGACGAGCCAGACGTCGGCGGGGATGACGAGGGCGAGCTCGTTCAGCACGCGCTCCCAGTCGAAGCGGCTCTGCGCGAGCGCCGTGACGGTGCCCGTGCGCGCCTCCTGGGTCGCCCTGAACTCGACGAAGGCGCTGAGGCTCTCGGCCCGGGCGGTCGCGTCCTGGAGCTCGCGCTCGAGGTTGCCGACATCGGCCTCGCGGTCCGAGATCTGCTTCGAGGTGAGGGCCAGCGCGATCATGCCGAGCAGCCCGCAGCGCGAGCGCGCCGAGGATCACGTAGGAGATGGCCCCGGTCCGCATCGGCCCGTGGCCGCCGCGACGCTCATCGGGGGGGATCAGGTTGACGGGGCGCACGCGCTATCCCTCCAGGGCGAGGCCGTAGGAGACCGTCAGGCGCGCAGCGTCCTCCTGGTCGAGGTCGCGCAGGGCGGGCGGGGCCGCGATCTCGATCGCGAGGCCGAGGTTCCGCTCGAAGCGGTCGTCCAGCCCCTCGATGACGCTGCCCGGGCCGCACACGACCACGCGCTCGATCGGGGCGGCGCCATCCTGGGCGCTGTAGAAGTCGAGCGACAGCCGGACCTCGTCGATCAGCTTGTCCACGCCGTCCTCGAGGACCCCGCGGACGGAGCTCGCGAGCTCGCGCTCGCCTGCGAAGCCGTCGAGCGGGTCCTCCAGGCCGGCGTCGAGCATCCACTCCCTGGCGTCGTCAAGGGTCATGCGCTCCCGCTCGGCCAGCCTCGCGGCGATCGACTCGACGCCGAAGGGGGCGATGCGGGTGAAGAGGCAGGCGTCGCCGCGCGCGACGGCGATGTTGGTCACGTCGCCGAGGTGGCAGTAGAGCGTCGTCAGGTCCGGCGCGGCCTGCCCGCCGTTGAGGGCGCGGATCATGCCGAAGGCGGAGACGTCTATGCCGACGGGCTCGAGGCCCGCCTCGCGCATCGCGCCGAGCAGGGTCGCGACCATGTCGCGGCGCGCGGCCACGGCGAGCACCTCCATCTGGCGCTCGCCCTCGAGGCCGGTTCCCTTGCTGAGGACCTGGTGGTCGAGGACGGCCTGCTCGAGGGGCATCGGGATCTGGTCCTGGGCCTGGAAACGGACGGCCGTGTCCAGCTCCTCCTCGTTCTCGATCAGCGGCAGGCGCAGGGTGCGCACGACGATGCGCTGGTTCGCGATGCCGAGGCGCACCGACTTGCCGAGCTTGTTCCGCGCGAAGAGGGACTTGAGTGCCCGGGACAGCGCGGCGGGGTCCTGGACCTCGCCCTCGCTGACCACGCCGGGCTCGAGCGGCGCGATCGCGGTACGGGTGACCCGGCCGCCGGAGCCGTTGCCCCTGACCTCGGTCGCGGCGATCGTCGCGGTCTCGATGTCGAGGCCGACGGTGGCGCTGGGCTTGGCGCCCACACCGGTGATGCGCAAGTTCATGCGTGAGCTCACCCTGACCTCATCGGCCGCTGAGCCGAAAGCGTGAGCCCTGAAATTGATGATTGGCCCGGCTGGGCGCCCGCTGGCAACAGGGCTCGCTAGCGGAGGAAGGAGTCGAGGTACCAGTCGAGCATCCCGTCGCCCCAGAGCAGGGCGGCGAAGCCGCCGAGCGCCAGATAGGGGCCGAAGGGGATCGCGCGCTTGCGGGCGTCCGGGCCCTGGGTGGCGATGATCGCGAGGCCCACCACGGCGCCCGCGAGCACCGCGATCAGGAGCGCGGGGACCACGGCGCGCCCGAGGAACAGCCCGAGCACGGCGGCGAGCTTGACGTCGCCCATCCCCATCCCGCGCGGGTAGGCGAGCGCCACGGCAAGCAGGAACCCCCCGGCGCCGGCGGCGGCGACCAGGCGCTCGGGCAGGCTGGAGGGGTCGGTCGCGACGGCGATCGCGAGGGCGGCCAGGGCGCCGGCCGCCAGGATCGCGTTGGGGATCACGCGGCGCTCGAGGTCGGTGAGCGTGACCGTCACGAGCAGGGCGCAGAGGACCAGGCCGAGCGCCAGCTCGGCCGGGTCGCCGGTCCCCAGCACGACGACGGTGAGGGCGAAGGCCGCGGCCATGCCCAGCTCCGTCAGCGGGTAGCGCGCAGGGATGCGCTCGCGGCAGTCGCGGCAGCGGCCCCGCAGCAGCAGCCAGGAGACCACCGGGACGTTGTCGTAGGCGGCGATCGTGGAGCCGCAGTGGTCGCAGCGCGAGCGGCCGCCCACGAACGACTCGCCGCGCGGGACGCGGTGGGCGACGACCCCGGCGAAGCTGCCGAAGAACATGCCGCCGACGAAGGCGATCGGTGCGATGGCGGTCATCCGTTCTCTGTGTCGGCGCTGGGCACCATCTGCTTGAGGGCCGCGAGCGCCCGGCTATGCCCCCTGCTCAGGGGAAGTCGAGGGTCTCGCGCTGGACGTGCCAGGCGGACTCGACCGGGTCGAAGAAGTGCGGCGGCTCCAGGTAGCGCAGGCGGTCGTCGTAGTTGTAGTCCTTGAGGTAGCCGTGGCCGCCCGTGGTGCCGACGGCGCCGCGGAACTTCTGGGCGATCGCGCCGTTCACCTCCAGCTCGCCGAGCTGGGCGCCGCAGTTGTAGTGATCGACGATGAACGAGTGGTCGATCGCAAGGATCGCGGCGTCGATCCGCAGGTCGCTCTGGGAGCCGGTCCCGTTGACGCCGCTGTTGCAGGCGCTCTTGGAGGTCTGGGAGGTGATCGTCCCGCTCGAGCAGCCCAGGTTGGTGGAGGGGCAGAGCGGGTGCTTGACCCGGACGAAGTTGTTGGCGACGAGGCCGAGCAGGCCGCTCGCGCTGCGCGTGATGTCGTCCTCGATGACGATGTCGTTCTCGGCGGCGATCGTGAGCAGGCTCGAGTAGTCGCCGCTGGAGCGGACCAGCGCGTTGCCGCACCCCGAGGTGGCCGGGTAGGTGGCGGTGAAGGGCGAGTAGCTCGACGAGCAGCCGGCGCCGTTCTCGACGTAGACGACGCCGTCGCTCGGCACCGGCACGGGCCCGATCACCTGGCCGCCGTTCGTGGTCACGGTCATGCTCGAGCCGCTGACCACGATCCGCGTCTGGCCGGTGTAGGTGTAGCTCGGGCCGGCGATGTTGCGCAGCGAGGTGTTGGTCGGCGGCGGCGTCAGCACCGGCGCGTTCGTCACGAACGGGCCGATGAAGTTGGGGTTGTCGCCGCTGCCGCAGCGGGCATACCAGCCGGTCGGCGGGGCGCTGACCTCGATCACGTCGGTCGAGTTGCGCCCGAAGCTCGGCTGGCCGCAGATCTGGAGGGCGTCGTTGGTGTGCAGCGGGCCGTCGATGGCG
This sequence comes from uncultured Solirubrobacterales bacterium, assembly GCA_963805235.1. Lineage (GTDB taxonomy): Bacteria > Actinomycetota > Thermoleophilia > Solirubrobacterales > 70-9 > DASSYK01. The sequence goes on along the minus strand of CAWDTF010000003.1, from coordinate 62,087 downwards.
TCACCGGTGACGAAGACGATCTGGTCGCAGTAGATCCCGCCCGAGTTCGGGATCGGCTGGCTGCCGCGGCCCTCGCGCAGGAACTTCGTGCACTGCGAGTAGGCGCCGGTGAGGGCCGCCGACGGGTTGGCGAAGCCGTAGGTGACCGGGTCGGAGGTCTCGAGCTGGCTGAAGTAGATGTAGTCGAGGAAGCTCGCCTGCTTGAAGCTGGCGACGATCGACTGCTTCGTGTTCCCCGCGTAGCCGGTGGACCGGACGCGGAAGGTCCCTCGGCTGATGCCGGTGCTCTCCAGCATCGTCCCGACGGGGTCCGACGTGCTGCACTGCGTCCCCGGGCCGTTCTGGCTGGCGGGCAGCAGCTCGATCGCGTACTGCGACCCGTCGGTCGCACCCGGAACCGGGCGGCGGGTGGCCGGCTCGGCGCCCGAGCTGGTCCGCGCCTGGTTGACTGCGTGCGGGGCCGGGACGTTGGTGCAGCGCGCCCAGTAGCCGGTGTCGTTGTTGAGGTGATAGCTGTAGTCGGCGATGCCCGCCTGGGCGGCGGCGTAGGCGCGCTTGTCGTCCAGGTCGCGCTTGACGAGGCCGAGGTCGGCGTTGGTGGCGGCCAGGGCGACGCTGACGAGCATCGTGATCAGCGCGATCGCGGTGACCACCATGATCATCGTGTAGCCGTCTTCGGAGCGGGCGATCCTCACATGCATGGCAGGTTCTCCTGTGCTGGGAACTGGCCGGCGGACTCCAGCCGCAGGTCCGCCCCGTCGGAGAGCGTGATCGGCGAGTTGGGGTCCGAGCTTGAAGCCCCGCCGGACTGCGCGACGCTGAGGTTGACCGTGACGTAGGCGGCACGGGCCGCGTTGGTCGTGCTGAGGGGGGTCGCAAGCGGGGTGGTGTTGAGCTGCCCCGCGACGTAGTCGTAGTAGCGGAAGACGACTCCGCCCGGGGCGGTCACGTCGGTCATCAAGAGGCGGTTGAGCGAGGGGGTCGCCGAGAAGGTCCAGGTCGGAGGCTGGCCGCTCGTGGCCGGGTACACGGTCTCGGTCAGGCTGGTGCCGCTGAGCGTGAGGACGCGACGGTCCGGCGTCGGCGTCACCGAGGAGCCGGAGCGCGAGAGGAAGCTGATCGAGGTGCCCGTGCTGCCCGCCAGGACCGGCGCCACGCGCCCGGCGATGCACGAGGAGTGGAGCTGGTCGATGATCCTGGCCATCACGGGCCGCGCGCGCTGGTTCGCCGAGACCCGGTCCGAGATGCGGTCCTGGTTGTGCATCGCGACCGTCGCGATCGTGCCGATCGCGCCGAACAGGATCAGGAAGCTGGCGAGGCTGACCAGCAGCTCGACCACGGTGAACCCTCGCTCGCTCCTCATGGGCACGTCCCGCTTGGCTGGCCGCCCAGGAAGACGTCGAGGGCGGTGCCGGTCGAGCCGACCGACTGGACCGCGACGTTCGTGATCAGGCGCCTGTCGGTGCCGCCGCCGGGGGCGGTCGAGTTGACCGCGCAGACGTCGTATGAGCCGTAGGGCAGGCCGGTGGGCATGGTCGTCTGGCCGTCCACGATCGCGGTCGGGACCTGGCCGTTGGCATCCGTCCCCGTCGCGGGGGTGAGCGTCCGCGTCACGTTGCAACCGCGGTCGCGGACCGTCACCTTGGCGGCCGGCGCCCGGCTGCTCGCCGTGGTGGTGCCGGTGTAGACGGTGACGAGCAGCGAGGGGAGCTGGATGTAGCCGGGCGCGGCGAGCGCTCCGGTTCCGCCCACCGGCACCGTCGCGCTGCCGAGCGCGCCGCCGGAGCTGGGGTTGTTGGACCCGCAGGTGCCCGCGTAGATCGAGTAGGGCGAGGTGAAGGGGAAGAGCGTCGTGGTCGTCGTCAGGGAGGTCGCCCTGATCCCGCCGGGCGCGCTGAACACCCGCGCGACGGACATCCCGGTGTTGTCCACGACCATCGAGTCGGCAGTCGACGGGACGAGCGCGCCGGCGTAGTCGCGGGTGCGGAAGCTGACGTTCGCGATCGACCCGGGCGAGTCGTACTGGAGGTTGACGGTGTTGGTGCTCTGGGCGACGACGCTCACCGTCTGCGAGGCCGGGGGATTGCCTTCAGTGTCGACCTTCCCGGCGGCCGCGCCCCCCGCCGAAAGCGTGTAGTTGCCCACCGGCAGGTTCCGCCAGAGCACGCAGCCGGTCGGGCCGGTGCTGCCGTTGAAGCTGCCGGCGCCGGTGCCGCTCAGGGCGACGCCGGCGATGCCGTCGCCGCGCGAGTCCTCGACGTGCACCATCAGCGCGCCGCTGTTCGGCACGATCGAGCCGTTCGGCGGTGAGACGATGCTGGCGATCGTCACCGGCGGCCTGGTGCCGATGCTGGCCCAGGTGACGGTGGAGCGGACCTGGAGGTAGTCGCGCGAGCCGGAGCCGGTGGCGCAGGTGCTGGTGGTGGCCGGCTCGTCCACGAAGATCGCCTGCGAGCGGATCGAGTAGGTGAGGCCGTCGTGGGTGACGCTTCGAGTCTGGTCGAGCCCGGCGAGGTTGCCGATGCGCATCGCCTGCATGCGCGCGACGTCCGCCTCGGCGAGGGCGTGGGCCCGTGCCCGGTGGCGCTCCTGAGCCGAAGCGCGAGTACCGGCGTCGAAAGCCGTGAAGACCCCGAGCGCGACGATCACGAGCAGCAGCGCGCTGACCAGGATCTCGATCATGGCCATGCCGTCGTCGGCTCGGATGTCTCGTGGGGATCGCATGCTCTTGGGTGCGCCTGTCCTTCAGGGACCCATCGGCCGCGGGCGCCCCGGCGCGATACCCAGGAATTCGGCACCTGGCCGTCTGTTCGAGAGCCCTGCACACGGGCGCCCGACGAGGCAGGCGTGCACGCGGGCGCCCAACGAGAGAGGGCGGGCCCGGAGGCCCGCCCTCTGTCGAATCGCGCCTGAGCCAGGCTCAGGCGGGCTGCGTCTGGATCAGCCGCCCCAGTCGCCGCCGGACGGGCAACCGCCGCCCACCGGAGCACAGGGGTAGCTGAAGTTGCCGGCGGCCCGCGTCACGCTGAACGTGCGGCCGGTGTCGCTGGTGGCGGTCACCGTGTAGCCGTTCGCGCTGACGCCGGAGATGCCGATGGTCACCGGCACCGTGCCCTCGATGGCGTTCAGCTGCGCGCCAGTCGGGGCCGGCAGGTACGTGCCGTTGTTGTCGACGCCCCAGGTCTCGATCGCCGTCTGCGCGGTCTTCGCCGTCGCCTTGGCGTCGGAGTCCTGGGCCTTCTCGCGCTGGTTGAAGAAGGTCGGGATCGCGATCGCGGCCAGGATGCCCAAGATCAGCATCACGACCAGGAGCTCGATGAGGGTGAATCCCTCTTCCCGTCCCATTCGCTCACGGAGCTTCTGCAACATGTTGAACCTCCTGGTTCAAATCGCAGTGCCAGTGCCCCGTCGCCTCGGTGTCTAGCTGACCCCGGTGGCAGCCCGGCCGGCTCTTTTTTAAGGAGCTCCGATGGCTTTGCGTCCCCACCTCGCGATGGGTTTGCCTTTCATCACCGGGGCGCTGGCAGTTTCTGTTTACGCCCCGCTTATCGGACCTGTGCAGCGGGCCTTGAGCGATCGCCCGAAAAATGAGGACCGTCTGGGCGCGAACATGCGTCCAGTCCTCAGGCCCGGTGCTCCGGATTCGGGAAGTCGAATCGGCACCCCGCGTCCCATTCCGTCCGCTGATTGCCGTGGGCCGGGATCCCTCCGGCGTCCTTCAGCATCCGCGCCAGGTGGAGCATGTTCCAGGCCGCGAACGTCGTGTTGCGGTTGGTGAAGTCGTTCTCCGGGCCGCCCGAGCCCTCGTCGAGATAGGACGGGCCGGGCCCAGCCTCGCCGATCCAGCCGGCGTCGGCCTGCGGCGGGATCGTGTAGCCGAGGTGCTGCAGCGAGTAGAGGACGTTCATCGCGCAATGCTTGACCCCGTCCTCGTTGCCCGTGACCAGGCAGCCGCCGACCCGCCCGTAGTACGCGTACTGGCCGGCGTCGTTCAGGAGGTGCGAGTTGCCGTAGAGGCGCTCGACGACCTGCGTGGCGACCGACGACTTCTCGCCGAGCCAGATGGACATTCCGAGGACCAGGATGTCCGCCGCCAGCACCTGCTCGAAGATCTGCGGCCACTCGTCTCGCTCCCAGCCGTGCTCGGTCATGTCGGGCCAGACGCCGGTCGCGATCTCGTGGTCGACGGCGCGGATGCAATCCACCTCGACGCCGTTGCGGCGCATGATCTCCATCGAGATGTCCATCAGCCCCTGCGTGTTCGACACTTCGGGGCTGCGCTTCAAGGTGCAGTTGATGAACAATGCGCGCAGGTCCGAGTAGTCGGTCTCGCTGCTCTCGCACAGCTCCGCCTGGATCGAGGTCAGCTCGGTCATCTCTCTCCCTCTTCGCTCGTGTTCGCCCTCCGGACGCGCCGGGGGCCGGCTCGCTGCTGTCGTCCCGCCCGGTCGCCGTCCGTTACACCGCCCGCGGTGAAACGAAACCGTCGTTCCGGCGACTGGATCGGAGAGGATGCCGTCTCGATGCCCGAATCCGGAAGCGACGCCCCTACCGTCGACGCCCTGCTCGCCGGCGACGAGGCGGCCTTCGCCGGTCTCGTCGACCGCTACGGCCCCTCGATGCTGCGGGTGGCCCGCATGCACGTCCGCGACCGCGCGGTCGCCGAGGAGGTCGTCCAGGAGACCTGGCTCGCGGTGCTCCAGGGCATCGAGCGCTTCGAGCGCCGCTCCAGCCTCAAGACCTGGCTGTTCACGATCCTCTCCAACCGCGCCAAGACCCGTGGCGAGCGCGAGGGCCGGGGCGTCCCCTTCTCGGCGCTCGTCGCGACCGACGTCGCCTCCGGCGAGCCGGCGGTGGACCCCGATCGCTTTCTCGGGCTCGACGACCCGCACTGGCCCTACCACTGGGCCGCTCCCCCGCGCGACTGGCCCGAGGACGAGCTGCTCGCCTCGGAGACGCGCGGCGTGATCGGCGAGGCCATCGCGGGGCTCCCGGACACCCAGCGCGAGGTGATCCGGCTGCGCGACGTGGAGGGCTGGAGCGCTGAGGAGGTCGTGCAGGCGCTCGAGATCTCCGACGCCAACCAGCGCGTCCTGCTGCACCGCGCCCGGTCCCGGGTCAGGTCCGAGCTCGAGCGCTATCTCGACCCCGAGGCCGCCGGATGAGCGAGCACCCCGACGACATCACCTGCAAGGAGCTGGTCGAGCTCGTCAGCGCCTACCTCGAGGGCGCCCTCGACCAGCCGGACTGCCGGCGCTTCGAAGCGCACCTCGAGGCCTGCGAGGCCTGCCGCACCTACGTCGCGCAGGTCCGCCAGACCGTCGCAGCGGCGGGACGGCTCGGCGAGGACTCGCTCGACCCGCCGGTGCGCGACGCGCTGCTGGTGACCTTCCGCGGCTGGAAGCGCGAGCGCGAGCTGTAACGAACGCGAGCGCCGCCGGACTGCTCCCGTGATGGAGGAGATCGAGCTCACCAACCTGCTGCTGATCGTCGCGGTCGGGTTCGCCGCCCCCTTCCTGCTCGGCCTCGGCCCCGGCCTGCGGCTGCCGGCGGTCGTGCTCGAGATCCTCGGCGGGATCGTGATCGGCCCCTCCGTCCTCGGCTGGGTCGAGGTGGACGAGGCCGTCAGCGTCGTCGCCGTCCTCGGGCTGGCCTTCCTCCTCTTCCTCGCGGGCCTCGAGATCGACTTCGATCGCCTGCGCGGCCGCCTGCTGCGCCTCGCGGCCGGCGGCTACGCCCTCTCCTTCGCCGTGGCCGTCGCCGTCTCCCTCGCCCTCAGCGCCGGCGGGCTGGTCGAGACGCCCCTGCTCGTCGCGATCATCCTCTGCGCCACCTCGCTCGGGGTGATCATCCCCGTGCTCAAGGACACGGGGCAGGCGACGACCCGCTTCGGCCAGCTCGTCCTCGCGGCCGGCTCGATCGCCGACTTCGGCGCGATCATCCTGCTCACGCTCCTGTTCTCCGGCGAGGGCGGCGTGGGCTCCACGGTGATCCTGCTGGCGGGCCTGGCGCTGCTGGCGCTCGTGATCTTCCTCGCCACACGCGCCGCCGAGCGCTCAGGCCGGATCAAAGCCGACCTGCTGCGCCTCCAGGACACGACGGCCCAGATCCGGGTCCGCGGCGCCGTGGTGCTGCTGGTCGGCTTCGCGGCGGTCGCCCAGACCCTGGGCCTCGAGGTGATCCTCGGCACGTTCATCGCCGGCGCCCTGCTGCGGCTCGCCGACCGCGACGAGGCCATGACCCACCCCGACTTCCGCCCGAAGCTGAACGCGATCGGCTTCGGCTTCTTCATCCCGGTCTTCTTCGTCTCCAGCGGCGTCGGCTTCGACCTCAGCGCGCTCTTCGCCGAGACCTCGACGCTGGTGATGGTCCCCATCTTCCTCGCCGCGCTGCTCGCCGTCCGCGGCCTTCCCGCGCTCCTCTACCGCGGCTACCTGCCCAGCCCCCAGGTCCCCGTCGCCGGGCTGCTCCAGGCGACCTCCCTCCCCTTCATCGTCGCGGCCACGGCGATCGGCTCCGAGCTCGGCCTGATCGGCCGCGCCGAGTCCGCCGCGCTGATCGCAGCCGGCCTCCTCTCCGTCATGGCCTTCCCCGTGCTGGCCGTCTCGCTGCTGCGGCGCCAGGGCGCCGGGCGCCGGGAACGCGCGGTCTCCGCCGAAGAGCCGCAGATGGCGATGTGAGGCCCGCTACTTGATCTTGTCGTAGAGACTGAAGATCGGCAGGTACATCGAGATCACGATGAAGCCGACGGCGCCGCCGACGAAGACGATCATGATCGGCTCGAGCAGCGAGGTGAGGGCCTTGACCTTGGCGTCCACCTCGGCCTCGTAGAAGTCGGCGACCTTGGTCAGCATGTGCTCGAGCTGCCCGCTCTCCTCGCCGACCGCGATCATGTGGCTGACCATCACCGGGAACAGGTCGGGGCGGTTCTCGATCGGGTTGGCGATCGACCCTCCCCCCTTCACCGACTCGTAGACGTCCTCCATGGAGTCGGCGACGAGGGAGTTGCCGGAGCTCTGACCCGTCAGGTGGATGGACTCGAGGATCGGAACGCCGGAGGAGATCGCGCCCGAGAAGGTGCGAGACCAGCGCGCCAGAGCGGCCTTCTGGACGACGTCGCCGATGTGGGCCGGGATCCGGAGGGTCATCCGGTCCCACCGGCGCCGCCCGCGGTCGGTCTTCTTCCACTGAATGAACGCGAAGATGAGGCCGAACAGGGCCGGGATCCAGGCGAACCAGTAGCCGGTGAGGATGTCCGAGACGCCGACCGTGAGCTTGGTCGGGAGGGGCAGCTCGGAGCTCTCGCCGGGGTTGTCGGCTGCGATCTCCTCGAACACGCCGACGAACACCGGGACGATGAACGCGACGACGACGAACATGATCACGAGCGCGAGCCCGAAGACGAAGGCCGGGTACATCAGCGCCGAGCGGATCTGGCGCTTCAGGGCGTCCATCTTCTCGATGTGGAAGGCGACGCGGTCCAGCGACTCCTCCAGGCGCCCCGAGCTCTCGCCCGATCGGACCATCGCCCGGAAGAGGTTGTCGAAGATCTGCGGCCTGCGCTCCATCGCGTCGGCGAGCGAGCTGCCCGCCTCGACGTCCTGGCGGACCCCCCGGACCGCGCCGGCGAGCCGTTCGTCCTCCGTCTGGTCCTCCAGCGTGTAGAGGGAGCGCAGCATCGGCATCCCCGACCCGATCAGGGTGGCGAACTGCCGGGTGAAGATCGCCATCTCGCGCATCTTCACGCTGCGGAAGCGGTCGAAGAGCTTCTCGAGCTTGACGGCCTCGTGCTCCTCGGAGACGTCGAGCACGATCAGCCCACGCTCGCGGAGCTGCTCGGTCACCTGGGCCTTGCTTTCGGCCTCCACCTCGCCCCTGGAGGGGAGCCCGGCGAGGTCCACGGCACGGAAGGCGTAGGTGGACATTGCTCAGCCCCTGTACGCGGCGCCGGTCGCGGGTGCGCCGGCGGCGCCGTTGGTCGCTGCGGCCGGGCGCTGAGCCGCCGCCGGGCTGGGGCCGAGCAGCCGGCTCAGCTCCTCGGGGACCGCGGCGCGCTGCTCGGCCAGGGCGCGCGTGATGCGCCCCATCCGGACGAGCTGCGCCAGGTGCGAGTCCATCGTCTGCATCCCGATCGAGCCGGAGGTCTGGATCGCGGAGTAGATCTGGTGCGTCTTCCCCTCGCGGATCAGGTTGCGTACGGCGGGCGTGGGCGCCAGCACCTCGCAGCCGACGACGCGGCCGGCGCCGTCGGCGGTCGGCAGGAGCTGCTGGGTGACGATGCCCTGGAGGGCGATCGAGAGCTGCATCCGGACCTGCTTCTGCTGCTCCGGGGGGAAGACGTCGATGATCCGGTCAACCGTCTGCGAGGTGGACTGGGTGTGCAGGGTGGCGAAGACGAGATGGCCGGTCTCGGCGGCGGTCAGCGCGGTGGACATCGTCTCGATGTCGCGCATCTCGCCGACGAGGATCACGTCGGGGTCCTCGCGCAGCGCCGCCTTCAGGGCCAGGGAGAAGTTCTCGGCGTCGGCGCCGATCTCGCGCTGGTTGACGATGCAGCGCTTGTGCATGTGCAGGAACTCGATCGGGTCCTCGATCGTGAGGATGTGCTCCTCGCGCTCCCGGTTGATCACGTCCAACATCGCCGCGAGGGTCGTCGACTTCCCCGAGCCGGTCGGCCCGGTGACGAGCACGAAGCCGCGCGGCTTCTTGGTGAACTCCTGCAGCATCGGCGGCAGGTTGAGATCGGCCAGCGTCGGGATCTCCTGCGGGATGCGGCGGAAGGCGGCGCTGATCGAGCCGCGCTGGAAGAAGCAGTTGACGCGGAAGCGTCCGACACCCGGGACCGCGTAGGCGAGGTCGAGCTGCTTGTGCGACTCGAAGCGCTTGCGCTGGTCGTCGTTCAGAAGGCTGTAGACCGTGTCGCGCGTGTGCTGCGGCATCAGGATGCCGTACTCCTCGAGCGGGACGATGCGCCCGCGGCTGCGGATCGCCGGGGGGAACCCCGGGCTCAGGTGCACGTCGGAGGCCCGCTCCTGGGCCATGCGCATGAGGACCTGCGCGAAGTCGAACTGCTGAGTGGCGGCTTCCATCTAGGCCCTCATCGTCCGGGCGCGCGAATCCCTGAACACTGAAAAATCGCTAACTGGCGACACGCGCCACCTCCTCGATGCTGGTGACGCCCGCGCGCACCTTGTCGAGCCCCGCCTCGCGGAGGGTCAGCATGCCCTCCTCCCGCGCGGCCCTGCCGATGTCGGTCTCGGAGGCCGCCTCGACGACCATCTCCTTGATCCGCTCGCTCATGACCATGACCGAGTAGATGCCGACCCGGCCGCGGTAGCCGTTCCCGTGGCAGCGCGGGCAGCCGACGGGCTCGTATGCCTCGAGGTCGGCGCCGACGCGGAAGCCCGCGTCGGTGAGAGCGCTCTGAGAGAGCAGGGTCCGGCGCTTGCAGTGCGAGCAGAGGACCCGTGCGAGCCGCTGCGCGACGACGCAGTCCACGGCCGAGGAAGTGAGGAAGGCCTCGATGCCCATCTCGTTCAGACGCGTGATCGCGCCCGGCGCGTCGTTCGTGTGCAGGGTCGTGAGGAGCATGTGGCCCGTCAGCGCGGACTCGATCGCGATCCGGGCCGTCTCGGCGTCGCGCACCTCGCCGACCATGATCACGTCGGGGTCGGCTCGCAGGACCGAGCGCAGGCCCGCCGCGAAGGTCAGCCCCGCCTTGCGGTGCACCCCGATCTGGTTGACGCCGTTGAGCCGGTACTCCACCGGGTCCTCGATCGTGACGATGTTCTTGTCGACGTTGTTGAGCTCCTGGAGCGCCGCGTAGAGGGTCGTCGACTTGCCCGAGCCGGTAGGGCCCGTGACGAGGATCGCGCCGTAGGGCTTGCGGAACGACGTCTCGAAGCGGACACGCTCGTCGCCGGCCATGCCGAGGTCGTCGAGCGTGCGCAGCGCCGCGGCCTCGTCGAGGATGCGGATCGCGGCACTCTCGCCGCGCTGCGTCGGCAGCGTGGTCACGCGCAGGTCCACGCGGCGGTCGTCGAGCGCGATGCCCACGCGGCCGTCCTGCGGCACGCGCTTCTCGGCGATGTCGAGCTCGCTCATGATCTTCACGCGGGAGATCACGCCCGAGACCATCCGCTTCGGGACGCGCGCGGCCTCCTGCAGCACTCCGTCAACGCGGAAGCGGATCCGCATCTCCCCCTCGCTGGCCTCGAAGTGGATGTCCGAGGCCCCCTCCGCGACCGCCTGGCCGAGGATGCTGTTGACGAGCTTGATCACGGGCGCGTCCTCGGCGGAGGCGCGGATGTCCGTGATCTCCGCAGCGCCCGCCGGCTGCTCCTCCTCTTCCTCGGCGATCGCCTCGGCCACCGTGCTCTGGAGGGTGCTGAGCTTGCTGACCAGCTCGTCTATGTCGGAGACGGGCGCGACCGCGACGCGGCAGTTGAGGCCGGTCGCCATCTGCACGTCGTCGAGGGCGAGGACGTTGGCCGGGTCCGCCATCGCGAGCAGCAGCGTCCCCTCGTCGAGCGTACGGACCGGCACGGCCTGGTGGCGGCGCGCCGACCTGACGGAGATCAGGTTCGCGGCCGCCATGTCCACGTGGAAGCTGGCGAGGTCCACGAAGTCGAGCCCGTAGCGCTCGGCCACCGCCCGCGCCAGCCGCTCGGCGTCGAGCACGCCCTGCTCGATCAGTAGCGCCTCGGGCGGCTTGCCCGCGGTGCGCGACTGCTCGACGGCATATTCCACCTGCTCCCGGGTGGCGAACCCGAGCTCGACGAGGACATCGGTCAGGAAGCCGCCGGAGCGCCCACGGCTGCGCGGCGGGACCAGGCCGGCGATCGAGCCGGCGGCGGGGGGCGCGGGCGGCGGTCCCTGCGGGACGGGAGGCGCCGGCGTCCCGGCGGGTGCCTGCGGCGGGGCGGCGGGCGCAGGCGGAGGGGCGGCGGGCGCAGGCGGAGGGGCCGCGTAGCCGCCCTCCGCGGGCGGCGCGGCCGGGGGCGGAGCCGGCTGCGCGGCGGGCTGCTGCGCGGTCGGCTGCTGGGGAGGCGAGGGGGCCTGTGCGCCGGGCTGCGCTCCCGCCGCGGGGACGGTCGGGTCGCCCTCCGCGGCCGGTTCGGGCACCGGCTGCAGATAGTTGGGCAGCTCGAGCGGCATGGCTAGCCCGGGTGGTAGGGCACGTTGTCGCGCCCCGAGTAAAGGGCGTCGTCAACGGCCTGCTCGACTCCCTGCGCGCTGCGGAAGCCGTACTCGACCGTCGCCTGCGGCACCGAGCCGCTCAGCCGCTTCGGCCGGATCACGACCAGGGCGGGCGCGCGGTCCACACCCACGCCCTGGGCGATGCGCGAGTAGCGGGCGACCTCGCTCGCCGGGGTGACGAAGACCGCGACGCCGGCGCGCCCGGAGAGGGCCGCAACCGAGTCGTGCACCAGCCGGTCGTCCACGGCGGCGTCCTTGGCTACCAGCAGGACGACCGCGTCGCCACCCTCCCAGGCGCGAACGACCGGGGCGGGTAGGCCGGGGCCGGGCTTCAGGGCGGCCTTCGAGACGGTCTCCGGAGCGGGGGTGGCCGTGGGGGCCGCCGTCGTCGCGCCCTGCGGGAGGGAGACCGCGGCCGAGCCGACGCTCTCCCCGTTGACGGACGCCGGGACGCTCATCTCGGCGGCCGGCGGCGTCTCGCTTCCGGGGAACTCCCCGGAGGCGGCCACGTCCCCGCCCTTGCTCATCTGCGTCATCAGCATCAGGGCACCTGCGGCCAGCAGGGCGCAGACGACCAAGGCCTGGACCTTCCTGTTCTCGTTTATCGCCTTGCGCATGTCGGATCAGGGGTTCGAGCGCCCGGGTGGGGCTCTTGACCACCAATCGGCGCCGGCCGGCGAAAGCTTGAGGGCCGGGCGCTCAGGCCCCGGCGGGGCTGGGCGAAGCGGCCGAGCCGCCGTTCTGGGCGATCTGCTCGATGCCGCTGGCCCGCTGGCCGCCGGCCTGGAGCATCAGCTTGAAGTCGTGCGGGCTGGAGGCCGTCTGCATCGCGATCTCCTCGGAGACCTTGCCCTCCGTCACGAAGCCGAGCAGGGCCTGGTCGAAGGTCTGCATCCCGTAGTAGTCGCCCTCCGCGATCACCTCGCTGATCCGCCCGGTCTCATCCGGGTTCAGGATCAGGTCCTGGACCCGCCCGGTGACGACCATCACCTCGGAGACGGCGATGCGGCCCTCGCGGTCGGCCCGGGGGACGAGCCGCTGCGAGATCGCGCCCCGCAGCGTCGAGGACAGCATCACCCGCGCCTGCTGCTGGAGGTGCGGCGGGAAGAAGTCGATGATCCGGTTGATCGTCTCCGTCGCGTCCAGGGTGTGCAGCGTGGAGAGCACGAGGTGGCCGGTCTCGGCGGCCGAGAGGGCGGTGCGAACCGTCTCCTCGTCCCGCATCTCGCCGATCAGGATCACGTCGGGGTCCTGGCGCAGGACCCGGCGCATCGCCTGCGCGAAGCTCTTCGTGTCCGAGCCCACCTCGCGCTGGTTGACGATCGACATCTTGTCGCGATGCAGGTACTCGATCGGGTCCTCGAGGGTGACGATGTGCTTCGCCCGGGTCGAGTTGATCTGGTCGATCATGGCCGCCAGGGTCGTGGACTTGCCCGAGCCGGTCGTGCCGGTGAGCAGGATGATCCCGCGGGGCTCGTCCGCCAGCCGGCGGACGACGGGCGGCAGGCCGAGCTCGTCGATCGTCCGCACCGAGAACGGGATCGCGCGCAGGGCGATCGAGACCTCGCCGCGCTGGCGGAAGGCGTTGACTCGGAAGCGGGAGACCCCCGGGAGCTCGTAGGAGAAATCCACCTCGCCGCTCGCCTCGAACTCCGTCAGGTGGTCCTGGTCGGCGATCTGGTGCAGGGCCTTCTCGGTCTCCTGTCCGGTCAGCTCTCCGAAGCCCTGCAGGGCGAAGAGGCCGCCGTGGACGCGGGCGACCGGAGGCGAGTCCGCCTTGACGTGGAGGTCGGAGCCCTCCCGCTCGACCGTGTAGGCGAGCGCCTGATCGATCTCGAATGCCATCACCGCGCCTATCGGCCGGGAAGGCGGCGAGCTTGACCCGTGGTCGCTACGCGGTCGGGCGCGGCACGTCTATCAGCAGCGAGTCGGCCCGGACGAGCAGCTCACCCGCTGCCGTGTGGATCGCAGCGCCGCAGAGGTGCTTGCGCCCCGAGTGCTCGGCCTCCCAGGCGCCGACGATCGCGGGCTCCCCCGCGGGGACCGGAGCGAGGATCTCGACGCGCTGGCGCGCCAGCACCGTCAGGGCGTGCTCGGGGTGGGCGGCCGGCTCGCTGGTCGCCCACGCCGCCCAGATCGTGGGGCAGTCGAGGGCCGCCCAGACCATCGCGGTCGTGAGCTCGCCGGCGTGGCCCCCGAGCGCCTCGTCGGGCGTCCACGCGGCGACGAGCTCGGATGAGCCGGGCGAGCGGCGGCCCATGAAGAGCCGCAGGGCGTCGCCGGCCTCCCGGCCGGGCCCGCAGGCGAAGCAGCCCGGGTAGGGATGGCCGGCCTCCTCGTGGATCGGGTGCGCCGAGGCGGCCAGCGCCTCCTCCAGGCTCGGCGGAGCGGGCACCTCGAGCTCGAACCCCGCCGGGCGGGCATCCGCTACGACGATTTCGCCCGCCGCGAGGACGAGCTCGCCCTCCTCCCCGCTCTCGCGCAGCGCCAGCTCCCGGTCCATCGGGGGCAGGCTCCGAAGGTTCACCTCGGCGGGGCCGTCGATGCGCTCGGCCACCGCGCCGGCGACGTAGCCCCCGAGGGCGCCGTTTGCGAAGCCCTGGAAGCGCCGCTCGAAGCGGAGCGTCTCGGTCGCGGGGGGAGCTTCGGTCGCAGGCATACGGTGTTTGTAACCCCTGGCCGCGCCGCGCTGGGTGAGAGTCGTCACCCAGAGCGCGCGACCGGCCGGCCTGCGGCTGGCGGCCCTCCCCGCCGCGTCAGTCGAGGACGATCAGCAGACCGGTCGCAAGGCCGAGCGCCGCACCGCTCACCGTCAGCGTTCCAAGCAGGCGGTCGGAGGGCATCTGGCGGCCCGCCGCCAGCGAGCGCTCGACCGCGCGGGAGCGAAGCGACCCGTAGGCGATCAGCGCGACGCCGTAGAGGGCGAAGCCGACGCCGGCCAGGCTGTAGGGCCACCGCGTGACACCGGGGTCGAGCTCGGGGATGACCCGACCGACGCCGAGCGCGACGGCGAGGGCGGTCAGCCCCGTGCGCCACCAGGCGAGCTGGGTGCGCTCGCTTGCGAGCCGGGTGCGGCGGGAGGCGTCGCGCAGCTCGCGGTCGCCCCAATCATCGTCGGGGCCGGGCCGCTCCGCCATCAGCCGGGCTCCAGGCTCAGGCGACTTCGCGGAGCTTCTGTGCCTCCGCGAGGGACTGGAGCTTCTTCAGCGACTGGTTCTCGATCTGGCGGATCCGCTCGCGGGTGACGTTGAAGGTGCGGCCGACCTCGTCCAGGGTCCGCGGGTGCTCGCCGCCGAGCCCGTAGCGGAGCTCGAGCACGCGGCGCTCGCGATAGGAGAGGTTCTCGAGGGCCTCCTTGAGCGCCTCCTTGGTGAGCAGCTCGGCGGCGCGCTCGAAGGGGGACTCTGCGCGCTCGTCGGCGATGAACTGGCCGAACTCCGACTCCTCCTCGTCGCCGACCGGCTTCTCCAGGGAGACCGGGGCCTGGGCGGAGCGTTTGATCGAGTCGACCTCGTCGGGCTCGATGCCGGTGACCTCGGCGATCTCCTCCGGGGTGGGCTCGCGACCCAGCTCGGTGACGAGCTTGCGCTCGGCGCGGCCGATCTTGTTCAGCTTCTCGACCACGTGGACCGGGATGCGGATCGTGCGCGCCTTGTCGGCGAGCGCGCGGGCGATCGCCTGGCGGATCCACCAGGTCGCGTAGGTCGAGAACTTGAAGCCCTTGCGGTAGTCGAACTTCTCGGCGGCGCGAACCAGGCCCAGCGTGCCCTCCTGGATCAGGTCGAGGAAGGGCAGGCCCTGGTTGCGGTAGTTCTTGGCGATCGAGACCACGAGGCGCAGGTTCGACTCGACCATCTTCTGCTTGGCGTCGAGGTCGCCGCGCTCGATGCGCTTGGCGAGATCCACCTCCTCGGCCGCGGTCAGCAGGCGGACCTTGCCGATGTCCTTGAGGAAGAGCTGCAGCGAGTCGGTCGTCATGTCCGGCTTCAGGTCCAGCGCCGCCTTCTTCTTGCGGCCGCCCCGCTTGCCGTCGGAGCGCTCGCTCTCGGCGGCGTCCTTCTGGGCGGGGTCGAGGTCCTCGACCAGCTCGATGCCGGACTTCTCGAGATGCCCGTAGAGGTCCTCGACGTCGGATTCGTCCAGCTCGACCTCGGAGACCGCCGAGGCGACATCGCCGAACGTGAGGACGCCGAGCTGCTGGCCCTTGGTGACCAGCGTCTTCACTTCCTCCAGTTCCTGCAGCTCCGCAACTAGCATCCGTTCAGCTCTTCCTTCCTTGCCGCCCGGGGCGCCCGGGCCGGCTCCGATCACGTATACCCAGTTCCGGGTTCTGCTGTCAGTCCTCGTACGGTTTCCCCGAACCTTTACCGTTGAAGCACCTCAGGCGACCGAGGCTTTCCCATCCTAGCCACTTCATTTTTTATAGGCAAGAGCGAGCCTGAGCCGCAAACTCCGCTTGCTGGAGGGGAAACCCGCGGCGTGCGGGGAAGTTCCGGCCACGCGCTCGCCGGCGCCCCCGTGGACGTTCGTCAGGGATGAGCGTCTCCCTTCCGAGCCGGGGGCGGCCGCGGCGCGGACCCTGGCGGCACCCCTGGGCGATCGCGTTCTGGAACCGCGCGTACAAGGAGAACATCACCGGGCTCGCCGGGATGATCGCCTACAACCTGATGCTGGCGATCTTCCCGTTCGCGCTCCTGGTCCTGTTCGTGTTCGGCCAGGTGGTCAACAGCTCCGAGATCGAGCAGAGCGTGATCCTCGACCTCCAGCGGCTGTTCCCGGACGTGGAGCAGGAGGCGCTCGCCAACGCGATCGACCGCGTGCGCTCGAGCTCGACGACGATCGGCGTCGCGGCGGCGCTCGGCGGAATCTGGATCGGCGCCTCGTTCTGGGGCGCGATGGACACCGCCTTCTGCCGCATCTACCACGTGGAGTGCAGGAGCTGGGTCGCGCAGAAGCGGTTCGCGCTCGTGATGCTGCTGGCGCTGACCCTGCTGCTCGCCGCCAGCGTCGCCGTGCCCGCGGTCGAGAGCGCGGCGCTCTCCAGCGCCGACGATCTGCCCTGGGGGCTCGACGAGCTCGACTTCGTCCGCACGGCGATCTTCGTCGTAGGCGGCTTCGCGGTCAACTTCGTGGTCGTCTGCGCGATCTACTGGGCGGTGCCGAAGGGCCACATGCCTTGGCGCTCCGTCTGGCCGGGAGCGCTCTTCTTCACGACTGCGCTCTCGATCGCGAACTACGCCTTCCCCCTCTACCTGACGAGCGTCTCCGACCTCAACCGGATCGGGGGCACCCTCGGCTTCATCCTCGTCGCGCTGATCTGGTTCTACGCGGTCAGCCTCGGACTGCTGGCCGGGGCGGTGATCAACTCGCTGCGCCACGAGCGCGACGACACCGGCACCCTGCCGCTGGATGGGTAGGGAGCGCGCGCAACGGGCATGCCCCGCGTGAGCCATGGCTGAGGTCAAGGGAGACAGCCCGACCGTCACGATCCTGCCCGATCCGGAGGAGGGCCCCGTCACGCCCGCCGGGCCGCTGCGCTCGGTGCAGGAGGCGGAGATCGCGATCCCCGGGGACCAGCTCGAGGAGCTGTGGACGCCCGCGACGCTGGAGCGCCTCGCTCGGGCCTACTGGCGCTACCTCGGCCGGATCTCGCTGGGGCTGCTGCGCGTCGGGTACTCCCGCAGCGGCCGCTATGTGGTGCTCGGGTGGCGCCGGCTGGTGCTGCTGCGGTTCCGGCCGCCGATCTACGACACCGGCCCGGGCTTCGGGCGGGTCACCTGGCCGATCGAGCGCGGTGTCCTCGTCTCCGGCGAGGGGCGCGGGCGTGGCTACCTGCGGATAGACGTCCGCCGGATCGAGGCCGAGCCCGGCTCGGGCGAGGGGAAGCTGCGGATCCGCGCGTCGGTGGCGAACTTCTACCCTCTGTTGCGGGGCTCGGGCTGGTTCGCCCGGCTCGGCGCCTGGTTCTACTCGCAGACCCAGCTCCGCATCCACGTGCTGGTCACGCGCGGCTTCATGCGCTCGCTCGAGAGCGGCGACCTCCCTCCCCTTCGCCCCGACCGCACCGGGGCCTACGAGCACGCCTGAGGCGCCGGCGCTGGACCGCCTCAGTCGAGCTCGTCGCCGCCCTCCTCGATGGCGAGGCGCATCGCCTCGACCATCGGGATGCGCTCGAAGTCGAACAGGTCCATGCCCGCGTGGTCCTTGACGACGGTCTCCACCGAGAGCCCCTCGACCAGCGGGGCGGCGACGTCCGCGTCCACGGGCGTGACGAAGCCGATCCACTTGGAGGAGAGCTTCGGGCTCAGCAGCGGGACCGGGACCTTGAAGCGCCTGCGCAGGCCCAGCTCCTTCGCGAGGGCGTCCATCATCCCGCCGTAGGTGGTGACGTCGGGCCCGCCGATGTCGATCTCACGGCCCTTGGCCTTGCGGACCTCGGGCGCCCTGCGCAGGAACTCGACCACGTCGCCGATCGCGATCGGCTGCGTGCGGTTGCTGACCCACTTGGGGGTGACCATCAACGGCAGGCGCTTGACCAGGTAGTAGAGGGTCCGGAAGGACTCGCTGCCGGCGCCGATCACGGCTGCGGCGCGGAAGTAGGTGACCGGGATGCCGGTCGAGCCGAGGTAATCGGCCGTGGCGTGCCTGCTCTCGAGGTGCTTCGAGCCTCCGTCGGAGAGGCCCCCGAGGTAGATGATGCGCTCCACCCCGCTCCCGGCCGCGACCTCGGCGAAGTTCTCGGCGCCCGTGCGGTCCTGGTCGGCGAAGTCGCCCTCTCCCCCGCGCCCCATCGAGTGCACGAGGTAGTAGGCGGTCTCGACTCCGTCCAGCGCGTCATGCAGGTTCGCCTGGCGCAGCACGTCCCCCGGGACGACCTCCGCCCCGGCCTCGGCGAGGTCCTTCGCCTTGCCGGGGGTGCGGGCCATGGCCCGCGGCGCCTCGCCCCTCTCGGCCAGCGCGAGGGTGAGCTTGCGCCCGATGTAGCCGGTCGCGCCGGCGACGAGTGTCTTGCTGCGCTTGGTTCGTGCCATAGACGTTCTTACGTATCCGGGAAGCGCTCGGTTGACACGTGGCCTCGGATCAGAGCCATATCGCGCGGTTGATCGCGCATAGCGCGACTAAGTGCGCGATTGCGGCTACCCGTAGAGACCGGCTGTGATCTCGCGCAGCTTCGGCCCGTCGTGGGTGGCCTGGACCCGGCGGACCGTGCCGGAGCGGGAGCGCATCACCAGCGACTCGGTGGTGGCGGCGCCGTCGTCGAGACGGCGGACGCCGTCGAGCAGGTCGCCGTCGGTCACCCCGGTGGCGGCGAAGAAGGCGTCGTCGCCGCCGACGAGGTCATCGGTGTCGAGCACGCGGGAGATGTCGTAGCCGGCGTCCTCGGCGGCCTTGCGCTCGTCGCCGTCGCGCGGCCAGAGGCGGCCGAGGATGCGGCCTCCGAGGCACTTGATCGCGGCGGCGGAGAGCACGCCCTCGGGAGTGCCGCCGACGCCCCAGAGCAGGTCTATCCCGGTGTTCGGCATCACCGCGAAGAGCGCCGCGGCAACGTCGCCGTCGGAGATGAAGCGGATGCTGGCGCCGACCTCGCGCAGGGCCTCCACGGCCTCGGCGTGGCGCGGGCGGTCGAGCATGATCACGGTGACGTCCCCCGGCTCCCCGCCCTTGCGCTCGGCGATCCTGTTGATCACGTCCTCGAGCGGGTCGTCGAGGCTGATCAGGTCGGCGGACCTCGGGCCCGTCGCGATCTTCTCCATGTAGACGCAGGGCCCGGGGTCGAACATCGTGTCGCGCGGCGAGAGCGCGATCACCGAGAGGGCCGAGGGCATCCCGCGCGCCGTCAGCGTGGTGCCCTCGAGGGGGTCGACGGCGATGTCCACGCGCGGCGGGCTGCCGTCCCCGATCTCCTCGCCGTTGTAGAGCATCGGCGCCTCGTCCTTCTCGCCCTCGCCGATCACGACGACGCCGTCCATCGGCACGGTGTCGAGCATCAGGCGCATGGCGTCCACCGCGGCGCCGTCGGCGGACTCCTTCTCGCCCCGGCCGATCCAGCGCCCCGCGGCCAGGGCCCCGGCCTCGGTGACGCGGACCAGCTCGAGCGCCAGGTTGCGGTCAGGCTTGGCGCCGGAGCGGACGTCATGCGAGATCACGTGCTCTTCGGAGTTCTCCATGAGTGGGCAGGCTAGAACGTCGCGGGGGGCTTGCGCCGGGCCCCGCCGCCGCTGTCCACTGCGCGCAGGCCGCCGGTGATGAAGATCCCGAGCGCGGCGAGGAGCGCGATCACGTAGCCGTAGGAGAGGTTGACGCCGATGTCGTTCGACGAGGGCGTGTCGATCAGCCCGTTGTACGCGATCAGCACGAACGCGGTCAGGCCGACGACCGCCGTCATCTCGCCGCGCGGCCAGGAGAGCGACTTCTCCCGCACGACGATGTAGGAGAGGATCAGCGGGGCCGAGGCGGCCGCGATCAGGAGCCAGCGCAGGATCGGGAAGGTCTCGAAGCCCGTGCAGCTGTTGTCGCCGGTACCGCAGACCCAGTCCTCGCTCTCGTCGCGCTGAACGTTTTCGGTGTCGAGCGAGAACCACTCGAGGAAGAGGCTGCCGACCAGGATCACGGCGCAGACGATCCCCAGCAGCTCCGAGCGGCTGAGCTTCGTGCTCTCCATCGCGGCGACTCTATGCGATCCGTGCGGCGCGGGCGCAGGGCGCTCGGAGGCCGGGCAGGCGGGGCCGGGACCGATGTCGTGATGTAGGGTCGCGCGACCGTGAGCCGCTGGGGACTGACGCTGCCGCTGCCGATGACCCCGCTCGCCGGCACGGCCGAGCACGTCAGGCGGGCCGAGGCCGCCGGCTACACCGACATCTGGTCGGGCGAGACGAGCGGCCCGGACGGCTTCACTCCGCTCGCGCTGTGCTGCGAGTGGACCGAGCGGGCGCGGCTCGGCACCGGCGTCGTGGCCGTGCCGCTGCGGGGCCGGGCGCTGCTGGCGATGCAGGCCGCAGCGCTCGCGGACGCGTCCGGCGGGCCGCTTCGCGCTCGGCATCGGCGCCTCCTCGGACCGGATCGTCGAGGGCTGGAACCGGATGCCCTTCGGCAAGCCGCTGACGCGCATGTCGCAGGCGCTCGACTTCCTGCGACCGGTCCTGCGCGGCGAGCGCGTGGACGGCTTCAAGCTCGAGACGGCGCCGGCCCACGAGGTGCCGATCATCCTCGCCGCCCTGCGCGGCAAGATGCTGCGCCTCGCCGTCGAGAAGGCCGACGGCGCCTTCACCAACTTCCTCCCCCTCTCCGGGTTGCCGCGGGTGACCGCCCAGCTCGGTGACGCGCCCGAGGGCTTCGAGCTGCTCTGCCGCTTCTTCTGCCTCGCCGGCGAGCGCGAGCAGGTCGAGCCCATCGCCCGCTTCATGTTCTCCTCCTACATCACCGTGCCCGTCTACGAGGCCTTCTACCGCTGGCTCGGCCACGGCGAGAAGATCGACCCGATGGTCGAGGCCTGGGCCGCCAAGGACCGGCAGAAGGCCGCCGAGCTGGCTCCCTGGGAGCTGATCGAGGACATGTTCGTCCTCGGCTCGCCCGCCGAGATGCGGGAGCGCCTCGAGGCCTTCGTGGCCGGCGGCATCACCCTCCCGGTCCTCACCCCGATCACCGCGCCGGACCACCTGGGCGCGCTGATCGAGGAGCTTGCGCCGGGCTGACCGGATCGAGGGAAGGTATGAGCTGGGAGCTGGGCCGGCGAGCGGGCGACCGCCGCGATCTCGTAGGCTCCCCGCCCGATGAAGGTCGAAGGAGCAGGGGCGCTCGTCGCCGGCGGGGCCTCCGGGCTCGGCGCCGCCACCACGCGGGCGCTGCACGCGCGCGGCGCCTCGGTGGTGATCGCCGACCTCAACGCGGAGAAGGGCGAGGCGCTGGCCGCGGAGCTGGGCGAGCGGGCCCGGTTCCTGGAGGCGAACGTGATGGAGCCCGAGCCCGTGCAGCGGGCCGTGGACGCCGCGGCCGAGGCCGACGGCGGGCTGCGCATCTCGGTCTGCTGCGCGGGCATCGGCTGGGCCCAGCGGACGGCCGGCAAGCAGGGCCCGCACGACCTCGAGATCTTCCACAACGTGATCAAGGTCAACCTGGTCGGCACCTTCAACGTGCTGCGCCTCGCCTGCGACGCGATGAACGGGAACGAGCCCGACGCGGGCGGCGAGCGCGGCGTCTGCGTCAACACGGCCTCGATCGCGGCCTTCGACGGCCAGATCGGCCAGGTCGCCTACGCCGCCTCGAAGGGCGGCATCGTCGGGCTGACTCTGCCCGCGGCCCGTGACATGTCGAGTCGCGGCATCCGGGTCAACACGATCGCCCCAGGGCTCTTCGACACTCCCCTGCTCGCAGCCCTGCCCCAGGAGGCGCGCGACGCGCTCGGGGCCACGATCCCCTTCCCCTCGCGCCTCGGCCTCCCCGAGGAGTACGCGCAGCTCGCCGTGCACATCGCCGAGAACACGATGCTGAACGGCGAGACCATCCGCCTCGACGGCGCGCTGCGGATGGCGCCGAAGTAGGCGCCTGGCCGCCCGTCAGTCCGTCCCCGCGTACTCGGGGTCGAAGAACACGCGCTTGCGCCACGGCGGGGTGACCGCGAACCCGGCGCGCTCGCGACGGGCCAGCCGCGCGAGCGGGATCAGGACGAGGCGGCCGTCGCGGGTCGAGCGGGCCACGGTCCGGTTGACGCGGGCGTTGCCGGCGTGGCTTCCCCCCGAGACGTAGAGCGTGCCCATCTCGGGGCCCCAGCCGTTGACGGCCTCGGGCCTGCGCTTGAGCCCGATCGCGCCGTCCGCGCGGCGGAAGAGCCGGTGGCCCGGGATCAGGCCCGAGCCGCCGAGCTCGTAGCTGTAGGAGTGGTGCGAGCTGGCCCGGGCGAAGCGGCCGGACGGCCCGATCCGCACCTGGTAGCTCTCCCAGTCGTCGGGGTGGTAGGTGGGCTTGCCGAGGGCGGCGCTGGCGCGGCGGATCAGGGGCTTGAGCGGCGTCGAGCCCTCGGCCGTGGCGCTGCCCGGGTAGTAGAGCCAGTACTGGAGATAGAGGTTGCCGGCGCGCTCGCCCGAGCAGTCCGCGCCGCTCGCCGCGGCCGGCGGCGCGCCCCGGCGGCAGTCGATCACGTGGGTAAAGGCGGCCGTGCGCTCGCCGGACGCGGCGCGGGTCACGCGGCCGTCCGCGGAGCCCTCCGCGCAGGAGTCCTCGCGGCAGCGCCGGTAGTCCACGGGCAGCGCCCGCATCCCGGGCTCGTAGAGCAGCGTCGGGGCGTGGGCGCGCAGCGCCACGGCGAGGTCGGCGCCGTAGGACGCGCGCAGGGCGGGCTCCGAACGGCAGTCGTCGGCGAGGCGGACCGCGCAGACCATCCGCTCGAGCACCGCGCCCGCGAGCGGCACGCGCGGCAGGGCGGCTCCGGCGGCCCAGAGCAGCGCGGCGAGCAGCAGGCCGACGAGCAGCACCAGCCCGAGCCACTCCGGGGTGGCCTGGCCCCGCTCGGAGCCCAGCGGTGTCGCGCGTGCCCGCACGCGGGCGAGGCTGCAGGACGCGGGCGCGCGGGAGGCGCGCAGAGCGTGCCGGATCTCAGGCCGGGCCGGGGCCGGGCCCGTGCTAGGGTCGCGGCCGTGTCAGGAGGACCGGCCCCGGCAGGCTCGAAGTGGCGCCTCTACCTGGGGATCGCCGCGCTGGTGCTGGCCGCGATCTTCATCCTCCAGAACTCGCAGAAGGTCGCCGTGAAGTTCTTCTTCTCCGAGACGGAGACGCCGCTGATCTTCGCCCTGCTGCTCGTCGGCCTGCTCGGCTTCGTGATCGGCCTGGCGCTACCGCGCTTCCGCCGCCCCCGCGACTAGCCCGGCGGGTCGCCCCCTCGCAGAAGCGGCTCAGTCCTCGGCGGTCGCCGGGACCAGCAGCGCGTAGAGCAGGAAGAGGTTGAGCACGAGGATCGCCCCCGACCAGAGCGGGAAGTGCGCGAACCAGGCGAGCTGCACCAGCGAGTTCGCGAACACGAACAGGATCCCCAACAGGATCGCCCAGGTGGCGCGGGCGAGCACGCCGGCGCCGGCCACGATCTGGACGAGGCCGATCCCGAGCACCACGGCGCCCCAGGTCCCGACGTCGGCGAAGAGCAGCTCGTCGCGGAAGTACTCGTCCTTGGTCAGCGCGACGAGGCCGTCGATCACGTTGAAGGCCCCGGCCAGCATCAGCACGACGCCGGCGAAGACGACCCAGCCCTCTCCCGGACCCCTCTTCAGCATGGGCGAACCGTACTGCGTCTAGAGCTTCTCGACCTCGGCCGCGATCTCCTGGGCCGCGGCCTTGGCGTCGGAGAACAGCATCGAGGTGTTCTCCTCGTAGAAGAGGTCGTTGTCGATGCCGGCGAAGCCGGGGCTGAGCGAGCGCTTGATCACGATCACCTGGTGGGCCTCGTCGACGTTGATGATCGGCATCCCGGCGATCGGCGAGTTCGGGTCGGTCTTGGCCGCCGGGTTGGTGACGTCGTTGGCCCCGATCACCACCGCGACGTCGGTGCGCGGCATCTCCGGGTTGATCTCGTCCATCTCCTTGAGCTTCTCGTAGGGCACGTCGGCCTCCGCGAGCAGGACGTTCATATGGCCGGGCATGCGCCCGGCGACCGGGTGGATCGCGTAGTTGACCGTGACGCCGCGCTTCTCGAGCTCGTCGCACATCTCCTTGACCGCGTGCTGGGCCTGGGCGACGGCGAGGCCGTAGCCGGGCACGATCACGACCGAGTCGGCGTAGGCGAGCGCGATCGCCGCATCCTGCGGGCCGATCGACTTGTGCGGGCGCTCCTCGCCGGAGGGGCCGCCGGTGGTGGGGGCCCCGCCGAAGCCGGCGAAGAGGATGTTGCCGACCGAGCGGTTCATCGCGGTCGCCATCTCGAGCGTGAGGATCGTTCCGGAGGAGCCGACGAGCGTGCCGGCGACGATCAGCGCGATGTTGTCGAGCGCGAATCCTGCGGCTGCCGCCGCAATCCCCGTGAAGGCGTTGAGGAGGGAGATCACGACCGGCATGTCGGCCCCGCCGATCGGCAGCACGACCAGGTTGCCGAGCAGCGCCGCCGCGATCAGCACTCCGATGAAGACGGCCTGCGAGGGATCGTCGTGGTCGACTGCGAGGCTGACGCAGGCGGCGACGATCCCGATCAGCAGCAGCGCGTTCAGGATCTGCTGGCCCGGCAGCTTGAGCGGCTGGGACGGGATCAGGTCCTGGAGCTTGGCGAAGGCGATGTTCGAGCCCCAGAACGAGATCGAGCCGATCACCGCCGAGAGCAGGATGGGGATCAGCGTCTCGAGCTCGAGGCCATGGCCGAGCTCGAGCGCGTGGCGCAGCTCGGCCCAGGAGATCAGCGCGATCGCGCCGCCGCCGACGCCGTTGTAGAGCGCGACCATCTGCGGCATCGCCGTCATCTGGACGCGGATCGAGGCCGTCACGCCGACCGCGGTGCCCACGGCGATCCCCAGGACGATCAGCCCCCAATTGCCGATGCCGTCGAGAAGCAGTGTCGTGATCACCGCGATCGCCATGCCGCCCGCGGCGATCAGGTTGCCGCGCTTCGCGGTGGTCGGGTGGGTGCCCTGGCGCACCCCGTAGATGAACAGGACGACGGCGGCGAGGTAGAGGTACTGGACGCTGGCCGAGCCGGGCTCGAGCACGGCGAGCGGGAAACCGCTCACTGGCCGGACCCCGCTTCCTCGGGCGTGACAGTGGCCTTCTCCTCAGCGGCCTTCGGCTTCGGCTTGCGGGTGAACATGCCCAGCATCCGGTCGGTGACCATGAATCCGCCGACGATGTTGATCGTGCCGAAGGCGATCGCGATCGTGCCGATCACGTTGTCGAGCACGTTGTCGGAGAGGCCGATCACGATCAGCCCGCCGAGCATCACGATCCCGTGGATCGCGTTCGTCTGGCTCATCAGCGGGGTGTGCAGCGTCGTCGGCACCTTCGAGATCACCTCGAAGCCGACGAACGCGGCCAGCACGAAGATGATGATCTCGGTGCTCAGATCCATCAGGAGCCTCCTCCGCCGGCAGCTTCCTTGGCGCGCTCGTTGACGATCTCGCCCTCGTTGGTGAGGCAGGAGCCGGCGACGACCTCGTCCTCGAAGTTCAGGTTGAGCTTGCCCTCCTCCACGATCAGCTCGAGCAGGTTGGCGAGGTTCTTGGCGTAGAGGGCGGAGGCGTCGGGAGCCATCTCGCTCGGCAGGTTGACCGGGCCGATCACCTTGACCCCGTTCTCCTCCACTGTCTCGCCGGCCCTCGTCAGCTCGCAGTTGCCGCCGGTCTCGGCGGCCATGTCCACGATCACCGAGCCGGGCTTCATCCCGCGCACGGCATCCGCCGTGATCAGCAGCGGCGCGTCGCGGCCGGGGATGGCGGCGGTGGTGATGATCACGTCCTGCCTCGCCGCGGCGGTCGCGAGCTCGCCGCGCAGCTTCTCGTTCTCCTCCTCGGTCAGGGGCCGCGCGTAGCCGCCCTCGCCCTCGGCGTCCTTGACGGCCTCGACCTCGAGGAAGCGGCCCCCCAGGGACTCGATCTGCTCCTTGACGACCGAGCGGACGTCGAAGCCGGTGACGACGCCGCCGAGGCGCTTGGCGGTCGCGATCGCCTGCAGCCCGGCGACGCCGGCGCCGAGGACGAGAACCTTGGCCGGGGCGATCGTCCCGGCGGCGGTGGTCATCATCGGGAACAGCCGGCCGGAGTCGCGCGCGGCGATCAGGACCGACATGTAGCCGCCGAGGTTGGCCTGGGAGCTGAGCGCGTCCATCGACTGGGCGCGGGTGATCCGCGGAACGGACTCCACCGCGAAGCTGACGACGCCGGCCGCGGCGAGCGAGCGAGCGAGCTCGGAGTTGGTGAGGGGCTGGAGGAACCCGATCAGGACCTGGCCCCGCTTCAGCCGCGAGAGCTCTTCGCCGGTCGGGGGCGCGACCTTGAGGACGACCTCGGCCCCCCAGGGGTCGCCGATCTCGGCACCGGCCTCCGCGTAGGCATCGTCGGTGTACGAGGCCGCGGCGCCGGCGCCCGCCTCCACGACGACGTCCAGCTCCTTGGCGACGAGCTGCTTGACCACATCGGGGACGAGTGCGACGCGCCGCTCCCGTTCGGCCGTCTCTCTGGGGACGCCGATCTTCATCCGTGGACGGCCGAATCAGTCATCTCAGGCGCGGCAGACTACGCAAAAGCCTCAAGGCGTGCGGCGGCGCAGGGTGGCCGCTCCCAGCGCGAGCGCCAACAGGGTGATGCCGAGCACCACCGCCACGTCCACGCGGCCCTCCGCCCCCAGCGAGCCGTCGGTGGCGACCCGGTCGAGGGCGTCGAAGGCGTAGGTGAGCGGCATCGCGTAGGAGGCCGCCTCGAGCGCCGCCGACATCTGCTCGCGCGGGACGAACAGGCCGCAGAGCAGCATCTGGGGCAGGACGAAGGCCGGCATGAACTGCACCGCCTGGAACTCGGTCGTGGCGAAGGCGCTGACCAGCAGGCCGAGGGACATCCCGAGCACGGCGTTGGCGACCGCCAGCGCGACCACCGCGACCGCCGAGCCCTCCACGTCGAGGCCGAGCAGGCCGAAGGCGACGCTCGCGGTGATCGTGGCCTGCACGGCCGCGACCAGCGCGAACGCGATCCCGTAGCCGGCCAGCAGGTCGAGCTTCGCCAGCGGCATCGTCATCAGGCGCTCCAGCGTCCCCGTCGTGCGCTCGCGCAGCATCGTGATCGAGGTGACCAGGAACATCGTGATGAAGGGGAACATCCCCACCATCGGGGCCCCGAGGCGGTCGAACTGGATGGGGTCGTTGAGGACGAAGCGGAGCAGTGTGATCAGGGCCGACGGGATCACGAGCAGCAGGGCGATCGTGCGCGGGTCGCGGCGGAGCTGCGTCAGGACCCGCGCGGCCGTCGCCAGCGCGATCCGCGGCGTCACGGCCCCTCCCCCTCGGTCCCGGCGCCCCCCTGGCCCTCCTCGCTGCGGATCAGCGCCAGGAACGCCGCCTCCAGGTCCTCCTCGCCGGTGCGGGCGCGCAGCTCGGCCGGGGTCTCGGCGGCGAGCAGGCGCCCCTCGCGCATCAGCAGCAGCCGGTCGCAGCGGCCGGCCTCGTCCATCACGTGGCTCGAGATCAGCAGCGTCTTGCCGGCGTCCGCCAGCCGGTGGAAGACCCGCCACAGCGACTCGCGCAGCACAGGGTCGAGCCCGACGGTGGGCTCGTCGAGGACCAGCAGCTCCGGCTCGCCCAGCAGAGCCGTAGCCAGCGAGACCCGCGCGCGCTGGCCGCCCGAGAGGCTGGAGGCGACCTGGCCCGCGTAGGGGCCCAGCTCGACCGACGGCGATCACCTCGTCCACCCGGCCGGGGCCGACGCCGAGCACCCGCCCGAAGTAGCGCAGGTTCTCGACGACGCTCATGTCCCCGTAGACCGATGGGGCCTGGGTCACGTAGCCGACGCGGGCGCGCAGGGAGGCCGAGCCCGCGGGCTCGCCGAGGACCGCGACCTCCCCGCCGGCGACGATCTGGACGCCGACCAGCGCCCGCATCAGCGTCGTCTTGCCGCAGCCGCTCGGCCCGAGCAGGCCGACGACGCTGCCGGGCTCCACCGCGAAGGAGACGCCGTGCAGCACCTCGCGGCCGCCGCGCTCGACGCGGAGGCCCTCGACGGATAGGGCGGGGGCGGCCAACGCCCCGGCGGGCCTAGGAGGCGACGCCGGCGCCGACCATCTCGGAGAGGCGCCGGATCGTGTGCAGCCTCTCCTCGGGCGTCCCGTGCACCGGCGAGACGATCAGCCGGTCCACGCCCTGCTCCTCGAAGGCCTTGACCTTCGCGGCGACCTCCTCCTCGGTCCCGATCATCGAGGTGGCCGAGACGAGCTCGTCGGGGATCGCGGCGAACGCCTCCTCCTTCTTGCCGTCGAGGAAGAGGGACTGGACCTCGTCCGCCGCGTCGCCGAAGCCGAAGCGGTGGGTCAGGTCCACGTAGAAGTTCGTCTTCTTGGATCCCATGCCGCCGAGGTAGAGCAGCAGTCCCATCTTGACCACGGTCCGCGCCGACTCGACGTCGCCGTCGATCGCGACCTGGACCGAGGGTGAGACGGAGAAGTCCTCGCGCGAACGCCCACCCTTGGCGAGGCCCGCCTCGATGTGCTCGCCCCAGGCCGACTCCCACTCGTCCACCGAGAAGAAGATCGGGATCCAGCCGTCGCAGACCTCGGCCGCGAACTCGACCGACTTGCGGCCGATCGCGCCGACGTAGATCGGGATCTCGTTGCGGAGCGGGTGGACGTTCAGCTTCAGCGCCTTGCCCTGGCCGGTGACGCCCTCGCCCTCGGTCAGCGGAAGGGTCCAGTGCTCGCCGGAGTGCTCCAACCGGCCCTCGCGCGCGACGATCTTCCTGACGATCTCGACGTACTCGCGCGTGCGCCCCCACGGCTTCGCGTAGGGCACGCCGTACCAGCCCTCCGAGACCTGCGGGCCCGAGGGCCCGAAGCCGAAGATGAAGCGGCCACCCGAGAGGGCGTCGATCGTGATCCCGGCCATCGCCGCGGCGGCGGGGGCCCGCGCGGGCACCTGCAGGATCGCGGCGCCGAGCTGGATCGTCTCGGTCTTGGCGGCCAGGTAGGCGAGGACGCTGACGGCGTCGGAGCCGTAGGACTCCGCCGCCCAGACCGAGTCGAAACCGGCCTTCTCCACCTCCCGGACGATCTCGACGGCCTCGTCGCCCTGAGGGCCGATCCCCCAGTAGCCGAGGTTGAGTCCGAGCTTCAGCGCCATCGGCGCGAACCCTATTGCTTCGACTCTGGCCGGCTACTCGCGCGGGCGCACTGCGCTATCAGTGCGGCGGGCGCCCGCTACGGCGTGACAGAGCCATCCGGGCGGTCTCTCCAGCGCCGCGGCCGCGAAGCGGCTGCAGAAGCTGGGGCCGGTCGAGGACCGCTCCAGCCGCTCGGTGGCGAGCATCGTCGCGGGCAACGTCTTCACGCTCTTCAACGCCATCATCGGCGTCTTCTTCATCCTGATCCTCTCGCTGGGGCTGTGGGCGGACGCGGCCTTCGGCTTCATCGCGATCCTCAACAGCTACATCGGGATCCGCCAGGAGATGAAGGCCAAGGAGACCCTCGACAGCCTGGCGCTGCTGGTCGCCCCGCGCGGGAAGGCGATCCGCGACGGGCAGGTGGCCGAGGTGCGGGCCGACGAGGTCGTCCCGGGCGATGTGATCCGGGTCGAGCCCGGCGACCAGCTCATCGCCGACGGCGAGGTCGTCGAGAGCCGCGGGCTGACGCTCGACGAGTCGCTGCTCACCGGCGAGGCTGACGGGATCCGCAAGCGGCCGGGCCAGCGGGCGCTCTCGGGCTCGTTCTGCATCTCGGGCTCCGGCTACTACGAGGTGGACGCGGTGCGCGAGGACTCCTACGCCGAGAAGGTCGCCGGCGAGGCGCGCGCCTTCCGCCATCCCCCCTCCCCGCTCCAGGAGGAGGTGAACAAGGTGATCGTCGCCAGCACCTGGCTGATGGTGCCGCTGGCCGCGGTCCTGATCTTCGCGCTGAACGCGCGCAGCGAACCGTTGCAGGAGGCAGCGCAGACCGCGACCGCCGGGCTGATCACCCTGATCCCGGAGGGCCTCGTGCTGCTGATGTCGGTGACGCTCGCCGTCGCCGCGGTGCGCCTGCGAAGCTGGACACGCTCGTCCAGCAGATGGCGGCGACCGAGGCGCTGGCGGCGGTGGACACGATCTGCGTGGACAAGACCGGCACGCTGACCAGCGGCGAGCTGGAGCTGGCCGGGGTCGAGGTGGCCGACCCGCAGCGCGCCGACGCCGCGCACCGGGCCCTGGCGCGCTTCGCCGCCAGCGCGGCGAGCGCAACCGGACCCTCGAGGCGATCGCGGGCCGCTACCCGGGCAGGGCGGAGCGGGTCTCGGCCGAGGTCCCGTTCTCCTCGGACTGGAAGTGGAGCGCGCTGACGCTTGACGGCCGCTCGGGCGGCGAGACCTTCGTGCTCGGCGCGCCCGACGTGCTCGCCGCACGCGGAGCGCTGGAGCTGCCGCCCGCCCTTCAGCAGCGCCTCGACGCGCACACGGGCGCCGGCCGCCGGGTCGTCGCCTTCGGGCGCGCCTCGGGCAAGCTGCCGGGCGACCCCCACAGCGAGCCTCCGCCCGCCGTCGCGCCCCTGGCCCTGGTCGTGCTCGAGGAGACGCTGCGGCCCGACGCCGCCGAGACGATCGCGTTCATGCGCGACCAGCAGATGGACCTGAAGCTGATCTCGGGCGACGCGCGCCAGACGGTGACCGCGGTCGCCGCCGCGGTCGGGGTCCCGCGGGACGCGGGGGTGATCGAGGGCGACCAGCTCCCGGGGGACAAGGCGGGCCTCGCGCGCGCCGCGGAGGCGAACACGATCTTCTGCCGCATCCGCCCCGAGCAGAAGAAGGCGCTGGTGTCGGCGCTGGCCGAGCGGGGCAGGTTCACGGCGATGATCGGCGACGGCGTCAACGACGTGCCGGCGCTGAAGCGCGCCCGGCTCGCGGTGGCGATGGGCTCGGGGTCCCAGATCACCAAGGGGATCGCGGACATCGTGCTGCTCAAGGACCAGTTCTCGCGGCTGCCGCGCGCGGTCGCCGAGGGCCGGCGGATCGCGCGCAACATCCACCGCCTCGGCCGCCTCTACGTGACCAAGACGGTCTACGCCGCGACCCTGATCGCCGTCGTCGCCGTGCCGGGCTTCGCCTTCCCCTTCCTGCCGCGGCACCTGACGCTGGCGGCGTTCCTGACGATCGGGATCCCCTCGTTCGTGCTGGCGCTGGCGCCGAGCGACGGGCCCCTCTACCGGGGGCGCCTGCTGCAGGCGCTGGCTGCGTTCGCGGTGCCGGCCGGGCTGGCGATCGCCGCGGGATCGCTCGCCAGCTTCTTCCTGGTCGACACGGTCGTCGGCGGCACGCTCGAGGAGGGGCGCACCGCGGCGACCACCACGCTCGTGATCCTCGGCCTCAGCTTCATCCTGCTGCTCGAGCGCGGCCCCGGCCGCGAGCACATCGCGATCCAGAGCTACATGCTGGCGCTGGTGGCGGCCCTCGGCGCCCTCTACGCGCTCGCCCTCGCCGTCGAGCCGCTGCGCCACTTCTTCGAGCTGACCCAGCTCGCCGGCGGCCAGCTCTTCCTCGCCCTGCTCTCCGCCGCGGCGGGCCTGGTCCTCGCCAGCGCGGTCTGGCGCCTGCCGGCGATCGAGCGGCTCGAGCAGGAGGTCCAGGAGCAGTCTCCGCCCGAAGAGGAGGAGACTCCCGCCGGACACATGCCCGCCTCCACCGCCACCCCGCGATGACCCGGCCCCGCGCCGGCACGCGATGAGCGCCGTGATCCTCGACATAGACGGCACGCTGGTGGACACGAACTACCACCACGCCCTCGCCTGGTACCGCGCCTTCCGGCAGCACGGGGTGGTCCTGCCGGTCTGGCGGATCCACCGCGCGATCGGGATGGGGGGTGACCAGCTCGTCTCGGCGCTCGCCGGCGAGGAGGTCGAGTCCGAGCAGGGCGACGACATCCGCGCGGCCGAGAAGCCGCACTACATGGCGATGATCGAGGAGGTCGAGCCCCTGGACGGCGCCCGCGGCCTGCTCGAGGACCTGAGCGAGCGCGAGCTGACCGTGATCCTCGCCTCGTCGGCCAAGGAGGACGAGGTGGACCACTACCTCGACCTGCTCGGCGCGCGCGAGCTGGTCGCCGGCTGGACGACCTCCGCCGACGTCGAGCGGACCAAGCCGGAGCCCGACCTCGTGCGCGCGGCGATGGCGAAGGCCGGCACGGACGAGGCGGTCATGGTCGGCGACTCGGTCTGGGACGTCGAGGCGGCGAGGCGCGCCGGGATCGCAACGGTCGCGGTCCTGACCGGCGGCTACTCGCGCGATGAGCTGGCCGACGCGGGCGCCCGGCAGGTATTCGACTCGATGGCGGAGCTGCGCGATCACCCGGAAACCCTGGAGCCGGGCTCGTGAGCGCGCCCGAGCGCCGCACCAAGATCGTCGCCACGGTCGGCCCCGCCAGCCGCTCGCCCGAGATGCTGCGAGAGCTGGTGCTGGCGGGGGTGGACGTCTTCCGGCTCAACTTCTCCCACGGTGGGGCGGCCGACCACGCGGAGAACATCGAGCGCATCCGCGCCGTCTCCGCCGAGCTGGGGCGCGAGATCGGAGTCCTCGGCGACCTGCCCGGGCCGAAGCTGCGCCTCGGCGAGCTGAAGGGCGACGTCGCGGTCCTGCACTCCGCCTCCACCGTGACCCTGTTCGGCGACGACGACGGGGCCGAGGGCGACGCCGACCGCCTGCCGGTCCAGTGGGAGGGGCTCGCCCGGGCGGTCGAGCCGGGCGACCCGATCTTCCTCGCCGACGGCCGCGTCCGCCTCAGGGTCACCGCCGTCGAGGCAGGCGAGGTCGCGGCGGAGATCGAGGCGGGGGGCGCGGTCAGCTCCCACCAGGGGGTGAACCTGCCCGGCGCCGACGCCGACCTCCCGCAGTCCGGCGAGGAGGACTACGCCTGGATCGACTTCGCCTGCGAGCGCGGAGTGGACCTGCTCGCCGTCTCGTTCGTGCGGCGGCCGTCGGACCTCGAGGCCATCGCCGCGCGCATACGCGAGCGCGGCGGCGACATCCCGCTGGTCGCCAAGATCGAGAAGCCCCAGGCCGCCGCGCGCGCCGAGGAGATCATCGCCGTGGCCGACAGCGGGATCATGATCGCGCGCGGCGACCTCGGCGTCGAGCTCCCGATCGAGGAGGTGCCGCGCGCGCAGAAGCACCTGATCTCGCTCGCCGGCCGCGCCTCGAAGCCCGCGATCACCGCGACCCAGATGCTGGCGACCATGGTCCGCCAGAACCGCCCCACCCGCGCCGAGGTGACCGACGTCGCCAACGCGATCGCCGACGGCACCGACGCCGTGATGCTCTCCGAGGAGACGGCGGTCGGCGAGCACCCCGTCGAGGCCGTGCGGGTGATGGACCGCGTCGCCCGCGTCGCCGAGCGCGACCTCCCCTACAGCGACTGGCTCTGGCAGCGGGTCGAGGAGGGGCAAGACGTCGCCTCGACGGTCGCCCAGGTCACCGTCGCCGCCACCTACCGGCTCAACCTCAAGGCGATCGTCGTCCCGACGGGCTCCGGGCGCACGGCCCGGCTCGTCTCCGCCCACCGCCCGAGCGTCCCCGTCCTGGCGGTGTCCCACCGGCCCGAGACTGTCCGCCGCGTCAACCTGCTGTTCGGCGTCCGTGCGGTCCAGGCGCCGCCCTGGGAGAGCCTCCGCGAGCTGCTCGACGACTGCGCCCTGTTCGCCCGCGACAACGGCTACGCCGCCTCCGGGGACCTGATCGCCGTCACCGCCGGCCTTCCGAGCCAGGAGCTCGGCACCAACCTTTTCGAAGTCCACCGGGTGCCCTAGCGCCGCCGCGGCGCGATGAGTCTCCGCCGGATCGGCGGTCACTACTCTGAACTGATGGTGGAAGGGAACGGAGACAAGGGACCCGCGATCTCGCTGCGCGGGGTGGTCAAGCGCTTCGGCGAGATCACCGCGGTTGACGGGCTCGACCTCGACGTGCCCGCAGGGATCTGCCTCGGCCTGCTCGGCCCGAACGGCGCCGGCAAGTCCACGACGATGCGGATCCTCACCGGGCAGACGATCGCGAACGAGGGCGAGGTCCGGGTGCTGGAGCACGTGCTGCCGGGGGACTCGAAGGCCGCACGCGCCGAGATGGGCGTGGTGCCGCAGCTCGACAACCTCGACGTGGACGTCACGGTCGAGGACAACCTCTCGATCTTCGCGCGGCTCTACCGGGCGCCGGACGTGCAAGAGGCCGTGAATCGCGGGCTCGCCATGGCCCGGCTGACCGAGCGTCGGCACGACGCCGTGGACAAGCTCTCGGGCGGGATGCGCCGCCGGCTGCTGCTGGCGCGCGGGATCGTCCATCGGCCGCGCCTGCTGCTGCTCGACGAGCCGACCGTCGGGCTCGACCCGCAGATCCGCACCGAGCTGTGGTCGCTGATCGACGGCCTGCGCTCGGAGGGGACCACGATCCTGATGTCCACCCACTACATCGAGGAGGCCGAGCGCCTCGCCGATGAGGTCGCCGTGATGGCGCACGGCAAGATCGTCGCCCGCGGCAAGCCGAGCGACCTGATCGCCGAGCACGCCGGCCGCGAGACCGCCGAGGTCTACGGCCCGCCCGACCGGCTCGCCGAGATTCGCGCCCTGGCGGAGAGCGAGGGCCTCGTCGTGCGGCCCGCCGGCCCCGCGATCGCGATCGTCGGCTCCGAGGCCTCGGCCAACGGCACCATCCCCGACGACGCGGTCCGCCGCGCCGCGACCCTCGAGGACGTCTTCGTCCGCCTGACGGGAGAGGAGGCGGAGTGATCCGTCTCTCCGCCCCGGATGCCCGCGGATCGCTCCGCCTTCGTATTGGGGTGGTGGCGGAGTGAGCGCAGGAACGATCGCCGGGGGCGCCGCGAGCAAGATCAGGGTGCGCCGCCTCGACCCGGTCGTGATCGGCGGCGTGATGAGCCGCGAGGTCGCGAACTTCCGCACCTACTGGAAGGGGACGGCGTTCTCGAGCATCCTCGAGCCGGTCGTCTACCTGCTCGCCTTCGGCGTCGGGCTCGGCTCGACGCTGATCGACGGGGTGGACGGGCTCAGCTACGCGGAGTTCGTCTCGACCGGGATGGTCGCGACCGCGGTGATCTTCTCCAGCGCGCTGCCGGCGATGTTCGGCACCTTCGTCAAGGAGCGCTTCCAGAACACCTACGACGCGATCCTCGCGGCGCCGGTGGACGTCGAGGAGCTGGTCACCGCCGAGATGCTCTGGATCGCCCTGCGGTCCGGCTTCTTCGGCTGCTTCCCGCTGCTGGTCGGGATCGTGGGCTTCGGCCTCGACCCGACCGTGGCGATGCTGCTTGTGCCCATCTTCGGCTTCGTCACCGCGCTCGGCTGGGCGGCCTTCGGGATCACGGTCGCCGCGAGCGTCGCGAAGATCGACCAGTTCAACTACGTGACGACGCTCGTGATCACGCCGCTCTTCCTCGTCGCCGGCACCTTCTTCCCGATCGACCAGCTCCCCGAGGGCCTCCAGGTCGCCGCCAACTTCAACCCGCTCTACCAGCTCGTCGAGCTGGTCCGGGGCGCCGCCTTCGGCTTCGAGGCGGTGGACCTGCTCCGCTTCGGCGCGCTGCTCCTGTTCGCGCTGGTCCTCTGGCGGGTGGCCATCAGCCGGATGACCAAGCGACTGATCGACTAGACGGGCATGCCGAAGCATTCCGAGCTGATCGAGCTTGAAGTCAGCGCGGAGGAGGCCCTCGCCGCCTGCCGGGCCGCGCTGGAGTCCTCGGGCTGGGAGATCACGGACGAGACCGGCGGCGAGCTGCGCGCCCGCGAGGAGGCCTGGCGGCTCGACTGCCGCACCTCGCCCTCGCGGATCGAGGTCTGGGCCCTCGACACCGGCGACGCGACGACGCTCAGCGTCAGGGCGAGCGCGCCCGGCATCGGGCCGATCCCGGGGCCAGGCCGGCTGCGCCGGCAGGTCAACGCGCTGCGGGTGCGGATCGTCGAGGCAACCGCGTCGCAGACCGCCTGATGCCCACCCACGCCGCCTTCCTGCGCGCGGTCAACCTCGGCTCCACGCGCAAGGCGAGCAAGGAGCAACTCCGTGCGGCGTTCGAGGCCGCCGGCTTCGAGGACGTGGCGACCTTCCGCACCAGCGGCAACGTCGTCTTCTCGGCCAAGGGCTCCGTGGAAGCGATCCGGGACGCGATCGAGAAGGCGTTGAAGGCCGAGCTCGGCTTCGAGGTCCCCACCTTCGTCCGGACCGCGTCCCAGCTCCAGGCGATCGCCGCGCGCGAGCCGTTCCCGCCGCGGGCCGTCGCGAAGACCGAGGGTCGCCTGCAGGTCGCGCTGCTCGCGGCGAAGCCGAAGGCGGCGGAGCGCAAGGCGGCGCTCGAGCTGGCCGGCGAGGAGGACCTGCTCGAGCTCGACGGCACCGAGCTCTACTGGCTGCCGCGCGCCGGGGTCTCCACCTCGCCCTTCGGCATGAAGGC
The DNA here is from genome assembly GCA_963805235.1 of uncultured Solirubrobacterales bacterium. GTDB lineage: Bacteria > Actinomycetota > Thermoleophilia > Solirubrobacterales > 70-9 > DASSYK01. The sequence continues at coordinate 25,824 of CAWDTF010000003.1, read as the reverse complement.
CGTGGACAGCAGCCTCGGGCTCAACACGATCCGCACCCAGGGCACGATCAGGGCGCTGCTCGAGAAGTTCTTCTAGCGCCCGAAGTCCCCGACCCACCTGTGTTCGGTGACTTACGGGCTTCGCCCGAAGTCCCCGAACGGCTCGTCGCGCTCGCGGACGGCCCGCTTGAAGCCCTCCTCGGCGGCGCGGCGCTGGAAGGCGTAGCCCTCGGGGGTGTGGCGGGCGATGCCGTCGAAGACGGTGCCGAGCGCCTGGGTGGCCTGTAGGCCCTGGGCGTAGAGGGCCTGGTTGACGAGCAGCTTGTGCATCACGAGCTGGTTGACGGGGAGGCGGGCGACCCGCTCGAGCAGGGACTCGAACCGCTCGTCCAGCACTCCGGCCGGCGCGGCCTCGCTCGCCAGGCCCCACTCGACGGCCGTGGTCCCGTCGATCGAGTCGCCGGTGAGCAGCAGGCGCTTGGCCCGTGCCGGGCCGATCCGGTAGGCCCACAGCGCCGTCGTCGGGACGCCCCAGACGCGCGCGGGCGGGTAGCCGATCTTGGCGCGGTCCTCGACGACGAGCAGGTCGGAGCAGAGGGCCATGTCGGTGCCGCCGGCGACGCAGTAGCCGTGGACCTTGCAGACCACCGGCTTCTCGGAGTGGAAGAGGCTCATGAAGCCGCGGACGTTGCGGCTCATCATCTGGAAGTCGACGACCGGGTCCCAGGTGCCGCCGGGATCGTGGTTGCGGGCCTGCACCAGCGGATCCAGCGGCGACCCCTCGGGCTGGTCGTCAACGCCGAAGCCGCTCTCCATCGCCTCCGCCGAGGCGACGAGGTCGTAGCCGCCGCAGAAGCCCGTCCCCTCGCCGGCGAGGGCGATGGCGTGGACCGCGGGGTCGAGGTTGGCCCGCTCGACGCAGGCGGCCAGCTCGCGGGGCATCTCGAGCGTGATCCCGTTGCCGCGCTCGGGGCGGTCGAGGGTGATCCTCGCGACGCGGCCATCGGCCTCGTACCTCATCGTCGTCAGCTCGTCCACCGCGCTCTCCTTTCGCTCAGTCCCGCGTGCGGACGCTGGGCTGAGCGTCCCGCGGCAGCCCATTCAACACGCGCGCGACCTCGACACGTCCCCCCGGTCGTAGAAGTCCACGGCGAGCAGGTTGGCAAGCAGGCCTCGGCGCTCCCCGCACTCGCGTCGCCCGCCGCAGGAGGAAGTCGAAGCGGTTCACCCTCTGGGCGGTGTCCGGCGACCGCGGTACCTGCTCGACCCAGTGGTTGAGCTGGAACATGGGCGCGTTCAGCCCGCCGCGGTTGGGCGCGCAGCTCGCGGGCCGGGCGAGCTGCTTGGGCTTGTTGAATGTGTATGGGGTCTCCTGGGCGAGGCGGAAGCCGGCGTGGTACCAGGGGAACTCGCGTCCTCCATCGTCCACCTCGGCCATCACCAGGAGCCGCTTGTCCGCCTCGATCATCTGGCGGAGGGTGGGGAACGGCGTGCCCGGGCGGTGGGCGTACGCGTAGCGCACCAGGCCGGCGTCCTCGAACGCCCGCGCGGTGTCCTCGGGCGAGACCTTGTCCTCGATGAACAGGATCAGCACCTCGTCGGGGTGGGTCTCGAGGAAGTCGCGCACCCAGCCGAGCGCCCGGGCGAGCGGGATCGCGCCGAGCTCGCAGACCACGTGGCAGAGGTAGGGGCCCGGGCTCCCTCCCTCCCCGCTCTCGGCGAAGCGAGTGGAAAGCGACTGGAAGCGCTCGGCGGCGGCGGGGCCCAACTCCTCGCGCACGCCCTCCAGCACCTTGCTCGTGCCCTCCCGGCTGAGGTCGGTCAGCACCGGCCCGCTCTTGCGGCTGACGCCGTAATGGGTGTCGATCAGCAGCGCACGGATGCCCTCGTCGAGCTGCCGGCGGATGTCCCGCCGCTGGTTGGGGGTGAACCAGCCGGGAAGCTCGGCGGCGGACATCGCGTTGTGGGTCGCCGGGAACGCCACGTCCTCCAGTGTGCGGTCGCAGAGCTCCGGATAGCCGTTGCAGGCGCGTACCGGGCCGGCCGGCCGCGCGGTGTCGCGCTCGTCCTCGTCGGTGAGCCGGATCGCGACGAACACCGCAACCGCCAGCACCAAGATCCCGACGGCCGCCGGAACCCAGCGCCGCGGCTCGCGCAGGAGCTCGGTGGCCCGCTCGCGCTCGCCGGGACGGGGCGCGATCGCGGCGATCAGCTCGACGACGGCCCAGTAGAGGCCGACCGCGCCCGCGAAGACAGCGACGATCTGCAGGGCGAGGGTGGGCTCGAGGAACGCGATGACGCTGAAGAGGCCGATCGCGAGCGCGCGGGCGACCCGGGCGGCGCGATGCTCGGGTGTGCGGACGATCCAGCGGAGCAGCCGGCGGGGGCGCTCCAGGGGTTGCGGGTCCTGCGCGGTGGCCGCCGCGGCGAAGGCCACCGCGACGACCCCGCCCAGGAGCAGCCAGTTGGTAGTCCGCCCGCGTAGGCGTCGAACAGCGCTGCGGCCGCATCGTGAACTGTCTCGTCCTAGAAGCTCGCGCAGCAGCAGGGTGCGAGAGACGAGCAGCGCGACGAACGCCACGGCCGCAGCGGTGGCGACCGCGGCGCAGGCGTTGACCAGGGACCGCCGCCGGTCGCCGTCCCGTCGCGACGCCGCCCGCAAGCAGCAGCAAGCCGAGCGGAGGCAGCACCAGTCCGAGGATCCGCACGTCCTCCGCGATCCGGGCCGCCTTCAGGGCGCGCTTGCTCTCGGTGATCTCGACGAGCCGGCGTCCGATGTCGTCGGGAATCCTCTTCGCGAGCTTCGGGTTGAGTGCACGGACCGCCTCGACGATCACCACGTTCAGGTCGGAGATCGTGAGGACGACCTGGTCGCCGTCGCGCTCGAAGAGCGTTCGGTGCGCCGCGCGCGCGGCATCGCGGAGCACCCTGCGGAACGGCCCGGTCTCGAGCGCGCCCGAGACGGCCCCCTCGAGCAGCGGCTGCGCGTTGACGAGCTCGTCGGGCCCGACGTTCACGATCTGCTCGACGATCGGGTCGGCGAGGGCGTCCCTGACTGGGGCGTCGCGCAGCGACTCGGAGGCGGTCTGCGAGAAGCGGTCGGCGTCGAAGACCTCCTCGCGCGCGTACAGGGCGATGCCGCCGCCGACCAGCAGGGCGGCGCCGGCGATCACCAGCGCGAGTGAGAGCCTCCTCCTTGCGTCCGTGCTCATCCTCCTCCTCCGCGCGTGATTCTGTCAGCGCGGATGCGGGGCGATGGCGATGAGTCCGGGCGGGCTCCGCGGTCCTATCGGTGAAGATGTCCGCGGTGGCCGCCAAGAAGGACTTCACGACGATCGAGGTCGCCGGCCGGGAGGTGCGCCTCTCGAGCCCCGGCAAGGTCTTCTTTCCGAGGCCCGGACACACGAAGCTCGACCTGGCCGAGTACTACATGGCGGTCGAGGAGGCCGCGGTGAACCAGCTCCGCGAGCGGCCGGGGACGATGAAGCGCTTCGTGGACGGCGTCAGCGGCGAGTTCTTCTTCCAGAAGCGCGTGCCGAAGAACGCGCCGGACTGGCTTCAGACCGCGACCTTCACCTTTCCCAGCGGCCGCACCGCCACGGAGCTGGTCGCCAATGACGCCGCCCACCTCGTCTGGGCGGTCAACCTGGGCGTCGTCGACTTCAACCCCCACCCGGTCAGGCGGGCCGACCTCGACCGCCCCGACGAGCTGCGGGTGGACCTCGACCCCACGCCCGGCGTCCGCTGGAGCACCGTGCGCAAGGTCGCGATGCGCGTGAAGGAGGTGCTGTCCGAGCACGGCCTCGTCGGCTTCCCGAAGACCTCGGGCTCCCGCGGCATCCACGTCAACGTGCGGCTCGAGCCCCGCTGGGACTACGACGACGTGCGCCGGGCCGCGCTCGCGCTCGCCCGCGAGGTCGAGCGCCGCGAGCCCAGGCGCGCCACCAGCAAGTGGTGGAAGGAGGAGCGCCACGGCGTCTTCGTGGACTACAACCAGAACGCCCGCGACCGCACGATCGCCTCCGGCTACTCGGTCCGCCCCGTCCCCGACGCGCGAGTCTGCTGCCCGGTCAGCTGGGACGAGGTGCCCGACGTCGAGCCCGCGGAGCTCCGCCTCGACACGGTCCCGGCCCGCGTCGCGAAGCTCGGCGATCCCGCGGCGGAAATAGACGCGCACGCCGGCTCGCTCGACCAGCTCCTCGACCTCGCCCGCCGCGACGAGGAGGAGGGCCTCGGCGACGCCCCCTGGCCCCCGCACTTCCGCAAGCAGCGCGGCGAGCCGAAGCGCGTCCAGCCGAGCCGCGCGCGGAAGAGCTAGCGGCCGAGCAGCGAAGCGAGGTCCGCGAGCATCGGCTGGGGCGCCTCCGCGACGTCGCCCCAGCTGTATCGGCGGAACTCGTCGCCGCGGGCCCGGGCCTCCCGCTCGCGCCGGCGGTCCTGCTCCCAGGCGTGGCGGGTGTGGTGCTAGGCGTAGCCGTCGAGCTCGACCGTGAGCGAGTGGGCGGGCCAGCGGCAATCGACCCGCCGCCCGCCGGCAGGGGCATTGGTCTCCGGCAGCGGCAGCCGCGCCTCCCGGAGCCGCCGCAGGAACAGCGACTCCAGCCTGCTCAGCGGTGACCGGGCACGTCGCCCCAGAGGACCCGGCGCAGCTCTGCCGGCGCCCGGCCCATCTCTTCGGCGTCCTGAGAGGCCAGCCCGGCCGGCCGGAGTGTCCTGGCAGAGCCACGGCGCCGGATCCCGGGCGTGGTTACCTACCGCTCGGGGCGGACGGCGGCGAGGTCGACGGGGCTGCGTGGCGGCGGGATCCGGTGACGACTATGCCGCGACCCTCGTCGACCTCGCGGCGGTGCTCCCGGCAGGCGATTCGCCCGGGCGGTCACCAGCCGCCGTCCGCACCGCACGGCGCGCCGCGATGTCGAGCACTCTCGCCCGACGGCACAACTGGCGCCGGTGCCCGGACGCTCGCGCGGTGCTCTGACGGCGAGGTCCACGTCATCAACCGACTCGAGTCGCTGTTCCTGCAGCGCCTGCGAGAAGCGCCTCCGGCTGCCGCTGGCCGTGACGGCCGCCGTGTAGACGGCGCTCGAGGTCGACTGCCGCTGGCCCAGACGCGGGCTTACGATCAGCTCGGACAGCTACACCGACCACCAGCGCCCCCCCCTCGGAGCCGGTGTCTCGAGCTCCCGACGGGCCGCGAGACCGGCAGCGAGATCTCCGCCGCTACACGTGGCGGGACCTCCGTGCGGCGCCGCGCCAATGCTGGCCGACCTGCGAATCTCCTCGACCGCGGTCGGACTCGGGGTCACATACGTGCCCCTAGTGACCGCCGTCTCGCGCCCCCGCAGCTCCGGCGGCATCGCCTTGGGGCCGTCGGGGTAGAGCTCGCGGAGCTGCTCGTCGGTCATCTCGAGGGTGTTGGCCGGCTCGGGAGGGGCGCCGACGATCAGCCAGAGCTGCTCGGCCTCGGTGTCGTTGAAGGGCTGGCGGACGTGCTGGGGCTCGACGAGCAGCGTGTCGAGCGGTGCGAGCGTGAGCAGCTCGTCGTCGACGCGGATCCTGCCCGTGCCCTCGAGCAGCACGTAGAGCTCGGCGGTCCCGCGGTGCCTGTGCCTGGTGATCGCCTGCCCGGGGCGCAGGCGCCAGAGCCGGGCGCCCATGGTCTCTGCCCCGAGCTGCTCGGCGAGGTTGGTGTTGTCGACCTTCGTCTGGTTCGAGGGGCGCCAGAAGGCGTCTGCGGCTTTCAGCAACCGGTAGGCCATGCCGATGATCTCAGCAGATGGACGCCAGCCAGTACGCCTTCGTCCACGGGATGCGCCGGACCCGCGCCACGCTCGAGAGCTGGCGGGAGGACCCCTGGGCGGTGCTCGGCTCCTGGCTCGCGGGGGCGGCGGCGATCGGCGTGCTGCTGCTGGCGGCGGTGGTGGCGATCGCCTCCAGCCTCGAGCCCGACATCGGCTTCCACTACATGCCGAGCCTCGCCGACGGGCCCGAGGCCGAGCGGGTCGCCCACATCGTCGGCGCCAACTCGCTGGTGCTGGCGCTGCACGCGGTGGCGTGCGTCGCCGGCTTCATCGCCGGCAGCGCGCTGCCGCTCTCGGCGGCGCGCCGCCGCAGGGCCTCTCCCGCTGGGTCCACGAGCGCGCCCGGCCCGTCGCCCTGGGCTGGGTCGTCCTCGTCACCGCGTTCTCGCTGATCACCCAGGCGGTCGCGCTCGGCATCTACGGCACGACCCTGGCCTACTCCGCCGGGGTCTCTCCCGCCGTCCTCGTCCTCACCGTCCTCCCCCACGCCCTGCTCGAGCTGACCGCCGTCTTCCTCCCCCTCGCCGCCTGGACCATCGCCAGCCGCCGCGACGACTGGGACCAGCTCCTCGCCGCGACCGCCGTCACCGTCACGGTGGCGATCCCGATGCTGATCGCATCGGCGGTTTGGGAGGTACACGTCTGGCCGCTCATCCTGCGCGGCGTCTCCCCGCTCGCCTAGGTCAGCTGGTCGATGGTGCAGTCGCGCGGCTTCTTGTCGTCGCGCCAGCGGACGATCTTGGAGCCGTGGCGGATGCGGCCGCCGCTGGTGTGGTCGTAGGTGACCTCGACCACCAGCTCGGGGCGCAGGGCGTGTCCACTCCAGCTCGCGGTCGGCGTCCCAGCGGCTCGGGTCGCCGCTGCCGCGCTCGCCGGTCTCGTAGGGAGCGAGCGTCTTGACCAGCTCCCGCTTCTCCTTCGCCTTCAGCCCCGAGGTGTGGCCGATCGGGCGCAGCTTGCCGCCCTTGTCGTAGAGGCCGAGGATCAGCGAGCCGACCGTCCCCTCCTCCTTGCCGGGCCGCCAGCCGACGATCACGCAGTCGATCGTTCGCACCCGCTTGACCTTGACCATGCCCTTGCGCTCGCCGGGCCGGTAGGCGGCGTCGAGCTGCTTGGCGATCACGCCCTCGCCGGAGTGGAGCCATTTCTCGGCCTTCGCCGGCGAGGAGACGAGCGGCGTGATCTCGAGCGACTCGTTGCGGCGCCGGCGCGGGCCGCCCATCACCTCGGTCTTGAGCAGCTCGCGCCGCTCGCGGAACGGCGTCTTCAGCAGCTTCCGGCCGTCCACCGCGAGCAGGTCGAAGACCCGGAACCGGGCGGGGGTCTGCTCGGCCAGCATCCGCACCCTGGACTCGGCGGGATGCAGCCGGTTCTGGAGGGCGTCGAACTCCTCGCGGCCGTCCTCGCCGAGGATCACCAGCTCGCCGTCGGCCACGTAGCGCCCCGCCGGGAAGCGCAGCTCCGGGAAGTAGCGGAGCAGCGGCCGGCCGCCGCGGGATTGGAGGTAGACCTCGTCGCCGTCCACGAAGGCGAGCGCCCGGAAGCCGTCGTACTTCGGCTCGTAGCACCACTCGGGGCCCTCGGGCAGGGCCTTGCGCGAGAGCGCGAGCTGGGGCTTGACCGGCGGCTTCAGCGGCAGGGCCATCGGCGCGATCCTACGGCCGCGGACGGTCCGGGCGGCGGCCGGCCATCCGGTGGCCGGCCTGCGGCGGGCGACGCATCTAGGATCGGCCGGGTGAGCGCGGAGACGAGAGGGGCCCCCGCGAGCTGCGACCTCGTCGTCGTCGGCGGCGGCATCGTCGGGCTGGCGGTGGCGCGCGAGCTGCTGGCCCGCCACCCCGGCGCGAGCCTCTGCCTGCTCGAGCGCGAGCAGCGCCTCGGCGCGCACCAGACCGGCCGCAACAGCGGCGTCATCCACGCCGGCATCTACTACAAGCCCGGCTCCCTGAAGGCGCGGCTCTGCGTCGCCGGCGCGCGCGAGCTGTTCGCCTTCTGCGAGGAGCGCGGGATCGAAACCGACCGCAACGGGAAGCTGATCGTCGCCACCAGCGAGGAGGAGCTCCCCCGGCTCGACGAGCTCGAGCGCCGCGGGCGGGCGAACGAGGTGCCCGGGCTGCGCCGGATTCCGGCCGACGAGATCGCGTCGATCGAGCCCCACGCCGTCGGCATCGAGGCGCTCCACTCGCCGCAGACCGGAGTGGTCGACTTTCCCCGGGTCGCCGAGGCGTACGCCGACGACGTCCGCGCGGCGGGCGGGTCGATCCACACGGGCTGCGGTATCGAGGGGCTGGAGGCCCGCGGCGGCGGGCTCGAGCTGCGCCACCCCGGCGGGACGACCCGCGCCGGGTACGCCGTCTTCTGCGCCGGAGCGTGGTCGGACCGCCTCGCGGTGATGGCCGGGGCCCCGGCCGAGCCCCGCATCGTTCCCTTCCGCGGCGGCTACCGGCTCCTGCGCCCCGAGCGCACCGATCTGGTGCGAGGGAACCTCTACCCGGTGCCCGACCCTGACCTGCCCTTCCTCGGGATCCACCTCACGCGCACGATCGACGGCCGGGTTCTGCTCGGGCCCTCGGCGCTGCTGGTCGGGGCACGTGACGCCTACCGCGCCTGGAAGGTGCGGCCGCGGGACCTCGAGTCGAGCGTCGCCTGGCCGGGGACCTGGAGGCTGGTGCGCCGCTACTGGCGCACCGGGGCGAGCGAGATGCTGCAGGCGGTGAGCGGCCGCGCCTTTGCCCACGAGGCCAACCGCTTCATCCCGGACCTGCGTCCCGGGGATTTCATCGCCGGCCCGGCGGGGGTCCGCGCCCAGGCTGTCAACCGCGACGGCTCGCTGGTGGACGACTTCGTCCTGCACCGCACCGAGCGGGCGCTGCACGTGCGCAACGCGCCGTCGCCCGCCGCGACCTCCTCGCTCGCGATCGCGCGGCTGATCGCCGACGAGGCCGACGCCGAGATCCGCGCCGCGTAGGGGCGCCGGCGCCCGCCGCCCCGAGCGGTCTACAGCCCGCCGAGCCGGGCCAGGTCGGCGAGGCGGCCGGTGAGCTGCGAAATCGGCTGGAAGCCGCCGCCCGGCGGCGGCTCGATCTCGACCGGCTCGCCGAGGTCGCTCAGCTCGACATCGACGGACGCCGTGCCGGACGCGACGCCGAGCGCGGCCTCCCGCGCCGCGGCCGGGACGCGGAAGGGGAACTCGATCCGCAGCCTGCGCAGGGTGCGGTCGTCGAAGCCGACCCAGGCCTCGGCGCTGCCCTCCCCTGCGCCGGCAGCGAGCGCCGGCAGCAGGGGCGGCGCGCCCAGCGCGCGGGCGATCGCGGCGACCTCCCGCCCGGCGCGCTCCCCGTCCAGCTCGGCCTCGATGCGCTGGGACTCCACCCCGCCCGCCTCCTCCGCGCCGGCGTACCGGGGGGAGCGGAACCAGCGCGCGACGGCCGGGCCGAGGGCCTCCGAGCCGGAGGCGGCGGCGCGCCAGCGCTCTGCGGCTTGCGCCGTGCGCGGGGCGCCGACCCGGTAGTTCTCGCCGAAGAAGACGACGAAGGCGTCGTCGCCGGTCGAGATCAGCTCCCCGTCCACCCCGAAGCCCGCCAGCTCGGCGTCGAGCGCCAGCCCGAAGCGGGGCAGCTCCCCGCGGGCCGCCGCGGCGAAGGGTCCATCCAGCCGCGCCCCGATGCTGCCGCTCAGCAGGGAGTCGCCGGCCAACTCGGCACCGGCGTCGAGGCTGACCTCGCCGCTCGATGGCGGGTTCGCGAGCGCGTCGGACAGGAGCTTCGCCGGGGGCTCGGAGGGCGGCTCGCGGTCCTCCCCGCCGCCGCATCCCGGCGCGGAGCCGGCGGCGAGCAGCGCGAGGACGGCTGGGAGCAGACGGTTCACCGAGGCCGGCAGCCCTGTCGGCGACCTGGTCGCGGGGGGATGGCGCGGAGCGCTAGCAGCCGCCCAGCATCGCGAACAGCACGAGGACGACGACCAGTCCGCACACCACGGCGATGACCCGCCGCCTGCGGTGCGCGTCGCCCTCGCCCCCGTAGCGGCTCATGCGCGAGAGCGGGGGGCGGCGCTCATCGCCGACCGGGCCGGCCGTCGGCTCGGCCTCGCCGCGACGTGCGCGGGAGCGCGCCTCGGCCGCGGCGCGGCGCTCCTCAGGGGTTCTGCCTCCAGACCGCTCGATGCGCGAACTCTAACCCGCGCGGAGGCTGCTTTACGCTGACGCCATCGCCGTCCGCGAGGCAATCCCGAAGCGCCCCGAGGCGGAGACCGAGTCCGAGGTCTCCTCGTTCGCGAAGTCGCTCTTCTGCGGAGAGATCCATGAGGAGCTGGTCTTCCCCTGGCCCTCGACCGATCCCTCCGAGCAGGACCGGATCCGGGATCTGAACCGCCGGCTGCGCGAGTACTGCGCCGAGCACTACGACCCGCGCAAGGTCGAGGAGGAGCGCTGGATCCCGGACGAGGTCCTGCGCGACCTCGGCGAGATCGGCGCGCTCGGCCTCTACGTGGACGAGCGCTACGGCGGCCAGGGCCTCTCCCAGACGGGCTACGCCCGCGTGTTCGAGACGATCGGGGAGATCGACGCGACGCTCGCGATCGTGCTCGGAGTCCACCAGTCGATCGGCTTCAAGGGCATCTCCCTGTTCGGCACCGACGAGCAGAAGGAGCGGTGGCTGCCCGACCTCGCGGCGGGGCGCAAGCTCGCCGCCTTCGCCCTGACCGAGCCCGAGGCGGGTTCGGACGCCTACAACGTCCTCTCGCGCGCGGTCGAGCAGCCCGACGGCTCATGGGTCCTGAACGGCGAGAAGCGCTACATCGGCAACGGCTCCCGCGCCGACGTGATCACGACCTTCGCGCGGGCCGAGGTCGGCGGCAAGGACCGGCACATCGCCCTGGTCCTCGAGAAGGGCATGGACGGGCTCGAGGTCGGAGACCGCTACGACACGATGGGGCTGCGGGGCAATGACCTGCGCCGCCTGTACTTCAAGGACGTCCGCGTCCCGCCGGAGAACGTCCTCGGCGAGCCCGGCGAGGGCTTCCGGGTCGCGATGCAGATCCTCAACAACGGCCGCATCGGGCTCGGCACGGGCTCGGTCGGCGCCGCCAAGCAGCTCCTCGACGTCACGATCGACCACGTCACCGAGCGCCGCCAGTTCGGCGAGCGGCTCGCCGACTTCGAGCTGGTCCAGGACAAGATCGGCTGGATGGTCTCCTACCTGTTCGGGCTGGAGTCCATGACCTACCTGACCTGCGGGCTGGTGGACGCCGGGGTGCCCGACTACTCGCTCGAGTCGGCGATCTGCAAGGTCTCCGGGACCGAGTTCCTCTGGTACGCGGCCAACCGCTGCCTCCAGCTCGCCGGCGGGCGCGGCTACCTGCGCACCGAGCCGTGGGAGAAGGTCGTCCGCGACATCCGGATCTTCCCGATCTTCGAGGGGGCCAACGACGTGCTGCGGGCCTTCACCGCCCTCGGCGGCATCAAGCCGGTCGGCGAGAGGCTGGAGGGGCTCGGCGACATCGGGCTCTCGGACCCGATCGGCTCGATCGGGGTGCTCGTGGACTACGTAGCCGACCGCGTGCAGCGCGAGGTGCGGCCCGACAGGATCAGCCTCGCCCACGACGAGCTCTCCGGGCATGCGGACGAGGTCTCCGGCCAGGTCAAGCGGCTGGCCGGCACGACCGAGAAGCTCCTGCGCGAGCACGGCAGGGGGATCGTCACGGCCCAGTTCCAGCAGAAGCGGCTGGCCGACGCCGTCGCCGACATCTACGCCCAGGTCGCGGTGCTCTCGCGGGTCACCTCGGTGTTCGAGCACCAGGGCGTCGAGCCCTCGGGCCAGGAGCGCTTCATCGCAGACACCTTCTGCTCACGGGCAGCGGCCCGCGTGCGCGCCAACCTCGACCAGATCGAGGACAACGACGACGAGCGGATGACGGCGATCGCGAAGCTCGCCACGAAGCGCGGGTCCTACGGCTACGCGCTGTTCGAGGACTAGCGGGCCCCTGCGCGAACACAGGCTGATCGGGCCGGCCGCTCCTACTTCTGCCTTGATCAGGCCCTTGCCGCCCGAGCCGGAACCGGCTGCGCCTGTCGAGCTGCTCCCTGCCACGCCGTTGTTTCGCTTGCTCGCGCCCGCCGGCTTCTTGGCCTGGCCCGGCGGCGGGGCGTCCGTCTGGCCGATGGCCTTCCCCTTGCCCTGGCCTCCGCGGTTGGGGTTGGACTGGCCCGGCGCGGCGCCGTTCTTGCCGAGCGCTCGCCCGCGCCCCTGCTTTCCGTTCGTCCGCTCGACCTCGCGCGCGGGGTTCTCTACCTCCTGGCCGTGGCCACGCTTCTCCTCGGCGTTGTCGCTGCCTCGCGCGCCGGGGCGCTTCGCCTTGGCTGCGCCGCCGCCGGCCGCGTCGCCGCCGCCCTCGGCGCCCTGTCCCGGCTGTGTGACCCCGTCGCCGCGACCGGAGGGCTCGGGCTCCTCCGAGCCCTGGTTCGGAAGCTCGATGCCGACCGCCTCGAACGGGGCCTCGGCCGCGTCGGGGAGCGCTGACCCCCGCCACCGCCAGCCCCGCGAACAGGGCGGGAACGAGCGCGACCGCCACGGCGACCCGCGCGAACAGCGCCAGCCGCGAGCGGCGCCGGGCGCCGGCGCCGCTCGGCCGGGCGAGGGGCTCGGTCACGAGCGAGGCCCGCGCCGCCGCGGCCAGCCGCGGAACCAGCTCGGCGGAGCGCGCCGGGTCAGGCGCTACGACCAGGGCCGCGCGCAGCGTGCCCGCGAGCGCGCCGAGCCGCTCGTCGTCTGTGTCCCCAAGCCACATCTCACCCTCAAAAGCGCCGTTGCCGCTCACCGGGTTACCCCCTCCCGCCCGAGCTCCCGCTGGGCCGCCGCGAGCCCGCGCCGCTGGAGCTGCTTGACCGCGCCCGTGCGCTTGCCGAGGATCTCCGCGACCTGCTCCAGCGAGAGGTCGCCGATCACGCGCAGGAGCAGGACCGCGCGCTGGTCGGGCGAGAGCCTCTCGAGCACCGCCTCGACGCGCTCGGCGTCGATTCTCGCCAGCGCGCCCTCGGCAGCGGCGTCGGGCCCCGCCACAGGCGGCTCGGGCGTCTCCGCGACCAGCTCGACCGGCCGGCGCGCGCCGCGGCGGCGCGCGTCGATCAGCCGGTGGTGGGCGATCGTGAAGACCCACGCCGCGGAAGGCGGGCCAGTCGCCGTCGAATCGGCCGACGTCGCGCGCCACCTGGAGGAATGCCTCGCCGAGGACGTCCTCGGGGTCGGGAGCCCGGTTCCCGCGCAGGTAGCCGAGCACGGCGGGCGCCAGCTCGCCGTAGATCTCGCTCCAGGCCGACTCGCTCCCCTCCCGCGCCGCCTGGAGCAGCACCGTGAATCGCTCCGGGGCCATGGGGACGAAACTACCCCGCCCGCGCGGGCGCATCCGTCCCCGTGGGTAGGAACGTCCAGATCCGTCACCGCGCCGAGGGCCACGGCGCTAGCCGCCCTCGTCGCGCTCCTCCTCGATCAGCGGCCCCCTGCGCCGGCGCCTGCGCTCGAGGGCGCGCAGGATCGCCCGGCGCAGCAGCAGGACGGTCCCGATCCCGATCGCGAGCAGGACAACGACGATCGCCAGCGCGAGCAGAGGCTCCTTCAGCACAAGCGCGACCACGAACGCGACCAGCCCGTCCTCGCCGAGACTGATGAAGATGTTGGAGAAGGGCTCGGGTGAGGCGTTGACGCCGAGCCGGATCCCGGTCTTGACCACGTGGCTGGCGAGGGCCGTGGTCCCGGCGCTGCCGCCGGCGAGCACCTCCTCGGCCCCCACGGCGCGGTCGAGGTCGGCGAACTCGACGCCGATCACGCTGCCGATCGCCGGGCGGACAAGGTGTGCAACGAGGTCCCAGGTGTTGTCCAGGTAGGGGACCTTGTCGGTGACGAACTCGATCGCGTACATCACCCCGGCGCCGATCAGGACCGAGTCGGTCGTGAGGGCGTCAGGGACCTCGCCGAAGCCGGCCCGCCCGAGCAGCCCGAGCATCAACACCGTCCCGTAGGCGTTGATCCCGGCGGCGTAGCCGGCGCTGATGACCGTCGGGAACAGCTCCACGGCGCGAACGCTATCCGCGCGGGCCGACCTCGGTCACGGGATGACGCGTAACCCGGGACGGTCCGGCTGCGCTCATAGCCTTGAAGGATGGGAACGTCTAAACCGACCGGGAGGTACGAATGCACCGTCCGCAAGGGACTGATTCTCGCCGCCGTGAGCCATGCTCGCCCTGGCACTTACCGCCGCCGCGGGCGCGAGCGCCGGCTCCAAGGGCAAGCAGATCGGCAAGCTCGCCGCCAAGCAGTGCGCGAAGGAGCGCAAGGCCATCGGCAACGACGACTTCAACGAGCTCTACGGCAAGCCGGCGATACCGAACTGCCTGGGCGTCAAGGCCCCCGAGGCGCGCGCGGCCGTCAAGAGCGCGAGCAAGGACTGTCGCGCCGAGCGCGAGGAGATCGGCGCTGAGGCGTTCGCCGAGAAGTACGGCTCGAACAAGAACAAGCGCAACGCTTTCGGCAAGTGCGTCAGCCGCAAGGCGGCGCCCGAGCTGAGTGAGGACAGCAGCGACGTCATCAATGCCGCCAAGGCGTGCAAGGCGGAGCGTTCGGATCCGGCGTTCGCGGAGAGCCACGACGGCAAGTCCTTCGATGAGTTCTACGGGACCAACAAGAACCTGAAGAACGCGTTCGGGAAGTGCGTCTCGAGCAAGGCCAAGGCCCAGGAGGATCCTGAGCCCCTGCCCACCTGAATCCCCGCCATCTGATCCTCGGGCAGGACCCGGGAGCGCGAAAGGGCCCCCTCGCGCCATAGGGGGTCCTTTTCGCGTTCCGGGCTAGGATCGGCGCCCTCGTGCCCGCCCGAAGACCCTCCTCCCCCGTTCCGCTCTCGGTCGCCGACCGCATCGAGGCCGGCCTGGCGCGCGGCCTCGGGCGGCTTCCCGAGGGGCTGCTGTCCCGGCTCGTGGGGGCGCCGACCGAGGTTGACGGGCAGCAGCTCGACCCGAGCGTCGAGCTGATTCTGCGGCTCGAGCGCTTCTCGCGCTCTCCCTCCTTCGAAACGCTGCCGCTGCGCGAGGCCCGCGCCGAGGTCGAGCGCGAGGCCCGCGTCTTCCGCGGCGCGCCGATCGAGCTGTCCGGGATGCGCGAGCTGGAGGTTGCCGGCGCCGAGAGGCCCCTGCCGGCCCGGCTGTACGTCCCCGCGGCGGCCGGCGAGCGCTCGCCGCTCGTCGTCTACCTGCACGGCGGCGGCTGGGTGGTGGGCAGCCTCGACTCGCACGACAGCTTCTGCCGCTTCCTCGCGCGCGAGAGCGGGATGCGGGTGCTGTCGGTCGCCTACCGGCTCGCCCCCGAGCACCCCTTCCCGGCGCCGCTGGACGACGCCGTCTCCGCCTTCCGCGACGCGGTCGCTCGCGCGGAGGAGCTGGGCGCCGATCCGGCCGCCGTCGCGATGGGCGGCGACAGCGCGGGCGGCAACCTGACGGCCGCGGCCTCGCTGCGCGCCGCGCGCGAAGGCGGCCCATCCCCCGCCTTCCAGCTCCTGATCTACCCCGTCACCGACCTGTCGGCGAAGGCCCGCAGCTACGCCCTCTTCGGCGAGGGCTTCTACCTCACCGAGAGCCAGATGGACTGGTACCGCGGCCACTACCTCGCGCACGCGGAGGACGCCGCGGACCCGGGCGCGTCGCCGCTGCTGGAGGCGGACCTGAGCGGCGCGCCCCCGGCCCACGTCGTCACGGCCGGCTTCGATGTCCTGCGCGACGAGGGCGAGGCCTACGCCGCGCGCCTTCGCGACGCGGGTGTGGCCGTCACCCACACCCGCGAGGTGGGCATGATCCACGCCTTCATCAACGCGGTCGGGATCAGCCCGGCCTTGCGCGCCATGGTCAGGCGCATGGTGCAGCCGCTGCGGGCGGCGCTCGCAGCCCCCTAGTTCAGCCGCTCCACGATCATCGCCTCGCCCTGGCCGCCGGCGACGCACATGGTCTCGATGCCGACCTGGTGGTCGTCGGTCTCCATCACGTTCAGCAGCGTGCCCATGATCCGGGCGCCGGTCATGCCGAACGGATGGCCGAGGGCGATCGCGCCGCCGTGGGTGTTCATCTTCTCGAGCGGGATCCCGCACTCGCTCATGATCGGGATCACCTGGGCGGCGAAGGCCTCGTTCAGCTCGACCACGTCCACGTCGTCGATCTTCATCCCGGCCCGCTCCAGCACCGTCTTGATCGCGCCGATCGGCGCGACGCCCATCAGCTCGGGCTCGTTGCCGTGCGTGGCCGCGGTGACGATCTTCGCCCGCGGCGTCAGGCCCAGCTCCTCTGCGCGCTCGTCCGACATCACCAGCACCGCCGCCGCGCCGTCGTTCAGCGGGCAGGAGTTGCCGGCTGTGACGCCGCCGCCGCCCTCGAACGCCTCGGGCAGCTCGGAGAGCTTCTCGAGGGTCGAGCTGGCGCGGGGGCCGTCGTCCTTGGCGACCTCGTTTCCGTCCTGGTCGGGGACCGGGACGATCTCGCGGTCGAAGAAGCCGTCCTCCTGCGAGCGGACGGCGAGCTCCTGCGAGCGCTGCGCGTACTTGTCCATGTCGGCGCGGCTGACCTCGTACTTCTTGGCGACGTTGACCGCCGTGATGCCCATGTCGATGTAGGCGTTGGGCTGGCCGTTCTCGCCGATCAGGTTCGGGTTGCGGTCGGCGACGCCCGCCGGCTCGGTGCGCTCGTTGAACCTGGACACCCACTCGACGCCGGCGGCGATGTAGGTGTCGCCCTGGCCCGCCTTGATCGAGTTGGCGGCGTGGCGGATCGAGTCGAGCGATGAGGCGCAGTAGCGCGACATCGTCACCGCGGTGGTCTCCTGCGGGAGCTTCTCGGAGAGCAGGGTCATGATCCGCGCGACGTTGAACGCCTGCAGCCCCTGCGGCATCCCGCAGCCGGCGAAGACCTCGTTGACCGTGTCGGGCGCGACGTCGGGGTTGCGCTCGAGCAGCTTGTCGATCACGTAGGCGCCGGTCTCCTCCGGCCGCAGCTGGGCGAGCGACCCCTTGAAGGCGCGGCCGATGGGCGTGCGCAGGGTGTCGACGATCACTGCTTCGGGCATTCGGTGGTCTCCTTGAGGTCGGGTCGGGGCCCGCGCCGGGCGCGGAACGGCCAATGTTACGTAGACCGCGCCGCGCGGGCGGCGCCGGATAGGGTTGTTCAATGGAAGAGAAGAAGGAGGAGCAGACCGCGCCCGAGACCGGCGAGACGGCCCAGATGCCCGCCGCCGAGGCGAAGGACGAGGGCGCGAAGCCCGAGGCCGAGACCAGGGAGGTGGGCGCCACGCCCGGTGGGGAGGCCACGACGAGGCGGGAGCGGTGGGCGGCGATGTGGAGGCCGAGGGCGAAGGGCGCCGCCGGCGCCGGGGCAGCGGCCGGGGCAAACGCCGGGAGAACCAGCCGAAGGACGAAGGCGCCGGGGCAACGCAGGCGGGCGCCGGCCCAGCGGCCGGGGCGAAGCCGGCGGATGCCGGGCCAGAGGCCGAGACCAAGGTGCTCGGCGCAGAAGCCGGGCGGCGAGCCGAAGGTCGAGGGCGCGAAGCCGGAGGAGAAGGCGACGGACGGGGGCGTCGAGGGCGACGAGGCAAAGGCCGCGGCCGCGCCCGCCACCGGCGTCAAGGCGCCCGTGGCCGGCCCCGTTGCGGTGAGGCGACCGGCGAGCGTGGAGGACCGGCTGGCATTGCTCGAGCGCAGGCAGAGGCGGATGACCCGCTTCGGCGCCGCGGCCGCCCTGCTGGCGGTGCTCGTCGGCGGGGCCGCGCTGGCGCTGGGGATCATCAACCAGCAGAACGCGGCCACCGAGGACGACCTCGACGACGTCGAGCAGCGCCTCGACGAGATCCAGGCGGTGTCAAGAAGGCGACCGAGGCCCAGCTCAAGAGCGTCAACGACTCGATCACCGCCGTGGACGGGCGCATCACCTCCCTGGACGCGCAGGTCAAGCAGCAGGCGACCACGATCGCGACCCTGCAGAGCCAGGTGAACGCCCTCAACGCGGCCAACGCAGCCGGCGCGGGGGCCGGCGCAGGCGCAGGCGCAGGCGCCGGAGCGGGCGCGCTCGGCACGGGCGGCCAGGCGAACGGCACCGGCGGCGCCGCGCCCTGAGGCACACCTTTCGCGCACGCCGCTTGTGCGCTTCAGCACTTGGCGTGCGTGCGCGCGTCCGGCAGGTGTTCTAGCGTCGCCACCCAGGGAGTACGCACGAACCCCGTGGGTACGCTCGAAAAAGCCATGTCGGCTCTGAAAGGAGGTCCTCAGTGGCTGAGGGCTATTGCGTCAAGGAACGCAAGAAGGTGGAGATCAAGGACCCGCAGCAGGTCACGATGAAGAACGGCCGCCCGGCCATTCAGGGAACGTGCCCCGACTGCGGTACGAAGATCTTCAAGATCGGGAAGCTCGAGGGCTAGCACGCCGTTTCCGGACGCGCGGGGGTTCCGCCCACGCGCGCCGGCGTCCCGCCGGGACGGGCGCGACGCGGTCCCTGACCTCGTCGAGCAGTCGAGCAGCCAGCACTGGGGCCTCCTCGCCCGGCTGCGGAGCTTCCGCGGCCGGGCGCAGGAAGGTCACCTTCACCTGGGGCGTCGCGGGGACCGGGACCTACGATGTCGTCCGTGGAAGCACGGCTGACGACTGATGAGCTGGCGGCCTGGCGCGGGTTCCTGCAGACGCACGCCCGCCTCACCCGCCGCCTCGACGAGGAGCTGCGCGCGGCGCACGACCTGCCGCTGACCAGCTACGACGTCCTCGTACAGCTCGAGGGGGCGCCCGGCCGCCAGATGCGGATGTCCGAGCTCGCCGACGCGGTCCTGCTCAGCCGCAGCGGGCTGACCCGGCTCGTGGACCGGCTCGAGCGTCAGGGGCTGATCGAGCGGCGCGAGTGCCCCGACGACGCCCGCGGCTCGCTCGCGGTGCTGACGGACGCGGGGGCGGACCGCCTGGCGGTCGCCAGGCCGACGCACCTCGACGGGGTGCGGCGCCTCTACCTGGAGCCGCTCGGAGCCGACGAGCGCCGGCGTTTGGCGACGGCGTGGGAGCGGATCGCCGGGGCCGGCGGGCCCTGAGCCTGGCGCTGCCGGCGCGGCTCCGCAACCTCACCCCCATCCCGGGCGCCGGGTTGGTGCCAGAATCCCCGCACACGCGGGCCTAACGGAGATCGGAACCCTTGGAACAGAAGCCGCTCGAGCTGATCCTGGCTCGCAACTTCCTCACCAACCTCTCGACGCCCGCGTTCCTCTTCGCCGACGACGGCGACCGTCGCCTTCTACAACGAGGCCGCGGGCGCGCTGCTCGGCGTCTCCTTCGAGGAGTCCGGGCGCAATGCCCGCCGCGGAGTGGGGCCGAAGGTTCGGCCCGTTCGACGACGGCGGCGAGCCGATCCCGCTCGAGGAGCTGCCGATCACCAAGGCCCTGAGGCAGGGCCGCCCCGGGCACGCGCGCTTCACGATCCGCTCGGTGGACGGCGCCGAGCACGAGATCGAGGGGAGCGCCTTCCCGATCGTCGCCGACGACGGGCCAGGAGGGCGCGATGGTCTTCTTCTGGCCCGCGAGACGGTCAGGGTAGCGGAGTAGGCTGCTGGAGAGAGCGAGGAATGAGGATGCGATGAAGGCTCAAGGTCTGGGGCGCGCGCGGGTCGGTCCCTGCGCCGGGGCCGGAGATGAACCGCTACGGCGGCAACACCTCGTGCGTCGAGCTCGAGCTCTCGGACGGCTCCACCCTGATCCTCGACGCGGGCACCGGCATCCGCGGCCTCGGGGTCGGCATCGCGCGCAAGCTGCCGAAGGTCAACATCCTGCTCACCCACCTCCACCTCGACCACATCCAGGGGCTGATGTTCTTCGCGCCCTGCTTCCGCTCGGAGTCCGAGATCACCATCTGGGGCCCGGCCTCGCCCGAGGCCTCGCTGGAGGAGCGGATCGCGCGCTACATCTCCGCCCCGCTCTCCCCCGTCGAGGTGCGCGAGCTGCCCTGCGACGTCTCGTTCCTCGACACCCCGGCGACCGAGTGGGAGATCGGCCCCGCCACGATCCGGGCCGAGGCGGTGACGCACCGCGGCCCCACCCTCGGCTACCGGATCACCGACGGCGACACGACGCTCACCTACATCCCGGACCACGAGCCGGGCCTCGGCGCGCCGCTGGAGACGCTGGAGCCGGAGTGGATCTCCGGCTACGACCTCGCCCGCCGCACCGACCTCCTGATCCACGACTGCCAGTACAGCGACGACGAGTACCCGGACCACGTCGGCTGGGGGCACTCGCAAGCTCAGCGACACCCTCACCTTCGCGCGCCGGGTCGAGGCGAGACGGCTGCTGCTCTTCCACCACGACCCGCTGCACTCCGACGAGTTCCTCGACCGCTTCGGCGAGACCGCGGCCGCCCGCTGGGCGGAGCTCGGCGGAGCAGCCGGCGCGCTGGAGCTGGCCGTCGAGCGCCAGGAGCTCGAGGTGCTGGCCGCCGCCCCAGCGCTCACCGAGGCGTAGGAGGCCTCAGGCGACGCCCGGGCGCCGGTCGGCCCAGGGCCGCTCGGCCTCGAGCTGGGCCGCCAGGGAGAGCAGCGTCTCCTCGCCGTTGGGCGGCGCCGCGAGCTGCACCGACAGCGGCAGGCCCTCGGAGCTGAGCCCGGCCGGCACCGAGGCGGCGGGCTGGCCCGTGTGGTTCCAGGCGACCGCGTAGGGGTAGTAGCGGCTCTCCGCCATCAGGCACGAGAACGGCCTCCTGTCCCTGAAGTAGCCGATCGGCACCGCGGGGCCCGCGCTCATCGGCGTCAGCAGGACGTCGGCGTGGTCGAAGACGCGGTTGATCCGCTCGCGGTCCGCGGCCTCCAGCCTGAGCGCGCGGCGCACCGCCCAGCCCGGCGCCAGCACCCTGGCGAGGCGGCGGTAGCCCTTGGTCAGCGGCTCGAGGCGGTCGCCGTGGGGAACCGCGTCAACGTCCTCGCGCGATCCCGCCGAGGTAGCGCGCGGCGATCTGGTTGCCGACCATCCCCCAGTCGGGGTCCCGCCACTCCACCGAGTGGCCGAGGCGGGCGAGCAGCTCGGCCGTCTCCTCGACCATCCGCCGGGAGTCGTCGAGGAGCTGCGGCGGGGCGATCGCCCGCGGCGGCTTCACGCTGACCGCCACGCGCAGCCTCCCCGGCGGCGAGGCCGCGCGCCTCGGCGAAGCTGCGCTGCCGGAGCCGGCGGCGCGTTGGCCGACCAGGACGAGCCGGAGGTGACGGCGTCGAGGAAGAGGGCGGTGTCGGCGACCGTGCGGCTGACGCAGCCGTTGACCGTCAAGCCCGGACCAGTGCTCGGCGTCGATCGGGACCCTGTCGCGCTGCGGCTTCAGGCCGAACAGCCCGCAGTTCGCGGCCGGGTAGCGGATCGAGCCGGCGCCGTCGGAGGCGTGAGCGAGCGCCGCCAGGCCGGCGGCGACGGCGGCGCCGCTGCCGCCGCTCGAGCCGCCCGTCGTGCGCTCGGTGTCCCAGGGGTTGCGGGTCGCGCCGAAGGTCTGCGACTCCGTGAACCCGTGGATCGCGAGCTCGGGCAGGTTCGTCTTGCCGAGCAGCACCGCGCCGGCCTCGCGCAGGCGCGTCACCAGGACCGAGTCTTTCGGCGCCGGAGCGTCGAACCCGGAGGTGCCGAGCATCGTCACGTCCCCCTCGACGTCGAGCGTGTCCTTGATCGCGATCGGCACGCCCAGCAGCGGCGCCTCCTCGCCCGCCGCGATCCGGCGGTCGGCCTCGTCGGCGGCGGCGAGGGCGCCTGTCGGCCCAGACGACGCGGTAGGAGTTGAGGCGCTCGTCGAGGCGCCCGATCCGCTCCAGGTAGAGCTCGGTCAGCTCGCGCGAGGAGACCTCCTTCGCTCTCAGCATCTCGCCTGCCGCGCGGCGCCGGCGAAGGCGATCTCGCTCATGCCCGCCATCCTTCCGCATCGAGCGCCTCGGCGGCGGCGCGCTCGCCGCTGCGGACCGCCCCCTCCATGTAGCCGCACCAGACCGGCGAGGTCTCGGCGCCGGCCCAGTGCACCCGCCCGGCCGGACGGCGGAGCTCCTCCCCGTAGGCGGTCAGGGCCCCCGGCGCCGGCGAGCAGACCGGGCCGCCGGCGCTCCAGGGCTCCTCGTGCCAGGCCTGCTCGAAGTACGCCTCGGCGCCGAGCGCCCGCTCGCCGAACAGGCGGGCGAGCATCGCGAGCGCCCTGCGGCGCCGCTCGGACGCCGGCAGGGCCGCGTGCTCGATTGCGGCCGGGCCGGGGATGAAGCCGACGAGGACGCCCGGCGCCCCCTCCGGCGGCGAGTTGTCGAAGGTGGTCTCGACCGGCCCCGGGTCGCTGACCCCCTCTCCGCTCAGGCCCTCGTCCCGCCAGAAGGGCTCGCCGTAGACGGCGGTGCACTTGGTCAGCGCGCCGCTCGCCATCCGCGCCGTCAGCGCGCGCGCCGCCCGCCGAGCCGGGGCTCGAACGCGATCCGGCCGGTGAGGTCGGGCGCCATGGCGACGATCGCGCGCCGCGCGCGCACCTCGGCCGCCGGGGAGGCGACCCGGACGTCATCGCCGCCGGTGCGGATCCCGGTGACCGGGGCGCCCAGCACGAGCGCCCCCTCCCCCAGCTCCGCCGCCATCCGCAGCGCCAGCTCCTGCGAGCCGCCGACGAAGCGGTCCTGCTGGGCGCCGCCCTCGGTGTCCACGAGCGCGTCGAAGCCGCCGCCCGAGGCGCGCAGCTCGAGGCCCAGAGCAGCGACATCTGCGCCGGGCGCATCCCCCAGACCGTGCCGACAGCGACCTCGAAGAGGCGGCGGGCCGGGCGGTCCGCACGTTGCGCTCCAGCCAGGCGCCGAGGGTGAGCGCGTCGAGCCTGCCGGCGTCCGGCGCCTCCCACGGGGCCTCGGGCGGCACCGAGGCCGTCAGCCGGTCGAAGCGCCGGCGCGCCCGGGCGACGTCGAGCAGGACCGCGGGCGAGATCCGCGGGATGGTCCCCCTGTAGAGGCTGCGCCTGCCGCCGAGCTCGAGCACGTTCCGCCCCTCGATGTGGGTCGGGAAGGTCTCGACCCCGAGCTCCGCAGCCAGCGCGAGCAGCCGCGTCTGCGCGGGCCCCACCCACTGCCCGCCGATCTCGACGACAGCCCCGCCCTCCAGCTCCAGGTTCAGCGTCCGGCCGCCGACCCGCTCGCGGGCCTCGAGCACGACGACGCTCCGCCCGGCCGCTGCGAGCGCCCGGGCGGCGGCGAGCCCCGCGAGCCCGGCCCCGACGACGGCGACGTCCGCCTCTCGCTGCTCGGTCACGCGGCCACGCTATCGGCGCGTGGACCGGCGCTACTGCTCGGCCAGGATCTTGGCCTTCTCGCGGTCGAACTCGCCGTCGTCGATCGCGCCGGACTCGCGCAGCCTCTGCAGCCGCTCGAGGCGGCCGATCGTGTCGCCGCCCGCGCGCGAGGCGCCGCCCGCGGCGCCCGAACCCGTTCCGCCCGAGCCCCAGGGCAGCTTCTGACCGAGCGCCTGCGCCGCCTGGGTCTGGTCCATCCCCGTCCGCAGGCGCCCGAGCACCCCGCCGGCGGGCGCGGCGCCGGCGGGCGCCGCCGCCGGCCGCTCGTCGCGGTCGCGGCCGATGCCCCTGGCCAGGCTCCAGAGCGCGATCAGCAGGGCCGGCAGGCCCATCACCAGGAAGGTGATGCCGACGATCATCGCGCCGAGCTCGCCGTCCTCGCCGATCGTGTCGTTGGTCAGCGCCGTGTACAGCATCACGGCGCCGGTGATCCCGAAGAACAGCCCCCAGGCGAGCGTGCCGAGGCCGAAGAAGCCGGCCCTGCGCCGGCGCGCGCCCCAGGGCGGGTCGCCGCGGAAGGCGAAGATGGCGGCCCCGATCAGCCCGGCGAAGATCGCGACGGTGAGCAGCATGATGTCCGTGCCGGTCCCCTCCGGGCACGGCTGGGCGACCACGAACGGCTGGTTGCCCGAGGCGCAGGTCCCGGTCTCGAGCAGCTTCACGAGCTTGACGTTGAACAGGGCGATGCCGCCGAAGAACAGCCCCAGCCCCAGCGTCGCTTTGATCAGGTAGCCCAACGCTCTCCCCCGGCGGAGACTATCCGCCGCGGCGGCGCAGGCGCTCGAGTCACCCCGGGCGCATCGCCTCGCCGACGAGCTCGCGGTCGTGGTCGTAGGTGAGGAGGTCCACCGCCTCGCCCCTGGTCAGCCAGCGCAGCTCGTCCACCTCGTCGTGCGGGCTGAACTCCCCCTCCAGCGGCTCCATCAGCCAGTAGCGGACCAGCTTCGTCCGGCCGTTGCGGTCCACGTAGGCGACCGACGGCAGCTCCTCCAGCAGGCGCGCGCTGAAGCCGATCTCCTCCTCGACCTCGCGCAGCGCCGCCTCCTCGAAGCCCTCCCCCTCCTCGAGCTTTCCCTTCGGCAGCGACCAGTCCATGTACTTCGGCCTGTGGATCACAGCGACCCGTGCGGGGCCGTCGCCGTCGCGGCGCAGCACGACACCGCCGGCCGCGGAGACGTCGTGCCCGCGCTCGCTCTCGCCGTCCTGCAGGGTGCGCCTTGCCATCGCGGCGGAAGCGTACGCGAGTTCGCACGTGATCCATCCGGGCGGCGCGCGAACATCGGGGCATGCTCCTGGCGCGGATCATCTGCTCGGACCCCGGCTGCTACGAGGAGATCGAGGTCCCGATCGAGAACCTCGACGAGCTGGACGGCTTCACCTGCGAGTGCGGCCACGGCTTCGTCGTCGCCACGGTCTCCGAGCTCGCCGAGCAGGCGGGCGAGGTCGTCTCGATCGCCGCGCGCACGCGGCGAGAGGGCCCAGCCCGCCGCGCCGCCTAGCCGCGCGCCGGGGTCGGCTCAGATCCACTCCAGGACCGGGCCGAACAGGACCAGCGAGACCGCGACGATCGCGGCCATCGTGCCGACGACGCGGAGGCGGGAGCGGTCGTCCGGGCGGTCGTAGACGTACGCGGCGATCAGGAAGAACCAGAGGTAGCCGAAGATCACGATCGGCAGCACGAACGGGGTGTTCCACCACCAGTACTCCCAGTGGAAGATGCCGGCGGCGTGCAGCAGCAGCTCGACGGCGACGGCGAAGATCGAGAAGCCGAGCCCGATCGTGACCGGTTCGGCATCCCGAGCAGCTTGGTCCGCGGGTCGGGGGGCAGCGACTTCGCGTAGACGATCCCCGAGATCGCGAACATGAACGAGATCTCGATGCAGAGGCCGATCAGGATCAGGTAGGCGGTGTCGCCGGTGACCGTCCAGAGCGCGGCGCGGTCGCTGAAGTGGAGGACCAGCGAGTTGACGATCTCGTTGATCCAGTCGGCGAGCCAGAAGGCGAGCCCCGCCAGGACGATGTCCCAGCGGCGGCGCTCCACCTCGACCGCGTACACGTAGAGGACGAGCACCAGCAGCGTCACGACGTACCAGGCCAGGTTCGAGTCGTCGCGCAGGATGCGCTGCGCCTCGAGCGTGAAGTCGGTGAGCTCGGCCAGCATCGCCGGGCGACTCTATTCGCACGCCGTGGCGCCGCGTCCATACGATCGCCGCGTGCGAGCGCCCGTACGCGATCTGGACCTCGGCGAGGCCTTCCGCGAGGTCGTCCGCCTCTACCGCGCCCACTGGAGGCTCCTGACGCTCGTGGCCGTGGCGGTGCTGCTGCCCCAGGCGCTGCTCGACGCGGCGTTCGGCGATATCAAGGTCGAGCGCCTCGACTCGCTCGCCGACGTCAGCAGGCTGCTCTCGATCCCGCTCGCGGTGGTGATCAACCTCGGCGGCGAGGCCTTCTACTCGGGCGTCGTCGCCGCGGTCGCCCTGCACTGGCGCGCCGGCGTCGCACAGCCGCATCTGCGGGAGGTGGCGGCCGGGATCCCGTACCTGACCCTGATCGCGATCGACCTCGTCGTCGCGGTCGGCATCGCGGTGGGCCTCGCGCTCCTGGTCGTCCCGGGCATCCTCTTCGCCGTCTACACGTTCACCGCGCCGGCGCTGGTCGAGGTGCGGGGGCTCGGTGTGCGCGCGGCGCTGCGCGAGGGGCGCGAGCTGGTCAGGG
>CAWDTF010000002.1:0-517778 GCA_963805235.1 uncultured Solirubrobacterales bacterium | reverse complement strand
TGCGCGGTCGCGGCCCCGGTCTTCGGCGAGATCGCCGAGTTCGCGCTGCCCTACCTGGGCATCTCGCCGGGCTAGGCCCGCCCCGCGCCGCGCGTCAGGCCGCCGCGGCCCGCCGCTTGCGGATGCACTTCTTCCGCTTGCGCGGGTTCTTGAGCCGCTTGCACCCGGCCGGCTTCTTCGGGGCGGCCTGGCTTCGGCGGCTGCCCGGTCACCGGGGGCGGGGGGCAGTCGGCCGCGCGCGGGGAACCGGGGACCCCGCTGTCGAGGGCGTCGAAGGCATTGAGGCGGCCGCCGCTGGCGACCTTGCAGTGCAGGGAGGGGACCCGGTCGGTGTTCTCCAGCAGCGCCGAGCGGAGCTGGGCGGTCGTATAGGAGGGGAAGCGGTCGAGGAGCAGCGCAGCGGTGCCGGCGACGTGCGGCGCCGCCATCGAGGTGCCCGACCTGGCGCCGTAGAGGAGGCCGGGCATGTCCGCGCACTCGACCGCGAAATCGTCAACGTGCACGCCGTCGGCGTTAGCCGAGCTGTCGCTGAACAGGCGGAAGCGGAGGTAGACCGAGGCCTCGCGCGAGTGCCCGAGCAGCTTCACGAGTTCCTCCTTGGGCACGGACCGGGAGCCGGACCAGGTTCCCAGCGGGACCCAGCTCGACGGCGTGGCGTCGGTCGAGGCCTCGAGCCAGAGCCGGTCGACCGGGGCGATCTCGTGGGCCAGCTTGAAGCGCGCGCGGCAAGCGTCCTCGCCACTGAGGTCGAGCGGGTCTGTGAGCTGGACCGACAGGTCCCCGTCGGGCGAGTAGTCGCCGCCCGGCGAGTCCGAGAGGTGCTGGCCCGGGGCGAACGGCGCCCCGCCCGCCGCGGCCCAGGCCGAGAGCGGGTCGGGCGTCCAGTTGGCGAGGCCCGCGTCGAAGTCGTCGCTGAAGAGGGGCGGTTCGTAGTTCGCCACCCGCTGGGTGCTGACGATGCCGGAGCCCGGTGCGGCGAGGTCCACGCTCGCCTTGCCGAAGTTCGAGCCCCCGGAGCTGAACGTGGAGAGGGCGTCCACCTGGTTCGTCGCGGCGACGCAGATCACGTTCGGGAGGTCGTAGGCGCATGGGTAGACCGGGGACGAGTCGTTGTCGTCGCCCGTGTTGCCGGCGGCGGCCACGAAGAGAACGTTCGGTGCCGCCGCGATCGCGTCGCGCTCCGAGGGAGACAGAGCGCGGCGCTGACGTAGCTGGCGTTGACCACGCGGGCGCCGTGGGCGACCGCGTACTCCATCGCCTCGAGCACGTCGAACAGCGCCAGCTCGCCCTCCTCGTCGCCGGCCTTGAGCGGCATCAGCCCGACGTCCCAGCTGACGCCCGTGATCCCGATCCCGTTGTCGCCGACGGCGCCGATGGTCCCCGCGACGTGGGTCCCGTGGCCCTGGTCGTCGTCGGGTTCGGCGTCGTCGTTGACGAAGTCGTAGCCATGCAGGTCGTCGGCGACCGCGTCGAGGTCGTCGTCGATCCCGTTGAGCGCCTCGACGGGGTCGGCCCAGATGTTCGCCTCGAGGTCGGGGTGGTCGATGCTCGCGCCCGTGTCGATGACGGCGACCGTCACTGTCGGGGTCGCCGGTCGCCAGACCCCAGGCGCCGGGCGCGTCTATGTCGGCGTCGGTCTCGTGGCTGAGCCCCCAGAGCGCGCCGCTCACGTAGAAGGGGTCCTGCGGCTCGAGCGCGATCTGACGCACCGCGTTCGGCTCTGCGCGCCGGACCCCGGCCAGCGCCTCGAAGGCCCGGCCGGCCTGGGAGACGCCGAGGCCGGCTGGCAGGCGCACGAGCGCGACCGGGGAGGCCCCGGCGGCGACGCGATCGACGACCTTCGCGCCGAGCCCGCGCGCGAGCGCGCCGCCCTCGGCCTTGGAGACACCAGGCTCGAAGCTGACCAGCAGCTCGCCCGGGACGTGCTTACCGGGGGCGGCCTCCGAGAGAGCAGGGGCGAGGGCGGCGGGCAGGCACGAAGCCGCCGCCGCGAGCGCGATCGCGGTTGTCCTCCTCAGCGGCACGTTCGGCCAGTTTGCACGGTTTGTCTCAATGCCTCAAATAGAACAATCGGGAAGGCCATTCGTACCCTTTAGCGGAAGGCGCCCGGCCGCGACCTAGAATCGCGCCCGATGAGGCTAGAGGAGCTCGTAGGCGTCTCGGGCGTCGGCGCGAAGATCCGCGGCGACCCGAGTATCGAGATCACGGGGCTGGCGTACGACAGCCGCCTTGCAGGGCCCGGGACGCTGTTCTTCTGCGTGCCGGGCGAGAAGGCGGACGGGCACGACTTCGCGGCCGCTGCGGTCGAGGCCGGCGCCGCCGCGCTCGTGGTCGAGCGCCCCCTGGGCCTCGGCGCGGCCGAGGTCGAGGTCCCCGACGCGAGGGCGGCGATGGCGCCGCTGGCGGCCGCCTTCTGGGGCGAGCCGACCGAGGAGCTCAGGGTCGTCGGCGTCACCGGGACCAACGGCAAGACCACCACCGCCTTCCTGGTGCGGAGCCTGCTGGAGGCCGCGGGGCAGCGCTGCGGCCTGCTCGGGACCGTGCGGCAGGTCGTCGGCGGGGAGGCGGAGGAAGTGGAGCGGACCACGCCGGAGGCGATCGACCTCCAGGCGACGTTCGCGCCGGATGCTCGAGGCGGGCGACCGCGCCTGCGTGATGGAGGTCTCCTCGCACGCGCTCGTGCTGCGCCGCGCGGACGCGATCAACTTCGACGTGAAGGTCTTCACGAACCTGACGCAGGACCACCTCGACTTCCACACGGGCATGGAGGACTACTTCGCCGCGAAGCGGCTCCTCTTCACAGCTGAGGGCGGCGCCGCCGCGCTGGTCCTGCAGGGAGGCGTCTCGGTGGTCAACGTGGACGACGCATACGGCCGCCGGCTGGCCGACGAGGTGATCGCGGGCGAGCCGGAGGCCTGCGTCACCTACTCCGCGGCCGGGGGCGAGGCGGACTTCTCCGCGCGCGGCGTCGCCTTCGACGCCACCGGGTCCACGTTCACGTGCCTGACCCCGGCGGGCACGATCGAGGTGCGCACCCCGCTCCCGGGCGACTTCAACGTGGCCAACGCGCTGGCCGCTCTCGCAGCGGCCCACGCGCTCGGACTCGACCCGCGCGACGCCGCCCCGGCGCTGGCGAGCGCCGACCAGGTCCCGGGCCGCTTCGAGGCGATCGACGAGGGCCAGCCCTTCGGCGTGCTCGTGGACTACGCGCACACCCCGGACTCGCTCGAGAACGTGCTGCGCGCGGCGCGGCGGCTCACGCACGGCCGGCTGATCTGCGTCTTCGGGTGCGGCGGCGACCGCGACCGCGAGAAGCGCCCGCTGATGGGCCGCGCCGCGGCCGAGGCCGCCGACCTCGCCGTCGTCACCTCCGACAACCCGCGCTCCGAGGACCCGGGCGCGATCATCGCCGAGATCCTGGCCGGGATCGAGGGCGCGGAGCAGGGCGCGGCCCCGGGCGGCGGCGAGGTCGTGGTCGAGCCCGACCGCCGGGCGGCGATCAGGCTGGCGCTCGAGCGCGCCGCCGAGGGCGACACGGTCGTCATCGCCGGCAAGGGCCACGAGCAGGGCCAGGAGTTCGAGGGCGGGCGCAAGATCCCATTCGACGACAGCGACGTGGCCCGCGAGGAGCTGCGCGCCGGCGCGGCCGGCGCGGCGCAGTGAGCGGGATCGACGGCGAGCTGGTCGCCGCGGCCACCGGGGCCGAGGTCCTGGCGCACGGCCCCGCCGCCGGCGCGGGCCGGGCCGTGATCGACTCGCGCTCGGTCGCCCCGGGCGACCTCTTCTTCGGCCTGCCGGGCGAGCGCCACGACGGCGGCCAGTTCGCGCTGCAGGCCCTCCGCGCCGGAGCCTGGGGGATCGTGGCGGGCCCCCAGTGGGCCCGCGAGATCGTCGAGATGCGCGGCCGCGGGGCGCACGACTTCGACGCCTGGGTGCTGGCGAGCGACGACCCGCTGGCCGCCCTCCAGGGCCTCGCGCGGGCAGTGGCGGCGCGCGCTGGGCTGCGCGGTGATCGGCGTCACCGGCTCGACCGGCAAGACCTCGGTCAAGGACCTCTGCCGCAGCCTCCTGCCCGCGCGGGTCCATGCCAGCCCCGAGAACTTCAACACCGAGATCGGGCTGCCGCTCGCGATCCTCGCCGCGCCGCGGGGGACGGAGGCCCTGGTCCTGGAGATGGGCATGCGCGGCGCCGGCCAGATCGCCGAGCTCTGCGCGATCGCCGAGCCCGACGTCGGGGTGATCACCAACGTCGGCCCGGTGCACGTCGAGCTGCTCGGCAGCGTCGACGCCGTGGCGGCTGCCAAGGCCGAGATCGTGCACGACCTGCGCCCGGGCGGGACCGCCGTCGTGCCCGCTGCGGCCGGTCCCCTGGAGTCGCATCTGGCGGGCGTTCACGGGCTGCTGCGCTTCGGCGACGGCGGGGACGTGTATGCGGCCGAGTCGCGCCGTTCGCGGCGAGCGGACGGACGCCCTGGTGGCGACGCCGGCGGGCGAGCACCGCTTCCGCTTCCCGTTCACGGCCGCCCACCAGCTCGAGAACGCGCTCGCCGCGATCGCGGCCGGCATCGCTCTCGGCATGCCGCTCGAGCAGATGGCCCAGCGGGCGCCGGGGATAACCTTCTCGCGCCTGCGAGGAGAGCTCGTCCGGCTCCCTGGGAACGCCATCCTGATCAACGACTGCTACAACGCCAACCCCGTCTCGATGCGGGCGGCGCTGGACCACCTCGGCGCCGTCGAGGCGTCCGGCCGGCGCGTCGCGGTGCTGGGCGACATGCTCGAGCTGGGCCCCGAGGCCGCCTCCTTTCACCGCGAGGTCGGCGAGCACGCGCGGGCGGCCGGGCGTGGACCACCTGATCGGGGTCGGGGAGCTGGCGGCGGACTACGCCCCGGACGAGCACGTGCCCGACGCCGCCGCCGCGGCCGACGCGCTCCACCGGGTGCTCGGCGCCGGGGACGCCGTGCTGGTGAAGGGATCGCGCGCTGTCGGCCTGGAGCTGGTGGCCGAGAGGCTCGAGGGCGGCGAAGCCGCCGCCGAGGGCGGACCCGGCGCCGGGCCGGGCGAGCGCGAGGCCGACGCCTGAGATGGGCGAGGTCCTGATCGCGGGCATGGCCGCGATGCTCATCTGCATCTTCCTCGGCCCGAAGTTCATCGTGTACCTGCGCCTGAAGGAGTTCGGCCAGCACATCCGCGAGGAGGGCCCCGAGGAGCACCACGAGAAGGCCGGCACGCCGACGATGGGCGGCCTGATCGTCTTCACCGCGATCGCGATCCCCTACCTGGTGCTCTCGGAGCGCGACGTCGCGAGCCTGGCCGTCTTCGGCGTCGCGGTCGGCTGCGCGGCCCTGGGCTTCGCCGACGACGCCACGAAGCTGATGAAGCGGCGCTCGCTCGGCATCTCGGCGCGTTGGAAGCTCGCCGCCCAGGCCCTGCTCGCGGCCGGGCTCTTCTGGGTGGCGCGCGAGGAGGTGGGGCTCGACTCCGTGATCGAGCTGCGCATCTCGGACGCCCGGCTCGAGATTCCCGACTCCGTCTACTTCGTCCTGATCTTCCTGGTGATCGCCGGCGCCTCCAACGCCGTCAACCTCACCGACGGGCTCGACGGCCTGGCCGCCGGCTGCTGCGCGATCGTCTTCCTCGCCTACACGGCGATCACGTTCGTCACCAACGAGCAGGAGAACCTCGCGTTGCTGTCCGCCTGCCTGGTGGGCGGGTGCATCGGCTTCCTCTGGTTCAACGCGTTCCCCGCCTCGATCTTCATGGGCGACACCGGCTCCCTCGGCCTGGGAGGCGCGATCGGCGGGCTCGCGGTGATGACCCAGACCGAGGTGCTGCTGATCATCATCGGCGGCATCTTCGTGATCGAGGCGCTCTCGGTCGCGCTCCAGGTCTTCACCTTCAAGATGTTCCGCCGCCGTGTCCTGCTGATGGCGCCGCTGCACCACCACTTCGAGCTGCTCGCCTGGTCGGAGACGAAGATCATGCTGCGCTTCTGGATCATCGCCGCGGTCTGCTCGGGCATCGGCTTCACGCTCTACCAGCAGTCGATCGGGACCTAGGCGGTCTGGCTCGCCGGGGTGCCCTCGACGGCCGCCGAGCGGGTGCGCGAGCGCATGTCGAGCCCCGCCTGAGCGAGGCGTCGTTGCGCCCTGGCGGCGCGCAGGGAGCCGGGGGCCGAGGGCGAACATGGTTATGTGAACCGGAGTTCCCAGGCGCGTCCGCGCCCGCCTCTGCCGCCCGGGCCGTTCCTGGTCGTCGGGCTGGCGCGCTCGGGCGCGGCCGCCGCGCGCATGCTGGCCGCCGCGGGGGAGACCGTCCTCGGGGTGGACTCCGGGCACCCGGCGGAGGCGGAAGGATTGCGGGAGCTGGGCGTCGAAGTCAGCCTGGACGTGGACGGAACAGAGCTGCTCGGCGAGGTGGAGACCGTGGTCAAGAGCCCCGGCGTTCCCCGCGAGTCGCCCGTGATCGAGGGCGCGCGCAGCCGCGGCAAAGAGGTGACCGGCGAGCTCGAGCTCGCCTGGCGCGCCCTCCCGAACCCCTTCTGCGCCGTCACCGGGACCAACGGCAAGACGACGACGACCGAGTGGATCGGCCACATCCACCGCACGGCCGGCCGGCCCGTGGCGGTCGCCGGGAACGTCGGCACCCCGCTGGCCTCGCTCGCGGGGGACCTCGACCCCGAGGCGGCGGTCGTCTGCGAGTGCTCCAGCTTCCAGCTCGAGGACACAAGCGAGTTCGCCCCGGAGTGCGCGGTGTTCCTGAACCTCGCCCCCGACCACCTCGACCGGCACGGCACGCTCGAGGCCTACCGCGATGCGAAGCTGCGGATCTTCGCGAACCAGGGCCCTGACGATGTCGCAGTCCTCAACGGCGACGAGCCCGAGCTCGCCTCCCGCTTCCTGCCCGGGGAGGCCGGCCGCCTCTGGTTCTGCGCGGGAGGCACCTGCGAGATGTCGCTGGAGGACGGCGAGATCCGCTGGCAGGGGGAGAGGCTGATCGGGACTGACGAGCTGCCGCTGCTCGGCGAGCACAACGTCGAGAACGCCATGGCGGCGGCCGCGGCCTCGCTCGCGATGGGCATCGGTGCGACCGCGGTCGCCGAGGGCCTGCGCAGCTTCGAGGGCGTCGCCCACCGGCTCGAGCGGGTGCGCCAGCGCGGCCGGGTCCTCTTCGTCAACGACTCCAAGGCCACCAACGTCGCCTCGGCGCTGGCCGCGATCGACGCTTTCGACGGGGGGCTGCGCCTGATCCTCGGTGGGTCGCTGAAGGGGGAGAGCTTCGCGCCGCTGGTCGGGCCGGTCTCCGAGCGCTGCGCCGCCGTCTATCTGATCGGGGCGGCCGAGGACCAGCTCGCGATCGAGCTGGCCGGCGCCGCCGCCGCGGGCGTCCACGTCGAGCGCTCGGGCACGCTCGAGCAGGCGGTCTCCTCCGCGGCCGCCGCGGCGGCGCCGGGCGAGGTCGTGCTGCTCTCGCCGGCGTGTGCCAGCTTCGACGCCTTCGAGAGCTTCGAGCAGCGCGGCGAGCGCTTCCGCGAGCTGGTGGAGGCCCTGCCGTGAGTGCCAAGGCCGGCGCCAGGCGGCGCACGCCGCCGCCGATCGAGTACTCGCTGCTGCTGACGGCGACGCTCTGCCTGCTCGCGATCGGCGCCGTGATGGTCTTCAGCGCCAGCTCCGCCGCCTCGCTGCTCTCCGAGGGTGGCGGCGACGGCTTCTACTACCTGAAGCGCACGCTGCTCTTCGCCGCGATCGGCCTGCTGGCGATGCGGCTGGCGTCGGTCAACGGCATCCGCGCCTCGCGGGCGCTTACGCCGGTCCTGGTCGGTGTCTCCCTCTTCCTGCTTCTCTGCGTGCTCGTCCCCGGGGTCGGGCAGACGGTCAACGGCTCGCAGCGCTGGCTCGGCACCGGGCTGCTGACCTTCCAGCCCTCGGAGCTGCTCAAGATCTCCCTGATCCTCTACGGAGCGCACCTGCTGGCCAAGGAGCCGAAGCGGGTCCGGAGCCTGCACGGGCTCGGCCCCTACCTGATGGTCGTGGGGCTCGCGCTGGCGCTGGTGGGCCTGCAGCCGGACCTCGGGACGACGATGACGGTCACGGCCGGCGTGGGCTGCCTGCTGCTCGCCGCGGGCGTGGCGCCGCGCACCCTGGCGCCCGTCGCCGGCGTGGCGGCGATCGCCGTGGTGGCGCTGATCGCCAGCAACCCCTACCAGCAGGATCGCCTCACTGGCTTCCTCAACCCCGGCGGCGACCCCGGCGGCGCCGGCTACCAGAGCGTCCAGGCCGAGATCGCGCTCGGCTCCGGCGGGGTGATGGGGGTCGGGCTCGGCGAGAGCGTTCAGAAGGCCTTCTACCTGCCGGAGGCGCACACCGACATGGTCTCGGCCGTGTTCGGCGAGGAGACCGGTTTCGCCGGGATGATCGTCCTTATCGGCCTCTTCGGCATGTTCGGTTACGCCGGCTTCCGGGCGGCCCACCGGGCCCGTGACCGCTACAGCAAGCTGCTGGCCGCGGGGTTGACCTCTCTGATCCTCGGCCAGGCGACGATCAACCTGTTCGCGGTGCTGGGACTGGCGCCGCTCACCGGAGTCCCGCTGCCTTTCGTCTCCTACGGGGGGACCAGCCTGATCGTGACCCTGACGGCCGCCGGGCTGATCCTGAACGTGGCGCGAAGGCCGGCGGCCGCCGCGGCGTCGTCCCGCCGCGAAGCGGGCCTCGCGTGCAGCCCAGTCGCGGCGCCGGCGGGCGGGCGGTGAGAGACTGCGCGCACTCGACGGCGGTGGCGAGAAGATCAGGAGAAGGAGAGCTGGAGGCGAACACGGGTCGTGATAGCGGCCGGCGGCACAGCGGGCCACGTGGTGCCGGCGATCGCCGTCGCCGACGCGCTGCGCGCTAGCGGGCGCGCCGAGGTCAGCTTCCTGGGCACCCGCGAGCGCGCCGAGGCCGAGCTCGTGCCGGCCGCCGGCTACGAGATCGACTTCCTGCGCGTCAGCGGCCTCGACCGCCGCAACCCGCTGCGCGCCGCTGCCGCCGCCGGCCGCGCGGCCACCGCCGTGCGGGCGGCCCGCCGCGTGCTGCGCGCGCGCGGGGCCGGCGCCGTGCTCGGGGGCGGCGGCTATGTCGCCGGCCCGGCCGGGCTCGCCGCGGTGACGATGGGCCTGCCGCTCGTCCTGACCGAGGCCGACAGCCATCTCGGGCTTGCCAACCGCCTGCTGGCCTCGCGCGCGCGGCGCGTCTGCCTCGCCTTCCCGATCGCGGGGCGCGAGGGCGACCCCTACCTGGTCACCGGGCGCCCGGTGCCGCGGGCCGTCCTCGAGGCCCACCGCGGCGCCGCGCGGCGCCGCTTCGGCATCCCGGAGGGGGAACCCTGCGTGGCCATCGTCGGCGGCAGCCTCGGCGCCCGGTCGATCAACCTCGCTGCGGCGGACGCCTTCGGCGCTGCGGAGGAGTGGGAGGGCAGCCGGCTCTGGGTGGTCCACGTCGCCGGCCGCCGCGACTACGCGGAGTTGCGCGCGAGGCTCGGCGCCGAGGAAGCGCAGCGGAGCGGGGGCGACGGCGGCTATGTGCTGCTCGAGTACGAGCCCTCGCTCGGCGACGTGCTCGCGGCCGCGGATCTCGTCGTCTCGCGTGCCGGCGGCTCGGTGATGGAGATCGCCGCCGCCGGGCGGCCCGCGATCCTTGTCCCGTACCCGCATGCGACCGGCGACCACCAGACGACCAACGCAAGCTGGATGCAGGAGGGAGGCGCCGCGACGGTGATCCCCGATGCCGAGCTGGACGGCGCGCGCCTGCGCCGCGAGGCCGCCGCGCTGCTCGCGGACGCCCCCCGCCTGGAGCGGATGGCGCGGGCCTCGGCCGCGCTGGCGCGGCCTGACGCCGCCGAGCGGATCGCCGCCGAGGTGCTCGCCGCCGCGGAGGCGGGCGCCCGGTGAGCGGGGAGCCCGACCTCTCGGGGCGCCGCCTGCACTTCATCGCCATCGGAGGCGCGGGCATGAGCGGCCTGGCCCTGGTCGCCGCCGAGCTGGGCGCCGAGGTCACGGGCTCGGACCGCGCGGAGTCCTCCTATATGGAGAGGCTGCGCGCCGCCGGGCTCGGTCCCGTCACGGGCCACGACCCGGCCAACGTCCCGGCCGGCGCCGAGGTTGTGATCTCGACGGCCGTCCCGGAGGACAACCCGGAGCTGGCGCTCGCGCGCGAGCGCGGCCAGCGGGTGCTGCATCGCGGCGAACTGCTCGCCGAGCTCTGCGCGCACAGGCGCCTGCTGGCGGTCGCCGGCACCCACGGCAAGACCACGACGACCGCGATGTGCGTCCACGCGCTGCGTCGGGCCGGCGCCGACCCGAGCTTCTTCTGCGGCGGCGAGCTGCCAGGCGCCGGCGAGGGAGGGGAGCCGGCCAACGCCGGCTGGGGAGCGGGCGAGTGGGTGATCGCCGAGGCCGACGAGAGCGACGGCAGCTTCCTCAAGCTCCGCCCTGAGGTCGCGGTGATCACGAACCTCGAGCTCGACCACCACTCGCGCTGGCAATCCCTCGGCCGGCTGGCCGAGGCGTTCGCGGCGTTCGCAGCTCCTGCCGAGGGCGTCGCCGTCGGCGCCGAGGTCGAGCTGCCGGGCTTCGAGGCGCGCCGCTCGGTGCGTTTCGCGCTCGAGGCCGCGGACGGCGCCGCGCCGCGCCCGGAGGCGGAGCTCGTCGCCGAGGGCGTCGAGCAGCTGCCCGGGGGCGGCAACCGCTTCCGCGCGCGCGCCCCCGGCTTCGACGCCGAGGTCAGCCTCGTCGTGCCCGGCCGGCACAACGTCGCCAACGCCCTGGCGGCGCTCGCGGGTCTGCATCTCGCGGGATTCGACGCGGCCGCCTGCGCCGCGGCCCTGGCGTCCTTCGGGGGGGTCGCGCGCCGCATGCAGCGCAAGGGCGAGCGCAACGGCGCCGCCGTCTACGACGACTACGCCCACCACCCGACCGAGGTGCGGGCCACCCTGGAAGCCGCGCGCGAGCTCAGCCCGCGCCGCCTGCTCGCGATCTTCCAGCCCCACCTCTACTCGCGGACGAAGGCACTCGCCACCGAGTTCGGCGCGGCCCTCGCCGCCGCGGACGAGATCGCGGTGCTCGACGTCTACCCCGCGCGCGAGCGGCCGGTCGGTCCGCTCGAGGGCGTCAGCGGACGCATGGTCGCCGAGGCGGCGGCCGACCGCGCGGGGGGCAAGCCGGTCTGGTGGCTGCCAGACGCCGCGCAGGCCGTCCGGGCACTGGAGCCGAGGATCGAGCCGGGTGACCTCGTCCTGACGATCGGCGCGGGCGACATCCACAAGCTCGCCGAGGAGCTCGTCGCCGGGGAGCCCGCGTGAGCCCGCCCGCCGGGATCGAGCGCGACTACCCGCTGGCGCGGCTGACGACCGTGCGCGTGGGCGGGCCGGCGGACTGGTTCGCCCGTCCGGAGTCCGACGAGGAGGTCGTCGAGCTCCTGGCCTGGGCCGATCGCGAGGGGATCGCGATCGGCGTCGTCGGGTCGGGATCGAACCTGCTCGTGGCGGACGATGGCTTCCGGGGGCTCGTGCTGAAGCTCGCCGGCGAGCTGACCGCGATCGAGCGCGACGGCGCGAAGGTCGTGCTGGGGGGCGGGGCCCGGCTGCCGTCCGCCGCGGCGAAGACGGCCGGCTGGGGGCTGAGCGGGCTCGAGTTCGGGGTCAACATCCCGGGCACGGCCGGGGGCGCCGTCCGGATGAACGCCAACGCGTACGGAGGCGAGCTGGCGCGCGTCCTTGAGTGGGTCACCGTCTGCACGGCCTCGGGCGCCGAGCGCCGCGTCCCCGACCAGCTCGGCTTCCGCTACCGAGACTCCGAGATCGGCGAGCGGGAGGTGGTCACGCACGCCTGCTTCGCCCTCAGCGAGGCCGACAGCGAGGACGTCAAGGCGACGCTCGCCGGCATGCGTGCCCGCCGCAAGGAGGCGCAGCCATCCGGGATCAAGACGTTCGGCTCGACCTTCGTCAACCCCGACGACCCCCGCGCCGAGGGGCGCTCCGCCGGGGTGCTGCTCGACGAGGCGGGCTGCCGTGGCCTGGAGCGGGGAGGTGCCCGCCTCTCCCCGAAGCACGCGAACTTCGTCGAGAACGCCGGCGGGGCGACGGCGGCGGACGTCCTGGCGGTGATGGCGGCTGCCCGGAGGAAGGTCCACGAGCGCTTCGGCGTCGTGCTGGAGCCGGAGGTGCAGATCCTCGGCGAGGTCCCGTGGCCGGCCGACTGGGAGCTGGGGCCGTGAGGCGGCTCAGGCTCTCGACGCGGCAAAGGGCGGTGGCGCTTGCGGCGCTGGCGCTCGTCGCAGTGCTCGCCTACATGCTCTGGCTGCGCGACTCCTCCCTCGTCGCGGTGGACGAGGTGAAGGTCGAGGGCGTCACGGCCAACCGCGAGGAGGTGACGGCGGCACTCGACGCCGCCGGGCGCGAGATGACCACGCTGCACGTGGACGAGTCCGCCCTCCGCGACGCTGTCTCGGGCTTCCCGACGGTCGCCGCGATCAGCGCGGACGCCGGCTTCCCCAGCACGCTGACCGTCAAGGTGACCGAGCGGCTGCCGGTCGGGGTCGTGCGGGAGGGTGGGGAGGAGGTGGCGGTCTCATCCGACGGGCTGCTGCTCGTGGGCCTCGACGTTTCCGAGCTCGAGCTGCCGCAGCTCGATGCGCGCGCGGACGACGGCCGCCTGGACCCGGACGGGCTGCAGCAGGCCGAGGTACTTGGAGCGGCGCCGACCGAGCTCCGCGAGCGGATCGAGGCCAGCGCCTACGACCTCGAGCGCGGCGGCGTCGTCCTCGAGCTCGACGGCGCTCCCGAGCTGTGGTTCGGCGACGGCGCGGACGCCGAGGACAAATGGGAGGCCGCGGTGACCGTGCTCGCGGACTCCGAGCTCGGCTCGCCCGCCTACGTGGACGTCAGCGTCCCCAGCCGCGTCGTCACCGGCGGATAGCAGCCGCGCCGGTCGCCATCGCCGGCTTGCAACGCGTCCTGCACGCATTTTCGGGTTCCGAGCGGCTCGCGGAGGCCCCGCGAAGCGGTTGCGCCGAAGGCCCGAAATCCCAGCTTTGCAGCCATATTCCGCACCCTCAAGGCAGTCTCAGCCTGCACCTGCACACGAGGGTCACCTGCTAGGAACTCTCAAGCGAGGCTCGAGGGTTCAGGCGCGAGAAGGCGTTGACAGCTGTCAAGCTTTGCCCTACTTTCGATCTGTCCTCGGAGCCGGATCCGGCTTCGCAAACGGGACTCGGAGCAGGACCAATTCAAATGGAAACCTCATATCTGGCAGTGATCAAGGTCGTCGGAGTCGGCGGCGGTGGCTCCAACGCGGTTTCGCGCATGGTCGACGCAGGCCTGCGCGGCGTCGAGTTCATCGCCTGCAACACCGACGCCCAGGCCCTGCAGGCCTGCGACGCGGACGTCAAGATCGGCATCGGCCACAACCTCACCAAGGGGCTCGGCGCCGGCGCCAACCCCGAGGTCGGCGCGGGCGCCGCGGCGGAGTCGCGCGACGACATCAAGGAGGCGCTGAAGGGCGCTGACATGGTCTTCATCACCTGCGGCGAGGGCGGCGGCACGGGAACCGGCGCCGCCCCGGTGATCGCCGAGATCGCCAAGCAGGAGATCGGCGCGCTCACCGTGGGCGCCGTCACCAAGCCCTTCGAGTTCGAGGGCAAGCGCCGCATGGCGCAGGCCGAGGAGGGGATCCGCCGCCTCCGCGAGGAGGTCGACACGCTGATCACGGTGCCGAACGAGAAGCTGCTGCAGATCGTCGAGCGCCGCACCACGATCCTCGAGGCCTTCCGCGAGGCCGACGACATCCTGCGCCAGGGCGTGCAGGGCATCACCGACCTGATCACGATCCCCGGCCTGATCAACCTCGACTTCGCCGACGTGCGCCTGGTCATGCACCAGGCCGGCTCGGCGCTGATGGGCGTCGGCATCGGCTCGGGCGAGAACCGCGCCGTCGAGGCGGCCAAGAACGCGATCACCTCGCCGCTGATCGAGGAGAGGATCGACGGGGCGAAGGGCATGCTGCTGAACGTCACCGGCGGCGAGGACCTCGGCCTCTTCGAGGTGAACGAGGCCGCCCGCCTGGCGATGCAGACCGCGGACGCCAACGCCAACATCGTCTTCGGCGCCGTCGTGGACTCCTCGATGCACGAGGAGGTCCGTGTCACGGTGATCGCCACCGGCTTCGAGGGCATGGAGCTGATCGCACGCGCCCCCGAGTTCACCCGCCGCGAACGCGAGGAGAACGCTCCGCCGTTCGTGCGCCGCGCGCGCGAGGAGCGCCGCCGGGGCGCCGGCGGCGGTGCCGATCGCGGCAGCCGCTCGAGCGAGACCCTCGGGGACCTGCGCATCTCGGACTCCGAGATCGACGTCCCCGACTTCCTCAAGTAGCTCGCGCCCGGCACTGGGGCTCGCCGGAGGCACTAGGGTGCCCGGCGTGGAAGCCGGGACCTTGAAGCGCACTCCCCTGTACGACGCGCATGTCGAGGCGGGCGCGAGGCTCGTGGACTTCGCCGGCTGGGAGATGCCCGTGCAGTACGAGGGTGTGCGGGCCGAGCACGAGGCGGTGCGGAGCGGCTGCGGCGTCTTCGACGTCTCCCACATGGGCGAGGTCGAGACCGACGGGCCGGACGCCTTGGAGCTGCTGCAGAAGCTGCTCACCAACGACGTCTCGAAGCTCGCCGTCGGCGGCGCCCAGTACTCGTGCCTCTGCCGCCCGGACGGCGGCGTGCTCGACGACGTCTTCACCTACCGGCTGGGCGACGACCACTACCTCACCGTCACCAACGCCTCCAACCACGAGCGGGACCTGGCGTGGTTCCGGGAGCACGCGGACGGCCTCGACGTCGAGGTCCACGATCGCCTCGCCGACTACGCGATGCTGGCCGTGCAGGGGCCGAAGGCGCGGGCGATCGTCGGCACCCTCGCACAGGGCGAGCTGCCGGCCCGCTTCCACACCGCCGACCTCAACCTCGGCACAGGGGACGCGCTGATCTGCGGCACCGGTTACACCGGCGAGGACGGGGTCGAGATCCTCGTGCCGCCGGACGAGGCCGCCGCGCTCTGGGAGGAGCTGCTGGTCGCCGGGGCCGTCCCCGTCGGGCTGGGCGCCCGCGACACGCTTCGGCTCGAGGTCAACTACGCCCTCTACGGGAACGAGCTGAGCGAGGAGCGGACCCCGATCGAGGCCAACCTCGGCTGGATCGTGGAGGAGCAGACGGGGTTCATCGGCGCCGAGCGCTGCGCGGAGCAGCGCTCCGCCGGCCCGGAGGAGGTGCTCGTGCCCTTCGTGATCACCGGCGAGGGGATTCCGCGGCAGGGGAACCCGATGGTGCTCGGCGACGAGCAGGTGGGCGAGGTGACCAGCGGCACGCTCTCGCCGTCGCTCGGCATCGGGATCGGGATGGGCTATGTGCGCGCCGATCTGGCCTCGCCGGGCACCGAGCTCGAGGTGGACGTGCGCGGCAAGCGCCGCGCGGCGCGGGTCGAGAAGGTCCCGCTCTACAAGGACGGCTCGGCCTAGGGGCGCCGTCCCGGGCGGGGCCCGCGGCCGCCCCGCGGTCGAATAGCCTTGCGCTGCCGCGACCGCGACCAGGAGGAGGAGAGTTGGCCGACGAGAGCTACCCCGCCGATCTCAAGTACCACCCCGAGCACGACTGGGCACGCATCGAGGGGGACACCGCCACCTTCGGCGTCACCTGGTACGCCCAGGACGCGCTCGGCGAGGTCGTCTTCTTCGACCCTCCCGATGTCGGCACCGAGATCACGAAGGACGCCGCCTATGCCGAGGTCGAGTCGGTCAAGGCCGTCTCCGACGTCATCGCGCCGCTTTCGGGCGAGATCACCGAGGTCAACGAGGCCGCCAAGGACGAGCCCGAGAAGATCAACGCCGACCCGTACGGCGAGGGCTGGCTCGTCAAGGTCAAGCTCAGCGACACCTCCGAGGTCGACTCCCTGCTCGACGTCGAGGCCTACAAGCAGCTGCTCGAGGACTAGTCCCCGCGCAAGCGGTAAATCGGCGGGCCTCACTACGATGGATCGGCCGTGAGCCGCTACACGTCAGCAACGGACGCAGACCGCGAGGCGATGCTCGAGGCGATCGGAGCGGGCTCGCTCGACGAGCTCTTCGCCGACATCCCCGAGGACCTGCGGCTGGGTCGAGCCCTGGAGCTGCCGGACGGGCTGCCCGAGTCGGAGGTCTACGACCGGCTGCGCGAGCTGGCGGCGAGGAACGCCGACGCGGAGTCTGAGCTGAGCTTCCTCGGTGCCGGGATGTACGACAGCTACGTGCCGGCGATCGTGGACGCGATCATCTCGCGCTCCGAGTTCCTGACGCCGTACACGCCCTACCAGCCCGAGATCTCGCAGGGCGGGCTGCAGGCGATGTTCGAGTTCCAGACGGCGATGTCGGAGCTGACGGGCCTGCCGGTCTCCAACGCCGCGCTCTACGAGGGACCCTCCGCGGTGGCCTCCGCGGCCTACCTCGCGATCGGCGCGACCAAGCGGCACAAGCTCGTCGCCTCGCGGGGCCTGCACCCCCACAGCCGCGAGACCCTCGTCACCTACGGGGCCGGCTTCGGGACCGAGCTGGTCGAGGTGCCTCTCGCCGACGGCGTCACGGACCCCGCCGCGCTGGCCGAGGCGATCGACGACGAGACCGCCGCCGTCTTCCTCCAGCAGCCGAACTTCCTCGGCGCGGTCGAGGACATCGAGGCGCTGGCGGCCGCGGCGAAGGAGAAGGGCGCGCTGGTGGTCGTCGCCTGCGACCCGGTGGCGCTCTCGGTGCTGAAGCCACCGGGCGAGTGCGGCGCCGACATCGCGGTCGGCGAGGGCCAGCCGCTCGGCAACCGGCTCGACTACGGCGGCCCCTCGTTCGGGTTCTTCTGCGCGACCGAGGAGCACCTCCGCCGCATGCCGGGCCGGATCGCGGGGGAGACGACCGACGTGGACGGGCGCCGCGGCTTCGTGCTGGCGCTGCAGACGCGCGAGCAGCACATCCGCCGCGAGAAGGCGACCCACAACATCTGCACCGCGCAGGCCCTGAACGCGCTGGCCGGGATGGTCCACCTCGCGTGGCTCGGCAAGCGCGGCTTCGTCGAGCTGGGCGAGCTGCTGGTGCGCCGGACCGCGTACGCGCGCGAGCGGCTGACCGCCCTCGAGGGCGTCGAGCCGCTGCACGGCGCCCCCGTCGCGCGCGAGCTCGCGCTGCGACTCGACGCGCCGGTCGAGGCGGTCCTGGAGCGCTGCGCCGCCGAGGGCATCGGCGCGGGCTACCCGCTCGGCCGCGAGTACCCCGAGTACGAGGACGGGCTGCTGGTCGCCCTCAGCGAGCGCCGCGACCGCGCCGACATCGACCGGCTCGCGGACGTCCTCGGCCGCGCCGTCGCCGAGCTGCGCGGCGCGGAGGTCACCGAAGGGGTGGCGTCGTGAGCGAGGGCGCCCGGGCGCCGGCCGGCGTCGCCGTCGGAGACCCCGATGCAGCGCGAGCGGGCGACGACGATCTTCGAGCGCTCCGTCGAGGGCCGCCGCGCCGCGGCCCCGGTGAAGGCGGACGTACCCGAGACGCCGCTCGACGAGCTGATCCCGGCGAAGCTGCTGCGCGAGCGGCCCGCCGAGCTGCCCGAGGTCTCCGAGCCGGAGATCGTCCGCCACTACAACCGGCTCTCGCGCCGCAACTTCGACCTCGACACCGGCTTCTACCCGCTCGGCTCCTGCACGATGAAGCACAACCCGCGCCTGAACGAGCGGGTGGCGGCGCTGCCGGGCCACGCCCGCCTCCACCCGGCCCAGGACCCGCAGCCGCGCCCAGGGGGCGCTCGAGCTGATGTGGCTGCTGCAGGCCTCGCTCAGCGAGATCTGCGGCCTCCCGCACGTCAGCCTCCAGCCCTCGGCCGGCTCGCACGGAGAGCTCGCCGGCCTGCTGCTGACCCGCGCCTACCACGCCGACCGCGGCGAGGAGCGCAACAAGGTCCTGACCCCGGACACCGCGCACGGCACGAA
This sequence comes from uncultured Solirubrobacterales bacterium, assembly GCA_963805235.1. Lineage (GTDB taxonomy): Bacteria > Actinomycetota > Thermoleophilia > Solirubrobacterales > 70-9 > DASSYK01. The sequence continues at coordinate 499,771 of CAWDTF010000002.1, read as the reverse complement.
CCCGGCGACGGTGACGATGGCCGGGTTACGAGGTGGTCAAGGTCGCGACCAACGAGCGCGGCGGCGTGGACGTCGACGACCTGCGGGCGAAGGCCGACGAGCAGACCGCCTGCCTGATGCTGACCAACCCGAACACCCTCGGGCTGTTCGACGAGAACATCGCCGAGATCGCGCGGATCGTGCACGAGGCCGGCGGGACGCTCTACTACGACGGCGCCAACCTGAACGCGATCATGGGCCGCACGCGGCCGGGCGACATGGGCTTCGACATCGTCCACGTCAACCTCCACAAGACCTTCTCGCAGCCGCACGGGGGAGGCGGGCCCGGGGCCGGCCCGATCGCCGTCTCCGAGCGCATCGAGCCGTTCCTGCCGCGCCCGCAGGTGGTCCGCGCCGAGGCCGGCAACGGGGCCGAGCCGCGCTTCGACCTCGACTTCGACCGGCCGAAGTCGATCGGCCGCCTGCGCGGCTTCCAGGGCAACTTCGGCGTCTTCGTCCGCTCCTACGCCTACATCCTCAGCCTCGGCGGCGACGGCCTCCAGGAGGCATCGGAGACGGCCGTGCTGAACGCGAACTACCTGCTGGCGAAGCTGAGCGAGGGCCGCGCCGGGAAGTACGCGCCGATCGCCTTCGACCGCCGCTGCATGCACGAGTTCGTCCTCTCGGGCGCGCCGGCCAAGAAGGAGCTGGGGGTGAAGACGCTCGACATCGCCAAGCGCCTGCTCGACCACGGCTTCCACCCGCCGACCGTGTACTTCCCGCTGCTGGTGGACGAGGCCCTGATGGTCGAGCCGACCGAGACCGAGACCCGCGAGACCCTCGACGCCTTCGCCGAGGCGGTGGACGCGATCCTGGCCGAGGCCGAGGGCGACCCCGAGCTGCTGCCTGAACGCGCCCTACACGACGCCGGTGCGCCGCCTCGACGAGGTCGCGGCCAGCCGCCGGCCGGTCATCCGCCAGCCGCTCGGCTAGCCGCTGGCGGTCTAGCCGGGCGCGTCCGGCAGCTTCTGGCGCAGCTTCAGCACGGGCTCGAACAGGTCGCCCTTCTTCTCCACGCGCTTGAGGACGTCGGCGGCCTCGAAGGTGAGCATGCCCGGGTCCTCCTTCTTCAGGGCCCGCTCGACCTCGCCCCACTCCAGCGGGGTCGAGGCCGTGGGGCGCTCCTTGGCGCGCAGCGAGTAGACGGCGACGGTCGTCTTGTGGCGGCTGTTCTGGCTCCAGTCCACGAGGACCTTGCCCTTGCGGAGCTTCTTGGTCATCTTCGAGACGACCTCCTTCGGGTGGCGCTTCTCGAGCAGCATCGCCACCGCGTGGGCGAACGGCGAGGTCTGCTCGTAGCCGACGGGGCTGTTGAGCGGAACGTAGACCTGGATCCCCTTGGAGCCTGAGGTCTTGGGGAAGCACTCGAGGCCGAGGTCGGCGAACAGGTCGCGCAGCCGCAGCGCGATCCGGCAGCAGTCGATGACGCCGGCCGGGGGCCCGGGGTCGAGGTCGAAGGCGACGGCGGTGGGGCGGTCGATGTCCTTCGCCTTCGCCAGCGACGGGTGGAGCTCGATCGAGGCGAGCTGCTCGAGCCAGATCAGCGTCGAGAGGTTGTCGCAGAGGCAGAAGCCGATCTCGCCGACCTTGTCCGCGAGCACGGTCGCGGTCCTGACCCAGTCGGGCCGGTGCTCCGGGCAGCGCTTCTCGTAGAAGTTGAAGCCCTCGACGCCGTCCGGATAGCGCTTCAGGGTCAGCGGCCGCCCCTTGAGGTGGGGGAGCAGCGCGTCGGCCACGCGAGCGTAGTAGTCGATCACCTCGCCCTTGGTGAAGCCGGCCTTCGGGTAGAGGACCTTGTCGAGGTTGGTCAGCTTCAGCTTGCGCGAGCCGACCGTGACCTCGCTGGACCTACTTGCTGCCAGCCTTCGCCCTGGTCTTGGCCTTCGCCTTCGGCTTGGCCTTGGACTTCGAGGCGGAGGACCTCGACGACGACGACTTCGAGTTCGAGGACTTCGAGCTCGACGTCTTCGAGGCCGAGGACTTGGAAGCGGACGCCTTCGAGCCCGAGGCCCTCGAGGACGGCTTGCGCTTCGACCCGCCGTTGCCGCCGCCCGCCGCGGCCCCTGCGCTCTCGCCGCGCACCGCCGCGAGGCTCTCCTCGAGGGCGGCCATCAGGTCGGGCGCCTTCGTCGGGGCCGGCTCCTCGCTCTCGGCCGACACGATCTCCTTGCCCTCCGCCTTGCGCTCGAGCGTGGCGAGCAGCTCCTCGCGGTACTCGTCGCGGTACTTGCCGGCGTCGAAGTCGGTGGAGAGCGACTCGATCAGCCGCTTGGCCATGTCCAGCTCGCGCTTGTCCGGCTTGCCGGGCTTCTCGGCGAAGACGTCCGCGCCGAGGTCCTCCGGCGGGGTGACCTCGTCGGCGAAGCGCATCGTCGCCATCGTCAGCACGCCGTCCATCGGGCGGATCGCGGCGAGATGCTCCTTGTTGCGGAGCACGAAGCGCGCGACGGCGACCTTGCGCGACTCGCTCATCGCCTGGACCAGCAGCGCGTAGGCCTTCTCGGCGCCCCGGTCGGGGCCGAGGTAGTACGGCTGCTCGAAGTAGATCGGGTCGATGTCGTCGAGGTCCACGAAGTCCTGGATCTCGATCGCGCGGGTCTTCTTCGGGTCGAGCTCGGCCAGCTCCTCGCGGGTCAAGGTCACGTAGCGGTCCGGCGCGAACTCGTAGCCCTTGACGATGTCGTCGTAGGCGACCTCCTCGCCGTCCGCCTCGGCGACGCGCTTGTGCTTGACGCGCGAGCCGTCGGACTCGCGCAGCTCGCGGAAGCGGATCGTCTGCTTCGAGACCGCGCTGTACATCTTCACCGGCACGTTCAGCAGCCCGAAGCTGATCGAGCCGCTCCATATCGCTCTAGCCATCGCTCATCACCTGATTCGACTCTCCGGTCGCTGCCGACTCATCGGTCCTTCGACGCATTTGAGACTACCCCTAGTGCGCTGCCCCCAACCGGGCGGGGAATTGCGGGCCTCGGCCGCGCGGCCGCCCGGATGCTGCCTTTCACAGCTCCCTGACGACCTCGCGCGGGTCCTTGTCGTCGCGCATCCCCTTGAAGGCGGGCTGGCGCAGCGTGCCCTCGTCGGTCCACTCTGTCCAGGAGACCACGCAGACCAGCTCCGGCTCGCACCAGACCGCGTGGCGGGCCTTCGGCCCGCGCGGGGCGCCCTCGTCGAAGGGGCTCTCGGCGCGCCGGCGCTTCGCCAGCTCGCGCGTGAGCAGCTCGATCTGGTCCTCGCTGAGGCCGGAGCCGACGCCGCCGGCGAAGACGAGCCGCTGGGCCTCGCCGTGCCCGAGCTCGGACGCCCGCCTGTCGTAGTAGCCGACCAGGAGCGAGCCGACGCGCTCGGCCCGCCTGCCCTCACCGGGGATGTGGCCGCCGATCACGAACTCCTGGCTGCGCCAGACCCGCGCCTTGATCCACTCGCCGCTGCGCCTGCCCGGCCGGTAGGGGCTATCGCAGCGCTTGGCGACCACCCCCTCGAGGCCCTGCCGGCGGGCGGCCTCGAGCAGCTCGGAGCCGCCGCCGAGCCGGTGGCGGGGCGTGCGCCAGCGCGGGCCCTCAAGCCCCAGCTCCAGGAGGAGCTCGCGGCGCTCGGTGTACGGGAGGGCCCGCAGGTTGCGGCCGTCGAGGTGGAGCAGGTCGAAGACGACGTAGTCCACCGGGGTCGTCGCCGCGCGCTGCCGTGCCGCCGCGGCCGATCTCAGGCCCATGCGGCCCTGGATCAGCTGGAAGCGGGGGCGCCCCTCGGCGTCGAGGGCCACGACCTCGCCGTCGAGGACCGCCGCGCGGTCCGCAAGCTGCTCGGCGACCGGCTCCAGCTCGGGATAGCGCGGCGTGACGTCCTCGAGGCGGCGCGAGCGCATGCGTCCAGCGCCCGCGGTCCGCGTGGGCCAGCGCCCGGATCCCGTCCCACTTGATCTCGTACGCCCAGCCCTCGTCGCCCGCCGGGGGCAGGTCCCCGGCCTTGGCGAGCATCGGCTCGAGCCTGTCAGGAAACGGCTCCTTCGGCGCCGCGGCCACATGGCGATTAAATCGGGCTGTGCTATTCGAGCTGACCGACGTCACCTACAGCCGCGGAGGCAGGCGGGTGCTTGACGGCGTCAGCGCGGCGCTGCCGGTGGGGGCGAGCTGCCTCTTCGGGCCCTCCGGCAGCGGCAAGTCCACGGTGCTGCGGCTGCTCGACCGCCTGATCGATCCCGAGAGCGGGATGCGTCCGCTACGAGGGCAGGGACGTCCGCGAGCGCGACCCGCTCGCCCTGCGGCGCGAGGTCGCGCTGGTGCCGCAGCTTCCCGCGCTGGTCGAAGGCACCGTCGGCGACAACGTCGCGCTCGGGCCGCGGCTGGCCGGCCACAGCTACGACTCGCGCTCGGCGCTCGAGCTCGCCGGGCTCGATCCATCGTTCGCCGAGCGGCCCGCGGACCGGCTCTCCGTCGGCGAGCAGCAGCGGGTGATGCTCGCGCGCGGGCTCGCGCTCCAGCCGCGGGTGCTGCTGCTCGACGAGCCCACCTCGGCGCTGGACGCCGAGGCGACGGCGGCGGTGGAGCGCACCCTGGCGCGGCTGCGCGCTCGCACCTCGATCTCGCTCGTCCTCGTCACGCACGACCTCGAGCAGGCCGCGCGCGTCGCCGAGCGCATCGTCTGCATCGAGGCCGGGCGCGTCGTGCGCGAGGGCCCCGCGGCCGAGATCGCGGCGGCCGAGCGGGAGCGGCAACGCACGGAGTCAGACGCTGCGGAAGCGCGGACGATGCCGCGAGCGCGTGAGCGCCCCCATCGACATCAGCCTCACCGAGGTCGCGGCCTCCCTGGCGCTGATCGCGGTCGCGCTCGTCGCCTCGCGCTGGCACGGGGCCGGGCTCGAGCGCGACATCGCCGTCGCCGTCGCCCGCTCCTTCGTGCAGCTCAGCGCGATCGGGCTCGTGATCACCTTCATCTTCGACCAGGACAGCGCCGTGTTCGTGATCGCGCTGCTGGCGGTGATGGTGGGCTTCGGCGCGCTCACCGCGCGCCACCGCGCGCCGCTGGTGCCGGGCGCGCTCGGCCCGCTGCTGATCGCGCTGAGCGCTGCGGCCGCCGGGACGCTCGGCCTCGTGCTCGTCCTCGGCATCATCGAAGCGGAGCCCCGCTACGTCGTCCCGGTCGGCGGGATGGTGATCGGCAACTCGATGACCGCCGCGGCGGTCGCGCTGAACCGCCTGGGCGAGGACGTCGCCGACGACGCGCGCCGGATCGAGGCGACCCTCGCCCTCGGCGCCACCTCCTCGCAGGCGGTGGCGCCCCTGGTCCGGCGCAGCCTCCGCTCGGGCATGATCACCCTGGTCGACTCGACCAAGACCACGGGCCTGATCTTCTTCCCCGGCACGATGGTCGGGATGCTTCTCGCGGGCGCCGATCCCGTGGACGCCGTCCGCCTTCAGCTCATCCTGCTCTACACGCTGCTCGGCTCGTCGCGATCGCCGCGCTGCTGGCGACGGCCCTCGCCCGGCGCAACTTCTTCACCGCGGCGCACCAGCTGCGCGAACCACCGCAGCCTTGAGGGGCCGCCGCGGCGGCGCCGGAAGGCCAGCGTAGACTCGAGCCCGGTGACGGAGTCCCGCCGCAAGCGGCTGACGCTGATCGCGACGATCCTCGGCTCGACGATCGTCTTCCTCGACTCGACCGTCGTCAACGTCGCGCTCCCGGCGCTGTCGGATGATCTCGGTGCTGGTCTGGCCGACCAGCAGTGGGTGGTGGAGGCATATCTGCTGGCGCTGGTCTCGCTGCTGCTCGCCGGCGGCTCGCTGGGCGACCAGTTCGGGCGCCGGCGCCTGTTCATGATCGGGCTCGCCGGCTTCGGAGTCACGTCGGTTCTCTGCGGGCTCGCCCCCAACACAGAGGTCCTGATCGCCGGCCGCGCCCTCCAGGGTTTCGCCGGCGCGCTGCTGGTCCCCGGCTCGCTGGCGATCCTCGCCGCGACCTTCGAGGGCGCGGAGCGGGGCAGAGCGGTCGGCACCTGGACGGCGTGGAGCGGCATCGCGACCGTCGTCGGCCCGGCGGGGGGCGGCCTGCTGGTCGAGACGCTCTCCTGGCGCGCGATCTTCTGGGTCAACGTCCCGCTGATCGCCTTGACGCTCTGGGTCGCGCGGGACGCCGTGCGGGAGAGCTCGGACCCGGAGGCAGACCGCAGGATCGACTGGCTCGGGATCCTGATGTCGGCCGCCGGCCTGGGAGGCCCGGTCTACGCGCTGATCCAGCAGCCGACCCACGGCTGGGGCGACCCGGTCGTGTACGTGCCCCTGATCGGCGGGATGGCGCTGTTCGCGGCGTTCCTGGTCTGGGAGTCGCGGATGTCGCACCCGGTCCTCGATCTGACCCTGTTCCGGATCCGCAACTTCGCCGTCACCAACCTCGAGACGCTGATCGTCTACGCAGGGCTGATGGGCGCGCTCTTCTACGTGACGTTGTTTCTCCAGCAGACGGCCGGCTACTCGCCGGTCGAGGCCGGCCTCGCGACCACGCCGGTTTCCCTGCTTCTGTTCGTGCTCTCGCCCCGGTTCGGGAAGTTCGCCACGGGCACCGGGCCGCGGCTGCCGATGGCGATCGGCCCGATCATCGCCGGCTGCGGCCTGCTGGTGCTGCTCGGGGTCGGAGCCGCGTCCAGCTACCTGACCGAGGTGCTGCCGGGGCTGTTGCTGTTCGGACTTGGTCTGTCCGCGACCGTGGCGCCCCTGACGGCGACCGCGCTCAACTCGGTCGAGGAGCGTCACGTCGGCGTCGCGTCCGGGATCAACAACGGCGTCTCCCGTGTCGCCGGGCTGCTCGCGATCGCCGTGCTCGGCGCCCTGATCTCGGGCCAGTTCAGTCACACGATCGACACCGAGCTCGAGGGCGCGTCGCTCTCCCCGCAGGGGCAGGAGGCGGTCGACGACGCCAAGGCGGACCCGCTTCCCGCACCGGACACCGGCGGGCTGCCGCCGCCGGAGGCGAGCGAGATCGACTCCGCGGCCATCGCCGCCGCGGAGCAGGGCTTCCACCTCGGGATCGCCGTCGGAGCCGGGCTGATGATCGCCGGCGGGGCCATCGCCGGGATCTGGATCCAGAACCCCCGCCCCGGGGAGGAGCCTGAGATACGCCAGGCGCCGCTCGCCGCCACGGCGGGGGAGTGCGCGCGCTGCCCCGAGCCGGACTCCGAGCCCGAGCCGGAGCGGACCGCCGAGCCTGCACGGGCCTGAGGGCGGGACCGGGCCGGGCGCGCGCCCCGCGGGGCGGCTCGTAGACTCCGCGCGCCATGCGCATCTTCTCGGGCATCCAGCCGACCGGCCGCAAGCACCTCGGCAACTACATCGGGGCGATCCGCCAGTACGTGCACGGCCAGGACGAGGGCGACCCGGCGATCTACTGCATCGTCGACCTGCATGCGATCACGGTGCCCTGGGACCCGGCGACGCTGCGGACGAACGTCTACGACACGGCCGCGATCCTGCTGGCGGCGGGCCTGGATCCGGAGCGCTGCCTGCTCTTCCGCCAGTCCGACGTGCGCGAGCACACCGAGCTGACCTGGCTGCTGTCGTCGGTCACCGCCCACGGCGACCTCAACCGCATGCACCAGTTCAAGGACAAGTCGGCGAAGCAGCGCGAGCTCGCCTCGGCCAGTCTCTTCTTCTACCCGGTGCTCATGGCCGCCGACGTGCTCGCCTACAAGGCCGACACCGTCCCCGTGGGCGAGGACCAGCGCCAGCACGTCGAGCTGATGCGAGAGATCGCCCGCCGCTTCAACCAGCGCTTCGGCGACACGCTGGTCGAGCCCGAGTACCGGATCCCGGAGATCGGCGCCAAGGTGATGGATCTCCAGCACCCGGAGAACAAGATGTCCACGACCGGCGGCAGCGAGCAGGGCACGGTCCTCGTTCTCGACGACCCGAAGGCGGTCGCGAAGAAGATCCGCAGCGCCGTCACCGACTCGGGCTCCGAGGTCCGCCGCGGGGAGGGCAAGGAGGGCATCGCGAACCTGATCGAGATCCTCTCGGTCGTCCGCGGCTCCCCGATGGAGGAGATCGAGGCCGAGTTCGACGGCTCGGGCTACGGCGACTTCAAGGGCGCCGTCGCGGAGGCGGTGGTCGAGTTCCTGGCGCCGGTGCGCGAGCGCTACGAGGAGCTGCGGCCCGACGACGCGGCGCTCGAGGAGGCCCTGTCCGCCGGCGCCGAGAAGGCTCGCGAGATCGCCCGCGTCACCCTCGCCGAGGTGCGCGGCGCGATGGGCATCGGGCCTGGCTGAGCCGCCGCCGCGAGCCGCCGCGGCGCGCGGAGGCGCCTCGCTGACCGCCGGGCGGGCTATGGTGGCGGCGTGACCGCAGCGGCCCAGCTCGACCTGGACCTCGACGTCTTCCAGGGCCCGTTCGACCTCCTGCTGGCGGTCCTGCTGCGCGAGGAGATCAGCCTCGCCGAGGTGCCGCTGGGGGAGATCGTGCTCGCCTACGTGGACCACCTCGACGAGGCGGGCGAGCTCGACCTCGACGCGGTGACCGAGTTCCTGGTCCTGATCGCCGCCCTGCTCGAGCTGAAGTCGCGGCTGCTGCTGCCGAGCGAGGATGACGAGCTGGAGCTGGGGCCCCAGGAGGCCGCGGACGAGCTGCTCGCCCGCATGCTCGAGTACCGGCGCTACCGCGACGCCGCGGCCGTCTTCGACGAGATCTTCCGCAGCGAGTCCGGGGCCCTCTACCGCTCGGCGCCGCCGCCGGCCGAGCTGCGCCGCGCCGCCGTCGAGGCCGCGGTCCAGGCCTACGAGCCCGACCGGCTGGGGTCCGCGCTCGGCGAGCTGCTGACGCCTCCGCCTGAGCCGGGCACCTCGCACATCCGCAGCACGGTCTCGGTCCAGCGGCGCCTCGGGGTCCTGCGCGAGCTGCTGCGCAACCGCTCCGTCCTCGACTTCGACGCCGCCTTCGGCCGCGAGGACCGCTTCACCCAGTGCGTGACCCTGTTCGCCTTGCTCGAGCTCTACCGCCGCGGAGAGGCGGACTGGAGCCAGGCAGACAACTTCGGCCCGATCGAGGTGAGGGCGAGATGAGCGCCGACGGGCCTGGCGGCGACGCTCGAGGCGCTGCTGTTCCTCTCGCCCGATCCGGTCTCGGCGGCGGAGCTGGCCGCGGCCGTGGAGCTGGAGGAGGACGAGGTCGTGGCCGCCGTCGAGGCGCTCGGGTCGAGACCTCGAGGCAGGCGGCCGGGGCGTCCGCCTGCGCAAGGTCGCCGGCGGCTACGCGCTCGCGGCGGTGCCCGAGGCAGAGGACGCCGCCCGCCGCATGCTGGCGAAGCCGCGCACGCCGCCGCTGACCCAGGCCCAGGCCGAGGTGCTTGCGATCGTCGCCTACCTGCAGCCCGTTGCTCGCCCGGAGGTCGCCCGCATCCGCGGCGTCTCCTCGGACTCGGCGGTATCGAGCCTGACCGAGCGCGGCCTGATCGAGGAGCGCGGCCGCAGCCGCTTCGGCGCCGTCACCTACGCGACGACGACCCTGTTCGAGAAGCTCTTCGGCCTCTCGGGCCTCGACCAGCTTCCGGACCCCGCGCAGTTCGACCCGACCCCGGAGGACGAGCGGGAGCTGCGCGAGCGCCTCCTGAAGGCCGGCGAGCAGCGCGCGGAATGATGCGCGCGGCGCTGGCGGCGCTCGCCCTCGCGGGCGCGCTCGCCGCACCCGTCCAGGCCGTCGCCGCGACGATCGACCTGACCACGACGGCGGACGAGATGGCCGATCCTGGCGCGGGCTGCTCGCTGCGCGAGGCGGTGAGCGCCGCCCGCGACAACTCCGCCGTGGGTGGTTGCCCGGCCGGGGAGGACGGAGCGGAGGACGTGATCCGGCTGGCCGCAGGGGCCACCTACGCGCTGACGCTCGCCGGGTCGGGCGAGGACCTGAACGAGAGCGGCGACCTCGACCTCGACACGGGGCCGGCGGGCGTCGCGCTCGTCGCCTCCGCCCCCGGCGCCCGCCCCTCGATCGACGGCTCGCTGGCGGACCGGATACTCGACGTCGAAGGGGCCGGCGATCTGCGGATCGAGGGCCTCCGCCTCGCCCGTGGACGCGCGCCGGGGACGGGGCTCACCGACACGGCGGGGGCGATCAGATGGGCCGGCGCGGGCGGCGGGGCCCTGACCGTGCGCGACTCGCTGCTCGAGGGCAACAGCGCGGCGATCGCGGGGGCGATCGACAGCGAGACCGCGGGCGGCGTCCTGATCGAGGACAGCACGATCCGCGGCAGCGAGACCAGCGACGCGGGCGCCGTCCGGGCCGCCGGTCCCGCGACGCTGCGGCGCAGCGCGATCGTGGACAACATCGGCGGCGGCCTGGTCGGCGAGAAGGAGGGCGCAGGCGCGGTCACGATCGAGGAGAGCACCGTCGCGGGCAACCGCTTCAGCGCCGACCTCTCGGTGGGCGGCGTCTACTCCGCCGGGGAGACGAGCGTCGAGAACTCGACCATCAGCGGCAACCTCGGAGGATTCGTGGGCGGCGTCCACTCGCTCGGGCACCTGCAGGTCAGCTTCTCGACGATCGCCGGCAACGGCGCCCCCGAGGACGCCAGCGGCATCCGCGCGGGAGGTCTCAGCGCGGAGGCGGGCGCCGTCCTCAGCGGCGTCGTGCTCGCGGACAACTTCGCGGGCACCCTCCCCTCGAACTGCAACGAGGACCAGACGTTCGCCGAGGGCGCCTCCCCCAACCTGGAGAGCGCCGGCAGCTGCGGGCTGGGGGCGGGGAGCCTCAGCGGCGTCGATCCCGACCTCGCCCCCCTCGCCGACAACGGCGGTCCGGCACCCACCCGCGGCCTCTATCCCGGCAGCCCGGCGCTCGACCGGGCCCCTGCGTGCGGCCTTGCCACGGATCAGCGCGGCGTCGCGCGGGGAGCCGCCTGCGATCTCGGCGCCTTCGAGGGGACCGTCGAGCGCCCGCCGCCGCCGGCCGCCCGCCGGGGGCGGGACCGGCTCCGGGGCGGCGCAGAAACCCGCCCGCAAGCGGAAGTGCAAGCGCCGGAAGGGCGCAAAGGGGAAGGCGAAGCGCGGGTGTGCGAAGCGCAAGCGGGGCAAGCGCAGGGCGGCGGGGCTCTCCCACCTCGCCGCGTCGGGCGCCGCCGAGTCGCGGGTGATCGGCCGGTCGGTGCAGGGGCGCGCGATCGTCGCCCGCCGCTTCGGCCCAGCGGACGCCGAGCGGGTCGGCCTCGTCGTCGGGGTCATCCACGGCGACGAGCGCGCCGGGCTGGGGGTGGCGCGGCGCATGCGCGGGATGGCGGCGGAGCTCGGCGACGCGCAGCTCTGGGTGATCGACGCGCTCAACCCGGACGGTTCCCGCGCGCGCACCCGCCAGAACTCGCGTGGGGTGGACCTGAACCGCAACTTCCCCTTCCGCTGGCGCGGCGGCCTGCCGCGAGCGAACGGCTACTACCCGGGCCCGCGCCCCGCCTCGGAGCCGGAGGCGAGGGCGGCGATGGAGCTTCATCCGGGAGATCGAGCCGGATGTGTCCGTCTGGTACCACCAGCCGTGGGGCGCGGTCCTCGCCTGCCGCGGCAGCCCGCCGCTCGCCGCGCGCTACGCGCGGCTGGCCGGCATGGGGACGAACTGCCGCGGCAAGGGCCTGCGCGGGACGGCGATCTCATGGCAGAACGAGGTCTTCCCGGGCGCCACCGCCTTCGTCGTCGAGCTTCCCGCCGGCGGGCTGGGCCCGGGCGGGGCGCTTCGCCACGCTCGCGCAGCCGCCACAATCGTCAGGGATGGATGAGCCGCGATCGAGACGCAGGGGCACGGCCGTGAGCGGCGTGGCGGTCCTCCTGGCCGCCACCGTGGTCGCGCTGGGCGCGGCCGGGGCGCCGGCGGACGGAGGCGCGCCCTCCGCGGGCGGCGCCGCCCGGCAGCCGGCGGGCCCGCGACGGCTCCGCGGCCGCCGCTCCGCGGCCGCCGATCGTGAAGCGGCTGATCCCCTACGGGGCGAAGCGCAAGCGCGACATGGCCGGCTACTCGAAGCGCCACTACGGCGCCTACAAGTGGCGGCTCGGGGCGCCGAAGCTGATCGTCGAGCACTACGCGGTCGCCGGCAGCATCAGCGCGATCTACAACACCTTCGCCCCGAACCGGCCCGACGTCGAGTACGGGGAGCTGCCGGGCGTCTGCTCGCACTTCGCGGTCGGGGCGGACGGCACGATCGTCGAAGTTCGTCCGCACCGACGTCCGCTGCCGCCACGTCGTCGGCCTCAACCACGTCGCGATCGGGATCGAGCACGTCGGCTTCTCGGACGGCGACGTGCTCGATCGCCCGGCGCAGCTCCAGGCGTCGCTCGCGCTCACCGACTGGCTGCGCTGCCGCTTCGGGATCCCCGTCAAGGGCGTGATCGGCCACAACGAGAGCCTCGGCTCGCCGTTCTACCGCGAGCTCGACCCCCGCTTCCGGGGCCGCACCCACGGCGACTTCCGGCCGGCCGCGATGCGGGCCTATCGCGGCGAGCTGCGCACCCGCGCCGCGTGCGGCTGAGCAGGTACCTGGCGCACGGGGGAGTCGCCTCCCGCCGCGCGGCCGAGGAGCTGGTCCGCGCGGGCCGGGTCACGGTCGGCGGCGAGGTCGTGACCGATCCGGCCCGCGACGTGGACGAGGGCAGCGCGGTCGCGCTGGACGGCGAGGGGGTCGAGGCCGAGCCGCGCGAGATCTGGGCACTCAACAAGCCGGCCGGGGTCGTCTCGACCGCCAGCGACCCGGGCGGGCGCCCGACCGTGGTCGGGCTGGTGCGCTCGCGGCGCCGCCTCTACCCGGTCGGCAGGCTCGACGCCGACTCCACCGGGCTGATCCTGCTCACCAATGACGGCGAGCTGGCGAACCGGCTCACCCATCCCCGCTACGGGGTCCGCAAGACCTACCGCGTGAGACTGGCGCGGCCGCCGGCCGAGCGCGACCTCGAGCGCCTGCGCTCCGGCGTCCGCCTGGAGGACGGCCCCACCGCGCCTGCGGAGGTCGATCGCCGGGGCGAGCGGGAGATCGAGATCACGATCCGCGAGGGGCGCAAGCGCCAGGTCCGCCGCATGGCGGAGGCGGTGGGGAACGAGGTCACGGCGCTGGCGCGCGTCCGCATCGGGCCCCTCGAGCTCGGCGGGCTCGCGCCGGGGAAGGGGCGGCGGCTCGGGAGGGACGAGGTGCGGGCGCTCTGGGAAGATGCCGGGCCGTGAGCGAGCCGGCCGACATCTCGAGAGATGCGCCTCTGGGCGCTGCGCGGCGCGACGAAGGTCGAGCGGAACGACCCCGGCCTGATCGTGTCGGGGACCGAGGGGCTGTTGCGCGAGCTGATCTCGCGCAACTCGCTCGAGCCGGAGCGGATGGTGAGCTGCATCTTCACGGCGACCCACGACCTCAACGCGGAGTTCCCCGCCGTCGCCGCCCGCAACCTCGGGCTCGACACCGTGCCGCTCCTGTGCGGGCGGGAGATCGACGTGCCGGGCGCGATGCACTCGGTGATCCGCGTGCTGCTGCACTACTACGGGCCGCCCGGGCGCGCCCCCGTCCACGTCTACCTGGGCGACGCCCAGGCCCTGCGCTCGGACCTGGACGCCGCGCAGTGACCCGCCCGGCAGCCGGCGCCTGAGCGCCGTCGCCGGGGGGCTCGCGTCACAATGGGGCCCATGACGGTCACCTTCGCCGAGAAGCTGGCGCGGATCCCGCACTACGAGCCGGGCACCTCGCTCGACGACGCGCGCGCGGCCGCGGAGACGGCCGACGCCGTCAAGCTCGCCTCCAACGAGTCCCCGCAGGGCCCCCATCCCCGGGTCGTCGAGGTGATCGCCGAGGTCGCCAAGGGCGTCAACCGCTACCCGGACCCGAAGGCTTTGCTGCTGCGGAGGCGCCTGGCCGAGCGCTACGAGACCGAGCCGGCGAGGATCGCCGTCTCGAACGGCTCCTGCGAGATCCTGCTGGCCGCCGCCGACGCCCTCTGCGAGCCGGGGGCGGAGATCGTCTACGCGTGGCCGTCGTTCTCGATCTACCCGCACATGGCGGCGCTCTCCGGCGCCCGCGAGATCCGCGTCCCGCTGGCCGAGGGCGACGTCCACGACCTCGACGCGATGCCGGAGGAGATCACCGCGGCGACACAGATCGTCGTGGTCTGCAACCCGAACAACCCGACCGGCACCCACATCCGGGCCGACCAGATCGCCGCCTTCTGCGAGCGCGTCCCGAAGCACGTCACGGTGATCCTCGACGAGGCGTACATCGAGTTCCAGGTGAACGACGACCCCGACGCCACGGTGGACCTGCTGCCCTCGTTCCCGAACCTCGTCCTGCTGCGGACGTTCAGCAAGTGCTACGGGCTCGCGGGCCTCCGGGTCGGCTACGCGCTCTGCTCGCCGCAGTTCCGCGCCGCTGTGGACGCCGTGCGCCAGCCCTTCAGCGTCAACCTGATCGCCCAGGCCGCGGCGGCCGAGGCGATCCTCCACCAGGACGACGTCTACGACCGGGTCGAGCGCAACGCGATCGAGCGGGTCTTCGTCGAGGAGGGCGTGCGCGAGCTCGGCCTCGAGACGCCCGACTCGGGCGCCAACTTCTCCTGGGTCGCCCTCGGCGACGCCGACGAGACCGAGGTGATCGGCTCGCTGACGCGCGCCGGCGTCGCCGTGAGGCCGGGCACGCCGCTCGGCGGCCCGGGCCACTTCCGCGTCAGCTACGGCACCCGCGCGGAGAACGAGCGCTTCCTCGCCGCGCTCGGCGACGCGCTCGGCTGAGCCCTCGCGGGAAGATCCCGTCGACACGGCCGGGGGCGTCTGCTACAAAGTCCTGGAATGACGCACGGCACGCCCAGCCCGCTCACCCGAGCCGCCCCTCCGCGGCTCGCACGCGTGCCTATTGCTACTGGCGATTTAGCTAGGCGTCCGGCCTTCGGCTGCCCGAGCCGATGACCGCACTCACCGCCACAGCCGGACGCCCCCAGGCGAGGAACCCGCCCGTACCAGTAGAAAGAGAGACTTCCGGATGAACCCGAACATGACCGACCAGCCCACAAGGCACTCAGACCGCGTACGCGACCGCCGCATCGAGCAGGTCGTGCCGCTGGTCTCGCCCGCGGAGCTCCTCGAGGAGCTGCCGCTCGGGCCCGGCGAGGAGGACCAGGTGCTCCGCAGCCGGGCGGAGATCGCCCGGATCCTCGACCGCGACGACGACCGCCTGCTCGTGATCGTGGGGCCATGCAGCGTCCACGACGTCGAGGCGGCGCTCGACTACGCGCGTCGGCTCAGCGCCCGCGCGGAGGAGCTCGCGGGCGACCTCTGCATCGCGATGCGGGTCTACTTCGAGAAGCCGCGCACGACGATCGGCTGGAAGGGCCTGATCAACGACCCGCACCTGGACAGCTCCGGGGACGTCAACACGGGGCTGCGCATGGCGCGGGAGCTGCTGCGCGAGGTGCTCGACCTCGGGCTCGCGGTCGGCTGCGAGTTCCTGGACCCGATCACCCCGCAGTACATCTCCGACGTGGTCTCCTACGGCGCGATCGGGGCCCGGACGACCGAGAGCCAGATCCACCGCCAGCTCGCCTCGGGCCTCTCGATGCCCGTCGGCTTCAAGAACGGCACCGACGGGACCGTCAAGGTCGCGGTGGACGCCGTCCGGGCCGCCGCCGCGAGGCACGCTTTTGCGGGCGTCAACCTGAGCGGCACGCCATCCATCCTGCACACGACCGGCAACGCGGACTGTCACGTGATCCTGCGCGGCGGGCGCGGCGCCCCGAACTACGGCCCCGAGCCAGTCGCCAAGTCCCTCTCTCAGCTCGAGGGCGCCGGCCTGCCCCAGCGCATCGTGATCGACGCCTCGCACGAGAACAGCGGCAAGGACCACGACCGCCAGCCCCAGGTGGTCGGGGAGATCGCCGACCAGATCGCGGCCGGGAACGGCGCCATCGTCGGCGTGATGCTTGAGTCGTTCCTCGTGGCGGGGCGCCAGGACCTCGAGCCCGGCGCGGACATGGTCTACGGGCAGTCCATCACCGACGCGTGCATGGACTGGGACACCAGCGTCCTCGCGCTCGACCGCCTGGCGGCTTCCGTGCGCGCGCGCCGCGAGGCCGGCTGACGCCGCAGCGATGCGGATCGCGGTTCTCGGGGTCGGGCTGATCGGAGGCTCGATCGGGCTCGCCGCGCGCGAGCGCGTGGAGGGCGCCGAGGTCAGCGGGTACGACCCCGACCGCGGGCTGCTCGCCCGCGCCGCCGAGCTGAGGGCGATCGACGCCGGCGCCGGGTCGGTGGCCGAGGCCGTCTCGGGCGCGGAGCTGGTCTTCTGCGCGGCGCCGGTGGCAGCGCTCCCCGCGCTCGCCCGCGAGGCCCTCGACGCCGCCGGCAGACGACACGGCCGTGACCGACGTCGCCTCCGTCAAGGCGGAGGCGCTCGCGGCGCTGGGGGAGGACCCGCGGTTCATCGGCGGCCATCCGATCGCGGGCGCCGAGACCGCCGGGGTCGAGCATGCCCGTGCCGATCTCTTCGAGGGCGCGCGCTGGTACCTGACGCCCACCTCGCGCACCGAGGGGGTCCTCTACGACCGCGTCCAGCGGACGGTCTCCGAGCTCGGCGCCCGGCCGCAGGCCATCGGCGCCGCCGAGCACGACCGGCTGATGGCGCTGATCAGCCACCTGCCGCACGTGCTCGCCGACCTGCTGGTGGCCCAGGCCTCCGAGGGCTTCGGCGGCGGCGAGCGCCTGCCCGAGGTGGGGCCGAGCTTCCGCGACGCCACGCGCGTCGCCGGCGCCAACCCCGCGATCTGGGGCGACATCTTCGCCGCCAACGCCGAGGCGGTGGCCGCCGAGGTCGAGGCGGCCGCGGCGCAACTCGGAGTGGTGGCCGGCCTGCTGCGGGCCGGCGACCGCGACGGGATCTCGGCCTGGCACTTCCGCGCCTCCGAGCAGCGGCGCGCCCTGCTGGAGGCGGACCTCGCCGGCGGCCCGCTGCACGAGCTGCGGGTGCACGTCCCAAACCGCCCCGGGGTCGTCGCCGAGATCGCGCTCGAGCTCGGGCGCGCCGGCGTCAACATCGAGGACATGGGCCTGTACCCGGCAGCGGACATGCGCTCGGGAGCGATCTCGCTCTACATCGCCGGTGACGAGGAGGCTGAGCGCGCCACCGGCCTGGTGCGCGAGCTGGGGCACGACGTCTCAGAGGTCGAGCGCTGAGCGCGCGCTTCGACCCGGCCGATCGCCTCCGGGGAGCGCTGCGCCCGCCGCCCGACAAGTCGATCTCCCATCGCGCCGCCCTGATCGGCGCGATGTGCGACGGGCCGACCCGGATCAGCGGCTACCTCGACTCGGCCGACACGCGCTCGACCCTGGTTGCGGTCGCGGCGGTCGGGGCGGGCGTCCGCGAGGGCGGCGCCGATGGCAACGGCGGCCTCTTCGTCGAGATCGAGGGCTGCGGGCTGCGCGGCGCCCGCCCGGCGCAGATAGACGTCGGCAACGCCGGGACCCTGCTGCGGCTGCTGCCGGGGTGGCTGGCGGGCCAGCCGCGCGGCGAGTGGTCGCTCGACGGCGACAGCTCGATCAGGCGCAGGCCGGTGGACAGGATCGCCGACCCCCTCGGGGCGATGGGCGCGGAGGTCGCGTGCCGCGAAGGCGGGCTGCCGCCTCTGCGGGTGCGCGGGTCCCGTCTGGCCGGGATCGACTACACGCTCCCGCTGGCCAGCGCCCAGGTGAAGTCGTGCCTGCTGCTCGCAGGGCTGCTGGCCGAGGGAGAGACGACCGTGCACGAGCCCGTGCCCTCGCGCGATCACACGGAGCGGATGCTGGCCGCGGCGGGGGCTCACCTCACGCGCGAGGGGGATGCGATCACGGTGACGCCGGCCGAGCGCCTCGAGTCCGGCGACGTCGTGGTCCCGGGCGACTTCTCCTCGGGCGCCTTCTTCATCGCTGCGGCGCTGCTCGTCCCGGGAAGCGAGGTCGAGGTGCGCGAGGTCGGCATCAACCGCACCCGCATCGGGCTGCTCCCGGTCCTGTCGCGTATGGGGGTGCAGATGGGCGGCGCCCACGAGCGGGGCCGCGCAATGAGCGTGCACGAGATCCGCGAGCCGGGGCCAGAGCCGGTCGCAAGCCTCCGCGTCGGGCACACCGGCCTGACCGCGACCGAGGTCGGCGGCGAAGACGTCCCCGCGGCGATAGACGAGTTGCCGCTGATCGCGCTGCTCGGCTGCTTCGCCGAGGGGGAGACGGTGGTGCGCGACGCCGCCGAGCTGCGCCACAAGGAGTCCGACCGCATCGCGGCCGTCGTCGCGGGCCTCGGCGGGCTGGGCGCCGAGATCGAGGCCCGCCCGGACGGCTTCGTCGTCCACGGCACCGGGGGCCTGCGCGGCGGCACGATCGACTCGCGCGGCGATCACCGCATGGCGATGCTCGGAGCGGTCGCCGGCCTCGCATCGCGCGAGGGTGTCGAGGTGACCGGCTTCGAGGCCGTCTCGGTCAGCTACCCCGGCTTCGAGCGCGACCTGCGGGCGCTCGCGGGGCCGACGCCTAGAGGCTGAGCTCGACCACGACCACGTCGAGCCACTCCCCCTCGAGCTCCCCGTGGCGAAGGTGGGTGCCGACGCGCCGGAAGCCGCAGGCCTCGAACAGGGCGATGCTCACCTCGTTGGCGGCCATGATCTTCGCCGTCAGCTTGTGCAGGCCGCGGCCGCGGGCGGCGACGACCAGCGCCTCGAGGAGCCGGCGGCCGACGCCGCGGCCGCGCATCTCGCGCTCGACGAAGATCGTGGCCTCGCCGACGCCGGCGTAGTAGTGGCTGCGGTCGTCGTAGGCGCCGACCCTGGCGAACCCGGCGACGCCGCTTTCGTCCTCGTAGACCAGGCAGAGGGTCCAGTGCGAGATCTGGTCCGAGATCGCAGCAGGGTCCTTGAGGCGGGTCTCGAAAGTCGCGATCCGCTCCTCGATGCCCTGGTTGTGGATCGCGGCGATCGCCTCGGCGTCGGCGGGACGCGCGGGCCTCACCGCCGCTTGCGGACCCGCCGCGCTCAGGCGCTCTGAGCCTGTGAGGGGTGCCCGTCTCCCGGCCAGGGGGAGAGAACCAGCAGCAGGCGCGAGTCCTCGATCGCCTGCACGTCATGGCGCTCCGCGGGGTCGAAGACGGCCAGCAGGCCGGGGCCGCCTGCGGCCAAATCCCCGCCCGGGGTGTTGATCTCCACGTTCCCGGCCACCACCACGACCCACGCCCGCTCGTGCACCTGGTGCTCCTGGAGCTGCTCGCCGGCGGGCAGGTTGATCACGATCGCCCGGCCCTCGTCCTGAGACGCGAGCACCTCGGGCTGGCGGGCCTCGACCTCGATCTCGTTCAGCTTCCAACTCTGCATCGCCAGGCGGACTCTAATGCCCCCGCCGGGGGCGCGATGCGGCGCCGATTTCGCCCGTCCGCGGAGCGCCCGCGCCCGCGGCCGGCCCGCATCCGCCCTCTAGGCTGCGGCGCATGGTGATCGCGATCGACGGGCCCGCCGGGGCGGGGAAGTCCACGGTGGCGCGCGGCGTCGCCGCGGCCCTCGGCTTCACCTACCTGGACTCCGGCGCGATGTACCGCGCCGCGGCGCTGGCGGCCCTGCGGGAGGGGGCGGACCTGGGCGACGGCGAGGCCCTCGGTGTGCTCGCCCGCGGCCTGGACCTGGCGCTCGACGGCGCCTCGGTCCGCCTCGGCGGCGAGGAGGTGACCGCGGCGATCCGTACCCCCGAGGTGACCGCGGCCGCGTCGCGCGTCTCGGTCCACCCCGAGGTGCGCGAAGCCATGGTCGCCCAGCAGCGCGCTCTGATCGCGGCCGGCCGCTACGTCGCGGAGGGCCGCGACATCGGCACGGTCGTCAGCCCGGATTCGCCGCTGAAGGTCTTCCTGACCGCGACCCCGGAGGAGCGCGCGCGGCGCCGGGCCGCCGAGAGCGGGGAGAGCCCGAAGGCTGTGCTCGCGGCGATGCGCGACCGCGACAGCCGCGACAGGGAGCGCGAGCACGGCGCCCTGCGCGCCGCGCCCGAGGCGGTCGAGATGGACACGACCGGCCTCGGCAGCGACGAGGTCGTCGCCCGCGTGGTCGAGCTGGCGCGCGAGCGGGGACTGCCGTGAGCGCGGAAGCGGGAACGCCCGGCGCCGGCACGGACGAGGACGCCGGCGCCTCGCGCCTGGCGGCCCGCCCGACGGTTGCCGTCGTCGGCTTCCCGAACGCGGGCAAGAGCACCCTCGTCAACCGCCTCTCCGGGGGGCGCGAGGCGGTCACGGACGCCGAGCCGGGCGTGACGCGGGACCGCCGCGCCCTGCAGTGCGAGTGGAACGGGCTCGTCTTCGACCTGATCGACACGGGCGGCGTGGACCTCGCCGACTCCGACGAGCTGGCGCGCTCGGTCCAGGAGCAGGCCCAGATCGCGATCTCCGAGGCCGACCTGATCGTGCTTGTGGTCGACGCCCGGGCCGGTCTCGGGCCGGGGGACGCCGAGCTCGCGGCGCTTCTGCGCCGCTCCGGCAAGCCGGTGCTGGTGGCCGCGAACAAGGTGGACAGGCCGGGTGACGAGGCGATCGCCGCCGAGCTGAACTCCCTGGGCCTCGGCGAGCCCCTGACGGTCTCGGCGAGCCACGGGCTCGGGACCGGCGACCTGCTCGACCGGGTGACCGCCGAGCTCCGTGAGGCGCTCGGCGACGGCGCCGGCGGAGAGGCCGCCGAGCCCCCGCCTCGCATCGCGATCCTCGGCCGGCCCAACGTCGGCAAGTCGTCGTTGCTCAACGCCCTGCTCGGCTCGGAGCGGGTGATCGTCTCCGAGCGCGCAGGCACCACGCGCGACCCCGTGGACACGGACCTCGAGGTGGACGGGCGCCGCGTCGTCCTCGTGGACACCGCAGGGCTTCGCCGCCGCAGCAAGGTCGCGGCCAGCGTGGACTACTACGCCCAGCTCCGCTCCGAGCGCGCCGCCGAGCGCGCCGACGCGGCCATCGTCGTCTGCGACGCGACGGAGGGCATCACCTCCGAGGACCTGCGGGTGGGCGAGCTGGCGATGCGCTCGGGCTGCGCGACCGTGCTGGTGCTGAACAAATGGGACCTGGTCTCGGGCGAGGAGGGGGGAGAGAGGCCCTTCGTCGACCTCAGCCGACCAGCGCGCCCGCGCGCACCGCAAGCTGCGGCTGCGCCCGCCGCTCCTCACGGCCTCCGCCCGCACGGGCCGCGGCGTCGAGCAGGCGGTGCGAGAGGCGCTGGCGCTCGCGGACCGCGCGGCTGAGCGGATTTCGACCGGCGAGCTCAACCGCTTCGTCACGGCGGCCGTGGTCGAGCGACCGCCGCCCCAGAAGCGGGGCCGGCGGCTGCGCCTCTATTACGCGGCGCAGGTCGAGCGGCGGCCGCCGCGCTTCGCGATCCAGGTCAACGATCGCAAGCTGATCGACCGCGGCTGGGCGTTCGGCCTCGAGAACCGCCTGCGCGAGGCCTACGGCCTGCACGGGGTGCCGCTGGTGATCGACTACGTTCCGCGCAAGGGCCGCAACCGGAGCGGCTGACCGCGCGGCCAGCTATAAGGAGCCGCCCGTGAAGCGCCCGCGACTCAGACTGAGCGGCCTCCGCCGCAAGCCCGCCGAGCCCGCAGGGCCCACCGAGCCCGCCGAGCCCGGAAGGCCCGCAGGGCCGGAGGACGCCGGGGCGCCCGAGGCGGCTGGGAGCGAGGACGAGGCGCCTGCGAAGCCGGCAGAGGACGAGGCGCCCGCTGACGGGGCGGATGGCTCC
This sequence comes from uncultured Solirubrobacterales bacterium, assembly GCA_963805235.1. Classification (GTDB taxonomy): domain Bacteria; phylum Actinomycetota; class Thermoleophilia; order Solirubrobacterales; family 70-9; genus DASSYK01. Next base: position 478,038 of record CAWDTF010000002.1, on the reverse strand, counting down.
GCGGGCGGCGAATCGCGGCCTCGCAAGGAGCCCGGCGACGACCTCTGGTTCCGGGCTTCGACCCGGGTCCGGGCCGGGGGCTACTGGCTGCGCGAGAGGGCACAGTGGGCCGGTGCCGCGGCCCGCTCCGGGGCGAAATCGGCCGCGGAGCGCTGGGCGGGGCTCTCGCGCGGGGCCCGGATCCGCGCAGGCGCCGTCGCCGGGGTCCTTCTCCTCTACCTCGTGGTCAAGCTCCTCCCTGTCCCCGGCGTGCCGTGCGGCGTCTCCGCCGTCAAGGAGTGCCCGCCCGGTGACGACGCGGTCGCCTTCGTCCCGGCCGACGCGCTGCTGTACGCCCACGTGACGCTCGAGGGGGACTCGGCGCAGTCGGAGCGCGCGCGGGACGCGTTCGACGAGCTCGGGGAGCTGGAGCGGCTCGTCGTCGGCAGCGCCGCTACGGCCGTGCCGGCTCCGTCCGGGGCGCAGGTGGACCTCAGGGCCGACCTGCTGGAGTGGGCGGAGGACGATCTCGCGATCGCCTCGGTGCCCCAGCCGAAGGACGCCGCGGCGACGGCCGTGATCGCCGGGGTCTCCGACGGCGCGGGGGCGGAGGAGTTTCTGACGAAGGTCGCGCCCCCCGCGGCGCCTGCGGTGAGCGAGCAGGGCGACGCCACGCTCCTCGCCTACCCGGACGGCTTCGCCGCCGCCTTCAGCGGCGAGGAGCTGGTCTTCGGCGACGAGCCGGCCGTCCGGCGCGCGCTCGAGGCCGAGGCCGGGGCGGCCGAGTCCCTCGAGGGCTCCGACGCGGCGGCCGCGCGCGAAGAGCTGCCCGAGGCCCGCTTCGCCGAGGTCTACCTGTCGCGCGCCGGGGTGCAGAGGCTGCTCGCCGGCCGCGCCGGCCCTGCCGCCCAGCTCGAGACCTTCGTGGACTATGGGGCGACGTCGGGCCTCGCCGCCGCGGCCGTCGCCCGCGAGGACGGCATCGAGGTTGACCTGGTGAGCACGCTCGACCCCGAGCTCGCCGCGAAGAGCCCGAGCTTCTTCTCCGAGCTGCCGCGCTTCGAGCCCGACCTCGCGGGCGAGATCGGGGAGCGGGCGATCGGCTACGTCGGGGTGGGGCAGCTCGGCCCGAGCCTGACGGAGCTGTTCGCGCGGGGCGGCGGCGAGGCCGGCGGGCTGGGGCGCGCGCTCGGGGAGCTGGCGTCGCGCCTCGAGCGTGAGGCCGGCGTGAACCCCCTGCGCGACCTGCTGCCTGCCCTCGGCGGCCAGGCGGCGCTCGTGGCCGAGCCCACCGACGGGGTGCCGTTCGCGAGCCTGGTCGTCGAGGGGGTGGACGAGAGCGCCGCCACCGAGGCCCTCGCGCGCCTGCAGGGGCCGCTGCTCGCGCTCGGTCGGCGTGACGGGGAGGCAGGTGCCGCGCTTCGAGGAGAGCGAGGTCGACGGCGTCAAGGTCAGCTCGGTGCAGCTCCGGCCGACCGTGAACCTCTCCTACGCGGCCTTCGACGGGATGCTGGTGGTCAGCACGAGCCCGGCCGGGATCGAGCAGGTGCGCTCGGGCGGCGACAGCCTCGCGGACGCTTCGGCGTACGAGGCCGCGACGGACGGGCTCCCGGACGCGGTCTCGGCGCTAGTCTTTCTCAACCTCGATGAGCTCTTCGCCCAGGTGACGCGCACCGGCCTGGTCGAGGATCCTTCGTTCGCTGACTTGACCGTTCTCTTCGACAACGCGGCGTCCATCGGGCTCGCCGTCCAGGGCGAGGACGAGTCGATCCGCACCGAGCTGTTCTTGACCGTCGACTAGGCACCGCCAGGAGGTCCCGCCCGCCGTGAGCGACAAGCAACTTTCCGACAACGAGTACCTGTTCACCTCCGAGTCGGTCACCGAGGGCCATCCGGACAAGATCTGCGACCAGATCTCCGACGGCGTGCTCGACGCGATCATGGCCGAGGACCCCGAGGGGCGGGTCGCCTGCGAGACCCTCGTCAACACGGGGCTGGTCGTCGTCTCCGGCGAGATCACGACGGACACCTACGTGGACATCCCCACGATCGCCCGCGAGACGATCGAGAAGATCGGCTACGACGACCCCCGCTACGGCTTCGACCACAAGGCCTGTGCGGTGCTGACGGCCGTGGACGAGCAGTCGCCGGACATCGCGCAGGGCGTGGACAAGGGCCACGAGCAGCGCGAGGGCGGCTCGACGGACATCCTCGACGAGGCCGGGGCCGGCGACCAGGGGATGATGTTCGGCTACGCCACCCGCGAGACCAAGACGCTGATGCCGATGCCGATCCAGATCGCGCACCAGCTCGCCCGCCGGCTCGCCGAGGTGCGCAAGGCGGGTGTCGTCCCCTACCTCGGCCCCGACGGCAAGACGCAGGTCACGGTCCGCTACGAGAACGAGCGCCCGGCCGAGATCGAGAAGGTCCTGATCTCCACGCAGCACCGCGAGGAGGCGGGCGCGGAGATGATCCGCAAGGACCTCTGGGAGCACGTGATCGAGCCGGTCCTGCACACCGAGTACAAGGAGCTGTTCACCGAGAAGGAGCTGCTCGAGAACTTCATGTGCAACCCGACCGGCAAGTTCGTCATCGGCGGCCCCGTCGGCGACGCCGGGCTCACCGGCCGCAAGATCATCGTCGACACCTACGGCGGCGCCGCGCGCCACGGCGGCGGCGCCTTCTCGGGCAAGGACCCCTCGAAGGTGGACCGCTCCGCCGCCTACGCGGCGCGCTACGTCGCCAAGAACGTGGTCGCCGCCGGCCTCGCCGAGCGCGCCGAGGTCCAGGTCGCCTACGCGATCGGCGTCGCCCGCCCGGTCTCGGTCATGGTCCACACCTTCGGCACCGGCAAGCTCTCCGACGCCCAGATCGCCCGCCTCGTCGACGAGCACTTCGACCTCAGGCCGGCCGCGTTCCGCGAGTACCTCGACCTGCACCGCCCGATCTTCCAGCAGACGGCCGCCTACGGCCACTTCGGCCGCGAGGAGGCCGACTTCACCTGGGAGCGGACCGACAAGGCCGACGAGCTGCGCGCCGCTGCGGGACTCGAGGCGAAGGCGGAGGCGCCGGCGTAGGTCGCACCGGGTCGCCCGGGCCGAGCGCGCAGCGGCGGCCCGAAAGGCGAAACCGGCAACGAGGGAGGGCGGCCTCGAGCCGCCTGGGACGGCCGTCCTGACTAAGGGGGGTATATCCCCCCCGAAGCGCAGGACAGCCGCCGGGGCGCCCGCCGCGCGCTACGTGGGCGGGTGCGGCTCCGCGGCCCCGTCCAGGCCGGTGACCACGTGGGTGGCGCGGTCCACCTGCTCGACGACCTGCTCGGGCTGGGAGACGCCGGCGAAGACGAAGTTGTAGTCGTCGCCGGCGGCGGTGTCGAAGTCGACGTCGCCGATCTGCATGACCCGCTGGTAGACGCCCTGGTTGTAGTTCACGTTCTGGACGCGCTGGAGGCGGGTCTCCTGCACCTTGCGGGCGACGATGCCGTGCTTGATGTTGAGGCGGCGGTCGGTGATCGTGTAGACGGTCGCGATGCGCTTGACGAACCCGACGAGGATCGTGACCCCGAGGACCACGGCGAAGGTCAGCACGCCGAGCCCGACGCTGTCCTGGATCAGGGCGGCCAGGACGCCTGCGGCCGCCCCGACGAGGGCGCCCTTCAGGTAGAAGCCGAGGATCGCGCGCCAGGAGGGATGCCCCTGGTAGATCACGCGCTCCCCCGACTGCAGGTCCATGCGCGGAGACTATCGCCGCTCCGTGCGCGCGAGTCCCCGCGGCGGGGAAGCGCGCGGGCGCCCGCCATCCGCGCCTGCGCCTAGCCTGGCCGCATGGCGATCGCCAAGGTGGAGCCGCTGCTGACGACCCGCAACGTGCGCGGGCCGTTCGACTACCGCCTGCCGCCCTCGATGGCGGGGGTCGGGGTGGGCTCGATCCTGGTCGTCCCCTTCGGGCGCCGCCGCGTCAAGGGCGTGGTCGTGGACCTGGCCGAGAGCAGCGAGCTGCCCGACAGCCGGCTCGCCGAGCCTTACGAGGCACTCGAAGCCGGCGTGCCGGCGGAGCTGGTCGAGCTCGGCCGCTGGCTGGCGGACGAGTACTGCTCGACCCCGGCCCGTGGCCTGGGGCTCACCCTGCCGCCCGGGACGGGCACCGGCTCCGTCGCGCGCAGGGTGCGGCCCCTGACCGAGCTGGAGGCTGAGATCACCGCGGAGGGGGAGCGGGCGCTGACCGGCACCGAGCGGCTCGGGCTGAGGCAGAAGGCCGCCCTGCGCGCCCTGCTGGCGGGCCCGCAGCCGGCGCGGCGGCTCGCCACGGTGGCAGGCGCCGAGCGGGCGACGATCCGGCGGCTCGAGGAGCGCGGGCTCGTGGCCACGCGCGAGGTCGAGCGCCGGCGCCGGCCGGCCGCGGAGCGGGTGGGCGCCGTCAACGAGGGGGTCGAGTTGAACGAGGCCCAGCGCGAGGCCGCGGACCGCATCCGCGCGGCGCTCGGGGAGGGCGGCTCGCTGCTCCTGCACGGCGTCACCGGGCTCCGGCAAGACGGAGGTCTATCTGGCGGCGGCGGACACGGCGCTCGAGCGGGGGATGGGCGTGATCGTGCTGGTCCCGGAGATCGCCCTGACGCCCCAGACCGTGAGCCGCTTCCGGCGCCGCTTCGGCGATCTCGTCGCCCTGCTGCACTCGCGCATGTCGCCGGGGGCCCGCTACGACGAGTGGCGGCGGCTGCCGCTCCGGCGAGGCCCGGATCGCCGTCGGCCCGCGCTCGGCGGTCTTCGCGCCCGTGGCCGACCTGGGCCTGATCGTGATCGACGAGGAGCACGACTCCTCCTACAAGCAGGAGAGCGACCCGCGCTACGACGCGCGCGATCGTCGCCGCCCGCCGGGCGGAGCTGGCCGCGGCGGTGCTGGTGGCGGGCAGCGCGACGCCGCGGCCCGAGAGCTGGCTGGCGCGGGCCCGGATCTCGCTGCCCGAGCGCGTGGACGGCCGCGGGCTGCCGCCTGTGGACGTCGTCGACATGCGCGAGACCCGCGGGGCGCTGCACCCGGACACCCTGGCGGCCCTCGCGCGCGTCCGCGACGCGGGCGAGAAGGCGATCGTCCTGATCAACCGCCGCGGCTGGTCCACCCACCTCGTCTGCCGCTCCTGCGGGCACGCCTGGCAGTGCCCCGAGTGCGACGTCTCGCTCGTGCTGCACCGCGGCGCGGGCCTGAGCTGCCACCACTGCGGGCACCGCGAGCCGGCGCCGGAGTCGTGCCCGGAGTGCTCCTCGGTGACGATCGCCCGGGTCGGGCGCGGGCGCCGAGCGCGTCGAGTCCGAGCTGTCCGAGCTGCTCGAGCCGCTCGAGGTCTTCCGCCTCGATGCCGACAGCGCCGCGACCGGCGGCCACGGCGCCCTGCTCCGCCGCTTCGAGCAGGCCCCCTCCGGGGTGCTGGTCGGGACCCAGATGGTCGCCAAGGGCCACGACTTCCACGAGGTGACGCTCGGCGTCGTCCTCGACGCCGACGGCACCCTGCGCCTGCCGGACTTCCGCGCCGAGGAGCGGACCTTCGCGCTGATCACGCAGCTCGCCGGGCGTAGCGGCCGCGGCGAGCGCGGGGGGCGCGTGATCGTCCAGACCCTCTCGCCGGACGCGCCGAGCATCCGCCGGGCCTCGGCCCACGACGCGGAGGGCTTCCTCGCCGAGGAGCTGGCCAGGCGCGAGGCGCTGCGCTACCCGCCGTATTCCCACCTGATCGAGCTGGCGCTGGCCTCGCCGCGCGAGGACCGCGTGGACGCGGCGGCGGCGAAGCTGCGCGAGCTGGTCGCCGAGCGCCTTCCCGGCGATGCCGACCTGCTCGGGCCCGCTCCGCTCTTCCGCCGCCGCGGCAGGCACCGGCGCCGGCTGATCGTCAAGGCGGCCGAGCGCCTGCCGGCCGTCACCGCCGTGCGCGAGGCGGTCTACGCCGCAGTGGACGCGCAGGCGCTCAGCGAGATCGCCGTCTCGGTGGACGTGGACCCGCAGTAGGGCGCGTCAGCGCTTCCTCTTCCTCTTCCGCTTGCACTTCTTCTTGGTCTTCGCGGAGGTGTCGGCGCGCTTGCCTTTCGCCTTCCGCTTGCGCTTGCACTTCTTCTGCTTCTTCTTCGCGGCCGGCCCGCAGCCGGGGGGCGTGCCCGCGAACTCGTCGGCGCCGATGTCGCGGCGCCCCGGCGCCGTGCCGGCGCAACCGGCGAAGAGCGCGCGCGCCTCGCCGTCGAGATCGAGTGCCCCGGGCGCCGGCGCGGCCGGGTTGCCGGCGTCCACCATCGGGGAGCCCGGGAGCAGGTGGAAGTCGCCGGCGCCGGCGAGCATCGGGGCGGCCGTCGTCTGGAAGTCCGAGCAGCCGTTCCCTCCGGGTGTCGCGACCGGGCCGCGCGAGAACGTGATCGCGCACGCCGTCAGCGGCGTCGCGCTGAGCCCTCCGTTCCCGACGATGCTCGAGTCCAGCGCGATGCCGGCCGTGCTGGTCAGGAGCACGTCGGCCGTTACCCCGGGAGCCCCGTCGGCGACCGTCACGTTGGCGATCTCGAGGTCGCCGGCGGTCGCCCTGATCCCGGCGGTCCCGTAGCCCAGGATCGCGTCGCCGTGAGAGGCTGACCGGACCGAGCGACCCTCCGAAGCTCTGCACCTGCACGCCGTAGCCCCCGCCGCGCATGAGGTTGCCGGAGAGCGCAGCGGAGGTGGCCGGCGGGGGTGCGGACTCATTCAGAGCGATCGCGGTCCCGGCCGTGGCGACGGGGTCGTGGAGAGAGTTGTCCCAGATCGTCGCCTGGGCGTTGCTGACGTAGATCCCGGCGCACGGGTCGCAGATGCCGGAGCCGGTCTGCTGCGAGATGTCGTTCCCGATCACCCGCGGGGTGCCCGCCTCGAGGTCGATGCCGCCGTTGTATCTGGAGATCTGTGTTTCTCCGAGATCAGCGGGGAGTCGGCGGAAAGGCTTCGGATCGCGGTCCCGCAGCAGGAGGACGTCGTGAACACGTTTCCGGTGATCGTCGGGTCGCCCGCGACCGCGTTGATCAGCAGGTGCGGGACGACCGGGTCGCCGACGTTGTTCTCGGAGAAGGTGTTGCCGCTGATCGTCGCCGGGCCGTTCAGCTCGACCAGGTGGGCGCTGTCGTTGCGGATCGTGAAGCCGCTGACCGTGGGGGCGGATCCGAGAGCCGTCGTGATCACCGGGTCTGGATCGGTGCCCGGGTCGATGACCGTCGCGCCGCTGTCAGCGCTGACGATGTTGCTCGCCGTCAGCGTCTTGTTGGCGCCGACGTCCAGGTCGGCCTCGGGGTAGAGGCCGTCGTCGACCAGGATCGTGTCGGGATCGCTTCCCGACGCGACCAGCGCCCTCGCGATCGTCCTGCACGGGGAGGCCTGCGCGAGGCAGTCGTTGGCGCCGGCCTGGTCGTCCCCGGTGTCGACGTCCACGTAGCGCTCCGCGGCGAGCCCGCTCGCCGGCGATGCGAGCATCGCGAGTCCCATCAGCGGAGCGATCAGGGCCTTGCGCAAGCCTCCCCCTCGGAAGCGGCCATCCTGCGGCCACGGTAGACCACTGCGTTCGCCCCCGCAAGCGGCCGCGGGTACCCTGCCTCCGATGGGCGACGAGACATCCGCAGCTCGAGGCCGAGGCCCCCGACGACGCGCCGCTCGAGGCGGCCGAGCCCGAGGGCCTCGACCGCGAGGCGCTCGAGCTCCGCTCGGCCGCCCTCTCGCAGGTCGTCAAGTTCGGCGATCCCGTACTGCGATCGAAGGCCTCGCCGGTGCGGGAGTTCGATCAAGGCCTCGAGGCCGAGGCCGAGCGGATGATCCGCATCATGCGCGACGGGATGGGGGTGGGGCTGGCCGCGACCCAGCTCGGCATCCTGAGCCGGATCCTGGTCTTCCAGGCGGGCCCGGACGCGCCGGCGACCGCGCTCGTCAACCCCGAGATCGAGTGGAGCTCGGCGGACCTGGTCACCGCCGAGGAGGGCTGCCTCAGCTTGCCAGGCGTGGTGCTCGACGTCGAGCGGCCGCTGCACGTCCGCGCCAGCGGGGTGGACACCAGCGGGGAGCCGGTGCTGATCGAGGCAGCGGGGCTCGAGGCCCGGGTCCTCCAGCACGAGCTCGATCATCTCGACGGCGTGCTGATCCTGGAGCGCGCCTCGCGCGACCAGCGCCGCGGCGCGCTGCGCGCCCTGCGCGAGGGCGGCACCTACGCGCCGGAGCGCCCCGAGCCCGAGAACGGCGCCGGGCCCACCCCGGACGCTTGAGGACCGTCTACCTGGGCACCGACGGTTTCGCCGCGACGGTATTGCGGCGGCTCGCGGCGAGCGACCACGAGGTCGTGCTCGTCGTCACCCCGCCGGACAGCCGCCGCGGGCGCGGCCGCACGCTGCGGCCGCCTCCGGTCGCGGAGGCGGCCGCCGAGCTCGGCCTGGAGGCCCACCGGACCGCGAACGTCAACGAGGAGTCCTCGCTGAACGCCATTCGCGCGCGCGAGCCGGAGGCGCACGCCGTCTGCGCCTTCGGCCAGCTCATCCGCGAGCCGCTGCTCGGCGAGGGGATCCTGAACGTCCATCCCTCCCTGCTGCCGCGCTGGCGCGGGGCGGCCCCGATCGAGCGAGCGATCATGGCCGGCGACGAGCGCACCGGCACGACGATCATGCGCCTGACCGAGGACCTCGACTCGGGCCCCGTCGCCCTCGCCGCCGAGACCCCGATCGGCCCCGACGAGTACTTCGACGAGCTCGCCGCCCGCCTGGCGGAGCTGGGCGGAGACCTGCTCGTGCGGGCGCTGGACCTCGAGGGCGACGGAGCGCTGGGCGCCGTCGAGCAGGACGAGCGCCTGGCCACCTACGCCGAGAAGATCGGACCGGAGGACCGGCGTCTCGATCCGGCCCGTCCGGCCGCTGAGCTGGCCCGCCGGGTGCGGGCCCTCAACCCGCACGTCGGGACCCACCTCGACCTCGCGGGCGGCGAGCGCCTCGGAGTGCGCCGCGCACGCGCCACCGAGGCGGGCCCGGCCGCCGGCGATATCGCCGCGGATGGCCGGGGAGCTTGTCCTCGGCACCGCCTCAGGGGGCCTCGCCCTGGAGGCGGTCCAGCCGCCGGGAAAGCGCGCGATGTCCGCGGCGGACTTCTTGCGCGGGCACGACCCGCCCGCGCGAGCGGTGTAAGCGCCGCTACGATCGGAAGTGATGGCAGCCGAGCGAGCCGACGGAGGGCTCGGGGGCGCCGATGCCCCCGAGGTGAGCGAGGGCGCGCTGAAGCGCCCGAACTGCCCTGGCTGCGGCGAGCCGTGGCTGCGCCCCGCGCAGCTCCCCGGCCGCTTCGTCTGCGTGTACTGCCTGCGCCGCTTCGAGCTGGTCTCCCAGTGCCCCAACTGCGGCGAGCACCAGACGATCAGCCGCATGAGCCGCACCGAGGACATGAAGTGCCAGCATTGCGGGCACTCGATGCTCCGCACGATCTGACCGAGAACGAGATGGAAGCCGCGATCGAAACGGGCACCGAGGCGCGCCGCCGGCTCTACGGCGGCAGGCACGTGGCGCCCTCGATCCTCTCGGCGGACTTCTCCCGCCTCGGCGCCCAGGTCGCCGAGGTGATGGACGCCGGCGCGCGCGTGATCCATGTCGACGTCATGGACGGCCACTTCGTCCCCCCGATCACGATCGGCCCGCTGGTCGCCGGCTCGATCGCCGAGCTCGTGCATGAGCGCGGCGGGGCGATCGACGTGCACCTGATGATCGAGCAGCCCGACCGCCACATCGCCGAGTTCGCGAAGGCCGGGGCGGACTCGATCACCTTCCACGCCGAGGCGACCCCGCACGCGAACCGGACCCTGAGCGCGATCCGCGAGCTGGGATGCCTGGCGGGAATCGCGCTGAACCCGGGCACGCCCGCGGAGGCCGTCTCCGAGCTGCGCGGCTACGCCGACATAGTCCTCTGCATGACCGTGAACCCGGGGTGGGGCGGCCAGCCCTTCATCCCGTCCTCCCCGGAGAAGGTCGAGCGCCTGCGGGACCTCGCGGGCGGGGCGGCGATCGAGGTGGACGGCGGCGTCGACCGGGAGACGGCGCCGAGCGTCGCGGCCGCCGGCGCCTCGCTGTTCGTGGCCGGGTCGGCCGTCTTCGGCACGGACGACCCCGGCGAGGCCTTCCGCGCCATCGCCCGGGCCGCCGGCGCCGAATAGCGCTCCCGAAGCTCCGCACGTTCACGCGCTGCCGCCGGAGCCCGCCCTCAGGCCATCGGCGCGTTGAGCACTCCCGCGACCTCCTGCCACCAGGCCCTGCCCGCGCCCGTCGCGCCCGCGACGCGGCGGCCGGCCCAGGCGGCGATCTGCCGGCGGGGGCCGACCGCGACCAGGTCGTCGCCTGTCACCGCGTAGCGGCCGTCGGCGAGGATCACGAGCGCGCCGGCGCTGTCGCGGCGGGTGCGGAGGCGCTGGGCGACCTCGATCCCCGCCACCTCCTGCGGCCGCGCCGGGTCGCCGTCGTCCGCGGTGAGGGGCCTGACGTTGAAGATCTGCGGAGAGCCCCGCGGGCGGATCCGCGGGCGCGGCGGCTGGTCGAGGGGCCCCTCGCGCCAGCGCCCGACCAGCTCCTCCACCTCGTCGCGCACCTCCGCGCGCACGAGGACGTGCAGCTCGTCCCCCGCCTCGATCTCGGTGGAGCCGCGCGGGGGGATCGCCTCGCCGCCGCGGACGATCACGTTGACGATCGCCTGGCGCGGCAGGCCGAGGTCGCGAACCGGCCTGCCGACGACCGCCGCGCCGGGATCGACCCGGTAGGCGAACACCTCCCCGCCCAGCTTCCGGATCGTCCCCGTCTCGACGAGCGGGGTCGGGAGGGCGGGCTCGCTCGTCGTGAGGCCGAGGCGGTTGGCGATGCCCTCGAAGGTGGTGCCCTGGATCACGGTGGAGGTGAGGACGACGAAGAAGATGATGTTGAAGATCTCCCCGCTGTCGTCGAGCCCGGCGACGACCGGGAACGTCGCGAGCCAGATCGGCACCGCGCCGCGCAGCCCGGCCCAGCCGAGCATCAGGCGCTCGCGCAGCGAGAAGCGCTCCGGCAGGCTCGCAACCAGCGCCGCCAGCGGCCGCGCGACGAACATCAGGACCGCGGAGATGAGCAGGCCCTCGCCGGCGACGTCCCAGAGGCGGCTCGGGAAGACGAGCAGCCCGAGCAGGAAGAACAGCGCGATCTGGGAGACCCAGCCGAGTCCCTGATGGAAGGCGACGATCGTGCGCCGCCCCGGCGTCGTCTGCGAGCCGAGCAGCAGCGCCGTCAGGTAGACGGCCAGGAACCCGGACCCGTGCGCGACTTCCGCAAGCCCGTAGGAGAGCCCCGCGGTCGCGATCGAGGCGACCGGGTAGAGGCCCTGCGTCGGGTAGTTGAGGCGTCGGAAGGCCTCGCGGGCCGCCCAGCCCACGGCGACGCCGAGCACTGCGCCGATCGCGAGCTTCAGCACCAGCTCCCCCGCCATGTCGCCGATGCCGTAGTCCGGCTCTTCGATCCAGGCTATGAACCCGGTGATGAGGAGCAGGGCGACCGGGTCGTTCATCCCCGACTCGCCCTCGAGCGTGCGGGCGATGCGGCGCCGCAGGGTCGAGCCTCGGAGCACCGCGAAGATCGCAGCCGAATCCGTGGCCGCGACCGCCGAGCCCACGATCAGGCCCTCCAGGGTGCCCAGGTCGAGTATCCAGGCCGCGGCGAAGCCGGCGACGGCGGCGGTCAAGACCGTCCCGACCGTGGCCAGCGAGATCGCGGTGGCGAGTACGGGCCGGACCTCGCGCCAGCCGGCCGCGAGGCCGCCCTCGAACAGGATCAGGACCAGGCCGATCGTGCCCAGGGTCCGGGTCAGCTCGGCGTCGGTGAACTCGACGCCGCCGATCCCCTCCGAGCCGACGAGCATGCCGAGGCCGAGAAAGAGGACCAGGCTGGGGACCTTGGCGCGGTCGGCGAGCAGCGCCGCCACGATCCCCAGCGCCAGCAACGCGCCGGCGACGAGAATCAGCTCGGCATCGCTCATACCGATCTAGGGTGAGCCCTCGTCGGCCGCGGCGAGCTGGAGCTCCATCTCGTCGGTGGACCCCGGCGCGACGGTGGCGGCTTCGCCGAGCGGCCGGCGGTAGAGCGCGAACAGCAGCGCGCAGAGCAGGGCGGCAGCGCCGAGGAAGCCGGCCTCGACGCGGCGGAACTCGTCGGAGACGACCGGCACGGCGGTCCAGAGGACGAACGCGACAGCGCAGCCGACCCAGCAGGCCGCGGCGGCGCGGACCTGCCGGCGGGCGAGTGCGGCCTGGTTGAGCGTCGCGGCCGAGAGGTACAGCCCCATGCCCGCGGTGACGAGCAACAGGTCGACGCGCTCGTAGGTGAAGTTGTCGCCGAAGGCGATCTGCATCAGCTCCGGGCCGGCGATCAGCATCGCCACGGCGACGGCCGCGGCGAAGGCGGCGATCGCCGCGATCGTGACCCGCACCGAGGCCCGGAAGTCCTTCTCCGAGCCCTGGGAGCCGAGACGGGTGAGGTGGGGGAGGAGGCTGGTCGAGACCGCCTGGAAGAGCTGCAGGGGCGCCCGGGCGATCATCAGGATGTTGAAGATGAACCCGGCCGCGGCCGCGCCGGCGCTGGCCGAGACCAGCAGGGGCCCGGCATTGAGGAAGGTCTGCTCGCTGAGCATGATCAGGAACACTGCGGCGGCGAAGGCGCCGCCCTCGGCCAGCGTGAAATCGGTCGGCGCGGCGCCCTCGCCCTCGGACTCTGCGGTCGCTCCCGCGCCCGCGGCGCCGCGCGCCGACCCGCGGCGCAGGAAGGCGAACGGCACGACGATCAGGGACAGGGTCGGCGCCGCGACGATCCCGAGCGCGACCGCGTCCTGGCCGCTCGCGATCCCGAGCGCGACCGCGAACGGGAATGCGGTGCGCGAGACCGACTCGGAGATGATCAGGAGCGCGTAGACGCTCAGCCGGTGGCTCCCCGCGAGGAAGCCGCGGGCGAAGTAGCTCGCGCCGTAGGCCGCGATCGCCGCGACGCCGATCCAGAAGAGGGTCGCGTTCCCGTGCAGGAGCCCGTCGGTGATCGGTTCCCGCAACGCGATTGATACGAGCACGAAGGCGAGCGAGATGCCCGGTCTGGATTCCCGCGGCGACGCGCACGGGATGCGAGTAGCTCCGCCCGACGGCGATGTGCTCGGAGACCGACCGCGAGAGGAGCTGCTCGACTGGGCGCTGAAGCGTCGAGACCGTGATGAAGACCGCGGACCACAGCACGGCGATCTCGCCGTAGTCGTCCTTCGAGAGCTCGTGCGAGGCGATCGCGAAGTACAGGTAGGTGATCAGCCCGGTGAGGCCGACCCCGATCGAGAGCAGGCTGGCGCGGCGCCCGTAGCTGCGCGCCTCGCTGCCGGCATCGCCCTGTCCGCTCGCCCGCATGGACGGGACAGCCTACGGAGCGGCCCCGCGGCGATGGCCGCAAGCGTGGGGAGAGTCCCCGGCGCACCTGTAGACTGGCTGACTGACCAGTCAATCAACGGAGGCCCCACTGGCCGCGACGGTCACCGAACACGATGCAGCCCACCTGCGACGCGCGCTCGAGCTCGCCGCGGGCGGGCGAGGGCGCGTCAGCCCCAATCCCCTCGTCGGCGCCGTGATCGCCGCCGGCGGCGAGGTGCTGGGGGAGGGCTTCCACGCCGAGCTGGGCGGCCCTCACGCCGAGCGCGCGGCGCTCGCGGACGCGCGCGAGCGCGGCAACGACTCGCGGGCGCGGCGATGTACGTCACCCTCGAGCCCTGCGCCCACCACGGCCGCCAGCCGCCCTGCGCCGAGGCGATCCTGGAGGCGGGGCTGGGGCGCGTCGTGTACGCCTCCGAGGACCCGACCGAGAAGGCGTCGGGGCGCGGGCCGGGGATGCTCCGCGACGGCGGCGTCGAGGTCGAGGCGGCACAGGGTCCCGAGGCCGCCGCGGCCCGCCTGCTGAACCAGGCCTTCCGCAAGGGGGCGCGCAGCGGGCGCCCCCTGGTCACCTACAAGGCCGCGGTGACCCTGGACGGCCGGGTCGCCGCCCCGGGCGGCGACTCCCGCTGGATCTCCTGCGCCGAGAGCCGCGAGCTCGTGCACCGCTGGCGGGCCGAGTGCGACGCGGTCGCCGTCGGGATCGGCACCGCGCTCGCCGACGACCCGCTGCTCACCGCGCGCGACGGAGAGGCCGCCGAGCGCGACCGCCAGCCGGCCCGCGTCGTCTTCGACTCCCAGGCGAGGCTGCCGCTCGACTCCGCGCTGATGGGCTCGCTCGACGAGGCCCCGGTCCTCGTCGTCTGCGCGCCCGAGGCCGCGAGCTCCCGCCGCGACGGGCTCGCCGCCGCCGGCGCCGAGGTCATGGTCGCCGGGGGACCCACCCGAGAGGCCCGGCTCGGCGCGGCGCTCGATGAGCTCGGGCGGCGCGAGATCGGAGATCTGCTCGTCGAGGGCGGGCCGACGCTCGCCGGAGCGCTGTTCGACGCCGGCGAGATCGATTCGCTGCGCCTCTTCATCGCGCCCGTGCTGCTGGGGGCGGGCGAGGCGCGGGCGCTGTTCGAGGGCGAGGGCGCCGCCCATATCGCCGAGGGCCTGCGGCCGTTGTCCGTCTCCCATGAGCAGATCGGGGAGGACATCCTGATCAGCGCCCGGCTGCGGGAGTGGTGAGGGTGTTCACCGGCATCGTGGCGGAGGCGGGTGAGGTCGATGCGGTCGAGTCCGGCGCCGAGGGCGCCCGCCTGCGCATCCGGACCGGGCTCGCCTCGGAGCTCGCCGCCGGCGACTCGATCTCGGTGAACGGAGTCTGCCTGACGGCCGCCCGCGTCGAGGGCGGGGTTTTCGAGGCAGACGCGATGCACCAGACGCTGAAGCTGACGACGCTCGGCGAGCTGGAGGTTGGCTCGCCCGTCAACCTGGAGCTGGCGCTGCTGCCGACGGATCGCATGGGCGGCCACGTCGTGCAGGGGCACGTGGACGGGACCGGGACGGTCGCCTCGGTCGAGCCGGACGGCTTCTCGCGCCGCCTTCGCGTCGAGCTCCCCGCCGAGCTTCTGGACTTCGTCGTCGAGCGCGGCTCGATCGCGATCGACGGGGTCAGCCTCACCGTCTCCGCCGTCGGGGACGGCTGGCTCGAGGTCTCCCTGATCCCCGAGACCCTCGAGCGCACCACCCTGGGCCGGGCCGGGCCCGGGGCGCAGGTCAACGTCGAGTGCGACGTGCTCGCCCGCTACGTCCGCCGCTTCGCCGGCCGCGGCGGCGCGGGCGTGTCACCCTTACCCACCGAAGGGAGCTGAAGCAGATGCCGAAGGAGACCACGGAGCAGATGAGCCCGAAGACAGACTCGCCGTTCGCCACGATCGAGGAGGCGATCGAGGACATTCGCCGCGGCCGCATGGTCGTCGTCTGCGACGACGAGAACCGCGAGAACGAGGGCGATCTGACGATGGCCGCCCAGTTCGCGACCCCCGAGGCGATCAACTTCATGGCGACCCACGGGCGTGGGCTGATCTGCCTCTCGCTCACCGGCGAGCGCTGCTCCGAGCTGGGCCTCGACCTGATGGCGGCGAAGAACGAGTCGCCGTTCGAGACGGCCTTCACGATCTCGATCGAGGCGCGCGAGGGCGTCACCACGGGCATCTCCGCCCACGACCGCGCGCGCACGATCCAGGTCGCGATCGACCCGCACTCGCGCCCCGACGACCTCGTCCAGCCGGGCCATGTCTTCCCGCTGAAGGCGAAGGACGGCGGCGTGCTCGAGCGAACCGGCCAGACCGAGGCCGCAGTGGACCTCGCCCGCCTCGCCGGGCTGATCCCGGCCGGCGTGATCTGCGAGATCATGAACGAGGACGGCACGATGGCTCGCGTCCCGGACCTGGTTCCGTATTGCGAGGAGCACGGGCTGAAGATGGTCACGGTCGCCGACCTGATCGCCTACCGCCGGCAGCACGAGCGCCTGGTGGAGCGGATCGTCGCGACCAAGCTCCCGACCAAGTTCGGCGAGTTCAGCGCCGTCGGCTACCGCTCGCTCGTGGACGACAAGCATCACGTCGCGATGGTCAAGGGCGAGGTCGCCGGCGCCGAGGACGTGCTCGTGCGCGTCCACTCCGAGTGCCTCACCGGCGACGTCTTCCACTCGCTGCGCTGCGACTGCGGTGAGCAGCTCGAGGCGGCGCTCGCCCAGATCGAGCGCGAGGGCCGCGGCGTGCTGCTCTACCTCTCGCAGGAGGGCCGGGGCATCGGCCTGCTCAACAAGCTGCGCGCCTACAAGCTGCAGGAGGAGGGCATCGACACCGTCGACGCCAACCTCAAGCTCGGGCTGCCGGCCGACCTGCGCGACTACGGCATCGGCGCGCAGATCCTCGGCGACCTCGGGCTGACCTCCATCCGCATCCTGACCAACAACCCGAAGAAGATCCTCGGGCTCGAGGGCTACGGCCTCTCGGTGACCGAGCAGGTGCCGATCCGGTCGGTCCCCAACCCGCACAACGAGGCCTACCTCTCCGCCAAGCGCGAAAAGCTCGGCCACACCCTGCACCACCAGGGCCTGCCGCTCGACGAGCAGCTTCTGCACGAGGAGCAGCGCAAGGACGCCGAGCGCGGCGACGCCGCGGGGCGGGCGACGAGGGACTACCCGCCAGGTGACTGAGGAGAGCGCCTACGAGCGCTTCAGCGACTCCGAGCGGGAGGCCCTTGCCCGGAGCGAGTTCGCGATCTGCGTCGCCACGTTCTACGAGGACATCGCCGAGCGGCTGCTGAACGGCGCCGCGGAGGGCTTCGCTCTGGGCGGCGTCAGCCCCGCTTCGGTCCAGACCTTCCGCGTGCCCGGGGCCTTCGAGCTCCCGCTCGCCGCCAAGCTCTGCGCCGAGTCCGGCCGCTTCGCGGGGATCGCCTGCCTCGGGGTCGTGATCCGGGGCGAGACCAGCCACTACGACCACGTCTGCGAGGGCGTCGCATCGGGCACGCAGCGGGTCCAGCTCGACACCGGCGTCCCCTGCGCGTTCGGCGTGATCACGGCCGAGGACATGGACCAGGCGCTCGCCCGCTCGGGAGGCGGCAAGCGCGACCAGGGCCGCGGCGCCGCGGTCGTCGCGATGCGCATGGCGCTGCTCAAGGCGAGCCTCTGAGAGCGGCCGGCGGCCGCTATCCTCACGCGTCCGATGGCCAAGGTCTGCCACAGCTGCGGCAAGAAGCCCGCGTTCGGGAACACCCGGAGCCACTCGATGGTCGCCACCCGGCGCCGCTTCAACCCGAACCTGCAGAAGGTCCGGATCGCCGCGGGCGAGGGGACCCGCCGCGTGTACGTCTGCACGCGCTGCCTGAAGTCGAACAAGGTGACGAAGGCCGTCTGAGCAGACCGCCGTCAGCGCCGGCTCCTCGGGCTGCGCCCTGCGGGGCCGGCGGGTTGCGACGCGCTCGGGAGGGCTGCTGAGGCTCCGTTGGGTGGCGCGGGCGGACTGAGTCCGCCGTGCGCGGCTAGGGTTCGCCCAATCCCCATGGCTGATCCTTCCATCGAGAGGTTCCGGCGCGTAGTCAGCGCCGCGACCGCATACCTGGAGCAGCGCCGCCAGGAGGTCAACGACCTCAACGTCTTCCCCGTCGCCGACGGGGACACGGGCGACAACATGGCGCTGACCCTGCGCGCCGTCGGCGAGGAGCTTGACCGCCTCGACGGCCAGATGGTGGACGAGATCGGCCGCACCGAGCTGGTGGACGCGCTCGCGCGCGCGGCATTGATGGGCGCCCGCGGGAACTCGGGCGTGATCCTCAGCCAGATCGTCCGCGGGGCGGCGGAGGAGCTGGCCAGCCGGCCGGGCGAGCTGATCGACCCCGCGCTGGTGGCCGCCGCCATGGCCCGCGCCGCCGACGCCGCCTACGAGTCGGTCCGCGAGCCTGCGGAGGGCACCATGCTCACCGTCTTCCGCGAGATGGCGCACTCGGTCTCGCGCCGGATCGCGCACATGGACAAGGCGCGGCTCGAGTCGGACGCGACGCCGGCCGAGCAGGACGCGATGCTCGCCGAGCTGCTCGAGAGCGCCGTCCGCGACGGCGAGCAGGCCGTCGATCGCACGCCCGAGCAGCTCGAGGTGCTGCGGGCCTCCGGGGTGGTGGACGCGGGCGCGTACGGCCTCGTCGTCATCCTCGCCGGCATCGTGGCCGGGCTCCGCGGTGACGTCGGGCCCGTGGAGGTCGCGCACCACGCGCCCTCCGGCGACACGCGCCCCCACCACGAGGACAGCCGCTACCGCTACTGCACGAACTTCATCGTCACCGGCAGCGGCCTCGACGGCCGCGCCTTCGTCCCGGAGCTCGAGGAGCTCGGCGACTCCGTGCTCGTCGTCGGCGACGAGGCCACCCTCAAGGTCCACGTCCACACCGACGGGCCCGAGGAGACGGTCGCGCTGTTCGCGGGGGCGGGTGAGGTGTCGCAGCTCGACGTCGCGGACATGCGCGAACAGGTGGCGGAGCGTACGGCGCGCCTTCAGGCCGGGCGCTGCGCCGTCGTCGCCGTCGCCTCGGGGCACGGCGTGCGCGCCCTCTACGAGGACCTCGGCGCCTACGTGGTCGATGGCGGCCAGACCTTCAACCCCTCCATCTACGACCTGCTCGCGGCGATCCACGAGGTCCCTGCGGAGGAGGTCCTGGTGCTGCCGAACAACCCCAACGTCGTGATGGCGGCCGAGCGCGCTTCCGGGCTCTCCGACAAGGAGGCGCGCGTCGTCGCGTGCACCGCGCCGCAGGCGGGCCTGGCGGCCCTGGTCGAGCTTGACCCGGCGCTCTCCGGCGCGGTGAACGCCGAGCGCCTCGAGTCGGCGCTGGCCGGGATGCGGATCGGCTCGGTCGCGCCCGCGGCCCGCGACGACGCCTCGGGGCGGTTCGCGAAGGGCGACGCCGTCGGCTTCGTCGGCGACGAGATCGTCGCCTGGGGAGGGGCGGGCTCGACGCTGGCCGAGACCCTCGCGAGGCTCGCGGAGGGCGCCGAGATCGTCACCGTGATCGGCGGCGCTGGCGCGCCGATCGGCCTGCACGAGCTCGAGGGCCACGCGCCGGAGGGCGTCGAGCTCGAAACGCACCACGGCGGCCAGGCCCATTACTGGTGGCTGCTGGCGGCCGAGTAGCGCCCGCTACCAGCCCTCCGTCCCGGGCTCGCCCTTGAAGGGGCCCTCGATACCGTCGCTGATCCAGCCGCCGTAGAACCCTCCGGGCTGCGGGCGCACCCGCTCGCCGTCCAGGCAGGCGGCGTCCACGCGGCCGGGATAGAAGGCGACGTGCTCCGCCAGCTCCTCGTAACCCGGGCGCGGGTTCCGGTAGGTCCAGGCCGCCCGCTCGGCGCGCTCGCCGCCGGCCTCGACGTCGAGGTAGTCCGCCCGGCCCTTCCACTCGCATACCGTCTGGCGGCCGCCGGCCTCCCTGAGGAGGTCCCGCCGGACGTCGGCGAGCGGCACGTAGACCGAGGGCGGGCTGGCCGTCTCGAGCACGCGCAGCGCCCGCTCGCTCTCGGCCACGACCACCCCGCCGTGGACCACGCGCACCCGCCGCCCGAGCGGCTCGATCCGCGGGGGGCGCGGGTAGTCCCAAACGCTCTCGGGAGGCGTCACCGCCTGACCGTAGCCTGTGCGGCGTGGAAGCAGCCCTCGATGGGCAGGCGGCGGGGCCCGCACCCGGTGCCCCCCGCGCGATCGGCAGCGGCGCTCCCCTCACCCGGGAGGAGCTGCTTCGCGCGCCCGTGCGCTGGCCGGACGCCGCGGCTCTCGAGGCGCCGCTGACGACGCTGCGCGGCGCCGGCCCGAAGCTGGCCGAGGCGGCGGCCGAGCTCGGGATCGAGAGCGTCGGCGACCTGCTGCGCCACATCCCGCACAGCTACCGCGACCGCGCCGCGCCCGTGCGACTGGGGGACCTGAAGCTGGGCGAGGAGGCCACGGTCGAGGTAGAGGTGCGCGGCGGCGTGCGGGCGCGGCCGACCCGCCGCCGCGGCCTCACGATCCTCGAGGCGAAGGTCGCCGACGCGAGCGGCACGGCGACCGCGACCTGGTTCAACCGCGCCTGGCTCGCCGACAGGCTGGCGCCGGGGACGAGGCTCCTGCTCCGGGGCAAGCTGGAGAAGCGCGGCTTCACGGTCACCGAGCACGAGCTGCTCGGTGGCGAGGGCGGGCCCGAGGGCCTGCACACGACGGGCCTGGTGCCCGTGCACCCCGCGTCCGAGCGGATCCGGCCCCAGCGCCTGCGCGAGTGGGCCTGGCAGGCCCGCGGCCGGGCCCGGGAGGCGCCGGAGCCGCTGCCCGCGGCGCTGCGGCTGGAGCTGGGCTATCCGTCCGCCGGGGACGCGCTCGCCGCCGCCCACTTCCCGGCCACGCAGGCCGCCGCAGAGCTGGCCCGGCGCCGCCTCGCCTTCGAGGAGCTCGCGCTGTACCAGGCCTCGCTGGTGAGCCGCCGCGCGCGCCGGCGCGAGAGCCGCCGCGCTGCGGCCCTGCCCCCGGCGGGGGAGGCGGTCGGGGCCTGGCTCGAGTCCCTGCCGTTCGAGCCGACCGCCGACCAGCTCGCCGCCTTCGACGAGATCGACGCCGATCTGGCGACGGATTCCCCGATGCAGCGGCTGCTGATGGGGGAGGTGGGCTCGGGCAAGACGCTGGTCGCCCTGTACGCGATGCTGCGGGCGGCGGAGGCGGGGAGGCAGGCGGCGCTGATGGCGCCCACCGAGACGCTCGCCGAGCAGCACTTCGGCACGCTCGTCACCCTGCTCGGCTCCTCCGCGGTGCCGGTCGCGCTGATCACCGGGGCGACCCCGGCGGCCGAGCGGCGCGCGCACCTGATGCGGCTCGCCGGCGGCGAGCCCTGCCTGACGGTCGGCACGCACGCGCTGATCGAGCCCGACGTCGCCTTCGCGGCGCTGAGCGTCGCGGTGATCGACGAGCAGCACCGCTTCGGCGTCCGCCAGCGCGCGGCTCTCGACGCGAAGGGGCCCGGTGGCCTGGCGCCCCACGCGCTGCATATGACCGCGACGCCGATCCCGCGGACTCTCTCGCTGACCGCCTACGGGGACCTCGACGCCACGGCTCTGCGCGAGCTGCCGCGCGGCCGGCGACCGGTCCGGACCTGGGTCGTGGGCGAGGGCAAGCGCGAGGGCGCCTACGGGTTCCTGCGCGAGCGGCTGCGCGAGGGCCGCCAGGCCTTCGTCGTCTGTCCGCTCGTGAGCGAGTCCGAGGCCCAGGAGGCGAAGGCCGCGGAGGCGGAGGCGAAGCGGCTCGCCGCCGGTCCCCTGCGCGAGTTCCGGGTCGGGGTCCTCCACGGCCAGATGCCCTCCGCGGCCAAGGGCGAGACGATGCGCCGCTTCGCCGCGCGGGAGCTCGACGTGCTGGTCGCCACCTCGGTGATCGAGGTCGGAATAGACGTCCCCAACGCGACGGTGATGGTGGTGGAGGGGGCCGAGCGCTACGGGCTCTCTCAGCTCCACCAGCTCCGCGGCAGGGTGGGGCGGGGGGAGCACCCCTCCGCCTGCATCCTGTTCGCCGACGACGAGTCCTCGGAGGCTGCGCGGGCGCGCATGGAGGCGATCGCGTCCGAGCGCGACGGCTTCGCGCTGGCCGAGGTGGACCTCTCGATCCGCGGGGAGGGCGAGCTGCTGGGGACACGCCAGCATGGGCTGCCCCGCTTCCGGGCCGCGGTCCTGCCCGACGACCAGGGCCTGCTGCTGCGGGCGCGCGCGGCCGTGATCGAGATGCTCGACCGGCACGGCTCGCTCGACGCGCCGGCGCTGGGGCCGCTGATGGACGAGGCGCGCCGCCGCTACGGCGACGAGCGCGCCGCGCGCATCAGCGCGTAGGGCCGGCTCGGTGCGCGTCAGCGGCGGCGATCTCAGGGGGCGGCGGTTGGCGGCCCCGCGCGGCGCGCGCCCGACGACCGAGCGGGTTCGGGAGGCCGTCTTCTCGATCCTCGGCGGCGTGGGGGGCGCGCGGGTCCTCGACCTCTTCTGCGGCAGCGGCGCGCTCGCGGTCGAGGCCCTCTCGCGCGGCGCCGCCTCGGCGGTGCTCGTCGACACCGATCCCCGCGCCGCGCGCGCCAACGTCGAGGCCCTGGACCTGGGCGGGCGCGCGACGGTGGTGCGGGCGGACGCCTGCCGCTGGCTCGACCGCGCGCCGGAGGGGGCGTTCGATCTCGTACTCTGCGACCCCCCTTATGGGCTCGACGACGAGATCCGCGACCGGCTCGGCCGGCTCATCCCAGGCGCGCTCGCCCCAGGGGGCCGCGTGGTGAGCGAGTCCTCTCCCGAGCGCCCGCTGGCGCTGGAGCTGCCGCTGCTGCGCGAGCGCCGCTACGGCGACACGCTCGTGCGCGTCCACACCCGGGAGGGGGAGGCGTGAGCGCGGACAGCCCCCGGATCGCCATCTGCCCTGGCAGCTACGACCCGGTCACCAACGGCCACGTCGACATCATCACCCGCGCCTCCAACGTCTTCGACAGGGTCGTCGTCGGCGTCGTGAACCAGCCGCTGCGCAAGCAGAAGACCCTGTTCACGGCCGAGGAGCGGCAGGGATTCCTCGCCGAAGCCGTCTCGGGCCTCGATAACGTCGAGGTCAAGGTCTTCTCCAACCTGCTCGTGGAGTTCGCCCAGCAGCAGGGCGCGTCGGTGGTGGTCAAGGGCCTGCGTGCGATCTCCGACTTCGAGTACGAGTTCGAGATGAACCAGCTCAACCGCAAGCTCGCCCCCGACGTCGAGAGCATGTACATCTTCGCCTCGGCCCACTACAGCTTCCTGTCCTCGACGGGCGTGAAGGAGATGGCGACCTTCGGCGGCGACGTCGGCGACCTGGTTCCCGCGCCGGTCGCGGCCGCCCTCGTCGAGCGGCTGAAGCGCTGAATCAGGCATGTAACCGGGGGAAACCGGTGGGCAGGAGCTTGCAGATCGGCGCAGAACTCAAAAAACCGCGACCCGTGGCCCGACGCGCCCCCTAAGCTGTGAGCAGCGCATGGACGTACTCGTACTCATAGACAAGCTCGACGACCTGGTCCACAACGCGCGGCCCGTGCCGCTCACGGACCAGGTCCGCGTCGACCGCGAGGAGATCTACGACATCCTCGACCAGATGCGCGCGACGATCCCCGAGGAGATCAAGCAGGCGCGCTGGATCGTCAAGGAGCGCCAGGAGATGCTTGCGGAGGCCAAGCGCGAGGCCGAGCGGATCGTCAAGGAGGCGCGCGAGCAGCAGCAGCGGCTCGTCGCCCAGGAGGAGATCACCCGCCAGGCCGAGCGCGCCGCCGAGGAGATCGTCGAGGAGGCCCGCGAGCGCGAGCGCGAGATCCGCCTCGGCGCCGAGGACTACGCCGACGACATCCTCTCGACGCTCGAGGTCAACCTCCAGAAGTTCCTGCAGGCCGTGCAGCGAGGCCGCGACCGGCTCCAGGGCCGCGACCGCGAGCCCTCCGAGATCGGCTAGCCCGCCTCTCTTCAGAGCGGAGCCCGGAGCGAATGATGCTCGGCGGGCGGCGTATCCTGATCCTGTGCCACGCCGGGATCCATCCGGGTTCACGGGCGGCTCGCGATCGTCCTCCTTCTCCTGGCCGCAGCGGCCCTCTGGACGGCATCGGCGACCGGAGCCGGTGGGTTCAGATCGGCAAGCCGAAGCTGAATCCGCGCAAAGGCACCGCGACCGTGCTGGTCAGCGTGCCCGCCCTGGGGAAGGTCGGCGTGAGCACCGAGAAGCAGGTCAGCTATACGGAGGTCTTCTTCGACGGCCCCGGCGAGGCGAAGCTCGCGATCAGGCCGCGCCAGGGCAAGCCGGTCAAGGTGCTCGAGGCGAGAGGCAGGCTTGCCGTCAAGCCCGCAATCACCTTCGTGCCGCAGGGCCCCGGCGCAGGGTCTCCGATCTCGAAGCGCATCAGCCTGACCCTGAAGCTGAAGGACTGAGCGCTAGAGCTCTGTCTCGTGCGCGCCGGCGCGCCCCGCGTCGGTCTTCTCATAGAAGCGCTCCAGCAGCGCCAGCGTCTCATCGGGGTCGGCGCAGGTGTACGCGTTCCACGCCTCTGTGCGCAGCTGCTGATCGAGCGGCTGGCCGACGACGTCGAGGATCGTCTCCTTCGCCGAGCGGACCGCCCGCTGCGAGTTGCGCAGGATCTGGCGGGCGACGTTCTCGGCCTCGGCCATCAGCGACTCGTGGGGCGCGACCCTGGAGACGAGGTTCCACTCCAGCGCCTGGCGGGCGTCGATCGGCTCCGCCGTCAGCAGCATGTGCATGGCGACTCCGACGCCGCCCGAGTTGACGAGGCGGACGAGGCCGCCGTCGCCGTGGTGGAAGCCCCGGCGGGCTTCGAACGAGCCGAACATCGCGCGCTCCGAGGCGATGCGGATGTCGCAGGCGAGGGCGGTCTCGAAGCCGCCCGCCAGCGCCCAGCCGTTGATCGCACCGATGATCGGCTTGCCGATGCGGTGCATGCCGCGAGTGAAGCCGTTGAGCCCTAGCTCGACGATCGCCCGCACGTCCTCGGGGCGACCTCCACGCATGAACGGCGGGATGTACTCCTTCAGGTCGGCGCCGGCGCAGAAGGCGTCGTCGCCGGCGCCGGTGAGGATCGCCACGTCGACACCGTCATCGGCTTCGAAGTCGGCCCAGGCGGCGATCATCGCGCGGTGCACCTCGGGGCTGACCGCGTTGCGAGCCTGCGGGCGATTGATCGTCAAATAGGCGATCCTGTCGCGCTTCTCGTAGAGGACCGGCCCCCCATCGGCCGCGGGGGGCGGTCCGGGCTCGGCAGGGTTGTGGTGTGCGGCCATCGCTCCTCCTTGTTGGTCGGGCGGCTGATCGTATGGCGAGCAGGCTTGATTCCGTCCTCACGGAGTGAAAGGGTCGCGCAGGCCAGAGGGAACGAACGACTATGGGGAGGTCCGCATGAGGCCGAAGGTCAGCTTCGCCAACGTCATGTCGGTGATCGCCGTGTTCATCGCGCTGGGCGGCGCGGCGTACGCGGGCACGAAGATCAACGGCAAGACGATCAAGAACAACTCGATCCCGGCGAAGAAGCTCAAGAAGAGCGTCCTCAAGGACCTCGACAAGTGCCCCTCGAACGCGCCGGACAAGACCGAGGGATCTGCTACGGCCCGCTGCAGCGCGCGACCGACTGGGACACGGCAACCTGCGCTGCGCCGGCCAAGAGGCTGCGGCTGCCGACATCGGCGAGGGCTGCTGGTCGCGAACAAGACGAGCGCCCCGAACATCTGGACCGACGAGGTCACGGACCTCGGCGCGCCCAGCGAGCGGCATTCGTCAAGGCCGGACGGGGAACCAGATATTCACCGGGAACGCCGCCGGCTCCGCACGCGTTACCGCTGCGATCCTGAACGCGACGAACTAGGCCGCGAGATTCAGGCGTAGGTCGCGCGGACGACCGCGAGGTCGTCCGCGCGCCACGTCACCTCGCCGCCGCACCATTCCGCGAGCTCCTCGGCGGTGTCGGGGAAGTCGAAGGCGGGGTCGATCGGCGTGACTTGGGTGTCGGCCTTGACCACGTCGCCGATCACGAGGGCCTTGGACTGCTCGCGGACGCGGCGGAACAGCGTCCGCTTGGCCTCGTCGCGCAGATGGTGGACCGACAGCACGGAGATCACCAGGTCCCAGGGCCCGTCCGGCAGCGGGTCCTCCATGCGCGCGAGCTGGACGTCGTCGTACTCCTGGCGCAGGTGGAAGACCATCTCGGGGCTGGAGTCGAGCCCGACGACCCAGGCGTCCGGGTAGGCCTCGAGCAGGTGCCGCGTGGTCTCGCCGGTCCCCATTCCCAGCTCCAGCACTCGCGCAGGGGCGAACGGGATCGCCGCTACCGCGGCTTCCTGGAGCTCATCGAAGCGCGGGACCTCTGCGCGGATCTGCTCGAGGTAGGTGTCGGGGTTCCAGTGGAACTGTGCGGCCACGCGCGCAACCGTAGCTAAGGTGGATCGGGTGAAGCAGAAGGGCACGATCGTCGAGCTCGACCGCCTCGCGCTCTCCTCCGGGCAGGCCTCGACGCTGGCCCTTCCGGTCTCGATCGAGCCGGTCGCCCTCGGCGGCCAGTCATACGCTCCGACTGCCGACCCGGTCGATGCCAGGCTCGATGTCTCCCGTACCACGACGGGCCACGCGCTGCGCCTGCGGTTCGAGGTCGAGCTGGCCGGCCCCTGCGTGCGCTGCCTGGAGGAGGCGCGCTTCCCGCTGGCGATCGACGCGCGGGAGGTGGACCAGCGCTCGGCCTCCGACGAGGAGCTGCGCAGCCCCTACGTCGTCCTGGGCGAGGCTCGATGTCGGCCGCTGGTCCAACGACGCGATCGTGCTCGCGATGCCCTCGCAGCCGCTCTGCCGCCCGGACTGCGCCGGCCTCTGCCCGGTCTGTGGCGAGTCGCTCAACGACGCCGACCCCGAGGCCCACAAGCACGAGACCGGCGGTGACCCGCGGATGGCGAAGCTGCGCGAGATCAAGTTCGACTGACGTTCGTCGGGAGCGCGCCGCGCGGGCGCGGAGCTCCACCGTGGACTGCGCTCGAATCCGACGCCGCCCGCGTGTCGGGCGGCAGCTACCATGCTCGTCCTCATGGCCGTCCCGAAGAAGAGGCAGTCGCGCACCAGGCGCGACAAGAGGCGCGCGCAGCACAAGGCGGCGAAGCCGCGACTGAACGAGTGCCCGCGCTGCCACAGCCCGCGCCTGCCCCACCGGGTCTGCCCGACCTGCGGCACCTACGCCGGCCGCGAGGTGATCCGGTTCGAGGCGCCGGAGACCTCGACGGCGGCACCCGACTCGGAGGAGTAGTTGAGCGAGGCGCCGAGCCGCCCGGGCCCCGAGGCCCCGGTGGCGCTCGACGCGCAAGGCGCCGACGGCGGCCCCGCCGTGGCGATCGAGGGGGCGCGGATCGCCGCGGCGTCCGGGATCGCGGTCCGCCTCTTCGGCCCCGCCTCGCTGGAGGTCCCCGAGGGCGTCGAGCTCGTCCCCTGCGAGGACGCGATCGGCAACGAGGTGGAGCCGGTCGCGGCCGTGCGCTCCACTCCCGACGCCTCGGTCGTGCGGGCGGCGGCGGACGTCGCCGAGGGGCGCTCCGGCGCCCTGGTCAGCGCCGGCTCGACGGGAGCGGCGATGACCGCGGCGCTGTTCGCGCTGCGCCGGATCAAGGGCGTGCACCGGCCGGCCCTTGCGGTCCAGGTCCCGCTGCCCGGCACGGGCGGCCGCACCCTCCTGTTCCTCGACTGCGGGGCGAACACCGAGGCGCGGCCGCAGCATCTGATCCAGTTCGCCCATCTCGGGGCGGCGTTCAGCGAGAGCGTGCTCGGGATCGAGCGCCCGCGGGTCGGCCTGCTGAGCGTCGGCGAGGAGCAGAAGAAGGGCCGCCCCGACGTCGTCGAGGCCAACGCCGCCCTGCGAGAGGCCGGCGGGATCGAGTTCGTCGGCAACGTCGAGGGGCGCGACCTCCTCACCGGGGTGGCCGACGTGATCGTCACGGACGGCTTCACCGGCAACGTGGCTCTGAAGACGCTCGAGGGCACGGCGCGCGCCGTGGCCGACGCGGTCCGCGCAGCCGCCCGGTCCAACCCGATCGCGATGGCCGGCGGCGCGCTGATGCGCCCGGCCCTGGGGCAGCTTCGGGAGGCGATGGACCCGAACGCCGTCGGCGGCGCGATCCTGCTGGGGCTGAACGGGGTCGCCGTCGTCGCGCACGGGAGCTCCAGCCCGGAGGGCATCGCCAACGCCGTCCGGCTCGCCCAGCGCTGCGTCCGCGAGCGCGAGGTGGAGCGCACCGCGGAGCGGCTGCGCGCCTCCGGGGCGACGCGGGAGGCGCTCCGCGACGGCGCGCCCCGGCCGCCGGTGACGAAGGGGCGGAGCGCCCGTCCGGCGGGTCGGGATAATGGGGCGGATGGACCGGGACGAAGTCATGAACCTGGTGCGCGACCACCTCGTCGCCGAGCTCGAGGTCGCACCCGGTCGCATCACGCCCGAGACCCGCTTCCGCGAGGACCTCGACGCGGACTCGCTCGACCTCTACGAGCTCGTGATGGAGCTGGAGGACCGCTACGGAATCCGCGTCAGCGAGGAAGAGGCCGCGGAGCTCCGCACCGTCGGCGACGCGGTGGACTACGTCGCGGCCCGCGCGCCGGCTGGGTGAGCGGGCGGCCGCAACGCTCGCTGGCCGAGCTGCTCGCGGAGCTGCCGGACGAGCTGGCCGCACAGGCCTTCTCGCACTCCTCCTGGGTCCCGCGGCGCACGGAAGGCTACGGCCGGCTGGCGTTCCTCGGCGACAGCGTGCTCGGGCTCGCGGTCGCCTCGAGGCTCTTCGGGGAGCTGGCGGACGCCGATATCGGCGAGCTGACCAAGATCCACAACCAGGCCGTCAGCGGTCGTGCCTGCGCGGAGGTCGCACGCCGGCTCGGCTTCGCCGAGCGCCTGCACGAGCGCGCGCCCGGCGAGGGCGCCGGCGTGCCGGCGGAGACGCTGATCGCTTCCGAGCGCACGATGGCCTCGATCTGCGAGGCGGTGATCGGCGCCTGCTACCTCGCGCACGGCTTCGAGGCGACCGCGGCGGCCGTCGTCGGCGCCTTCGCCGGCGAGATCGACCAGGCGCGCAGCGAGCGGCTGGACTTCAAGTCCGAGCTCCAGGAGCGGCTCGCGCGCGACGGCACGACCGTAAGCTACGAGGTGGTTCGCGAAGCCGGGCCGCCGCACGACCGGACCTTCGACGTGCGGGCGACCGTCTCGGGCGACGAGCTGGGCGCGGGCTCCGGACGCAGCAAGAAGGAGGCCGAGCAGGCGGCGGCCGAGCGGGCGCTGGAGCGTCTGCGCTGAGCGCGGCGATCCCGTCCGGCGCGGGCGCGAGCCTTCCGGCCGGAGAGAGATCTTGAGATGTACCTGAAGTCGATCAACCTGAAGGGGTTCAAGTCGTTCCCCGACCGCACCCGGCTGACCTTCACGCCGGGCGTCAGCGTGATCGTCGGGCCGAACGGCTCGGGCAAGTCCAACATCACCGACGCCGTCCTCTGGGCGCTCGGGGAGCAGAGCCCGCAGGCGGTCCGCGGCTCCGCGATGCGCGACGTGATCTTCGCCGGCGGCAAGGGCCAGTCGGCCCGGCGCTTCGCCGAGGTCGAGGTGGTGATCGACAACAGCGAGGGGCTCGCGGCGACGGAGTTCTCGGAGATCTCGATCACGCGGCGGATCGAGCGCGACGGCGACGGCGAGTACCGCCTCAACGGAGCGCGCTGCCGCCTCGCAGACGTGATGGAGATCCTCTCCGACACGAACATGGGCCGCGAGATGCACTCGGTGATCTCGCAGGGCAAGGTCGAGCAGATCGTCAACTCGAAGCCCAGGGACCGCCGCATGCTGATCGAGGAGGCCGCGGGCCTCGGCAAGCACCGCAAGCGCCGCCACCGCGCCCAGCTCAAGCTGGAGCGCACGCGCGACAACCTCGACCGCGCCCTGGACGTGGAGCGCGAGGCCCGCTCGCGCCTGCGGCCGCTGAAGCGGCAGGCCGAGGCTGCGGAGCGCACCGCGAAGCTGGTCCGCCAGGAGGACGAGCTGCGCGCCGAGCTGGTCGCGACCGAGCTGCGCGCGCAGCAGGACGCGCTGGCCGGCTCCGAGGCGGAGCTGGCGAAGCTGCGCCGAGCGCCGCGATCAGGTGGAGGCCGAGCTCGCGAAGGTGCGCGAGCGCCGCGCCGAGATCGAGGAGCGCGTCGCCAGCGGCGAGGACGAGCGCCGCGCCCAGGCCCAGCGGCTGGCCGAGGCCCGCGGCGCGGTCGAGCGGCTGCGCGCGCGCATCGAGTCGGTGGAGTCAGCCGAGCGCGAGCTGCGCGGCGGGCTCGGGGAGCGCCAGCTCCGCCTGACCGAGCTCGGCGACGAGCCGGAGGCCGTCACCGCGAGCGCCGAGCGCATCGCCGAGCTCGAGGCCGAGCTGGAGACACTGAAGACCGCGGCCGGCGAGCCCGACGCGGAGCTCGAGCAGCTGCGCGCGCAGGCGGCCGCGGCCGCGGAGGCGAGGGCCCGGGCGCAGGAGGAGCTGGCGCCCCTGGTCGAGGCCGCGCAGGCCGGCGCCGAGAAGCTGGAGCGCGCCACCAGGGCGCGCGAGATGGCTCGCGCCGAGTCCGAGAAGGCCGCGCAGCGGCTGGCCTCGCTGCAGGGCGAGCTGGCCGCGGTCGAGGCGAAGCTGGCCCGCGCGGCCATGGAGGGCGACGACGAGGTCCTCGCCGGGCTGATCGAGACCGGTCCGGGGATCGAGCGCGCGCTCTCGGCGGCGCTCGGGGAGCACCTGCGGGCGATCGTCGTCGGCAGCGTCGCCGAGGGCGTCGAGAGGATCGGCTCGGCCGAGGGCGCCTCGCGGGCCCTGGTCAGCCGCGGCGAGGGCGCCGAGCCGAGTCCGCCGGTGGAGGGCGCGCGCCGCCTGCTCGACCTGGTCAAGGCCGAGGGCGCGGCCGGCGAGGTCGCGAGCCGCCTGCTCGCCGACGCCTGGATCGTGGACACCCTCACCGAGCTGCCCGATGACTTCACCGGCATCGCCGTCACGGTCGACGGCGAGGCCTATGACGGCTCGCTCGGCGAGCTGCGGAGCGTCCCGCGCGAGGGCACCGACCCCGCCCTTGCGGCGCGCTCCCAGCGCGAGGAGCTCGTCTCCCGCGTCGAGCAGCGGGAGCGGACCGTGGAGCGCGCGCAGGGCGACCTCGACCGGGCCGAGGCCGCGCTGGCCGAGGCGCGGGCCGAGCGCGACGAGACGGACCTCGCCCTGCGCGAGGCGCGGCGCGCGCTCGACGAGGCGACCGAGGAGGCCCGCCGCGCGAGCTGGCTCGCGGACAAGCGCGCCGAGCGCGAGCAGGGTCCGACGACGCTGCGCCGCGCCCAGCTCGACGCCGAGCTGGCCGCCGAGCGCCGCCACGCGCAGGCCGCCGAGCGGCTGGCGGCGGCCCGCCGCGCCGAGGGCGAGCGGCTGCGGCGCCGGATCGAGACCGAGACCGAGACGCTGCCGGCGCTGGCGGCCGCCCGTGAGGCGCTCGCGCGGGTCCTGGAGCGAGTCGAGCGCCGGGCCGACGCCATCGGCGCGCCGGGCGCCGAGCACGGGGGAGAGGTCGCCCAGGAGCTGCGCGAGTGCTCGAAGCTGGAGTTCGAGCTCGGCGGCCGCATGCGCGAGGTCTCCGAGGCGCTGACCACCGCCGAGGTCGGGGCCGCGCAGCTCCGCGACCGCCGCGACGAGAGCCGCGCCGAGCTGGAGCGCCTTGCGGCGAGCCTGGACCGCGAGCTGGGCCCGGCCGAGGCGCCGCTGGGCGAGGCCGAGCGCGAAGAGATCGGCGCGAAGCTCGAGCGGCTCACCCGCCGCCGCGAGCAGATCGGCCCCGTCAACCCGCTGGCCGCGCCGCGAGTACGAGGAGGCGAGCGAGCACGTCCGCGAGCTGACCGAGCAGCGCAAGGACCTGGAGCAGGCGCTGACCGAGATCAAGGCGCTGATCCGCCGCACGGACCGCGAGATCGAGCAGGCCTTCGAGGAGACCTTCGACGCCACCGCGCGCAACTTCGAGGAGATGGTGGCCGAGCTCTTCCCGGGGGGCAAGGGGCGGCTGCGGAAGATCGAGGTCGGCCCGCCGAAGCCGCCGCAGACGATCGGCGCCGCGCGCCGCCGGGAGCGAGGACGCCTCAGGCGAGGAGGACGAGGAGGAGGGCGACGTCCCCAAGGACGAGGCCTTCGGGGTCGAGATCGAGGTCGCGCCGGCCGGCAAGTCCACCCGCCGCCTCTCGCTCCTCTCCGGCGGCGAGAAGTC
Source organism: uncultured Solirubrobacterales bacterium (assembly GCA_963805235.1). Taxonomy (GTDB): domain Bacteria; phylum Actinomycetota; class Thermoleophilia; order Solirubrobacterales; family 70-9; genus DASSYK01. The sequence goes on along the minus strand of CAWDTF010000002.1, from coordinate 446,328 downwards.
GCTGGTCGCCCTCGCCTTCGTCTTCGCGGTCCTGATGGCACGCCCGTGCCCCTTCTACATCCTCGACGAGGTCGAGGCCGCGCTCGACGACATCAACATCGACCGTTTCCTCCGCCTCGTCCGCCGCTTCTCGGAGCGCTCGCAGTTCATCGTCGTCACCCACCAGAAGCGCACGATGGACGCCGCCGACATCCTCTACGGCGTCTCGATGGGCGGCGACGGCATCACCAAGGTCGTCTCACGCCGCCTCCCGCGCGACGGCGAGTTCCAGATCGGCGACGTCCCCGAGGCGGACGCCGCCGAGCAGCAGGCCGCCTAGCGCGGCTCGTGGACGTTCAGGGGAACCATGGTGGCCCCAACCGTCCACCAGCTGGGCTTCGGCCCTGCTGCTAGCGCCTGATCCAGCGGGGAAGCACCAGGCCCAGGAAGGAGCGGCGCCCGCAGCGCGGGCACTTCTGCAGCGAGTGCTTGAGTGTCGCGCCGCAGTGGCGGCAGGCAGGCTTCTGGGCGACGACCCCGCGCATCGTCACGGCCCGCCGCTAGGGCGCGAGGCGCTCCAGCACCTCGCCGTCTGGCGCGACGGCGACCACGGTGGGGACGATCGCGATCCCGTACTTGCGGGCGAGATCGGGCTGATCGCGGACGTCGATCTTCAGGAGCGGCTCATCCTCCGCCTGCAGCCGGCGCTCCCAGTCGTGGCACTCCGAGCAGAGCGGGTGCGTGAACTCGACGTGGGTGCGCGCGGCGCCATCGAGGCCGGGAAGGTCAGCGGGCTCGATGCGGTCGTGGTGCGCCGGGCGAACGCCGCGGAGCTTGGCGGTCAGCCGGTAGATCTCGCAGCCGGCGCAGAATCCGGTGCTCGCCGAGAGCAGCGCCAGGAACGCGACCACGCCGGCGATCACGGTCCCGGCGGTGGGCGCGCCGAGCCACCAGAGCGCCGCGGCCGAGCCGAGGAAGGCGGTGCCCATCATGTTCGCCAGGCGCGGGGGCCGCGAGTCCTCCAGCGGCCCCTCGCCGAAGCGGGGCTGCACGAGCGTGAAGTAGGCGACGCAGGGGATGCACCAGCGCCGGCCGAGCGTGAGCCCGATCAGGAGCTGCGCGGACATCAGCGCCCAGGCGAGCGGCCAGCCGAATACGAGGCCCAGCAGGGCGACCACGCCGGTCGTGCCCTGCCCGAAGCGGGCGGCGTGCTGGTCGATCACCTCGGTGTCGCGCCAGGGGTGGGCGGTGCGGGGATGGGCTCGGGCTCGTTCAGTCACCCGCTCTATGGTAGGAAGCTCGCTCGCTAGCCTGCGCGCCCATGCCCGTCAGCTGGCACGACGCCTTCGACCTCGGCGCGGACGCGCCGCCGCCCGCTGCCCGCGGAGGAGGAGCGCACCGGTGTCTTCCGCCGGTTGCGCGAGGGGCTGACGCGCTCTCGCCAGGCCCTCGGCGCCGAGCTCACGGCCAGCGTCAGCGGCCCGATCGACGACGAGACCTGGGAGCGGATCGAGGAGGCGCTGATCCTCGCCGACGTCGGCGCGCCGACCACGGCCGCCGTCGTTCGCCGTCTCGAGGACGAGGCGGAGGCGGGCGAGGTGAGCGGCGGAGAGGAGCTGCGCGAGCGGCTGATCGCGCTGCTGGCCGAGACGGCGTCGCCGAGCGCGAACGGCGACGCCCGCATCGACCTGCGCGAGCGCCCCGCCGTGGTCATGGTCGTCGGGGTCAACGGCACCGGCAAGACCACGACGATCGGCAAGATCGCCTGGCACCTGCAGCGCGAGCTGGGCCTGGAGGTGATCGTCGCGGCGGCCGACACCTACCGCGCGGCGGCGGTCGAGCAGCTCACGGAGTGGGCCGAGCGCGCGGGCTGTCAGATCGTCAAGGGGACCGAGGGCGGCGACCCCGGCGCGGTGGCCTTCGACGCGATCGCCGCCGCCAAGGCCCGCGGCGCCGACGTCGTCATCTGCGACACGGCGGGGCGCCTGCACACGAAGACCGACCTGATGGAGGAGCTCTCGAAGGTGCGCCGCGTGATCGACAAGCAGCTTCCCGGCGCGCCCCACGAGACCCTGGTCGTGATCGACGCGACCACGGGGCAGAACGGGATCCGCCAGGCCCAGGAGTTCGCCCGCGCCGCGGACGTCAGCGGCGCGGTGCTGACCAAGCTCGACGGCTCGGCCAAGGGCGGCGTCGCGCTCGCGATCGCCTCCGAGCTCGGCATCCCGGTGAAGCTGATCGGGATCGGCGAGCAGCTCGAGGATCTGCGCCCCTTCGACGCCGAGCAGTTCGCCAGGGCTCTCCTCAGCGAGTAGCTACTCGCTGACCAGGCGGTCGGCCCAGGGCAGGGCCTCGAGTCGCTCGGGCGGGATCGGCTCGCCGCTGACGACCGAGGTGCCGTAGGTGCCGTCCTCGATCCGCTGCTCGGCGCGCTCGATCGAGGCGAGGGTGCCCTTCAGCTCTTCGCGGATCACCTGCTCGCGCTCGATCTGGTCGAGCTGGGCGGCCTTGTCCTCGGCAGCCTCGGCCTCGTCGCTGGTGACGGATGGCTCGCCGAGGGCGGCCAGCTCCTGCTCGATGCGGGCGCGCTCCTCGCTCAGGCGCTTGCGTGCACTCTCGGGTTCCACGCAGGCAATCCTACGTGCGCCGAGCGGCGAGCGCGCTGCGAGCTACGCCGCGAAGCGGGCCTCGGCCCGGGCGCGGCGCTTGGCGGCCTCGACCTCGCGGTCCTTCGGCGGCGCGTTGCTGACCAGCGAGTCGAGCAGGAGCGCCGTGGCGGCCTGCACCTGCTCGACGGCGCGCTCGAAGGCCTCCTCGTTCGCCTTCGAGGGCTTGCTCGCTCCGCTGATCTTGCGCACGTACTGGAGCGCGGCGTCGTGGACCTCCTCCCGCGTCGCCGGCGGGTCGAAGTTGTGGAGTGTCCTGATGTTCCGGCACATGCGAGCAGCGTACCGCGGCACGGCGGCCGCCCCGCGGCGACGAGGAGCCGGGCGGCCTCTAATCTGGGCCATCGTGTTCGACCAGCTCTCAGACCGCCTCCAGGGCGTGCTCGGCGAGATCCGCTCGCGCGGCAAGCTCTCCGAGGACGACGTCAAGAAGGCCCTGCGCGAGGTCCGCCTGGCGCTGCTCGAGGCCGACGTCAACTTCAAGGTCGTCAAGGGCTTCACCGACTCGCTGCGCGAGCGCCTCGAGGGCGCCGAGGTCTCGCAGGCCCTGAACCCGGGCCAGACGGTCGTCAAGGCCGTCAACGACGAGCTCACCGAGCTGATGGGCGGCTCGGGTCGCGAGCTGGCCTTCGCGTCGAGCGCCGCCGACCGTGATCCTGATGGCGGGCCTGCAGGGCTCGGGCAAGACGACCGCGACGGCGAAGCTCGCCAAGCTCCTGAAGAAGCAGAACAAGGACGTCGCGGTGGCGGCCTGCGATCTGCAGCGCCCCGCGGCGGTCGAGCAGCTCCAGCGCCTCGGCGAGCAGGCCAAGGTCGCGGTCTACGCGCAGCCGGGCGAGAAGGACCCCGTCAAGGTCGCGAGCTGGGCCCTCGACCAGGCGAAGGCCGAGAGGCCGGGACGTCCTGCTCGTCGACACCGCCGGCCGCGTGCACGTCGACGCCGAGCTGATGGACGAGCTCGCGCGCGTGCGCAAGGCGACGAAGCCGATGAACGTGCTGCTGGTCCTCGACGCGATGACCGGCCAGGACGCGGTCAACGTCGCGGAGGCCTTCGCCGAGACCGCGGAGTTCGACGGCGTCCTCATCACCAAGCTCGACGGCGACGCCCGCGGCGGCGCCGCCCTCTCGGTCCGCGCGGTCACCGGCAAGCCGATCATCTACGCCTCGACCGGCGAGAAGCTCGACGAGATCGAGCGCTTCCACCCCGACCGGATGGCGGGGCGGATCCTCGGCATGGGCGACGTGATGTCGCTGATCGAGAAGACGGAGGAGAAGTTCGACGAGAGCGAGGCGGCCGAGCTCGAGCGCAAGATCCGCAAGCAGCAGTTCACGCTCGAGGACTTCCTCGGGCAGCTCAAGCAGATCCGCGGGATGGGGCCGCTCGGCAACCTGATGAAGATGATCCCCGGCATGGGCAAGGCGATGCAGGGGATGGGCCAGGTGGACGAGCGCGACCTCGACCGCATCGAGGCGATCATCCTCTCGATGACCCCCCACGAGCGCGCCCACCCGGAGGAGATCAACGGCTCGCGGCGCAAGCGCATCGCGGCCGGCTCGGGCACGACGGTCCAGGCCGTGAACCGCCTCGTCAAGCAGTTCGGGCAGATGAAGAAGCTGATGAAGCAGATGTCCCAGGGCAAGATGCCCGACCCGACGCAGCTGATGCGCGGCGCGCGCTAGCGGGCGGGGTCGCAGCCGGCTGTCACAGCGGCTCCGGCCGTCTCGTCTGGATGGTGAAGCGACGAGAAAGGAGTCGATCATGAAGATCTTCGTAGCGGGCGCCACGGGTGCGCTCGGAAGGCAGCTGGTTCCGAAGCTGGCCGAGCGGGGACACGAGGTGACGGGAATGACGCGGACGGAATCGAAGCGCGCGCTGCTCGAGGAGCTGGGCGCCACGCCCGTGCTCGCCGATGCGCTCGATGCGGATGCGGTCGGCGAGGCGGTGGCGAGGGCCGAGCCCGAGGTGGTCGTGCACCAGCTCACGGCGATCGGGAAGTTCGACCCGCAACGTCGACCGCGCCTTCGCCGAGACCAACCGGCTGCGGACGGAGGGCACGGACATCCTGATGGCGGCGGCGAAGGCGGCGGGAACCCGGCGCTTCGTCGCCCAGAGCAACGCCATGGTCCCGTACAAGCGGGTCGGCGGGCCGGTCAAGACCGAGGAGGACCCGCTCATCGACGACCCGCCGGCCGGGTTCGCGCAGTCACTCGACGCGATCAAGCACGTCGAGCGCGCCGTCACCGGCGCCGACGGCATCGAGGGCGTCGTCCTGCGCTACGGCGGCTTCTACGGCGCCGGCACCTCGCTCGCACCGGGCGGCGAGCAGTTCGAGGCCGTTCGCGAGCGCAAGATGCCCATCGTCGGCGATGGCGGCGGCATCTGGTCCTTCATCGAGATCGGAGACGCGGCGGACGCGACGGTGGCCGCGATCGAGGGCGGCTCGCCCGGGATCTACAACGTCGCCGATGACGATCCGGCTCCGGTCTCGAAGTGGGTGCCCGTCTTGGCCGAGCTGCTCGGCGCGAAGCCGCCGCGGCGGTTCCCCCGCTGGCTCGCCCGGATCGCCGCGGGCGACGTGATGACCGGCATGCTGACCGAGATGCGCGGTGCGTCGAGCGAGAAGGCCAAGCGGGAGCTCGGCTGGCGGCCGGCGCACCCGAGCTGGCGCCAGGGCTTCGTCGAGCTGGTGCGCGGGTCGGACGAGGCAGCCGACCTGCGGGTGGCGGCCTGATGGCCTCCGACGAGCAGCTGCTCGAGGAACTGAGGCCGCGCGGCTTCGCGATCGCCTACCGGATGCTGGGCAGCGTCAGCGAGGCCGAGGACGTGGTGCAGGAGGGCCTGCTGCGCCTGCACCAGGCGCTGGAGCGGGGGGAGGACATCTCCTCGCCCGGCGCCTACCTGGCCACGGTGGTGACCCGCCTCGCCATAGACGAGCTGCGCTCGGCTCGCGTCCGGCGCGAGACCTACGTCGGCGAGTGGATGCCGGAGCCCCTGCTCACGGACGACCGCGACGATCCCGCCCGCCAGGCGGAGACGGCCGACTCGCTCTCGATGGCCTTCCTGGTGCTGCTGGAGAGCCTCTCCCCGGAGCAGCGCGCCGTCTTCCTCCTGCGCGAGGTCTTCGACTACCCGTACGACCGCATCGCGGAGATGGTCGGTCGCAGCGAGGACGCGACCAGGCAGATCGCGGTCCGCGCGCGCAGACACGTCGACGCCGGCAAGCCGCGCTTCGAGGCCGACAAGGAGCGGCGCGACGAGCTCGCCGACCGCTTCTTCGACGCCGTGATGGACGGCGAGCTCGGTGGGCTCGAGGCCCTGCTGACCGAGGACGTCGAGCTGCACGGCGACGGCGGCGGCAAGGCGCCCGCGCTGGCGCGGGCCGATCCATGGGCGCGACCGGGTCGCCCGGACGCTTGTGGCGTGGCGGAAGGCCGGCGCATTGTTCGGCGGCGCCCGGTTCGAGCGGACGGAGGTCAACGGGCAGGCGGGCGCAGTCGCGCGCAGCGGGGACGGACGGGTCTTCGCCGTGATCACCCTCGATGTCGCCGACGGGCGCATCCAGGGCATCCGCTCCGTCGTCAACCCCGACAAGCTGCGCCACGTCGGGCCGGTGGTCAACCTGGGAGAGCTGCTTCGCACCCGGCGGGGCTAGACGGAGCCCTTGCGCTGGGTTAGCCTCAGCGCGTGGGGAAGGGATCTCGGAGCGGTACCGCTTGCACGTGGCCTGCGCCCTCGGCCTGGCGCTGGCGGCGCTCTCGTGGGCCGTCGCTCCGACCCGCGCCGAGGGGGCGTTCGTCGGCAGCAACGGCGCGATCGGGTTCACCAGCGACCGTCCCCCCGCGGGCCTCTACGCCATGGCGTCTCCCGGCGCGCTGGCGACCCGCCTCGAGAGCGCGGCGCAGGACGGCGGGATCTCCTACTCCCCTGACGGCGAGCGCATCGTCTTCGCCAGCTCGCGCCCCGAGCACATGTTCAACTCCGAGATCTACATCGCCCGCGCGGACGGCTCCGATGCGCGGCGCCTCACGTTCCACGACGGGCAGGACTCCAGCCCGAGCTTCTCGTCGGACGGCAGGCGCATCGTTTTCGGCGCCCAGCGCCCGCCGCTGCACAGCGACTACGAGATCTACTCGATGGCGCTCGACGGCTCCGACCAGCGCCGTCTGACCACCGACGCGGCCTACGACAACAGCCCGACGATGTCCTCGGCGGGCGGGCAGATCGTCTTCCTCTCCCTGCGGGCGGTGAACTACGAGGTCTTCACCATGAACGCGGACGGTTCGGCGCCGAGGAACGTGACGCAGACGTCAGCTACGGAGTTCGACCCCAGGATCTCGCCGGACGGCACCCGGATCGCGTTCACGAGCGATCGCGCCCCGCATGGCGGCGATTTCGAGATCTACGTCGCCAACGTCGACGGAACGGTTCCCACCCGGCTGACGACGGCCGGCGCCGAGGATCGCGGTCCGGCCTTCTCGCCGGACGGCGCCTCGATCGTGTTCCAGTCGGACCGCTCGCCGCACTGGCGGCGACACCGAGCTCTACGTGATGGGCGCCGACGGCACCTCCCAGACCCGAATCACGACAAGCACCGGCGACGACGTCGGCCCGGACTGGCAGGCGCTCAACCGCTGCGCCGGCCGCCGCGCCACGATCGTGGGGACGCTCGGCCGCGACGTGCTCGAGGGAACGAAGCAAGCAGACGTCATCGCCGGCCTCTCCGGCGGCGACACGATCCGCGGCCGTGGCGGGAAGGACCGTCTCTGCGGGGGGCTGGGCAAGGACCGTCTGTTCGGGGGAGGCGGCCCGGACCGGCTGCTCGGTGGCCCCGGGCGCGACCGCCTCGCCGGGGGCGGCGGCAAGGACGTCCTCAAGGGCGGCAAGGGCAGGGACTCCGAGAAGCAGTAGCCCGCTAACCTCCTGCGTCGCAATGGTCCGCATCAGGCTGAGAAGGGTGGGTTCGAAGAAGAACCCGATCTGGCGCATCGTCGTCGCCGACCGCCGCTCCCCGCGCGACGGGCGGACGATCGAGACGATCGGCCGCTACAACCCGCAGACCGACCCCTCGGTGATCGAGATCAACGAGGACCGCGCCCGCCACTGGCTGGAGCACGGCGCCCGCCCGACCCGCACGGTCTCGCACCTGCTGCGCACCAAGGGCATCGAGTCCACCAGCGTCTGATCTGACGTGCGCGAGCTTCTCGAGTTCCTCGCCTCGCGGTCTGGTCGAGGACCCCGGTGCCGTCCTCGTCGACGAGATCGAGGAGGTCGAGGGCGAGGTCGTGCTGGAGCTCGAGGTCGCCGAGGCCGATCTCGGCCGCGTGATCGGCCGCGGCGGGCGCGTCGCCAACGCGCTGCGCACCGTGATGAAGGCGGCGGCGGTCCGCGAGGAGAAGCGGGTCATCGTCGACATCATCGACTAGCTGCCCGAGCGCCGGTGCGGATCGACGTCTTCACCCTGTTCCCGGGGCACTTCGACTGGTTCGCCGGCCAGCGTCACGTCTCGAACGCCATCGCGGGCGGCAATCAGATGCGCTTCTTCAACTACCGCGACACGACCCCGCTAAAGGCCGGGCAGGTGGACGACTCGCCCTACGGGGGCGGGGCAGGGATGGTGATGCGAGTCGACGTGGTGGATGCGGCGCTCGAGGCCGCCTACGGGGACGAGCGCGGTTCGGTCCGCAAGATCGCGCTGACGGCGTCCGGGCGCCTCTTCGACGAGGAGCTCGCGGAGGACCTGGCCGGCAGCGAGCGCATCGCGCTGCTCTGCGGTCGCTACGAGGGGTTCGACGAGCGGGTGGTCGAGCACCTGGCGGACGAGCAGGTCTCGATCGGGCGCTTCGTGCTGGCCGGCGGCGAGCTGCCCGCGATGGTCGTCGCCGACGCCGTCCTGCGGAAGCTGCCCGGCGCGCTGGGCGACGCCGAGAGCGCGGTCGAGGAGTCCTTCAGCACCGCGCTCGAGGGGGCGCCGGAGTACCCCCACTACACGCGCCCGGCCGACTACCGCGGGTGGGCCGTGCCCGAGATCCTGCTCTCAGGCGACCACGCGAAGGTGCGCGAGTGGCGCCTGGAGCGCAGCCGCGAGCGCGGCGGCTGAGCCTCGCGGACAACGTCGGCCGCGAGGTCGGTACCATTCGCGGCCGCGCGGGCCGCCGGCACGCGCTTTTTTGCGCCGCCCTCCTCTTGAGGTGCGGATGAGGCGCCTCCAACAGACTTCAGAGAGACCATGAGCACAGTCATCGAGAGCATCGAGCAGCGCGACCTCAAGAAGCGGCCCAAGTTCGCCGCCGGGGATCGCGTCCGCGTCCACTTCCAGGTGATCGAGGGCAACCGCCGCCGCACCCAGGTCTTCGAGGGCATCGTGCTGAAGCGCCAGGGCAGCGGGGTGCGCGAGACGTTCACCGTCCGCAAGCACTCGTTCGGCGTCGGCGTCGAGCGGACCTTCCCGCTGCACTCGCCCAAGGTCGAGAAGCTCGAGATCGCCGCGCGCGGCGACGTCCGCCGCGCCAAGCTCTACTACCTGCGCGACAAGGTGGGCAAGCAGGCCCGCGTCGCGGAGCGCCGCTGGGGCATCGAGGAGGAGCTGGTCGCCCCGGAGGAGACCGAGGCGGTGGACGCCGAGGGCGTGGCCGTGAGCGAGGCCGACGCCGAGGTCGACCGAGGGCGCGGAGCCCGAGGCCGACGAGCCTGCCGCGGAGGAGCCCGCCGCCGAGGAGCCGCAGCCCGAGGCGGAAGCGCCCGCCGAGGAGCCGGAGGCCGAGCAGCCCGAGGCCGACGAGCCGGCCGAGCAGCCCGAGGCCGAGAGCGCGGAGGAGAGCGAGCCTGCCGAGGACGCGCAGGACTCCTCCGAAAAGGCTGAAGAAGACTGAAGGTCCCCAGGCCCCAGAGCACTCAGGGCGCGCTCGCCGAGCTCGTCATCATCGTCGCGCTCGCCCTCGGGCTGGCGCTGGGGATCCAGGCCTTCATCGTCAAGCCGTACCAGATCCCCTCCGAGTCGATGGAGCCGACGCTGGACGTCGGCCAGCGCGTGCTCGTCAACCGCTTCCTGTACGACTTCTCCGACCCTGACGTCGGCGACATCGTCGTATTCCACCCGCCACTCGGGGCCGAGCGGGGCAACCGCTGCGGCGTGCAGCGCCCGAGCGGCGCGCCCTGTCCCGAGCCCACGCCGGACAAGGCCGACGTCAACTTCATCAAGCGGATCGTGGCCGAGCCGGGGGATACGCTTCGCATCGAAGACGGTCAGCCGGTGGTGAACGGCGTCAAGGCGGAGGAGGACTTCATCCGCCCGTGCGCGCCGGGAGGGGAGTGCAACCTGCCCACCGAGATCACCATCCCGGAGGACCACTACTTCATGATGGGCGACAACCGTGGGGCCAGCGACGACAGCCGATTCTGGGGACCGGTCCCGACGGACTGGATCATCGGCAAGGCCTTCGCCACCTACTGGCCGCCCAAGAAGGTCGGCATCTTCTAGCTCGAGGCCGTGGGGCTGATGGCCGCTCGGCGGAAGAAGCGAACCGCGGCGCGCCTGTTCCGCTTCGACCGCTCCTTCGGGAGCCGCTACGTCGCGGGCGTTGACGAGGCCGGCCGCGGCTCGCTCGCGGGCCCCTTGGTGGCCGCCGGGGTCCTGATCGACCTCGATCGCATCGGCACGCGCGAGCGCCGCGCGCTCGCGCACCTCGACGACTCGAAGCAGAAGTCCGCTGAGGAGCGCGAGGCCCTATACCCCGCGGTGATCCGGGCTGCCGCCTGCGTCTCGGTGGCGGTGCGCTCCGTGCGCGCGATAGACAGCGAGGGGCTGCACGTCTCCAACCTCTCGGCGCTCGCCGACTGCATGCGCGCGATCGCGGGCGGCGGCGAGCCCACCGTCCGCCTCGTGGACGGCTTCCGCCTGCCGGGCTGCGAGCTCGAGCACCGCAACGTCGTGGACGGCGATGCCCGCAGCGCGGCGATCGCGGCCGCGTCGGTGATCGCCAAGGTCACGCGGGACCGCTACATGCACCGCGTCGCCGCGCTCTACCCGCGCTGGAACTTCGCGGGCAACGTCGGCTACTCGACCCCAGAGCACCGCGACGCTATCCGCGAGCATGGGATCAGCCCGCTGCACCGCCGCAGCTTCGCCTCGATCGCGTACACGCAGCTGGAGCTCGCAGGCGAAGCCGAGGAGATGGCCGTTGATGATGCCTCAGAAGGCGTCGCGGATGTGATCAACATCCGCGCGGCCGTCCCGCCCGAAGCTGACGCCGACGACGTCGAAGCGGTAGCCCGAGACGCCTAGCCCCCGGCCGCGGCCGCTCGCGAGCCAGGCGCGGGCGAGGCGCCGGACCTGAGCCTGCTTGCGCGGGCCGACGGCGTGGGCCGGGCGCAGCGGGCCGGCCGCGGCGCCCTCGCGCCCGGCCTTGACCTCGACGAAGACGAGCGTCGAGCGATCGAGCGCGATCAGGTCGAGCTCGCCGGCGCGGGTGCGGGCGTTGCGCTCGATCAGGCGCCAGCCCGCGGCCGCGAGGCGGGCGGCGACGAGGTCCTCTGCGCGGCGGCCCAGCCTTTGCCTTGCGACGGTCATGCGGCCAGGATGGGGCCCAGCGGGCGCCCGTCCGCGCCCGTGCGCGCAGCGCGACTGATCCGGCACGCATCCGTGACGTCCGGCGCGCGAGCCGCGCGGGGCGGAGCCGTAGCTTCGCGGCGGTGTACGCGATCGCCCGCACCTTCGCCCTCGCCGGCATCGACGCCGAGCCCGTGCACGTCGAGGTGGACGTCGGCGGGGGCCTGCCGTCCTTCGCGGTCGTCGGCCTTCCGGACGCCGCGGTCCGGGAGTCGCGCGAGCGGGTCCGCGCGGCGCTCACCAACTCCGGCTTCGAGTTCCCGCTGCGCCGGATCACGGTCAACCTCGCACCGGCCGACCTCCCGAAGGCCGGGCCGGGCTTCGACCTGGGGATCGCCGCCGCGCTCCTGGTGGCTACGGGCCAGGTGGCGAACGGGGTGCTGGAGCGCTACGCCCTCGCCGGCGAGCTGGCGCTCGAGGGCTCGATCCGCCCGGTGCCGGGCGCGCTGGCGATGGCGGACGGGGCCCGGGCGCTGGGCCTGCGCGGGATCGCGGTCGCAGGGCCCGATGCGCCCCACGCTGCCCTGATCGAGGGCGTGGAGGTGGTGGCGCTGGAGCACGTCGCGCAGCTCCGCGAGCTGGCCGCGGGCTCGCTGCCCGTCTTCGAGCGAAACGGAACCCGGCTGGCGCCGCGCCCCGCGGCGCCCGATCTCGCCGATCTCAAGGGCCAGCCCGCGCTCCGCAGCGCGCTCGAGGTCGCGGCAGCCGGCGGCCACAGCATGCTGCTGGTCGGCCCACCGGGCGTGGGCAAGACGCTCGCCGCGCGGCGCCTGCCCGGGCTACTGCCGCCGCTCGGGGACGCTGAGCTGCTTGAGGTGGCGCGGATCGCGGGCGCCTGCGGGGAGCGGGGGAGGCCGAGCGCCGCGCGGCCGTTCCGCGCGCCGCACCACACCGTCTCCGGCCGCGCCCTGATCGGGGGCGGCTCGCCGCCGCGGCCCGGCGAGGCCACCCGGGCCCACCGGGGCGTGCTCTTCCTCGACGAGCTCGGCGAGTTCCGCCGCGACGCGCTGGAGGCGCTGCGCCAGCCGCTGGAGGAGGGGCGTGTGACCCTGGCGCGGACGACGGGCCGCGTCACCCTGCCCTGCCGCTTCATGCTCGTCGCGGCGTCGAACCCGTGCCCCTGCGGGCGCGGGGAGGACTCCGGCGAGTGCGAGTGCGCACCCGGCGCGGCCGCGCGCTACCGCGCCAAGCTGAGCGGCGCGCTGGCCGACCGGATCGAGATCCAGGTCGCGGTCGGCCGCCCCGGCGCCGAGGCGCTCGCCTCCGAGGTGCCCGAGGGCTCCGAGGCGGTCCGGGAGCGCGTCGCGCGCGCCCGCGCCATCCAGGAGGCGCGCCTCGAAGGCGAGCGCTGCAACGCGGAGCTGAGCGAGCCCGAGATCCGCGAGCACTGCCCCCTCGAGCCCGAGGCCGAGAGCCGGCTCCGCGAGAGCCACCGGGTGCTCGGCCTGAGCGGGCGCGGCTGGGACAGCGTCCTGCGCGTCGCGCGCACGCTCGCCGACCTCGACGGGGCCGAGAAGCTCGCGGAGGCCCACATCGCCCACGCCCTCGGCCTCAGGCGGCGGGGCGAGCGATGACGCCGGGCACCCGAGGGGGACGCGGTGACGCCCGGCGGCAAGCCCGGCGCGTGCGACGCCTGCCTGCGGCGGGCGTGGCTGGTGGGCTCGCTGTCGGCCCGCATCGAGCGCTCCCTGGAGGGCAGGCCGGGCAACCGCGCGCGCGAGCTGCTGGCGCTCGGCGACGAGACGCTGACGGCGGCGGTGGGCGGCCGGCCGGAGATGGTCAGGCGGGCGCAGGAGCGGAAGCCCGAGCTGCTGCGAGGCGCGGTCGCCGGCGCGGGCTCTTGGGCGTGCTGCTCGCACGACCCGGCGTTCCCGCAGAGCGTCCGCCGGCTCGATGACGCCCCGCGAGTCCTGTTCGGCCGCGGAGACCCGCGGCTGCTGGAGGGGCTCGGGTCGGACCGCTGCGTGACGATCGTCGGCGCGCGCCGCCCGAGCGCGTACGGCCGCGAGATGGCCGAGCAGCTCGGCCGGGAGCTGGGCGCCGCGGGGCTGGTCGTGGTCAGCGGGATGGCGCTCGGGATCGACTCCTGCGCCCACGCGGGGGCGCTCGCCGCGGCGGGCTCACGGTCGCCGTGCTCGGCAGCGGGCCCGACGTCCCGCACCCGATGCGGATGCGCCATCTCCACGAGCGGATCGGCGAGCGCGGCCTGGTCCTCAGCGAGCTGCCGCCCCAGACCGCGCCGCGCCGCTGGACCTTTCCGGCCCGCAACCGGATCATGGCGGTCCTGGGAGCGATGACGGTCGTGGTCGAGGGGAGGGAGCGCTCCGGGTCGCTGATCACGGCCGGCTTCGCCGGGGAGGGCGGCCGCGACGTCGGCGCCGTCCCCGGGCGGGTCGGCTCGGCGACCGCCGCCGGACCGAACCGGCTGCTGCACGAGGGCGCGCACGTGGTCCGCGGCGGCCAGGACGTGCTCGACGTCCTCTGCGGGGTCGGGGCCCAGCCGCGGGGCAGCAAGGTGCCCGGCCCCGCCGCCGCGCAGGTGCCCCCCGAGCTCGCGTCCGTGCTCGCCGAGGTGGACCGGGGGGCCGCGACCCAGGACGAGGTCGCGAGGGCCGCCGGCCTTGCCCCCGGCGCGGCGGCGGCCGCCCTGACGAGGCTGGAGCTGCTGGGCCTGCTCGCGTGCGACTCGGCGGGCCGCTACAGGCGGACCCTGCGGCTCGCCGAGAGCTCCCCGGGGCCGGGCTGATCCCGCCTGCCCGGAGCGCCTGGAGGGTTGACGGGGGTCAGGCGCGGCGCCACGCGTGCGTGGATGACCCACATCAGCCCTCTAGCCTGTCGGCCGATGGAGGCGGACAGGACACCGGTGGCGATGACGATCGCGACCTCCGACTCGGGGGGCGGCGCCGGAATCCAGGCCGACCTGAAGGCGTTCGCGCGCTGCGGCGTCCACGGCACGTCGGCGATCGTCGCCCTCACGGCTCAGAACACGCGCGAGGTCGTCTCGGTGCACACATTGCCGCGCTCGTTCATCCGCGACCAGATCCGCTGCGTCGCCGAGGACATCCGCCTGGACGCGGTCAAGGTCGGGATGCTGTTCGACGAGCCGACGATCGAGGCGGTCGCCGACGAGCTGCCGCGCCTCGGCGACGTGCCCGTGGTCGTGGACCCGGTGATGGTCGCCGAGAGCGGCGCGATCCTGCTCCAGCCGGAGGCGAAGCGGGCGCTGGTCGAGCGGATCTTCCCGCTGGCCGCCGTGGTGACCCCGAACCTGCCCGAGGCGCGGGAGCTGACCGGCCTCGGCCCGGAGGCGGGCGCGGCCGAGCTCGCGCGGGCGGTGCGGGCGCTGGGCCCGCGGGCCGTCGTCGTCACCGGCGGCCACACGGAGAGCGGGGCCGACCTCTTCTTCGACGGCGAGGCCGAGGAGCAGATCGAGGGCGCGCTGCACCCCGCGGGCGCATCGCATGGCTCAGGCTGCACGCACTCCTCGGCGCTCGCCGCTCACCTCGCCCGCGGCACGACGGTGATCGAGGCGGCTCGCAAGGCGCGGCTGATCGCCTCCGAGGCGGTCGGCAACGGCCTGCGCGACGTGGGGGAGGGCGCGGGCCCGGTGGACGCCCTCGACCTCGCGGCGCGCCGCCGGGGCAACTAGCTGGCGTACCGCGTCGGCAATACTTGCCCAATGAAGCTTCTGCGCATGAGCGCCGCCGGCGGCGACGTGCTGCTGGCCGAGGGCGACCCGGAGCTGGCCGAGGACGAGCGCCGCCTGGTCGAGGAGTTCCGCCGCCAGCTCGAGCTCGGGATGTGGGCAGCCGTGCCCGCCGAGGGCGCAGCGGGACGCCGCGAGGCGACGCTGGTGCGCGACTTCTCCGAGGTCCCGCGCGGGGCCGAGAGCGTGATCTTCTTCCCGCGGGCAGCGGGAGGCGCAAGATGAGCGCCCGCGCCCCCGGGGAGGGAGCGGAGCGGCGCGCGCGCGAGCTGCTGCGCTCGGTCGCGGGACCCGAGGCGGCCGCGATGTACGAGGAGCTCGGTTTCGTCGGCGTCGAGCCCGCCGGCGAGGACCGCTACGGCTACCTGGTCTATCCGCACCGGCCGGTGGTGGCCTACGACGCCGCGGCGGGCGAGCTGCTGAGCGAGTACTGCGTCCGCTTTCCCGATCCCGTCGCCTCGGATGCCGGCGAGCGGCTGCCCGACGCCGACGACGTGCTCGCGAAGTGGATCGGGCTGCGGGCCGACGAGCACATGCTGCTCGCAGCCGCCAACATGGACGTCCCCGGCCGCCAGATGGACCCCGCCCTGGTGCGCCGCGACCTCGACACGCTGCGCCGCTGGCGCGCCGAACGCACACCGGAGGTGCCCGCTTGACCGACCCATCCGCCAACGGCGACCGCATGAGGGAGCGCAGCTCCGTCGTCTTCGACGGGCCCGAGCGCGCGTTCTCCCGCGCCTACATGAAGGGCATCGGCTTCGACGACGCCGACCTCTCGAAGCCCGTCATCGGGGTCGCCAACACCTGGATCGAGGCGATGCCCTGCAACTTCCACCTTCGCGCCGTGGCCGAGAAGGTCAAGGAGGGCGTGCGCGCGGCGGGCGGCACGCCGATGGAGTTCAACACGGTCGCCGTCTCCGACGGCGTGACGATGGGGACGCAGGGCATGAAGGCCTCCCTGGTCAGCCGCGAGGTGATCGCCGACTCGATCGAGCTGACCGCGCGGGGGTACCAGTTCGACGCGCTCGTGGCGCTCTGCGCGTGCGACAAGACGATCCCCGGCAGCGTCATGGCCTTGGCGCGCCTCGACATACCTGCCGTGCTGCTCTACGGCGGATCGATCCTGCCCGGCCGCTTCCGCGGCCACGACGTCACCATCCAGGACGTCTTCGAGGCCGTCGGCGCCCACGCCAAGGGGGAGATGTCGGACGAGGAGCTGGCCGAGCTGGAGGATGTTGCGAGCCCCGGCCCGGGCGCCTGCGGCGGCCAGTTCACCGCTAACACGATGGCCTGCGCCTTCGAGGTCATGGGGATCGCCCCGATGGGGTCCGGCATGGTCCCCGCAGTGGCGGAGGAGCGCAAGAGCGTCTCCGAGCGCGCCGGCGAGCTGGTGATGAGCGTGCTCGAGCGCGGCCTGCGCCCCAGCGACGTGATCACACGTGACTCGATCGAGAACGCGATCGCCTCCGTGGCGATGTCGGGCGGCTCCACCAACGGCGTCCTGCACCTGCTGGCACTGGCGCGCGAGATGGACATCGATCTCACGATCGACGACTTCGACCACATCTCGGAGCGCACGCCCCTGCTCGGCGACCTGAAGCCGGGCGGACGCTTCGTGGCCAGGGACCTGAACGACGCGGGCGGCGTCGGCCTGCTGGCCAAGCGCCTCGACGAGGCGGGGCTGCTGCACCGCGACGCGATCACCGTCACCGGCCGCACGATCGGCGAGGAGGCCGACGACGCGGTCGAGGCCGAGGGCCAGGAGGTGGTGCGCCCGCTCTCGGACCCGATCAAGGAGACCGGCGGCCTCGTGATCCTTCACGGCAACCTCGCGCCGGAGGGCTGCGTCGTCAAGGTCGCGGGCTACGAGCGGCTCTCCCACACCGGGCCGGCGCGGGTCTTCGAGTCCGAGGAGGAGTGCTTCGCCGCGGTGAAGGCGGGCGGGATCGAGGCCGGCGACGTCGTCGTGATCCGCAACGAGGGCCCGGCGGGCGGGCCCGGCATGCGCGAGATGCTCCAGGTGACTGCGGCCCTGGTCGGCGAGGGGCTCGGCGACAAGGTCGCCCTGCTCACCGACGGGCGCTTCTCGGGGGCCACGCGCGGGCTGATGGCCGGCCACGTCGCCCCTGAGGCCGTCAAGGGCGGGCCGATCGCGGCCGTGCGCGACGGCGACGAGATCACGCTGGACGTCTCCGCCCGCCGCCTCGACGTGAAGCTCTCCGACGAGGAGATCGCCGACCGGGTGGCGATCTACGAGCCGCCGGAGCCGCTCTACGCCTCGGGCGTGATGGCGAAGTACGCGGCGACGGTGTCCTCGGCCGCCCAGGGCGCGATCACGACCGCGTCGCGCTGAGGGCATGAGACCGGCATCGGACCGCAAGCTGCGTTGCGCCGCGCGTCGTCCCTGAAGGCGACGCCGGCGCCTCCTAGAATGAGGCGCCGGGGAGACACGTGAAGAGAAGGCTGAGGACACCGCAGAAGCTGATGGTCGCGACCGTGGTCGCGCTCACGGCCCTGCTCCTGCTCGCCGTCGGCGTCTACGCCTACGACGACTCCCAGAAGGACAGGATCGCGCCCGGGGTCACGATCGGCGGCGTGGACGTCGGCGGCATGAGCACCGACGACGCCCGCACGGCGATCCAGGAGGAGCTGGTGGCCCCGCTGCAGAAGCCGGTGGTCGTCAGCTTCGGCCCCGACGAGTACAAGCTCAGCCCGAAGCGCCTCGACCACGACGCCGACGTGGACGGCATGGTCGATGAGGCCCTGGAGCGCAGCCGGGAGGGCGGCATCGTCGAGCGGGTCAGCCGCTACGTCCGCGGCGGCGAGCTGGACGCGGACGTCGCGCCGCGGATCGGCTACAGCGACAGGGCCGTGGACCGGTTCGTCGCCGAGCTGGCCGAGGAGATCAACCGCGACCCGCAGGACGCGAGCATCGAGCCTTCGGGCGACACCCTGACGCCCACCCCCGGCGAGAAGGGCCGCGAGCTCCGCGAGAACGAGGTGCGCAAGGCGATCGTGGCCGAGATCGAGGAGCCCGGCTCGGGTGATGCGATCGTGGCCCGCGCCGTCAAGACGGAGCCCGAGATCACCACGGACGAGCTCGCCGAGGCCTACCCGACCTATCTCACGGTGGACCGGGACGCGTTCACCGTGCGGCTGTTCGTGAACCTGAAGCTGGCGAAGTCGTACACGGTGGCGATCGGCGCCTCCGGCTACGACACCCCGTCGGGCCTCTACGACATCGAGAGCAAGGAGGTCAATCCGACCTGGCACGTGCCGGACTCGGAGTGGGCGGGGAGCCTCGCCGGCCAGGACATCCCGCCCGGGCCTGGCAACCCCCTGGTGGCCCGGTGGATGGGCATCTACAACGGGGCGGGCTTCCACGGCACCTACGAGACCGGCTCGCTCGGCAGCGCCGCGTCCCACGGCTGCATCCGTATGTCCGTGGACGACGTGATCGACCTCTTCGACCGCGTCGAGGTCGGCACCCCCGTCTACATCCAGTAGCGAGGACTCAGCGCGCAGGCCTGGCGCGCGCTCGCACCGCGCCGCCGCTCGCAGGAGGCCGGGCGCCTCCGCAGAAGTCCCCGGTATGAGCGCGCCCGCAGCGCAGTCCGTGGCCGCCGCATGGGCGGACGCCATCGGGACCTTCGAGCGCGAGCTGAGCGCCAAGGCCGCCGCCGCCGCGACCCGCCGCGCATACGGCGTGGACCTGCGCCAGCTCGCCGACTGGGCCGAGGAGGCCGACAGGGGGCCGGCGGACCTCGGCCACCGCGACCTGCGCCGCTACGCCGCGCGCCTCTCGACCGGCGGCGCCTCGAAGGCGACCGTGGCGCGCAAGCTCGCGGCCATCCGCAGCTTCTACGCCGCGCTGCTGCGCAACGGGGACGTCGCCGCGAACCCCGCCGACCTCGTGGCCAGCCCGAAGCGCGAGCTCCACCTGCCCCGCGTGCTGAGCACGGAGGAGATGGAGGGCCTGCTGGACCGGATCCCGGCCCGCGCCCCGCTGGAGATGCGCGACCGCGCCATGCTCGAGCTGACCTACTCCTGCGGGCTGCGCGCCCAGGAGGTGGTGGACCTCGACCTCGGCTCCGTGGACTTCGAGCACGAACGCCTGCGGGTCGAGGGCAAGGGCGGGAAGACCCGCTTCGTGCCGATGGGGGAGCCCGCGCAGAAGGCGCTCCGCCGCTACCTCGAGCGCGCCCGCGGCCGCCTGGCCGGCGCGGCGCGGGACGAGACCGCTTTGCTCCTCTCCAAGACCGGCAGACGCCTTCACCCCTCGGACCTGCGCCGCCGGCTCGAGCTCCGCACGCGGGAGGCCGCCATCGCCGGCGGCGTCTCGCCGCACGCGCTCAGGCACTCCTTCGCCACGCACCTGCTCGAGGGCGGGGCGGACCTGCGCGCGATCCAGGAGCTTCTCGGCCACTCCAGCCTCTCGACCACGCAGGTGTACACCCGAGTCGAGTCGTCGTGGCTGCGAAGCCAGTACGCTCGCAGTCATCCACGGGCGTGAAGGGGACGCGGAAGTGGCCATGAGCAGAGGTCTGGGAGATGGCTGAGGCGGAAGTCAAGGCATTCGAGCTCAAGGAGCTCTGGCGCCGCTACAAGGACGAGGAGGACATGAGCGCTCGCGAGCGCCTCGTGGTCGCCTACTCGCCCCTCGTCAAGTTCGTCGCCGGCCGCACAGGCGCGCGGCTGCCCTCGCACGTCGAGCAGACCGACCTGATCTCCTACGGCATGTTCGGCCTGATCGAGGCGATGGACCGCTTCGACCCGCGCCGCCGCATCCGCTTCGAGACCTTCGCGATGCAGCGCATCCGCGGCGCGATCATCGACGAGCTGCGCTCGCTCGACTGGGTGCCGCGCTCGGTGCGCTCGCGGGCCCGCGAGATCGAGGAGGCGAACTCCAAGCTCGAGAACCAGCTCGGCCGTGCGCCCACCGACGCCGAGCTGGCCGAGAAGCTCGGCATCGACGAGGAGGAGCTCCAAGACTCCCTGCTCCAGATCTCCAACTCCTCGATCCTCGCCCTCGAGGAGCTCTGGATGACCCCGGACTCGTCCGGCGACCGCGTCTCCCTGCTCGACACGATCGAGGACGAGAGCGCGCCCGACCCGCAGGCGGCGCTCGACACCAGCGAGGTCCGGGACCTCCTCCAGGAGGCGATCCAGGACCTCCCGGAGCGCGAGCAGCTCGTGATCGCCCTCTACTACTTCGAGAACCTGACGCTGCGCGAGATCGGCGAGGTGCTCGGGGTCACCGAGTCCCGCGTCTCCCAGCTCCACTCGAAGGCCGTCCTGCGCCTGCGCGGCAGGCTCAAGGGCAGCGCGTAGGCCGCGCCGCGGCGGCCGGCTTGAACCCGCACCGGCGTTGGCATAGGGTCCGCGGGCGATGCCCCACAAGGCAGCGGACCGGATTCGCAACGTCGCCCTGATCGGCCACCGTGGCAGCGGCAAGACGTCGCTGCACGAGGCGCTTCTGTACGAGGCCGGGATCGTCAACCGGCTCGGCAGCGTCGACGACGGCACGACGGTCTCCGATTTCGAGCCCGACGAGCGCGAGCGGAAGATGTCCATTGGGGCGAGCGTCGCCTCGTTCGAGCACGACGGCCGCAAGATCAACCTGATCGACACACCCGGCGAGCCCAGCTTCGTCGCCGACACCGTCGGGGCCCTGCGGGTGGCGGACGCCGCCGTGGTCGTCGTCAACGGCGTCATGGGCGTGGAGGTCAACACCGAGAGACTCTGGGAGCGAGCCGACGCCGAGGGCCTCGCCCGCCTGGTCTTCGTGAACATGCTCGACCGCGAGCGCGCAGACTTCTTCAGGGCGCTCGAGTCGCTGCAGGCGGCGTTCGGCAATCACGTCGTCGCCACCGAGATCCCGATCGGCTCCGAGCACGAGGTCGCGGGCGTGATCGACCTGATCGACATGAAGGCCTTCGTCGCGCAGGGCGAGGGACGGGGCGCGCCGGAGCCCCAGGACATCCCCGAAGAGCTTCAGGCGCAGGCCCAGGAGTACCGGGAGAAGCTGATGGACGAGGTGGCCGAGAACTCCGACGCGCTGATGGAGCGCTACCTCGAGGGGGAGGAGATCGACCACGACGAGATCGTCACCGTGTTGAAGCAGGGGGTCACCGACGGCAAGGTCTTCCCGGTCACCTGCGGCGTCGCGACCAAGAACCTGGGGACCACGCGCCTGCTCGCGGCGCTGGTGGAGGACCTGCCCTCGCCGGCCATGCGCGGCGCCATCGCGGCGCTGGGCGAGGACGGCGAGGAGATCGAGATCGAGCCGGACGAGGACGGCGAGCTGGTCGCCTACGTCTTCAAGACGCTCTCGGACCCCTACGCCGGGCGCCTCAACTTCTTCCGCGTCCACTCGGGGACGTTGCGCCAGGACTCCCAGGTCAGCAACGTCACCCAGAGCGGCAAGGAGCGGATCGGCCCGCTGCTGGTCCCGCACGGCAAGGAGAACGAGCAGGTGAGCGAGCTCGGCGCCGGCGACATCGGCGCGATCGCGAAGCTGAAGGAGACCCATGCGGGCGACGTGCTGGCGGAGAAGACCGCGAAGGTCGCCTTCCCGCCCCTGCGGCTTCCCTCGCCGGTGATGGCGTTCGCATACGAGCCGAAGACGAAGGGGGACGACGAGAAGGCGGTCACCGCCATCCGCCGCCTCTCCGAGGAGGACCCCACCCTCGACGTCCACCGCGACCCCGAGACCGGCGAGCAGATCATCGCCGGGCTCAGCCAGATGCACGTCGAGGTGATCGTCGGCCGGATGAAGACCCGCTACGGCGCCGAGATCGAGCTGCACCCGCCGCGCGTGCCCTACCAGGAGGCGATCCGCAAGCCCGCCACGGCCCACGGCCGCTACAAGAAGCAGACGGGCGGCCGCGGCCAGTTCGGCGACTGCCACATCGAGATCCTGCCCGCCGAGTCGGGCACCGGCTTCGAGTTCCGCGACGAGATCAAGGGCGGCTCGATCCCCTCCGGCTTCATTCCCGCGGTCGAGAAGGGCATCGCCGAGGCGATGCAGCACGGGGTCCTCGCCGGCTATCCGGTCAAGGACCTCACGGTGCGCCTCTTCGACGGCCAGCACCACCGCGTGGACTCATCGGAGGCCGCGTTCAAGGTCGCGGGCTCGCTCGCGTTCAAGCAGGCGATGGAGCAGGCCGACCCGATCCTGCTCGAGCCGATCATGCTGCTCACAGTCGCGGTGCCCGAGGAGTCGGTCGGCGACGTCGTCGGCGATCTCAACTCGAGGCGCGGAAAGCCGCTGGGAGTGGAGCCCAAGGGCTCGGTGACCGAGGTCAAGGCCGAGGTGCCGATGGCCGAGGTCCTCGACTACGCGCCCGACCTGCGCGCGATCACCGGCGGCCGCGGCGACTACACGATGGAGTTCGCCCGCCACGAGGAGATCCCCTCGCACCTCGCCCAGCAGGTGATCAACAAGGCGCGCTCGGAGGAGGAGCAGCTCCGCGCCTAGCGCGGCGAGGGCGGGCCCGGAGTCGGCGGACCTCAGCGGCGGGGGTAGTCGCAGTTCAAGCTCCCCGCCGAGGACGACGCCCTGCGAGTAGTCCGCGTTCGGCAGCGCGTACGACGCCGATGCCGAGACGTCGCGCCGCGCTCTCCCGAACGCGATCGCTCCCGCCGACGGGGGCGCCATCCCTCCGGGGAACGGATAGGAGTTGCTGAAGTCCTCGCCATTGGTGACGCCTTCGAACGTCGACAGACGGCGTGATCACCCCGTACGGGACGTTGTAGTCGGGCCCGAAGCCCTGGAAGCCGAGGATGAACACGTCGAGCTTGTAGGCGCCGTTGGTGGTCTTGCCAACGGCGCGGAAGAGCCTCCCCTCGCGCTTGACCTTGCACTTGGCCCTGGTGACCTTGCCGAGGAAGGTCGCGTCCTCGGACGACCGGTAGATCCTGACCGCGGCGCCGGCGCTGCTCGGAGCGAGGACGCCGATCACGATGATCGAAGCGATCGCGGCCACGGCCCAGCGCCGAGTCGCGGGCCGGACGCCCTCGCGCCGGGACGCGGCGCGGTTCGCCTGTGATCGTGACTGGCATTCGCGGCGCCATCCTATGCGCCACCCCCGCGCGCACGCAAGGGTGCCGCGCGGTAGCTTGCCGCGGGTGCCCGAGCGGATCACGGTCAACGTCGACGGGGGCTCCAGGGGGAACCCCGGCCCGGCCGCCGTCGCGGCGGTCGCCCACGACGGGGAGGGGGGAGTCCTCGCCGAGCGCACCGCGCTGATCGGCGAGACGACCAACAACGTCGCCGAGTACCGCGCGATGCTGCTCGGCATCGAGCTGGCGCGCGAGCTCGGCGCCGCCGAGGTCGAGCTGGTCGGCGACTCGGAGCTGGTCGTGCGCCAGATCCGTGGCGAGTACAAGGTCAAGCAGGACCACCTGCGCCCCCTGCACACCAAGGTCCGCGACGAGCTGCGCGGCTTCGAGAGCTGGAGCGCCCGCAACGTCCCCCGCGCCGAGAACGCCCGCGCGGACGAGCTGGTGAACGAGGCCCTGGACGCGGCCTGAGCGGGCGGGCTCGCCCCGGGCGGGCGCCTATACTCTCCCGCTCGCGCGGCTGTAGCTCAGTTGGCTAGAGCGTCTGCTTGCCATGCAGAAGGTCGTGGGTTCGAATCCCATCAGCCGCTTGTGTTCAAAGGATCCGTCGAGTCGCGTCAGATCGCGACAGAGGCCCGTTCCTGCTGCATCTGCTGCGACTTCGCCAGTTTCGACCTACGGCGACTAATCAGCCGGAATCCGCCGGTTTGGCGGCCAACTGGTAGCCGGCTGGTAGCGGATTGCGCTCCGGCGCCGCTTCTGCTACCGCCCCCGTCTTTGCGACGAAGGAAACCGCTGCTTCGCATGGAGCGCGGCGCTTCCGGGATGAACGCACCGAGTCGCTCGCGGCGGTCGTCGACTCGCACCGAGATGAAGCCGAAGCGTTCGCGGTCCTCGTTCGGCCGCATCGCAGCTGCTACCGCGGAGACGCTCGCCTGGGTCGGTGTGGCGACGGCTCTGGTCGCGCTGCTCGACTCGGTGACCGAGCCGGCCGGCCTCGGAAGCCTCTATCTGATCGCCGTGCTGGCGGTGGCGATCCGGCTCGGTCAGATCGCCGCGCTGGCGGCGGCCGTGCTTGGCGTGCTGGTGCTCAACTACTACTTCATCCAGCCGCTTCACAAGCTGACAATCGCCGAGTCGGACAACGTCGTTGCTCTCGGCGTACTGCTGATGGCCGCACTGGTGGTCGGCCGCCTCGCTAGCCAGTCGCGCGATCGAGCGGCTGAAGCGGAACGGCGCGCCGAGCTGGCGGCGGCGCGGGAACGCGAGGCGGGGATGCTCGCGGAGGCAGCGACCGCGCTTCTCGGTGGCTCGGCGGACCTCGTCGAGGCGATCTCCGCCAACCTCGAGCGCGCGGGGCGGGGCGAGCTTCGGCTGGAGGCGAGCGCCGCGCCGCAGAAGCGCGAGGGCGAGACGGCGCGGCGGCTGCCGACCGAGACGCGATCAATCTGGCTCTACGCGGCCGGGTCTTCGGCCTGGGCCGAGGCCGATCTCGAGCGGATTGCCAAACCGCTGGCGCGTCTGATCGATGTCGCCGTCGAGCGCGAGCGGACGGCGGAGCGGAGTGCAGAGACCGAGGCCACGCGGCGGGCCGATGCCGCCAAGACCGTGATCCTCCATGCCGTCTCTCACGATCTCCGCTCTCCGCTCACCGCGATCCGCACGGCAGCCTCGGCGCTGCGCGACTCGGGAACCGGGGCTGAGGAGAGGGCGGCGCTGATCAACGCCATCGAGGCCGAGGCGGATCGGCTGACCCGGCTGATCGGCAACCTGCTCGACTTGTCGAGGATCGAGGCCGGGGCGACGCATCCGCGCACAGACTGGTGCGATCTGCTCGACGCGGTTTCGACCGCGACCTCGAACTTCCGCGACCTGGCCGCCTCGCCTCGCCTCCGGATGGAATTCGATAGCGAGTTGCCGCTCGTGAGGGCGGACGCGGCACAGCTCGAGCGAGTGTTCTCGAATCTGGTCGAGAACGCACTGCGGTTCTCGCCTCCCGACCAGCCGGTGAGGATCACCGGGGGCGTCGGGGCCGGCCGGGTGACAGTGAGAGTGGTGGACCGGGGGCCGGGGGTGCCCGCGTCGGAGCGATCCGCGATCTTCGAGCCGTTCCACAGGGGACGCAGCGGGTCGCGCGACGGGGTCGGGCTCGGGCTTGCGATCTCGAAAGGGTTCGTTGAGGCCAACGGAGGCGAGCTGCGCCTGCAGGCCGACGCCGCAGACGGAACCGCATTCGCCGTTTCCTTCCCGCTGGTCGAGCAGCCGGCGACCGTCCCGTGAGCGCTGGCGAGGCCCGGGTGCTCGTCGTCGACGA
Organism: uncultured Solirubrobacterales bacterium; assembly: GCA_963805235.1. Classification (GTDB taxonomy): domain Bacteria; phylum Actinomycetota; class Thermoleophilia; order Solirubrobacterales; family 70-9; genus DASSYK01. The sequence continues at coordinate 420,993 of CAWDTF010000002.1, read as the reverse complement.
CGAGCCGCAGATCGTGCGCGGCCTGAAGGTGATCCTCAGAAACGCCGGCTACCGGGTTGAGGAGGCGACAACGAAGCAGGAAGCGCTTGACGCCGTCTCCGTACGTCCACCGGACGCGATCGTGCTCGACCTGGTCCTACCGGATGGCAATGGGGTGGATGTGGCGACCGAGATCCGGCGCTGGAGCCAGGTTCCGATCGTCGTGCTCTCTGCCGTCGGTGACGAGCAGCAGAAGGTGCTCGCCCTCGACGCGGGCGCGGACGACTATGTGACGAAGCCGTTCGGCAGCGAGGAGCTGCTCGCCCGCCTACGCGCCGTCCTGCGGCGGCGCAGCGAGGATGGCGGAGGCGCCGTCCGGGTCGGCTCGCTCGAGATCGACATCTCGGACCGCTCGGTACGCCGCGACGGGGAGGAGTTGCACTTGACGCCGATCGAGTTCAACCTGCTCTCGAAGCTTGCCCAGCACCCCGGGCGCCTGGTGACCCACGGCCAGCTCCTTCGGCAAGTGTGGGGTCCAGGCTTCGAGGATGAGACCCATTACCTCCGAGTCCACTTCGCGCACGTGCGGCGCAAGATCGAGCCCGACCCCTCGAATCCGCGCTATGTGATCACGGAGCCGGGGATCGGATACCGGCTCAGGGTCGAGCAGTAGCGCGAGCTACAAATCGCTCTCGGGAGCCGCGATTTAGCGAAATCTCTACGCCGCGCCGATCATCCTTAGCCCCGCCTTAGCGCCCCCGCACCGAAGCTTTGTTCATGGCCGAGGTCAAGCGGCGAGCCGCGCCCAGGAGCATCGAGACGCGTGCCGCGAGGCTGCTGATCGATCGAACCGAAGCCTCGACGCAGTCGCGCGGACGGCTGCTCGTTCTGCGCGTGCGCACCTGGCTTCGGCGGGGACGACTCGATCGTGACATCGCCCGGGGCACTGAAGGCCCGTACGACGCTCTCAAGGCGTTTCGAGCGCAGCGTCTATGCGATCTCCCTGAACGGAAACGGCTGGCGAGTGCTTTAGAGCGTGTACTCGACGCGTATCGACGCCCCGCCCCGATCAGTAGCGCGGCTCCGATCGATCGGGAAGCCGTCGGGCTGGCGAGGCCCCTGCTCGAAGAGCTGATCCGCTGCCTCAGATCTACCGATGCGATCGAGCCCCGGGGCGTTGCGCTCGGCTGGCGCCTGCTGACAGGGCCGATGGTCCGCTCTATGCACCCGTCGGAGGCTCAAGAGACCCTGACCGCCTCTGGTACGCGGCCCTCTCCCTGCTCTTCGCGCTTGGCCCCTTGCACGGCGTTCAACGGCGAGCCCCGGTGAGGCACTCATGAGCGAGGGCGATCAGCGGCCCAAGCACCCCCTTCACGAGGCGGGGAAAGGGGTTCGCGAGCCCCTTGAGCCCGAGCCGAAGGTCCGAACGGCGCGGCCGACGGGCCAGAAGCGCACTCTCTACGAGGCGTCCCACAAGCTCGGCTACTGGCAGCCTGACGCCGAGACCGACGCGGAAGACCAACGCCGACGCAGTCCGCAAGCGCTTCGAGGCGCTCGCCGACACGAGCGCGACGTCATCACCGATGCAAGCAAGGCTGTCCTCGCCCTCGGGGCGCTCGGGCGTCGTCTACGGCGACATCGGCACGAGCCCCCTGTACACCGAGCAGGTCATCTTCCGGCCCTATCGCGACGGCCGCGACGTCACGCGCGGCGGGCGCCTACGGCGTCGTCTCCCTGATCTTCTGGGCGCTGATGATCGTCGTCTCGTCAAGTACGCCGGCTTCATCATGCGCGCCCACAACCGCGGCGACGGCGGGATCATGGCCCTGAGCGCGCTGCTCCAGCGCAACCGGGTCGCCCACGGCGCGCGCTGGTGACGCTCGGCATCTTCGGCGCGGCGCTCTTCTTCGGCGACGGCATGATCACCCCCGCGATCTCCGTGCTCGGCTCGGTCCAGGGCTGAGGTGCTCGAGCCCGGGTCTCTCGCACCTGGTCGTGCCGCTCTCGCTCGTCATCCTCATCGGCCTTTTCGTGCTCCAGCGCTTCGGTTCGGGGACGATCGGCTCGCTGTTCGGCCCCGTGATCATCGTCTGGTTCGTCGCGATCGGGCTGATCGGGCCTCAAGCGAGCTGGTCAAGGACCCGGCGGTGCTCCAAGGCCTCTCGCCCACCTGGGGGATTCGCTTCCTGCTCGACCACGGCGTCGCCGGCTACCTGGTACTCGGCGGAGTGGTGCTCGCGGTCACCGGCGCCGAGGCGCTCTACGCCGACCGGGGCCATTTCGGCGCGGCCCCGATCCGCCTCGGCTGGTTCGCGCTCGCGTTCCCGGCCCTGATGCTCAACTACCTCGGCCAGGCGGCGATGATCCTGCACCGACCCGAGCACCGCCGAGAACCCTTTCTTCCTTATGGCTCCCGGCTGGAGCCGGTACCCGCTCCTCTTCCTCGCCACCGCCGCGACGATCATCGCCTCCCAGGCCGCGATCTCGGGGTCATTCTCGGTCGCGCGGCAAGCGTGCAGCTTGGCTTCCTGCCGCGGCTCACCATTCGGCATCACCTCGAAGCCGAGGGCCAGATCTACGTGCCGATTGTCAACTGGGGTCTGTGCATCGGCGTCGTCGTGCTCACGATCGCCTTCCAGTCGGCCGACAAGCTGGGCGACATCTACGGCGTCGCGGTCACCGGAACGTTCATCCTCAACACGCTGCTGTTCCTCGCCGTCGCCCGCTTCCTCTGGGGGACCCCGAAGCGGCGGCTGGTGCCGATCGCGGCTCTGTTTCTGACCGTCGAGGTCGTCTTCTTCAGCCTCCAACATCATCAAGATCGAGCACGGAGCCTGGGTTCCACTCGTAGTCGGCGCCGTGATCGTCGCTGGTGATGATCAACTGGCGCCGCGGCCAGGTCATCGTCACCCGTAACCGGACCGCCAAGGAGGGATCCTCGACGAGTTCCTCGATGGCCTTCCCGCCAGGAACCTCCGCTCATGCCGCATGCCCGGGCGTCGCCGTCTACCTCAACCCCAGCAAGGAGACCACGCCGCTGGCGCTCCGGATGCGAGGTCGAGCACTCCAAACGTTCCCGAAGCGGGCTCTCATGGTGTCGATCGACATGGTCAGCATCCCGCACGTCGACGAGTACGACCGGTTCGCGGTCGAGGAGATCGGCCGACGCGTTCAAGATGTTCCATGTGACGATCCGGTCCGGGCTATCACGACCCGCTCGACATCCCGTCGTCGCTGCAGGCTGTGCCGCAAGCAGGGCCTGCTCGAGAAAAACCTCGACCTCGAGCACGCCTCATACTTCGTCTCCCGAATCGCGATCAAGCCCACCGACGGGCCGCCGACTGCAGCGCTGGCGCAAGAATCTGTTCGTCGTGATGGCCCGCAACGCCGCGAGCCCCATCGATCACTTCGAGCTCCCCAGCGACAGGACGGTGATCGTCGGCGCGCAGATTCCGGTATAGCGGCTTTCTCAGTGCGAGCGGTGCCGCGGTCGCGTCAGGCCCCAGAGTGCGGCGACCACGGCCACGACGCCGGTGATCGCCCAGCCGAGGGTGGTGTTCGACCAGTCGAGCGAGACAACCAGGGCGACCGCGAAAGGGACTTGGAGGTCTTGGAGTTCATCGCGCGCTTCGGGGTGGTGCCACGGTTTGCCGTGTCGGTCTGGGCCAAGACGGGGCGATCGGTGACGTTGGATCGCGAGCGCCGGCTTCGCGAGGCGCGCCTGGTCGTCTCTCATCCACCGCTCGATCAAACCGGCCCGCTGCTCCTCGCCACCCGCACCGGCCTGCGCCTCTGCGGGCGGACCGAGCTGCGCCCCGCCCGCCTCTCGCTGTCGACGGTCGCCACTGGCAGCTGACGGCGCTGGTCGGAGCCCGGCTCGAGGCGGACGGCGAGCGGGTGCTCTCCGAGCGCGAGATCATCGCCGCCGAGCGACTGGAGGGCGAGCGGGTCTACTCGGCCGGAGGCCGGTTCGACGGCGGCCACCACCGACCCGATCTAATCCGTTTGTGCTAGCGAACGGAGGCGATCGAGGTCGAGCTCACCAACAAGGCACCGGGGCGCCTCGACGAGCGGCTTCGCTCCTGGCGCTGGGGGATCGGGGTCGAGGAGGAGTGCCGCGTCGCCCGGGTGATCTACGTCTGCCCGCCGGCGACCCTGCGGTACGTCGAGCGCTCAATCGAGCGCACCGCGATGGAGGATCTGATCGTTGCCCTGCCAGCCGCTTCATCGAAAGCCCCGCTCTCGGCGGGGTTTTCGTGCGGCGTGCTGGATCCGGTACGGTCGGCATCACCACGTAGACGATCAGGGGAGGTAGCAGCCCATGACGCGGCTTTGCCTGGTGCTCGCCGCGCTCGCGGCGATCGGTCTCATCGCGGCCGGCTGCGGCGACGACGACGAAGCCGACAACGGAGACGACGTCCCCGTCTTCACTGCGCCCGGTGCAGAAGAGGCCGCTTCTCTTCAAGAGGAGATTGCCGACCTGAGCGACGAGGAGCAGATCGCACGGGTGGGCGAGGCGTGGGCGGAGCCGTTCGGGAATGAGGACGAGGCGATGTGCGGTTACCTCCACCCCGATATCGCGGGCGGCTGCTCCCATTACTTCAGGGCGCGCTGACCGGTAGCAGCGAGCTTCAGGTGTCGTTTGCCGGTACCACGGTTGAGAACGTCGAGATCCAGGGCGATACCGCCGTTGCCACGTTCAGCAACGAAAACCAGGTCCTGTTCAACAAGGATCCGGACGGAGCCTGGAAGGTCGTCGACACAGCGCGGGTCGAGTCCTCGGGCTCGGACAAGGTGATTCAGCCCGGATAGGAGCCGGCGTTGAGTCGGTCTGGCCGGCCGGTTCGGGCTACTACTGGGGCTGCGGGTTCAGATAGGCGAGCACCGCCAGCACCCGGCGGTGGCCGTCCTCGGCTGCGGGAAGCCCCAGCTTCGAAAAGACGTTGCGGACGTGGCTCTCCACGGTCCGCTCGGTGAGCACGAGGCGCTTGGCGATCCCTGCGTTGGTGAGGCCCTCGGCCATCAGCGAGAGGACCTCGCGCTCGCGCGGGGTGAGATCCCCTGCCGCCCGATCTGACTCCGAGGAGAGCAGGGTCGCGACCACCTGCGGGTCGAGCGCCGACCCGCCGTGTTCGACGCGCTCGAGCGGCATCCATGAACTCGCTCACCTCGAGGACCCGGTCCTTGAGCAGGTAGCCGAACCCGCTCTGCGAGATGAGGGCGACGGCGCCGGCGGCCTCGATGTGCTGCGAGAGGACCAGGACACCCACATCGGGGTGGGCGTCCCGGATCCAGCGCGCCGCACGCAGCCCCTCGTCGGTGAAGTTCGGGGGCATCCGCATGTCGACCACCGCAAGATCGGGTTCGTGCTCGCTGACGGCGGCGCGGAGCCGGTCGGGGTCGCCTACGGCGGCGACTACCTCGTGGCCCGCGTCCGCGAACAGGCGGGCGAGGCCCTCGCGCAGCAGCGCCTGGTCTTCGGCGATCACGACTCGCATGGGGCATCTTCCCCGCTTCCCCGTCCATGGGCAACCGTGGTCGTACTGAGGGTTTTCGCCAGTGCTGGCACTGTTGCCCGGGGGCGGCACCGGTGCGAGACTCTCGCTGTGCGTCGGCTTCGTGCATCGCTGCCGTGGGGGATCGCCTTCCTGGCCGTCGGTCTCGCCGCGTTCGCGGTCGTCCTCGACGTGCTCGCCGGGGAGCACGCAGAGCCCTGGTGGCAGGCGACGCTCGGCGTGGTCGCGGTCCTGATCTCGGTCACGATCGGCCTCCTGATCACCGTCCGCCGCGACGGCCACCCGATCGGCTGGCTGCTCTTGGTCAACGGCCTGATCATCGCCGCGGCGGGGATGACGGAGGCGTACGCGATCTACGCGATCCGGGACGACCCGGGCGCGCTTCCCGGCGCTGAGTGGGCGGTGCTCTGGGATCAATCGGCCTGGCCCCTGCTGTTCGGGGTGATCCTCGCGATCGTCCTGCTCTTCCCGGACGGCCACCTTCCCTCACCCCGGGCGCGGTGGATTGCGATCGCCGGCGCGACCGCGATCGGTCTCTTCGTCATCCTCAGCTTCTTCGATCCCGAGCCCTTCGAAGCGCCCTACGAGAACGTGGACCGGCCGCTGCCCAGCCTGCCCGATGCGGTGGGAGTGCTATGGCCGATCGCCCTCCTCGCAATTCTCGCCAGCCTCGTCGGAGGGGTGAGGGCCGTTCGCCGGCGGTTCCGCGATGCCACCGGGATCGAGCGGCTCCAGGTCAGGTGGCTCGCCTTCAGCGCACTCCTCCTGCCTCTGACTCTCATCGTCTGCCTGCTCGGCGCCGCGGCGGCGGGCGGGATCGAGGACGAGGCGCGTTCTCCGCCCTTTTCCTGTTCATGCTCGGGGCGATTCCCGCCGCGATCGGTGTCGCAATCCTGCGCTACCGCCTCTACGCGATCGATCGCATCATCAATCGCACGCTCGTCTACGGCGTGCTCACTCTCTTGCTCGCCGCAGCCTATGGAGCGACCGCGCTCGTATTGGGAACGGCCCTCGGCAGCGGCTCGGCCTGGGCGACTGCCGGAGCGACGCTTGCGGTCGCCGTCGCCTTCCGCCCGCTGCGCGCGCGCGTCCAGGATCTCGTCGATCGGCGCTTCAGCCGGGCCCGCTACGACGCCCGGCGGCGCATCTCGGTGTTCCTCGAGGACCTCCGCGCCGGTCGCGCGAAGCCGGAGGCGATCGAGGCGATCCTGGGCGAGGTGCTCTCCGACCCCGCGCTCGAGCTGCGCTTCTGGCTTCCCGGGATCGAGCTTACGTCGATGCTCGGGGTCTGCCGGTCGACGACTCGCATGACGAACGGGAGCGGACCCCGGTTCAGCGAGCCGGAGCGCCGGTCGCGATGGTCCTGCACAACCCGCCATCGTCGAGCGGCCGGGCCTCCTGACGAGTCGTGGCCGATGCGGGCCTGGCGATCGAGATCGCACGCCTCCGTGTCGAGCTGCGCCGCCAGCTCGAGGAGGTGGAGGCATCGCGCGGCCGGATCGTCGCGGCCGGTTACGAGGAGCGCCGGCGGATCGAACGCGACCTTCACGACGGCGCACAGGCGCGGCTGGTTTCGATCGGGCTCGCGCTCCGCCACGCACAGCACGAGTTGGACCCCGCGTCCGGCGCCGCGACCTCGGCGCTCGATGGCGCGGTCGACGAGGTCACCCTCGCGATCGAGGAGCTTCGCGATCTCGCGCGTGGCGTCCGCCCGGCCCAGCTCGACGACGGGCTCGCCCCGGCGCTCAGAGAGCTCGCCGGCCGCGCTCCCGTCCCGGTCGAGGTGACAGCCAGCGCCGAGCGCTTCACGGGCGACCTCGAGGCGGCCGCCTATTTCATCGCCTCGGAGGGGCTTACCAACGCCGTCAAGCACGCGCGGGCATCGAGAATCTCAGTGAGCGCGAATCGCGACAATGGGTCGCTCGTCGTCGTCGTCAGCGACGACGGGATCGGGGGCGCCTCCGAGGCCGATGGCACCGGCCTGCGCGGGCTGTCGGACAGGGTCGAGGCCCACCGGGGGCGCTTCGCGTCGAGAGCACCCCGGAACACGGGACCACCCTCACGGCGGAGCTGCCATGCGGCCAGGCCGCCGCCGAGCGTCCCGTACAAACCCAGTACTAGCGCTGATCGATATCCGTGCTGCCGCCGATGTGCAGCGGCCCTTTCCGCCGTAGGTTCGGAAGCGTCACCCGACCAACGGAGGAAACATGGCAACGAGCACAGCACGACCCGCAGTCGACATCGCTCCGCAGACGCCGGCGCGTCCTCGGCTCGCCCTGGCGCTTGCGCTTCTCTCCATTCCGGGAGTCACCATCGCATGGGACATCGGCGCGATCGCCGGCATCATCGGCGTCGCGGTGGGCATCGCGGCGGTGATCGTCGGAGTCCAAGCCCGTTCCCGCCTCGCAGGCGCCGCCGGAACTCGGATGGCGAGCGTGGCGGTCGGGATCGCGGCCCTCGGGCTGCTCTCGGTCGTCTTCTTCCTGATCGCCGGCGCCCCCGAGTAGGGCCGCGCAATGGATGCAGCCATGTCCAGGCCGGCGGCACCTCAGGTGCGTCACCCGAGCGATGATCAGACGGGGGGCGGCCAGGCGCGCGACCCGCGGAGCGCGATCGCGCCGATGCGGTGCCTCGCACTCACCGCGGCGCACGGAACCGCGAGGATGCTGTGCCGTGCGATTGCCGACGCGGCGGCGCTGGGCCTGCTCGCGCCGCCGTGCGATCCGCGCGCAGACGAGGAGCAGCGATGAGCGCACCCGGCGGGTCAGGCCGAGAGCCACTCGATGATCTGGGCCGGGTCGGCGAGCGAGGAGAGGTCGCCCCCGTCGCGCAGCTCCTCGGCGGCGGCCGCCATCGAGTTGATCGCGACCCAGGCGAGGCGGCCGCCGACGCTGATGCGCTGGCCGCCGGCCTCGACGATCTCGGCCACCGAGAGGCCCGGTCCGGCGAGGACGTTGAGCGGCTTCGAGGTCGCGTCGCGGATCGCCCGGATCTCCTCGGCGCCGGAAGCCGCGGCGCGTAGAGCACGTCCGCCCCGGCCCGCTCGTAGGCCTGCAGGCGGGCGATCGTGTCGTCGAGGTCGGGGTTGCCGCGGACGTAGTTCTCGGCGCGCGCCGTCAGCGTGAACGGAAAGTCGAGGCGGCCTGGCCGCCTCGACGGCCGCGGCGACCCGCTCGGTCGCGTGCTCGATCCCATAGATGCCGCCGTCGGGGTCGTAGTCCTCGATCGAGCCGCCCACAGCTCCCGCCTCCGCCGCCCGGGTGATCGCCCGCGCGGCGTCCGCGGGATCCGGCCCGTAGCCGTTCTCCAGGTCGACCGAGACCGGCAGGCTCGTCGCCGCGTCGAGCGCGCGGGTGTGCTCGACGACCTCGTCGAGGGTGACGTCGCCGTCCTGCCGTCCCAGCGTGAAGGCGAAGCCGGCGCTGGTCGTCGCCAGCGCCTCGAACCCGAGCGCCGGCGAAGACCTTCGCCGAGCCGGCGTCCCACGGGTTCGGGATGACGAACGGCGGTCCCTCGTGCAGCGCGCGAAACGCCTCGCCCTTGCGCTCCTGCGAGATCTCCGCGGCCACCGACCCATTCTCCCCGATCGCGCTCCGCTCGAGCAGCCTCCGCTCGCCAGCGCCGTCTGTGGGCCTCCTGGCTGCCGCATCCGGCCCGAGCCCTCGAGCTGAGCGCCGGCGGGCGACCTCTCTATCGTCACGCCATGGCCTACACGACCACCGAGGGCCGCGAGCAGCTCCTGAGCGCGCTCGCGGACGCGACCGACGAGGCCGGAGCGGCCCTGGCCTTCGTCGGCGCCGCCTACGAGCAGCTCGACGATCAGAGCGCCGACCGGCTCGAGGAGGCGCTCTTCGGCCCGGCCCAGCGCGCCTATGGCCGCGCAAAGCGCACCCACTCCGAGTTCGCCGCCCGCCACGGCCTGCCGCCGCGCACCTTCGCCGCAGCCGGCCCAGCCGCCGGCCTCGATGAATGCCAGGGAGCTGATCGAGGGCGCGGCGGCCGCGGCGGAGAGGGTGGACCACGCCCTCGCCGAGCTGCAGGACGACCAGGCCCTGGTCGAGGTCGGCGACGTCGAGCTCCGCTCCGGGGTCGCCGCCGTCCGCGAGGCGATCGCCCCCGTCCCGCACCACGCGCGCGAGTTCCTCAGGACCCTCGGGCGCTGAGCGGCCGCACCCCGCGGCTGACCCCCGACGCTCCTCGTTACGCTTGCCCTCCCGGCGCCTTGGCGGAGTGGCTACGCAGCGGCCTGCAAAGCCGTTTACACCGGTTCGATTCCGGTAGGCGCCTTTCCGAAGCCCGGGGTTCTTCTTTCCAGGGCCATGGAGACATCGTCCGGCGGGCATCATGCGGGCATCTATCGCTCGGACCGGGGAAACCGTCCGCCTCCGACTTCCCCGCTGGCTCATCAGCCGATCGGAGCGAGAACCCGACCAAGACGTCGCCCCTGGGGCGACGTTCGCCCCGGTCAGCGCGACGGTGAGAACGTCCCACCCTCGCGCAGGAAATGGATGGACACTGTGTGGCGCGTAAAGATCCGCAAGTGGGGGCCTCGCCATTCCTCTCGGTAACGAGGCATCGGCGATGGATACGCTCCCCGGGGATCCGAGCCCAAACTCTCGGGCCAAGGGGGCGGACGTCCACGCGTATTCACCGCCTCCGGCCCCGCTTCGGCTCCACCATCGAGTTCCGCGAGGACACGCGCTCGCCGCTCAGCGTCGCGACGGGCGCCGAGGTTGGCGGCATCATCATCAGGGCCGTGATCGGCGGGTTCCTCGAGCGTGCGCTTCGCCTGCAGCCCCGGCACGGTGACCCCGCCGGATCCGGGGACAGTCACGTTCATCGATCCGGCGCCGTCGTTCGCTACGACGGGAACGTGTCTGTCGGTCCCGGGGATCTCGATCGATGATCAGACCGTGACCCAGGGCTTCGCGGCGACCTTTCTGGTCTCGCTCTTCGGCTGTGGAGCCGGCTCCGATCGTCACGGTCGACTTCGCCACCGCGGACGGCACCGCCCTCGAGCCGGCGACTACACGCCGATCTCCGGAACGCTCACCTTCGCCCCCGGCGTCACCTCGCAGACGGTGACTGTGCAAACGATCGCCGACCTGCTCGTTGAGGCAAACGAGACGTTCTTCGTGAACCTCTCGAACGCCACTGGCCCCATAGAGATCTTTGACAGCCAGGGCGCGGGGACGATCGTAACCAACCAAGCGGAACAACCGCCGACCGCGAACGCCGGACCCGACCAGACGGTCGACGAAGGTGATCCGGTCACGCTCGAGGGAACGGGATCATCCGATCCGAACGGCGACGCGCTCACCTACGCCTGGACCCAGACCGGTGGGCCGGCGGTCACGCTGACCGGCTCGGACACCGCGACGCCGTCGTTCACGGCGCCGCAGGTGGACGCGGACACGCCACTGACCTTCTCGCTGGAGGTCTGCGACACGGAGCCGCTCTGCGTCACCGACACCGTGGTGATCACGGTGCGGGACGTGCCGGCGGAGATGATCGATGCCGCAGGCGACGTGATCGTCAACGGCCCGGTCTCAGCGAAGAAGACGAGCAAGTCGTTCGTCTTCAAGGTAAGCAACGAGGGCACTGCGCCGATCACGATCACCGCTGGCGACATCACCACGAGCGTCGAGGTCAACGGCACGACTACCGGCACAGTGTCGGTCGCCGGCCTGCCCGTGACGATCAAGCCGGGTGCCTCCAAGCAGCTGAAGGCGGTTTGGAGCTACCCCGCGGGGGCGTTCGCAGCGGGCGCCACCATCGAGTTCAACGCATGCGTGAACCTGACTGGTGACGTAGACACGTCGAACGATTGCGACACCGCCACCCTCATCGCTAGTAAGTAGAGACGGCATGGCGTGATGGGTGGGCAGAGGGCGATTTCGCCCTCTGCCCAGCGTCCTCTTCATGCGCGCTTAGGCCGGCCAGAAACGCAGAAACGCGCGCGACGACTCAGCGCAACCGCCGACCTCGGCTCAGCTCGCGCGTCCCGCCGCGCGCTGACTCGGGCCCGCATCGGAGTGCGTATCCGTAGTCGCTCCGCTCGACCAGCGGGATTAAGGGCTATATGTCCCCAACCGTGTCCCCGTTCGATCCCTTGTGACGGTCGAACGGGCCGCGAACGGTCAGCGCGGATCGCGGCAAGCCGGCACGGGCCGACCAGGGCCAGGGGAGGGGGGGAGGGGCGAGCCGGCGCGCACTCCATCTCAGCGCACGCCAGGGAGCCAGGACAGGCACGAAGCACCTGAGCAGGCCAAAACCTAGAGAGCCTGCAAAGCCGTTTACACCGGTTCGATTCCGGTAGGCGCCTTACCGGAAGCCCCGCTACGGCGGCGGGGCGGGTCGGGGTCAAGGAGTCCCAGAGCGACGCCCGCGAGCCTGAACGAAGGAGCAACGATGAAGGTAATGATGCTGCTAGCCGATGCCGCACAGGCGGTCGGAGGGAAGCTCTACATTCTGGGCGGCGGCTGGTCCCAAGCGGGGCCAGGACCAGTGTCCTCGGCCATCGCCATCTACATCCAGATCCCGTGGGACCAATCGAACGACCAGCACACGCTGCACCTCCAGCTTCTCGACAGCGACGGACGAAGCGTGCCCGATGAGAGCGGCAACGCGGTCGCCATTGAGGGTCAGTTCGAAACTGGGCGCCCCGCGGGCATCAAGCCCGGAACGCCTCTCGACTTCGCACTGGCGATGAACATCCAGCCGTTGGCGCTCGAACCCGGATCTCGGTTCGAATGGCGCCTCACGATCGACGGCAAGGGCGACGAGGACTGGACTCTGCCGTTCTCAATCCGCCCGGCGAATCCGCCCGGGGTTGGTCCGGGCGGAGGAATGCCGTCGGACCAGCCGCCATTCGGCTGAAAGGAAGGATCCCGAGCCTCCGCCGGCTTTCATTGGAAGTTGGCGATGATCGATTTCTTCGGGCTCGACCTGGAGCAGTGGGCGTAGCCCGTCTGTGGTCCTGCGGCGATGAAGCGCGAGGAGTTGGGGGGCTCGCCCGCAGTTGTCGTGGCGGTCACGGCGCTGCTCGCTCCGCCCGCGAGCGCGGGCGCGCGACCCAGATCGGGGAAACGTTCCAGCCCACGGACAACTGCAGCCCGAGAACCCGGCTTCAATCCGGTTCGCCTGGAGGTAGGTACGCGGCACCATTCGCTGGCGTCATCACTTCCTGGAGCTTCCAGTCATCCAGCGCGGCCGGCGGTTCGCCGGTGAAGCTCAAGGTTGGTCGTCGCGCGGGCGGGGACGACTTCGCGATCGTCGGAGAGGGCGAGAGCCGAATCCATCCCTGACCTCGATGCGCTCCACACGTTCACCGTCCGCATACCCGTGTCGGCCGGCGATGTCATCGGGCTTCACACGGAGCCCGCGAGTGTCTTCTACTGCGCACGGCCCGCCACGGGGCACGTCGTCCACCAAGGTCCGTTCGGCGAGGATGTCGCGCTGGGCGCCCCGGTCACGTTCTCCCCGGTGAATGACCTGCGCTGGACGTATCGGCAGCCCTCGAGCCAGATTGCGACAAAGACGGCCTCGGCGACGAGACCCAGGACACGGACCTCTCCGGGCCCGCCTGTCCTCCGCCGTGCAAGGGCAAGCGGGCGACCATAGTCGGCACGAAGGGCAACGACGTGCGCAGCGGCACGCCCGGTCGGGATGTGATGGTCGGTCTGGGCGGGAACGACAAGCTCTCTGGTCTCGCCGGCGAGGACATCATCTGCGGCGGCCCGGGCAAGGACAAGCTGAACGGCGGCAAGGGCAAGGACGTCCTGCTCGGCCAGAAGGGCAGGGACGTCCTCAAGGGCGGTGCCGGCAAGGACAAGCTCAAGGGCGGCGCCGGGAAGGACAAGCAGGTTCAGTAGGGAGTCCCCCGCCCACCGAGGGACGCGCTTTGATTCAGCCGGTGGCTCCGTCGGCCGCGCTGCGCAGCGCGGCGATGTCGAGCTTGCTCATCTCCAGCATCGCCTTCATCGCGCGCTCGGCCCGCTCGGGGTCGGGGTCGGCGAACAGCTCTTCCATGCCGGTCGGGGACGACCTGCCAGGAGAGGCCGTAGCGGTCCTTGAGCCAGCCGCACTGGCCCTCCTCGCCGCCCTCGGTGAGGCGCTCCCAGTAGTAGTCGACCTCGGCCTGGTCGTCGCAGTTGATCTCGAAGGAGACGGCCTCGTCGAAGGTGAACTCGGGGCCGCCGTTGATGCCGACGAAGCGCTGGCCGTCGAGCTCGAACTCGACCGTCATCACCATGCCCGCCTCGCGCGGACCGGCCTCGGTGTAGCGGGTGACGCTGACGATCCGCGAGTCCTCGAAGACCGAGCAGTAGAACTCGGCGGCCTCCTCGGCCTCGGTGTCGAACCACAGGTTGGGGACGATCTTCTGCTCCATCGGTCTCTCCTCTCGGACGGCGGTGCCCGGGGCACCTGTGTGCTTGTGGAAGATGAGACCTGCGAGCCCGCGCAGACTCATCGCTCGCCGCCCACCGGCGGGCCGCGCGGCTAGAGGCTCGCGCCGTCGTCGTAGGCGCTCCCCGGGACCCCTCCCAGGGCGAGCAGGCGGATGCCGTCGGGTCCGGGGACGATCTTGCGCTTGACGGTGGGGCCGACGCGGACGACGTGGTCGGGATCGAGCGCGTGCTCGGCGCCTTCGGCGATCAGGGTGCCGGAGCCGCGCAGGACCACGTAGACCTCCTCCTGGCCGAGCTGCCCGGGGCGCTTGGCGAACATCCGCCCGCCGACGCCCTCGGCCGAGTGGTCGTGCTCGGGGTAGTCCTCGGCGCCCGGCTCGAGCTCCTGGATGGACATCCCGAAGGAGCTGACGCCGAGGTCGGCGCCGGCGCGGCGGAAGGTGATCCCTTCGAAGAAGCCCGAGATCGAGTCGAGCTCGTCGATGCGCTTGCGCGAGACGTCGGCCACGCCCGAAACCTACCCCGCCCGCGCCCGGCGCACACACGGGCAGCCCCCTGGCTGCGCGGCCAGTTAGGATGCGGGCCGTGCGCTACCTGATCACAGGCGGCTCGGGCTACATCGGCGGCAGGCTGATCGACGAGCTGCTCGGCGCCGCGAGGAGACCGAGCAGATCGTCAACGTCGACGTGCGACCCGCCGGCGGCACGCTGGCCGAAGACGGAGTTCGTCTAGGGCGACGTCCGCGACCGCGCCGCACCCGCGAGCTGCTCGAGCGCGAGAGCTCGACGCGCTGATCCACCTCGCCTTCCTCCTCAACCCGATCCGCGACGAGGCGCGGATGTACGACATCGACGTCAACGGGACCCACGCGGCGCTGTGGGCGGCCGCGCGAGGCCGGCGTCGAGCAGGTGCTCGTCACGTCCTCGGCGACGGCCTACGGCGCCTTGCCCGACAACCCGATGCCGATCGCCGAGGATTAGCCGGTCCGCGGCGTCGCCCGACTTCTCCTACGCGCGCGACAAGACGGACGCCGACCGCGTCTGCCAGCTCTGGGCCGCCGACCACCCCGACCGCGTGATGACGATCGTGCGGCCGTGCATCGTCTTCGGGCCCAACGTCGACAACTACATCGTCGCGCAGCTGGGCGAACAGCCCGTTCATGCCGGTGATCGACGGGGACGACGCGGAGTTCCAGCTCGTCCACGAGGACGACGTGGTCTCGGCGCTGATCGGCGCTGCTCGACGCGAAGGCGCCCGGGCGCCTTCAACCTCGCCGGCGACGGCACGATGACCTGGCGCGAGTCCGCCGAGCTGATCGGGCATGAAGACGCGCGACGATGTCGCTGAAGGCGCTGAAGCGGCTCAACGGGGCGCTCTGGAGGCTGCACGTGCCGAGCACCGAGGCGCCCCCGGGCAACCTCCACTTCATTCGCTACCCGTGGGTCGTCTCCAACGAGAAGCTGAAGTCCGACGATCGGCTGGGAGCCGCGTTTCGACACGCTCGAGACGTTCGAGCTGACGATGCGCACCCGCGGTCTGCTCGAGCCCGAGCCCACGCTCGCGGCGCCGGGCGTCCCGGTCGCCTAGCCGCGGGGCCGCTGCTAGATTTCGCCGCTCCCGGGCGTATAGCTCAGTTGGGAGAGCGCCGCCTCGACAAGGCGGAGGTCACTGGTTCGAGCCCAGTTACGCCCATCGCGCGACGCCCTCGCGAGGACGCCGTCGCCGCCGGAGGCGCCGATACGATCGCACCACCGGTACAGCCGACTAGGGGAGGCTTGATGAGCGACCAGAGACGGGTGCGAGCGGACGGAAGGCGGAGTCTGCTCCGGGGCGCGGCGCTTCTCGGCGTCTCCGCGGCGCTGGTCGCGAGCGCGCCGGCGGCGGGGGCCGCTCCGCAGACCGGCGCGGCAGCGGGCACTCCCTGCGCGGCGACCTTCCGCGTGCTGCACAACGACCGGATCGGACCGGCGCTCCTGCCGAAGGGCACTTACGTGATCACGCTGCGCTCGTCACTCGTCAGCTGCGCGAGCGCCTCCAGCCTCTTCACCCAGTTCCTCTCCGACTACGACGGCAAGCTTCAGAAGCCGTGGGCGGTCACGGCGCAGGGGAAGGGCAGGGCCCTCTTCACGAGCGGCGGCCTGCCCGGGTTCTCCGTCGCCCTCAGCCAGGGCCCGGCTCCGGGGCCGATGCCGGGGCCCTCGCCGCTGGGCCAGGTATGCCCCGGCAACTTCCAGGTCCAGCACGACGACCGGATCGGCACGGTGCAGTTCCCGCGCGGCGCCTACGAGCTGGTCATCACGCCCGGCTCGATCATCACGTGCGCGCAGGCCTCGAAGCTGTTCGCCCGCTTCCTCGCGCTCCCCTCGGGCAAGCTGCCGAAGAACTGGGCGATCAAGTCGGCCACGGCGGTCTTCCACAAGCCCGGCAGCCCGCATCCGAAGCGCAAGCGCTTCCGCGTGGACCCGGCCGTCTAGGAGTAGGCGTCCCAGAGGGTCAGCTCGGGCAGCGGGTCGTAGGGCGACCCGCCCACGTACCAGCCCGGCGCGCCCCAGCGCTCGAAGTGGAGGTGGCAGCCGGTGGATGAGCCGGTCGTGCCGACCTTGCCGACGCCCTGGCCCGCGCGGATCTGCGTCCCCGCGGCTGCCCACGACGCCTTCTTCATGTGCATGAAGACGTAGTCGGTCCCCGAGATCAGCCCGTGCAGGACGAGGTAGTAGCCGGCGCCGCTCGCCTGGTAGGCGTTCGTCGAGACCCGGCTCAGCTCGGGCGCGACCAGCTTCAGTCCGCACGCGGCCGCGACGTCCTGGCCCTGGTGGATATGGCCCGAGCGCGGGGCGCCGAAGCGGGAGCCGGCCCCGCCGAAGCTGTGCGGGCCGGGGACCGGGAAGGCGCGGTTGTACATGCCGAAGGGGCCCGTGACGCCGCCGCTGATCGAGGCGCCCGCCGAGCCGGGGTCGGCGAGCTTGAAGCGGTAGATGCCGTCGGGGACCGGGGCGGTGGTCGTCCAGCCGTCCCAGGCCACCTGCTGGGTCCCCGGCCCGCTGAAGCTCGAGCTCGAAGGAGCGGACGAGGCCGGTGGCGTCGCTGACGACGTCCACACGGGCTGTTCCGGCCTTGGCCGCACTGACGTCGGCGACCGCCCAGGCCAGGCCCGAGACGAAGTACGTGCCCGTCGGCTTGGCCTGGCCGCGCCGCTTGGCCGCGAGCTTGATGATCCGCTTCGCGTCCTTGCGGGTGACCCTGCCGTCCACGGGCCAGCCCTGCTTGCGCTCAAGCTTCTTCACGTTCTTGCGGGTCGTCGGCCCGAAGACCCCGTCGGCCCCGGTCGGGATCCCGAGCGCGGTCAGCGCGCGCTGCAGGGAGCGCACGTCCTTGCCCTTGCTGCCGCTCTTCAGCATGCGGGCGCCGAAGGGCGCGGCCGCGGAGTCAGCCGGGGCTGCCGCCGCGACGAGCAGGCAGGCGCAGGCGAGCAGCGCGAGCATGGACCGGACGCGGGGCGCCCGGGCGCTCGGTGAGGCCATCGCGACAGTGTCCACCGATCCGGGCCGGGCCGTTGGGCGGTGGCGTGCGCTCACGGGGCGACGACCGCCTTGACCTTCGCCGCGCCCGCCCCGATCGTGCCGAGCTGGGTCGCGAGGGCCTCGGTCAGGTCCCACTTGCGCCCGGGGACGTATGGCCCGCGGTCGATCACCTTGGCGCGGACCCAGCGCCCCCGGTAGGCGAACGCGACCTTGGTGCCGCAGGGGAGCTTCTTGTGCGCGACGCCGATCGTCGCCTTGCTTCAGCTTCTTGCCGCAGGCGGTCCGTGTTGCCGTAGAAGCCCGGCCCGTACCAGGAGGCGCGCTGGCTGCGCATGCGGACGGCGAGGGCCTTGCGGGTCGGCTGGGCCACGACGCCGTCGGCGGCGAGGCCGGCCGCGGACTGGAGCGAGCGCACGGCGCCGTCTCGTGGGCTGGGAGAAGTCTACCGTCGAACGGCGTCCCGAGCGCCTAGGCCGCGCAGCACCCAGTTCAGGGTCTTGACGTCGGTGCCCCGCATCCCCAGGCGCAGCTCGCGCGAGCCGAAGGGGACGTCGTAGTAGGTGGGGTCCGAGCTCGCGGGCGTGGCGGGAGGCGCGGGCGCCGACGCCGGGCGACCCCCCGGACTGGGCCAGGGCGGGAGCCGCGCACGTCAGGGCGAGCGCCGTGAAGGCGGCCACGGCGGCGCCGAGCAGGCGGTTCTGTCGCATTCGCTGACCTCTCTCTTGGTTTCGCGCTTCCGGGGTTAGCTGTCGGGCTCACGCGTAAGAGAGTCGCGTTACGCAGGAGATCCTGCGATTCGCCCCTGGGACTGGGTCCCCCGGCCGCCGGCGCCTCTGGTGGAGACGGCGGTTCAGCTAGGTCTGTTGTGAAGGGAAACTAACAAGGCGGGTGGAAGTTGCGCAAGTGGCAGCGCGGAGTCGGGACGGCGGAGAGGGGCGGGCCGTCGCGCGGCTAGCATCCGGCGCCCGATGGCCGATTCGCAGATCAAGGTCGAGCTCCCCGACGGCTCCGAGCTGGAGCTCGAGGCCGGGGCCACCGGCGCCGACGCGGCGGCCGCGATCGGCCCCGGCCTCGCGCGCGCGGCGCTGGCGATCAAGGCCGACGGCGAGCTGCGCGACCTCTCGGCGCCCCTGCGCGGGGGCGAGAAGATCGAGATCGTGACGGACAAGAGCCCGGAGGCGCTGTGGCTGGTCCGCCACGACGCCGCCCACGTGATGGCCGAGTCCGTGCTCGAGCTCTGGCCGCGCGCGAAGATCTCGATCGGCCCGCCGATCGCCGACGGCTTCTACTACGACATCGACTTCGGCGACGGCGAGCGCCCCGGCGAGGAGGACCTCGAGCGCATCGAGGAGAGGATGCGCGAGCACATCGCGGCCGACGAGCCCTTCGAGCGGCGCGAGCTCCCCAGCGAGGAGGCGATCGAGCACTTCCGCGGCCCAGGGCCAGGACTACAAGGTCGAGCTGATCTCCGACCTCGTCGCCGACGAGGGCGCCGAGACCGTCTCGCTGTACCGCAACGGGCCCTTCGAGGACCTCTGCCGCGGCCCGCACGGCCCCTCGACGGGGCGGATCGGCGCCTTCAAGCTGACCTCGCTGGCCGGCGCCTACTGGCGCGGCGACGAGAGCCGCCAGATGCTGACCCGGATCTACGGCACGGCCTTCCTCGACCGCAAGGAGCTCGAGGCCCACCTCGAGCGGATCGAGGAGGCCAAGGCGCGCGACCACCGGCGGCTCGGCCCCGAGCTCGGCCTGTTCATGCTGCGCGAGGAGGCGCCCGGGCATGCCGTTCTGGCTGCCGCAGGGCACGGTGCTGCTGGGGCTGATCCAGGACGAGGTCCGCGAGCAGCTCGACGCAGCGGGGCTACGACGAGATCAGGACCCCGCAGGTCCTCGACGAGGAGCTCTGGCACCGCTCCGGGCACTGGGACAACTACGTCGAGAACATGTACTTCACCCAGGCCGGGGAGCAGCGCGCTTCGCGCTGCGGCCGATGAACTGCCCCGGCGCCTGCCTCGTCTTCGGCTCGGAGCCGGCACTCCTACCGCGAGCTGCCGCTGCGCCTGGCCGAGTTCGGCCAGGTCTATCCGCAACGAGCGGGAGGGGGTGCTCCACGGGCTGCTGCGCGTCCGCAGCTTCACCCAGGACGACGCCCACGTCTACTGCAGCCGAGGAGCAGATCGCCGACGAGGTGATCGCCATCTGCGAGGCGATCGACGAGCTCTACGAGCGCTTCGGGTTCGAGGACGTCCGGGTCGAGCTCTCGACCCGGCCCGAGAAGTCGATCGGCACCGCCGAGCAGTGGGAGCGGGCCGAGGCGGCGCTGAAGCGAGGCGCTCGACCAGCAGGGCCGCGACTACCAGCTCAACCCGGGCGACGGCGCCTTCTACGGGCCGAAGATCGACTTCCACGTCACCGACGCCCTCGGCCGCTCCTGGCAGTGCGGCACCTGCCAGCTCGACTTCTTCATGCCGGAGCGCTTCGAGCTCTCGCTACACGGGCGCCGACAACGCCGACGCACCGCCCGGTGATGATCCACCGCGCGCTGCTCGGCTCGATGGAGCGCTTCGCCGGGGTCCTGATCGAGCACTACGGCGGCCGCTTTCCCCTCTGGCTCGCCCCCGTGCAGGCCCTCGTCCTGCCGGTGGCCGACCGCCACAACGACTACGCGCGGGAGCTCGCCGAGGAGCTGGGCGCCGCGGGCCTGCGCTGCCGCGTCGACGAGCGCACGGAGTCGGTCGGCCGCAAGATCCGCGACGCGGAGATCTCGAAGGCTCCCTACATGCTCGTGGTCGGCGACCGCGAGCGCGACGCGCGCACCGCGTCGGTGCGCCACCACGGGGTCGGCGATCTCGGGGCGATGGAGGTCGGCGAGCTGGTGGAGCGCCTGCGCGCCGAGGTGGACTCCGCCTAGCGGTGGGCTCTATACTGGCCGCCAATGCCGGGCACCCACACCACCACGCGCCGCTGAGCGCCCCGTGCCCGCTTCCCCGATCCACTCTCTTCCATTCGCTTGACGAGCCACACGATGCGTAGCTAGTGGCGGTCTCACGCTTCGACCGCCGCCCGCCCGAGCGCGACCAGACTCGTGTCAACGAGCGCATCCGCGTGCCCGAGGTGCGCCTGATCGACGAGAACGGCGAGCAGCTCGGCATCAAGCCCACCCCGGAGGCCCTCGAGTACGCCCGCGAGCGCGAGCTCGACCTCGTCGAGGTGGCGGCCGGCTCCAAGCCGCCGGTCTGCCGCGTGCTCGACTACTCGAAGTACAAGTACGAGCAGGAGCAGAAGGCGAAGGCAGCGCGCAAGCACCAGACGCAGGTGAACGTGCGCGAGATCAAGCTGCGCCCGAAGATCGCGACCCACGACTACGAGACCAAGAAGGGCCACGTCGAGCGCTTCCTCCGCCAGCAGGACAAGGTCAAGGTCACGATCATGTTCCGCGGCCGCGAGGCCACCCACCCCGAGCGCGGCCGGATGCTGCTCGATCGGCTCTTCCAGGACGTCTCGGAAATCGCCACCATCGAGCAGGAGCCCCTCCAGGAGGGGCGCAACATGCACATGCTGCTCGCCCCGGCGCGGAACGCCGCCGCCGGCACCGAGGCCGCGGCGAGCTGAAGCCGCTCGCGCTGTGCTCGGCGCGGCGTCTGCTTCAATAGACGGCCGCCATGCCGAAGATGAAGACCCATTCGGGCGCCAAGAAGCGCTTCAAGACGACCGCCACCGGCAAGCTCCGGGGCCGGCGCGCGAACGCGAGCCACATCCTCGAGAAGAAGTCGCCCAAGCGCAAGCGCAAGCTCGGCCGCCCGGCCGAGATCGCGAAGGCCGACCAGAAGCGGGTCAAGGGCCTGCTCGGCGGGAAGGCGCTCTAGATGCCCCGCGCCACGAACGCCGTCGCCCGCCGCAAGCGCCGCAAGAAGGTGCTGGACAAGGCCAAGGGCTACTACGGACGCAAGCACTCGAGCTACCGCTTCGCGAACGAGCAGGTCATGCGCTCGGAGGCCTACGCCTACCGCGACCGGCGCGCTCGCAAGCGCGACTTCCGGCGCCTCTGGATCACCCGGATCAACGCGGCGGCGCGGCAGGAGGGCATGAGCTACTCCGAGCTGATCCACGGCCTCAGCGAGGCCGGCGTCGAGGTCAACCGCAAGATGCTCGCCGACATCGCCGTCAACGACCCCGACGGCTTCCGCCGATTCGTGGAGCTCGCCCGGGAGGGCGCCGCGGCCTGAGCCGAGGCGCCAAACCTGCTTGACCTCCCGGGCGGTCCGCACAGCGGCACCGCCCTTTTTCGTTTCTGGAGACCCGAACTGATCACAAGCCCCCACAACGAGAAGCTGAAGCTGGTCCGCCGCCTCGGGAGGCGGCGCTCGCGCGAGTCCGAAGGCCTCTTCGTCGGCGAGGGGGAGGACCTGCTCGCCGCGGCGAAGGACGCCGGCGCCGAGCCCGTGGAGCTCTTGACGGCGGCGGGCGAGGGGCTGGGCGGGACCGAGGTCGAGCCGGCGCTGCTCGATCGCTTCGCCTCGCTGGAGTCGGGCACCAGGGCGATCGGGATCTGGCGCGAGGCGTGGTCGGACGCCCTCGTCCCGCCCTGCACGTACCTGCACGGCGTCTCCGACCCGGGCAATGTCGGGACCATCGTCCGCACGGCCGCGTCGCTGGTCGGCGGGACCGTCGTGCTCGGCCCGGGCTGCGCCGACCCGTTCGGGCCCCGGGCGGTGCGAGCGAGCATGGGAGCGATCTTCAGCCAGCCGGTGGCGCGCGGGGAGGTGGACGCGCTGCCCGTCCCGAGGGTGGCGCTCGTGGCCCATGGAGGAGAGGGCCCGGAGGGGCTGGACGGCGCCGCATCCGTCTGCCTCGGCGCCGAGCGCGAGGGGCTGCCCGGAGACGTCGCCGCGGCCTGCGAGCGCCGCGTCACGATCCCCCTGCGCGCAGGCGCCGAGTCGCTGAACGTGGCCGCGGCGGCTGCGATCGCCCTGCAGCGGATATCGTCGCCCGGCTTCGGAGCGAACCATGGTTGAGCGGATCGAACAGATATCGGCGGAGGCCACCGAGCAGATCGGCAAGGCCGCGAGCAGCGACGAGCTGGAGCGCCTGCGCGTCCGCTTCCTCGGCCGCAAGGCCGAGCTGACCACCATCCTGCGCGGCATCGCCGAGCTGCCGGCCGAGGAGCGCGGCCCGGTCGGAAAGACCGGCAACCGCGTGCGGCAGGAGCTCGAGGGCCTGATCTCCTCGCGGGCCGCGGAGCTGGACGCCGCCGAGCTCTCCGAGCGGCTGGCCGAGGACCGGGTTGACGTGACCCTGCCCGGGGCGCCGCCACCGCGGATCGGCCACCTGCACCTGATCACGCGCACCCGCAGGCGGATCGAGGACGTGATGGTCGGCCTCGGCTACCGGATCCTCGAGGGCCCGGAGGTCGAGATCGACTACTACAACTTCACGGCGCTGAACCACCCGCCGGGGCACCCGGCGCGGATGGAGCAGGACACCTTCTACGTCGCCCCGGGGTCGCTCTCCGCGGCGGCATTGCAGAGCGCGCGCGACGCCGCCGGCGGATGGCGGCGCCGGGACCCCGGACGAGGAGCTGGTGATGCTGCGCACCCACACCTCCCCGATGCAGGTGCGCGCGATGGAGGCCTCCGGGCCGCCGCTCTTCATCGCCGTGCCCGGCAAGTGCTATCGCCGCGACACGATCGACGCCACGCACCTGCCGATGTTCCACCAGGTCGAGGGCCTCGCGGTCGCGGAGGGCATCACCCTGGCCGACCTCCAGGGCACGCTCCGCGAGATGCTGCGCGGGCTCTTCGGCCCCGGCCGCGAGGCGCGGATGCGCCCGCACTTCTTCCCCTTCACCGAGCCGAGCGTGGAGTTCGACGTCTCCTGCTTCCGCTGCGACGCGACCGGGAAGCTGGCCGACGGCTCGCGCTGCCCCCTCTGCAAGGGCATCGGCTGGATCGAGGTCGGCGGTGCCGGGATGGTGGACCCGAACGTCTTCGGCTTCGTGGCGGACCGCGGCTACGACCCCGAGCGCATCCAGGGCTTCGCCTTCGGCTTCGGGATCGAGCGGATGGCGATGCTCCTGCACGGCCTGCCCGACCTGAGGCTGTTCGTGGAGAACGACGTGCGCGTGCTGGAGCAGTTCGCGTGAGCGCGGAGCGCGAATCACAGGTGTTCTGGGCCGCGGACGAGGTGCGGGCATGAAGGTCCCCGTCTCCTGGCTGCGCAGCTACTGCGATCCCGGCTGGGACACCGGGCGGATGGCCGAGCAGCTCGCGATGACCGGCACCGAGGTCGAGCGCGTCGGCGCGGCCGGCGCGCCCTCGCCGGAGGGATTCGTCGTCGGCCTGGTCAAGAGCGTCGAGCCGCATCCCGACGCCGACCGCCTGAGCGTCTGCGCCGTGGACACCGGCGACGGCGAGCGGACGATCGTCTGCGGGGCGCCGAACGTGGCCGCGGGGCAGCTCGTCCCGGTGGCTCTGCCGGGCGCGGTGCTCCCGGGCGGCATGAAGCTGAAGAGGGCGAAGCTGAGGGGAGTCGAGTCGGACGGGATGATCCTCTCCGAGGCCGAGCTGGAGATCGGCGACGACACCGGCGGCATCGCGGTCCTCGGCGAGCCCGGTGCCGGCGCCGGCGCCCGGAACTCCGCTGGCCGAGCTGGTGGCCGTCTCCGACGAGGTGCTGGAGCTGGAGATCACCTCCAACCGCTCCGACTGCCTCGCCGTCTACGGCGTCGCCCGCGAGGTCCACGCGATCTCCGAGGCGCCGCTCGCTCCCGCGCCCTGGGAGGACGACGCCGAGGCCGCCGGGGAGGGAACGGCCGCCGACTGCGCCTCCGTCTCGATCGAGACCGACAGCGAGCTCTGCCCCCGCTTCACCGCCCGGGTGTTCACGGACGTCGAGATCGGGCCCTCGCCGCTGTGGCTGAAGGCGCGGCTGATGGCCGCCGGCCAGCGGCCGATCAACAACGTCGTGGACATCACCAACTACGTGATGCTCATGACCGGCCAGCCCCTGCACGCCTTCGACCTCGACAAGGTGCCCGGCGGGGCGCTGATCGTCCGCAACGCGAGGCAGGGCGAGACGATGACGACGCTCGACGACGTCGAGCGCAGCTTCGACTCCGACGCCGTGCTGGTCTGCGACAGCGAGGGGCCTCGGGCATCGCCGGGATCATGGGCGGCGCGCGCTCGGAGGTCTCAGAGGCGACCACGCGCGTCCTGCTCGAGGTCGCGACCTGGAACGGGGTCAACATCCTGCGCACCTCCCGCAAGCTCGGCCTGCGCTCCGAGGCCTCCGCGCGCTTCGAGAAGCAGCTCCACCCGGCGCTGACGGTGCGGGCGCAGCGGGTCGCGTCGAAGCTGATGGTCGAGCTCTGCGGCGCGCGGCTCGTGCCCGGCACGATCGACGAGGGGGCGGGGGAGCCCGAGCCGCGTGTCGTGGGCCTGCGCGTGCCGCGGGTGGAGGGGGTCGTCGGCCTCGCCATCGACGGCGACACCTGCGCGGCCCGCCTCGAGCGGCTCGGCTTCGGGGTCGAGCGCGACGGCGACGAGATCGCGGCCACGGTCCCCCCGGAGCGCGACGCGGACGTCACCCGCGAGGTCGACCTGATCGAGGAGGTCGCCCGGCTCGCGCACCTGGAGACGGCCCTGCCCTCGACGCTGCCGGCCACCCGCGAGCGCGTCGGCCGGCTGACGCCCGAGCAGCGTCCTGCGGCGCGAGGCCGAGGACGCCGTGCGGGCCACCGGCGCCGACGAGATCGTCGGCTGGAGCCTCACCGACCCGGGCGTCGCCGGCCGGCTGCGCCTGCCCGAGGGCGACCCGCGCCGCGAGCTGATCGAGGTCGGCAACCCGCTCTCCGCCGAGCAGTCGGTGCTGCGCACGCTGCTGCTGGGCAGCCTGCTCGACGCCGCCCGGCTCAACCTCGCCCGCGGCGCCTCCCACGTCGCCCTGTTCGAGTCCGGCCACGTGTACCTGGGCGGCGAGCGCAGCGAGCGCCCGGGCGCGCTCGGCGGGCAGCTTCTCGGGCGATCACGCCGCGCCGGTCTGGGAGCCCCACCATCTCGCGCTACCTCGCGGCCGGCGCGCCGCCGCAGGACTGGGCCTCCTCGCCGGGAGAGCCGGACTACTTCGCGGCGAAGTCGGTGCTGGAGACGCTGTTCGGGCGCCTCGGCGTGCCCGTGGCGGTCGAGGCCGCGGAGCAGCCCTTCCTGCACCCCGGCCGCAGCGCCCGCGTGCTGCTGCCGGGCGACGACGAGATCGGCTGGGTCGGGGAGCTGCACCCGCTGATCGCGCGCGAGTGGGACCTGCCCGGCGGCGTCGCCTTCGAGCTCGCCCTGGCGCCGTTGCTGGCCGCCTCTCGCCGCCGGCGCCGAGGCATACGAGGACGTCACCAGCTTCCCCGCCGCGACCCAGGACATCGCCGTGGTCGTCCCCGAGGAGGTGGCGGCGGCGCGCGTGCGCGAGGTCGTGCTGGCGGGCGGCGGCGAGCTGCTGGTCGCGGCCGAGGTCTTCGACCTCTACCAGGGGAGCAGGTCGGCGCCGGCAGCAAGAGCCTCGCGCTGCGCCTCAGCTTCCGCGCCCCCGACCGCACCCTCACCGACGAGGACGTCGCCGAGCGGCGCGCCGCGATCACCGCTGCGCTGGCGGAGATCGGGGGGTCGCTCCGTGAGTAGCCCCTCCTCCGACGCCCAGGGGCGCCAGCCGCTGGCGCCGGACCCCGCCGGCCGGGTGCTCGTCGCGGGCGCCTCCGGCTACGCGGGGGCGCTCGCCGCCGACCTCATCTGGCTGCACCCTGGGCTGGAGCTGGCGAGCGTCACGGCGCGCACCGACGCCGGCATCCGGCTCGACGACCTCTACCCGCAGCACCCGGTCCCGATGATGCTCGAGGAGCTCGACCTCGACGGGATCGAGGCCGTTGACGCGGCGATCGTCGCCTATCCGCATGGCGCCTCCGCGCCGGTGGTGGCGGCGCTGCGCGGCCTCGGCGTCAAGGTCGTGGACCTCTCCGCCGACTTCCGCCTCCGCGACCTGCCGACCTACGAGCGGACCTACGGCGAGCACGGAGCGCCGGAGCTGCTCGAGGGCGCCGTCTACGGCCTGCCCGAGCTCTACCGCGAGCGGATCGCGGAGGCGGAGCTGGTCGCCAACCCCGGCTGCTACCCGACCGCGAGCGTCCTCGCGCTGGCGCCGCTGGCCGCCGCCGGCCTGATCGAGGACGTCGTCATAGACGCCAAGTCGGGCGTCTCCGGCGCCGGCCGGGGCGTCGCCGCGGAGATGGAGCTGGTCAAGGAGAGCGACGACACCCGGCCCTACAAGGTCGGCGGCCACCGCCACCAGCCCGAGATCGCGCAGGAGCTGGGCGCGCTCGCGGGCGCCGGGCCGCTGCGCTCGCTCGTGTTCGTGCCGCACCTGATGCCCTACGACCAGGGCGAGCTGGCGAGCTGCTACGTGCGGACGACCCGGCCGGTCGAGGAGGCCGAGCTCGCGGAGCTGTACGCGGCGCGCTACGCGGACGAGCCCTTCGTCGCGGTGCTCGACGAGCCTCCGTCGGTCGCCGCCGTGCGCGAGACGAACATGTGCGAGGTCCACGCGGCGCGGACGCCGGACGGGCGCGTCGCCGCCTTCGGCGCCATAGACAACCTCTGGAAGGGCGCGGCCTCGCAGGCGGTCCAGAACCTGAACCTGATGCTCGGCCTGCCCGAGGGCGAGGGGATCTCGTGAGCGCCGCGGCCGGACCGGCCCCGGGCGCGAAGCGCGGAGCCGGACCTCCCGCTTCCTGCGCTCGCGCTGGGTCGAGGCCCCCGAGGGAGTCGAGCAGCACGACCCGGCGACGCTGGCCCCGGGCTTCCGGGCCGCGGGCGTCGCGGCGGGGATCAAGGGCGGAGGGGGCACCGACGTGGGGCTGCTCGTCTGCGACGCCGAGGAGGTCAGCTCGGCGCTGGCGCTGACGGCGAACGCCTCGGCGGCCGCCCCGGTGCGCGTGTGCCGCGAGCTGGTGGACGCCGGCTCGATCCGCGCGGTCGCCGTCAACTCCGGCAACGCCAACGCCGCGACCGGAGAGCAGGGCTACGCCGACGCGGTGGCGATGCGCGACACCGCGGCTGAGGCGCTGGCCTCGACCCTGCCGCGGTCGCCGTCGGCGAGACCGGCGTGATCGGGGTGCCGCTGCGGATCGAGACGGTGCTGGACGGGATCAGGGCCGCCGCCGCGGAGCTGAGCGCCGACGGCGGCGAGGGCTTCACCGAGGCGATCATGACCACCGACCGCGGGCCCAAGAGCTGCACGCTCTCGCTCAGCGGCGTCACGCTCTCCGCCCAGGCCAAGGGCGCGGGCATGATCGAGCCCGGCTTCGCGACGATGCTCTGCTTCGTGCAGACCGACGCCGTCGTGCCCGACCCCGATGGCCGCGCTCCGCGCCGCGCTGGCGCCCTCGATGGAGCGGATCACGGTGGACGGCCAGATGAGCACCAACGACATGGTGGTGCTGCAGGCGACTGGGGCCTCCGGGGAGCCGCTGCCCGCGGGCCTGCTCGAGGCCGCCCTGCTGCAGCTCGCCATCGAGATCGTCGCCGACGGCGAGGGCGCGACCCGCGTCGGCCGCGCCGGCGTGCGCCAGGCGGCGAGCGACGAGGAGGCAGAGCGGGTCGCACGGGCGATCGCGAACTCGCCGCTGGTGAAGACGGCGCTCTACGGGAAGGACCCCAACTGGGGCCGGATCGCCCAGGCCGCCGGGATGGCCCTCGCCGGCGAGGAGCTGAAGGAGCTCGGCCCCGACCGGATCGACGCCAAGGAGCTGGCCGGCGACGAGCCGAGGCCGAGCTGACCGTCGCGCTGGGGCGCGGATCGTCCGAGGCGCATGTCTACTTCAGCGACCTCACCTACGACTACGTCAGGGTCAACGCGGAGTACACGACGTGAGCACGACGCTCCGCATCGCGTCCGCGATGTCGGGTTAGGGGGCCGGCGGGGCTGCGGACACGCCGGGGGTGCCAGCGTCGCGACGCTGCTCGAGGCCCTGCCGTACATCAGGGAGTTCCACGGGCGCACGATCGTCGTCAAGTACGGCGGCGCCGCGATGCGCGAGGAGGCGCTGAAGGAGGCCTTTGCGACCGACATCGCGCTGCTCAAGTTCGTCGGGATGAACCCCATCATCGTCCACGGCGGTGGCCCCGAGATCTCGCAGTACATGGAGAAGCTGGGGATGGAGGTCAAGTTCGTCGAGGGCCTGCGCGTCTCCGACGAGGAGACGGTCGAGGTGGCGCGGATGGTTCTGCTCGGCAAGATCAACTCGGAGATCCTGACGCGGCTGAATCGCCACGGGCAGGCAGCGGTCGGCCTCGGCGGGGAGGACGGGCGCCTGTTCGAGGTGCGGCCCTCTCCGACGCCGACAAGTACGGCTTCGTCGGCGAGATCGAGCGCGTCAACGTGGACGTGATCGACCACATCGCGGAGGACTACGTCCCGGTCATCTCCTCGGTCGGCACGGACACCGAGGGGTCCTACAACATCAACGCGGACGCGGCGGCGGCCCAGGTCGCCTCCGCGATGCGGGCGCACAAGCTGATCTTCCTCACCGACGTGGATGGCTGGCTCGCCGACCCCGGCGACCCGTCCACCCGGATCTCCCAGGCCCAGGTGCGCGAGGTCGAGGAGGCCCTGGCGGAGGTCGGGGCGGCATGCGCCCGAAGCTGGCGGCGTGCGTCGAGGCGGTCGGGCGCGGCGTCAAGGCCGCCCACATCATCGACGGCCGCCAGGCCCACAGCCTGCTGCTCGAGCTCTTCACGGACGCCGGCATCGGCACGAAGATCACGGCGCGGTGAAGCTGTCGGAGCTCCAGGCGCTGGAGCGGGAGTGGGTGATGCCCACGTACCGGCGCGCGCCGGTCGAGTTCGTGCGCGGCGAGGGGGCGCGGCTCTGGGACTCGGAGGGAAAGGAGTACCTCGACTTCCTCGGCGGGATCTCGGTCTGCTCGATCGGGCACTGCCACCCCGCGGTGGTCGAGGCCGTGCGCGAGCAGGCCGGCACGCTGACGCACGTCTCCAACCTGTACCTGACGGAGGGCGGCGTGCGGCTGGCGCAGCGCCTCGCGGAGTCCAGCCTCGGCGGCAAGGCCTTCCTCTGCAACTCCGGCACCGAGGCGAACGAGTGCGCGATCAAGCTGGTGCGCAAGCGCGCGCACGCGCGCGGCGTCGCCGAGCCCGAGATCGTCGTGCTGGAGGGGGCCTTCCACGGTCGCACGATGGGCGCCCTGTCCGCGACCCCCGGCATGTCCTCGAACCCGAGCTTCGCGCCGTACCTGGCCGGCTTCCGCGCCGTCCCGCGCGAGGACCCCGATGCGCTTCGCGCGGCGGTGGGGAGCGCACCGCCGCCGTGATGCTGGAGCCGATCCAGGGGGAGACGGGCGTGAACGTGGTGCCCGGCGATGTCGTCGCCGCGGCCCGCGAGGCCTGCGACGCCTCAGGCGCGGCGCTCATCTTCGACGAGATCCAGACGGGCATGGGGCGCACCGGCTCGCTCTGGGCCTACGAGCAGCTTCCTGCCCGCCCGGACGTGCTCACCTCCGCGAAGGCGCTCGGCGGCGGCCTGCCCGCCGGCGCCTGCGTCACCGCGCCCGAGCTGGCCGACACCCTCCAGCCGGGCGACCACGGCTCGACCTTCGCCGGCGGCCCGCTGGCCTCCGCCGCCGCGCTCGCCGCCTTCGACGTGATCGACGACCCGGCGCTGCTGCGCCGCGTGCGCGAGCTCGGCGGCCGCATCCGCGAGGCGCTCGAGGAGCTCCCGGGGGTCGCCTCGACGCGGGGGAGGGGCCTGATGATCGGCGTCATCCTGGCCGAGGGCCGCTCGGCGCCCGCCGTCTCGGCCGAGCTGCTGGCGTCAGGGCTGGTCGTCAACGCCCCGCGGCCAGAGACGCTGCGCCTGCTGCCGCCGCTGACCCTCGGGAGACGCCGAGGTGGACACGGCGCTGGAGCGCATGGCGGCCGTCCTCGAGCCCCGCCGACCGGATCGCCGCCGGTCCGCGAACTAGAGTCGCGGCCGATGACCGCCAGGGGCAGATGGATCGTCGGCCTGCTGCTCGCCCTCGTGATCGGGCTCGGCGTCGCGCTCGCGATCGTCGCCGGCGATGACAGCGACGAGGGCGGGGACCGCGAGACCGTGACGCTCCCGACCCCGACGTCGGGGACGGCCCCGGCCACGACAGAGGCGACGGAGACCGAGCCCGCGACCGAGACCGCGACTCCGGAGGGGTCGCGCCGCCCGACGGAAGCGGCGGCTTGGGCCAGTAGGCGGCGCGGCGCGAAAGGGGCGCTGCAGGCGATTTGCCGCCCAGGACGTAGATTGAAGCCGTGACGAGCGACGAGCGCACCGTCCTCGTCGCCGGCGGGGCCGGCTACATCGGCTCGGTCCTGACCCGGCACCTGCTCGTCCGCGGGCTACGGGTCCGCGTCCTCGACTCGCTCCTCTACGGCAACGGCGGAGCCCTGGCGGGGGTGCTGGAGGCGGATCGCTTCAGCTTCCTCCAGGGCGACGTCCGCTCAGGCGGAGGACGTGGACGCGGCGCTCGAAGGGGATCACCGACGTGGTCCTGCTCGCGTCGCTCGTCGGCGATCCCGTCTGCAAGCGCAACCCCGAGCTCGCTCGATCGGTCAACCTCGACGGCGCACGAACCGTCGTTCGAGCGCAGCCGCGAGCGCGGGATCGACCGCTTCGTGTTCGCCTCGACCTGCAGCAACTACGGCCTCCGGACCGACGACGAGCCCGCGAGCGAGGACGACGAGCTTCACCCGCTCTCGCTCTACGCCGAGACCAAGGTGGAGATGGAGGGCGACATCCTCGACGGCGCCGGCGAGCGCGGGCTTCGCCCCGACGGTGCTGCGGGTCGCGACCGCCTTCGGCATCTCGCCGCGGATGCGCTTCGACCTGACGATCTCGGAGTTCACCCGCGAGCTCGCGCTCGGGCACGAGCTCGAGGTCTACGACGCGGACACCTGGCGGCCCTACTGCCACGTCGACGACATCTCGGCGGCGATCATCGCCGTGCTGGAGGCGCCCGCCGAGGCCGTCGGCGGCGAGGTCTTCAACGTCGGCGGCGACGACGGCAACTACACCAAGCGCATGATCGTCGAGGCGGCGCTCGACGCGCTCGACGGCGAGGGCGAGGTGACCTGGACCGAGGGCGGCGTGGACGCGCGCAACTACCGCGTGTCCTTCGAGAAGATCCGGGACCGGCTCGGGCTTCGAGCCGAGCACACGCGTCCCCGGCGCGATCGCGCGACCTGGTCGGCGCGATCCGCGCCGGGCATGTTCGCCGACGTCGAGGCGCGGCCCCTCTACTACCGGAACTACGAGCTCACCACCGCGCCCGCGGCCGCCGGCGAGGGGGAGGGCGGCGGCGACGCCGGGTGACGCCAGATGAGGGCGGTGATCCTGGCCGGGGGCAAGGGGACGCGGCTTCGCCCCTACACGACGGTGCTTCCGAAGCCGCTGCGTGCCGGTAGCCGAGCGGCCGATCCTCGAGCTGATCATCCGCCAGCTCGCGCGCGATGGCTTCACCCGCATCGACCTCTCGGTCGGCCATCTCGGGGGCCTGATCAAGGCCTACCTCGACCATGTCGAGCTGCCGCGAGGGCTCGAGCTGCGACTACTGGTGGGAGGACGAGCCGCTCGGGACGGCGGGGGCGCTGCGCCGGATCGAGGACCTCGACGAGCCGTTCCTGGCGATGAACGGCGACATGCTCACCACCCTCGACTACGGGCACCTGATGCGCTTCCACCACGGCCACGACGGCGCGCTGACGATCGCCACCCACCAGCAAGAACGTCAACATCGACCTCGGGGTGATCGAGTCCGACGATGGGTTCGGTCGACGACTACGTCGAGAAGCCGACCATGAGTTTCGACGTCAGCATGGGCATCTACGTCTACGACCCGCGAGGTGCTCGAGCTGATCCCCGACGGCCACTTCGACTTCCCGGACGTGGTCAAGCGCGATGCTCGGACGCGAGCAGGAGGGTGGCCGCCTACACGGGCCCGGGCGTCTGGTTCGACATCGGGACCGTCGGCGAGCACGAGCGGGCCACCGCCGAGATCGAGGCGCACCCGGAGCTGTTCGAGGATGCCTGATTGGCGGGTCCCGCTCGCCGACGTCGAGGTCGGCGAGGCCGAGATCGAGGCCGTCGTCGAGACCTACCGCTCGGGCTGGCTCAGCATGGGCCCGCGGACCGAGGAGCTCGAGGAGCGATTCGCCGCCTACATCGGGCGCGCGAGCACGCGATCGCCGTCACCAACTGCACGGCCGCGCTGCACCTGATCTGCCTGGCGGCCGGGCTCGGGCCCGGCGACGAGGTGATCGTCCCCTCGCTCACCTTCGTCGCCACCGCGAACGCGGTTCGCTACACCGGCGCGACGCCCGTGTTCGCCGACATCGCGGCGCTCGAGCGGCCCTGGCTCTCGGCCGAGGCCGCCGAGGCCGCGCTCAGCGACCGGCACCAGGGCGATCATGAACATGACCTACGGCGGGCACCCCGGCGAGAGCGCGCGAGCTCGCCGAGCCCTGGCCGCCGAGCGCGGCCTGCTGCTGCTCGAGGACGCCGCGCACGGGCTCGGCGGCAGCGCTCGACGACCGGCACCTCGGCACCTTCGGCCTCGCCGGCGCCTTCAGCTTCTTCTCGAACAAGAACCTCCCGGTCGGCGAGGGCGGGATGGTCGTCACCGACGACGACGAGGTGCGCGAAGCGTGCGCGGCTGCTGCGCTCGCACGGGATGACGTCGCTGACCTGGGACCGCCACCGAGGGCACGCGAGCGGCTACGACGTGGTCGAGCTCGGCTTCAACTACCGGATCGACGAGCCACGGGCCGCGCTGGCCACCGCGCGCGCTGGCGCGGCTGGACGCCGACAACGGCTCGCGCGCGGCGGCCGCCGCGCTACCGCGAGCGGCTCGCCGGCCTCGACGGCGTCACCCGCGACGATGCCGGCCGCGCCGGCGGCGAGCGCGCCCACCATCTGTTCACGGTCGTCCTGGACCAGGCATCGACCGCGACGGCGCGCGCGCGAGCTCGCCGAGGCGCGGCGTCCAGACGAGCCTTCACTACCCGCCGGTGCACCGCTTCAGCGCCTACGACGGCGCGACGCCGAGCTGCCGCTCACCGACGCCTATTCCGCGCGCGCGATCACGCTGCCGCTCTTCCCCCGATCAGCGAGGAACAGCTCGAGCTCGTGGTCGAGGCGCTCGCCGCGGCCCGGTGAGGGGCGCCCGGGGCGAGGTGGCCCGGATCCTGCTGGTGCATCCGCCCGGACGAGGGCGGCGCCTTTCAGGCACGTCCGGCGACCTCGCGCGGGGGCTCGCCGGCGACGGGCCACGAGGTGGCGGTCTGCGGCCCGCTCGCCCACCGCGACCGAGCGAGCTCGCCGTCCGGGTCATCCCCGTGGAGATGGTCGCGCGCGATATCGCTGCGCCAGGACCTGCGCGAGCCTGCGGGGAGGTGATCGGCGCCTGGCGCGCCTTCGCGCCCGGACCTGGTGCACGCGCACGGCTCCAAGGGAGCGCGTCTACGCGCGAGCCGGCGCGCGTGGCCCACCCGCGGTGCCCGCGGGTCACACCCCGCACGGCTATCCGTTCGCCGCGCTACTTCGGCTCGGAGGCCCGGCGCGCGCCGCTACCGCCGGATCGAGCGCCTCGCTCAGCCGCCTCTGGCGACGCGCGTGGTCTGCGTCTGCGAGGCCGAGCGCGAGCTCGCCTGCTCGGTCGGGCCGTGCGAGCCGGACCCGCGTCGTGCTACAACGGGACCCCCGCTGCCCCCGAGCCGCGAGCCGGAGCCCGCGCTCGCGGGCTTGCGCGCTACGAGGACGGCCGATCGTCTCGACGCGTCCCCGGGCTGCGGCCCGGCAAGGGCATCGAAACCCTGATCGAGGCCTGGCCCGCGGTCGCCGCCGAGCCATCCGCGCCGCGGTCCTGGCGATCGCCGGGGACGGCCCGGAGCGCCCGCGCTCGAAGCAGCTCGCCGCCCGGTCCGGCACCGGGTACTCGGTCCAGGCTGCTCGGCCACCTCAGCCGCGAGCGCCGTCCTCTCCGTCGCCGACCTGTTCACACTCGCGTCCTGGGCCGAGTCTTTGCCCTACGCCGTCCTCGAGGCGATGGCCTTCGGCCTGCCGATCGCGGCGACGGCCGTCGGGGGGGACCGGAGAGGCGATCCCGGACGGCATCAGCCGGTCGCCTGGTTCCCGCCCGTGACCCGCCCCGCGCGCTTCGGGCCGCGATCTCCGACCTGCTCGGTGACCGGCCGCGGAGATGGCCCGCCTGGGCGAGGCCGCGCGAGGCGCCGGCATGCCGAGCGGCTTCACCCTCGCGGCGATGATTCAAGGCACACCTCTCCGTCTACCGAGAACTCGGATCCAGGTCTGATTGAAGGTCGACGCGGACCGCGGGAGAACTACTCTCCTGCGGACAGGCCGCCAGCTTCAAGCATGGAAAGCTCACACAGAGCAGGAGATCCAGGGCAGCGGGCTCGACGAGTCGAGCGCCGACGTGCGCCGCTACATGCAGGCGATCAGCCGCGGGCGCTGGCTGATCGCGCTGACCGTCGGCGTGGTCACGGTCACCGTCCTCGTGCTCTCACTGCTCCTGCCCAAGACCTACGAGTCGGTCGCCAGGATCTCGCTCGACGAGCAGTCTGGCGCGCTCGGTTCGCTCGATGCCGAGTCCACGAAGCGCAGGCTCGCGACGCTCGAGACGCTCCTCACCAGCCAGGAGGTGCTCGCCCCGGCTGCCCAGGAGGTACAGGGGGAGAGCGTGGACTCCCTCGAGGACAGCGTCGAGTCCTCCGTGGACGAGCAGGCGAACATCATCAATGTCGTCGCCTCGGACGGCGACGCCAAGCGCTCGGCCCAGATCGCCCAGGCGGTCGCGAACAGCTTCCTGACCGTACAGGCGGAGCAGGAGCGCGAGCGGCTGGAGCGCGCGCGCCAGGACCTGGACGCCCAGATCGAGGTGCTCTCGGGCACCGCCGGAGCGCAGGCCCAGATCGGCGCGATCCAGCAGAGGCTGAGCCAGATCACGGTCGAGCTGCAGCTCGCGGGCTCGGAGCTCCAGCTCGCGCAGGCCGCCGAAGTGCCGAGCGACCCCGCGACCCCGCGGCCGGTCCGCAACACCGTCCTGG
This sequence comes from uncultured Solirubrobacterales bacterium, assembly GCA_963805235.1. Classification (GTDB taxonomy): domain Bacteria; phylum Actinomycetota; class Thermoleophilia; order Solirubrobacterales; family 70-9; genus DASSYK01. The sequence goes on along the minus strand of CAWDTF010000002.1, from coordinate 385,417 downwards.
CCCTGTTCGGCTCCCTCTTCCTCGGCGTGCTGCTGGCGCTCGCGGCCGACCAGCTGCGGCCGGGAGTGCGCGGGGCACGCGAAGTGGCCCGCCTGGCGGGCGGGCTGCCCGTTCTGGCCACGGTCCCATACGTGCGGCGAGGCTTCCGCCGCAAGCGCCTGGCGACCTCGACGGCGGCGGAGCACGAGGCCTACCAGACACTCAGGGCGGCGATCCGCGCCGCGGTCCCTCCTGAACGGAAGTCCGTGATCCTGGTCACCAGCGCGCTCCACGGCGAGGGCAAGACCACCGTGACGGCCCGTGCCGGGCGCGCCCTCGCCCAGGCGGGGCACCGCGTGCTGATCATCACCGCGGACCTGCGCGTGCCGACCATGCACCGCATGTTCGGCCTGGAGATGAAGCCCGGCCTGACCGAGGCGATCGAGTTCACCGAGACCGCCGCAGACAGCAGCCTGGCGCTGGAGGCCGTCGTGCAGGACGCCTCCGGCGGCGACGGCACCGGCGGCTATGACCTCGACGTGATCACCAGCGGCGAGGAGCCGGACGATCCCTCGCGCCTGCTCTCCAGCGAAGCCGCGAACCGGTTCTTCGCGTTGGTGCGGGAGGCGTCCTACGACTACGTGCTGATCGACTCGCCGCCGCTCCTCGGGATCGCCGACGTCCAGGCGCTCGCTCCCCACGCCGACGAGGTCCTGCTCGTCGGCCGCCTCGACACGCTCACGCCCGAGTCGATCATCGACGCCCAGGACATCTTCGCCCGGCTCGACATCCGGCCCATGGGGCTCGTCGTGATCGGCGCCAAGCAGGAGGTCTCGCCTTATCACTACATGCAGCGCCCGCGTGAGGTGCCTGCCTCCTCCCGGCCGGTGGAGCTGAGTCAGGGCGATCGTCGCGACGCCGGGCGCATGGCCGCAACCCAGATCAGGGCCGCGACCAGCCAGAGGTGGCGCCAGTGAAGCGTGTCCACTGCGAGGCTGTTGACGAGCAGGCCGCACCAGGCAGCGAGCAGCGCGGCCGATCCGATCCCGTATGTGCTGATCCCCCGCGCGGCGTTCCTGACCGCGAACAGCAGCGTGGCGAGCATCACGGCGAGGAACCCGAAGAAGCCGAGAACGCCCTGCTCGGCGAGGACCCTGACGTAGGTGCTGTGGGTCGCGACCGGCGAAAGCTCCTCGAACTGCCCGGGGCCGACGCCGAACGGGTGCTCGGACGCGAGCTCGACGCCGGTCCGCTGCGCCCCGATCCGCTCCACGTCGTAGGACTGGACCCCGTCCTCTGCTGAAGGAAGTCGAGCGATCCGCCCGCGACGACCACGGCGGCCACCGCCCCGATCGCCGTGGCGACCACCGCCAGGACCGCGATTCCGCGCTTCGCCCCGCCGCGGCGCAGCACGAGCACCAGGACCATCACCAGCAGGCCCACCGCGGGTTGATCCAGGCTCCGCGCGAGAAGCTGAGGATCACGCCCGTCATCAGGACCACGAGCAGGAGCAGCTTCCAGGGCCTGGCGAGGCGGACCAGCCGCGGCTCGATCGTCTCCTGGAGCAGGATCAGCGCCGCGGGGATCAGGAACGGCCCGTAGACGTTGGAGTCCTGGAAGAGCCCCTTCGCGCGGCAGCAGCCGTCGAGCAGGAAGATCTCGCTGCCCGGGTACGGGACGAGCAGGGCGAGCGACCCGAGCGCCGCGGAGGTCACGGCCGCGAAGAGATAGGCGAGCAGCACGAGTCGCGCCCGCGAGGCCGCCCGGACGAAGCCCGCCACCCAGATGCCGAAGGCGACCAGATAGATCGTGATCGCGAGGAAGACGACGGCCCGCCCCGGCTCGATCACCTCGACCACGGAGATCAGGTTGAGGGCGAGGAAGCCGATCAACAGGGCGAGTATCGGCATCGGCACGGCCGACAGGTAGAAGCGCCCCGTCACAAGCGCGAGGGCGATCACGATCGCGAAGACGACGTCCGGCGGCGCGGGCTCGACCATGACGACGGCGAGCAGCGAGAAGCCCAGCGCCGCCGCCCACTCGTAGCGGACGATCGCGAGCGCCAGGACCCCCGCCAGGAAGATCCCTCCGGCCACCGCCGCCGGCATCGCCGGCGGCGGGTAGAGGTAGAGCAGCGAGAACAACGCGAGGCCGACGAGCCCCGCCGCGGGCCCGACGAGCATCGCTCGCGAGACGCCCTCCAGCGCGCGCATCAGTGGGTGGGCCTGCGGGTTCATCCGTGGCGGAAGCGTAGAGCGGGGGGACGACCGGTACTGCAGCGCGGATCGCGCCGGCGATGAGCACCGTTCCCGCGCCCGCCCTCGGCCGGGACCGGCCCGCCCTGCGGCGCCCGGTCAAGGTCCTGTTCCTCCACCCATTCGCACAGGAGGGTGGTTCGGAGAACGTCCTGCTGCGGCTGATCGCGACCCTCGATTCGCGCTTCGAGGCGACCGTGGTCCTGATGAACCACGGCCCTTTCGAGGACGAGGTCAGGGATCTCGGGACGCCGTGCCACGTCGTCCCGCTGCCGGGGAAGCGGTCGGTGCCCCGGTTCCCGTTCGCGGCGCGCGCCCTCGCCCAGCGGCTCGGAGGCGGCTTCGACGTAATCCACGCGAACGGGACGAAGGCCGCGCTCTTCGGCGGCTACCTGGCGCGCCAGGTAGACCTGCCGATGCTGTGGATGAAGCACGGCCACGACTGGGACTGGCTCGCCCCGCGCGTGATCGGCCCCTCGAGCGACCGCATCCTCTGCGTCTCCGGCGCCGTCGCGGCGGCCTTCCCGGCCTGGCTGCAGGACAGGATCGCCGTCTGCCATCCGGGCGTGCGGCTTCCTCGCACGTCGCCCGCAGCCGAGACCGACCCCCTGATCCTCGCCGTCGGGCGCATCGACCCGCTCAAGGGCCCCGCGAACCTGATCCGGGCGCTCGCGCTGCTGCGGGATCGCGGCGTGGACGCCAGGCTGGCGATCGCCGGGCCCGTCGATCCCAAGGCTCCCCGCCACCGAGCCGAGCTCACGGACCTGATCGCGCAGTTCGGGCTGGAGCGCCGCGCTGAGGTTCTCGGCTGGGTCCCGGACATCGACGCCCTCTATGCCAGCTCCAGGGTGGTGGCTCTCGCAAGCCGCAAGCCGCGGAGCAAGAGAGGGGTGGAGGGGACCCCGCTGGTCCTGCTGGAGGGGATGAGCCACGCGCGACCGGTGGTCGCTCCGAATGACGGGGGCATCGCCGAGATCGTCGGGGACGCCGGCACCCTGATCGGCGCGGCGCGGCCCGACGAGCTCGCCGAGGCCCTCGAGCCGTACCTGCTCGACCGGTCCCTCGCCCAGGAGGTGGGGACCCGCGGGCGGCGCCGCGTGGAGGCCGAGTTCCGACTCGAGCAGATGACCGGGAAGCTCGCCGGGGAATACGAAGGGCTCGCCGCCCGCGAGCACCTGGCCGCGCCGCAGGTGCGCGAGGAGGACCATCAGCCGCGCGAGTTCGGGCAGTCGAAGCGAATCGCGCGCAACACGATCGCCCGCTCGGTGGGGGAGGTGGTCGCGAAGCTCGCGTCGATCGCCTTCTACGTCGTGATGGCGAGGGAGCTCGGCGGCGAGGACTTCGGCAACTTCATCTTCGGCCTCTCGCTCAGCTCGATCGTCCTGATCGGCGCCGGCTTCGGCATGGACCAGTATCTGGCGCGGGAGCTCGCGAAGGACCGCTCGCAGCTCGACCGCCTGCTGAGCAACGTGCTCGTCCTCAAGACGATGATGCTCTTCGCCCTGATGGGGGTGCTCGCCGGCATCGTGCTGCTCGGCCCCTACTCGGCGGAAACCCGCATCGCGGTCCTGCTGGTCGGCCTCGGCGTCGGCATCGAGATGCTGACCCAGACGCTTCACGGAGTCACCCAGGCGTACGAGCGCATGGAGCTGGGGGCGCTGGGGCTGGTCCTGCAACGCCTTGCGACGTCGATCGTCGGCATCGCGATCCTGCTCTCGGGCGGCGGCCTGATCCCGGCGACCGTCGTCTTCGTCGGGGGATCGGTCTTCGGCTACCTCGTCTCCGACCTGCTGCTGAGGACCCGGGTCGTGCGCCCGCACCTGGCGCCCGACCGCTCCCAGTGGCTCGAACTGCTCAAGGCGGGCGCGCCGATCGGAGCCGCCAGCCTCATGTTCACCGTCCTGCTCCGCCTCGATGCAGCGCTGATCAGCTTCCTCACCGGCGGCGACCAGGTGCAGGTCGGGCATTACGGGGCCGCCTACCGCCTCGTTGACGCGACGATGTTCATCGGGGTCTCCTTCAGCGCGGCCATGCTTCCCTGGCTCGCGCGGCAGGGCGAACGCGACAGGGCGCTTCTGGCCCGGGGGTCGGTGATCGGGCTGAAGCTGCTGACCGCCGTGCTGATGCCGGTCGGCGTCGCCTACATCGTGTTCGCCCCCGAGCTGATCGACCTCCTCTACGGAGCGGACTTCGAGGACGCGGTGCTTCCCCTGCGCTTCCTGGGCGCGATGACGGTGCTGTACGGGATCAACTGGTACTCGAGCTCGCTGCTCATCGCTCGGCACCGCCCCGGGGCCTTCGCCCGGGGGATCGCGGCCGTGCTCGTCGCGAACGTGATCCTCAACCTGGCCCTGATCCCGCTCTACGGCGCGTCCGGCGCGGCCGCCGCCGCCGTCGTCTCGGGCATCGCGCTCGCCGTCTACAGCGTGCGCCAGGTCTGGGTCACGGTCGGGCGCTTCACCGTCACCCGCGCCTTCGCCGGCCCCGCGATCGCCTCTGCGGCCCTCGCCGCCGTCCAGCTCCTCCTGCACCTGCCTCTCTGGCCGGCCCTGGTGCTCTGCGGGGTCACCTACCTCGCGGTGCTCCTCGCCATCGAGCGCACGTTCTACCCCGACGACTACGACCTCGTCCGCGGCATGGTGGGGCGCGGCGCGGGACCCGGCGCCGGCGGCCCCGAAGCCCAGCCGGACGATTCGCTCTAGGAGGTGCCCATGAGGATCGTCCAGATGTACGAGCCCCCGGACGGCGGGGTCGCCGAGCACGTGAGGCAGCTCGGCTGCAGCCTGCTTTCGCGCGGGCACGAGGTCACGATCGTCGGCCCGCCCCGCAGCACCGCATACGCGGCCTTGGAGGAGGCCGGCGCGACGATTCACCGCCTCGATCTGACCGGCGCCATCTTCTCCCCGGGCCTCGACCTGCCCGCCGCGCGCGCCCTGCACTCGCTGCTCGCCGCAGGGCGGCTTCGACGTCGGCCACGCCCACGGCGTCAAGGCCGGCCTGCTGTTGCGGCTCGTGGGAGCGGCGAGGCTGCCCGTCCTCTACACGCCGCACTGCTTCGCCTTCATCAGCAACGAGTACCGGCGAGACCTCAGCCATCCGCGCCTGCGGCGGTCCTCCGTCGTGAACGCGGAGCGGGCGCTGGGCCTTCTGACCGCGCGGCTCGTTTGCGTCGCCGAGTTCGAGCGCGCCTACGCCGACCGGCTGCACATCGCCAGGCGCGACCGCCGCCGCGTCGTGCACAGCGGGGTGTCCATCGACCGCGGCGCCGCCCCAGACCCGGCGCTGCTGGAATGGCGAGGCGAGGGCCGGCTGCTCGGGGCCGTCAGCGCCCTGCGCTGGGAGAAGGGCCTGCATCACCTCGTGGAGGCGGCGGCGCTGCTCGGCTCTCGCGCGCCGGGGTTGCGGCTGGCGATCGTCGGCGAGGGCGCGGAGCGCGACGCCCTGCAACAGCTGATCGGCCGGCGGGGGGCGGGCGATCGCATTCGCCTGTTCGACTACGGCGGCCGGCCCGAGCCGCATCTGCTCGCTCTCGACGGCTTCGTGCTTCCGTCCGACTCATTTGAGGCGATGCCGATCGGGTTGCTCGAAGCGATGGCGGCGGGCCTGCCGGTGGTGGCGAGCGCCATCGGCGGGGTGCCCGAGGCGGTCGCGGACGGCCGCAGCGGCATCCTCGTCCCACCGGGCGATCCGCCCGCCCTGGCCGCGGCGCTCGAGCGGCTCGGGGAGGATGCGGAGCTGGGCGCTGCGATGGGGGCGCGCGGACGGGAGATCGCCGAGCGCCGCTTCAGCCTCAACGGCATGGTGGACTCGATCGAGGGGCTCTACGCGGAGGTCTCCACCGAAGCGGGGTGACGCCGGCGCCTGGCCGCTCTCCTGGCCAGCCTGCCCGGTGGCGAGTCGAACAGCCTCTTCCAGGCCCCCCGCGACTTCAGGGCGAAGGTGAGCTCGCGGTCGAGGCCGTCGATCAGCTCGCGCTGCAGCTCGTAGGGCTCCCAGCTCCCGCGCAGGCCGCAGGTGACGGCGGCCGTGTAGCCGGCTCTGCGCGCCGCCCCCGGGCACGCGCTCGAGTAGGTGCAGTTCGGATAGGCGAAGGTCTCGACGGCGGTCCCGATCATCTCCTCGAGGGCGGCCTTCGAGGCGGTCATCTCGGCGAGGGCGAAGGCCTCATCGGCGTCGACGAGCTCAACGTGGGTGGTCGTGTGGGAGCCGATCTCGATGCAGTCGAAGGAGCTCGCCGCGCGGATCTCGTCGGCCTCCATCAGCCTCACCCCCGCGTCGGCGGGCATGAACGGGTTCGAGACGCCGAGCAGCCCGGGGCAGACGTAGATGGTGGCCGCGGCGCCCTCCTCGCGCAGGATGCCGGGCAACAGCTCGAGGCCGTCGAGGGTGCCGTCGTCGAAGCTGAGCGCGCACACGCCCCTCGGCGGCCGCCCGTGCGCGCGCATGCGATCGGCGAACTCGGCGACCGTGACCAGCTCGTAGCCGCGGCGACGCAGCGAGCGGATCTGGGCGCGGAAGCGGTCGGGATGGACCACGAGGTTGCCCGGGTCGTGCTCGCGCGGGACGTCTCCCAGCGCGTGGTAGCCGAGGATCAGGGGCCGGGGGCGCACTGCGGCATCATGGCGCGGAGTCAGGCTGGATTCGCCGCAGGACCGCTCCGCGCCCGGCGGCCAGCCTGAGCTGCGAGACCTCGCGGCCCGCGAGGTCCAGATGAGGGGGATTCACCCGGATCGTGCGAGGGCGCCCGCCGGGCTCCCTCAGGAGCACGAGGCCTCCGTCGAAGTGGCGGCGCCAGATCCCCGCTCTCAGCTCCCGGGGGCCGCGAGGCGCTCCGAGGTCGGTGAGCCACGCCGGGGAGAAGTCGTCGGGATCGGACCGGTAGTCGCTGGCGATCGCATCCTCGCCCGCCCGGGTCAGGAAGTACCCCGCGAGCTCGAACTCCTGCCTGGCGGGGTCGAGCCCGTGGGGCTCGAGGATCACCGACTTGCCGAGCGAGTGGAGCCAGTCCACATGCGCCATCAGGGTGCGGAAGCCGAACCGCCCGGCGCCCTCGCTGAGGCCGGGGTCCGTGTAGCCGCGCTCCAGCTCGATCAGGTCGGCGGCTGCCAGCTGTCGCCGCACATAGGGGTCGTCTCGATCGATCCACCAGTGCGCGTTGTGCACGATCTCGATCGCGGGTGGCAGCGCGATCCTGATCTGCTCGGTGAACTCCGCGAGATAGCGCCTCCAGTCGGCGTCTCTCATGGACCGGCCCGTGCGGGGGTCGAGAGGCCGCACGTCCCGGCCGGAGCCGTCGCTCACCCTCATCTCCATGTTCACGTCATCGATGAAGACGCCTTGGTATCCGCGGGCGAGGACGCCCACCAGCCGGGAGATCCACCAGCCCCTGAAGCCGGGATCGCCGAAGTCCGCGGCGTACTGGGTGCAGGTCTGCCCGTCGCAGTCGTAGGGGATGAACAGGGCCCTGCCGGCGGCGTCGCGCAGGACCCAGTCGGGATGGTCCGCGAGGAGCTGCTGGTCTGCGGGCACGTCGCGGTAGATCGCGTAGAGGTCCTGATAGACGTGGGCGGGCGGGGCCCAGTCGAGGGCTCCGGAGTCGGCGAAGAACGGGTCGTAGCCGCGGACGCGCCAGTAGGCCGCGGCCATCCAGCGCCGCTCCGCCGCCGTCGAGTCGGTCAAGTGGCGGTCGAACGGCGAAGTCGCGTTGCGGATGAAGTTGACACGGCCCTGGCCAGGGTCGCCGACCCACTCGGGCTCGCGCGCGGGTGTGCTGACTTTCCTGGGCTCGCGCATGGGGGCCCCCTCCTGTTCGAGCTCGCCCGCGGGGGCGCGCGTGGCGGCTCCGCCATCTTCCTCCACGGAGCCGGTGCCATCAGTGAGGGTGAGCAGCAGGAGCCCCGCCGCCGCCGCCGTTGCGAGTGCCGCCATGCCGGTGCGCATGGCATGCAGTATCGAGGTCGCGAAGATCGGGCACCGGGCCTGGGCCCGGCCGGCACTCAGCTCACGCGAAAGCGGCGGGTGGCGGAGGAAGCCTTCGTGTCCCAGCTGCCCGGGTAGACGGCCTCGACGCGGTAGCGGCCGCCGCCCAGCCTGCCCACCACGGCGGCGAACCGGCCCTTGGCGCTGAGCGTGGTCCTGCGGCTCCGCACGACCTTGCGGCCTCGCATGACGCGCAGCTTCACGCCGCCGGAGCGGGCGCGCTTCACCCGCCCGGCGACCTTCACCCGGTTCAGGGCCTGGGCTGTGATCGAGATCGAAGTCGGGTCGCGCTCCGTGCTGCCGAGGAGGACCGCGCCCCGCGAGGCGCCGAGGGTCACGGAGCTGACCTGCTGTCCGGCCAGAGTCCTGTAGGGCTCCAGCTCTGCGGTCCGGGTGGGCTGGCCCGGCTGGTTGACCAGCGCGATTCCGTTCGCGTAGTCCCGGCGCCAGAGCCCGTTCCAGCGGTAGCGGGCCCCCAGCGGTGCCCCCAGATCGGTGAGCCAGTCGTCGGAGAAGTTCCCCGGATCGGCCCGGAAGTCCGAGGCGATGGCGTCGTTCGCGGCCTTGGTCAGGTAGTGGGCGGCCAGCTCGTACTCCTGCTTGGCCGCATTCAGGTTGTACGGCTCGAAGATGGCGGACTTGCCTCGGGAGTGCAGCCAGTCCACGTGGGCCATCAGTCTCTCGAAGCCCCACGCGCCGGCGCCGGCGACCAGGCCGCCGTCGTTGTAGCCCCGCTCGAGCTCGATCATGTCGGCGGAGTCGATCTGCCTCTGCACGTACGGATCGGAATGGTCCACCCACCAGTGGGTGTTGTGGACGATCTCGTAGCCGTCGAGCGCTGCGTCGATCTGCTCGGTGAACTCGGCCATGTAGCGCCGCCAGGAAGCGGCGGTCATCGCGGCGCCGGTGCGTGGATCGATCGGCGTCACGTCCTGACCGCTTTCATTCCCGGCCCTCATCTCCATGTTCACGTCGTCGATGAAGATGCCCTCGTAGCCCATGGCCAGGGTGCTCCTGGCCCTGGAGATCCACCAGCTCCGGTAGCCGGGGTTGCCGAAGTCCGCGGCGTACTGGGTGCAGGTCTGCCCGTTGCAGTCGTAGGGGATGAACAGGGCCCTGCCGGCGGGGTCGCGCAGGACCCAGTCGGGGTGGTCCGCGAGGAGCTGCTGGTCTGCGGGCACGTCGCGGTAGATCGCGTAGAGATCCTCGTAGTAGTGGGCGGGCCCGGTCCAGCTCGTGGCACCGACGTTCGCGAAGAACGGGTCGTAGCCGCGGATGCGCCAGTAGGTGTCGGCGATCCACTGCTTCTGGGCGCCGGTCGAGCCCGTCAGGTAGGGGTCGAAGGAGGAGGTCGCGTTACGGATCAGGTTGACCTTGCCCGGGCCCGTGGTCGCCGCCCCCGCCGGCGCGGCGGCGGCGAGGCAGGCGGCCGCGGCCACGAGGATCGCGATCTTGGCCAGGCGCCGCATTACGCGTCCATCGGGCACGCCCCCGGCCCGGTGAGAGTTTCGGGTACGCGTGGACGCATGTCCGGTCGGGCACGTCGGCTAGCGTGCCCCGGGTGGAGCGAGCAGCCGGGACAGCCCGAGCGACGGCGCAGCCCGGCTCCTCCGCCTCACTGGTGAGGCCCGTGGCGGCGGCCCTGCCCGCGGCCGTGATCGCGGGGGTGATGGTGTGGTGGGCGTGGGAGCGGGGCGCCTACTTCCCTGTGGCCTTCCTCCCCGGAGCGATCGTGATCTTCGCCACCCTGGCGCTGCTCTTCGCGTTCGTGCCGTGGCCCGGGCGCCTGGGGAGGTCCGCGCTCCTCTCGTTGTTCGCGCTGATCGCGTTGGGGGGGTGGACGCTGATCTCGGCCCTATGGTCGCCGGCGGCGGACGTCGCGCTCGAAGACGGCCTGCGGGTGCTGACGTATGCCGCGGCGTTCGCACTAGGCGCCTGGATCTGCCTGGTGCTGGGGCAACGCCGCGCGCCGCTCGCCCTGGCGCCCGTTGCCGCCGCAGGAGCGGCGATAGCGGTCGCGACGTTGGTCGCCCTCGCCATCGGCGACGACCCTTCCGACATGCTCGACCAAGACGCAACGCTCAAGTACCCGCTCGGGTATCGCAACGCGGTTGCCGCCTTCTTCGTCATGAGTGTGCTGTCTCTCGTCCCCCTGTCCGCCTCGCGCGAGCTCGACTGGCGCGTCCGCGCAGCAGCTGCGGCCGCGGCCACGCTCTGCATGGAGCTCGCCGTACTCACCCAGAGCAGGGGCACGGTCTTCGCGACCGCGGCAGGGGTGGCGTGCTTCATCGGCCTGCACCCCGCCCGCTGGAGGGCGAGCGTGTGGCTGGGGCTCTCGGTCTTGGGCGCCCTTGCGGCGCTGCCGCTGGTCCTCGACGTCTACAACGGCTCGGGAGGGGTCGTCTCCGAGGCCCAGTCGGAGCTGCGCGCGGCTTGCGCCGGGATGGCGATCAGCGCGGCGGTCGTCTTCGCGGTGGCAGCGGTGCTGTGTCGCGTCGGGTACGAGCCGCGCTTCTCCGAGCGGGCTCAGCGAGCGGGCAGGATCGCCGCGATCGCGATCGCCGCCATTGCGGTGATCGGTCTCGCCGTCGTCGCCTTCAGGGCCGAGGGAGGGCCGCTCGAGGCGCTCAACAGGCAGGTCGACGAGTTCAGCGCCGGGACCCCGGACCTGACGCAGGAGGGCAGTCGCTACGGGTTCGACCTGCGCAGCGACAGGGGAGACTTCTGGCGAGTGGCGCTCGACGACTTCGAGGCCGAGCCGCTGGCCGGTCGAGGGGCCGGGGGCTTCCGCTTCAGCTACCTGCTCTCGCGCGACGCCGACCAGCAGCCGGAGGACCCCCACAGCGTCGTGATGCTGATGGCATCGGAGCTGGGGTTGCCCGGGCTAGTCCTGTTCGGGCTCTTCGTCGGCGCAGGCGCCCTCGCGCTGTGGAGGTCACGGCGAGCCGGGCCGCCCACAGCCGCGCTAGCCGCGGGAGCGGCGGGGATCGGCGCCTACTGGCTGGTCCACGCGGGAGTCGAGTGGTTCTGGGCGTATCCGTCGATCACCCTGCCCATGGCCTATGCGCTCGGCGCCGCCGCGGCTCCAGCGCTCTCCGAGCCCCGCGGGGGCCCTCGGGCCCCCTCGCGAGCCGGTGTGGCGGGCGGGGTCGCGGCCGGGCTCGTCGCCCTCGCCCTCGTGCCGCTCTGGCTCAGCGAGCGGTACACGGACGCCGCGCTGGAGAGGGGGAGCGCCGGCCGCGAGCGCGCCTACGCGGACCTCGACCGCGCAACAGACCTGAACCCCCTCAGCGACCGGCCGCTCGCGGCCGAGGCGATCATCGCCGAGGGCGCGGGGGACTACGAGCGGGCCCTCGCCGCGCTGGCGCGCGCCCAGGAGCGCAAGCCCGACGAGTGGACCCTCTACTACCTGGAGGCGCGAATACGCGCCCGGCTGGATCGCGACGCCGCGCTGCGTGCACTGGCCCGGGCGCGTGACCTCAATCCGGGCGGCGGCGAGATCGACCTGCTCCAGAAGAAGCTCGAGCAGGCGTCGCCGTGAGCTGCAACCGGGCATGCAGGCGCCGGCGGGCCACAAGTCTGCGGGAAACCCGCAGCCGTATCCGTGCCTGGGGCGGATCGGATGCGGGATCGGCGCCACTACAATCCAGAAGGACAGTTTATGATCAGGCGGCGTGGGGGCAGGATCCGGGCGCTCCCAGGAGTGACATGACCCCCTTGCTCGAGTTAGAGCTAAAGGATGCATCGTCCGCCGGACGATCATAAGATCACCGCCCCACAACCGACGAGGACTGACGAAAAAATGCGGAACACACGGATCATCAAGCTTTGCCTCACCTTCATCGTCGCTCTTGCGGCGGCGGTCATAGCGCCCACGGCTCTCGCCCAGAACACGGACGACCCGTCCGACAAGCAGTACAACCCGCCCATCCCCGAGCAGACCGGAGCAGCCGTCGGCACCGCCGGCGACGAGGATGACAGGCGGTGACGAGGCGGGTACCGGCCTCAACGCCACCATCGGATCCCTCCCGTTCACGGGCATGGACCTCCTGATCGTGGCGGGCGTGGCCTTCCTGCTCACCGGCACCGGCTTCGCGCTGCGGCGCCTGTCGACGCCCAAGGGCCCGTCCACCTAGGGCCCTTGCTCCGGAAAGGGCGGCGATGACGCACGAGCCCGACGGGCTCGGGCGTGATCGCCCGCTGCCCTACATGACCGGTCTCAGCGCCCAGCGCTGGATCGAGGTGCTGGCCCTGAGGGTGGCGCCCGCCCTGGTCGCCGCCGCGATCGTCTACACCCGGGTCGATTCGGAGTGGCAGGCACTGCTCGTGTTCGCCTCCCTGCTGGGCGTCTCGACGCTCCTGCGCCGGCCGGGGATCCCCTATCACCTGGTCCCGCTCGCGTCCGGAGCCTTCTATCTGCTGGCGCCGCCGATCGGCGCGGCCCTGGCGATCGGGGTGAGCGAGTGGGACGGCTACGAGGTCAGCCGGCTCGACGCCGGGGACCTGCTGGTGCCGGTCCTGAGCGCCTGGATCGTCACCGCCATCGGGGGCTGGGTCACGTACCGCTTCAGGCGCGACCGCGAGGTCCGGCTCGCCGTGATCGGGTCCCACGAGTTCGCCCGCGGGCTCGAGGCGGAGCTCGAGGCGGTCGGCGTCCACGGCTACACCGTGGTCGGGTGCATCGATCCCGAGAGCGCGTGCGGCGAGCCTGCCAGGGCCGGAGTGCGCTGCCTCGGCTCCCTCCCGCTGCTGCGGGGGACGATCCTCGATCACGGCATCGAGCTGCTCGTGCTCGGCCCCTCGACCCCAGGGACGCGCCGGAGGCAGTTCGAGGCCGGCGGCATCTCGCGACTGGACGTCTTCGAGCGCGTCGCGGACGCCTGCCTCGACCTGCCTGTCTCCCTGCTCGAGGCGGGGCAGCTCTACGAGCAGCTCTTCGGGCACGTGCCGCTCGGCACCACGAACTCCGCGTGGTTCCAGTACCTGCTGCACCCCCGCTACCGGGGGAGCGGGCCCTTCTCGAAGCGGCTGCTGGACCTCGGGATCGGCTCCGTCGCGGCGCTGCTCTCGATTCCGATCCTGCTCGTCTCCGCGATCGCGATCAAGGTCACCGATCGCGGCCCGGTGCTGCACCGCCAGCCGCGGATCGGCGAAGCCGGGCGCCGCGATCGAGCTGCTCAAGCTGAGAACGATGCGCGAAGACCACGGCGGCCCGATGTGGACCGGGACCGACGACGACCGGATCACACCGGTCGGGCGCATCCTGCGCCGCCTGCACGTTGACGAGCTGCCGCAGCTGTGGCTGGTTCTGCGCGGGCAGATGAGCCTGGTGGGCCCTCGGCCCGAGCAGCCCTCCCTCGTCCCGGACCTCGAGTCGCACTTCTCCTACTACGACCGGCGTCACCTCGTGAAGCCCGGGATCACGGGCTGGGCGCAGGTGAGGTGCGGGTATTCCGGCAGTCGGATCGGGAGTGCCTGGAAGCTCTGCCACGACCTCTACTACCTGAAGCGCCGCAGCGCGCTGTTCGACCTCCTGATCATGCTGGAGACCCTGAGCACGGTGGTCTTCCCGGAGCCGATCAAGCGGCCCGACGACCGCTTCATAGTCTCGATGCGCGCTCCGGAGGAGGAGCTGCCCGCCGGCGTCGGGGAGGCGCACGAGGTGCAGCCCCACGTGGTCGGCGGCTGATGGCGGGGCACCCGCGCGAGCCCGCTCGAGGCCCGGCGCCGGCACCCGCGGCTCGGCGGTAATCTGACGCCGCTCATGGCCTCGAGAGACCGCAGCAGGGCCCAAGGGGACCTCGAGACGAGTGCAGCGTCCGCGGTCCCGCAGGGCGAAGCGGGCGTCCGCGGCCGAGGACCGCGCCCGGGCGCCGGAGAGCGTCCGCTCTCAGATCAAGGCGATCCTCGCAGCTGCCGAGCGCTGCGAGCGGGCCGCCGAGCGGCATCCGGGAGAACGCTCGGGAATGGGGCCGCTACCACCTGGGGGAGGCGGATCCGCCCGCCCACGCGCCGGCGCCGGAGGCGGCCGGCAAGGCCCGCGACTCAGCGAGAGCTTGATCAGCCGGGCGCGCACCCTGGCCGAGCAATCCGAAAAGCTGATCACGGCGCTCGACGAGGCAGGGCAGCCGGGCGCGCGCGAACGGCCGGGTGGGTCGCCCGCCACATCGGACGGAGCCCGCCTGCTCGTGACCCGGATGGCTTTGGCTGGCAGAACCCGGGACGAGATCTCCCGGCGCCTGCGGAAGGAGCTCGGCATCGAGGACCCAGGCGCCTTCCTCGACGAGATCGGGATCTAGCCCGGCGATGTCGACCGGCGAGCGCTTTCGAGCGGGAGGAGCGCGGAGGATCTCACGGTTCCTCGCCGAGCACCAGCACTGCGACGGCGGGGTGGACGTCCAGCGCGCGCAGGAGGTCGGCGGCGGCCGCTTGAAGATGACCTGCCTCGGGTGCGGCCAGAGCATGGACTACAAGACCGGCGTGCCCGTCGAGCTCTCGCTTCCAGGCGCGGCCCCCGGTCCGCGGAACGGCGCCGCGATGCCGGAGGGGCCCGCGGCCGCAGCCGCCGAGCCCGACCCGCGGCCCGCCCGGCCACGGCGCCGGGAGAGCCGACGAGCGCCGGAGCCCAAGACCGCGCTGGAGGCCGCCGCGATGGCTGCCCGTCGGGGTGATCGGGGTGCTCGTCACGGCCGGGATCGTGATGATCGGCACCGGGCTGCTGCGCTCGGACGACGACGGCGCCTCCGAGCCCCAGGCGAGCCAAGGCCAAGCCGCGGAGGCCGAGCCTCTCGACCCGCCGGCGCAGGCAGTCCACGGCGCAGGAGGCACCCCCGGCCGGCGCAAGCCCGCAGAGCCTCGAACGTGAGGCTGGACCGGCAGGTGGTCGAGGAGCGGTTCGTGATCGGCCTGCCCGCGGGCTGGACGCAGAGCGGGGACCCCTATGACGGGTTCACCTTCGTGCCCCGCGACGCCACTGGGGGGGTCACGGTCTTCTTCGAGCAGGGCACGCGGGAGCTGGAGGATCTGGCGGCGCTCGCGACCGACTACCTCGAGCAGCGGCACCCGCGCGCGCGGCTGAGCAAGCCGCGGCCGACCCACGCGGCCTCGGAGCCCGCTCTCAAGGTGCGGGCGAGCTATCCCGGTGGGACCGAGACGGCGCTCGTGCTCACCAGCGGCGGCTTCTCCTTCCTGCAGCTCAAGCGGGTCGAGCGCAGCTCGAGCGAGCGGCGGCGCGCAGAGGCTCGCGCCGTCGCCGACAGCTTCGACCCGCTCTAGGCGACCGTCCCGGAAGGCGGCCTCAGCGGGCGGCCTCGCGCTTGCCCGCGCCGTTGACGGCGAAGGTCTCGACGCTGGTGACCCTGGCGAAGACGGCGTAGCGCTGCGCGGCGCTGTAGAGCGGGTGACACGCGGTGAGCACGATGCGCTCGTAGCCGACGGGGTTGACGATGTACACATCGCCGGGGTCCACGATCTGGTGCTTCTGGACCTCGTATGTGAAGTCAGCGTAGGGCAGCTCGATTCGGATCTCGTCACCGTCCTCTATCTCGTTGATCCGCCGGAACGGGGCCGAGTAGGTGGTGCGGTGGCCGGCGATCCCGGTCGTGCCGCCGAGTCCCGGGAGAGGGGTTTGCGGGTACCGGCCGGGCCCTCGCCGGAGTGTCTCGGTGTCGGTGCCGTTCATCAACACCAGGTTCATGCCGATGCTCGGGATCTTCATCCGGCCGATCGGGTCCCCCTTGTCGATCTGGCGCTCGAAGCGCTCGGCCAGGACCCGTGTCTGCGCCTCTGCGTCGAAGTCGCCGTCGACCTCGGTGGAGAACGAGTCCTCCAGGTCCGCCAGCTGGTCGCCGGCCCTGCTCTGCTGAATCCGGTTGTAAGCGGCGGAGACCGGCTCCTCCCAGAGCAGCGTCGCCGCGACGTCGGCTAGGACCACGAGGCCGGCCGTGATCAGCGCGGTGGAGAGGATCCGCATCGGCTTGTGAAGCGATCGGCGCATCGTCACCATTGTCGCAGCGCCGGGGCCGGCACGAAGCGGCCGCGGCAGGGCGGGCCGTGACAGACTCCGGCGCCGACCATGCCCGACCCGGTGCCCGAGAGCCCCCGCGTCGCCTCCTACCAGGCCGATCCCGCGCGAGTCGGCCGCGTCCTGCTGCTGTTCTCGGGCGGCCTCGACACCAGCGTCATGGTGAAGTGGATCCAGGAGCGCTACGGGGCCGAGATCGTGACGCTGACGGTGGACCTCGGCCAGCCCGGCGAGGACTACGACGCCGTCGTCGCCAAGGCTCGCGACCTCGGCGCCGTCGAGGCCGTCGTCGCCGACGCCCGCGACGAGTTCGCCAACGACTATGTCCTGCCCGCGATCAGGGCGAACGGCCTCTACGGGCGGGGCTATCCGCTCTTCACCGCGCTGGCGCGCCCGCTGATCGCGAAGCTCGCCGTCCACGCGGCGCGCGAGCACGGCTGCGACACGATCGCCCACGGCTGCACGGGCAAGGGCAACGACCAGGTGCGGCTCGATGGCACGGTTGCGGCCCTGGACCCCGAGCTGAAGATCCTCGCCCCGGTGCGCGAGTGGCAGATGGGGCGCGACGAGGAGCTCGCCTACGCGCGCGAGCAGGGCATCCCGCTGAAGGGCGGGTCGGAGGTCTCGCCGTACTCGATCGACGACAACCTCTGGGGCCGCTCCTCGGAGGGCAACGCGATCGAGGACATCGACGCACCCCCGCCGGACGACGTCTTCCAGCTCGTCACCCCGCCCGAGAGGGCGCTCGACGACCCGCAGCTCCTGCGCGTGGGCTTCGAAGGCGGGCGACCAGTCTCGCTCGACGGGGAGAGGCTCGGCCTGGTCGAGCTGGTCGAGCGCGCCGGCGGAGATCGGAGCCCGGCACGGCGTCGGGATCGTCGACCACATCGAGGACAGGATCGTCGGCCTCAAGGTCCGCGACATCTACGAGGTCCCCGCAGCCGCGATCTTGATCGACGCCCACCGCGAGCTCGAGGACCTCGTCTGCACGATCCACCAGAACAACTTCAAGGGAGCCCTCGAGGGCCACTGGGCCTACCTCGTGTATTCGGGCCTCTGGCTCGAGCCGCTGCGGCGCGACCTCGACGCCTTCATGGACTCGCTCAACGAGGTCGTCACGGGCGAGGTGACCATGAAGCTCTTCAAGGGCTCGGCGACCGCCGTCGCCCGGAGCTCGCCTTACGCGCTCTACAACCGGGACCTGGCCTCCTTCGGGGAGTCCGGCGGGGAGTTCTCACAGCACGCCGGCCCGGGCTTCATCGAGCTGTTCACGATGCAGAGCAGGCTCGCGCACCGGGTTCGGAGCAGGCAGGATCGGGAAGAGGGGACACCATGAACGCGAGAGGAGCGAGATGAGCATCTTGTACGAGCTCGTCGGCCGCGTCGTCGTCGCCTTCGTCATGCGCCGCTACGGCACGCAGGTGCGGATCGCCGGGGCCGCAGGCCTCGGCGTGGCCGCCGCGGCGCTGGCCGCATACGTGGCGACGCGCGACGGCGGCGACGAGACCTAGGCGGACCGCCCGGCTGGTCAGCAGCGCTCGAGGACCATCGCCCGCCCGCCCGCGCCGGGCGGGGAGCCGGGCAGCGCCGCGCGCGAGCGCCTGCGCAGCGGGTGACGGCGCCGCCGGGGGCGGTCCCCCCCGCGGAACTGCTGGGCCCGGCGCTCGAGCAGGCCGGCGACCCCCTCGGTGGGCCGGAAGGGATCGGCGATCGCGCCGCCGCGCCTGACCGAGCGGGCGGCGACGAGCTCTCCGCCCACCCAGGCGCCGAGCAGGCGGCCCGGGGGGACCGCGGCGCTGTCGCGCTCGGCCAGGCGCAGCAGTGCCGTGCCGTCGCCGCCGTCGATGAGCCTGATCGTGATCTCCGCGTCTGTCTTGAAAGCCATCTCGCGCTCCTTCTCTCGGTCTCGGCTGTGGGCTGGGTTCATGGTCGCGCGGAGTCACTATCAGCGCAACATGAATTTCTTCTATTGGCGATAAGCTGAACTGATGCTCGATGTGAGGCGGATGCGGGTGCTGCGCGAGGTCGTCACCTCGGGGTCGTTCTCGGCAGCGGCCGACGCGCTGCACCTCTCCCAGTCGGCCGTCAGCCAGCAGGTGGCGGCGCTCGAGCGCGAGGTGGGCCTGCAGCTGCTGGAGCGCACCAGCGAGGGCCCGCGGCTGACGCCGGCGGGGGAGCGCCTGGTCGAGCACGCCGACGCGGTGATCACCCGCCTCGGCGAGGCCGAGCGGGAGCTGGCCGAGATCGCGGGACTCGAAGGGGGGAGGCTGAGGCTGGTCAGCTTCCCGACCGCCAGCGCCACCCTGATGACGCAGGCGATGTCGGAGCTCCGCCGCCGCCATCCCCGGATCGAGCTGCACTTCGCCGAGGGCGAGCCCGAGGACTCGGTGCCGGCGGTCAAGCGCGGCGACTACGACCTCGCCCTCGCATTCGACTTCGTGGCCTTCCCCGAGGACTTCGGCCGCGACACCGACTCCGAGCTGATCTTCACCGACCCGATGCGCGTCGCGCTGCCGCCCGGGCACCCCCTGGCGCAGATGGAGACGGTGGACCTCTCGGCCCTGGCCGACGAGGAGTGGCTCTGCGGCGAGGCGCCGAGCTCCTGCCGCGCGCACGTGATCAACGCCTGCCGGGCCGCGGGCTTCGAGCCCCGCATCTCGTTCGAGAGCGACGACTACCAGGTGATCCAGGGCCTGGTCGCCGCGGGGCTCGGGGTGGGCCTGATTCCCGAGCTCGCCCAGCCCGACCCCGCGGTCGTCCTGCGCGACATCGCGCCCGACCCGCCGATCCGCCGCGTCTGGGCCGTCACCCGCTCGGCCGCGACGCGGTCGGACGCGGTGGACGAGATGCTCGCGATCCTGCGTGACGTCGGCGCAAGCTGGGCGCGCGAGTGCAAGCTGCGATCGCCTCATAACGCGCGCGGCTGCACGATTCCTTGCAGGAGCAGGAGCCCGGCGCCGTCCGGCGAGGGCCCCTGCGAGCCTGCGAGCGTCCGCTAACGTTCCGGCTCGAATACGAGCCGAATCCCGGAGATCGCAGCCGTGCCCCGAGCGTGGGGAGGGCGACGGTCACGGGAGCGGGGGACCCAGGGGCGGCCGCGAGGCCGCCAGGGGCGAATCGCCATTCGCGTAGCGCCACTCCTTCGGCGCGAGCCCGACAGCTAACCCCGCAGGCCTCCGGAAGGAGCAGGCGCAGTGCGCAACCAGACCAGGATCGGCATCACCGCGGCTCTCGCGCTGTCCGCCGCCGCCCTTTCGCAGATCGCGCTCGCCGGCGCCGCAGACCCCGGCCTCGAGACCAGGATCAGCTCGGCCCGGGAGGAGGCGAGCCTGATCTCCGGCAGGATCTCCTCGCAATCGGCGCGCGTCGCCGAGCTCGAGTCCGCCGCGGCCGACGCCTCCGCCCGTGAGCGGGAGCTGGAGGCGCAGCTCGCCGACGCCGCCGCCCGCTCGGCCGCCCTGAATGGGCAGCTCCTCGCCGCCGAGGACGAGCTTGAGGCGGCTCGCAGCCGCCATAAGCGCGCCGTGGACGTGCTGGCCGCGCGCCTCGTCGCGATCTACAAGGGCATCGGAGCCCGACTACCTCACGGTGCTCTTGGAGGCCGACGGCTTCGACGACCTCTCCGCCCAGACCGCCTACATGGAGGCCCTGAACGCCCAGGACGAGCGGATCGCCGAGCGCGTGTCGGCGCTGCGCGAGCAGGTGAGCGACCGCATCGAGCGGATCTCCGCGATCGAGGCCGGCGTGGCCGAGCAGCGCCGCCGGCTCGAGGCCGCGCGCGCCGGGATCGCCGCCGCCCGCGCCGAGGCCGAGCGCCGCGCGAGCGAGATCGCGGCCGCCCAGGCGGACGCCCGCGCCGCCCTCGGGGAGTTGCAGCAGCGGATCTCCGGCTGGGAGCTGGAGGTCCGCAGGCAGGCCGCCGAGGAGATCGCCGCATCCGAAGGCAGCGAGGCCTTCCTCGGCGGGCCGTACGCGATCCCGACCTACATCGTCATCTGCGAGTCCGGGGGCAACTACCGCGCCCTCAACCCGTCCAGCGGCGCCGGCGGCGCGTACCAGATCCTCCCGTCCACCTGGCGCGCCTACGGCGGCAGCGGGCTCCCGCATGAGGCCTCGAAGGCCGAGCAGGACCGCATCGCGGCGATCATCTGGCGCGAGGACGGGCCCGGCGCCTGGTCCTGCGCCTAGCGGCCGCTACGGCCGCGACCTGATGGCGGCCGTCAGGCCGCCCTCTGAGCGCGTCGTTCATGCCCCCCTCGCCGGGGTTACGAGCGCGACGCGCTCGGGTAGGTTTCCGGCGACCACCGCGAGGGAAGGGAAGCGACCGAATGGCATCTGCCGCCGCTCACGAGGGAATCCTGGCCGACGAGAACCGCGAGAAGCGCGACGAGATCGTCGAGCTGCTCACGACCGCCTACTGGATGGAGATCGAGACCGTGATGAGCTACATCGCGAACTCGGTCAACCCCGACGGCGTGCGCGCGCAGGAGATCATCGAGTCGCTGAAGCAGGACATCACCGAGGAGCTCGGCCACGCGCAGCAGTTCGCGGACCGGATCAAGGAGCTCTACGGCGTGGTGCCCGGCTCCGAGGAGTTCAGCGCCTCCCAGAGCTTCCTCCAGCCGCCCGAGCACCAGACCGACATCGTCCACGTGATCCGCGGCGTGATCGAGGCCGAGTCGGGCGCGATCGAGCACTACACGAAGATCGTCGAGGAGACCGACGGCGTCGACCACGTCACCCAGGACATGGTGATCGCCATCCTCCGCGACGAGCAGGGCCACCGCCGCCTGTTCGAGGGCTTCCTGCGCGAGTACGAGGCCGAGGGCCTCGCCTAGCCGTCTACCGGGCGGCCGAAGCGATCTCGCGGAGGTCCTTCGGGCGCAGGAGCAGGTGAAGCACGTGATCGTCGAGCGCTGCGAGGCCGCCCTTCCTCAGCTTCACCCGTGAGCCGGTGACGTAGGCGATTGCGCTGGGCAGGTCCGGCGCGTGGCCGACGAGAATCACCTCGCCGCGGCCGGCGGCGAGCTCCAGCGGGTCGAAGTCGCCGCCCGCCAGGCGGTCGTCCAGCTCGACCTCCACCCCGAGCGGCTCGCAGGCCAGCTCGGCCGTGTCGCGGGCGCGGACCCTGGGACTGGAGAGGCAGGTGTCCAGCTCAACGCCGAGCGCCGCGAGGGCCAGTCCCGCGTCGCGGGACTGGCGGCGGCCCTTTGCGGTCAGCTCGCGAGCGGCGTCGGGCTTGCCCTCGACGTGCTCCGCGTCGCCGTGCCTGAGCAGCCAGATCATCTCTCCGCATAGTGCCCGAAGTCGCGCGGATCACACACGCCGGCCGGGCCGTGGCATCTGGCCCGATTGGCAGGATGAAAGCGATGAGCGCCGAGGCGGCCGTACACCTGCACGTCCACAGCGAGTACTCGCTGCTGGACGGGGCCTGCAAGATCGAGAAGATGGCCCGGCGGGCAGCCGAGCTCGGGATGCCGGCGCTCGGCCTCACCGACCACGGCGTCATGAACGGCGCCGTGGAGCACTACAAGGCGTGCAAGGCCGCCGGGATCAAGCCGATCATCGGCGTCGAGGCCTACCTCGTGGACAACCGGCGCACGACGCCCTCCAAGCCCCGCTACGAGCGCAACCACCTGACGCTCCTCGCCTCCTCCGACGAGGGCTTTCGCAACCTCGTCCGCCTCAGCTCGGCCGGCTTCACCGAGGGCTTCGCGCGCGGCAAGGCGAACGTGGACATGGAGCTGCTCGCGCAGCACTCCGAGGGCGTGATCGCACTCACCGGCTGCCTGCAGTCGCGCTTCTGCCGCCGCCTGGTCGAGGACCGGCCCGCCGACGCCCGCTCCCACCTCGACGACCTGATCCAGGCCTT
Source organism: uncultured Solirubrobacterales bacterium (assembly GCA_963805235.1). Classification (GTDB taxonomy): domain Bacteria; phylum Actinomycetota; class Thermoleophilia; order Solirubrobacterales; family 70-9; genus DASSYK01. The sequence goes on along the minus strand of CAWDTF010000002.1, from coordinate 363,309 downwards.
CGGCCCCGAGCAGGTCTACATGGAGGTCCAGCGCAACGGCATCCCCGAGCAGGACAAGGCCAACGAGGGGATCGTCCGCTACGCGAAGGAGACCGGGCGCCCGCTGGTCGCCACAGCCGACGTCCACTACCTCCGCCGCGAGGACTACGACAACCACGCGGCGCTGCTCTGCGTGCAGACGAAGTCCACGATCGAGCAGCCGAAGCTCCGCTTCGACACCAACGAGTTCTACCTCAAGGACTCGGCCGAGATGGAGAGCTCCTTCGCCGACATGCCCGGCGCGGTCGCGACCACCCGCGAGATCGCGGAGCGCTGCGCGGTCGAGATCGAGCTCGGCAAGCTGTTGCTGCCGCGCTTCCCGACACCGGACGGCGAGGAGCCGCGGGAGATGCTCCGCCGCCTCGCCACCGAAGGCCTGCGCAAGCGCTACGGCGACCCGATCCCCGCCGAGGCGACGGAGCGGCTCGACTTCGAGCTGGGCGTGATCGGCGAGATGGGGTTCGACTCCTACTTCCTGATCGTCTGGGACTTCGTCAGCTACGCGAAGCGCAACGGGATCGCGGTGGGCCCGGGCCGTGGCTCGGCGGCCGGCTCGATCGCCTCCTACGCGCTCGAGATCACGGACCTCGACCCGCTCGCCAACGGGCTCCTGTTCGAGCGCTTCCTGAACCCGGGCCGCAAGTCCATGCCGGACATCGACATCGACTTCTCCGTGCGCGGGCGCGAGCGCGTGATCCGCTACGTGCAGGACAAGTACGGGCGCGACTGCGTCGCCCAGATCATCACCTTCGGCAAGATGGCCCCGCGCGCGGCGACCCGCGACGCGGCGCGGGTGCTCGGCTACGACTACGGCACCGGCGACCGCCTCGCCAAGCAGATCCCGGAGCCGATCATGGGCCGCAGCCCGAGCTTCGACGACTGCCTCAAGGCGGGCCAGGAGCTGCGCCGCACCTACGACTCCGACCCGGACGCCCGCAAGATCGTGGACGTCGCCAAGGGCCTCGAGGGGATCGTCCGCAACAACTCGATCCACGCCGCCGCGGTGGTCATCTCGGACCGCCCGCTGCAGGAGATCGTCCCGCTCCAGCTCGCCGAGGACCGCGCCGCCGGCGCGAACGGGAACGGGAACGGCAATGGGAACGGGGGCGGGGGCAAGCCCGAGCGCGCCTACAAGACGGTGACCCAGTACTCGATGGGGCCGATCGAAGAGATCGGCCTGCTGAAGATGGACTTCCTCGGCCTTCGCAACCTCGACGTGATCGAGGACGCGGTTGACATCATCGAGCGCTCCAGCGGGGAGCGGATGGACATGAAGGAGCTGCCGCTCGACGACCCCCGCACCTACGAGATGCTCGCGCGCGGCGAGTCCATCGGCGTCTTCCAGTTCGAGTCGGAGGGCATGCAGAGCGCGCTGCGCCAGGTCAAGCCGACCCAGTTCCAGGACCTGGTCGCGCTGGTGGCCCTCTACCGGCCCGGGGCGATGAGCTACATCCCGCAGTACGCGCAGGGCAAGAAGGACCCCGCGACGGTCCGCTACCCCGACGAGCGGCTGCGGCCGATCACCGAGACGACCTACGGCTGCGTGATCTACCAGGAGCAGCTGATGGAGATCGCCAAGCAGATGGCGGGGTTCAGCCCGGCGGAGGCGGACGACCTGCGCAAGGCGATCGGCAAGAAGAAGCGCGACCTGATGGCGACGATGAAGGAGAAGTTCGGCGAGGGCCTCGCGGCCTCGGGCACGAGCCCGGCGGTCGCAAAGGACCTCTGGTCGCTGATGGAGGCGGCCGCCGACTACTCCTTCAACCGCTCGCACGCCGCCTGCTACGCGCTGATCGCCTACCGCACCGCCTGGCTGCGGGCCAACCACCCGGCCGAGTACATGGCGGCGCTGATCTCCTCGGTCATGTCGACGAAGGACAAGGTGCCCTTCTTCGTCAACCGCTGCGACGAGATGGGAATAGAGGTGCTGCCGCCCTCGGTCAACGAGTCCGGCCACGACTTCGTCGTCAAGGGGGAGAGCATCCGCTTCGGGCTCGACGCGGTCAAGAACGTCGGGCACTCCGCCGTCCAGGCGATCCTCGACGCGCGCTCGGATGGCGAGTTCGCCTCCCTCTACGACTTCTGCGAGCGCGTGGACAACCGCGCCGTCAACAAGCGGGCGGTCGAGTGCCTGATCAAGTGCGGCGCGCTCGACTGCACGGGCGGCTCCCGCAAGGGGATGCTGGACGCGCTGCCGATGGCGGCGGCGGCGGGTCAGAAGGCCCAGGAGGACTCGCGCCTCGGCCAGGGCTCGATCTTCGACCTCGGCGGCGGCGGGGCCGCGCCGGACGCGTCCCCGGGGCGGGCGCAGCACCCGCCGATCGGCCTCACGGAGTTCGACCAGCGGGAGCTGCTGGCGCTCGAGAAGGAGACGCTCGGCACCTACCTCTCGTCGCACCCGCTGGCCGAGGTCCGCGACGCGCTCCGCGCGCGCGTGGACTGCCCGCTCTCGAAGCTCGCCGACCAGCAGGACGGGGCCTGGGTGACGGTCGGCGGGATCGTCGCCGAGTTCAAGCGCCACAAGTCGAAGAACGGCTCGCTGATGTGCTTCGCGACCCTCGACGACGTCGAGGGTCAGGTCGAGATGCTGGTGATGGGCAAGGCCTACGACGCGGCGGCCGAGTTCCTGGCCCCCGACGCGATCGTGATCGTCCGCGGCCGCCTCGACCACAAGGGCCGCGGCGACACCAAGCTCGTCGCCCAGGAGCTCGAGCTCTTCGAGCCGACCGACGACGAGCTCGCCCGGGCGCGCCGCACGCGCGGCTCCGAGGGGCTGGTGATCCCGATCGACGCCGCCGCCTTCGGCAAGACGCTGATCGACGAGCTCAAGGCCGTGCTCGAGAACTTCCCCGGCGAGGCGGAGGTGATGCTCGAGATGCGGACCCGCGAGGGCATGCGCCGGCTCCGCTTCGGCGACGGCTACCGCGTGCGGCGCTCGGCCGCCCTCGACGCCGAGCTGCACGCGCTCCTCGGCAGCGGCGCGCAGGCCGCCTGAGGCCTCGATCCGGCCTCGGGCCGGCGGGCGCCGAGATGCGCCACCGTCGTCCGCGCTCGGCTTAGACTGACGCCTGTGCCCGCGTGGCCACAGCCCCAGAGGACCGGAGCCGTCGGCGAATGCCGCCAGTGCCGCGGCTTCTGCGACAAGCTGATCGAGCCGCGGGGCTGCATGGATGTCGGCTGCCGCTACCTCTACTCCTACGAGGACATCTCGACCGGGCGCCGCTTCATCGGCTGCGTCAACAAGGTCTTCAAGGGCGAGGTGGACCTCGACCTCTTCCTCCTCGCCGAGCGCGCGGGCGGCTACGGCGGGATCAAGATGACCGGTGACCCGCTGCCCCAGTGCCAGTTCACGGTCGAGCGCGCCTACGAGGGCGACGGGCCCGCCTACGAGTGCGTCAACCGCCGCTTCTTCGACTGCGGCGACGACGGCGCCGAGGGCATCCGCGCCTTCGATTTGCGCAACGCGCTCAGCTAGCGCCCCGCGCCCGCAGGCCCTCGCGGCGCAGGCGCCGCATGAGCTGGATCTCGGCGCGGTCCGGGCCCTTGCCGCCGAGCCCGGGCGTCTCAGAGACCGCCGGCAGCCCCTGGAAGCGGGGCTCCGAGAGAAAGGCGCGAAAGCCCCTGCGCCCGATCTCGCCCTTGCCGATCGCGGCGTGGCGGTCGCGGTTCGAGCCGCGCGCGTCGCGCGAGTCGTTGACGTGCAGGGCCCTGAGCTGCTCGAGGCCGACCTTGGCTTCGATCTCGTCCGCGATCTCCGCCACGCCCTCGGGCGTGCGCACGTCGTAGCCGGTCGCGTGCAGGTGGCAGCTGTCTATGCAGAGGCCGAGCCGCCCCGGCCCGCCGGTCTGCTCGATCAGGTCGGCGGTCTCGTCGAAGTCGCGCCCGAGGAGCTGCGGCGAGCCGGCGGTGTTCTCGTAGATGATGCGGCCGCTCTCGGTCTCCGCGAGCGCCTCCCTCAGCATCGCGATCGCGCGCTTCCTGGCGTTGGCGCGCGTGTCCTCCTTGAGGGCCCCGGGGTGGACGATCACGCCGATCGCCCCGATGCCCTCCGCCACCCGCAGGGCGTGCGTGAGGGAGGCCAGTGACTTGCGGCGCATCTCCCGGTCGGCGGTCGCCGGATTGATCAGGTAGATCATGTGGATCATCACCGCCTCGCAGGCGGGTGCCGGCCGCGGCCTCGCGGAACGCGGCGAAGTCGTCGGCGCTGTAGCGGGTCGGCCGCCACATGCGCGGGCTCTGGTTGAAGATCTGGATCGCGTCGGAGAGCGTGCTCCTCCGCGCGCTCGAGCACGCGGAGCAGCCCACCCCCTGTGGAAACATGGGCGCCGATCAGCATGGGCACTCCAGCGTCGAATCCATCAGCTCCCGTCCGGGTCCGCTTCGCCCCGTCGCCGACGGGAGCGCTCCACATCGGCGGAGCGCGGACGGCACTGTACAACTGGCTGATGGCCCGCCACGCTCCGGGCGGGGATGCTGGTGCTGCGGATCGAGGACACCGACCGCGAGCGCTCGACGCCGGAGAACGTGGAGCAGATCCTGGACGCCCTGCGCTGGCTGGAGCTCGACTGGGACGAGGGCCCCGTGAGCCAGTTCGAGCGGGCCGAGCGCCACCGCGAGCGCCTCGCCGAGCTGCTGAGCTCCGGCGCGGCCTACCACGACACCGCCACCGGCGACGACGTGAAGCTATGGAAGGAGCGCCACGGCAACCGCGGCTACCGCGGCGAGCCCAGCGACGATCCCGCCGCCGCGGTCCGCCTGCGGGTCCCGGACGGGGGCGAGACGGTGGTCTCCGATGCGATCCGCGGCGACGTGGGCTTCCCGAACGACGCCATGGACGACTTCGTGATCGCCCGCGGCGACGGGACCGTGCTCTACAACTTCGCCGTCGCGGTGGACGACGCGGACATGGGCATCACCGACGTCGTGCGTGGCGACGACCACCTCTCCAACACGCCGAAGCAGCTCCTGGTGATGCGCGCCCTGGGGGTGGACCCGCCGCGCTACGCGCACCTGCCTCTGCTGCACGGGCCCGACGGCAAGAAGCTCTCCAAGCGCCACGGGGCCGCGAGCGTGCAGGAGCTGCGCGACGCGGGCTACCTCCCGGCGGCGGTGCGGAACTACCTGGCCCTGCTCGGCTGGGGCACCGACGACGACACGACGATCATGGGCACCGAGGAGCTGGTGGAGCGCTTCGAGATCGAGCGGGTGAGGCGCTCCTCGGCGATCTTCGACGAGAAGAAGCTGCGCTGGCTCAACGGCCGCTTCATGCGCGAGTTGCCGCTCGACGAGTACACGGCCCTCGTCGCGCGGCACGTCGGGCGCGAGCCGGACGAGGAGCTGCGCGCCGCCTGCGCGATCGCGCAGGAGAAGGCGCAGACGCTGGAGGAGGTGTGGCCGCTGATCCGCTTCCTGGTTGAGGCGCCGGTCGACGACGAGAAGGCCTGGCGCAAGGTGATGAAGGACGGCGCGGTGCGAGCTGCTGGAGGCCTCGCTCGAAGCGCTGCGGGGCGTCGAGCCGTTCGAGCCGGAGCCGATCGAGGACGCGCTCGGGGCGGTGCTCGCCGCGCACGAGGTGAAGCCCGGCAGGCTCTACCAGCCGATCCGGGTCGCCATCTCGGGCACGACCGTCTCGCCGGGCATCTTCGAGTCACTCGCGGTCCTCGGCAAGGACCGCTCCCTGGAGCGGATCGAAGGGGCCCTCGAAAGACTCCATTCGCCGGCGGGCTGAGGCTAAACAATTCCGGGGAGGCTGCCGATGGGACCCCCATGGCAACGGCAGCCTCGACCAGTGCTGCGGACGCCGCCTCGCGAGGGCAGGGTCGCGGCCGCGTACTGGCGGCCGCGTTCGACGAGGCGGAGCGGCAGCCCGCCCTGCTCGAGTCGCGCGAGCTCGCCCTCGAGCTGGCCGCGCGCGGAGCGCCCCCGCACGAGCTGGCCGCGGTGGTCGAGGCCGACGTCGGGCTCACCTGCGCGATCGTCCGGTCCGCGGGCCAGGTCCAGGCCACCAAGCGCATCCGCAGCGTTCCCGACGCGGTCGAGCGGCTCGGCCCCAGCGCCACCGAGGCCATCCTGCGCGCGGCTCCCAGCTACGACCTCTTCAACGGCACCGGGCAGATGGCTCCGGCGCCGGACCGCTTCCGCCTGCATGCCCTGGCCGTCCAGCGCGTCGCCGACCGCGTCGCCGAGGAGGTGGGTTTCGCCGATCGCGACGAGCTCGCCCTGGCGGCGATCCTCCACGACATCGGCCGTCCCGTGCTCGCCCGCCTGCACCCGGGGTACGCGGAGCGCTTTGACCGCCGCGGCGGCACCGCGGACGACCGCATCGCGGCAGAGCGCCGCGAGCTCGGCATCGACCATTCGCTGGTCGGCGGCGTCCTGACCAGGCGCTGGGGCGTCCACGGCGCGATCGCCGAGGCCGTCGAGCGCCACCACAGCGAGCAGGCCTCGGGTGCCGCTGCCGTGATCAGGGTCGCGGACATGATGGTCGCCTACCTCGAGGATTCCCCGGTCAGCGTCCCGGCGCTGATGGCCGCCGGCGAGTCCTGCGGCCTCGATGAGCCGGGCATCCGCAAGGTCGTCTACGAGCTCCCGCAGGGCACCGGCCAGCGCCGCCGCCTCAGCGGCCCGTGCCCCCTCTCGGCGCGCGAGCTCGACGTCCTCCGCCGCCTCGCCGAGGGCAAGGTCTACAAGCAGATCGCCGCGGAGCTCGACCTCTCCGCCAGCACCGTCCGCAGCCACCTGCACAACGTGTACGGCAAGCTCGGCGCCCTCGACCGCGCCCAGGCGGTCCTGATGGCCACAGAGCAGGGCTGGATCTAACCCGGCCGCCGCAGGGGGCCGAGTTCGTTCCGCGGGGCCCTAGTGGGTCTATGGACCCAGCCAGGCCCCGGGGAACGTCGCGGCAGGCGCGTCTGGGCGCTGGCAGCGCGCCAGCATGGCGTCGTGGCCCGGCGCCAGCTGCTCGAGCTCGGGGTGCACCCCGACGCGATCAGGCACCGGCTCGTGCTCGGCCGGCTTCACAAGCTGCGCGCCGGCGTCTACGCCGTGGGTTCGCCCCGGGTCACTCTCCGCCGGCCACTGGATGGCGGCTGTCCTCTACTGCGGCGAGGGCGCCGTGCTCAGTCACGCAAGCGCCGCCGAGCTCTGGGGCATCCGCCGGCCGGCACGCGCCCGCGGCCCGGCCGCTTCCCAGGTCGGGCTCATCCACGTCACGGTCACAAATGACGTCACCCGGAAGGCTCCCGGGCTCCGGACCCACCGCCCCTCCTTGCTGCTGTCCGGGGACCGGACGGCCCGTGACCGCGTCCCGGTCACGTCCCCGGCGCGTACCCTGATCGACCTCGCCACGCAGCTGAGCGCCGCGCACCTCGAAGCGGCGGTCAACGAGGCCGACAAGCTCGACCTGATCGATCCGGAGGCGCTGCGCGCGGCCGTCGACGCGCCACCCGCGGGCGAGGGGAGCCCGGGCCCTGCGTCGTCTCCTCGACGCCGGACCTTCGCCCTCACCGACTCCGAGCTGGAGCGCCGGTTCCTACGGCTGGTCGGGCCACGCCGGGTTGCCTCGCCCCTGCACGGGCGACCACCTCAACGGCTTCAAGGTCGATTTCCACTGGCCGCCCTCGGCCTGGTCGTCGAGACCGATAGGCTGCGCTACCACCGCACGCCCGCGCAGCAGGCGCGGGACCGCCAGCGGGACCACGCCCACGCCCGGGCCGGGCTCACCCAGCTCCGCTTCACCCACGCCCAGGTCAGGTTCGAGCCTGAGAGCGTGGTCGCGACGCTGCGCTCTGTCGCGCGGCGCCTGGCAGCGCAGAAGAGCGACTGAGCGCCGCGCGGCGGGTGCGCGCGCTGAGCCACAGACATGCCAGCGCGATGCCGAGCGAGTCAATGGCGACGTCGAGCACCTTGCCCGTGCGGCCTTCGACGAAGGTCTGGTGGTACTCGTCAGAGCAGGCGTAGAGAAGCGAGAGGCCGGCCGCCCAGACCAGGGGCCGTGCGACGAGGCCGCGCAGGGCCCACCACCAGCCGACGGTGAGCACGGCGTAGGCGGCGAGGTGGCCGAGCTTGCGCGCCGCGATCTCCCACCAGGCCATGCCGGGCCCTTCGTAGGGCTGCCCGGAGAAGTAGAAGATCGCGGCCATCATCAGCACGACGGGTCCCCAGCGCACGAGGAGGCGGGGACCCCGGCGACGCGCGCCGCGCAAGCTCGCCGCGGCCGGGCCGCCGGACCTCATGCGACGGCCGACCGACCTGTTAGAAGGGGTGCCGGTGATCTCGGTCACTTCGAAGTCACGTTACGCGGTCGTCGCTCTGGCCGAGCTGGCCGGGTCCGGCCCCGATCCGATCCCGATCGGGCAGATCGCCGAGCGGCGCGGCATCCCTGTGCAGTTCCTCGAGCAGCTCTTCTCGACGCTGCGGCGGGCCGGCATTCTCGTCAGCCACCGCGGGGCCAAGGGCGGCTACACGCTCGCCCGCCCGGCCACGGAGGTCACGGTGCTCGAGGTCGTCCAGGCGCTGGACGGCGTCCTCGGCGAGGAGGGCAAGGAGGCCGGGGGCATCTGGGCCGAGGGCGTCGAGGCCCTGCGCGCGACCTTCCGCGAGACCACCATCGCCGACATCGCCGCGCGCGAGGGCGCGGGCACCGGCATGTACTACATCTAGAACGCGCCGCACTAGGCGCTCTCGACCTACATGGGCCACGCGAACACCAGCAGGCACGGGCTGCCGTCGCGTAATGCCCGCTTCGCATGGAAAGGGAGCGGTTCAGGCTGAGCAGCTCAGGAGGGGAGCCCGCACTCGGTAGCTCCCACCGACGAGGGCCAGTGGCGAAACCGATCCGAAGGGCGATTCGGCGGGTTAGCGTGATTACAGGCCATGGAGGATGCTGTGTGAAGCTCTCAATCCGCCAGCCAGCAAGACTCGCCTGGCTCGCGCTGCTGCTCGCCGCGGGCGCGATGCTTCTGTCGGCGTCAGGGGCCCAGGCAGCCGCGAACCGCGGCGCCGTGCTGGTCAAGGACATCTGGCCGGGTCGGTCCCCCAGCATCACTGAAATCCACAGCAATTGTGGCTGCACCTACAACGGGGGCCAGCTCACCAACGTCCGCGGCACCCTCTACTTCAGCGCCAACGACGGCAAGCACGGCTACGAGCTGTGGCGCAGCGACGGCACGGCGCGAGGGACGAGGATGGTCAAGGACATCAACCCCGGGGCCGGCTGGAGCGCCCTCTCCGGGATCACGGCCGTCAACCGCATCATCTACTTCACGGCCGACGACGGCGTCCACGGGGCCGAGCTCTGGCGAAGCGACGGCACGGCGCGGGGGACGACGATGGTCAAGGACATCCGCCCCGGTCCCGCCTCCAGCGGGTCCGGCTGGTTCACTGAGGTCAGCGGCACCCTCTTCTTCTCGGCCTTCGATGGCACCCACGGGGGACTGTGGCGAAGCGACGGCACCGAGGCGGGGACGAGCTTGGTCAAGCAGTTGTCCGTCGGCGTCTTCCCCCTCATCGACGTCAACGGCACGCTCTATTTCGGCGGCTTCGGCGGTTTCTACTCAGACCTGTGGCAAAGCGATGGCACCGAGGCGGGGACGAGCTTGATCAAGCCCCACTTCGTTAACACCCTGAACCTCATTGACTTCAACGGGACCCTCTACTTCAGCGCCGGCGACGCCAACTTCCAAGGCAGCGCGCTGTGGCGAAGCGACGGCACCGAGGCCGGCACGACGATGGTCAAGACTTCAGCCCGGGAGCTCCCTCTACCTCCAAATAACGAGCCACCCTCTACTTCACCGCGTCCCTCGGACGAGGCCCGTGCCGATTCAGCTCCCGCGACACCGCCCGCTCAGTATCCCGCGACTGCTGCCGAGGCAGCGGCGAGGAGCTGGGGCGAGCGCTTCTACCCCGCTGATTACCAACTGTTACTTCGCCCTTAGGAACCGTGTGCTCAATACAGAGGGAACTTTCTACTCCGATAGGAAGGACAAGCTATGCCAGAGATCATCGTGCGGAGCAACGACAGCACCGAGCAAGGCACCAACGTCATCCTCCACGAGGACGTTCAACCGGAGCACCTGGCCAGCGATCACCACGCGGCCCAACTGATCGAGCGCGTGGGATGGGCGGTTAACGAGGCAAAGGACGCCGAGGACATCAAGGGTCCCACAGCTCCCGGCAGCATCCACGGCGGGGTTGCCCGGCCCCCGGCGTACCGTCTCTTCTAGGGGATCAAGACCGCCGTCCCTGGGCTTGTGGCCGGACCCTTCCGGGTCCGGCCACAACATCACCCCGAGGGCGGCGCGAACGAGTGGCGAACGGAGTCCCCGTCCGCCCACGTTCACCCGTACCCATTTGAGGCCCCTGTGGCGCTTCCTCGGGTACGGGCGGCGGAACGCCCCCGGTGGAGACGAGAGAGCAGAAATGGGTCTACAGAGCTGGTGGCCTGCACCCACGCCGCGGCGGCGCGAGCGCGGTCCTCGGCGGCTTCTGGTTCGGCTTCGAGATAGGCGCCGAACAGCCCGGCCGCCTCGTCAGCCGAACCCGGCGTCAGGCGAAGCCGCTGCATCCGAAGTGCCGTCCTAGCTCTCAACACGACCCCCGGCCGGGCGAATCCCGTGTATTCGGGTCAGGAATTGGTAGTTTGAGGGCATGGCGGGTGCGCCCGGACATGGAGCTGCCTTGAGGGTGAGCGGAGAGGTCTCCGCGCTGGTCGGCGGCACGCCGCTGGTCGCGCTCGCGCGGCTCGGCGAGGGGCTCGGCGGCGAGATCGTCGCGAAGCTCGAGTTCCTGAACCCGGGCGGGTCGGTCAAGGACCGCCTCGGGGTGGCGATGCTGGACGCGGCCGAGCGGGACGGCCTGATCGAGCCGGGCTCGGTGATCGTCGAGCCGACCAGCGGCAACACCGGGATCGCGCTCGCGCTCGTCTGCGCGGCGCGGGGCTACAAGCTGATCCTGACGATGCCCGAAGGGATGAGCCGGGAGCGCGCGGCGCTGCTGCGCGCCTACGGCGCCGAGGTCCACGAGACGCCCTCGATGGGCGGGATGGGCGAGTCGGTGGAGCGCGCCCGCGAGCTGGTCCGCGAGCACGGCGGCTACATGCCGATGCAGTTCTCGAACCCGGCCAACGCCGAGATCCACCGCCGCACCACGGCCGAGGAGATCTGGTCCGACCTCGACGGCGAGATCGACGCATTCGTCGCCGGGGTGGGGACCGGCGGGACGATCACCGGCGTCGGCCAGGTGCTCAAGGAGCGGCGGCCCCGACGCGCAGGTGATCGCGGTCGAGCCGGCCTCCTCGCCCGTGCTCTCGGGCGGCGAGCCGGGACCGCACCGGATCCAGGGCATCGGCGCCGGCTTCGTGCCGGACGTGCTCGACCGCTCGGTGATCGACGAGGTGATCCCGGTCGGCGACGAGGACGCGGTCGAGACCGCGGCCGCGCTGGCGCGCCGCGAGGGGGTCCTCGCGGGCATCTCGGCCGGAGCCGCCGTGTATGCGGCGCTCGAGGTCGCGGGGCGCGCGGACATGCACGGCAAGCGGGTCGTGGTGATCGTCCCGGACAGCGGTGAGCGCTACATGTCGCTCCCGTTCTTCCCACCCGCGTAGGCTTTGCCGGGCAATGCTCGGCCTCGGAACGCTCAAACGGGTCGCCAAGGAGATCGGCTCCGACGTCACCGCCGCGCGCGACCGCGACCCGGCGGCGCGCGGAGTGGGCTCGCTCGAGATCCTCACGGGCTGGGCCGGCGTGCAGGCGCTGCTGGCCCATCGCGTCGCGCACGCCCTCTGGGAGGGCGGCGTGCCCCTGGCGCCGCGCCTGATCGCCTACACGAGCCGCTCAGTGACGGGCGTCGAGATCCATCCGGCCGCCTCGATCGGCTCGGACTTCTTCATCGACCACGGATCCGGCGTGGTGATCGGCGAAACGGCCGAGATCGGCGACCGGGTGACGCTCTACCAAGGCGTCACGCTGGGCGGGACGGGGTTCGCCCGCGGCAAGCGCCACCCGACCCTTTCCGACGACGTCACCGTCGGCTCCGGGGCGAAGCTCCTGGGACCGGTCACCATCGGCCGCAACGCGAAGGTCGGCGCGAACACCGTCGTGATCGAGGACGTCCCGGAGCAGACCACGGTCGTCGGCAACCCCGGCCACCCCGTCCGGGTCGAGGGCAGGCCCGTCGAGGGCCCCGACACCGACTGGATCCACCTGCCCGACCCGATCGCCGACGCGATCAAGGAGCTCTCCGACCGCATCGCCGAGATCGAGCGCAGGCTGGCCGAGAACCCCGGCGAGCCCGCGGACGCCGACGTGACGGAGCTCCGGCCCAAGCAGGGCCCGTCCTCCGCCGGCGGCTGACCGCCCCCCGCCGGGCGCGTCTAGACTCCGCCGCCGTTTGCGACCAACCCCGAGAGAGGACCTTTCTTGATACGCGCTTCCCGGCTCCTGGCCATGCTCGCCGTGCTGCTCGCCGCCCCGTTCATGCTCGCCGCCTGCGGCGGTGACGACGGCGACAGCGACGAGGACAAGATCACCGAGGTGATCGAGACCTCGGCGACGAGCGCCGATCCCGCCGACTGCACCGAGCTCCAGACGCAGGCGTTCAATGAGCAGACGACCTTCGAGACGGGTGAGGCGGCCACCGCGAGCTGCGAGGAGGACGCGGCGGACACGTCCGACGATCCGGAGAGCGTCGAGGTCGCGAACGTCGAGGTGGATGGCGAGAGCGCCACCGCCGAGGTGACCTTCACCGGAGGCGGGTTCGACGGCTCCACCCTGGCGGTGTCGCTGGTCAAGGAAGACGACCAGTGGAAGCTGGACGCGATCGACGACATCCCGGACTTCAATGCCGAGGGCCTCAAGGCCGACCTCTCGGAGCAGCTCGCGGCCGACGCCGAGCTGACCCCGCAGCAGAAGGACTGCATCTCACAGGCGATCACGGGGGCGGACGAGGAGACCCTCGAGTCCGTGGCGCTGGGCGACCAGAACGCCCTGATCGCGCTCTTCGCAGCCTGCGGCTAGCCGCTTCGGGGCGCGCCGGGGCGGGGGCTATGCTCGCCCGGTGGCCCGCGCGAGCGAGACGACAGGCCCTGAGCTGAACGAAGGCGCCGCCCATGACGAGGCGGCGCCTTCGCCTTCGGTGCGCGACGAAGCCGAGCCGGGCGCCGCGATCGAGCCCGGGGCGTCGGCCGACGAGCGCCTGCTCGCCGGGCTGAACGGCCCCCAGCGAGACGCCGTCACCCACGGCGAGGGGCCGCTGCTGGTCCTCGCCGGGGCAGGGTCGGGCAAGACCCGCGTGCTCACCCACCGCGTCGCCTGGCTGCTCGCGACCGGCCAGGCGCGCCCGAACCAGATCCTCGCGATCACCTTCACCAACAAGGCGGCGCAGGAGATGCGCGAACGGGTCGCCGGCCTGGTCGGCGGGATCGAGCGGCGGATGTGGGTGATGACCTTCCACGCCGCCTGCGCCCGCCTGCTTCGCCTGGAGGCCGAGCGGCTCGGCTACTCGAAGAGCTTCACGATCTACGACCAGTCCGACTCCCGGCGCATGGTGAAGCGCTGCCTCGACGAGCTGGAGGTGGACACGAAGCGCTACCCGCCGCGGGCCGTGCAGGCGCGGATCTCCGACGCCAAGAACGCGCTCGTGGACGCCGAGGCCTACCGGGAGATGCAGGGCTCGCCGTTCGAGGAGATGGTGGGGCAGGCCTACGCGCTCTACGAGCGCCGGATGCTGGAAGCCAACGCGATGGACTTCGACGACCTGCTGCTGCGGGCCGTCAACGTGCTCGAGCTGTTCGAGGACGTCCGGCGCCGCTACCAGGAGCGCTTCCGCTGGGTCCTGGTGGACGAGTACCAGGACACCAACCGCGCCCAGTACAGGCTGCTCCAGCTCCTCGCGGGCGGGCACGGCAACCTGACGGTCGTCGGAGACGATTCCCAGGCGATCTACTCGTTTCGCGGGGCAGACGTCCGCAACATCCTCGAGTTCGAGCGGGACTTCCCGGATGCCCACGTCGTCAAGCTCGAGCAGAACTACCGCTCGACCCAGACCATCCTCTCGGCGGCGAACGCGGTCATCTCGAACAACCGCGGGAACCTCGATAAGCACCTGTGGACCGACCTCGGCGAGGGCGAGAAGATCGTCGTCGCCGAGCTCGACGACGAGCACGCGGAGGCGCGCTTCGTCGCCGGGCAGATCGAGGCGCTGGTCGGCGAGGAGGGCCTCTCGCGCGACGAGATCGCGGTCTTCTACCGGACCAACGCGCAGTCGCGCGTGCTGGAGGACATCCTGGTCCGCTACGAGCTGCCCGTACCAGGTGATCGGCGGCACCAAGTTCTACGAGCGCGCCGAGATCAAGGACGCCGTCGCCTACCTCCAGCTCCTCGTCAACCCGGCCGACCAGGTCAGCTTCGCCCGGGTGGTCAACTCCCCGCGGCGGGGGATCGGCGAGACCTCGCAGGCCAGGCTCGCCGCCTACGCGAACACCACCGGGCAGACGATCTGGGAGGTGGCAAGCGCTGCGGAGGCCGTGCCGGGGCTGGGCGCGGCGGCGGTCAAGTCGGTCGGCCGCTTCGTGGAGCTGATCGAGGGGCTGCGCGCCGAGTTCGCCGAGGCACCCGTCGCCGAGTTGCTCCAGGCCCTGCTCGAGCGCTCGGGCTACCTCGACGCCCTGGCGGCGGAGCGCACCATCGAGGCCGACGGCCGGATCGAGAACCTCGAGGAGCTGGTCGGAGTGGCCGGGGAGTTCGACGCCAACCGCGCCGTCGAGGGCGACCAGGACCTGAGCCCCCTCGAGGAGTTCCTGCAGGCGATCTCCCTCTACACGGACTCCGACGACCTCGAGCGCGGCGAGTCCAAGATCACGCTGATGACCCTCCACAACGCCAAGGGGCTCGAGTACCGGGCGGTGATCATCATCGGCTGCGAGGAGGGCGTTTTCCCCCACTCGCGCTCGATGGAGGAGGGGAACGAGGAGGAGGAGCGGCGGCTCTGCTACGTGGGGATCACCCGCGCGCGCCAGCGCCTCTGGCTCACGTACGCGCGCTCCCGCCGCGTCTTCGGCCAGGCCGGGACCGGCATCCCCTCGCGCTTCCTCTCCGAGCTGCCGGACGAGCTGGTCGAGCGCGAGGGCACCGACCGCCAGGCGGCGACGGGCTGGGCCCTCGGAAGCGGGGCGCCGCAGCGCCGGCAGCCGCGGACGGGAGGGCCCGATTTCGGCACCGGCGACGACGTGGTTCACGCATCCTTCGGCGAGGGCGTCGTGACCGCGATCGAGCCCGGCGGGGTCCTGGTCGTGCGCTTCTCCGGCGACGGCGCCGAGCGCAAGCTGATGGCCGACTACGCGCCGCTGAAGAAGGTCGGCTGAGGCCGGGGCCGTGAGTGCGACCGTGATCGACGGCAAGGCGGTCGCCGCCGGCGTGCGCGAGCGCGTCGCGGCGGAGGTCGAGCGGCTCAGCGCCGAGCTGGGGCGGCCCCCCGGCCTGGCCACGGTGCTGGTCGGCGACGACCCGGCCTCCGCCATCTATGTCCGCAACAAGCGCAAGCAGTCCGAGGAGGCGGGCATCCGCTCGATTCACCACGAGCCGGGCGGCGACGCCTCACAGGAGGAGCTGCTCGAGCTGGTGGGCGAGCTGAACTCCTCCGAGGAGGTGGACGGCATCCTCGTCCAGCTCCCGCTGCCCGCCGGGATCGACTCCGACGCGATCGTCAACGCGATCTCCCCGGCCAAGGACGTGGACGGCCTGACGCCGGCGAGCGCGGGGCTGCTGGCACGGGGCGAGCCGGGCCTGGTTCCCTGCACGCCGCGCGGCGTGATGGAGCTCCTGGCGAGCGCCGGCGTGGACCCCTCCGGCCGAGAGGCCGTGATCGTCGGCCGCTCCAACCTCGTCGGCCGCCCCCTCTACAGCCTGCTGCTGGGCGCCGACGCGACCGTCACCACCTGCCACAGCCGCACCCGCGACCTCGGCGAGGTCTGCCGCCGCGCCGAGATCCTCGTGGCCGCGGCGGGCCGCCCGAAGCTGATCAGCGCGGACATGGTCAGCCCGGGCGCGACCGTGATCGACGTCGGCACGAACCGGATCGACGACGGCCTCGTCGGCGACGTGGACTTCGACGCCGTCAAGGAGGTCGCCGGCGCGATCACGCCGGTGCCGGGCGGCGTCGGCCCGATGACGATCGCGATGCTGCTGGCGAACACCGCGCAGGCGGCGCGGGCGCGCGCGGGAGCCGGCTGACCCGGCCGGGCACCGTCGTGCCGCCTGTATAGGCTGCCGCTCGCGAGGCTCGGCCTCGGGACGGACGACAACGCACAAAGGAGACTGAATGGACGCGGGTAGGTTGTCTCAGGGCCAGATGATCGCTGCCGGGTCCGCGGTGCTGCTGGTGATCTCGCTGTTCCTGGCCTGGGTCGGGATCTCGCTCGACGTGCCCGAGGGGATCCCCGGAGTCGAGGCGGTCGAGGACTCCAGCACGGCGAGCGGCTGGGAGAGCCAGAACACGCTCGACCTGTACCTGCTCATCGTCGCCATCTTCGCGCTCGCGCCGGCCGTCATGGCATTCACGGGCAGCGAGAGCGCGCTGCCGTTCACGCCCGCCGCGGCGACGTTCCTGCTCGCGGCGATCGGGACGCTGCTGACGCTCTACGTGATGATCGACGTCCCGGACGGAGCGGAGCGCAAGATCGGGCTGTTCCTGGCCCTGATCGCCGTCGCCGGGGTGACCGTCGGCGCCTACCTCTCGATGCAGGACGAGGCGACCGGGGAGCGCTACTAGCCGCCCCGGCCCCGACGCAGACCGACCAGACCAAGGAGGAGAGTTGGACGTCAACAGGTTTTCTCAGGGTCAGCTGATCGCGGCCGCGTCCGCGGTGCTGCTGCTCATCTTCATGTTCCTGCCGTGGTTCGAGATCCCGGGGGTCGAGGCGACTCTCCCGGAGGGCCTGCCGGAGGAGATCGATCTCTCCGGCACGCCGGGCATCGAGAGCGAGAGCCTCAACGCGTGGGAGGGGGAGAACCCGCTCGACATCTTCCTGCTGCTGACGGCGATCGTCGCGCTCGCCGGCGTGCTGCTCGCCTCGAGCGGAGGGGGCGGCGCGTCGCCGGTCCCGCTCGCGATGGCGACCTTCCTGCTCGGCGCGATCGGCACGCTGATG
The DNA here is from genome assembly GCA_963805235.1 of uncultured Solirubrobacterales bacterium. GTDB lineage: Bacteria > Actinomycetota > Thermoleophilia > Solirubrobacterales > 70-9 > DASSYK01. The sequence continues at coordinate 346,127 of CAWDTF010000002.1, read as the reverse complement.
GTGCTCTACCAGGTGTTCGACGTGCCGGATGACCTCGACCGCAAGATCGGCCTCTTCCTCGGCCTGATCGCGGTCGCCGGCGTGAGCCGTCGGCGGCTATCTGAGCATGCAGGACGAGGCGACGGGGGAGCGCTACTGAACCGCCCCCTCGTCGGCCAGTGGGCCGGCGCCCTCGGGGGCGCCGGCCTGCTCGCCTCCCTGTTCCTGAGCTGGTACGGAGAGCCCGGCTCGGCGGCCGAGCTCAGCGGCTGGGAGGCCTTCAGCGTCATCGACCTCGTCTGCGCCCTGGCAGGCCTCGCGGGGATCAGCGTCGGCGTCGTCGCGGCGACGCGGGCCTCGGTCAGCTATCCCGTCGCGGGCAGCTCGATCGCCTGCGGCGCCGGGCTGATCGCCCTGGTGCTGGTCACCTTCCGCCTGCTGGACCCGCCGGGCGGAGGCGAGGTCGACCGGCTCGCCGGAGCCTGGCTGGGCCTGGTTTCCTGCATCGTCCTCATCGTTGGCGGCTGGCTCGGGATGAAGGAGCTGCCGCCGTCGGCTGCGGGCGAGCCTGCGGGCCGGGCGCGATAGGCCCTTCGGGGCGCCGCTTCCGCTACGCCGCCGCTGCGAAGCGGCGCCCGCCCGCGAGCCCCGCGCCGGCCTCCCGCGCCACCCGGGCGGCGCAGGCGATGATGGTCATCATCGGGTTGACTCCCACCGAGGAGGGGAGCAGGGAGGCGTCGGCCACGAACAGGCCCTCGACTCCGCGGACAGCGCCCGACGAGATCGGTCACGCTCGTCGCCGGGTCTGAGCCCATGCGGGCGGTGGACATCGGGTGGAAGGCCTCGAGCCGCAGCTCGGCGGGGGAGAGGCGCATCGCCTCGAAGCCGGCCAGCTTGCCGCGCGGAATCACGGTGCACGAGCCGACGTTGGGATAGACCTCGGTCGCGCCCGCAGCGAAGTGGATCTCGGCGGCGCGCGCGATCCCGAACTGGAGCGTCTGCGCCTCCTCCGCGCTGAGCGCGTAGCCGAGCCGCAGCGACCCGCGCCTCGACAGCGACACGCGGCCCTCGGAGCGGTCGTGCAGGTGCACCCCGATCGAGGCGACGTTGCCGAAGTGCGCCACGCGGTCGGCGAAGGCCTCGCCGACCCCGGGCAGCCACTGCGAGCCGAAGGAGAGCGGGGTGAAGGTGGCCTCGAGCAGGAGGCCCCGGCTCTGCCACTCGTCCACGTAGTAGCTCTGCATGATGCCCTCCCAGCCGCGCACCTCCTCGGGGTAGCGCGCCCCGATCCAGGCGGCCGGATGCACGTGCAGGTGGCGGCCGAGGGCGGGATGCGCCGACGCCGGAGCGCAGCAGCAGCTCCGGCGTGCCGAAGGCGCCGCCGGCGCTGATCACCGTACGCGCGCGGACCTCCCAGCGCCGCCCGGCGACGGGCCGGCCGCCGCGAGCAGCCTCCTCGGCCGCGTCCACCGGCATCCCGGCCCGGCACTCCAGGCCGACGGCCCGGCCGTCCTCGGCCAGGACCCGCACGGCCTGGACGCCGGCGCGCACGCGCGCCCCCGCGGCGACGGCGCGCGGCAAGTAGGAGACATGGGCGGCCCGCTTCGCGTCGATCCTGCACCCGAGGGGGCAGGAGCTGCACTGCACGCAGGCACCGGCGTTCCTCGAGATCGGCCCGCCGCTCGCGCCGAGGGCCTCCGCCCCCTCCATGCAGAGCTGGCCGTTGCGGCCCATCGTCTCGACGTCCACCGGCGTGACCCGCAGCATCTCCTCAGCCTCCGCGTAGTCGTCGTCCATCTCGAGCGCCCAGGGGACGCCTGCCGTCTCGCGCCAGTCCTTCAGCACCTCGCGCGGAGCGCGGAAGCAGGTGCCGGAGTTGATCACCGTGGTCCCGCCGACGGTGCGGCCGACCGGGACCGGGATCGGGGGCTTGCCCGCGGCGACGGTGAGCCCGCCGTCGCGGTACATCAGCGGCAGCCCGCGCAGGGTGTCGGTCGGATAGTCGCGGTGGCTCACGTAGGGGCCGGACTCGAGCACGAGCACGTCGAGCCCGGCCTCGGCGAGCACGGCCGCCGCGACCGCACCGCCGGCGCCGGAGCCAACGATCGCGACGTCGCAGTCCTCGCCGTCGCCCCGCGGCCTGAGGTCGCCGAGGGGCGGTGCCTGCGGGGCGGGCTCGCCCTCGCGGACGGCGCAGCGCGACTCGTAGCCCACCGCGGCGACGGCGCGCGGGTCGCGCGCCCAGCCGACCATCGCCAGCAGCTTGGCGAGCAGGACGCAGCTCGCGGTAGGGCCCGAATCGCGAGCGCTCCATCTTCGCGAGGTAGTCGCAGCGGGCCGCGAGGCTCATGCGGCTGAAGCGCCAGGGGAAGGGCACCCACTCGAACGCGCGCAGCGCGAGGCGCACGACCGTGACGGTGCGGGACGGCAGGCGCGCGACCAGCTCGGCCACCGGCTCCGCGACCGGCACCTCGCGCTCGGCGGCCGGCAGGCCGTGGTGGCCCGGCATCACGGCCTCGGCGATCGCGCCCAGGGTCCTGCGCTCGGCGGCCCCGAGCCCCGGCGCGCGCCTTCAGCCGGGCGACGCGGGCGCTCCGACCCTGCCGGCGAGCGAGTAGAGCAGGAGCGAGGCGAAGACGAGCGAGCCGTCCACGATGCCGTTCAGCAGGTAGGCGAAGACGTCGTCCTGGGCGAAGAAGACGAGCGAGGTGATCGACGAGGCCGCCTTGCCCGCGGCGAGGGCCAGGATCATCGGCCGGTAGCGGACGACGTCCGAGGCAGCGATCAGCGCCAGAAAGGTGATCACGACCATGTAGGCGAACCCCAGCGAGAGCCAGAGGCGCTGATCGGTCTCCGGTGCGGGCGCGAAGTCGCCCAGCTCGTCACCGAGCTCGGTCAGGCGGGCGAGCGTCCCGTCCGGCCAGGCGATGAAGAAGAAGCCCACGAGGGCGAAGCCGCCCGCCATCAGCAGCAGGTTGAAGCGGACGAAGCGCTCGGCCTTCTCCCCCGTCATCGCGGGGCGCATCCTAACCCGCGGCCACCCGGAGCCGCCGCGCGGGAGCGGGCGCGGAGCGCCTGCGGCCTAGAATCCCGCCGGTGATCGACCGCGAGCAGGTCCTGCACATCGCCAAGCTGGCGCGGCTGCGCCTCGGCGAAGACGAGCTGGAGCGCATGTCGGGCGAGCTCTCGAAGATCCTCGAGCACGTCGAGCGAATCGCCGAGCTCGACCTCAACGGCGTCGAGCCGACCTCGCACGTGATCGCGCTGGAGAACGTGCTCCGCCCGGACGAGCCGCGCCCGTCCTGGCCGCGCGAGGACGTCCTCGAGCTCGCCCCGGACCCCGCTGAGGGCGCCTTCAAGGTCCCCTCGCCGCAGGCGTGACCGCCGGCTCGCGGGTGATGGAGGGGCGCGGATGAGCGAGCTGCTCGAGCTCACCGTGGCGCAGGCGATCGAGCGGATCGGCTCCGGGGAGCTCTCCTCGGAGGAGTACTGGACCGCCTACCGGGAGGCCGCCGCCGCCGACGACCTCAACGCCTTCCTCTGGCACGCCGCCGAGGACAGCGCCGTGGACGAGGGCGCGGCCGAGCGCGAGCTGCGGGGCGTGCCGGTCGCCGTCAAGGACATCTTCTGCACACGAGGGGTCGCGACCACCGCCGGCTCGCGAATCCTCGAGGGCCACGTGCCGCTCTACGACGCCGCAGCGGTGACCCGCCTGCGCGAGGCGGGCGCGCGGGTTCTGGGGAAGACGAACATGGACGAGTTCGCGATGGGCTCCTCCAACGAGAACTCGGCCTTCGGCGACGTGCTCAACCCCTGGGACCGCGGCCGCGTCCCGGGCGGGTCCTCGGGCGGCTCGGCCGCGGCGGTGGCCGGCAGGCTCGCGCCGTGGGCGATCGGCACCGACACGGGAGGCTCGATCCGCCAGCCCGCCTCCCTCTGCGGCATCGTCGGCCTGAAGCCCACCTATGGGGCGATCTCGCGCTACGGGATGATCGCCTTCGCCTCCTCGCTCGACCAGTGCGGACCGCTCACCCGGGACGTCACGGACGCGGCGCTGATGATGCGCGCGCTCGAGGGCCGCGACCCCTGCGACCAGACCTCGATCGGGATCGAGGGAGGCGTCGCGATGCCGGAGCGCGAAGACCTGAAGGGGCTCAGGTTCGGCGTGCCCCGCGAGCTGGCCGGGGACGCCGAGGGCATCGAGGAAGGCGTGCGCCGGAGCTTCGAAGCGGCCCTCGGGCGGATCGAGGAGCTGGGAGGGGAGGTCTCCGAGACCGACCTCCCGCACGCGGCCTACGGCATCGACGCCTACTACGTCCTGGCGCCGGCCGAGGCCTCGGCGAACCTGGCGCGCTACGACGGCGTGCGCTTCGGCCTGCGCAGCGAGGGCGCCGACCTGACGCAGATGTACGAGGCGACGCGCCACGACGGCTTCGGGGCGGAGGTGAAGCGGCGGATCATGCTCGGCACCTACTCGCTGGCCTCCGGCTACTACGACGCCTACTACGGGCGCGCGCAGAGGGTCCGCACGAAGATCGCGCAGGACTTCGCCGCCGCCTTCGAGCGCTTCGACTTCGTCGTCACGCCCACCTCGCCCAGCGTCGCCTTCGAGCTCGGCGCCCGCACCGACGACCCGCTCGCGATGTACCTCTCGGACTACTGCACCGTGCCGATGTCCCTGGCAGGGATCCCCGCGATCTCGATCCCCTCCGGGCTGGCCGAGCCGCGCGGGGGCGGCCCCGAGCTGCCGGTCGGGCCTCCAGATCGCCGGCCCGGCCTTCAGCGAGAGCGGCATCCTCGACGCCGCGCACGCCCTCGAGCGCGCGATCGGCTTCGACGCGAAGCCCGGCGAAGGCGCGTCGTGAGCACCGAGCTGCTCAGCGACGAGGAGATGGTCGCGGCGGTGCAGGACGCGCTCGAGATGCTCCCGCCGGAGATCGGGGAGAAGCTGGCCGGCGTCGCGGTACTGGTCCAGGACCGTCATCCCGAGGAGAACCTGATGGGGATCTACGACCCCAGCGGAGGGCTCCAGCGCATCGTCATCTTCCGCGAGACCCATCCGAGCGCGGAGGAGGTCAAGCGCACCGTGCTGCACGAGGTGGGCCACTACTTCGGCATGGACGAGGACCAGGTCGAGAGGCTGGGATCGTGAGCGCCGCGACCGAGTGGGAGCCCGTGATCGGGCTCGAGATCCACGTCCAGCTGAAGACGAAGACGAAGATGTTCTGCGGCTGCGAGCTCAGCTTCGGCGACGAGCCCAACGTCCACACGTGCCCCGTCTGCCTCGGCCACCCGGGCACGCTGCCCGCCACGAACGAGCAGGCGGTCCTCTTCGCGCTTGATGATCGCCGCCGCGCTGGAGTGCGAGGTGGCCCCGCGCTCCACCTTCCACCGCAAGAACTACTTCTACCCCGACCTGCCGAAGGGCTACCAGATCAGCCAGTACGACGAGCCCCTGGCCGTCAACGGCCGGCTCGGAGAGGTGCGCATCCACCGCGCCCACCTCGAGGAGGACGCGGCGAAGCTGATCCACGTCGGCTCCTCGGGCCGGATCCACGGCTCGGGGTCCTCGCTCGTGGACTTCAACCGCGGCGGCACGCCGCTGGTGGAGATCGTCACCGAGCCGGACATCCGCAGCGCCGCCCAGGCGCGCGAGTGGGCGCAGCTGCTCCGGGAGACCCTGCGCCAGCTCGGCGTCTCCGACGTGAACATGGAGGAGGGGAGCCTGCGGGTGGACGGCAACATCTCGCTGCGCCCCGCCGGGAGCCAGGAGCTCGGAGTCAAGACCGAGCTCAAGAACATGAACAGCTTCCGCTTCCTCGAGCGCGGCATCGAGGCCGAGATCGAGCGCCAGCGCAAGCTCCTCGACGCGGGTGAGCAGGTCGATCAGGAGACGCTTCCACTACCACCCCGAGGACGGGTCGCTGACCCCGCTGCGCTCGAAGGAGTACGCGCACGACTACCGCTACTTCCCCGAGCCGGACCTCGTCCCAATCGCCCCGACCGAGGCGATGGTCGCGGAGGCGCGGGAGGCGCTGCCCGAGCTGCCGGCGGCCCGCCGCGAGCGCTACGTCTCCGAGGTCGGCCTCGGCGAGGAAGCCGCGGCGACGCTCGCCTTCGACACCGCGTACGCCGAGTACTTCGAGCGCGCGCTCGCCGCCGCCGACGGGGCCTCAGCGAAGGCGATCGCGAACTGGGTCACCGGCGAGCTCGTCGCGGCCCTGCGCCAGGCGGGAGAGGAGGTGCCGCTGGAGTCGAAGGCGACGCCGGAGTCCGTGGCCGCCCTCGCCGGCCTGGTCGAGGGCAAGACGATATCCCACGGCTCGGGCAAGCAGGTGCTCGCGAGGCTGGTCGCGGCGGGCGGCGACCCGGCGCAGATCGTGGAGAGCGAGGGGCTGGCGCAGATCTCTGACGCGAGCGAGCTCGACGCGCTCGTGACGGCGGCCATCGAGGCGGAGCCCGATGCCGCCGCCCAGGTGCGCGCAGGCAACCAGAAGGCCGCGGGGCGGATCATGGGCCGGGTGATGAAGGAGACCGAGGGCCGCGCGGACGGCGCCGAGGTGATGCGCATGATCCGCGAACAGCTCGGCTGAGCGAGGTGCGCGCGCCCCACGGGGCGCGCTAAGTTGGGCTGGTGGGAAAGCTGAGGCGCACGCTGGCGGCCGCCGCCGCGATCGCAATCGCCGCCTGCACGCCGGCCGAGGGCGCCGCTCCGCTGCGGATCGACCACCCGGTGCCGCGCGACTGCGCCACTGCGCAGCTCGCGCCGGGCACGCCGGGCGTGGCTTCGACCACCCGGGCCGCGGAGGCCCGCGGCCTGCTCACCGCGCGCCTCGCCGGCGGCCGGGCTCCCGACTGGGACCTGGCGCTGTTCTCCGGCCGCGACCCCCTCGCGGCCTCGACGGCCTTCGGCTCGGACGAGGCGGCCTCCGCGTGGGTTGAGAGGGGGGACGAGATCACCATCCAGGCCTGCCGCCGGGACGGCGACCGGGCGGAGGTGCCGCTGGCGGTCTCGCTGGTACCGGCACAGCCGGGCCCCGGGCCGCGAGCCTCCCTCGTCTCGGTGCCGGTGTCCGGCGCGAACGACATGCGGCATCTCGAGGCGCTCGGGCTCGACGTCACCCATGACGTCTCACCCGACGCCGTCAGCGTCGTCCTTCACGGGGACGGGGATCGCGACCGCCTCGCGGCGGCGGGCTTCGGCGCGGAGGTGCTCGTCCCGGACCTCGCGGCGGCCGACGCCGCGGACCGCGCCGCCGAGCGCAGGGCGACGAGCCGGTCCGCCCTGCCGAGCGGCCGCGACGCCTACCGGCAGTACGTCGACTTCACCGACGAGCTCAAGGCGCTCGCCCTGAGCCATCCGGCCCTGGTGCGCCCCGTCCAGCTCGGCTTCACGCTCGAGGGCCGCCCGATCGAGGGCGTCGAGATCGCCACCGAGGTGCTGAGGGAGGACGACGGGCGGCCGGTCCTCCTCAATCTGGGCGCGCACCATGCGCGAGAGTGGCCCTCGGCCGAGTTCCCGATGGAGTTCGCGCTCGAGCTGGTGACGGCCCACGACGACCCGGGCCACCCGCTGCACGCTCGCGTCCTGGCGCTGCTGGGCTCGGTGCGGGTGGTGATCGTCCCAGTGGTCAACGTCGACGGGTTCCTGGCCTCCCGCAGCTTCGGCACGAGCGCGCTCGACGACGACGACATCGCGACGCTGCCCCAGATCCAGGCGGGCACCGGCGCGTACCGGCGCAAGAACTGCAGACCGCTCGACGCGACCGAGGCCCTGATGCCGTGCGCGATGCGCGGCAGCTCCGGGGTCGACCTCAACCGCAACTACGGCTACTGGTGGGGAGGGCCGGGCAGCGGCAGCAGCCAGACCTCCTCAGGGCTACCGCGGGACCGCGCCCTTCTCCGAGCCGGAGACTCAGGCCGTCCACGAGTTCAGCTCGGGGGTCCATCCCACCGTCGTGATCTCCAACCACACCTACACGGGGTTCGGGTGGTGGCTGCGCCAGCCGGGGTTCGACGCGCCCTTCTTCCCGCAGGGGCCGACCGGGGCCATCACCCCCGACGAGCCGGCGATGAAGGCCCTGGGCGACGCCATGGGCGCCGCGACGGGCTGGCCGTCGGACCTGGGATGGGCGCTCGATGACATCACCGGGGCGACCGAGGACTGGAACTACTTCGCGCAGGGCGCATACGGCTACACCCCCGAGGCGCGCGGGCCCAACTTCCACGCGAACTACGCGGAGATGGTCGCCGGCGAGTACGTGGGCGATCCCCTGGACCAGGCCGACGGCGTGCGCGAGGCGTTCATGCTCGCGGGCGAGACCGCCGGCGACGAGAATCACCACTCCGTGATCTCCGGGACCGCGCCGCCGGGCGTCACCCTCCGCCTCCGGAAGCAGTTCAGCTCGCCCTCCCATCCCGACGCCCCCGGCGATCCCACGACGGCGGAGACGCTCGACACGGTCCTCGAGGTCGGCGCCTCGGGCGCCTACGAGTGGCACGTCAACCCGTCCAGCAGGCCCGATCTCGACGACGGTCCCGGCCAGGACCCGCCGGCGGAGACGTGGACCATGACCTGCGAGCGCGCGGGCCAGGGGCCGTTCCCGCCGCAGCAGGTCACGGTGGCGCGCGGTGACGCCGAGATCGTGGACTGGGCCGCCGCCTGCGGCACCGACCCCGCCGAGAACGCTCCGCCCGTGGCCGGGTTCACCGTCAGCCCGTCGGCACCTCTCAGCGGCTCGCAGGTGGCGTTCATCTCGACCTCAGACGACGCCGACGGCGCGATCGCGACGACCGAGTGGGACCTCGACGGCGACGGCTCCTTCGACGACGCGACCGGCCTGGCGGCGACGCGGACGTTCGCGGACCCGGGGAGCTACGAGGTCTCGGTGCGGGTGAGCGACGACGACGCCGCCATCGACACGGACACGCAGACGGTCGTCGTCGCGGCGCCGCCACCGCCCGGGCCCCCGCCTCCTCCGGCGGCGACCCCGACGCCGACGAAGAAGAAGTGCAAGAAGGGTCAGAAGCTCAAGAAGGGCAAGTGCGTCAAGAAGAAGAAGAAGAAGAAGAAGAAAAAAGTAAGGGCCTTCTTCGGCTCTTGAGCTGAGCGAGCGCCCCGGCTCCCCTGTGGGCCGGGGCGCCCGCCCTCGGCGGCGGTTCCGCGCTGCCGCGGGCGGGCGGCGACCGTCAGCGGCACGCCGGGCCGCGACCTCCTCAGCGGCACGGCGGGCGACGACGTGATCGCCGCGCTCGGCGGGGCCGACCGGGTGAACGCGGGCGCGGGCGACGACGTCGTCTGCGGCGGCGCGGGCGGCGACCGGATCGCCGGCAGCGGCGGCCGGGACGAGCTCGCCGGCAACAAGGGGCCCGACCGCCTCGGCGGCGGAGCCGGGCGCGACCTCATGCTCGGCGGGCCGGGGCGGGATCGCTGCAGGGGCGGTCCCGGCGAGGACCGCTCGCGCCGGTGCCCGTAGATCCGGTCGCTTGAGCGTCCTGTGACGAGCGGTCCGCCCTGCGCCGGGGTGGGGCATACTCGGCGCGTGGCCTGGAACGTCGTGATCGCCGGGGGCGGCTTCGCCGGAGCGCACGTCGCCCACAAGCTCGAGGGCATGCTCCCGAAGCAGTCGGCCCGGCTGGCGCTCGTCAACGACGTCAACTTCGTGCTCTATACCCCGTTCCTGCCGGAGGCGGCCGCGGGTCTGCTGGAGCCGCGCCACGTCGTCACCCCGCTGCGGGAGATCCTCGACCGCACCTACCTGCGGCTGGGCGCGGTCACGGCCCACGACCCGGTGGCGCAGGACGTTGGAGCTGCGCTCGCATCACGGGGACACCGAGGAGCTGCGCTACGACCAGTTCGTCATCGCCGTCGGCTCTGTCTCCCGGACCCTGCCCGTCCCGGGGCTCGACGAGCACGCGATCGGCTTCAAGAGCCTCGCGGACGCCATCTGGCTGCGCAACCACGTGGTCGAGACGCTGGAGGAGGCCAACGCGACCGAGGACCCAACGCGCCGGGAGCGGCTTCTCACCTACGTCTTCGTCGGCGGCGGCTACGCCGGCCTCGAGGCGCTCGCCGAGCTTCAGGACTTCGCCGCGGACGCGATGGACAGCTATCCGCGCGCCAGGCTGCACGGGATGCGCTGGATCCTCGTCGAGGCGACGCGAGCGGGTCCTGCCTGAGATCGACGCCAGCCTCGCCGACTACGCGGTGCGCGAGCTGCGCGGCCGCGGCATCGAGGTCCGCCTCGGCACCACCATCGACGCGGTCAGCGCGACGGACGCGACGCTCTCGACAGGCGAGACCGTGCCGACGAGGACGGTCGTCTGGACGGCCGGAGTGCGCCCGCAGCCGAGCCTGCGCCATCTCAGCGTGCCGCTCGACGAGACGCGGCCGGGTCAGGGTGGACGACCACCTGCGCGTCGAGGGCATGGACGGCGTCTGGGCCCTCGGCGATTGCGCGGCCGTGCCGGACCCCCGCGGAGGCTTAGCCCCTCCGACCGCGCAGCACGGCATCCGCCAGGCCCGCGTCGTGGCGCACAACGTGAGCTGCGCGCTCAGCGGCGGCGCCACCCCGCGGCGCTACTCGTACTCGAGCAAGACGGCCTTCGTCAACCTCGGCCGCTACAAGGCGGTGGGCCGGATCGGGGCGCGCAACTTCTCCGGCTTCGTGGCCTGGTGGATGGCGCGCACCTACCACCTCAGCCAGATCCCCGGCCTGTCCCGCAAGATCCGCGCGGTCATCGACTGGACCATCAGCCTGCCGTTCCAGCGCGACCTCTCCGAGGTGGGCTCGATCGGGCACCCGCGCCCGCTCCGCGACGAGGAGTACGAGTCCGGCGGCAGCCACCGGCCGCTGCCGGCGCCGGGAGAGACGGACGACGAGGTCGAGGAGTTCGAGGCCCGGGCTAGCGGACGGCCCGCCATCGGCCAGCGCGTACGCTCGTGGCATGGCGGGCGGCGAGTACGTGGTCATAGCCCTCGGCTTCGGCCTGGCGACGGGGATCATCGGGCGCGCGAAGGGCAGCTCCTTCCTCATCTGGCTCGCGGTGGGAACCGTGCTCCCGGCTCTGGGCCTGATCGCGGTGATCCTCTACCGCTCTGAGCGCGACGAGCCCGAGCGCCGCTGTCCCACGCTGCGGCAAGGTCCTCAAGCTCTACGTCCAGGTCTGCCCCCGCTGCGGGACGGACCTCTACCTGCCGGACCCGGAGGACGTGCGCCAGCCCTGAGGTCGTAGAAGCGCGGGCTCGGATCGCGCGGCGCGCGCGGGTCCTGTCATCGCGGCACCCCCACATCCTGCGGTCGACGGCGTCGTCCTCGGATGGGGGCCCCCCGCGATGCCACCCCGCGCGACGAGCGGCCTGGGCAGACGCCGCTCCATCATCAGGCGGGCGCACGAACCACGGGGACGGCGGACCGAGGTCGGTCCCGCACCGCGGGCAGCCGCATCCCGCGCGGCGAGATCGCCGTGGGCGCCGGCCGCTCCTCTCGGCGGGTGGCACGGCGGGGGGCCCCACATCCGAGGACGACGCCGTCGCCCGCAAGATGGGGGGCACCGCCGTGACAGGACCCGCCGGCCGGGAGGCAGGGCCCGAGGGTTCTCAGCGCAGCCAGGTCCGGACGATCGCGTTGGTGAAGCCGAGCCCGTAGCGCACGACGGCCGGCTTCTTGGAGTGCCCCGACAGCCGCTTCTGCACGGTCACCGGCACCTCCTTGGCCGGGATCCCGCGCTTGATCGCCTCGATCATGAACTCGGAGGTGTGGAACTGCTCCTGGCGCAGGACGAGCTGTGGGAGGGCGGTGGTGCGGACGGCGCGGTAGCCGTTCGAGCAGTCGGAGACCTTCGTCCGGGTGATGAACGAGACCACCTTGTTGAAGAAGACGATGCCCAGCTCGCGTGCGCGCGCGTTCGGCTCGGCCTCGCCGAGGACTCGGGAGCCGTGGGCCATGTCCACCTCGCCGTCGAGGATCGGCTTGACCAGGCGCTCCATCTCGGCCGGGACGTGCTGGCCGTCCGCGTCGAGGGTGACGACGATCCGGGCCCCCGACTCGGACATGAGGCGGTAGCCCGTCCGCAGGGCGGCGCCGCCGCCGCGGTTGATCACGTGGCGGGCGACGACCGAGCCGGCGCGGGCGGCCTCGTCGCTGGTGCCGTCGCGCGAGCCGTCGTCCACCACCAGCGTCGCCGTCGGGATGCCGCAGACCTCAGGTGGGATCAGCCTGATGACCTCGGCGACGTTGTCCGCCTCGTTGTAGGCGGGGATCACGACGGCGATGCGGTCGCGGAAGCGCTCGGGCAGCTTGGCGTTGCGGAACTCCTCCCACGCGAGCCCTTCGAGCAGCGCCGAGAGCTGCTGGTTCATCCGCGCCCCCTCGGTCAGCGCCCGCAGGACCAACAGGAAGAGGATCGCGATCGCGAACACCGCGAGGCCGAGGATGCGCTCGCCGTTGCCCTGCTCGAATGCGAAGGCCTCGAGAACGGCGTCCACCAGCTCCGTCCCGGCTACGACGGCCAGCGCCAGAGCGCCGAAGACCGCCAGCAGCACGGCGCCATTGGAGAGCTCGCGGCGGCGCCAGATCGCGAACGCAAACAGGCCGACCGCAAAGACCAGCCCGGCCGCGCGTAGGGCCGTCAGCTCCGGAGGGAAGATCGAGGCGATGGTCATCGGCTCATCGGGCGGGGCCCCGGAGCTGCGCGCTCAGGAGCCGCCGAGCTGGAAGGACTCGCGCACGTAGGCCTCGGTGATCAGCCACTCGCCGTTCACCTGCTCGAGGGTGGCCGGGACCTGCGCGCCCTCGATCGTGAGCTCCGCGGTGTCGCCGTCCACCGTCACGTCCTCGCTGTCGATCCCCTCGATCAGGGGCTCGAGGATGTCGGAGCCCTGCTGGCCGGGCTGGCTGAGGATCTCGGCGCAGCTCGCCCCGGCGCCCGCCTTGGTGGCGAACTCCGCCAGCGCCTGCTGGGCGCCGTCCGTGAGATGCGTGCACGCCTCCGCGCCGTCGCCCTCGCTGTAGGCGGTGAGATAGGCGCGCATGGACTCGGCGACGGCCTCGCTGTCGTCGCCGCCTCCATCGCCGCCACCGTCGTCGTCGCCACAGGCGGCGAGGGCGAGGGCCAAGACCATCAGCAAGATTGCGCACATCGCTCGCCTCATAGGCAGGGCAGGCTACAGAGGCCGGCGGTTATGGAGCTTTGCACGCGCTATGCGCGCAGAAGGCTCATTGCGGGCCGGGGGGCCGTGGTTATGTGTACCCTGCCGCGTCTCATGCGCGTCCTCATCCTCGGGGGCGACGGCTATCTCGGCTGGCCGACCGCCATGCGGTTCTCCCAGCGCGGCCACGAGGTCTCCGTCGTCGACAACTTCTCGCGCCGGCGCTGGCACCAGGGCCAGGGCACTGACTCCCTGACGCCGATCCGCTCCCTCGAGGAGCGCGTCGCGGCCTGGAAGGAGGTCTCCGGCAAGGGGATCGCCCACTACGTCGGAGACATCGAGAACGGCGAGTGGCTCGAGCAGGTCGTCATCGACACCCGGCCCGAGGCGATCATCCACTACGGCGAGCAGCCCTCCGCGCCGTATTCGATGCAGAGCCGCGAGACCGCGGTCGAGACGCAGTACACGAACGTGATCGGCAACCTCAACCTGCTGTTCGCGATGCGCGACCACGTCCCGGACGCCCACCTGGTGAAGCTCGGGACGATGGGGGAGTACGGCACTCCCAACATCGACATCGAGGAGGGCTACATCGAGATCGAGCACAAGGGCCGCAAGGACGTGCTGCCGTTCCCGAAGGTCCCCGGCTCGCTCTACCACCTCTCCAAGGTCCACGACTCGCACAACATCCACTTCGCCTGCCGCATCTGGGGCCTGCGCGCCACCGACCTCAACCAGGGGGTCGTCTACGGCCTCGAGACCGAGGAGACGGCGCTCGACGAGCGCCTCTGCACCCGCTTCGACTACGACGACGTCTTCGGGACTGTCCTCAACCGCTTCTGCGTGCAGTCGGTGATCGGCCGGCCGCTGACGATCTATGGCAAGGGCGGCCAGACCCGCGGCTTCCTGAACATCCGGGACACCCTCCAGTGCGTCGAGCTGGCCGTTGAGAACCCCGCCGAGCGCGGCGAGTTCCGCGTCTTCAACCAGTTCACCGAGCAGTTCTCGGTCTCCGAGCTCGCCGAGCTCGTGCGCGAGTCGGCGAGCGACCTCGGCTACGAGGTCCACGTGGACCACCTCGAGAACCCGCGGGTCGAGGCGGAGGAGCACTACTACAACGCGGTCCACACGAAGCTTCTGGACCTGGGCCTCGAGCCGACCCTGCTGGGCGAGGAGCTGGTCCAATCCGTGCTGCACGCGATCGAGCGCCACAAGGACCGCGTGGTCGCCTCGGCGATCGAGCCCCACACCACCTGGAAGTCCGGCCGCGCCTCCGAGGCCGGCGTCTCCTAGGCGCGGTCGGCGAGCAGAACACCTGAGGGACCATGCGCCCGGCGCGCGGGTCCTGTCACGGCGCGGCGCATCTTGCGCGGGGCGTTCTCGACGCGCACAGCACCAACGTCGCGAAGAAACCTCTGCTTCGACTGAGCGGCCCTGGGGCGCCGGCCCTCACAGCAGCCTGCGCGCGTCCCGGGGTCGGCCGCAAGCGCTCCTCCGCGGGTGGCACGGGGGTGGGGCATCTGAGGACGCCCCCGCCCGCAAGATGCCCCGCGGCCGTGCCAGGACCCGCGGCCGAGCGCATGGTCCCGGCCGTGTGCCGCGAGCATGGTCCCTTGCGTGGTTCTCCCGCACCTTGGGCGATTTCCGCGCCTCGCTACGATCAGCCTATGCGCGCCGCCGACGCACTGATGGAGGCCCTCAAGAACGAGGGCGTCGAGCACATCTTCGGGATCCCCGGCGGCGCCAACCTGCCCACGTACGATGCGCTCTACGACGCCGAGCTCGACCACGTCCAGGCGCGGCACGAGCAGGGCGCCGGCCACATGGCCGAGGGCTACGCGAAGGCGTCCGGACGGGTGGGCGTGGCGATGGCCACCTCCGGCCCCGGCGCGACGAACCTGGTCACTGCGATCGCAGACGCCGTCATGGACTCGGTGCCGACCGTGTTCATCACCGGCCAGGTGCGGACCGACCTGCTCGGCACCGACGGGTTCCAGGAGGCCGACGTCAACGGGATCACGATGCCGATCGTCAAGCACTCCTTCATGGTCCAGGACCCCCGGTACATCCCGGACTACATCCACTCGGCCTTCCACATCGCCTCGACCGGACGCCCGGGGCCGGTACTCGTGGACATCCCCCAGGACCTCTCGCGGGCCGAGATCGACTACGAGCCGAGCACCGGAGCGCCCAACCTGCCCGGCTACAAGCCCTCGACCGAGGGCAACATCAAGCAGATCCGGATCGCGGCGAAGGCCATCGCGAACGCGTCGCGCCCGGTGATCTACTCGGGCGGCGGGGTCATCAACGGCAACGCGTCGGAGGAGCTGCGCGAGCTGGCGACGGCCGACGATTTCCCGGTGACCAGCACCCTGATGGGCCTGGGGGCATTCTCCGGCACGCACGAGAAGTGGCTCGGGATGCTCGGGATGCACGGCACCCGCGCGGCGAACTACGCGATGGACAACGCCGATCTGATCGTCGCGGTCGGCGCCCGCTTCGACGACCGCATCACCGGCAAGCTCTCCGAGTTCGCGCCGCGGGCCAAGTTCGTGCACATCGACATCGACCCCGCCGAGATCTCCAAGAACGTGCCCGCGCACATCCCGATCGTCGGCGACGCCAAGCAGGTGCTCCCGAAGCTGGTCAAGGAGTACCGCGCGCTCGGGGCCGACGGCTCCCGCCTCGCCGAGTGGTGGAAGCAGATCCGCGCCTGGCAGAAGGAGTTTCCGCTCGCCTACGAGCGCTCCGAGACGGGAGAGATCAAGCCGCAGGGCATGGTCGAGGCGATGTACAAGGCCACGGGCGGCGATGCGATCGTCACCTCGGACGTCGGCCAGCACCAGATGTGGGCGGCGCAGTACTACAACTTCTCCTCTCCGCGCCGCTGGATCAACTCGGGAGGTCTCGGCACGATGGGCTTCGGCCTGCCGGCGGCGATCGGAGCGAAGGTCGCCTGCCCGGATCAGGACGTGGTCTGCCTCGCCGGGGACGGCAGCCTGATCATGAACGTCCAGGAGCTCGCGACCGCCGTGCACCACGAGATCCCGGTCAAGATCTTCCTCATGAACAACGGCTACTTCGGCATGGTCCGGCAGTGGCAGGAGCTGTTCTGGGACGGCCGCTACTCGTCGGTCGAGATGGGCCCGAGCCCCGACTGGATGAAGCTAGCCGACGCGTTCGGCGCGACGGGCATGCGGGTCGAGGACGCCGGCGAGGTCGAGGGCGCGATGCGCGACGCGCTCGCCACCGAGGGCCCCGTTCTGCTCGACGTCCGCGTCACCCGCGAGGAGAACTGCTACCCGATGATCCCGGCCGGCGCAGCCGCGCGGGACATGGTGGGCTGAGCCGATGGAAGCCGGCACGCCCGACCTGATCAAGCTCGAGGACCTCGAGGCCGCCGCCGGGCGACTGACCGGGCGCAAGCACGTGCTCTCGATCCTCGTCGAGAACCGGCCCGGGGTACTGGCGCGGGTCGCCGGCCTCTTCAGCCGCCGCGGCTTCAACATCGACACGCTCGCCGTCGGCCCGACCGAGGACCCGGACGTCTCGCGCATCACGCTGACCCTCGACGGCGCGGTCCACCCGATCGACCAGGTCACCAAGCAGCTCCACAAGCTGGTCAACGTCCTCAAGATCCGCGACATGGAGCCGGGCGAGACGATCGCCCGCGAGATGGCCCTGTTCAAGGTCTCCGCGCCGGTCGAGAGCCGCGCCGAGATCATGCAGTTCGCAGAGATCTTCCGGGCGACCATCGTGGACGTCTCCCGGCGCTCGCTGACGATCGAGCTGACGGGCAGCGCCGACAAGATCGAGGCCTTCGAGCGGATGATCCGCCCCCACGGGCTGATCGAGATGGTGCGCACGGGCGAGATCGCGATCGTGCGCGCCCGCTCGGACGCCTAGCTTCGGCGGCGGCCGGATGCAGCTCGTCGCCGACGACCTTCTCACGGCGGCCGCGGAAGCGATCGGACGCGCGGCGGCGCGCGGCGCGCAGGCTGGCGTCCGCGACACTGGAGGCGGAGGCGCTCGACCCGAGCGCGGTCGTGCTCGCCTCCAGGCTGGCCGACGACCGCTGGTTCTGCTGGGAGCAGCCCGAGGCGGACGACTTCGCCCTCGGCGCCCTCGGCAGCGCACGCGAAGCCGTCTCGCGCGGGCCCGACCGCTTCGCCGAGGTCGCGCGCGACTGCGGCGAGCTGGTCCGCGATGCCGAGCGGGTCGAGCCGGCGGCGCTGCCGGCCGGAGCCGGGCCGGTCTGGACCGGCGGCTTCGCCTTCGCCCCGGATGGCGGACGGGAGCCTCAGTGGTCCTCGCTGCCCCCGGCCCTGATGGTCCTGCCCGAGCTCTCGCTCCTGCGGGAGGGCGAGCGCTGCTACGTCACCGTCAACGCGATGCTCGGGGCGGGGGAGGAGCCGGGTGATCGCGGTGGCGCGGGTCGAGCGGCGCGTTGCCGGCCTGCGCGAGCGCGCGATCGGCCCGCTGGACCCCGAGCCGACGGGGCGCATCGAGATCAGATCGCCCCACCCGCCCGGCCGCTACGAGGAGCTGGTCGCAGAGGCGCGCAGGCGGATCGCAGCCGGCGGCATCGAGAAGGCGGTGCTGGCGCGCGAGGTGCTGGTCGAGGCGCCCGCCGCCCATGACCCCGCCCCCCTCTACGGCGCGCTGCGCGAGCTCTTTCCCTCCTGTTTCTGCTTCTGCTGCGGCACGCCCGAGGCCGCCTTCATCGGGGCCAGCCCCGAGCTGCTGATCCGCCGCCGCGGGCCGGTCGCCGCCACGGTCGCCCTCGCGGGCTCGACGCGCCGCAGCGCCGACCCCGCCGTGGACGACCACCTCGGCCAGCAGCTGCTCGCGAGCCCCAAGGACCGCAGCGAGCACGAGATCGTCGTGCGCCGGATCGAGCGCACCCTGCGGCCCCACTCGGTCTGGGTCCAGGCCGAGGCCGATCCGGTGCTGATCAAGGTCGCGAACATCCAGCACCTGGCGACGCCGATCCTCGCGCAGCTCGCCTCCTCGCGATCGGCCGTCTCGCTCGCCGGCTCGCTTCACCCGACCCCGGCGGTCGGCGGCGAGCCCCGCGAGGCCGCGCTCGAGCTGATCGGAGGGATCGAGGGCCTCGACCGCGGCTGGTACGCCGGCCCGGTGGGCTGGATGGACGCCGCCGAGGACGGCGAGTTCTGCGTCGCCCTCCGCTCCGCCCTGCTGCGCGACCGCAGCGCGCATCTGTACGCGGGGGCGGGGATCGTGGCCGACTCGGACCCGGCCTCCGAGCTGGCCGAGACCGAGATCAAGCTCGACGCACTGCTGCCGCTGATCGCGGGCTGACGGGTGTGAGCGCACGCCTCATGTCGCCCTGAGGCTCAGGCGGCCGCCAGCGCGGCTGCCGCCGCGGCCGCGAGCTCGCGGTGCAACTCGAGGTTGCGGGCGCGGTCCAGCCTCACGATCACGACCCGCGCCTCGCCGTCGAGTGCCGCCTCGACGCCCGCCGCATCCGTCGCCACGGCCGAGCTGAGCCCGAAGAGCGCGGCGGCCGCCTCCAGGTCCAGGCCGGACGGCGTTCCGAGCAGCGCCTCGAACTCGTCGGCCGGCAGGGCGCTCGGCCTGGGGCAGGAAATGGAAGATCCCGCCGCCGCCGTTGTCGAGCACGACCAGCCGCAGCTCAGGTGCGCTCCGGGCCGCGGCGAGGCCGCCGATGTCGTGCGCCATCGCGAGGTCGCCGAGGACGGCCCAGGTGCGCCGACCCTCGGAGGCCGCCAGGCCCGACGCGGTCGAGACGAGCCCGTCGATTCCGTTGGCGCCGCGGTTGGAGTGGAAGCGGACGCGCTCGGGGCCCGGCGCGAGGAAGGCCTCGAGGTCGCGCACCGGCATGCTCGACGCCGCGAAGACGGAGTCTCCGTCGCGCAGGCGGGCGGCGAGCGCCCGCCAGGCCCCCGGCTCGCTGGCCTCAGCGAGGCCGGTTAGCCCGGCTTCGACCGCCTCGCGCACCGCACGGTCCGACGCGAGCCACGCCTCAGCAAACGGCGCGCCGGCGACCGAGCTCGCTCCGGAGCGCATGCGGACGACGCGCTCGCCGAGCTCCTCGCTGAGGGCGACGGGGTCGGCCCGGACGATCGTCCCTGCGCTGCGCGTCGGCTCCTTCCACTCCGCGGTGGGGTCCACGACGATCTGGTCGAGCTCCCCGGGCGAGGCGAGCCACTGGCGCAGCGGCTTGCTGGTCGGCATGTCGCCGCAGCGGACGACGAGCTCGGGCGCGCAGCTCCTCGGGGCGGTCTCGCGCGATGAAGTCGTAGGCCGAGACGACGAGGGAGCGGTCGTGGGGGCCGCGGCGGAGCTGGGAGGTCGGCTCGCAGAGGATCGGGTACCCGGCGGCGGCCGCGAGGCGGGCGAGGGGCTCCGCGAGGCGGGGGTCGGGCTGGCGGCCGGCGACGATGGCGCCGCGCGGCGTGGCGACGATGCGCTCCGCCAGCTCGTCCAGCAGGACCGGGTCCGGAAGCGGGGCGGAGCGGGCGACGGCCGTCAGGGGCCTGGGGCCCCGGCCCTCGAGCGCGAGCGGCGAGGCGGCGGTGACGTCTCCCTCGACCGGAGTCGGCGCGAGCGGCTCGCGCCACGCGACGTTGAGGTGGACCGGCCCGGGGCGGGGGTCGCCGGCGGCCGCCGCATAGGCCCGGCAGGCGACCGAGCGGAAGTGCAGCAGGCCCGAGTCGTCGGCCTCGTGGGTGCCGAGCTCGCAGAACCAGCGCGGCGCGTCGCCATAGAGCTTGAGCTGGTCGATCGTCTGGCCGGCACCGATCCCGCGCAGCTCCGGTGGGCGGTCGGCCGTGAGGACGATCAGCGGGACCCCGGCCTCGCCGGCCTCGACGACGGCGGGGTGGAGGTTCGCCGCCGCGGAGCCGGACGTGCAGAGGACGACGGCGGGGACCCGCGTGGTCAGCGCCGTCCCGAGCGCGAAGAAGCCGGCGCTGCGCTCGTCGAGGATGACCTCGGCCTCGATCGCGGGCTGGCGCCACAGCGCCACGGCGAGCGGAGTCGAGCGAGAGCCCGGTGAGATCACCGCACGGCGGACGCCGCAGCGCGCAAGCTCCTCGACCATCGCCGAGGCCAGGGCCGTGTTGCGGTTGGCCGGGTCCATGCCGAGACCGTAGAGCAGCGCGCGCCCCGCACCGCGATCGCCGTTGCCGCCCCGCGGGGGCGGACTCCTAGAGCCTGCGCGCCTGCAGGGCGGCGTGGTCCAGTTCCACTCCGAGGCCGGGGGAGTCCCCGAGGAGCAGCTCAGGTCCTCGGGTGGCGGCTCCGCGCCCGCAGGTCTCCGAGAAGAGGCGCTCGGTCGCGAGGCCGTGGGCGAGTCCCGTTCCGGCCGATGGCGCCGGCAGCGCCTGCGCGACGTGCGCCGCCGCGGTGATGCCGATGGGCCCCTCGAGCGCGCTGGAGAGGTAGACCGGCAGCTCCGCGGCGATCTCGAGCGCTGCCGAGATGCCCCCGACCTTCGCGAGCTTCACGGTCGCGTACTGGCAGGCGCGGAGCGAGGCGGCCTCCCGGGCGTCACGGGGGGTGACGACGCTCTCGTCGGCCGCGAGGGGGATGCTCGTCTGCCCGCGCAGCCGGGCGAGGTCGGGCAGGCCGCTGACGGGCTCCTCCGCGAGCTCGATGATCTGAGGGGCGAGCGCGCGCAGGCGCGCGGCCGCGTCGGGTGGCGCCCAGGAGCCGTTGGCATCCACGCGGATGCGGGCGTCGGGGCCCAGCAGCTCGCGCATCGCTCCCACCTGCGCGACGTCGCCCGCGAGGCCGACCTTGAGCTTGAAGGTGGTGAACCCGTCCGCCGCCCAGCGCTCGGCCAGGGCGCGCAGCGGGGCGGGGTTGGCGGCGGGCAGCGTCGCGTTGCAGACGACCGGCCGCGCGCTCTCTGCCCCGAGCAGCCGCCACAGGGGTACCCCCGCCGCCTGGGCGGCGAGATCGTGAAGGGCGATGTCCAGGGCGGCCAGGGCGGGCGCAGAGGCGCCGCGAGCCCGGCAGCGCGCGATTGCCGACCAGATCCGCCCCGGGTCGAACCCGCCGTCCGCCAGGGCGTCGCGGCAGACGCCCTCGAGGTCGGAGCAGATCACCTCGATCCCGGCGCCTCCCCGAAGGGAGAGGGCCGCCGCCTCGCCGAGCCCGGTGAGGCCCTCGGCCCGTACGCGCACGAGCACCAGGCGCCGCTCGGTCAGCTCCCCGCGCGCGGTGACGTAGGGCTCGCGAAAGGGCAGCGAGTACGGGATCGCTTCGAGGCTCTCGACCTCCACGGGGCCGATGCTGAGATCGCCGCCCGCCCCGAACAGGTGCTCAGGCGGCGATCAGGAGCCCGGCGGTCACCAGGATGCTGAAGGCGCCGAGGACCGCCCCGGTCGCGGCGAGGGCCGCGTTGAGCGCCGGGCCGTCGGTGCGATGCAGCACGGGGTCGGCCGCCCGCACCGCGAAGGGGATCGAGGCCAGGCCAAGGGTCGTGGACCACCACGGAACCGCGCCGATGGCCGCCGCCACCGGCAGCAGCGCATAGGCGAGAACCAGGAGCGCGACGAAGAGCCGGCGCGTGCGCTCCCGCCCGAGGCGCACGGCGAGCGTGTGCTTGCCCACGCGGCGATCGGTGTCCATGTCGCGGATGTTGTTGACGACGAGGATCGCGGTCGAGAGGAGCCCCACCGCCACCGACAGGACCAGCGGCAGCCACGCCAGCTCCTCGAGTTGCACGTAGTAGGAGCCGTTGACCGCGACGAGGCCGAAGAACAGGAAGACGAAGACCTCGCCGAGCCCGGCGTAGCCGTATGGCCGCGGGCCGCCGGTGTAGAGGACGCCGGCGACGATCGAGGCGGCGCCGACGGCGAGGATCTCCGGCCCGGCGACCGTGGCGAGGTAGACGCCGGCGAGGGTCGCAACCGCGAAGGCGACCCAGGTCGCGACCAGGACGCTGCGCGGAGCGACAAGCCCGGAGGCCGTGACCCGGACGGGCCCGAGCCGGTCCACGGTGTCGGCGCCGCGCTTGGCGTCCGAGTAGTCGTTGACGAGGTTCGTCCCGATCTGGATGAAGACGCTGCCGAGCAGCGCCGCCGCGAAGGCGCCCACCCGCGGCAGCTCTCCGGCCTTCTCCACGGCCGCAGCGGTGCCCACGAACACCGGGGCGATCGCCGCCGGCAGCGTCCGCGGGCGCGCAGCCATGAGCCAGATGCGCATCTAGCGTGTCACGGCCGCTTCGGGTACTTGGAGAAGTCCGGCTTGCGCCCCTCCTGGTACGCGTTGCGGCCCTCCTGGCCCTCCTCGGACATGTAGAAGAGCAGCGTCGCGTCGTGGGAGAGCTGCTGCAGCCCGGTCAGCCCGTCCTCCTCGGCGTTGAAGCTCGACTTCAGCAGCCGCAGGGCCAGCGGCGAGAGGTGGGACATCTCGCGGCACCAGGCGACGGTCTCACGCTCGAGCTCTTCCACCGGGACCACGGCGTTGACGAGGCCCATCTCCAGCGCCTCGTCCGCCTCGTAGAGGCGGCTCAGGAACCAGACCTCCTTGGCCTTCTTGACGCCGATGTTCCGGGCCAGCAGGCTGGCCCCGAAGCCGCCGTCGAAGCTGCCGACGCGGGGCCCCGTCTGACCGAAGCGCGCGTTGTCGGCGGCGATCGTCAGGTCGCAGACGAGGTGGAGGATGTGCCCGCCGCCGACCGCGTACCCGGCCACCATCGCCACCACGGGCTTGGGCAGCCGCCGGATCTGCACGTGCAGGTCGCCGACGTCCAGGCGCCCGACGCCCTGCTTTGCGACCTCGTCGTCGCCGATGTAGCCGTCGTCGCCGCGGATGCGCTGGTCGCCGCCCGAGCAGAAGGCCTCGGTGCCGGCGCCGGTGAAGATGATCTGGCCGACCTCGATGTCGTCGCGCGCCCGCGTGAAGGCGTCGCGCAGCTCGGCCAGCGTCGGGGGGCGGAAGGCGTTGTGGACCTCGGGCCGGTCGATCGTGATCTTCGCGATCGACTCCGCGCGCTCGTAGCGGATGTCGTCGTAATCGCCCTCCGGGCGCCACTCGATCGGGGCGTAGAGCTCCTCCTCCGGCGGCGCGTCCTTGTGTCGGATCGGCATCGGGCGGCAACGATAGCCAGCGGGCCGTGCCCGGGGCTCCCGCTCGGCGCTCACGGCTTAGTCTGCGGGGAGTGAAGCTCGACAACTGGCTCGCACAGCGCGCCCAGAGCTGTCCCGAGCGCGCGGCACTCGTCACGACTTCCTCCTCGGTCACCTACGCCGAGCTGGAGGCCGAGGCGACCTGGATCGCCAGACGCCTCGCGGCCTACGGCGTCCGGCGCGGCGCAACGGCCGCGTTGACGATGCATCCGCGCCGCGAGGAGGTCGTGCTCCTGCACGCCCTGATGAAGCTCGGCGCGACGGCCCTGCCCCTCAGCCCGCACCTGACCGAGGCCGAGCGCGAAGCGGTGCTCGCCGCCGAGCGGCCCGGAGTGGACCTGAACGACGCGGCCGGCGAGCTGACCCAGACCGAGGCCGACCTGCCCCTCCTCGGGGAGCACGACATGGACGACGTCCAGTGCCGGATCCTGACCAGCGGGACATCCGGCCGCGCCCGCCCGGTCGAGCTGACCTACGGGAACTTCCTCTTCAGCGCGATGGGCTCGGCCTACAACATCGGGGTGGACCCGGCCGACCGCTGGCTCTGCTGCCTGCCCCTCAGCCACGTCGGCGGGCCTCTCGATCGTGATGCGCTCCGTGATCTACGGGACGACGGCGGTCCTGCTCTCCGGCTTCGACGCCGACGAGGTCGCCCGCGCCCTGAGCACGGGCGGGATCACGCTCCTCTCGCTCGTGCCGACGCAGCTCATCCGGCTGCTCGAGGCCGGCGCGAAGCTCTCGCGCCCGCGCGCGATCCTGATCGGCGGCGGGCCGGTGCCCGAGGACGCGCTGCGCGAGGCGCTGGCCCGCGGCGCCACGGTCGTCCAGACCTACGGCATGACGGAGACCTGCTCCCAGGTGACGACGCTGGCGCCCGAGGACGCCGAGCGCAAGCTCGGCTCGGCCGGCCGCCCACTGCTCACCAGCCACGTGCGGATCGAGCGCGACGAGATCCTCGTCCAGGGGCCGACGGTGTCCCGCCCGTCGCTCGACGCCGACGGCTGGCTGCACACGGGCGACCTCGGCCATATCGACGACGAGGGCTTCCTCTACGTCACCGGGCGCCGCGGCGAGGTGATCGTCTCGGGCGGCGAGAACGTGATGCCGGCCGAGGTCGAGGAGGTGCTGCTCGCGCATCCCGCGGTCGCCGACGCGGCCGTGGTCGGGCGGCCCGATCCCGAGTGGCAGGAGGCCGTCCACGCCCTCGTCGTGGTCGCCGAGGGCAGCGAGCCTGGAGAGGAGGAGCTGCGGCGCCACTGCGCGAAGTCGCTCTCGCGCCACAAGGTCCCCAAGAGCTTCAGCTTCGTCGCCGAATTGCCCCGCACGCCCTCGGGGAAGCTGCTGCGGGCGGGCCTGTAGCATCCCGCGCCGCATGGAGGCCTCCAAGGACATCCAGGGCCAGGACGTCTACTACGACGCCGATGCGGACCTCTCGCTGCTGGAAGGCAAGACGGTCGCGATCCTCGGCTACGGCTCGCAGGGCCACGCCCACGCGCTCAACCTGAAGGAGTCAGGCGTGAACGTGGTCGTCGGGCTCCGCCCCGACTCCTCCAGCCGCGCCGACGCCGAGGCCGCCGGCCTCGAGGTGCTCGCCGTGGCGGACGCCGCCAGCCGCGGCGACATCGTGATGGTCCTGCTGCCCGACGAGAAGCAGGCGCAGATCTGGAACGAGGAGATCGCCGACGGCATCGCCGACGGCGACCTGCTCATGTTCGCCCACGGCTTCGCGATCAACTTCGGCCAGATCGAGCCGCCCCCCGGCGTGGACGTCGGCATGGTCGCCCCGAAGGGGCCCGGCCACCTGGTCCGCCGCCAGTACGAGGAGGGCCGCGGCGTCCCCTGCCTGATGGCCGTCCACCAGGACGCGACCGGCAACGCCCGCGACCTCGTGCTCGCCTACGCGAGCGGGCATCGGCGGCGGCCGCGCCGGGATCATCGAGACCACCTTCAAGGACGAGGCCGAGACCGACCTCTTCGGCGAGCAGGCCGTCCTCTGCGGCGGCGCCACCGAGCTGGTCCGCGCCGGGTTCGAGACGCTGGTCGAGGCCGGCTACGACCCGCGCCTCGCCTACTTCGAGTGCCTCCACGAGCTGAAGCTGATCGTGGACCTCATGTACGAGCAGGGGATCCAGGGCATGCGCCACTCGATCTCCAACACCGCCGAGTACGGCGACATGACCCGCGGCCCGAAGGTGATCACCGAGGAGACCCGCGAGGCGATGCGCAAGATCCTCTCCGACATCCAGTCGGGCGAGTTCGCCCGCGAGTGGATCGCCGAGAACGAGGCGGGCGGCGAGAACTTCGACCGCATGCGCACCGAGGCCGCCGGCCACCAGGTCGAGCAGGTCGGCGGCGAGCTCAGGGCGATGATGCCCTGGATCGCCAACGATTAGCGCCCATCCCTTCGGCTTCGCCTCGAGATATGCGGTTGCGACGCCGTCGCGGGGGCTGCTGAGGCTCCGCGCCGCAGCTCGAGCGAGTCGCGGGCAGCCCTACCGCTTGGTTTCGCCCTCCGGCTGGCGGCCGTCGCGGCCGACGTAGCCGTCCTTGCCGCCGACGACGAGGTAGACGGCGTCCTCGGAGTCGCTGGGGTTGCGGACCTTGCGGACCGTGGAGGGATCCACGCGGGCGACGCCGCCCTCCTCGAGCAGGTGCTCGTCCGTGTCGTCGAACGTCATGACGATCGACCCGCGGTGGACGAAGTAGAGCTCCTCCTGCTCGTCGTGGTAGTGCCGTCCCGTCTCGTAGCCGGGCGGGATCGTGATCACGTTGGCGCCGAATGCCGTGATCTCGAGCTCCTTGCGGACCTTGCGGAAGCCATAGCCCTTGCCGAGCGCGTCCAGGTCCGAGGCGACCGCGAAGCCGTCTCCCTTGGTGACCTCGCCCATCGGCCCTAGGTCTCCTGCGCCGGCGGGTTGACGGCGGCCGCCGGAGCCGCGGCCGGGAGCCCCGCGCCCGCGTTAGGGGCCGGCTCCTGGTCGGAGACGGGCGGCAGGGTCTCGGTCACCAGCAGGAAGTAGGCGCTGGCCCGGAGCTGGTAGGCGAGGCCCGTCGCCAGGGTGTTGTGGATCCCTCCGGAGGTACGGCCCATGAAGACGATGTGGAACCAGGCGATCACGGAGGCGAGCTGGTACAGGTAGCCGAACAGGTAGACCATGAACACGACCGGAATCCCGAGGACCCAGCGGAACCCGGTCTTCCAGCGGTTGTAGCGCTCCAGGGGCGGGTCCACCTCGGCGCGGACCGGATAGCCCGGCGCCTGCTCGAAGCCGAAGGGCGGCCACTGGTCCGTCTGGAGCCAGAGGAAGCCGAAGAAGCGAGCCTGGAAGCGGAGGAACCCCGCGTTGAAGTTGTAGAGGCCCTCGGGATAGCGGCCGGTGAACACGATCGCGAACCAGGCGAGGAAGGCGACGACGAACGCGGCGATCGCGTAGATGCTGCCGACGATGTACCAGGGGATCACCAGGATCGCGCGGAAGAAGGTGATCGCGCGGCTCTGCTGCTCGACGTAGTCGGCTTCGTAGCGGACGGGGTACATGGCCCTCCTCTGGGGTGGTTGGGTTGGGCTGCGGGCGGAACGGCGGGCCCAGGCCGGGGAGGCGCCGGGCCCGCCTCGCGGCCTACCGGACCTCGCGGCTCGCGGCCTCGCTCGGGATCTGCCCGGCCGGGGCGCCCGCGCCGTCCTCGAGCGAGAACGGAGGCCAGTCCTCGGTCAGCAGCAGGAAGTACGCGCCGGCCCGGGCCAGGTAGGCCGATGCCGAGCGCGCCGGGCCGAAGAGACCCTCGGGGAACTTGCCGGTGAAGAGGATCGCGAACCAGGCGATCAGCGTGACGACGCCCAGGATCAGCCCCTGGACCCAGGCGAGGATCATCACCGGGATACCGACGATCAGCCGGAAGAACGTCTTCAGGCGGCTGTAGGAGTCGAGCGGCGGGGCGACGCCGATCCGGATCGGGTAGGCCGCTTCCTGCTCGCCGTTGAAGGGGGGCCAGTCGTCGGTGAGCAGGTAGTTGAACGCGTTCACCCGAGAGGCCATCCGCAGGAAGCCCGCGTTGAAGTTGTAGAGGCCCTCGGGATAGCGGCCGGTGAAGACGATCGCGAACCAGGCGAAGAAGGCCGCGAACTGGGCCACGAACCCGTAGAGCGCGGCGACGATCTGCCACGGGATCGAGACGAGGTAGCGAAAGAAGGTGGTGAGCCGGTTGCGCCCCTCGATGGCAGCGTCGGCCTCGTAGCTGACTGGATACATCGTTCCTCCCGGAGGTGGTCGAGACAGGACTTGTGAATCCCCTGAGCGCGTTTGCGCGAGTGCGGAGCACGAGCCTATAGATCGGGGGAGACCCCGGTCCAGCGCTCTAGTGCCCCGTCCGGGGACGTTCGCCAGGAAATGACGCAGGCCGGGCGCCCCCAGGCAAGGACGCAGGGAGCCCGAATAGCAGCGCTATTCGGGCGACCGAGGACGCAGGCTGGTGGTGATCCGGACCAGTCATTTCCGGTGAGGCGTTTCTGGACGGGGCACTAGCTACGCTTGCCGCCGCCCATGCCCACGACAGCGATCCAGATCCCCGCGGAGCTGAAGCCGGCGGACGGCCGCTTCGGCTGCGGGCCCTCCAAGGTGCGCCCGGAGGCGCTCGCGCGGCTCGCGAACGAGGCCGAGCTGATGGGCACCTCGCACCGCCAGGAGCCCGTCCGCGCCCTGGTGCGCGGGATCCGCGCCGGCCTCGCGGAGCTCTTCTCGCTGCCGGACGGCTACGAGGTCGTGCTCGGCAACGGCGGGACCACCGCATTCTGGGAGTCGGCCGCGGCGTGGCTCGTCCGCGAGCGGCCCCTCCACCTCGCCTACGGCGAGTTCTCGTCGAAGTTCGCCAAGGCGACCGGCGCCGCCCCCTTCCTCCAGGAGCCGATCGTGATCGAGGCGGAGCCGGGAGACGCGCCGGACCCGGTCGCGGACCCGGCCGCCGACGTGCTCGCGTGGGCCCACAACGAGACGTCCACGGGCGTCATGGTCGAGGTGGCCCGGCCGCCGGGCTCGAACGGCAGCCTGGTCCTGATCGACGCGACCTCGGGCGCCGGCGGGCTCCCGGTCGACGTGGGCGAGGCCGACGCCTACTACTTCGCGCCCCAGAAGGCCTTCGGCGCCGACGGCGGCCTCTGGATCGCGCTGATCAGCCCGGCGGCGATCGAGCGGGTCGCCGAGCTGGACGGCGCTCCCGGGCGCTGGCAGCCGGCCTTCCTGTCGCTCGCGACCGCCCTCGAGAACTCCCGCAAGGACCAGACCTACAACACGCCCGCGCTGGCCACGCTGATCCTGCTCGCGGACCAGATCGAGTGGATGCTCGCCAACGGCGGGCTCGAGTTCGCCGTCGGGCGCTGCCGCGCCTCGTCGGACCACCTCTACGGGTGGGCCGAGGGCTCCGGCTTCGCCGAGCCGTTCGTCTCGGACCCGGCGAAGCGGTCGCTCGTCGTCGGCACGGTGGACTTCGACGAGGGGGTGGACGCCGCCGCCCTCGCCGCGGTCCTGCGGGCGAACGGCGTCGTGGACGTCGAGCCGTACCGCAAGCTCGGCCGCAACCAGCTGCGCGTCGGCATGTTCCCGGCGGTCGAGCCGGCCGACGTGGAGGCGCTCACCGCCTGCATCGATTGGGTCGTCGAGAACGCGGACGAGACGCGCCGTTGAAGGTCCTCGTCAAGGAGAAGATCGCCGACGCCGGCGTCGAGCTGCTGCGCGAGCGCTTCGACGTCGAGCTGGGCCTCGACTGGGACGACGGCGAGCTCGAGCGGCGGATCGGCGAATTCGACGGCATTCTGATCCGCTCGGCGACGAAGCTGACCGCGGACCTGATCGAGCGGGGCGACAGGCTCAAGGTGATCGGCCGCGCCGGCACCGGCGTCGACAACGTGGACATCGAGGCCGCGACCAAGCGCGGCATCATCGTCGCCAACGCTCCCGAGGCGAACTCGATCGCCGCCGCCGAGCACACGCTCGCGCTGATGCTGGCCCTGTGCCGCAACGTCCCGCAGGCCCACGCCTCCCTGGCCGGCGGGAAGTGGGATCGCTCCGCTTTCAAGGGCAGCGAGCTCTATGGCAAGACGCTCGGGGTCGCCGGCTTCGGCCGCATCGGCCAGCTCGTGGCGAAGATGGTCCAGGGGTTCGACATGAGGGTGCTCGGCTACGACACCTTCGTGACGCACGAGCGCTTCCGCGAGCTCGGCGTCGAGGGCGCCGAGACCCCCGCCGACCTCTTCGCCGCCGCCGACTTCATCAGCCTGCACCTGCCGAAGACCCCCGAAACGATCGGGTTCATCGACGCCGGCGCCATCGCGCAGATGCGCGAGGGCGTGCGCATCGTCAACTGCGCCCGCGGCGAGCTGATCGACCTCGACGCGCTCCTGGAGGGCCTCGAGCAGGGCCGGGTCGGCGGCGCGGCCCTCGACGTCTTCCCCGAGGAGCCCTTCACGGGCCACCCGGTGCTGGAGCGGCCGGACGTCGTCGTCACCCCGCACCTCGGCGCCTCCACCGCAGAGGCCCAGGACCGCGCCGGGGTCGTCACCGCCGAGCAGGTCACCGCGGCGCTGAGCGGCGGCGTCGTCACCACGGCCGTCAACATCGCCGCCGTCCGCCCCGAGGTGATGGAGGTCCTGGCGCCCTTCGTGCCTCTCTGCGAGAAGCTCGGCAAGCTCGCCCAGGGGCTCGGCGACGGCACGGTCGAGAAGGTGGAGGTCGAGTTCCGCGGGCGGCTGGCCGACCTCGACACGCGCCTGCTCGGGATCGCCGTGCTGGCCGGCATCCTCGCCGGGCACACCGAGGAGCAGGTGAACCTGGTCAACGCGCCGCAGCTCGCCGAGCAGCGGGGCATCGAGCTGCTGGAGGCCCGCGACGCCGTCAGCGAGGACTTCACGGAGCTGGTCACCTTGAGGCTGCGCTCGGGTGACGAAACGGTCGAGGTCGCCGGCACGGGGGTCGGCCCGCGCAACGAGCCCTACCTGGTCAGCGTCTGGGGCGAGAGCTTCTACCTGCCGTTCGCCGAGCACCTCGCGATCTTCCGCTACCGCGACCAGCCAGGGATGATCGGCCGCGTCGGAACCACCTTCGGCGAGGAGGGCGTGAACATCGTCTCCGCCGCGGTCGGCGCCGAGCCCGGCACCGAGGAGGCGGTGATGGCGCTGACCACCGACGCGCCGGTCCCGCAGTCCACCGATCGAGCGCATCCTGGAGCTGGACGGCTTCTCGATCGGCCGCGCGGTCAGCCTCTAGCCGGGGCTACGATTGTCATCGTGAGAGGGCCAGGGACCTCCAAGGGGCTGGGCTGCGGCATGCTCGCCGGCATGGCGGCGATCGCGATCGCCCTCCCGGGCGGCGCAGCCGGCGCCCCGGGCGCCCCGGGCCACACCACCTCGCTGGCGCGGGCGACCGGCGGCGGCGCCGTCGCGGCCAAGTCGCTGACCTTCTTCACCATCGCCGGCACGCCGGCGCCGGGGCGGATCAACGCCTTCGCCGGCCCGAGCGGGCGGCTGACGCTGGTCTCTCCGGAGGGGATCGTCGAGCCCGACGGGCCCAGCACGCAGTGCACCCAGGACAGCGCGACCCAGGTCTCGTGCGAGCCCGGCTATGTGGACGTGATCGCCGGGGACCTCCTCGGCGGCGCGGACGTCTTCACCGCGGCGCCCAGCCTGGCGACGGGGATCGGCATAGACCTCG
The DNA here is from genome assembly GCA_963805235.1 of uncultured Solirubrobacterales bacterium. GTDB lineage: Bacteria > Actinomycetota > Thermoleophilia > Solirubrobacterales > 70-9 > DASSYK01. The sequence goes on along the minus strand of CAWDTF010000002.1, from coordinate 315,174 downwards.
TCGGCACCGACCGCCCGCTGAGCGGCGGCCCCGGGCGCGACCAGATCAACGGCGGGTCGGGCGCCGACCTGCTCGAGGGCGGCGCCAGGTCCCGACGTGCTCTTCGGCGCCGGCCTGACCGACGTGCTGCGCGGCGGCGCCGGCAGGGACGAGCTTCGCGGCGGGGGCGCCCCTGACGCCCTGCTTCGGCGGCGGCGGGGACGACCGCCTCGACGGCGGCGGCGGAAGGGACTCCTGCAACGGGGGAGGGGGCGTCGACCGCGGCGTCTCCTGCACCGCGTCGCGCAAGATCCCCTGAGGGGCCCCGGGCTACTCGGCGGGCTCCGGCTCGCCCTGGATCTGGCCGCGGGCCGGCGGCTCGGGCGAGCCTGAGAGCACGAGCTCGTCCAGGAGCACTCCGAGAGAAGCGGCGGTCGGGATCGCCAGCAGGGCGCCGAGCACGCCCGCGAGGTTGGCGCCGACGATCACCGCGACGATCGCGACCGCGGGGTTGACCTTGAGCGCGCCGCCCCGGTACATCACGGGCTGGATCACCCGGTCCTGGAGCTGCTGGTAGACGACGAAGACGGCGAGCCAGACCAGCGCGTCGGCCGGCGAGCCGTCGATCGCCAGCGCCGCCGCGACGACGACGCCGCCGACCGTGAACCCGATCAGCGGGATCAGGTCGAGGAAGGCGACCAGCACAGCCAGCGGGAGGGCCATGTGGAAGCCCTCGATCTCGAGGAACGCGAACGTGACCAGGCCGGCGAGGAGCGCGAGCAGGCAGTTGACGCTGACGTAGGAGCGGACGACCGCCGCGACCCGGGTGCCGACGCGGCGGGCCCGGTCGCGGTGCGGGGCGTCGAGGCGGGCCGTGCCGCGCTCGAACATCCCCTTCCCGTCGAGCAGCAGGAAGAAGGTGAGGGTGATGACGGTGATGAAGGCGATCACGTGCTCCAGCACCTGCACGGTCGCGCTGCCGAGCTCGGTCGCGCCCGACCCCAGCCTCGAGGGCAGCGAGCTCGCCTGCTCGCTCAGCTTCTGCGTCAGGTCGAACTTCTGGTTCAGCTCGGCGAACTTCTGATTGTCCTCCGCCCACCGCTCGAAGTCGCTGACGTAGGTGGGCAGCTTCTTCGCCAGGTCCTCGATGTCGCGGATGATCGGCGGCAGGACGTGAAGTACCAGGAAGAAGAGCCCCGTGAAGAAGAGCAGGTAGACGGCGAGGATCGCGAGCACGCGCGGCAGCGGCCGGCCACGCACGCTGACCCGCTGCAGCAGTCCGACCCCCGGGTCCAGCGCCAGGGCCAGGAAGATCGCGGTCACCACCCAGCGGAGCGTCGTCGTGGTGTGCAGCACGACGATCGCCAGCAACACAGCGAGCGCGGCCATGAACAGTGCCACGAGCACGACCTTCGAGACGGCCCGGGCCTCGATGTCCTTGGCGCGCACGAGCGGAACCTAGACCGTGGGGTGGACGGCTGCGCTACTCTGATCCGACTCGATGGCCCACCGGTTCGACAGCCTGGCGCTCCTCCTTCTCCTCCCCCTCCGGGGGGAATAGCGCTGGGCGGCGCGAGAGCCGCGAGAACACTGAACAGGTCATCGGAAAGCTTCGGAGAAGGAGGTAGCAATGAGTGAGAGCGAGGTACGCGAGCAGGATCGCGTCCACATCTTCGACACGACCCTGCGCGACGGCGAGCAGTCGCCCGGCATCTCCCTGAACACGCAGGAGAAGGTCGAGATCGCACACCAGCTCGCGCGGCTGGGCGTGGACGTGATCGAGGCCGGCTTCCCGATCACGTCGCCCGGTGACTTCGAGGCGGTCGAGGCGATCGCCCGGGAGGTCGAGGGGCCGTCGATCTGCGGCCTCGCCCGCACCCACAAGGCCGACATCGACGCCGCCTGGAACGCGATCAAGGACTCGGAGCGGCCGCGGATCCACACCTTCATCTCCACCTCCGACATCCACATCACCCACCAGCTGCAGACGACCCGCGAGGACGTCAAGGGCCAGGCGAAGGCCGCCGTTGCGCTCGCCAAGAGCTACTGCGAGGACGTCGAGTTCTCGCCGATGGACGCCACCCGCGCCGAGCTCGAGTTCACCGCGGAGGTCTGCGCGATCGCCGTCGCCGAAGGCGCCACCGTGATCAACATCCCGGACACAGTCGGCTACACGACGCCCGCCGAGTACACCGAGTACTTCCGCCGCCTGCATGAGCTGATCGCCGGGCTCGAGGGTGTTCGCCTCTCGGTCCACTGCCACGACGACCTGGGCATGGCCGTCGCCAACTCGTACGCGGGCGTGCTGGCCGGCGCCCGGCAGGTGGAGTGCGCGGTCAACGGCATCGGCGAGCGCGCGGGCAACTGCTCGCTGGAGGAGATCGTGATGCTGCTGCGGACCCGCCGCGACGCCCACGGACTCGACACCGCGGTGGACGCGCGCGAGCTGGCCCGCACCAGCCGCATGGTCTCGCGGCTGACCGGCTACTCGGTCCCGCCGAACAAGGCCGTCGTCGGGCGCAATGCGTTCGCGCACGAGTCCGGCATCCATCAGGACGGCGTGCTCAAGGAGCGCTCGACCTACGAGATCATGGACGCGACCGAGGTCGGCCTCGAGTCGAACCAGATCGTGCTCGGCAAGCACTCGGGGCGCCATGCGCTTCGGGACGCGCTGAAGCAGCTCGGCTTCGAGGTCTCCGGGGGCGCGCTGAACCAGGCGTTCAAGCGCTTCAAGGAGGTCGCGGACAAGAAGAAGCAGGTGACCGCGCTCGACCTGGAGGCGATCGTCTCCGACGAGATGCGCGAGCGCTCGGAGGCCTACAACCTGGCCTGGTTCGAGGTCTCCTCCGGCTCCAAGCGCGAGCCCGAGGCCGAGGTCTGCGTCGTGCTGCCGAGCGGGGAGGAGTCGGTCGCCAAGGCGAGCGGCGACGGCCCCGTGGACGCGATCTTCATCGCGCTTCAGGAGGCGATCGGGACCGAGGCCGAGCTCAGCCGCTTCGAGGTCGCCGGGATCACCGGCGGCACCGACGCGCTCGGCGAGGTCACGGTCTGGGTCCGTGCCAACGGCAGGCTGGCCAGCGGCCAGGGCGTCGCGACCGACATCCTCGAGGCCTCCGCCCGCGCCTTCGTCCGCGCGATCTCGAACGCCCTCGAGGGCGCCGCGATCCGCGAGGCCGAGGAGGCGACCGCCGACGCGGCGGTCGAGCGTACCCCGGGCCCCTAGCTCGGCGCGCCCGCGTAGACTCGCGCCATGTCCCGGGCCCCCGATGCCCCGCAGGCCGACTCGCCCTTCTGGTGGCTCTGGGAGCGGTTCACGAGCTTCCACGAGCTCGCCTACAAGGCGAGCGGCGGGCGCATCGGCGGGAGGGCCTACGGGGCGCCGGTCGTGCTCGTGGACTCGGTGGGCCGCAAGAGCGGCAAGCGGCGCACCCACCCCCTGATCTGCGACGAGCAGGGCGAGAGCATCGTCGTCGTCGCCTCCAAGGGCGGGGTGGACCGCCACCCGGCCTGGTACCTGAACCTGATGGCCCATCCGGAGACCGAGATCAACTGGCGCGGCGAGCGCCGCCGCGTCCGCGCGCGCGAGGCGGAAGGGGAGGAGCGCGAGAGACTCTGGCGGCGGATGGTCGAGGTCTACCGGCCCTACGCGCACTACCAGTCGCGCACCGAGCGCCGGATCCCGGTGATCGTGCTCGAGCCCGCGGAGTAGTCTGGGCGCGTGGGCAAGCTCGACGGCAGGGTCGCGGCGATCACGGGGGCGTCCTCGGGGATCGGCGAGGCGACCGCCGAGGCGCTGGCGCGCGAGGGCGCGGCCGTAGCGCTGATCGCACGCCGGCACGACCGCCTGGTCGAGCTGGCCGACCGGATCGAGAAGGAGGGCGGCAGGGCACTGCCGCTCGAGCTGGACGTCTCCGACCACGGCAAGGTCGAGGCCGCCTTCAGCGAGGTCAAGGGCGAGCTCGGCGGCCTCAACATCCTCGTCAACAATGCCGGCGTGATGCTGCTCGGCACCGTCGAGGGCTGGGACGTCGCCGACTGGCGGCGGATGGTGGACGTCAACGTCCTCGGCCTCCTCTACTGCACGCGCGAGGCGCTGCCGCTGATCCGCGACTCCGGCGGCGGCCACATCGTCAACCTCTCCTCCGTCGCCGGCCGCACCGCCAACTTCGGCAGCGCCGTCTACAACCTGACGAAGTGGGGGGTGACAGGCTTCTCCGAGGCGCTGCGACAGGAGGCGCTCAACTCAGGGATCCGCGTCACCTGCATCGAGCCCGGCTTCGTCGTAACCGAGCTGCAGGGCCATAACGAGCACCCGATGGTCGTCGAGGGAATCGAGAAGATGCGCGAGGAGGTGGGCGACCCGCTGGAGGCGGAGGACATCGCCGAGGCGATCCGCTGGACGGTCACGCAGCCCGAGCGCGTAAACGTGAACGAGGTGCTGGTCCGGCCCACCGGCCAGCGCCGCTGAGACAAACTCGAAAGGGAGGGAGATGAACGTGGCTGGAAAGCGCAGCTCATCATTGGGAGGGGCGGCTCTCGCCGTCAGCGTCGCGGCCCTCGTCGTCGCGCTCACCGGCGTCGCGACGGGGTTGCCGGGCAAGGGCAAGGTGGACCGCAACGACCTCAAGGCCAACGTCGTCAAGTCCAAGAACGTCGCGCCCGAAGCGCTTGGCGGTGCTGACATCGCGGAGCAGAGCCTCGGGGAGGTGCCCGCCGCCGGCTCGCCGTTCGCCTACGCGCGAGTCGTCGATCCGGCAGGCACCGGCGTCGGCGTGGACGAGTCCCGCTCCAGGGGGATCACCGATGCCATGCTCGCCGACTCTTCGGGAATCGACGGGAAGACCTGCTTCGACCTGCCGTTCGCGATCTCCGGAGCGCAGGTGACGGTCGACTACGCCCAGGCGGGCGGGGAGACTGCGGAGCTCAGCTCCCAGGTCGCGGTCGGCGACCCATACTCGAACTGCTCCGACCCGTTCCGGGACGCGGTGGTCAGCATCCACGGTGACCTCGGAGCCGGGCTGGACCGGGGCTTCTACGTGGCGTTCTACCGCTGAGGGCCGCCGCGCCTCGCTAGCCGGCAGCACTGGCGGCGAGACGCTTGTCCGTGATAACGTACAGGCGTCTTGAAGGTCGAAGCCCCCAGCGTCGCAGCCCCGGAGATCGCCGTCGGCGGCCGAGTGCGCGCCCTGCGCGAGGCGATGGGGCTGTCCCTCCGCGACCTGGCCGAGCGCACCGACGTCAGCGCGCCGATGCTCTCGCAGGTGGAGCGGGGCGAGACGAGCCCGACGCTGACCGTGGCCGGAAAGATCGCGGCAGGGCTGGAGCTCTCGCTCTCGCAGCTCCTGCGCCTCGACGAGGGGCGCCACGTCGTGATCACCCGCTCGACCGAGCGTCGCGCCCGGCGCAAGCGCGGGCACGTGGTCGAGGAGCTGACGCCGCCGCTGCCGGGCCAGCGCGCCGACGTCTCCGTGCACACGCTGGCGGCCGGCGCCGCGACGGGCGGCCGCGGCGACCCGCCGGTGCACGAGCCCGGCAGCCGCGAGACGGCCGTGGTGCTCGAGGGCTCGATCGATCTCTTCATCGACGGCGAGCGCCACGAGCTCGCCGAGGCCGACAGCGTCACCTTCGACGCCGACCTGCCGCACCACTTCGAGAACAACGCCGACGCGGAGGCCCGCTTCCTCGCAGTGGTCGCGGCGGGGCTGAGGCGGGGCTAGGAGGGACCCGATGGCCAAGAGCCTGTTCGACAAGATCTGGGATGCCCACGAGGTCGACACCGACCTGATCTACATCGACCTGCACCTGGTCCACGAGGTGACCTCGCCGCAGGCCTTCGACGGGCTGCGCATCGCCGGCCGGCCGGTTCGCCGCTCCGACAAGACGCTGGCGACCGCGGACCACAACGTCCCCACTGACGGCACCCCGGCCGCCCGTCTGATCGCCGACGAGCTCTCGCGCAAGCAGGTCGAGGCGCTCGAGGCCAACTGCGACGAGTTCGGCATCCCGCTCTACTCGCTCGGATCCGAGCGGCGCGGGATCGTGCACGTGATCGGGCCCGAGCTGGGCGTGACCCAGCCCGGGATGACGATCGTCTGCGGCGACTCCCACACCTCCACCCACGGAGCCTTCGGGGCCCTCGCCTTCGGCATCGGCACCTCCGAGGTCGAGCACGTCCTCGCGACCCAGACGCTGGTGCAGCGCCGCCCGCAGACGATGCGGATCAGCTACTCGGGGGAGGTCGGCTTCGGCGTCACCTCGAAGGACCTGATCCTGGCCACGATCGGCCGCCTCGGCACCGGCGGCATGCAGGGATATGCGGTCGAGTACGCGGGCCCGGCGATCGAGGCCCTGCCGATGGAGAACCGGATGACGATCTGCAACATGACGATCGAGGGCGGAGGGCGCGCGGGCATGATCGCCCCGGACGAGACCACGTTCGAGTACGTCCGTGGTCGTCCCGCCTCCCCGGAGGACATGGACGCCGCGATCGCCCGCTGGCGCGAGCTGCCGACCGAGGAGGGCGCGTCCTTCGACCGCGAGGTCGAGGTCGACGCCTCCGCGGTCTCGCCCATGGTGACCTGGGGCACGACGCCGGGCATGGTGGTCGAGGTCACCGACGCGGTGCCTGACCCCGCCCGGATGGACTCGCTCGCCGACCGCGACACCGCCGAGCGCGCGCTGGCCTACATGGACCTGAGGCCGGGCACGCCGATGACGGAGATCCCGCTGGAGCGCATCTTCATCGGCTCCTGCACGAACTCGCGGATCACGGACCTGCGCGAGGCCGCCTCCGTTCTCGAGGGACGGGTGATCGCTCCGAGCCTGCGCGGCATGGTCGTGCCGGGCTCCCAGCAGGTCAAGCAGCAGGCCGAGGAGGAGGGGCTCGACGAGGTATTCCGGTCGGCCGGGTTCGAGTGGCGCGAGTCGGGCTGCTCGGCCTGCCTCGGGATGAACCCGGACATCCTCCAGCCGGGCGAACGCTGCGCCTCGACCTCGAACCGCAACTTCGAGGGCCGGCAGGGTGCCGGGGGGCGCACCCATCTCGTCAGCCCGAAGATGGCCGCCGCGGCCGCCGTCGAGGGCCACTTCGTCGACATCCGAGACTGGAGCTGATCGCCATGCCGATGGACCCTGTCGAGATCATCGAGGGCCGCGTCGCGGTGCTGAACCGCTCCGACGTGGACACCGACCAGATCATCCCCAAGCAGTTCCTGAAGCGGATCGAGCGCACGGGCTTCGGCCAGTTCCTGTTCTACGACTGGTTCCGCTCGGGCGAGATCGAGCTGGAGTCGCACCCGATCCTGCGTCACCGGGCGCAACTTCGGCTCCGGCTCCTCGCGCGAGCACGCGGTCTGGGCGCTCAAGGACTACGGCTTCGACGCCGTCATCGCGCCCTCGTTCTCGGACATCTTCTTCTCCAACTGCACCAAGAACGGCCTGCTGCCGGTGATCCTCGACGAGGAGCAGTGCCGCGCGGTGGCGGCGGCGGGCGAGGCGCGGATAGACCTCGACGACCAGACGGTCAACTGCGCCGCCGGTGTGTTCCACTTCGAGATCGACGAGCAGATCAAGCACCGCCTGGTCAACGGGCTCGACGACGTCGCGATGACGCTCGAGCGCGCCGAGAAGATCGACGCCTTCGAGCAGGCCGGGCGCGCCGACCAGGGCCCCGTCACCACGTCGCTGTGAGCCGGCGCCGGCACGACCGCCGACTGGGACGCGCGCACCTACGACCGCCTCGCCGCGCCGCAGGAGGCGTGGGCGAGGAAGGTGCTCGAGCGCCTGCCGCTGGATGGCGACGAGACCGTCCTCGACGCCGGCTGCGGCTCGGGGCGGGTCACGAAGCTGCTGCTGGAGCGGCTCCCCCAGGGCCGCCTGGTCGGCGTCGACGGCTCGCCGTCGATGATCGAGACCGCCCGCGAGGCCTTCGCCGGCGACGGGCGAGTGACGCTGATCGTCTCCGACCTGCTCGCGCTGAGCCCGGAGCTGCTCGCGGCCGACGGCGCGCCCGAGCGCGGTGGACGCCGCCTTCTCGAACGCGACCTTCCACTGGATCGCCGACCACGAGACGCTGTTCGCGCGGATCCACTCCGTGCTGCGGCCCGGCGGCCGGCTCGTCGCCCAGTGCGGCGGCGAGGGCAACGTCGCAGGTCCTGGCGCGAGGCGATCGTAGAAGGCGTCCGAGCTGGAGCCCTTCGCGCGAGCACGTCGGCGGCTTCCGGCCGTGGAACTTCTACGGCGCCGAGGAGACCGCGGCGAAGCTCGAGGCCGCCGGCTTCGACGAGGTGCGAGCTGCTGGCTGCGAGGAGCTCGAGCCGATCGTCCCGGAGGAGCCGCGCGCGACTTCGTCAGCGTCGTCGGGCCTCGCCAGCCACCGCGACCGGCTGCCCGAGGAGCTGCGCGAGCCGTTCACGGACGCGGTGCTCGGCCGCAGCTCGCCGAGCCGGTCGAACTGCGCTACGTGCGACTCAACATCGATGCGAGGAGGCCCGATGGCTGACGTCGTCCTGCTCCCCGGCGACGGGATCGGGCCCGAGATCGGCGCCGCGGCGCGCCGGCTGCTCGACGAGCTCGGCGACGTCGAGATCCGCGAGGAGCTGGTCGGCGGCGCCTCCATCGACGCCCACGGCACGGCGCTGACCGACGAGGTGCTGGAGGCTTGCCGCGGGGCCGACGCGGTCCTGCTCTGCGCCGTCGGCGGCCCGAAGTGGGACACGACCGACCCCGACGCTCCGCGGCCCGAGCAGGGGCTGCTGGGCCTGCGCAAGGGGCTCGGCCTGTTCGCCAACCTGCGCCCGGTGCGGCCGAGCACCGCCCTGCTCGACGCGAGCCCGCTGAAGCGCGAGCGGATCGAGGGCACCGACCTGCTCGTCGTGCGCGAGCTGACCGGCGGCATCTACTTCGGCGACTCGGGCCGCGAGGGCGACCGCGCCCACGACGACTGCGCCTACACCGTCGACGAGATCGAGCGCATCGCGCGCGTCGCCTTCAACTCCGCGGCGTCGCGGCCGGGCGGGGAGCGGGGGACCGCGAAGGTCACCTCCGTGGACAAGGCCAACGTGCTGGAGACCTCCCGCCTCTGGCGCGAGACGGTCGAGCGCATCGCGGCCGACGAGTTCGCCGACGATCGCGTTCGAGCACCTGCTGGTTGACAACGCCGCCATGCAGCTCGTCTCGCGCCCGGCCGACTTCGACGTGATCGTCACCGAGAACCTCTTCGGCGACATCCTCAGCGACGAGGCCGCGATGCTCACGGGGTCCCTCGGAATGCTGCCCTCGGCGAGCCTGGGGGAGAGCGGACCCGGCCTGTTCGAGCCCGTCCACGGCTCCGCGCCGGACATCGCCGGGGAGGGCGTCGCCAACCCGCTGGCGACCTTCCTCTCGGTGGCGATGATGCTCCGCTACGGGCTCGACCGCGAGCCGGACGCCGACCGGGTCGAGTCGGCGGTGGACCGCGTCCTCGGCGACGGCCTGCGCACGGCCGACCTCGGCGGCGAGGCGACCACCGACGAGGTGACCGCGGCCGTGCTCGCCGCCCTGGCCTAGGCGGATATCCTCCTCGCCGTGGAGAAGGTCGAGCTGATCTGGACGCAACGGCGAGTTCGTGCCCTGGGACGAGGCGCAGACGCACGTGCTCAGCCACGGGCTGCACTACGGCACGGGCGTGTTCGAGGGCATCCGCTGCTACGACACCGAGAGCCGCGGGCCGGCGATCTTCCGCCACAGCGACCACCTCGAGCGCCTCGCGAGATCGGCGGAGATGTACTACCTGCCGCTGCCGTACCCGCTCGAGGAGATCCGCGAGGCGACCAAGGAGCTGATCCGCCGCAACGGGCTGCGCTCCTGCTACATCCGCCCGCTGGCCTTCCGCGGCTACGGCGAGATGGGCCTGTACGCGAAGAGCGCGCCGATCGACATGATCATCGCCGTCGTGGCCCTGGGGCGCCTACCTCGGCGAGGAGGGCAAGCAGCAGGGCGTGCGCGCCAAGGTCAGCTCCTGGCGGCGGATCTCGCCGGCGGGGCTGATCCCGCACTCGAAGGCCTCGGGCCAGTACCTGAACTCGATCCTCGCCAAGACCGAGTCCGCGAACGCCGGCTACGAGGAGGCGATCCTCCTCGACGAGCGGGGCTTCGTCTGCGAGGGCTCGGGCGAGAACATCTTCGTCGTCCGCGACGGAGAGATCGTCACGCCGCCGCACGTGGCCTCGATCCTCGACGGGATCAACCGCAAGTCGGTGATCCAGATCGCCCGCGACCTCGGCTACACCGTGACCGAGCGCGACGTCGCCCGCGCCGAGCTCTACATGGCCGAGGAGGTCTTCCTCACCGGCACCGCGGCCGAGCTGGTCCCGGTCCGCTCGGTCGACGACCACGACCTGGGCGAGCCCGGCGAGATCACGCGCGTGATCCAGGGCCGCTTCGAGGACGCCCTGCACGGGCGCGCCGAGGAGTACCTCGAGTGGCTCGACCCGGTGGGGACCCGACCGGCGCGGCGCCGCGGGAGCCCACGCCCTCCGAGGTCGAGGCCGAGGAGGTCGGCGAGCCGTCCGGTAGGCTGGGCTCGTGACGCGTTTCACCTGCATCGGCCGAATTACGGGGGCTGCGAGCGCCTAGGCGCGAGCGGCGGGCGGCCCAGTGCCGCCGAGCACCGGCCCGGGCGGCGGCACCCGCCGCGCAGGGGTCGCCCGGGAACCCCCGAAACCAGGAAGGCAGCGATGCGACAGGTACTCCTCTACGACACGACTTTGCGCGACGGCATGCAGGGCCAGGGCATGGCCCTGTCCGCGCAGGAGAAGGTGCGGGTCGTCCGCAAGCTGGACGAGCTGGGCGTCCAGCTGATCGAGGCCGGCTTCCCGGGCTCGAACCCCAAGGAGCTGGAGCTGTTCGAGATGCTGGCGGACGTCAAGCTGGAGCAGGCGACCGTCTGCGCCTTCGGCATGACCCGGCGCCGCGACGTGGCCGCCTCCGACGACGAGGCGCTCAGCGGTCCTCGCCGCCGGCTTCGCGCCCGTCGTGACCCTCGTCGGCAAGACCTGGAAGCTCCACCTCGCCAAGGTGACGAAGGTCGGCCCGGACGAGAACCTGGCGATGATCGCCGACTCGATCGCCTTCCTGCGCGGCGAGGGCAAGCGCGTCATCTACGACGCCGAGCACTTCTTCGACGGCTACCGCGACGACCCGGCCTACGCGCTCGAGTGCCTGCGTGCAGCCGCCGAGGCCGGCGCCGAGAACGTCACCCTCTGCGACACGAACGGGTCGAGCCTGCCGCCGCAGGTCGCGGAGGCCACCCGCGCGGCGATCGCCGACCTCGGCGAGGTCGCCGTCGGGATTCATACCCACAACGACCTCGAGTGCGGCGTGGCGAACTCGCTCGCCGCGGTGCAGGAGGGCGCGTCGCTGGTCCAGGGAACGATCAACGGGATCGGCGAGCGCACCGGCAACGCGAACCTGACCTCGATCCTGCCCGCGCTCCAGCTCAAGCTCGGCTACGACGTCGTGGGAGACGAGCGGCTGGCGCGCCTCACCGGCATCGCCCACTTCGTGGACGAGCTGCTGAACCAGACGCCCAAGCCCGAGCAGCCCTACGTCGGCCGCAACGCCTTCGCGCACAAGGGCGGCATGCACGTCGCCGGTGTCAACGCCGACGCCCGCACCTTCGAGCACATGGACCCCGAGCTGGTCGGGAACCGCCGCGAGATGGTCGTCTCCGAGCTGTCGGGGAAGGGGACGATCCGCGACCGGGCCGAGCGGGCCGGGGTGGAGCTGGACGACGAGCAGGCGGCGCGCGCCCTGCGCACCCTGAAGGAGCGCGAGCATCGCGGCTACCAGTACGAGGCGGCCGACGCATCCTTCGACCTGCTGCTGCGCCGCGAGACCGGCAGCTACGAGCACCTCTTCAAGCTCGAGAGCTTCCGGGTGACCACCGACAAGCGCGAGGACGGGCGCGTCCAGACCGAGGCAACGATCAAGGTCTGGGTCGAGGGCGAGCGCTACGTGCGGACGGCCGAGGGCAACGGCCCGGTGAACGCGCTCGACAACGCCCTGCGCGAGGCGATCACCGACCGCCATCCGCACCTCGCCGACATCGAGCTGACGAACTACAAGGTCCGCATCCTCGACGAGCACCACGGCACCGGCGCGGTCACCCGGGTCCTGCTGGACTCCTCCGACGGCGAGCGCGAGTGGGGCTCGATCGGGGTCTCGGAGAACATCATCGAGGCCTCGTGGGAGGCGCTGGTCGACTCGCTCGAGTACGCGTTCCAGCCCCGCGGCGCCACGCAGGCACGTGACAGAGCAGATACCGCTCGCACGCCCTGAGCTCGGCGAGCGCGAGGAGGAGCTCGTGCTCGAGGTGCTGCGCTCGGGCCGCCTCTCGCTGGGGCCGATGCTCGAGCGCTTCGAGCTCGACTTCGCGAGCTGGCTCGGCTCCGACGACGCGGTCGCCGTATCCAGCGGCACGGCCGCGCTCCACCTCGGGGTGCGCGCGCTGGGCTGGGGCCCCGGCGACGCGGTCCTGACGACGCCGCTCAGCTTCGTCGCCTCCTCCAACTGCCTGCTCTACGAGGGCGCCGAGCCTGTCTTCTGCGACATCGACCCCGTCACGCTCAACCTCGACCCGGCGGCCGCCCAGTCCGCCGCCGACAACCGATCCCTGGCCGGAATCCTGCCGGTCCACATCTTCGGCTACCCCGCGGACCTGCTCGCGCTCGAGGGCATCGCAGACGCGTACGAGATCCCGATCCTGGAGGACGCCTGCCAGGCGCTCGGCGCCGTGGACGCGGAGGGCCGCGCGATCGGGACCGCCGGCCACCCGGCGGCCTTCGCCTTCTACGCCAACAAGCAGATGACGACGGGGGAGGGGGGAGTCCTGGTGCCCGCGGGCGACGAGATGGCCGAGCGAGCGCGCAGCGAGCGCAACCAGGGCCGCTCCCCGGACATGTCCGCGATCGACCACACGAGCGTCGGCTTCAACTACCGCATGGGCGACGTCCAGGCAGCGATCGGAATCGCGCAGCTCGAGCGCCTCGACGAGATGCTCGCGGCGCGGGCCGCGCGTCGCCGCGAGCTACCGCGCGGCCCTGACCGCGCTCGGCGGCGCCCCGGCCGGCCAGGGGGACCCCGACGGGCTCGTGCTGCCCTGCGACGACAGCGGCGACGAGCGGCGGTCCTGGTTCGTGTACGTGGTGCAGCTCCCGGCCTCCGCCGACCGCGACGCGGTGATTTCGGCGCTCGCGGCGGCCGGGGTGCAGTCGAAGGCGTACCTGCCGTGCATCCACACGATGCCGCCCTACCGCGAGCGCTTCGGGTTCGAGGGCGGCGAGTTCCCGGTCGCCGAGCGGGTGGCCGAGCGGTCGCTGGCGCTGCCCTTCTTCACCGCGATGACCGAGCCGCAGGTGGAGCGGGCCTGCGCGGCGCTCGGCGAGGCGCTGGGCGTGCGCGCCTGAGCGACCGCGCCCGGCCGCCGGACCGCTCCTGCCTAGACTGGCCGCCATGTCGAGGTTCGCGGAGGAACAGGACCCGCTCTTCAGGCGCATCAACGCCTCGATCTCGTTCGACCGCCGGCTGGCGCCCTTCGACGTCGAGCAGTCGCGCGCGCACGCGCGCGCCCTGAACCGCCTCGGCGTGCTCGACGACGGCGAGCTCGAGACGATCCTCGAAGGGCTCGAGACCGTCGCCACCGAGCTGGCGCATGGACAAGTTCGGGTTCCACGCCGACGACGAGGACATCCACATGGCGGTCGAGCGCCGCCTGACCGAGCTCGTCGGCCCGGTCGGCGGCAAGCTGCACACGGCGCGCTCGCGCAACGACCAGGTCGCGACCGACCTCGCCCTGCTGGTGCGCTCCCACAGCGCCCGGGCGATCGTGCTGCTCGAGGACCTGATGGAGACGCTGATCGAGCTCGCCGACGCCCACAAGGACTGGCCGGCGCCCGCCTACACCCACCTCCAGCGCGCCCAGCCCGTCTACCTCGGGCACCACCTGCTCGCGTACTTCTGGATGTTCCTGCGGGACGCGCGGCGCTTCTACTTCGCGGCGGAGTCCACCGACGGAGATGCCGGCGGGGTCGGGTGCCCTCGCGGGGCTGAACTGGGACCTCGACCGCGACGGCCTCGCCACCGAGCTCGGCTTCCAGCGGCCCCTCGCCAACTCGCTCGACGCGGTGTCCAACCGCGACTTCGCCCTCGACTACCTCTACGCGGCCTCGGCCTGCGCGATGCACCTCTCCCGCCTCGGCTCCGAGATCGTGATCTGGTCCAGCCGGGAGTTCGGGTTCTGCGAGCCCGCGGACTCGTTCGCCTCGGGCTCGAGCATCATGCCCCAGAAGAAGAACCCCGACGCCGCCGAGCTCCTGCGCGGCAAGGGCCCCCGGGTCGCGGCCTCGCTCGTCAGCCTCCTCGGCACGATGCACGCCCTGCCGCTGGCCTACAGCAAGGACATGCAGGAGGACAAGGAGCCGCTCTTCGACGCCATAGACACCGTCGAGGTCTGCCTCGAGGCGGCCAACGCGATGCTCGCGGGGCTCAGCTTCGACCGCGCCCGGCTCGCCGAGGCCTCGGCCGACGAGTTCCTCGCCGCCACCGACCTGGCCGACGCCCTGGTCGCGGCGGGAGTGCCGTTCCGCGAGGCCCACGGGACCGTCGCGGGGCTCGTCCGGACCGCGGTCTCCTCCGGCCGCACCCTCTCCGAGCTCGACGACGCCGAGATGGAGGGCGTGCCCGGACTCCGCGCGCGAGCGGCTCCGCGCGGCGCTGCGGGAGAACGGCGTGCTCGAGTCCAAGGTCTCGGCCGGCGGCACCTCGTCGGCGCGCCTGGCCGAGCAGCTCGAGCAGGCCCGCCGCAGCCTCGCCGCCCTCTCGGCGTGAGCGGGACGGCGACCGCCGCCGCGGGCCCCGCGCTCGGTGCTTCGTTCTTCGACCGCTCCGTTCATGAGGTCGCGCCGGAGCTGATCGGCTGCACGCTCGAGGTCGGCGAATGCGCCGGCGTCATCGTCGAGACCGAGGCCTATGACGAGACCGATCCCGCCTGCCACGCGTTCGGCGGGCCGCACGGCCCGCAACCACGCCCTCTTCGGCCCGCCTGGCCGCGCCTACGTCTACCTCTCCTACGGGATCCACAGCCTGCTGAACGCGGTCGCGGAGCCCGAGGGCAGCGCCGCCGCGGTACTGATCCGGGCACTGGAGCCGACCGCGGGCATCGCCCTGATGCGCGAGCGCCGCGGCCGCGAGGAGCTCCATGAGCTCTGCTCGGGCCCAGGCAAGCTGACCGAGGCCCTCGGCGTCGGGCTCGAGCTGAACGAAGCTCCCCTCGACGCGCCGCCGTTCCGCGTCCTCGCCCCGCCCGGCGGAGCTGCCGCGCCGGAGGTGCGGGCCGGCCCGCGCATCGGCATCACCAAGGCCGTCGAGCATCCCTGGCGCTACTGCGCCGCGGGCAGCCGCCACGTCTCGCGGCCGTGGCCCCGGTGACGCGCTGAGCGCGGGCCGGTGACCGCATCAGGTCGCGGTCACGAGCGGCCGCCCACGGCAATTCGCGGCGGCTGCGCCGCCGCTCCAAAGCCTGCGGCCTGGTGACCGCATCTGGTCGCGGTCACGGGCGGCCGCCCACGACAATTCGCGGCGCTGCGCCGCCGCTCCAAAGCCTGCGGCCTGGTGACCGCTAAAGCCCGGTGCCGCCCGTGGTGCCGCCGGTGCCGCCACCGCCGCCGCCGCCGCCGGAGGGCGCGGGTGCGGGTGCGGCGGGAGCCGGGGTGGACTGCCCGCTGCCTCCGCCGCCGCCCCCGGAACCGGAGCTGCCGGAGGACCCGGAGCTGCCGGAGGAGGACGAGCCCGAGCCGCGGTAGTCGGGCGTGTAGCTGCTGTCGCTCCCGCTGTCCGAGTCGGAGTCGGAGTCCTCGTCCCCGTCCTCGCCGGCGGCCTCCTCCTCCGCGAGCCTCTGCTTGTAGATCTCCTCGCAGGCGGCCATGATCTGGCCCCAGATGTACGCCGGGAACGTCCCGCCGTCGACGGGCCCGCCGTTGTACTCGGTCTCCATCGGCGTGTTGGTCTGGGCGTGGCCCACCCAGACGCAGGCCGTCAGGTGAGTCGAGCCGCCGCAGAACCATGCGTCGCCGTTGTTCTCGGTCGTCCCGGTCTTGCCCCACTCGATCGGATCGCCGAACTGCGCGTTCTCCCCGGTCCCGCCGAGGACGTTGGAGTGGAGGATGCTGCGCACCGACGAGGCGACGCTCTCGGGGATCGCGCGCATCTCCTTCGGCTTGTAGTCCTTGCCGCCGTCGATCGTGTCCCCGTTCGGCAGGGCGACCTTGTCGATCGCCGTCGGGCCGAGGTCGTCGAGGTTGTTGTTCGGGCCCTCGACCGAGTCGAGCTCGCCCCCGATGCGGACGCCATCGCGCGCGATCGTGCTGTAGGCGTAGGCCATCTCGAGCGGGCTCACCCCGGGGTCGAGACCGCCGAGGATCATCGCGGGGTTCGTCGAGAAATCGGTCTGGATGCCCATGTCGTGGGCGGTCTGGGCGATCTTCTGTGGGCCCTTCTGCCCGAGGCCGTCGCTAGCCGAAGCCGAGCTCGGCGAAGATCGAGTTGTCGGAGTGGATCGTGGCCGTCGCCAGGTCCGAGGTCCCGTAGTAGGTGTCGTCGTAGTTGTTGACCTCGAAGAACTCCTTGCCCTTCGAGTTCGGCATCGGGAACATCCGCTTGTAGGAGCCGAAGGTGCTGGACGGGCTGAAGCCGTTCTCGAACGCCGTGATCAGCGTGAAGGGCTTGAAGGCGGAGCCCGGCTGGCGCAGTCCGTTCGTGGCCAGGTTGAACGGCGCCTCCTCGAAGTCGTTGCCGCCGACCATCGCCTTGACCCCGCCGGTCTCGTTGTCGATCACCACGACCGACGCCGTCGGCGCGATCCCGGCGAGCGTGTCGGACGCGGTGCTCTCGGCGGCCGACTGCATGTCGATGTCGAGCGTCGTGTGGACGTCGAGCCCGCCGCCGAAGGCGCGCCCGGGGCCGTACTTGTCGACGAGCTGCTGCCGCAGCCACTCGGTGAAGTAGGGGGACAGGGAGTCAGGCGCCGGGCGCTCGATGTCCGACGGCGCCGGCAGCGCCGTCTCGGCGGCGTCAACGTACTCCTCCTCGGAGAGGACGTCCTGCTCGACCATCTTCTGCAGCACCAGGTTGCGGCGCTCGACTGCGAACTCCGGGTTGACCCGGGGTGAGAAGCGGGAGGGCGATGTGATGATCCCGGCCAGCAGCGCCGCCTCCTCGGGCAGCAGCACGGATGCGCAGCGGTCGCCGCCGTCCGCCATGCACTCGGGGTGGTTCCAGCCGAAGTAGGTGCGGGCGGCGGCCTCGATGCCGTACGCGCCCTCGCCGAAGTAGACGGTGTTCAGGTACTGGGTGAGGATCTTGTCCTTGTCCCACTTGCGCTCGAGGTGGTAGGCGTACGCGGCCTCGCGCAGCTTCTGGAAGTAGGTCCGCTGTCCCTGCGCCTCGAGCGCGTTCTTGACGAACTGCATCGTGATCGTCGAGGCGCCCTGCGTCGAGCCGCCGGGAATGAGGTCCTCCTTGAGTGCGCGCCCGATCCCCATGAAGTCCACGCCCTCGTGCTCGTAAAAGCGCTCGTCCTCGATCGCGACGGTGGCCTGCTTCATGTAGGGGGAGATGTCCTCGCCCTCGACCAGGATGCGGCCGGTGTTCGAGAGCAGAGTGCCGAGCCTGCGGCCCTCGGAGTCGAAGACCTCGCTGTTCTTCGCCTGCGCGTACTGCTCCTTGTTCTCGAGCTGGGGCAGGTCGCCGGCGACGGCCATCATCATCCCGAAGACCGTCGAGACCATCGCCAGGGCGCCGAGGCCGACGATGATGATCGCCAGGCGCAGCTTCTTGACCCTGCCCGGCGTGGGCTTGCGCGGCCGGCGCGAGGAGACCCGCCGCGGCAGGCGGGGGCCGGGAGGGCTCCCATTGCCGCCGCCGCCCGAGCCGGGACGCGGGAGCGCGTCGGGGACTCGCTCCCTGAGCTCGCCCAGGCGCGCCCGGCCGCCCCGCAACCGGGTGCGGCCGTCGTCGAGCAGGCCGCGCAGGCCGTACAGCGCCGCGGCACCGCGGCGCGGGGCCGCGCTCTTCCGCGGCCGACCCCCCAGGGTCCGCTCGGCGTCCGCTTCGCCGGTCTCGGCGGGAGCCTGTGCAGATTCGGGCTCGGGCTCGCGCCCGATCGCCCGATCGCGGGCGTTGCGCGCGAGCTCCCTGCCCTCGCGCGGGCGGGGCGGCCCCGCGGGACCGTCGTCGGGGGCGGCGAACGAAGCTCCGGTCGCTGCGGCGGAGATCGTCGTCGGCGAGGCTCAGCCAGTCGTCGTCGGGATCGCCGGTCGCGTCGCTCGATTCGCCCTCCTCGCCGGGGCTCCCGGGGGCCCCGTTCCCGCGCCGGGGTGGCGCCGGCTCACTGTCCTGCTCCGCGCGGACGCGGGGAGGAGGCTCGGGCCCGCGCTCGAGCGGGGCGCGCCCGTTGCCGTCGCCGTCGCGCTCACCGTCTCGCGCGGCGGCCGTTCCCCGCGCCGTCGTCCGGGATCGGGGAGCGGTCCTTGCGCCCCGGCTCGGAGTGCTCGCTGGTGCCGGCCCCGCGGCCGACGTCGAAGTCGAAGTCGAAGTCCGTGTCTGTCATCTCGGGGTGCGAAGCCACCGGCCGGGTGCCCCAGGGAGGTATCGGAAGGAGCGCCTGGGCGCCGATTTGGGGGCGCGCGCGGACAACCGCGCCCGGCCAGGCGGAAGAGGGCAGTCTAGCATTGGCCCCATGACGGATTCGGAGGCCGCGGCGGCGGATCTGGCTCGTGGAGCCGAGGAGGTCCTGCCCGCCGGGGCGCTCGCCGAGCAGCTCGCGGAGGGCCGCCCGCTGCGGGTGAAGATGGGGATCGACCCGACTGCCCCGGACATCCACCTGGGCCACGTCGTCGTCCTCGCCAAGCTGGCCCAGTTCCAGGAGGCGGGGCACACGGTGATCCTGATCATCGGCGACTACACGGCGCGGGTGGGGGACCCGAGTGGCCGCGACACCCGCCGCCCGGTGCTCACGCCCGAGGAGATAGACGCGAACGCCCGCACCTTCACCGACCAGGCCTTCAAGGTCCTGGACCGCGAACGCACCGAGGTGCGCTTCAACGGCGAGTGGCTCGACATGCCGGTATCGGAGCTGTTCGCCCTGACCGGGAAGGTGACCGTGGCACAGCTCCTCGCTCGCGAGGACTTCCGCAAGCGCATGGCCGAGGAGCGTCCGCTCTCCCTGCTCGAGCTGCTCTACCCGGTCCTCCAGGGCTACGACTCGGTCGCGATCGACGCCGACGTCGAGATCGGTGGGACCGACCAGAAGTTCAACCTGCTGCTGGGCCGCGACCTCCAGCACGCCTACGGACGGCCGGGCCAGTCGATCATGACCCTGCCGATCCTTCCCGGCCTCGACGGCGAGCGGCGGATGAGCAAGTCCCTCGGCAACTACGTCGGGGTCACCGACCCGCCGGCGGAGATGTTCGGCAAGCTGATGAGCATCCCCGACGCCGCGATGGCCACCTACTACGAGCTGCTCCTGCTCGAGGAGCCGCCCGAGGAGGAGCCCGTCCAGGCCAAGCGGGCCCTGGCCCGCAGGCTGGTGGACCGCTTCCACGGGGAGGGCTCCGGGCTCGAGGCGGAGGCCGCCTTCGACCGTGTCCACAAGCGCCACGAGGCGCCCGCCGACGTCCCCGAGCTCGACCTCGCCGCGATCGAGGGCCTGGACCTCGCCGGCGACGGGGAGGCGGAGGTCCACCTGCCGCTGCTGCTCGGCGCCGCCTTCGGGCTCTCGACACAGCGAGGCGCGCAGGCTCCTCGCGCAGGGCGGCGTCAAGCTCGACGGGGAGACCGTCCCGCCGGACAGCCTCGACGTGCCGTTCGGCGAGCTCGCCGGCCGTGTGCTGCAGGCGGGAAAGCGTCGCTTCGCGGCGATTCCGGCCAAGCCGGGCTGACCCGCACGACCCGCGCGTCGCCGGAGTGCGTCGTGGCTGCCCGGCCGGCCCGGCCGGGCGGCTGCACCGAGCCTTGACAGAGGGCTATACTGCGCAGTCGCTCTTGCTTCGGACCTCGAAAGGAGCCACCTCGTAAGAGGGCCCACCAGCGGCCGGTTCACCGGCCGCCCCATAACCGGGCCCCTCGTCGAGGGGCCTTTTTCGTGGGCGAGCAGAAGCGCAGAGGCGAGGCGGCGAGACCCGTCGCCGGGCCACAAGCGGTCTTTGAAAACTGAGCAGCGCGTGATCGAGGGACCTCCGAGTTCCTGGATCACTCGCGTCCGACCTCCGCCCCAAGCATGCACCGGGGCGGGGGACTGAATAACTCCGTCATGTCTCCATCG
Organism: uncultured Solirubrobacterales bacterium; assembly: GCA_963805235.1. Taxonomy (GTDB): domain Bacteria; phylum Actinomycetota; class Thermoleophilia; order Solirubrobacterales; family 70-9; genus DASSYK01. The sequence continues at coordinate 294,839 of CAWDTF010000002.1, read as the reverse complement.
CTCTGTGTACGCGATGGGAAGACTGTTTAGAGCTAGACATGACAACTCTCTTGTGACTGACGTCAGTCACGTCACACTTTTTACGGAGAGTTTGATCCTGGCTCAGGACGAACGCTGGCGGCGTGCTTAACACATGCAAGTGGAGCGACGAACCGGGCTTCGGCCCGGGGCAAAGCCGCGAACGGGTGAGTAACACGTGGGTAACCTGCCCCGATGACCGGGACAACCCGAGGAAACTCGGGCTAATACCGGATGTGCTGACCGGCCTCAAGGCCGGCCAACAAAGGAAGCTTCGGCCTCCGCATCGGGAGGGGCCCGCGGCCCATTAGCTTGTTGGTGAGGTAAAAGCTCACCAAGGCGACGATGGGTAGCTGGTCTGAGAGGACGATCAGCCACACTGGGACTGAGACACGGCCCAGACTCCTACGGGAGGCAGCAGTGGGGAATCTTGCGCAATGCGCGAAAGCGTGACGCAGCAACGCCGCGTGAGGGAAGACGGCCTTCGGGTTGTAAACCTCTTTCAGGAGGGACGAAGGTTCAGGCGCGAATAGCGTCCTGGACTGACGGTACCTCCAGAAGAAGCTCCGGCTAACTACGTGCCAGCAGCCGCGGTAATACGTAGGGAGCAAGCGTTGTCCGGAATCATTGGGCGTAAAGCGCGCGTAGGCGGCCCTGTAAGTCCGCTGTGAAAGTCAAAGGCTCAACCTTTGAAAGCCGGTGGATACTGCAGGGCTAGAGTCCGGAAGAGGCGAGTGGAACTCCTGGTGTAGCGGTGGAATGCGCAGATATCAGGAAGAACACCAACGGCGAAGGCAGCTCGCTGGGACGGTACTGACGCTGAGGCGCGAAAGCGTGGGGAGCGAACAGGATTAGATACCCTGGTAGTCCACGCCGTAAACGATGGGCATTAGGTGTGGGAGGTGTCGACTCCTCCCGTGCCGACGCTAACGCATTAAATGCCCCGCCTGGGGAGTACGGCCGCAAGGCTAAAACTCAAAGGAATTGACGGGGGCCCGCACAAGCAGCGGAGCATGTGGTTTAATTCGATGCAACGCGAAGAACCTTACCTGGGCTTGACATGTTCGTGACAGCCGTGGAAACACGGTCTTCCTTCGGGACACGATCACAGGTGGTGCATGGCTGTCGTCAGCTCGTGTCGTGAGATGTTGGGTTAAGTCCCGCAACGAGCGCAACCCCTGTCCTATGTTGCCAGCATTAAGTTGGGGACTCATAGGAGACTGCCGGTGACAAACCGGAGGAAGGTGGGGATGACGTCAAGTCATCATGCCCCTTATGTTCAGGGCTACACACGTGCTACATTGGCGCATACAAAGGGTTGCGATACCGCGAGGTGGAGCGAATCCCAGAAAGTGCGTCTCGGTTCGGATTGGAGGCTGAAACTCGCCTCCATGAAGGTGGAGTTGCTAGTAATCGCGGATCAGCAACGCCGCGGTGAATACGTTCCCGGGCCTTGTACACACCGCCCGTCACACCACGAAAGCGGGCAACACCCGAAGCCGGTGACCTAACCCTCACGGGAAGGAGCCGTCGAAGGTGGGGCTCGTGATTGGGGTGAAGTCGTAACAAGGTAGCCGTAGCGGAAGCTGCGGCTGGATCACCTCCTTTCTAGGGAGCTCACACGGACGCCCGCCATTCCGGCGGGCGAGCCGAGGGAGCAGAGGCCGCCGGCACTCGTGCCGCCGGCCCTCCTGAAACGTCGACCGGACGCGGACCGCCACGCCTCGTGCGTGGCGCGGGCGCTGCTCAGTTTTCAGAGACGCTGGTGGAGACCCCATCAGTCGCCTCGGTGGACCTTGAAAACTGCATCAGGCCAAATCGTCCTCCCCCGCACTCTGTTCAGCGGAGGAGGGCGTTTTCGAGCGCCCCAACGATGAGCCGGGGCGCTCGAGGGTAAGAAACCGAGCTCGAGCGCATTCCTTAGGCGCTCGAGTGGCTCACCGTCAAGATATTAAGGGCACACGGTGGATGCCTTGGCACCAGGAGTCGATGAAGGACGTGGACGGCTGCGATAAGCCACGGTGAGGCGCTGAACAGCCTTTGACCCGTGGATCTCCGAATGGGAAAACCCGGCGCCGGTAATGCGGCGTCATCCAGGGCTGAATACATAGGCCCTGGAAGGCAAGCGGGGGAACTGAAACATCTCAGTACCCCGAGGAAAGAAAATCAACCGAGACTCCCTGAGTAGTGGCGAGCGAAAGGGGATCAGCCCAAACCGAGCAGGTGCAAGCGAGCACGCGTTGCCTGCCCGGGGTTGTAGGGCTTGTGTCCGGACCGTGCTCGGTCCGGCGGCAGTTATCAAGTCAGGTGGTAGTCGAAGCGAGTGGAACCTCGCACCACAGAGGGCAATCGTCCCGTAGACGAAACCGCACTGACCTGCCGATCAAGTTCCTGAGTAGGACCGCTCTCGTGAAACGCGGTCTGAATCTGGGGGGACCACCCTCCAAGGCTAAGTACTCCCTGGTGACCGATAGTGAACTAGTACCGTGAGGGAAAGGTGAAAAGCACCCCTGAAGGGGAGTGAAATAGTACCTGAAACCGCGTGCCTACAAGTGGTCGGAGCCCTTCGGGGTGACGGCGTACTTTTTGCATAACGGGCCGGCGAGTTACTGGTTTGTGGCAAGGTTAAGCGATGAGCGGAGCCGCAGCGAAAGCGAGTCTGAATAGGGCGACTCAGTCACAAGCCGTAGACCCGAAACCTGGCGAGCTACCCATGGGCAGGCTGAAGCGGAGGTAAGACTTCGTGGAGGGCCGAACCGACCTAGGTTGAAAACTGGGCGGATGACCTGTGGGTCGGAGTGAAAGGCTAATCAAGCCAGGAGATATCTGGTTCTCTCCGAAATATATTTAGGTATAGCCTCGGGCTATATGCGTTACGGCCGTAGAGCACTGCTTGGACTAGGGGCCCTACCAGGTTACCGACTTCAGGCAAACTCCGAAGACCGTTTCGTTAAACCCGGGAGTCAGTGTGCGGGGGATAAACTTCGTACGCGAGAGGGGAACAACCCAGACCATCAGCTAAGGACCCTAAGTGGTGACTAAGTGGAGAACGATGTCCGAGTGCACAGACAACCAAGAGGTTGGCTTAGAAGCAGCCATTCCTTGAAAGAGTGCGTAACAGCTCACTGGTCAAGTGTTCGGGCGCGGAGAATTCAACGGGGCTCAAGTCACCCTCCGAAGCTATGGGCTCACTTTGTGAGCGGTAGGAGAGCGTTCCGACTGCGTGAAGCGTTGGCGTGAGCCGGCGTGGAGCGGTCGGAAGTGAGAATGCCGGCATGAGTAACGAGAAAGTGGTGAGAATCCACTTCACCGATTGTCCAAGGTTTCCTGAGTAAAGTTCGTCTGCTCAGGGTTAGTCGGGACCTAAGGCGAGGCCGAAAGGCGTAGTCGATGGCCAACAGGTTGATATTCCTGTACCACGCTAGGTCGCTATGACCGATGGGGTGACGGGGAAGGCTAAGGGAACCCAGGCGATGGTCGTCCTGGGGCAAGCGCGTAGCCAGTCGCGGCAGGGAAATCCGCTGCGGCGTTTTGACGCGAGGCGCGATGCCAGCTGGCTTGACCGCCGGCCAGTCCCTGAAGCCATGCCTCCTAGAAAAACCTCTAGGCAGATCTATGCGTGCCCGTACCTACAACCGACACAGGTGGACAGGTAGAGAATACTGAGGTGAGCGAGCTAACTATCGTTAAGGAACTCGGCAAATTCGCCCCGTACGTTCGCAAGAAGGGGCGCCCCGGTAGGGTGAAGCGCATACGCGTGGAGCCCGAGGGGGCCGCAGTGAAAAGGTCCAACCGACTGTTTACCAAAAACACAGGCCTCTGCTAAGTCGCAAGACGACGTATAGGGGCTGACGCCTGCCCGGTGCCGGAAGGTTACGCGGAGGTGTTAGCGGCTTCGGCCGCGAAGCACTGAAGCTAAGCCCCGGTAAACGGCGGCCGTAACTATAACGGTCCTAAGGTAGCGAAATTCCTTGTCGGGTAAGTTCCGACCTGCACGAATGGCGCAACGAGTTGGACGCTGTCTCAACGATAGGCTCGGTGAAATTAGAGTCTCGGTGAAGATACCGAGTACCCGTGGCAAGACGGAAAGACCCCGTGAACCTTTACTGCAACTTGATATTGGAGTTCGGAGTATCTCGCTCAGGATAGGTGGGAGGCTTTGAACCTGCGGCTTTGGCCGCAGGGGAGCCAACCTTGAGATACCACCCTTGGTGTTTTGGGCTTCTAACCCCTCGCCGTGATCCGGGAGGGGAACAGTGTCAGGCGGGCAGTTTGACTGGGGCGGTCGCCTCCTAAAATGTAACGGAGGCGCCCAAAGGTTCCCTCAGCACGGTTGGAAATCGTGCGTAGAGTGTAAAGGCAACAAGGGAGCTTGACTGCGAGACCGACGGGTCGAGCAGGAACGAAAGTTGGGCTTAGTGATCCGGCGGTAGAAAGTGGAATTGCCGTCGCTCAACGGATAAAAGGTACTCCGGGGATAACAGGCTTATCGCGCCCAAGAGTCCATATCGACGGCGCGGTTTGGCACCTCGATGTCGGCTCGTCGCATCCTGGGGCTGAAGCAGGTCCCAAGGGTTGGGCTGTTCGCCCATTAAAGCGGCACGCGAGCTGGGTTCAGAACGTCGTGAGACAGTTCGGTCCCTATCTGCCATGGGCGTTGGAGAGTTGAGGGGGGTCGTCCCTAGTACGAGAGGACCGGGATGAACGTGCCTCTGGTGTACCAGTTGTCCTGCCAAGGGCACCGCTGGTTAGCTACGCACGGTCTGGATAACCGCTGAAAGCATCTAAGCGGGAAGCCAACCTCGAGATGAGCTCTCCCATCCCCTTGAGGGAGTAAGACCCCTGGTAGACCACCAGGTTGATAGGCCGGCTGTGCAATCGCAGCAATGCGATCAGCAGACCGGTACTAATGGGTCGAGGTCTTGACGGATATTTTGTTTCTTCCCGCGCCTGATGCGGTTTTCAAGCTCCACCGGGGCTGTCTCTACCGCTTTGGTGGCGAGATAGCGAGAGGGAAACACCTCTTTCCATTCCGAACAGAGCCGTTAAGCCTCTCAGCGCCGATGGTACTTGGTGGGCAACCGCCTGGGAGAGTAGGTCGCCGCCAGTTCTTCCGCGAAAGCCGTCCCTCGGGGCGGCTTTCGCCGTTCCGGGGCCCATGCCGCGCCCAGCTCCGCCCGCCCGGCCGGCCGATCCGGGTCGCGCCCGTTTGGCCGGCCCGCTCGCGGGCAAGCCTCCGGGCGTAGAGTCGGTGCCGTCAAGCGTTCGACAAGGAGGGCGTACGTGATCGGAGAGATCATCGGAGCAATCATCCTGGGGATCATCGCCGGCTATCTGGCGCGCCTGCTGATGCCCGGGAAGCAGGACATCGGGTTCCTGATGACGGCTGTCGTCGGCGTCGCCGGCGCGCTCGTCGGGTACTTCCTGTTCACCGAGCTCCTGGGAATCGGAGACGACGACAAGTTCGACCTCGGAGGCATCGTCGGTGCGGTGATCGGGGCGATGATCGTCCTCTGGATCTACCTGCGCGTCACCGGCGGCAGGGGTCGGTCCGCCAGGACAGTCTGAGCGCGGGCGCGCCCCGTCCCGCCCAACGCGGGACGGGGCGCGATCCCTCGCGCCGCCCGCCTTTTCCAAGACCGCAGGCTCTCAACGGCCCGCCGCACGCACTAGCCTCCCGCGCGTGAGCGCGAAGCCGACGGCGGGCAGCGCCGCCGAGACGACGACTGCCACTCCGCTGGAGTGGGTGCGCCTGCTCGCCGACGAGGTCGGCCCGCGGCGCCCCACCGGCCCTGCCGAGCGCCTCGCCGCGGAGCTGGTGCGCGCCCGCCTCGCGTCCGGAGGCCTCGACGCCGAGCTCGAGGAGTTCGACGGCTATTCGACCTTCGCGGGCCCGTACGGGATCGTCACGGGCCTCGGCATCGCCGCCGGCCTCGCGCCGCGCTCGCGGCCGGGCCTGCGCTCAGCGCTCGCGCTGGCAGCGGCCGCCGCACTCGCGAGCGAGGGCGGCCTCACGCGGACGCCGCTCTCGGACCTGCTGTCGCGGCGCCGCAGCCAGAACGTCGTCGCGACGATCGAGCCGCGCGGCGAGGCGAAGCGGACCCTCTGCCTCGTCTGCCACCTGGACACCTCCCGCTCCGGCCTCATGTTCGACCCGCGCTTCGTCCGCCACCTGAACACCTGGCTCTACGCGCAGTCCGTCGCCTGCATGGTGCAGGCGGGAGAGCCCCTCCTGGGCCGCTTCCGCGCCGGGCGCGCGCTCACTGGCGCCGCGCGAGCCGTGCTGGCCGCCGGAGTCGCGGTCCTGGCGGAGCGCGAGCTGCGCGGCGAGGACGTCCCGGGCGGCAACGACAACGCCTCCGGGGTGGCCGTGGTCGCCTCGCTCGCGCTCGACCTGGCGGCCGAGCCCCTCGACTCGACCCGCGTGGTCGTGCTGATGACGGGTTGCGAGGAGGCCGGGATGCTCGGCGCCCAGGCGTTCCTGCGCTCCCGCGACACCTCCGGCTGGCTGTTCGTCAACTTCGACAACGTCGGATCGGGCACGCTGCGCTACCTCGAGCGCGAGGGCCTGGTGCAGAAGTGGGACGCGGACCCGGCCCTCCTCGCGCTCGCCGCCGGGGTGGCGCGCGACCATCCGCACACCGGCCTCCAGCCGGCAGGCGGGCCGATCGGGCTCACCTACGACGCCACGCCGGTGATGGCGCGCGGCGGCCGAGCCCTCACCTTCGTCGCCGGCGACGGGGGCGTCATCCCCAACTACCACTGGCCGACGGACACCGCCGACAACGTCGATCCCGCCGCCCTGGAGCGGGCGCTCGCGGTCGGCCGCGCGATCGCGGCCGCGATCGACGCCGGCGAAGCGGACTGAGGCTCGCGGCTCGATACGGCGCAGATCGCCGCGCGCCGAGTCGCTAGGCGGCGGCGCGCTCGTAGCGCCGGATCGCCTCGCGCAGCCGGACCGGGCCGTGCGCATGCGCGGGGGCGCAGGCCGGCACGCGACACTCGGCCTCGACGGGCTCGAACCCGTACTCGCCGAGGGTCGCGAAGTCGATCAGCAGGTCGGCGCCGTCGCAGAGGCGCTCGCGGATTGCTCTGATTGCGTTCGTCATGGGGGGAACGTACGTACGGCCGCGGACGGAAGGCGCGATCTTGCAGGGGATCTTGCAGGCTCCCGGCGGATATGTTGCCGGAGACTCGAGCGAGAGGAGCCCCTGATGACCCTTGCTGTTACGAGCTACGACTTCTCCGTCTTCCTGCACGTCACCGCCGTCGTGGTCGGCTTCGGGGCGACCTTCGCTGAGTCGGTGATGTTCCCGGTGGCGATGAGGATGAGCCCGCGGAACCTGCCCTACATGCACAAGCTCCAGCTCACGATCAACCAGTACTTCGCCAACCCGGCCCTGCTGATCGTGATCCTCACCGGCATCTACCAGATGTCCGAGGGCAACTGGGAGTGGGGGGACTTCTGGGTCACGGGCACTCTCCTGATCGCGCTGATCGTGGGAGCGATCAACGGCGGCTTCTTCATCCCCTCGGACCGCAGGCTGCTGCCGATCGCCGAGCGCGACATCGAGGCGGCGGGCAGCGGCGAGGTGGAGCTCTCGCGCGAGTACCTCGACAAGGTCAAGGTCCAGGGGATCCTCGGGCCGGTGGTCGGGGTGCTGCTGGTGATCGCGATCTTCCTGATGGTGACCAAGCCCGGCCTCTAGCCGGGCGGCGCCTTCAGCGCCCGCGCCTGCCGAAGCTGTGGGGAGCCGGCAGCGCGGCCGCGAGCTCGGCGACCGCGGCGTCGCGGGCACCCCCGCGGTGGGAGCGCGCCGCCGTGGCGTCCGCGGCGCCCGCCGGCGCCGGCGCGCTCCTGCGGCCCGTCTCGCGCGCCGGCTCCGGCGCGATCGCACGCGGCTGCGGCCCGGCCGTGGCGCTCACGCTCGAGCCTCTCGATCCGCGACACCACCACGTTGGTGGTCCCCTCGCGGTGCTCGAGCCCGCCCCAGGCCTGGACGAAGCCGGAGCTCCGCACCGCCCAGCGGCAGCGCTCCGCCGACCGGCGGCGGCACGATCAGGTTGATCGTGCCGTGCTCGTCCTCGAGCAGCATGAAGACGACACCCTTGGCGGTCGCCGGCCGCTGGCGCGCCACGACCATCCCCGCGACCCGGACCCGGCGCCCGTCCCCGGCCCGCCCCAGGGCCTCGCTGCTCAGCACCCGCTCGTCGAGGTCCGGGCGCAGCAGCTCCATCGGGTGGCGGCCGAGGGTCATGCCCGTGCTGCGGTAGTCGGCGAGCACCCGCTCCCACGGCCCCAGCTCCGGCAGGTCGGGGGCGGGGGAGGCGTCGAGCGGCAGCGCGAGCTGGGCCCCGTCATCGGTGCTGGCCGCGCGGGCCGCCGCACCCGCCTGCCAGAGCGCGGGCCGCCGCTCGTCGCCTGCGAGGAGGCTGCCCAGCGGCGCGGGGCCGGCCGCAGCGCGGCCGCTCGGCCGGGCGCGGCCGCCGAAACCGCGACCGGCGGCCGCCCCGCGGCCCCGGCCCGCGCCAGCGTCCACGCGCCGGCCCAGGCGAGGCGCACCAGCGCGGCGCGCGAGGCGCCGGAGCGCGCGGCGAGGTCGGCGATGTCGCGGTAGGGGCCGCCGCGCTCGCGCTCGGAGACCACCGCCCGCGCGTCCGCCTCCGCCACCTCGGCGACGTAGCCGAGCCCGATCCGGACCGGCGGCTCGCCCTCGGAGCCGGGCGCCGCTCCCGGCGTCTCCACCCGGCAGTCGAGCTCGCTCGCGTTGACGTCGGGCGGCAGCACCTCGAGCCCGCGGCGCTGGGCCTCGTGGACGAGGGCGTCGGGCGGGTAGAAGCCCATCGGCTGCTCGTTCAGCAGCGCGCAGAGCAGCTCGGGGCCGTAGTGGACCCGCAGCCAGGTGGACTGGTAGGCGAGCAGCCCGAATGCGGCCGAGTGCGACTTGGGGAAGCCGAAGCCGGAGAAGCCGACGATCTGGGTGAAGACCCGCTCCGCGATCTCGCGCTCGACGCCGCGCTCGACCGCTCCGGAGATGAAGCGCTGCTGGTAGCGGCGCAGGGCGGCCTCGGAGCGCTTGCGGCTCATCGCCCGGCGCAGCCCCTCGGCCTCGCCGACGCTGAACCCCGCCAGCGCCATCGCCACCTCCAGCACCTGGTCCTGGAAGACGATCGCGCCGAGGGTGTCGCGCAGCGCCGGCTCGAGCGAGGGGTGCTCGTAGGGGACCTCGTATGAGGGGTCCTCGCGCAGCCGCTTGCGCCGCTCGATGTAGGGATGGACGGCGCCTCCCTGGATCGGGCCGGGGCGGACCAGCGCCACCTGCACGGTGAGGTCGTCGAGGCTCGCCGGCAGGGTGCGGGGAAGCATCTGCATCTGCGCCCGGCTCTCGATCTGGAAGACGCCGGTCGTCTCGGCCCGCTGGATCGCGCCCCAGACCCGCTCGTCGTCCAGCGGGACCCGCGAGAGGTCCATGCGCTCGCCGCGAGCCCGCGCGATCTCGTCCACGCAGCGCTCGACCGCCGAGAGCATCCCGAGGCCGAGCAGGTCGATCTTGAGGAAGCCGGCGTCCGCGCAGGAGTCCTTGTCCCACTGCACGATCTGCCGGCCCTCCATCGCCGCGGGCTGCACCGGGCAGAGCTCCACCAGCGGCCGGGTCGAGATCACCATGCCGCCCGGATGCTGGGAGATGTGGCGCGGCAGCCCCGCGATCTGGGGCAGCAGCCTCGCCAGCGCCCGCCAGCGCGGCGAGCGGGCGCGCTGCCCGCCCAGCGCCTCCTCGATCCGCGCCTCGGCGTCCGCGCTCGCCTCGTAGACGTCCACGGAGCGGGCGAGGCGCTCGATCTCGCCCGGCGGCAGCCCCAGCGCCTTGCCGAGGTCGCGGATGCCGCCGCGGGCACGGTAGGTCGCCATCGCGGCGACCAGGGCCGAGCGCTCGGGCCCGTAGCGCTCGTGCACCCGCGGGATCAGCCGCTCGCGGATGTCGCGCGGGAAGTCGAGGTCGATGTCCGGCGCCTCGGTCAGCTCCTCGTTCAGGAAGCGGCCGAGGAAGAGGTCCTTCTGGACCGGGTCGATGTGCGAGAGGCCGGTCAGGTAGCAGACGATCGAGCTGACGCTGGAGCCGCGCCCGCGCCCGGGAGGCAGCAGGCGCCGAGCCGACTCCGGCCCGCGCACCTCGAGCGCGACCTCGCGTGCCAGCTCGAGCATGTCGTGGTGCAGGAGGAAGAAGCCCGAGAGGCGCAGCTTGCGGATCAGGCGCAGCTCCTCGTCCAGGCGCCGCTCGGCCTCGCGGGCGATCGGCCGACCCCGTCGTAGCGCTCGACCGAGCCGCGCGGTCGTGAGCTCGGCCAGGCGCCGGTCGGCGGTCGGGTCCTCGGAGCCCGGGTAGCTGTAACCGAGATCGGCGGTGAGGTCGAAGCGCAGCCGCTCGGCCAGCCGCGCCGTCTCGGCGACAGCGTCCGGGTGGTCGCGGAAGCGTGCGGCGGCCTCGCGGGGATCGAGCAGCGCCCCGGCCCAGTTGCCGCGCCGCAGGCCCTCGGTCTCGTCCAGCGTCGCCCCGAGCCGCACGGCGACCAGCGCGTCCTGGAGCGCCAGGCGCGAGCGCTCGTGGGCGTGGGCGTTGCCGGTGGCGACGCAGGGGACGCCGAGCCCCACCGCGAGCGAGGAGAGCCAGCGGTTGCGGGCGCGGTCGCGCCGCCACAGCGGTCGCTGCAGCTCGATCCGGAAGCGGTCCGGCCCGAACGCCCGCAGCAGGCCCCGCGCCATCGCCGCCCCGCCGGCGCGGATCGCCGCGCTCCCAGGCCCCGGCCACTGCGCCGTCGCCCGCGCAACCGGAGAGGCAGACCAGGCCCTCCGTCCGCCCCTCCAGCTCGGACAGCGGCAACGAGGGGGGAAGGGCCTCGCGACCCTCCTTCGGCCGTGTGCCCTCGTGGGCCTTGGTGATCAGGCGGCAGAGATTGCGCCAGCCGATCGCGGACTCGGCGAGGACCGTGATGTGCGCCGATCTCCCGGCGGGTGGCGCCGAGCCGGGGCGCTCGACCGTCAGCTCCGCGCCCACGATCGGGCGTACACCGACCCCCTTGCAGGCGTGCGCGAACTCCATCGCGCCGCTGACCCCGTCGTGGTCGGTCAGCGCCAGCGCCTCGCAGCCCAGCTCGGCCGCGCGCGCGGCCAGCTCGAACGGCTCGGAGGCGCCGTCGAGGAACGAGTAGGCCGAGTGGCAGTGCAGCTCCACGTAGTCGTTCATCGCGGTGCCTCGGCGCTCATGCCCGCTGGCGGAACCAGCGCCCGCTGCCGGGCTCGCAGAAGACGACGACGTCGCTGCCGTCCTCGAGCACCAGCTCGAAGTAGCGGCGGCGCAGCGGCTCGCGGGTCCACCAGCCGTCCTCGACCAGCCACTCCTCGCGCACCGCGCTGACCGCCAGCCGCCCGACCGCCCGCGGCCGCCCGTCGGCGCCGAGGTGCACGGGCACCGGCCACGGCTTGTTGACCCGGCCCGGCCTCATACACACCCGAAAGGCTGTCTCACGGCGGTCACGCTGGGTCCTGGTCCTCCGGGAACGGCATCAGCACCTCGCGGCGCTCCGGCACCCGCGAGGCCGGGTCCACCTCGAGCACGCGCAGGACCGCGTCGCCGCCGGCAGCGGCCCGCGTCTGGCGCACCGCCTCGCCGAGGCGCCGGCGGCGCTGCTCGTCTGGTCCGGCCATCGCGAGCTGCTCCCCGGCAGCAGGGCCGAAGGAGATGGCCTCGAGGCGCAGCACCGCGGCGGGGGCGGGGAGCAGGGAGAGCAGCGGCATCAGCAGGTCGGCGAGCCGGCCGCGGTCCGAGGCCGCGCTGCGCAGGGCGGCCCGGCGGCTCCAGCCCCCGCCGGCAGCAAGGCGGGCCGAGAGGCGCAGCGCCCGCAGCGTGCGCCCGCGGCGCTCGGGATGGGCGAGCAGGCGCGAGATCAGCAGCTCCAGGGCGCGCTCGAGCTGCCGGCCGGAGGAGGCGTCGGGCAGCTCCAGCTCCACCGCCAGCTCCCGGTTGGGCGCGCGCGGGCGCAGCGGCTCGTCCTCCCCCCGCGCGAGGCGCTGGGCGCGCAGCCCGAGGTCGCCGAAGCGGTCGGCGACCGCGTCGCGCGGCAGCCCGGCGAGCCGACCGAGGGTCGCGATCCCGAGGCGCTCCAGCTCGTTGGGGAGGTCGTCGGGCTCGCTGCTCTCGGCGAGCGCGCCCGGGAGCGGCGCGCGGAGGCGGCCGCCCAGCATCCCGACGGGGAGGGGGGCCAGGAAGCGGCGGGCGGCGCCCGCCGGCACCACCGGCGGCCGCGAGCGCGGACGAGCGCGGCGGGCGGCCGCGTAGGCGCAGAAGCGCCCGGGCGCCGCGGCCAGCCGCACCGGCACCTCCGCGGCACGCCGGGCGCGCGCCAGCACGCCGTCCATCCCGCCCCAGAGCCCCCGCAGCCCCTCGGCTTCGAAGAAGGCCTCGCCGGGCCGCTCGGACTCGACCTCGGCGCCGATCTCCTCGAGGCCGCGCACCGCGCTCTCCCAGGCGCGCTCCGCCAGCTCGGGGTCCGGCGGCACCAGACCAGCTCGGGGCAGCGCGAAAGCGCCTCGCCGAGACGCATCCCGGCGCGCAGCTCATAGCGCTCGGCGGCGGGGGAGACCTCGCCGATCAGCTGCGCGGAGCCGGCCTCGGGGGCGAGGGCTGCCGGCCGCCGCAGCAGCTCGCGCCGCTCGCCCAGCGCCGTCAGGAGCCTGAAGCGTGGGGCGAGGGCGCATGCGACCATCATCGAACGTATGTTCGTATAAGTGGCCCAGGCAGTCAAGTCCTCGGTACGAAGGCTCAACGAAAGAACAACTTTGGGAGGTGTGGGGGAGCGCTCGCCCGGGTAACAAGGGGACATGACACTGCTGGCCGTGATCGCATTCTGCGTCGTCCTGTTGGTCCTGGCCTTCCTTGCACCGCGCCTCTCGCGCCACTTCCAGAAGGCCGGCGACAAGCCGCTCGAGGTGGGTCAGAGGGCGGGCGGCAGCGCTCCGGGCAAGCTCGGCGAGTGGCTCTCCAAGCCCTTCTCGAAGTCGCGCAAGGCCGTGAGCAAGAGCGGCTCGAAGGGCCGCGAGGGCAGGTCCAAGGCGCCCTTCTAGGCCCGCCCGCGCAGGGGTTCTAAGCTGCGGCACCGATGTCCGAGCGCGCGCGCGAGCAAGAGCCCTCCACCCGGGAGCTCCGCCGGAGGAAGGCGGAGGAGGCGACCGGCGAGCACGAGGCGATCGAGGGCTCGGCGACGCCGGACGAGGCCCGCCAGCACTCCCGGCGAGCCGACAAGGCCGCCTATCTCGAGCGCAAGCTGGCCGAGCGCGAGCGCTCCGAGCGCGAGGCCGAAGAGTGATCTGGCTCTACCGGGCGCCGTACTCCACGAACGTGGACCGGGTCGCCCTCGCGCTCGCCCACAAGGGCCTCGCCGGCCAGGTCGAGTCCATCGTCATCTCCTACGACGACCGCAGCGAGGTCGAGCAGGTAAGCGGCCAGGGACTGGTCCCCGTGATCGACGACGAGGGCACGGTCGTCTACGACTCCGCCCGGATCATCCGCTACCTCGACCAGCGCTACCCCGATTCGCCGCTCTTCCCGGCCGACCCCGCGCGGCGCACCGAGATGGACATCTTCATCGACTGGTTCAACGAGATCTGGAAGGGCTCGCCGAACGCGATCGAGCTCGAGCTCGAGAGCGACGAGCCGGACCAGGAGGTCGTGAGGACCGAGGGGGCGCGGATGCAGGAGATGCTGGGGGTCTTCGAGCGCATGCTGTCCGAGCGCGACCACCTGATGACCGACGAGGTCTCCGCGGCGGACTTCATCGCGATCCCGTTCCTGAAGTACGCGGCGGTGCGCGACCCCGACGACGACGAGCTCTTCCACCGCATCCTCGACCTCAACCAGCAGCTGGGCGACGACCACCCGAACCTCGCCGCCTGGATCGAGCGCGTCAACGCCCTCCCGCGCGTCTGAGGTGGCGGGCGCAGACGCGGTCCGCCTGGCGATCCTCGCCGACACCCACATGCCCCGCGGCCCTCGGCGCCTGCCCGAGCGCTGCCTCGAGCTCTGCGCTTCCTCTGATCTGATCCTGCACGCCGGCGACTTCACGGAGACCGCGGTGCTGGAGGAGCTGCAGGCGATCCGCCCCGTCGTCGCGGTGCACGGCAACGTGGACAGCCCCGAGCTGCGCGCCGCCCTGCCCGAGAGCCTCGTCTTCGAGGCCGGCGGCGCGACCGTGGCGATGGTCCACGACTCCGGCCCGCGCCGCGGGCGGCTGGAGCGGATGCGCGCCCGCTTCCCCGAGGCGGACGCCGTCGTCTTCGGCCACTCGCACCTGCCGCTGCACGAGGCCCGCGAGGGCTTCCAGGTCTTCAACCCCGGCAGCCCCACGGAGCGGCGGCGCGCCCCGGCCCACACGATGGGCCTGGCGCGCGTGAGCGGGGGAGAGGTCGCCTTCGAGCTGGTGGAGCTCGACTGACGGCCGAGGACGGCGGACCCACCCTGGGATGATGGGAGCCGTGGGACCGTCGAGGGCAACAATCGCCGCGGCGCTGGTCGCGCTATGGGTTGGCGGCTGCGGCGGGGGCGAGGACAGCGAGGCGCCCGAGGAGATCCCCGGCGGCGCCGACCAGGAGGAGGCCCGGGTGATCGAGGACTGGGCGGACACCCTCCGCGAGGGCGACATCGAGGGTGCCGCCGAATTGTTCGCGCTGCCCAGCCTGGTCCAGAACGGCACCCCCGCCCTCGAGCTCGAGACCCGCCAGCAGGTCGTCGAGTTCAACGAGGCCCTGCCGTGCGGCGCCGAGCTCGTCAGCGCCGAAGCCGCCGGCGACTACACGATCGCCACCTTCGAGCTGACCGAGCGCCCCGGCCCCGGCGAGTGCGGCGACGGCGTCGGCAACACCGCCAAGACCGCCTTCGGCATCAGCGACGAGGGCGAGATCGAGCGCTGGATCCGCGTCGTGGACTCAGACGACGCCTCGCCACTCCCGCCGGACGACGGGCCGGTCGTCTGACATCAGCATCGACCCCTGCTTCGCATGGAGGCTGGGTCCAGTCGGGCGCTGAGCAGGTCCCGCTGACCGGCTCACCGGGCAGAAAATCCCTTGCAGCGCGCGGTATGTCGCTACATGTGGGCCCTGAACGTCTCGAACTGCCACACGTCCTCATCCGCGGGACGGGGCCGGCCGAAGCGCTCGAAGGGGTCGGAGCGGTTACTCAGCGGCGTCCAGTCAGTCTGCGCGCTGGGACAGGGACCCAGGTAGTGGCCGGCGACCTCGAGTACCTCGCGGTGCGGGAGCTCGTCGGGCACGCAGAGCCCCTGGCGAGGGTTGCGGATCATCCAGGAGATGGCGCCGAGCACAGACGCGGCTACCTGCAGCGTGGTCGCGTTCTGGTGCGGAACCAGCTCCCGGGTCTCGTGGATGTCGAGCTGCGAGCCAGTCCACCAGCCCGTCAGGTCGTGACCCATGAGCAGCACCCCGAGCTCGTCGCGGCCATCGATGATCTCGTCGTTCATGATCCGCTGTCTCGGCTGCAGGTCTTGGCCGCGCATCTTCAGCTCGTGCAGCGAGGAGATCGCCGCGTCGGTAGGCAGGTAGGCGTAGTGGACCGTCGGGCGGTAGATCGGCTTGCCGTCCTCCCAGACCGTGAGGCGATCGCTGATCGTGAACGCCTCGCCGTGGCGGACGACCATGCCGATGATCTCGCCGCCGAGCGGGACCCAGGAGCGGACGAAGGTGTTGACCCCCATCTGCGCCAGGCAGATCTGGTTGCCGGGACCGAAGCGGTGCACCTCGGCGAATTCCGGCAGGCGGCGCTCGTGCGTGCCCCAGCCCATCTCCGCGGGCGCGATCCCCTCCTCGTGAAAGCCCGCCACCGACCATGTGTTGACGAACTCGTCGACCTCCTTCGGCCGGTCGGGGATCTGGGTATCGCGCTCGGATATGTGGATCACCTTGGTGCCGGTGTGCATCGCCAGACGGGCGAAGTCCTCGTCGGCGAGCGCCGCCTCGAGCGCCGACCTGCGGGCCGCCTCGGCGGGCAGCCCCCTTTCGAGCATCGCGGCCGCGATGTCGAGCAGCGCGACCTTGGTCCAGTGGCTGACCAGCCCCGGGTTGGCGCCGTGCTCGACGACCGCGGTCGGGCCCGGCTCGGCCCAGCCCTCCCTCTGCTCGCGCAGCTCCAGATGGCGGACGTAGAGGGTGCGCTCCGGCGGCGGCACCGAGGCGACGTCCTCGTAGGGATCCCAGACCTCGGTGGCGGTGTTCACGTAGAGGACGTCGTTGTCATGACACCACTGGACGATCGTGCCGCAGTCGATGTTCCAGGCCAGATCGATCAGCAGGTCGCCGGGGCCGAGGTAGCGGCCGAGCAGCGCCGGCAGGTTCTCGGGCGTGACCCGCTCCTGCACGTAGTCGGCCCCGGCGGCCAGCGTCTCCGGGATCGCATCGCGCAGGTCCTCGAAGTCCATCACCGTGAGTTTCGAGAAGTCCATCTCGAGGTGGCGCAGGGCGAGCGGCTGAAAGCACTGGGAAACCGAGCCGCAGCCGAGCAGCAGGACGCGTCCAGGGAAGGGGATCCTGATCTCCAAGGCGGTGAGCCTATCGGCAGCGAGCGTAGGCAGAAGGGGAGCAGGGACTGAGTAGTCCCCACCGAGGAGGCCCAGTAGGCCAAACCGATCCGAAGCGCGATTCGGCGGGTTAGCGTGATCAGGCTATGGAAGGTGCGGTGTGAAGCTCTCAATCCGCCAGCCGGCAAGGCTCGCGTGGCTCGCGCTGCTGATCGCCGCCGGCGCGATGCTCCTGTCGGCGTCGGGTGCCCAGGCCGCTTCGAAGCGCGGGGCCGTGCTGGTCAAGGACATCAATCCGGGTCGCTCCCCCAGCGTCACCGAGATCCACAGCAATTGCGGCTGCACCTACAACGGGGGGCAGCTCACCAACGTCCGCGGGACCCTCTACTTCAGCGCCAACGACGGCAAGCACGGCTACGAGCTCTGGCGAAGCGACGGCACGGCGCGGGGGACGAGGATGGTCAAGGACATCAACCCGGGGGCCGAATGGAGCGCCCTCTCCGGGATCACGGCCGTCAACCGCATCATCTACTTCACGGCCGACGACGGCGTCCACGGGGCAGAGCTCTGGCGAAGCGACGGCACGGCGCGGGGGACGAGGATGGTCCAGGACATCCGCCCCGGCAACCAGGGCAGTCATCCCTCCTACCTCGCCCGCGTCAACGGCACCCTCTACTTCTCCGCCTTCGACGGCACCAATTCCGGGCTGTGGCGAAGTGACGGCACCGCGGAGGGGACGACTTTGGTCAAGGAGGTTGGCGGCACCGACCTCACCGACGTCAATGGCACGCTGTACTTCGCCGGCTATGACGCCGGTCATACGGGGTTGTGGCGAAGTGACGGCACCGGGGCGGGGACGATTTTGGTCAAGGGGAACCTCAGCCCCGACGAGATCACCGCCTTCAACGGCGTCCTCTACTTCCGCGCGTCCTACAGCGACGAGCTGTGGCGAAGCGACGGCACCGAGGCCGGCACGAGCATGGTCAAGAACATCAATCCCGCCGACTCCCTCGGCCAGATCTACTCACTCACCGACGTCAAGGGCACCCTCTACTTCGTCGCGTCGCACGGCGGCCCCATCCCCAGCGAGTTGTGGCGAAGTGACGGCACCGATGCCGGCACGACCATGGTCAGAGCCATCGGAGGCATGTTCGGCTTCACCGCCATCAAGGGCACCCTCTACCTCACCGCCGGCCAAGGGCTGTGGCGAAGCGACGGCACCCCGCAAGGAACGACCCTCGTCAGGGGAAACCGCCCCGGCGGCTACTTCGGCCCCCAGTTGCTGACCACCGCCAAAGGAACGCTCTACCTCGTCGCCACCGACAAGAGGCACGGCCAGGAGGTGTGGCGAAGCGACGGCACCCGCAAGGGGACACGAATAGTCAGGGACATCCGCCGCGGCAGTGCCAGCAGCGAGCCCACGAACCTCACCGCAATCGGCAGCACCCTCTTCTTCACCGCCAAGGACGGCCGCCACGGCAGGGAACTGTGGAGGGCCGGACCACGACCGTGCAGGACGGCCAAGGGAAAGTGCAAGAAGAAGGGGTAGGGCTCCTCGGGTAGTCGCCACCGGCTCAGGGCGCCGACCGGACGCGCTCGATCACGGCGTCGGTGAACTCCGTGGTCGAGGCGTGGCCCTTGAGGTCGGGCGTGCGGATGCCCGCCGCGGTCGTCTCCATCACCGCGTCGTAGACCGCGCGCGAGGCGCGCTCGGCCCCCTCGTGGCCGGCCGTCGCCGCGTAGTCGAGGAGGGCGCCGACGGCGAGGATCATCGCCATCGGGTTGGCGAGGTCCTTGCCTTCCAGGGCCGGGGCCGTGCCGTGGGGCGCCTCGGCCATCGCCACGCGCGGGCGCAGCTTCTCGTCCAGTGAGAGCAGGATGGACTCGGCGCCGGCGATCGACCCGAACAGGGGCAGGACGAAGTCCGAGAGCAGGTCGCCGTCGCGGTTGAGCGAGGGGATCACCAGCGGGCAGTCGGCCCGGCCGGTGACCAGCCCGGCGTAGGTCGCGTCGATCAGGACGGGCTCGTACGCGGTCTCCGGATGCCGCTCGGCCGCCGCGTCCATCTCCTCCTTCAGCATGCCCTCGTAGACGGGGCTGACCGTCCACTTCGGCCCGCCGTACACCTTGCCGCCGATCTTCTCCGCGGTGCGGAACGCGTACTCGGCCACCGCGCGGCAGTTGGAGCGGTGGATCACCTCCGTGCGGTAGGCGGCCTCGTCACCGTCCTCGGCCTCGCGCGACTCCTTCGCGCCGTAGGCGTCCTCCACGGCCATGCGCACGACGGAGATCGGGTGGTGGATCCCGCCGAAGGGGGTGACCCCCGGGATGCGGCGGCCGGTGCGCACGATCACCTTGCCGTCGATGCCCTCGCGGATGATCCGGTTGGGGCTGCCGACGTCGTCCGCGCCCTCGGGCGTGATCGTCGCGGCCTTGAGGCCGAGCCCGGCCTCGAGCATGGCCGCGGCCGCGCGCTCGCAGACTTCGTTGCCCGTCGCCCGCCGGCTCTCCAGGGAGAGGTCGAAGCGCTCCAGCTCGACCTCGAGGCCGATCACCTCCGGCTCCAGCACCCGCAGCGACTGCTCGAGCAGCTCCTGGCCGGTCTGGTCGCCCTCGAGCACGACTATCCTCAGCGCCGCCATGGCGGTCAACCTACCCCCGCGGGCCCGGAATCACCCGTGACCGGTCCAGAGCCCTGCACCTGGTGCGGCGCCGAGATCGAGCCCGGCCAGGGCTTCCGCGCCTACGAGCCCGCCGGCGCGCGCCGCGCGGCCTTCTGCCGCCTCGAGCACGTCGTCCCCTGGGCGATGCAGGACGCGCACTGGGAGGCGGGCGAGCTGAGCGAGGAGGCCGGCGTCGCCGAGGAGGTCACTCGCTGTTCCTTCTGCGAGGCGGAGCTGGGGGATGTCCACGTCCTGCTCGTCAGCCACCGCGGCGAGTTCCGCATCCCGGACGGCTTCTGCTCCGTGGATCACATGGCCCAGTGGGCCAAAGAAGGCGGCCGCTGGCGCTGAGGCCGGGGGCGGCCGCATCAGGAGCCCAAACATTCGCGATTTGCGGAAACCGCGGTTCACGACCCCTTGACGGGGCGTTCACAGGGGCGTAGGTTGCTCCCTACAAGGAACGACGCAAGTTGTTCTTTGCGGAGAGACCGCAAGGTCACTTCGTCGGATCAGCCGCAAGGCCGATTCGGACCCGGAAAGCCGCAAGGCGGAACGGGACACCGGGAAAGCCGCAAGGCGGAACCGGTTAGGAGAAGCCGCAAGGCCAATCCAAGGCGAAGGGCCCAGTCTTGACTGGGCCCTTTGTTTTTCGCGGTTCTGCCTGCTATTGAGCGGGTTTCCCGGTCTTGCCGGCCTTCGCGGCGCCCTGCTGCGCCGCCGCCTTCCGCTTCGCCGCGGCGGCCTTCCGCTTGGCCGCTGCGCGCTTGCGCTCGGCGGCGGCGATCTCGGCGGGCGTCGGCTCGGCGGCGAAGGCGGCGATCAGGGCGGCCACCCGGTCCGGGACCTCGACGTTGGGGGAGTGGCCCGCTCCCTCGATCACCTCGACCCGTACGTCCTCGATGTCCTCGAAGCGCTGCGACCGCGGCATCCGTGTCGTAGATCTGGTCCTCGGTCCCGAAGATCACCAGCACCGGGATGCCGAGCGCGCTGAGGCGGTCGTCGAGCGGGCGGACGTCCGTGAAGTCGCCCTCCGCCTCGGCCGCCTCCTCGTAAGCGGTGTAGGTCATCGCGCCGAAGTCCTCGACCACCTGGTCGGGGTCCTCGAAGCCGCTCGCGATGTTGTAGCCGGGCGCGAAGGCCTGCTCGTACTCGGCGCGCACCACCGAGCTGGGCGCGATGTCCGAGAAGCGCTTCAGGGCCTGCCCGACGACGGGCTTGTATCCGAGCTCGGCGAGGAAGGAGAGGTCCTCGAAGCTGTCGTCGGCGGCCTGGTCGATGTTGACGACCCTGGCGGCGAGGTCCGGGCTCTGCTCGGCGACGGCGGCCGCGATGGTGCCGCCGAGGGAGTGCCCCACGATCGTCGCGTCGCGCACGTCCAGGGCCCCGAGCACCTCGGCGATGGCGGCGGCCTGGTCGGGGATCGAGTAGCCGCCGGAGGGCTTGGCCGAGCCGCCGTGGCCGAGCAGGTCGGTGCGGATGACGCGGTGATCGGCGGCGAGCAGCGCGGCCAGCTCGTCGTACCAGCGCATCGAGCACGCGTAGCAGTGGACCAGGACGATCGGCTCACCGGCTGGATCGCCCTCCTCGAGCACCTGGACCTCGCCCTTGGCGGTATCCACCAGCTCGGCGCCCTCGACCGTGCGCTCGGCGTCCTGGGTCTCGTTGGAGATCGTGATCGCGTTCAGCGCCAGCAGGACGGCGATCCCGGCGACCACCGCCAGGGAGACCTTGACCCAGCGCCTCACTCGCCCTCGCCGCCCGCGGCGCCGCCCTCCCGCGGCCCGATGCCCAGCTCGTCCGCGCGCCCGGCCAGCGCAGCGATGATCAGGGCCATGTGCGCGTCGGGGTCCACGCCGAGCTCCTCGATCCCGCGCTGGACCTGGTCGCGGTCCACCGCTGCCGCGAAGGATGGCTGCTTCAGCTTCTTCTTCACGGACTTCGGCTTCATCCCCTCGATCCCGGTCGGCCGCACGAGTGCGCAGGCGGCGATGAAGCCCGAGAGCTCGTCCACGGCGAAGAGCGTCTTGGCGAGCCGCGTCTCGCGCGGGACCTCAAGGAACTCGGCGTGGCCCGCGACGGCGTCGATCACCTCCTGCGGATAGCCGAGGCGCTCGAGCTCGGCCAGCGCATAGCGCGGGTGGCCCGTGTCCAGGTCCGGATAGCGCTCGTAGTCGAGATCATGGACGAGCCCGGTGACGGCGTAGAGCTCCTCGTCCTCGCCCCATTCGCGCGCGTAGGCGCGCATCGAGGCCTCGACCCCGAGCAGGTGCTTTCGCAGCGAGTCGCTCTCGACCCACTCGCAGACCAGCGCCCATGCATCGTCCCTTGAGACCTCTGCCATCGCTCGCGATTACCCTAGACGGCGATGGAGAAGTTCGTGATCCAGGGCGGCACCCCTCTCTCGGGCGAGATCGTCGCGGCGGGCAACAAGAACGCCGCGCTCCCGATCCTGGCCGCATGCCTGCTCACCGCCGAGGAGCTCGTGATCTCCAACGTGCCGCGGATCCGCGACGTCGACTCGATGCTCGAGCTCGCTGGCCGGGCTCGGCGTCAAGGTCGAGTGGACTGGGGAGAACGAGGTCCGGCTGCAGGCGGACGCGGTGGACGAGTCCCACGCGGTGGACGAGGAGCCCGCCAAGCGCATCCGCGCCTCCTTCCTCGCCGCCGGGCCGCTGCTGGCGCGCTTCGGCGAGGCCAGGATCCCTCCGCCCGGGGGCGACACGATCGGCCGCCGCCGCCTCGACGCCCACCTCGACGCCTTCAAGGACATGGGCGCGCAGGTGGGAGGGGACACCTGGATCGAGCTCGAGGCGCCCGCCGGCGGCCTCAAGGCGACCCGCATCTTCATGGACGAGCCCTCGGTGATGGGGACCGAGAACGCGCTCCTGGCCGCGGCCCTGACGCCCGGGCCGACCACGATCGGCAACGCCGCCTGCGAGCCGCACGTGCAGGACCTGGCTCGACTGCTCACCAGGATGGGCGCCCAGGTGGACGGCATCGGCTCCAACGTGATGACGGTCAACGGCCGGGACAAGCTCGGAGGCGCCGAGCACAAGCTCTGCCCCGACCACATCGAGATCGCCAGCTTCATGGCCCTCGCCGGCACCACCGGGGGCGAGCTGCGCATCCGCGACGCCGACCCCGACGACCTGGTCGGCATCCGCCGCCAGTTCCGCCGCCTCGGCCTCCAGTCCATGGTCGAGGGCGACGACGTGCTGATTCCACCCGAGCAGAAGCTGGTCGTCCGCGACGACCAGGGCGACGCGATCCCGAAGATCGACGACGGCCCCTGGCCGGCCTTCCCCGCCGACCTCACCTCGATCGCGCTCGCGCTGGCGACCCAGGCGGACGGGACGATCCTGATCTTCGAGAAGATGTTCGAGAACCGGCTGTTCTTCGTGGACAAGCTCGTCGCGATGGGCGCTCGGATCACGCTGTGCGATCCCCACAGGGCGATCGTCAGCGGTCCGAGCCGTCTTCACGGCGAGCGCTTGGAGAGCCCCGACATCCGCGCCGGCATGGCGATGCTCATCGCGGCCCTGGCCGCCGAGGGCACCTCGGAGATCGGCAACGTCGTCCAGATCGACCGCGGCTACGAGAAGATCGACGACCGCCTGCGCGAGCTCGGCGCCCGCATCGAGCGCGTGCCGACCGAGCGCCAGGTCCCTGCGTAGGCATCCACCGGCATCTCCTCGGCTTCGCCTGCGGGGATGCCGGGTTGCTACGCCGGCGCGGGGGATGCTGAGGCTCCGCTTGCGCTACGCGGGCGGGGGACCCCTAGATTGGCTCCGGTGATCCACCCGATCCCGCCAGGCACCCGGGACATCCTCCCGGACGAGATGCGCGAGCTGCGCGCCATCCAGGGCGCGCTGACCGACCTGTTCGAGGACCGCGGCTTCGGCCAGGTCGCGACGCCGACGCTCGAGTACGACGAGGTGCTGAAGCGCGGCGACGAGCGGGGTGTCACGGGCGCCTACCGCTTCTTCGACGAGCGCGGCGACCTGCTGGCGCTGCGCTCCGACATGACGATCCCGATCGCCCGCCTGGCGGCGAGCCGCTACGCCGACGCCGAGCCGCCCCTGCGCTTCTCCTACATCGGCAACGCGTACCGCGCGGTCACGCAGGGACGCGCGCAGATGCGCCAGTTCATGCACGCCGGGGTCGAGCTGCTGGGCGCTCCCGCGCCGGCCGGCACCGCGGAGGTGATCGAGGTGCTGAGCGCGGCACTCGATGCCGTGGGCCTCAACCGCGCCGTGATCGGGCTCGGCGACGCCGACGTGTACCGCCAGCTCCTCGCCGAGCTCGGCGTGGACGAGGAGCGCCGCCGGCGGGTGGTCGGGCGCCTGGCCGCACACGACCTGGTGGGGCTTGAGGAGGAGGTGGATGCCCTCGAGGGCGTGTCCGCGGAGGGCCGCGAGGCGCTGCTGCGCCTCCCCGGCCTTCGCGGTGACGCCGAGGTCCTGGAGCGCGCGCACGAGCTCGGCGGCGGCGCGGTGGAGCGCGCGACCCAGCGGCTCCGCGCGACCTACGACGCGCTCGCCGAGCGCGGCGTCGCCGGCCGCCTTCAGCTCGACTTCAGCCTGCTGCGCGACCTCGACTACTACACCGGGGCGATCCTCGAGGTCTATGACCCCGCCCTTGGCCACATCCTCGGCGGCGGCGGCCGCTACGACAACCTGCTCGGCCGCTTCGGCGCCGAGATGCCCGCGGCCGGCTTCAGCCTCTACCTGGAGCGCGTGCACCTCGCGCAGATGGCCGAGGAGCGCCTGGCGAGGGAGGCGGAGCGATGACCCCGCCGACGGTCGAGAGCCCGGTGCGGGCGCGGGAGAGCGGGCCGCTGAGACTCGCGCTGCCTCGCGGCGCCCTGTTCGGCGAGACGCTCGACGCGCTCGACCGGATCGGCGTGGACACCTCCGAGCTGCGCGGGGAGAGCCGCGCGCTGATCTTCGACGCCGGCGGGCTGACGATCGTGACGATGCGCCCCTCCGACGTCCCGACCTACGTCGAGGCCGGGGCGGCCGACGTCGGGATCACCGGCAAGGACGTGCTGATGGAGCAGGACGATCGCGTCGTCTACGAGGTACTCGACCTTCGCTACGGCGCCTGCCGCATGGTGCTCGCGGCCCCCGCCGGGGACGCTGGCCTGGCCGAGGCCGAGCGTCGCGCGGGCTCGATTCGCATCGCGACCAAGTACCCCCGCATCGCCGAGCGCCACTTCGACGAGACCGGCCGCCAGGCCGAGGTGGTGGAGGTGAAGGGCTCGGTCGAGCTCGCACCCTTGGTCGGCCTCGCGCACGGCATCGTGGACCTGGTCGCGACGGGCAGGACGCTCGCTGAGAACGGCCTCGAGGTGCGCGAGGAGATCGCCCCCTCGACCGCGCGCCTCGTCGCCAACCGCGTCTCACACAAGCTCCGCGCCGCCGAGGTGGACGACCTCGTCGCGCGCCTGCGGGAGACCGCGCCATGAAGGTCTCGCGCTTCGACTGGGACGGGGGCGACCCGCGCGGCCTCGCGGCGGAGCTGCGCGCGCTGCAGCCGGCGCCGGGCGGCGTGGCCGACGCCGTCGCGCGCATCATCGCCGAGGTGGAGCGGGGCGGGGACGCCGCGGTGCTCGACGCCGAGGAGCGCTTCGGCGCCAGACCGTCATCGTTGCGCGTGGACATGGCGGACGCCGAGGCCGCCCGGGCGGCGATCCCCGCGGAGCTGGCCGCGGCCCTGGAACTGGCCGCCGAGAACGTCCGCCGCGTCGCCGAGGCCGAGACGATGGCCGACCTCCGCGTCACCCTGCCGCAGGAGCAGTCGGTGCGCCTGCGCAGCGTGCCGGTGGCTGCAGCCGGTGCCTACGCGCCCGGCGGCGCCGCCGCCTATCCCTCGACCGCGATCATGTGCTGCGTGCCCGCGAAGGTGGCCGGGGTGGAGCGGGTCGCCGTGGTCTCCCCGCCGGGGCCCGGCGGGCAGGTCAACGCGGCCGTCCTGGCCGCCGCGGCAATCGCCGGGGCCAACGAGGTCTACGCTACGGGCGGCGTCCAGGCGATCGCCGCGCTTGCGCTCGGCACCGAGTCGGTCGAGCCGGTGGAAGTGATCGTGGGGCCCGGCAACCGCTACGTGCAGGAGGCCAAGCGCCAGCTCTGCGGGCGGGTCGGGATCGACGGCATCGCCGGGCCGAGCGAGCTGATGGTGATCTGCGACGAGACCGCCGACCCGGGCTGGCTGGCGCTCGACCTCTGCGCCCAGGCCGAGCACGGCGACGACGGGCTGCTCGTGGCGGCTGCGACCGGGGACGAGACACTGGACGCCGTCGAGCGGGCCGTCGCCGACGCGGTCGCCGCGCGCCCGGGCGGCGTGCGGGACGCCCCCTTCGCGCTCGTGAAGGCCCCTACGGCCGAGGCGGCGCTGGAGCTCTCCGACGCCCTCGCCCCCGAGCACCTCGAGCTCGCCTGCCGGGAGGCCGAGACGCTCGCGGCGCAGGCGAGCAGCGCCGGCTGCGTCTTCGTCGGCGGCCTCGGGGCCACCGCCTTCGGCGACTACGCCGCGGGCTCCAACCACGTCCTGCCGACCGGGGGCGCCGGGCGCTTCACGGGCCCCCTCGGCCCGACGGTCTTCAGGCGCCGGATCGGGACCGTGACGATCACGCAGGAGGCGGCCCAGGCCCTCGCGCCCGCGGTCGCTACCCTGGCCCGCGCCGAGGGCTTCCCGGTTCACGCAGAGTCGGTCGAGGCCCGCCTCGACGAGCCGGAAGGGGAGCGAGCGTGAGCCGCACCGCAGAGATCAAGCGCGAGACGAAGGAGACCAGGATCTCGCTGCGCCTGTCGCTGGACGGGGGAGAGGCGAGCGCCGCGACGGGCGTCGGCTTCTTCGACCACATGCTCGACCTGCTCGCCCGCCACGGCCGCCTGGGCCTCGAGGTGGAAGCCGAGGGCGACCTGGAGACCGGGGCGCACCACACCGTCGAGGACGTCGGCATCGCGCTCGGCCAGGCGATCGACCAGGCCCTCGGCGACCGCGCCGGCATCCGCCGCTACGGATCGGCGCTGGCCCCGATGGACGAGGCGCTGGCGGAGTGCGCGCTCGACGTGTCCGGGCGGCCCCTGACCGTCTGGGAGGCGGAGCTGCCCGACGTCGCGATCGCCAACTTCGACAGCGAGCTGGCGGAGGAGTTCTTCCGCGCAGTCGCCAACAACGCCAAGCTCACCCTGCACCTCGAGATCCGCTACGGCGCCAACGTGCACCACATGATCGAGGCCGCGTTCAAGGCCTTCGCGCGGGCCCTGTGCGAGGCCGTCGCGATCGACCCGGACGAGAGCGGGGTGCCCTCGACCAAGGGCACGCTGAGCGAGATGCAAGCGTCAGCGCGCGCTGTCGCGATCCTCGACTACGGCATGGGCAACCTGCGCTCGGTCGAGAAGGCGCTCGAGCACGTCGGCGCCGGAGCGACCAGGACCGCGGACCTGGAGGTCGCCGCGCGCGCCGACGGCGTGATCCTGCCCGGCGTCGGCGCCTTCCCGAAGGCGATGGCCCGGATCCGGGAGGAGGGCTTCGACGACTTCGTCGCGGCCCGGGTCGCGGAGGGCCGGCCCGTGCTCGGCGTCTGCCTCGGACTCCAGCTCATCTTCGAGCGCAGCGTCGAGCTCGACGGCGCCGCGGGGCTCGGCCTGATGCCCGGCCCCGTCGGCCCCCTCGCCGCCAACGGCTACAAGGTGCCCCACATCGGCTGGTCCCCCGTGCGCTGGGAGCACGACTCCCCCCTGACCGCGGGGCTGGAGTCCGAGACCCCTTTCTACTTCGTCCACTCGTTCGCGCCGCGCCCCGAGCGCGAGGGCGACGTCCTCGGCACCGCGGCCTACGGCGAGCGCTTCGCCTGCGCGGTCGAGCGCGGCCCGCTCTACGGCGTCCAGTTCCACCCCGAGAAGTCGAGCGCCGCCGGCCTGCGCCTGCTCCGGAACTTCGCGGACATCTGCGAATCGCAGCGTTGATCCTCTACCCGGCGATCGACATCCGCGACGGCCACGCCGTCCGCCTCACGCAGGGCGACTACGACCGCGAGACGGTCTATGACGCCGACCCGGTGGACGCCGCGCGCCGCTGGGAGGAGGACGGCGCCCGCTGGCTTCACGTCGTGGACCTCGACGGCGCCAGGGCGGGCGAGCCGGCCAACCTCGACCAGGTCCGGCGCATCGTCGCCTCGGTCGGCATCCCGGTCCAGCTCGGTGGCGGCCTGCGCGACTCCGGCAAGGTCGAGCGGGCTCTCTCCGCGGGGGTCGAGCGGGTGATCCTCGGAACCGCCGCCGTCAGGGACCCCGACGTGGCCGAGGCGATCGCGGCCGCGCACCCCGGGCGCGTTGCAGCCGGGGTGGACGCCCGCCGGGGAAAGGTCGCGGCGGAGGGCTGGACCGAGGAGTCGGGCTTCGGCCCGGCCGAGGTCATCGCCCAGCTCGCCGAGCGCGGGATCGAGCGCTTCATCTTCACGCCCGTAGAGGTTGACGGGCTGATGGAGGGGCCCGACCTCGACTCCCTGACCGAGCTCGCCCACTCGACTGATGCGGAGATCATCTACTCGGGCGGGGTCGGCTCGCTCCAGGACCTCGACGCCCTCGGCTCGCTCGGCCTCGACAACGTCACCGGCGCGATCGTCGGCCGCGCCCTCTACGAGGAGCGCTTCACGGTCGCCGAGGGCCAGGCCGCGCTCGGCGGGTAGGCTCGGGCGCATGCTGCGCCGCCTCTTCGGCGTCTTCTTCGTCTTCGCCGGGGTGATGCACTTCGTCAAGCCCCGCATGTACGAGCGGATCATGCCGCCGTACGTCCCGGCCCACCGCGAGATGGTCTACGCGAGCGGCGTCGCCGAGATCGCCGGCGGGCTAGCCACGCTTCACCCCGCCACGCGCCGCGCCGGCAGCGCCCTCAGCATCGCGACCCTGCTCGCGGTCTTCCCGGCCAACGTCCACATGGCCCTCAACGCCGAGACTACAAGGACGTCCCGGTGGCGCCGCGCTCTGGGCCCGCCTGCCGGTCAGGCCTGCTCATCGCCTGGGCCTACGCGGCGGGCGACTGGGACATCTAGGCGAGCTCAGCTCAGGCTAGCCTCGCTGCGTGGTCCTCAAGCGCGTCATCCCCTGCCTCGACGTCGACGCCGGCCGCGTCGTCAAGGGCACGAACTTCGTCGACATCCGCGACGCGGGCGACCCCGTCGAGCTGGCCGAGCGCTACGACGCCGAGGGCGCCGACGAGCTCGTCTTCCTCGACATCACCGCCTCGCACGAGAGCCGCGACACGATCGTGGACCTGGCGCGCCGCACCGCCGACAACGTCTTCATCCCGTTCACGATCGGCGGCGGCATCCGCTCGGTCGCCGACGCGCAGGCGGTGCTCGACGCCGGGGCCGACAAGGTCTCGGTCAACTCGGCGGCGCTGGAGCGGCCCGAGCTGATCGACGAGCTGGCCGAGCATCTTCGGCGCGCAGTGCGTGGTGATCGCGATCGACGCCAAGCGCCGCGACCCGGCCATCGCCTCGCCCGTCTGCGAGCGGCCCGAGTACGACGTCTACACCCACGGGGGCCGCACGAAGGTCGAGGGCCGCGAGGCGGTGGAGTGGGCCGTCGAGGCGACGCGGCGCGGGGCGGGGGAGGTGCTGCTCACCAGCATGGACCGCGACGGGACGAACGACGGCTACGAGCTCGAGCTGACCCGCGCGGTGGCGGAGGCGGTGGACGTGCCCGTGATCGCCTCGGGCGGCGCCGGGACCCTCGACCACCTTGTGGAGGCCATCGGCGACGGGCACGCCGACGCGGTCCTCTGCGCCTCGATCTTCCACTACGGCGACTACACGGTCGCCGAGGCGAAGCAGCGGATGCGCGAGGCCGGGATCCCGGTCCGCGCGGTCTGAGCGCAGAGCAGCTAGATCCTGAGGTTTGTTGCGCTATGCGCAACTAACTTCATGACGCGGCTACTTCTCGCCGCCGCCCTTCTTCTCGCTCTGCTTTTCTTCCCGCCGCCCTTCTGCTTCTTGCCCTGCGCCGGCTTCTTCGGCTTGCCCGCCTTCAGCGAGTAGATCATCTTGTAGCCGGTCAGGTAGAGCCGGTTGCCGTCGGAGATGACGGGGTTGTAGGCGCCGTCGCGGAACGTCCAGAGGCGCTCGCCGTTGGCGGCGTCGAAGGCGTAGGTCTCGGTGGTGTCGAGGTTGGCGACGTAGACCGTCTCGCCGATCAGGCTGGCGGCGCCGATCACCGAGCCGCCGGAGTCGGCGGACCAGCGCTCGTCGCCCGTTCGCGCGTCGAGCGCGAAGAGCTCGCTTCCCCCGTACACGCCGAAGTACACGGTGGGCTCGGTCCTGGGCGTGTCGGCGGCGACGGCGCCGGCGTAGACCTCGCCGCCGATCGTGTGGCTCCAGGCGAGGTCGCCGCTCTCCTTCTCCCAGCTGTAGATGCGGCCGTCCTTCGAGCCGGCGTAGACGCGGCCGAACGCCACGGCGGCGGTGCCGTAGATGGCGCCGGCGCTGAAGCCCGTGCCCTGGGAGCTGGACTGCCACTTGATCGAGCCGTCGTTGAGCCGCACCGCGCTCATCGTGCCGCTGTAGTCGCCGATGTAGGCGACCCCGTCGCTGACGGCGGGAGCGGCCTTCACCTGGCCGCGGCAGATCCGCCTCCCAGATCGTCTTGCCGGTGAGCCGGTCGAGCGCGTAGAGCTTGCCGCACTCGCAGCCGACGATCAGGCGGTCCTTGACGATCACGGGCGAGGACTCGGTGCGGCCCGGCAGCGCGCGCTTCCAGCGCGTGTTTCCGGTCTTCGCGCTGACGCCGAGGACCTGGCCCGGCTCGAGGTTCGCGAAGTAGAGCCACTTGTCGTGGTAGGCGGGGGAGGACGCGTTGAGGTTCGCGATCTCGCGCCGCCAGCGGACCTTGCCCGTGCGGGTCTTGAGCGCGAACGCCTCGCCGTTGTTGTTGATCCCGAAGAGCTGGTCGCCGTGCAAGGACGGGCGAATACTCGAGCAGCTTGCGCCCGTTGAACCTCCACGCGACGCGGAAGGGCGGCTCCACCCCCTTCGCCGGCAGGTAGCGGGTGCGCTCCGGGTTGAGGCCGTAGAGGGGCCAGTTGGCGGTTCCGAGGAGCTCCTTGCCCTGGTCGGCCGCCTCGAAGGCGGCGTCGGGGTTGGATACGTCCGCGGGGCGCTTGAGGATGAGGTAGCCGGCCACGCCCGCGATCGCGATCAGGGCGATTGCGCCGCCGACCAGCGTCGCGATCTTGTGCTCGCTCCAGATTCTCTTCAGCGTTCCCATCGTTTCCCCGCCTGCATGCGCCGCTGCGTCCCGGTCCGTCGGTCCACCGCGCCGGCGGCACATGGTAGGTAACTCGCAACAGATGCCCGCCGGTCCCCCGATCGACCCCTCCGCCCTGGCTGAGCGCCTCGACGCCCTGCCGGGCATCGCCGAGCTGCGCGCCGCCGCCGCGGGGCGGCGCGCCCCACCTGGTCGGCGGCGCCGTCCGCGACCTCCTGCGAGGCGAGGCGCGCACGGACCTCGACGTCGTGGTCGAGGGCGAGATCGGCTCGATCGCCGAGGCGCTGGGCGGCGAGCTGGTCGAGCACGAGCGCTTCGACACGGCCAACGTCGGGCTCGGAGAGCTCGACGTCGACATCGCGCGCGCCCGCACCGAGACCTACGCGCGCCCGGGTGCCCTGCCGGACGTCGCGCCCGCGACGATCGCCGAGGACCTGGCCCGCCGCGACTTCACCGTGAACGCGATGGCGGTGCCCCTGGAGGGGGAGGCGGAGCTGCTGGACCCGCACGGGGGCCTGGCCGACCTCCGGGCCGGCCTCCTGCGCGTCCTGCACCCCGGCTCCTTCGCCGACGACCCCACCCGCGCCCTGCGGGCCGCGCGCTACTCGGCGCGGCTCGGCTTCTCCCTGGAGCCGGAGACCGAGCGCCAGCTTCGCGCGGCGGACCTGGCGACGGTCTCGGAGGACCGGATCATCGGCGAGCTGGGGAAGATCGCGGTCGAGCGGCGGCCGAGCGCGGCGCTCGCCCTGATCGCCGACTGGGGCCTGCTCGACCTCGGCACGGCGCCCAAGCTGGCGGCTGCCCTGGAGCGGCTCTTCGACTCCGAGGAGGCGTGGGCCGGGTTCGCCGACCGCGGCACCGCGATCCTGCTCGCGATCGCCCCGGCCGAGCGCGC
Source organism: uncultured Solirubrobacterales bacterium (assembly GCA_963805235.1). Classification (GTDB taxonomy): domain Bacteria; phylum Actinomycetota; class Thermoleophilia; order Solirubrobacterales; family 70-9; genus DASSYK01. Next base: position 263,412 of record CAWDTF010000002.1, on the reverse strand, counting down.
CCGCGAGCTGCGGGGCAGGGCCGCGAGGCTCAGCCACCACAGCCCTCCCGGCTCGCCGGCCGAGATCCACGTCCTCGCCCACGACCACTCCGCGGCGGTGCTGGCGATCGCTCGCGCGGCCGGAGCGCGCTGGCTCGACGAGTACGCGTCTCGCCTGCGCCATGTGGACCTCGAGATCACGGGCTACGACCTGATCGAGGCCGGCGTCCCGGAGGGCCCCGCGATCGGCCGGGCGCTGAACGCGGCGCTGGCGGCGAAGCTCGACGGCACCGCCTCGGACCGCGAGGACGAGCTGCGGGTCGCCCTCGCGGCCGTTCCGGAGCCCGGAGGGCCATCCGACTAGCGTGCGCCCGATGGAATGGCGCGAGCGAGACGGAGTGCGCTGGCTGGAGGCCGAGCTGCCCGGCGCCCGCGCCGCATTCTCGACCCGGGCGGGGGGGTCAGCGAGCCCCCCTACGGCTCCCTCAACGTCGCCGTCAAGACGGGTGACGAGCCGGGGCGCGTCCACGACAACCGCCGCGCCCTCGCCGCCGCGCTCGGCATCGCGCCCGCGAACGTGGTGATGGGCCGCCAGGTGCACGGCGCCGCGCTGGTCTGGCACGAGACGCCTCAGAGCCCCCGCGTCTACGCCGACGTCGTCCCCAGCCCGGTCGAGGCCGACGCGCACGCGACCGACCAGCCCGGGCTCGTCCCGCTGGTGATGACCGCCGACTGCCTGCCGGTCGCGTTGGCGGGGCCGGGAGGGGTGGCGATGGCGCATGCCGGCTGGCGCGGGCTGGCGGGCGGCGTCCTCTCGGGGGCCGCTGCGAGGGTCGGCGCGAGCGCCGCGGCGATCGGGCCCGGGATCGGCCCCTGCTGCTACGAGGTCGGCGACGAGGTGCTCGGGGCCTTCACCGGCATCGAGGGGGCGGCGCAGGGGCGGATGCTGGACCTCGTCGCCGTGGCGCGCGGGCTGCTGGGCCGGGCAGGGGTGGACGATGTCGCCGCGGCCGGGCTCTGCACGTCCTGCAACCCGGAGCTGCTCTACTCGCACCGCCGCGACGGCGAGCGCACGGGCCGCCAGGCGGGGCTCGCCTGGCTCGAGGGCGACGCGGCGGAGGCGGACTGATGGCCATGCGCCAGTTCGAGGGCCTCGACCCGGCGCGCGTCCGGGCCAACCTCGAGCGGGTGCGCGAGCGCGCGGGGGAGAGGGTGGAGGTCCTCGCCGCGACCAAGTACGTCCCGCTGGAGGAGATGGGCGCGCTGGCGGAGGCGGGGGTGACCCTGGTCGGCGAGAACCGCCTCCAGGACCTGGAGGCCAAGCGCGAGCGCTGGGGCGACGCGTTCACCTGGGACTTCATCGGCAACCTCCAGAGCCGCAAGGTGCGCCGGATCGTGCCCCTCGTCCGCCTCGTCCACTCGGTCGCGACCGAGTCCGCGCTGGAGCAGCTCGGCAGGCACGGCACCGCGGACACCGCGGTCCTGGTCGAGGTGAACCTCTCCGGCGAGGAGAGCAAGGGCGGCGTCGCCCCGGAGGAGCTCGGGTCGTTCATCGAGCGCTGCCCCGTGCGGGCCGAGGGCCTGATGACGATGCCCCCCTTCGCCGCCGACCCCGAGGCCTCGCGCCCCTACTTCGCGCGACTCGCGGAGCTGGCCGCGGAGCACGGGCTGGAGCGGCTTTCGATGGGCACCACCCAGGACTGGCCGGTCGCAGTCGAGGAGGGCGCGACGATCATCCGGCTCGGGACCGCTCTCTACGAGTGAGGGGCCCTCCGGAGTGCAAGTGCGCTCCCGCACTATCCTGTTCGGAGTGGAACCTTTCCCGAACGGGAAAGGAATAAGCCGGGTCAAGCAGAAACTGACCGCTGATGGGCTTCAAGGACACATGGCGACGTTCACTCGAGTACTTCGGCCTCGTCGAGGGCGACTACATCGAGGAGGGCGAGTACTACGACGAGGCCGACACCGGCACCGAGGTCCTGGACGAGACGTCCGCGCCGCGTGAGGCCGCGCCCGTGAGCAGCGCCCGCGGCGGCAGGCGGGGCCGCGACGACGACATCGACGACATCTTCGGCGACGAGCCCGCGCCGCGGCGCAGCCGGCTGCGCGCCGTCGAGGACGAGCCCGCGCCGAGAAGGCGCCGCTCGGGCGGCAACGGCGGCGGCGGCTCCGACTTCTCCATGCACGTCGTCACCCCGCGCAACTTCAACGACGCCCAGCAGGTCGCCGACGAGTTCAAGCGCTCGAAGCCGGTGATCATCAACCTCCAGAGCTCCGACCGTGAGCTCGCCAAGCGCCTGATCGACTTCTCATCCGGCATGACCTACGCCCTCGGCGGCGGCATGCAGCGGATCTCGCAGGGAATCTTCCTGCTCACCCCCGCCAACGTGGACGTCAGCGCCGAGGAGAAGGCGCGCATCCTCGAGGGCGGCTTCTTCAACCAGTCCTAGCCTTCTAGAGCTCCCGGCCGTGAAGGTCGGGTTCATCGGCGCCGGGAACATGGCCACTGGGCTGGCGCGGGGCTGGGCGCGGGCGAGCGGGGAGGACGCCGCGCCCGAGGCGATGCTCTTCGCCGACGCCTCGCCGGACCGCGCCCGGGAGCTGGCGAGCGAGGTCGGCGGCGAGGCCCTCGACTCGAACCGGGCGGTGGCGGACGCCGCGGACCTCGTGCTGCTCGCCGTGAAGCCGAACGTTCTCGACGAGGTCGCCGCCGACCTGGTCGAGGCCGGCGCTCCCGTGGTCTCGATCCTGGCGGGGACGCCCGTGGAGCGGCTCCAGCAGGCCCTTCCCGGCCTCGAGCTGGTGCGCGTGATGCCGAACCTCGGGGCCCAGCTCCGCCAGGGAGTCTTCTGCGTCGTCTTCCCGCCGGGCCTGCCGGCCGCGCGCCGCGAGCAGGTCGCAGCGCTGCTGGGGCTGCTCGGCGACGTGATCGAGCTCGACGAGGACCTGATCGACGCGGCGACGGCCCTGATGGGCTGCTCGCCCGGCTACCTGGCGCTGATGGCCGAGGTGCTGGTCGAGGAGGGCGTCAAGGCGGGACTCGACCGAGGACCAGGCACTGCGGATGGTCGCCCGCTCGATGGCGGCCACGGGCGGGCTGCTCGACACGCACCAGCCGGCGGACCTGAAGCGTGCGGTCGCGTCGCCCGGGGGCATGACCGAGGCGGGCCTCGACGCGCTCGAGGAGCGCGCGATCGGCCCCGCGCTGCGAGCGGCGGTGGACGCCTCGCTCGAGCGGGCGCAGGGACTGGGCTGATGGGCGCGCAGCCCCTGCTGGCGCTGAGTCGCGACGACGTGGCCGACTACGTCGGCGCGCTCTTCCTCGTCTACTTCGTCCTGATCTTCGTCCGGATCCTGCTCTCGTGGATCCCGCGGATGCCCTACAACCGCGCCCTGCGCGGGTTCGTCGACTTCGTGCACGAGACCACGGACCCGTACCTGAACATCTTCCGCCGCCTGCTGCCGCCCCTCGGCGGGGGCGGGATGGCGATCGACATCAGCCCGATCCTCGCGATCGTCGTCCTCCTGGTGGCGGAGCGCATCGTGGTCGGCCTGATCGAGGGTTGAGCGACCGCGTCAGAGCGGTAGCGCTGGCGCTGGCGACCTGCGGCGTCGTCGTCGCGCTTGACCAGGCGAGCAAGGACGCGTCCGCGAGAGCGTCGCCCGCGGGGATACGCGTCGAGGTCCTGCCGTTCCTGGACCTCGCCAACACCCGTAACAAGGGGGTCGCCTTCGGCATGGCCGACGGCGTCTCGCCCGTGCTGATCGGCGCCGACGATGCTGCTCCTGCTGGGCCTGCTCATCTTCCTCGGCGCTCGCGGCCGCGCGGGGATCGCGATCTGGCTGCCGGCCGGGCCTGCTGATCGGCGGCGCGCTCGGCAACCTCGCCGACCGGGTGCGCGAGGACGCCGTGACCGACTTCGTCGACCTGCCTTTCTGTGGCCACCTTCAACCTCGCCGACGTCGCGATCGTCGCCGGGCGTCGCGCTGCTGGTCCTGCTGCCGGAGCGCGGCGAGGACGACGAAGCGAGCGGACCGCCGCCGTGAGCGCCGAGCCGCGCATCGTCCATTCGAGGACGACCAGATCATCGTCGTCGACAAGCCGGCGGGCCTGGTCGTCCACCCGGCCCCCTCGCACCGGGCGCCGACCCTGGTCGGACTGGCTCGGCGAGCGCGCCGGCGGCGGCGAGCCCGAGCGCCGCCGGGATCGTCCACCGCCTCGACAAGGACACCTCCGGCCTGATGGTCGTCGCCCGCACCGAGAGCCGCCCACGGCGCGCTGTCGCGCGCAGATCAAGGCGCGCGAGGTCGAGCGCGAGTACGTCGCGCTGGTCGAGGGCGCGCTGGAGTCGCGCACCGGCACGATCGACGCGCCGCTCGGCCGCGACCGCCGCCGGCGCACCCGCCGCGCGGTGCGCGGAGCGGGGAGCGCGAGGCCCGCACCCACTTCGAGGTGATCGAGGCCCTGCCCGCCGACACCCTCGTCCGCGCCCGCCTGGAGACGGGCCGCACGCACCAGATCCGGGTCCACTTCGCCGCGATCGGGCATCCGGTCGCCGGAGACCCCGAGTACGGGACGGCGGGCAGGCACGGCCTCGAGCGCCAGTTCCTTCACGCCCGCCGCCTGGCTTTGCGCCACCCGGCCGACGGGCGCGAGCTCAGCTTCGAATCGCCGCTGCCGCGGGACCTTGCGGACGCCCTCGAGCGCGCCGCGCTGAGCGCGGCCGAGCCCGGCTATCATCACGCGCCGAACGCAATCCGACCCTCGTCGCAAGGCGCGGGGGCGCTGCTCGGGCCACGGCCCGGGTTCCCCGACGCGGCGGTGAGGCATCCAGGAGCGAGGCCGCACACGAGCCCGCTCGACGAATGACAAAGCGAACGGGAAGGACAAGATGGCCGAGGTAGGCATCAGAGAGCTGCTGGAGGCCGGAGTTCACTTCGGTCACCAGACGCGGCGCTGGAACCCGCGCATGCGCCGCTACATCCACGGCGAGCGCGAGGGGATCCACATCATCGATCTCCTCCAGACCGAGGCGCTGCTGGCGAAGGCGACGGACTTCGTCTCCGACGTCGCGCGCAAGGGCGGCGTCATCCTCTTCGTGGGCACCAAGAAGCAGGCCCGCGACGCGGTCGAGGAGTGGGCCGAGCGCTGCGGCATGCCCTCCGTGAGCCGGCGCTGGCTCGGCGGGCTGCTGACGAACTTCAACACGATCAAGAAGCGGATCCAGCGGCTGCACGAGCTGCGCGGCCTCAAGGAGGACGGCCGGCTCGACCTGCTCCCGACCAAGGAGCGGATGACGATGGAGGCCGAGCTGCGCAAGCTCGAGTTCAACCTCGGCGGCGTCGCCGACATGCAGCGGCTGCCCGACGCGGTCGTGATCGTCGACCTGAAGACCGAGGAGATCGCGCTGCGCGAGGCCAAGCGCCTCGAGATCCCGATCATCGGCCTGGTGGACACCAACTGCGACCCGACGCCGGTGGACTTCGTGATCCCCGGCAACGACGACGCGATCCGCTCCGACGAGCTGATCATCAGCACGCTCGGCGAGGCGATCGAGGCCTCCGCCTCGGTCTGGCGCGAGGAGGAGGCCCGCCGCAAGGCCGAGGAGGAGGAGCGGCGCCGCAAGGAGGAAGAGGAGCGCAAGCGCCGCGAGGCGGAGGAGAAGGCCAAGCAGGAGGCCGAGGAGAAGGCCAAGGCCGAGGCTGAGGCAAAGGCCCGCCAGGAGGCGGAGGCCAAGGCCAAGGCCGACGCGGCTGCGAAGGCGAAGGCCGAAGCGGCCACAGGCCGAAGCGAGGCGAGCCACAGGCCGAGGCAGAGGCGAAGCCACAGGCCGAAGCGGAGGCGCCACAGGCCGAGCCCGCCGCTCCGGCCGAAGCCGCCGCCGAGACCCCGGCCGAGCAGGCGGAGCCGCCCGCCGAGGCCGCGACCGGAGAAGAGAAGTCCTGATGGCCGAGGTCAAGATCAGCGCCGCCGAGGTGAAGGCGCTCCGCGACCGCACGGGCGCGGGGATGATGGACTGCAAGGCCGCCCTCCAGGAGGCGGGCGGCGACACCGAGAAGGCGATCGAGATCCTGCGGAAGAAGGGCGCGGCCTCGGCCGCCAAGCGCGGCGGGCGGAGCACCTCCGAGGGAGTGATCGCCTCCTACGTCCACGCCGACGCCCGCAAGGGGGCGCTCGTCGAGGTGCAGTGCGAGACGGACTTCGTCGCCCGGAACGAGGACTTCCTCGAGTTCGCGCGCCAGGTCGCGATCCACGTCACCGCGATGAACCCCCAGCACGTCAGCTTCGACGAGATCCCGGAGGAGGACCGCGAGAACGAGCGCCGGATCCTGTCCGAGAAGGCCAAGGAGGACGGCAAGCCGGACGACGTCGTCGAGAAGATCGTCGAGGGGCAGCTCAAGAAGTGGGCATCCGAGATCGTGCTCCTCGACCAGAAGCACTTCAACGAGGAGCGCTACGAGGGCAAGACGATCCAGGAGCTGCGCACGGAGGTCGCCTCCAAGACCGGCGAGAACGTGCGGATCGCGCGCTTCTCCCGCTTCGAGGTCGGCGGCGAGGTCGACTAGCGCCGTGCCCGAGCCCCGCTTCAAGCGCTTCCTCCTGAAGCTCAGCGGCGAGGCGCTGATGGGGTCGCTCCCCTACGGGACCGACCCCGCCCAGATCGAGCGGATCGCAAAGCAGGTCCGCGAGCAGCGCGAGCGCGGCGTCCAGGTGGCGATCGTCGTCGGCGCGGGCAACATCTACCGCGGCCTCGAGGGGGCCGCGGAGGGAATGGACCGGGCCACCGCCGACTACATGGGGATGCTCGCGACGGTGCTCAACGCCCTGACCCTCCAGGACGCCCTCGAGAACGTGGACGTGGACACCCGCGTGATGTCGGCGATGGCGGTCACCGAGGTCGCCGAGCCCTACATCCGCCGCCGCGCGATCCGCCACCTCGAGAAGGACCGGGTGGTGATCTTCGCGGCCGGCACCGGCAACCCGTTCTTCACCACCGACACCGCGGCCGCGCTGCGGGCGCTGGAGATCCACGCCGAGGCGATCCTGATGGCCAAGAACGGGGTCGAGGGCGTCTACGACGCCGATCCCTCCACCGACCCAGAAGCCAGCTTCCTGCCTGCGATCAGCCACCGCCAGGCGATCGAGCGCGGCCTCAAGGTGATGGACTCGACGGCCCTGTCGCTGTGCATGGACAACGACCTCCCGATCTACGTCTTCAACATGGCCGACGAGCGCAACATAGATAGGATCGTCAGCGGCGAGCGGGTGGGCACACTGGTGTCGTCCAAGCCCGCGACCGACCCCGTGACCACCTGATGAGCGAGATCATCGACGAGCTGCTGGCGGACGCCGCCGAGCGGATGCAGAAGTCGGTCGAGGCGACCCGCAACGAGCTCGCCACGGTGCGCACGGGACGCGCGTCGCCGCACCTCCTGGACCGGATCTCGGTGGACTACTACGGCGCCGAGTCGCCGATCAAGCAGCTCGCCCAGGTCGCCGCGACCGACGCCCGCATGCTCACCGTCACCCCTTACGACAAGTCCTCGATCAGCGCGATCGAGAAGGCGGTCATGGAGTCGGACCTCGGGCTCACGCCCTCCAACGACGGCAACGTGATCCGGCTCTCGATCCCGGAGCTGACCGAGGACCGGCGCCGGGAGCTGGTGAAGGTCGTACACGGCGTCGCCGAGGACGGGCGCGTCGCCATCCGCAACATCCGGCGGGACATCATGCACGACCTGCGCGAGCTGAAGAAGGAGGGCGAGGCGGGGTCCGACGAGGAGCATCGGGCCGAGACCGGGCTGCAGAAGCAGACCGACGGCGCGATCGGCGAGATAGACAACCTCCTCAAGGGCAAGGAAGAGGAGATCCTCGAGGTCTAGGCCCGAGGCTCCCTCCATGCCCGCTCGATACGTCGCGATCATCACGGATGGGAACGGCCGCTGGGCGCAGGCCCGGAACCTGCCCGTCGTCGATGGCCACAGGGCGGGGGCCGACAACGTCAAGGCGCGGCTGCGCGACGCGGTCGAGCTCGGCATCGCCGAGCTGACCGTCTACTCCTTCTCGACCGAGAACTGGTCCCGCCCGGCGGAGGAGGTCGAGGGCCTGATGGCGATGTTCGCCGAGCGAATCCAGCAGGAGACCCCTGAGCTGAATGAGGAGGGCGTCCGGATGCGCTTCATCGGGCGACGCGAAGGGGTCGCCGATGAGCCTCCAGCGCCGGATGGACTGGGCCGAGTCCGAGACGGCCGCAAACGAGCGCATCACCCTCTTCGTCGCGTTCAACTACGGCGGGCGCGCCGAGATACTGGATGCGGCGGAGCGCTACCAGGGCGGGGGAGAGAAGGAGTTCGCGAAGCATCTCTACGCGCCCGAGATGCACGACCCCGACCTGCTGATCCGCACCAGCGGCGAGCAGAGGATCTCGAACTACCTGCTCTGGCAGTGCGCGTACTCGGAGTTCGTCTTCCGCGAGGAGCTCTGGCCGGACTTCGACCGCGAGGCCTTCCGGGCGGCCCTCGAGACCTACGAGGAGCGCCGGCGGCGCTTCGGGGCGCGATGACGCCGCTCGGCGACCTCGACCCGCCAAGCTTCCAGTTCGGCCGCGCCGGGAGGCACCGGGCCGAGATGGAGGAGGCGGCCGCCGACGAGGCGGGGGACTTCGAGCCGCGGCACACCGGCGAGGACGACGACGAGCTGGAGATCCCGCGCTTCCCCGGCTCCGATCAGCGGGGGCCGGAGATCGGGGTGGGCGCCGGGGGCGGGGGCGAGCAGGCCAAGCCGCCCCTCTGGCACCGGCTCCCGTTCGCCAAGGGCGAGACCGCGCAGCGGGTGCTGGTCGCGCTTCCCTGGGTCGCCCTGGCGATCTTCATCGTGGTGGTCGGGGAGGAGGTGTTCATGCTCGCGATGATCGGGTTCGGCGTGCTCGGCCTGCGCGAGCTCTACCGCATGGCCGCCGGCTCGTCCCCGCTGGCTCTGCCGGCCTACGCCGCCCTCGCCGGGATGGTGATCGCGGCCCACTACGGCACCGCGTTCCAGATCCTGCTGGTGATGGCGTGCTCGTTCCCGGCCGTCTTCGCCTTCGCCGCCGCGCGCAAGTCACACGCGGGCATCACCGTCTCGATGGCGATCACCGTTCCTGGGGATCGCCTGGCTCGGCCTCGGCTTCTCGCACGCGATGCTGCTCCGCGACCTGCCCGACCACGGCGGCGCGCTGCTGATCGACGTCCTCGTCGCCACCTTCCTCGGCGACACCGCCGCCTACGGCGCCGGGCGCCTGTTCGGGTCGCGCAGGATCACCCCGCGGATCTCCCCGAACAAGACGCTGGAGGGCCTGATCGGCGGCTTCATCGGCGGCACGCTCGGCTTCTGGTTCGCGGGCCTCTACCAGGACTGGCTGCCGGGCATAGACGCCCTGCTGATGGGTATGGCGATCGCCGCCGTCGCCCCGCTGGGCGACCTCTTCGCCTCGATGATCAAGCGCGACCTCGCGGTCAAGGACACCGGGACCTTGTTCGGCCCGCACGGCGGGCTCATCGACCGCCTCGACGCGGTGATCTTCACCGTCGTCGCCGGGTACTACCTGGCGGTCGCGTTCGTGTACTGACGAGGCAGTCCCGAGCTGTCGGGGGATATGCCCCCACAAGGCGGGATTTCCCGCGCGGGCGCAACTTTGCGGCCGGCGCCTGTTTACGCGAGGAGACGCTCGCAAACAGGAAGGGAGACTCGCATGAGCAAGCTGTTCAGCAAGCGCCCGTCGCCGGCCCTGATCGTCGCGATGGTAGCGCTGTTCGCCGCGCTCGGCGGCGGCGCCTACGCGGCCTCGCAGAAGAAGGTCGAGTACAAGGGCCTCAGCAAGGACGCGCGGCTGAAGGTGCTGCCGTTCAGCAAGACGGCGACCGGCACCGACTGCAACCCGACCGCGGCGGGGACGTACACCGACTGCGCGACGGTCTCGGTGGACGGCTCGACCGGCTTCCCGCGGCGCTACTACGTCTCGTTCGACGGCAACTTCGAGGGTGTCGGCGCCGCCTCCCGCGGCGACTGCCGCCTCGAGGCCGACAACAACCCGATCACAGGCACCACGATCAGGGTCGAAGCCCCGACGAAGACCGCCGACCACGGCAGCGGATACGGGATCAACGTGATCACGGGCCCGCTGGGCGGCAAGCACACGCTTTCGGTGGCGTGCAACGAGAACGCCAACGACCTCCGGGTGCGTCAGTTCCAGCTCTCGGCGTTCCAGGTCCGCTAAGCGCAGACAGGGGCTAGGCAGGGGCGGACGGGGGCCTGCGGGCCCCCGTCCGCGTTCCGCTGCCGTTCCCGCGGCGGCGATGGCGTGCGTTAGCCTCGCCGCGATGAGCTCGCTCGAGGGACTGCCGCCCCCGCGCCGCGGCGCGGAGGCCGGCTACTACCCCGATCCGCTGCGAACCGGCCGCGCCCGCTGGTGGGACGGCAATGCGTGGACCCTGCGGATGGGTCCGCGCGTCAGCCCCGAGGCGCCGGCGGACAAGGCCGTCCCGCCGCCGAAGAAGGTCTGCAAGCGCTGCGGCGCCGAGGCGGAGACCTTCGCGGCGGAGTGCCCGAGCTGCGGGCGCTCCTACACCCAGAGCACCGGCCTGATCGTCGGGCTGATCGCGGCCGCGCTGGTCCTCCTCCTGCTCGTCGGGGGCTGCGCGGCCCTGATCGTCGCGGGGATCGACGAGATCGAGGACCTCGAGCCCTCAAACGCGATCACGCAGGAGGAGTTCGACTCGGTCCGGCTCGGCGAGAGCCGGGCGGCCATCCAGGGGAGGCTGGGCAGGCCGGACGAGGTCGAGCGGTTCAGGACGAAGCGCGGCCAGGTCACCTGCATCCTCTACAACGACGCCGACGAGAGCGTGTTCCAGTCGGACGCGTTCCGCATCTGCTTCGCCGGGGACCGCGCGTATGCGAAGACCGAGGACGGTTAGAGGCGCGTAAGGGCCGCCCCTAGACTGGGCGCCCGTGACCGCGAAGAAGGTCCTGATACTCGGGTCGACCGGCTCGATCGGCACGCAGGCGCTCGAGGTCGTCGCCGCGAGCGGCGACGCCCTGCAGGTCGCGGGACTCTCGGCGGGCTCGAGCTGGGAGCCCCTGCTGGAGCAGGCGCGGGAGCACGGCGTGCCCGCGGTGGCGCTCGCCGACCCGGAGGCCGCCGCGCGTGCGGGCGAGGCCTGGAGCGGCCGGGTGCTCGCCGGCGAGGAGGGAATCCGCGCCCTGATCGACGCCTCGGGCGCCGACCTCGTCCTCAACGCCGTCGTCGGGGCCGCGGGCCTGGGGCCGACGATCGTCGCGCTGACCGAGGGGATGGACGTCGCGCTGGCGAACAAGGAGTCGCTGGTGATCGGCGGGGAGCTGGTGACCGCGCTCTCCGAGGCCACCGGCGCGCGCCTGATCCCCGTGGACTCCGAGCACTCGGCCCTGCACCAGCTGATCCGCTCCGAGCCGCCGGGCACCGTCACGAAGCTCGTGCTGACCGCCTCGGGCGGCCCCTTCCGGGGACGGACCGACCTGGAGGGGGTGAGCGCGGGCGACGCCCTCGCCCACCCGACCTGGGACATGGGCGGGCGGATCACGATCGACTCGGCGACCCTGATGAACAAGGGCTTCGAGATGATCGAGGCCCATCACCTCTTCGGCGTGCCCTACGACGACATCGAGGTGGTCGTCCACCCGCAGTCGATCGTCCACTCGCTCGTCCACCTGAACGACGGCGCCTCGCTCGCCCACCTCGGCTACCCGGACATGCGCGTGCCGATCTCCTACGCGCTGCACCACCCCGAGCGCGCAGACGTCGCCGTCCCCGCGCTGGACCTCGCCGGCGTCGGCGAGCTGACCTTCGAGGAGCCGGACACGCGGACTTTCGCGTGCCTGGCCCTGGCCCGCGAGGCGGGGGAGGCCGGCGGCACCGCGCCGTGCGTCCTCAACGCCGCCGACGAAGTGGCGGTCGAGGCGTTCCTCGCCGGCCGCATCCCCTTCACCGGGATAGCCGACGTGATCGAGCGCTGCCTCGCCGACATCCCGGCCGAGCCCGCCGCCCACTTCGAGCAGCTCTTCGAGACCGACCGTCGCGCGCGCGAGCACGCCCGCGGCCTGATCGAGGGGCTGGCGGTCGCATGAGCTGGCTTCTCGCCTTCGCCGGCTTCTCGCTGCTGATCATCCTCCACGAGTTCGGGCACTTCATCGTCGCCAAGTGGACGGGCATGCGGGTCGAGCGGTTCTTCCTCTTCTTCCCGCCGAAGCTGTTCAGCGTCAGGCGCGGCGAGACCGAGTACGGGGTCGGTGCGATCCCCGCGGGGGGCTTCGTGAAGATCACCGGGATGAACCCGGACGACCTCGAGCCGAAGCCACCGCGGAATGAGGGGTCCGAGGACGAGGGGGAGGGGGAGGGGGAGACCCCGAACGACCTGCTGAACCGGATCGAGTCCGCCGGCCAGGACCCGGCCGACGACCGCCTGCCCGACGGCCGCCTGAAGCCCGAGATCGTGGCCCGCGCCTACTACAACCAGCCCGTCTGGAAGCGGATCGCCGTGATCTCCGCCGGGCCGATAGTGAACGTGCTGATCGCCTTCGCGATCTTCTTCGGCCTCGCGTTCAGCGCCGAGGAGATCAGCGGCCCGACCCTTGAGATCGAGGCGATCTCGAGCGAATCGCCTGCGGAGGGCAAGCTCCGCGAGGGCGACAGGGTCATCTCCGTGGACGCGATCGCCGCGGCCGACCTGGACGGGGACGAGCGCGCCGACCGCTTTCGCGAGCAGACGAACACGCACGCCTGCCCCGGCGGGGAGACGAACGGCTGCTCCGCCTCCTCGCCCGTGACGGTCGTGGTCGAGCGGGACGGGCGCGAGGTGACCGAGCTCGTCACGCCCAAGTTCGACGAAGCCGAGGGCCGAATGCTGATGGGCGTGCAGTTCGACCCCGTGGACGTCAGCCCCGTGGATCCCTCGATCTCCGAGGCGTCGGGCATCGCGCTCGACCAGATGTGGCTGGTGACCCGCGAGACCGCGACGATCCCGGCGAAGCTGCTGAACGCGCGCGAGCGCGAGCAGATCGGCAGCGTGGTGGGCGGCTACGAGACGACCAGGCAGGCGATCGACTTCGACGCCCGCCTTGCGATCGCCATCCTCGGCCTGATCAGCCTCTCGCTCGCGATCATCAACCTCTTCCCGTTCCTGCCGCTCGACGGCGGGCACATATTCTGGTCGCTTGTCGAGAAAGTCCGCGGCCGCCGCGTTTCCTTCCGCACGATGGAGCGCAGCGGCGCGATCGGCTTCGTGCTGATCCTGATGCTCTTCTTCATCGGCCTCTCCAACGACATAGACCGCATCACCGGCGAGGGCTTCGGAGTCCGATAGCGTTCGTCGCGCTGGCAAGAGGAGAGGAGAGCAGGTGGAAGTCACTACGGCGGACCGGTACGCGAGCGGCGGCGAGCTGGGCGAGCTCTATGCCCAGAACCTCGTCAAGTCCTTCTACAAGACGGTCGACCGGCTGGGGGACGACGTCGCAATCCGCACGCAGGACGACTCGTACGAGATCAGCTGGAACGCGCTGCGAGACCGCGTGCACCGCATTGCCGGAGGCCTGGCCAAGCTCGGCGTGAAGAAGGGCGACACCGTCGCCCTGATGCTGAACAACAGGCCCGAGTTCATCCCCTGCGACCTCGGCGCGGTCGCGCTCGGCGGCGTTCCGTTCTCCGTCTACCAGACCTCCTCGCCCGAGCAGATCGAGTACGTCTGCGAGAACGCCGGCGCGAACGTCGCGTTCGTCGAGACGGCCTTCCTGGAGCAGTTCAACAAGGCGCGCGAGGGGCTTTCGGCCCTCGAGCACGTCGTGGTCATCGACGGCGAGGGTGGCGACCACACCCTCGAGGAGCTCGAGGCGATGGACCCGGGCTTCGACCCCGCGGACGCGGTCGAGGAGATCGGCCCGGACGACCTGCTGACGCTGATCTACACCTCCGGCACGACCGGCCCCCCGAAGGGGGTTCAGCTCACCCACCGCAACCTGATGGCGCTGACCGCGGGCGTCGAGGGGATGATCGATCTCCCCGACCGCGGCGCGAAGGTCATCTCGTGGCTCCCCGCGGCGCACATCGCCGAGCGGGGCGCCCACTACTACCTGCCGGTGAACCAGGGCGTCACGGTGACCATCTGCCCCGACCCGCGCAAGATCGGCGAGTCGCTGGCAGCGGTGAAGCCGACCTGGTTCTTCGCCGTCCCGCGAGTCTGGGAGAAGATGAAAGCCGGGATCGAGGCTCAAATCCACAGCCTGCCGGACGAGGCCCGCGCGAATGCCCAGGGCGCGCTCGACGCCGCGATCAAGAAGGTCCGGCTCGAGCAGGCGGGGCAGGATGTCCCCGAGGAACTGGCGGCTGCCGTGGCCCAGGCGGAGGAGCAGATGTTCGCTCCCTTCCGCACGGCGATCGGGCTCGACGAGGCCGTCGCGGTGAACTCAGGGGCCGCCCCCTGTCCCGTCGAGGTCCTCGAGTTCTTCCACGCGATCGGCGTGCCGGTCGGCGAGCTGTGGGGGATGTCGGAGACTTGCGGGGTCGTCACCTGCAACCCGCCGGAGAAGGTCAAGATCGGCACGGTCGGGCCGCCGGTCCCGGGCGCCGAGGTGAAGCTCGCCGAGGACGGCGAGGTGCTGGTGAAGTCGCCCTCGGTGATGCCGGGGTACCGCAACATGCCGGAGAAGAACGCCGAGACGTTCTCGGAGGACGGCTGGCTGCTCACCGGCGACATCGGCGAGCTCGACCAGGACGGCTACCTGAAGATCGTCGACCGCAAGAAGGAGCTGATCATCAACGCGGCCGGCAAGAACATGTCGCCGGCGAACATCGAAGCCCACCTGAAGAGCGCCAGCCCGCTGGTCGGGCAAGCCGCGGCGATCGGGGACCAGCGCCCCTACAACGTCGCGCTCGTGGTGCTGGATCCGGACTACGCGCCCGTCTGGGCCGCCCAAAACGGGCTCGAGGGCAAGTCGGTGGAGGAGCTGGCCCTGGAGGAGAAGGTCCGGGACGCGATCCAGGTCGCGGTGGACGCCGCCAACGAGAAGATGGCGCGCGTCGAGCAGATCAAGAAGTTCACGATCCTCGAGGCCGAGTGGCAGCCCGGCGGAGACGAGCTGACCCCGACGATGAAGCTGAAGCGCAAGCCGATCTCCGAGAAGTACGCGGAGGAGATCGAGGAGCTCTACTCCGGGTGAGCGGCGCGCTCCCCGGCGAGGGGGGCCAGGGCTACGAGGAGAAGCGCCGCGTCGTCGCGGAGGTGATGGACGCCTTCAACGAGCGCGATTGGAAGCGGTTCTTCGCCGCCACGACCGACGACTTCCTCGTCCGCACGGACGAGCGCTGGCCCGGAGGGGGCGTGTTCCAGGGACGTGAGGCGACGATGCGCTTCCTCGAGGAGTTCCTGGACCCGTGGGCCGACGTCCGCTACGAGCCGGTCGGGGAGCCCGAGCCTCAGGGCGAGTTGCTCCTGCAGCGAGGCCGCTGGTTCGCGCACGGGGCCACAACGGGGCTCGGAGGACGGATCGACTTCGCCCTGGTGGCCGAGTACCGGGAGGACCGGCTCTCCAGCGCCGCCTTCTTTCTCGACTACGACGAGGCGCGCGCGTTCGCTGCGGCGGCCAGCGGCGAGGGCGACTAGGCCGCCTCGGCGGCCTTGCCCTGCTTCTTCTGGTCCTACTTCTTCCCGACCACGATCGGGATCTGGGTCCCGGGGGGCGCCGTGAAGCCGGCCTTCTTCTTCTGCTTGATCACCTTGCCGCGCTGCTTCTTCTTGGCGCCCTTCTTCTTGCTCACCTTGGCGGCGCAGTCGGCGGCGGCCAGGGCCTTCTTGGCGGCCTTCAGCTTCTTGCCCTGCAGGTTCGGGACCTTGCAGAACTTGACCGTCGCCTGGAGCAGGAGATCGTGCTGCTCGTCTGCGAGGAGGTCTGCCGCGGCGCCGTCCGCGGGCAAACCCGAGAAGTTGTTCGCGATCAGATTCGCGGTCACACCGTTCGTCGTCTTCTGCGGCACGTCGTCATCGGCTCCGCCGGTGAGCAAGCCGATGTAGTCGCCCTGGCTGATCGGCAGCGATGCCGGATAGTCAAAGATCACGCCCGTCGGGGTGGTACCGCCGGTGCCGGCCGGAACAGCGGACGGAGCCTGGACCGATGCAATCGCCGTGAAGTTGCTGTTGGTGGCGGTGACGAGGCTGACCGTTCCGTTCGGTCGCAGGACCTTCAGTGTGTAGAGGGCTCCGTCGTCCGCGCTCTTCACCTTCCACCCGGTGATCACGCCGTTCGCCGGGGAGACGACCGGATTGGGACTCGTCGCGGGGGCATACGCTGAGCTGGACGCTGACGGTCGGCGCCGGTGCTGATTCCGCCGTCAAAGTCGTTGGCCAGCGTGCTGCCCATGACCACCGTTTCCGCCAAGGCCGGTGATGCGAGAACGCCGGACAGCGGGATCGCGAGCACTGCACCAAGTGCCATCTGACAGATGCGGCGGTTCATTCTTCTCCCCTCCCATTACCCTCGCCTTGGACCAGGCGATCCTCTCAGATCGCGTGCCCCGCTGCAAATCGAGCGTCCCTGCTGCCGATAGACCCGCTTTGGCACCACGGCTACCCTGTGCCCGTGGCCTCGAAGCGCCAGATCTTCGTCGGCGGCGTGCCGATCGGGGGCGGGGCCCCCGTCGCCGTGCAGACGATGTGCAAGACCGAGACGGCCAACCTGGCCGCGACGATGGAGCAGATCCGCACGGTCGCCGACGCCGGGGCGGACCTCGTTCGCGTCGCCGTGCCCCGCGACAAGGACGTCGAGGCGCTGAAGACGATCGTCGCCGACTCGCCGATCCCGGTGATCGCCGACATCCACTTCAACCACACGCTGGCGCTGAAGGCGATAGACGCCGGCGCCCACTGCATCCGCCTCAACCCGGGCAACATCGGCGGGCCCGAGAAGGTCGCCGAAGTGGCAGAGCGAGCCAGCGCCAGGGACGTGCCGATGCGGATCGGGGTCAACTCCGGCTCGCTGCCCAAGCACCTCCACGAGCTCGAGCGCGAGAACTCCGTCGAGGCGCTGGTCCAGGCCGCGGTCGAGTTCGTCGAGCTGATGGAGCGGCTCGACTTCGAGAACTTCAAGGTCTCGATCAAGTCCACGAACGTGCCCAACACGATCGCCTCGAACCGGCTGCTCTCCGAGAAGATCCCCTACCCGCTGCACCTCGGGATCACGGAGGCGGGCACGAAGTGGTCGGGCTCGCTCAAGTCCAGCGTCGGCCTCGGCACGCTGCTCGCCGACGGCATCGGCGACACGATCCGGATCAGCCTCTCGACCTTCCACGCCGAGGAGGAGGTCAAGGTCGCCTGGGAGATCCTCAAGGCCCTCCAGCTCCGCGAGCGCGGCCCGGTCCTGATCGCCTGCCCCACCTGCGGCCGGCTCCAGTTCGACATGGACACCGTCGTGGCCGAGATCGAGCACCGCCTCGAGTCCTACACCGAGCCGATCGAGGTCGCGGTGCTCGGCTGCGCGGTCAACGGCATCGGCGAGGCCTCGCACGCGGACTTCGGCATCACCGGCGCCAAGGACGAGGGCCTGATCTTCGCCCACGGCAAGCCGCTGCGGAAGGTCAAGCAGGGCGAGCTCGTGGACGCGCTCTTCGCCGAGATCGACAACTCGCTCGACCGCGGCAAGGTCCAGGTGGACGAGGGGGAGGCCCGCGAGGGCGCCGACTGGCTGGCCAGGATCGAGGAGGAGAACGCGGGCGAGCTGACTCCCGAGCGGATCGCGGCGATGGAGGCGGCCGCCGCTGACAGCGACGAGGCCGACCTCACGGCACCGGCCGGGAACGGCGCCGACGGCGAGCCCTACCTGAAGCCGGTCAAGAAGAAGGCCGCGCTCGACGAGGAGGCCTCGCCGACCGCGGGCCGCCGCTTCACGCGCACCTGAGCCCGGGCCGCCGCGCGTGGAGGCGATCGACCACCTCGACCTCATCGTCAGCGACCTCGAGCGGAGTCTCGACTTCTACTTGGGCCTGCTCGGCCCGCTCGGGTACGTGCACAGGGCCGAGATCGAGGGCGAGCAGGGCGAGCGCGTCGTCTACCTGGGTCGCCACGGGGGCGGAGGGTCGCTCAGCCTGCGCGAGGCGCACGACGGGCGCGAGCAGCGGCCCTTCGACCGCTACGACCTCGGGATCCACCACATCTGCTTCGCAGCCGCCTCCCGTGCCGGCGTGGACGCCGTCGCCGGGTGGCTGCGGGAGCGCGGCGCCGAGATCGAGGGCGGCCCCGGGGAGCGCGGCTACACGCCGGGCTACTACGCCGTCTACTCGGGACCCGGACGGGATCAAGCTCGAGGTCCTGCACAGGCCCTCGGAGCGCGACCTGGTTGCCAGGATCAACGAGCTCGAGGAGCGCCTGCGCCGGCTCGAGGCCGGCTGAGCGACGCGGCTCGGCGCCGGCTGAGGGCCGCGCGGCTCAGTAGGCCTTCGCGAAGACCGCCTCGACCTTGGCGGGGGCGCCGGAGATCACGCACCGCGCGCCCTCGGCGAGGTCCTGGTCGAAGGGGATGCAGCGGACGCTGACGCCGAACTCGGCCATCGTCTCCTCGGTGGCCGGGTCCTCGCTCCAGGGCGCGCGGACGAAGCCGCCGGCGTCGGTGCCCTCACCCGAGAACCACTCGCTGAAGGCGTCTGCGTCGGCGATGTCGGTGGCGGTGCGCTCGGCCAGGCGACTGCGCGCCTCGTCGAAGAGGCGGCCCTGCATCTCCTCGATCGCGCCCGCGAGGCCGGCGGCCTCGCCGCGCGGCATCTGCTCGCGGCCCAGCTCCGGGTCGTCGCGGCGGGTGACGGTGACTACGCCGGACTCGATGTCGCGGCCGCCGAGCTCGATCACGACGGGGGCGCCCTTGCGGATCCACTCCCAGCGCTTCTCGGCGGGCTTGCGGTCGCGCTCGTCGACGCTGACGCGCAGCGGCGAGCCGAAGGCCGTCTCGGCCTCGAGATCGGCGGCCAGCGCCCGCGCCGCCTCGACGACGGGCTCCGGGTCGTCGCGGGTGATCGGGACGATCACGACCTGCTGCGGGGCGATGCGGGGCGGGAGGCGGAGGCCGTTGTCGTCGGCGTGGGTCATCACCACGGCGCCCATCAGGCGCGTCGAGATGCCCCAGGAGGTGGTGTGGGCGTGCCGGGCCTCGCCCTCGGCGTCGGTGAACTCCATGCCCATCGCCTCGGAGAAGTTGGTGCCGAGGTAGTGGGAGGTGCCGGACTGAAGCGCCTTGCCGTCCTGCATCATCGCCTCGATGCAGAGGCTGGAGACGGCGCCGGGAAAGCGCTCGCTCTCGGGCTTCTCGCCCGCGATCACGGGCACGGCGAGGATCTCCTCCGAGAACCAGCGGTAGACCTCGAGCATCTCGGCGGTCTTCTCCCGCGCCTCGGCCTCGTCCGCGTGGGCGGTGTGGCCCTCCTGCCAGAGGAACTCGGTCGTGCGCAGCAGCACCCGCGGGCGCAGCTCCCAGCGCACCACGTTCGCCCACTGGTTGATCAGCAGCGGCAGGTCGCGGTAGGAGTTGATCCACTTCGCGAAGGAGCGGCCGATGATCGTCTCCGAGGTGGGGCGGACGATCAGCGGCTCGGCCAGCTCGGCGGCCGGCACCAGCTCCCCGGTCTCCTCGTCCTTCTCCAGCCGGTGGTGGGTGACGACCGCCATCTCCTTGGCGAAGCCCTCGACGTGCTGGGCCTCCTCGGCGATGTAGCTGAGCGGGATGAATACCGGGAAGTACGCGTTGTCAGCGCCGGAGGCCTTGATCGCGCCGTCCATCGCGCGCTGCATCAGCTCCCAGATCCCGTAGCCCCAGGGGCGGATCACCATGCAGCCGCGCACGTGGTCGAGCTCCGCGACCTCGGCGTCGCGGACCACGCTCTGGAACCACTGCGGGAAGTCCTCGGCGCGCGTGGGGGAGATCCCTGCTTTCTTACCCTGTGCCAATGCGCCGCCCATCCTCTCGCATCTGATGGCGGAGACGCCGCTCAGCTTCCGCCGGCGGTTCGGGCTCGACCGCTCCGGCCCCGCTCCTCGGGAGACGCGGCCGGGCGCAGCCGCTGCGCCCGTGGACGATCCCGAACGCGATCGGCTACCTGCGGCTCGCCGCGATCCCGGTCTTCCTGGTCCTCGCCTTCGACTCCGGCGACGGGCGCGATCCCTGGGCTGCCGGCCTCTTCTGGCTGATCGCCGCCGGCGACTACCTGGACGGCTTCGTCGCGCGGGCCACCGGCCAGTACAGCCGCATGGGGGCCCTGCTCGACCCCGTCGTGGACCGCCTCACGATCCTCTCGGGCGCCGCCGTGTGCTGGCACTTCGAGCTGCTGCCGCGCTGGGCGCTCGCCCTGCTGGCCGCGCGGGAGATCCTGACGCTGGTGCTCGCCCAGCTCGCGCTGCGCAAGGGCCAGGCGCTGGAGATCAACTGGTTCGGGCGCATCGCGGTGTTCCCGATCATGGCCGCGATCTTCTTCGCGATGGTCGTGGACAGCGCGGTCTGGGACGTGATGCTGGTCGCGGGCGTCCTGCTCGCGCTGCTGGCGACGGTCACCTACACGCGCACCGGCCTGCACCAACTCGAGAGCGACTGATGCACGATCCGTCGCGAACCTTCAACCCGCGGTTGAGGTAGGCGCCGCGGACCTATAATCGGGCGCGACCATGGGCACGCTTCGCGTGCCGCCCGCAACACAGACGGAGGAGCACGTGGAGGAGGACACCACGCCGAACATCAGCTCGATGAGCGATCAGGAGCTCAGGGACCTCATTGACGAGCTGACGGCCGAAGAGCAAGAGGTGTCGTACAGGCGCCGCATCCTGCACGGCCGGATCGACCTGCTGCGGGCGGAGCTAGTCAACCGCCTCCGCGACGAGGGCCCCGACGTCGGCACGCTGATCAAGGGCGACGACGTCGAGCGGCTCAGCCAGATCCTCGCGGGGAAGACACGAGCCCCCGATCAAGCCCCCGAGCTAGCCGGGAGGAGACGTGGCGGTCCACTGTCCCGAGTGCGGGTTCGTCAACGCGGAGGGCGCGAACTACTGCCAGAAGTGCGGCGCGTACCTGTCGCGCCCGGAGGGCGGCGACGAGCCCACGACGATGACCTACACGGTCGACGAGTCGGGCGAGATGCACCAGGTGGACATCGACGAGGTGGTCGAGAAGCACGGCGCGGCCCTGGTGATCCGCTCCGGCGGCGGCCGCGCGGGCGAGAGCTTCACCCTCGAGGACGAGAAGGTCTCGGTCGGGCGCACCCCCGAGGCGGGCGTGTTCCTCGACGACGTCACCGTCTCGCGCAACCACGCCCTGCTGGTGCGCCGCCGTGACGGGCTCTACATAGACGACCTCGGATCGCTCAACGGCACCTACGTGAACCGCAGGCGCATCGAGTCCCACCAGCTCACGGACGGCGACGAGATCCAGATCGGCAAGTACAAGCTGAGCTACCTGGAGGCATGAGCGTGAAGCGAAGCGAAACGCGAATACAGGTGTGAACGGTGGCGACCTCGACAAGAGCTGACAACGGGGCCCAGACGGCCAGCTCCACGCGCAAGGCGCTGACGATCGGAGCCGTGGCCAAGATCCTGGGGCGCGAATTCGACGACATCTCGATCTCGAAGATCCGCTACCTGGAGGACCAGAAGCTGCTCTCGCCGCGGCGCACGCCGGGCGGGTACCGCCTCTACAGCCAGGCCGACGTCGAGCGCCTGCGCTCGATCCTGCAGATGCAGCGCGACGAGTTCCTGCCGCTGCGCGTGATCCGCCAGGAGCTCGCCTCCGGCGGCGAGCGGGCCGACCTGCGCGGAGGGGAGACCGCATCGCTGCGCCGCGCGGCGAGCGTCGATCCCGCCCGCGGCTCGCGGATGACGATCGAAGACCTGGTGGACCAGACGGGGGTCAGCCCCGAGGTCATCGCGGACCTCGAGCAGTGGCGGATCGTGCAGCCGCAGAAGATCGAAGGCCAGCTCATGTACAGCGACACCGACCGCGAGATCGCCAAGGCCTGCGGCGAGCTGGCCCGGTTCGGGATCGCCGGGCGCAACCTGCGGATCCTCCGCACGTCCGCCGACCGCGAGGCACAGCTGCTGGAGCAGGTGATGGCGCCCGCGCTGCGCTCCGCTAACCACGCCCGCCGGCGCGAGGCGATCGAGAACCTCGAGACGCTCGCGGCCAGCACCAGCAGCCTGATCCACATGCTGCTCGTGCGCGACCTGCGCACGCTGACGGGCGAGGAGTAGCCCGCCGAAATGCCCCGCGTCTCGCGCAGGCGGCGGCTAGAAGCGTCCCCGGGCGACATCTGGCGCGTCGTCTCCGACCCGTACCACCTGCCCCGCTGGTGGCCGCGCACCCAGCGCGTCGAGAACGTGACCTCCGGGGCCCCGAAGGGCCGCAAGTGGACCCAGGTGCTGGAGACGCGAGACGGGCGGGGCGTGCGCGCGGACTACCGCTGCGTCAGCGCCGCAGAGGGCGAGCGCTACGTGTTCGAGCAGCTCCTGGCCGGGACACCCTTCGACCGGATCCTGCGCGAGGCCCGCACCGAGATCCGGATGCAGCCCGAGCGGGACGGCACCCGCGTGACGATGACCGCGGAGCAGCGTCTGCGCGGCCTCTCCCGCCTCGGCGGCCTGATGATGCGCCGGGCCATGGGGCGGACCCTGAGCGAGGCCCTGAACGGCCTCGAGCGGGCGACCGGGGGCGGGGCCGCGGAGGCGCACGGCTGACCGTGCCGGCCGAGCCCAAGTGGTGGGGCTGGGGGGACCCGCGGCGGCGCCTCGACGTCTCCGGCGCGCAGGCCGCCGCGATCCGCTCGGAGCTGGGCGTGGAGCCCGGGGACGGCTCGGAGCCGATCGCCCTCGAGGCGGTCGCGCTGCCCGAGGCGCGGCCGCTCCCCGAGCCGGTGAGGCTGGCGGCCGGGCCCGACGGCGCGCGGACCGGTGCCGAGGAACGCCTGCGCCACGCGGCCGGCCGCAGCTATCCCGACCTCGTGCGCCTGCGCTCCGGCCGCATCGAGCACGCCCCCGACGCCGTCGTGGCAGCCGGCGATGCGTCCCGCGTCGCGGCGCTGCTGGCGGCGTGCGCCGAGTCCGGTGTGGCGGTGGTGCCGTTCGGCGGCGGCACGAGCGTCGTCGGCGGAGTGGAGGCGCTCGCGGGAGATCACTCGGCGGTCGTCTCGCTCGACCTCTCCGGCCTGCGCGCCGTGGAGGTGGACCGCACCTCGCTCGTCGCCCGGCTCGGCCCGGGCCTGCGGGGCCCAGAGGCCGAGCGGCTGCTCGGCGAGCGCGGCGCCACGCTCGGCCACTTCCCGCAGTCCTACGAGCTGGCGACCATCGGAGGCTACGCGGCGACGCGCTCGGCCGGGCAGGCCTCGAGCGGCTACGGGCGCTTCGACGAGCTGGTCACCGCCGTCGAGCTGACCGCCCCCACGGGCGTCCTGCGGACGCTGCCGACACCGCACACCGCCGCCGGGCCCTCGCTGCGCGAGCTCGTCCTCGGCTCGGAGGGCACGCTCGGCGTGATCACCGACGTGAGCTGCCGGGTCCGCCCGAAGCCCGAGGCGCGCCGCTACGAGGGCTGGATCGCGCCCGACTTCGCGGCGGGGCGCGAGATCGTCCGCGCCCTCGCCCAGAGCCACGAGATGCCCGACGTCCTGCGCCTCTCCGACGAGGAGGAAACAAGGGTCTCGCTCGAGCTCTCGGGCTCGGAGGGCCTGCAGAAGCGCGCGCTGGACGCCTATCTGGCGCTCCGCCGCCGCCAAGGCGGGTGCCTGCTCATCTGCGGCTGGGAGGGCGAGCGCGAACCGGTCCGTCGCCGCCGCTCGCTGGCCGCGCGCCGGCTGCGCTCGGGCGGGGCCGTCCCGCTCGGACAGGCCGCCGGGCGCTCCTGGGAGAAGGCCCGTTACGAGGGGCCCTACCTGCGCGACGAGCTGCTGGGCATGGGCGTCTTCGTCGAGACGCTGGAGACCGCCCACACCTGGAGCCGCCTCGACGAGCTCTACCTCGCCGTCAGCGGCGCGCTGCGGGACGCCCTCGGGCCACAGTCGATCGTGATGTGCCACCTCTCCCACGCCTACGCCGACGGCGCCTCGCTGTACTTCACCTTCCTCGCCCGCGCCACGCCCGGCGAGGAGATCGAGCAGTGGCGCGGGGTCAAGCGCGCCGCGTGCGACGCGATCGTCTCCGCCCAGGGCACGATCACCCACCACCACGCCGTCGGCCTCGACCACGCCCCCTACATGAGCGCCGAGGTGGGCGAGCTCGGCGTCGAGGCCCTGCGCGCCGTGAAGCAGCGCCTCGACCCGGCCGGGATCATGAACCCGGGGAAGCTGCTGCCGGCGGGTTAGCCCTTCCGCTTGCCCTTGCCCTTCTTCTTGCCGGGGTCCGCCAGCGGGGTCAGCTTCGCCATCAGGCGAGCGTAGGCGGCGGCTCCGTCGAATGTGAGGTGGAGGTGGTCGGGCTGGAACCAGTTGCGGTGGCCGCGGCTGAAGCGCGGCCAGTCGAGGACCTTGACGCGGCGGGGATCGCGGCGGCCCGCCTGGCGCACGACGCGAGCGTCGTTCGACTCGCCGCCACCGGTCTCGAGCGGGACCATTAGGCCGAGCTTGCGCTTCGGCCCGAGGATCTTCTTGACGCGGTTGATCTGGCGGCCCGAGATGCCGGCGTCGGCGCCGAGCGCCATCACGACGAGGCGGGGGAGGCGGCGGGCCCGGCGCTTGCGGATCAGGAGGTGGATGCCCTCCTCGAACTGGCGGCAGCCGCGCGCGTCCACGTTGAATCCCTTGCGGGCGAGGTTGGGCAGCGCGAGCAGCATCACGGAGTCGCCGATGGCCAGCGGGGGGCGGGGCGCGATCTTGTGCTTGGGCCGCGCCTTCTCGACCCCGCCGCAGGCGGCTTCGGCGGCCACCGGAAGCGTCGCCGCGAGGGCGCTGAGGAGCAGCGCGAGGGCGCAGACCGGCAGCCGGCGCGAGCGTCCCGCCACTTCAGCGATGGGTTCCTCCACCTGTCTCCCGTCTGGGCCGATCATCTAGCATCGCGCGCTCGCCGCGCGGCCACCCCTGCGCGCGCAAGCTAACAGGGAGCCCCCGCGCAGTGCTCTTTCCGACGGTCGAATTCGCGATCTTCTTCCCGGTCGTGCTCGCGGTCTCGTGGGCGCTGATGGCGCGGCAGCCGCTCTGGAAGCCGTTCATCGTCGTCGCCAGCTACGCGTTCTATGCGGCGGCCGACCCGCGGTTCTGCCTGCTGCTCGGCGCGATCACGCTCGTCAGCCAGCTCGCCGTCGTCGGCATCCACCGCAGCGAGGACCCGCGGCGGCGCAAGCTGATCATGGCCGCCGGGGTCGCGTTCGACCTCGGCGTGCTCGCCGCCTTCAAGTACTACGCGTTCTTCGTCGCGGACGTCGGCGACGTCCTCGACACCGTCGGCCTCGGCATGCCGCTGCCGCTGCTGACGATCGCGCTGCCGGTCGGGGTCAGCTTCTTCAGCTTCCAGGCGGTCACCTACGTCGTGGACACCTACCGGGGCCAGACCGAGCCGGCCTCGCTGCTGGACGCCGCGATCTACCTCAGCTTCTTCCCGCACCTCGTGGCCGGGCCGATCGTCCGCGCCAGCGAGTTCCTGCCCCAGCTCAAGTCCCCGCGCAACCCGAACAGGGTGGCCGCGGGTGCGGGGCTGACGCTCGTGGCCCTGGGCCTCGTGAAGAAGCTGATGATCGCCGACTACCTGGCGCGCGAGGTGGTGGACCCGGTGTTCGCGGTTCCGCAGGCCTACGGCGCGGCCGACGCCTTTCTCGCCGCCTACGGCTACGCCGCCCAGATCTACTGCGACTTCTCCGGCTACACGGACATGGCGATAGGGCTGGCCCTGCTGATGGGCTTCGTCTTCCCGCAGAACTTCGACAGCCCCTACCGCGCGACCGGGTTCCGCGACTTCTGGCGACGCTGGCACATGACGCTCTCGCGCTTCCTGCGCGACTACCTCTACATCCCGCTGGGCGGCAACCGCAAGGGCCGGATCCGCACCTACGTCAACCTGATGGTGACGATGACGCTCGGCGGCCTCTGGCACGGCGCCTCCTTCAACTTCGTCCTCTGGGGGGCCTTCCACGGGACGGGGCTCGCGGCCGAACACCGGCTGAACGGAAGGCTCGGATGGCTGCCCGGCTGGTTCCGCTGGCTCGTCGTCTTCAACCTCGTCGTCTTCGGCTGGATCCTCTTCCGCACGCAGGACCTCGACCAGTTCGCCGACTTCGTCTCGGCGCTGTTCACGGCCGGCGAGGCGACGCTCTGGAGCTGGCCGGTCATGCTCGCGATCGCCGTCGTGATCGGGCTGCAGCTCCTGCCGGAGCGCCCGACCGAGGGCTTCGAGCTGCGGGTCGGGCGCCTCAACCCGCTGCTGCTCGGCACCGCGCTCGCCGTCATCGTCCTGATCGTCGGCGCCACGGTGCCCAGCCAGGGCGTGCCCCCGTTCATCTACTTCCGCTTCTGAGATGCCCGGCCAGCCCGAGACCCTGCGCGAGATGGAGGCGGAGTCCCGCCCCGGGCCCGAGGGCCGGCCCCACGGCGACGACAGCCTGATGCAGCGCTACACGCGCTGGGAGCTCGACCGCTTCCGCGCGCGCGACGCCGTGGCCGCGACGACGCTCTGCGCGCTGCTGCTGCTGGTCTTCGCGGGCGGGGCGGTGCGCGACGCCGCGGACGAGCTGGACCCGGGGATCGGCCGCGACATCGTCAAGGCGGTCGGGGGGCCTGCCGGCTGGGTCTCCGACCGGCTGCCGCTCTCCGAGCCGCGGCGCGACGCGCTGGCCTGGCTCTCGCCGGACGAGGAGCTCTCCGGAGGGGGGTTCGGCGCGGGCGGGGGCCAGGAGGGGGTGGAAGCCGCCGAGGTCCCGGAGCAGGGCGCCGAGCTTGGAGACGATCCTGGTCACCGGGGACTCGCTCTCGACGCCGCTCGACAACGAGGTCGCCCAGCGGATCGCCGACGAGGGCTCCGCCGTGCGGGTGATCCGCGAGCCGCACCTCGGCACCGGCATCTCCAACACCGACATCGTCGACTGGGGCGCGCTCTCGGGGACCCAGGCCGAGAACGAGGACCCGGACGCGGTCGTCATGTTCATCGGGGCGAACGAGTTCTATCCGATGACCACAGCGGCCGGGACGACCGTGCAGTGCTGCGGCGACGACTGGGAGGCGGAGCTGCAGGCCCGGATCGGGCAGATGATGGACAACTACGTCGCCGAGGGCGACAGCCGCGTGTACTGGCTCAACCTGCCGACGCAGCGCGACCCCGACCGGCTGCCTGTCACCCAGGCCGTGAACCGGGCGATCGCCGAGGCGGCCGCCGAGCACGGCGACGCGGTGCGGGTGATCGACATGGTTCCCACGTTCACGCCGGATGGCGCGTACACGGACTCGATCCGGATCGGCGGCGAGGACACCATCGTCCGCGAGTCGGATGGCATCCACCTGAACGAGGACGGCGCCGCCCTCGCCGCCGAGATCGTGCTCGACGCGATCGACCGCGACTTCAGCCGCTGAGCGGCGGGGTCGCTACGTGTTCTGCGTGTAGCGGCTCTTGACCCGCTTGCTGGCGCCCTTGCGGCACTTGACGGTGGCGCTGTACTGCACGTCGGGCACGCCGACGCGCTTGCCCTCCTTGCAGCTCCAGCCCTTGCCCGGGTTGCCGCAGACGCCGCCGCCCTTGGCCTTGCGGCAGGCGTGGTAGGCCTTGATCGTCTTCTCGCCCTTGGCGCAGCTCACGCTCGCCACCTTGAGCGAGGTCACGTACGAGGCGCCGAGGTCCCTCTCCTTGCCGCTGATGTCGCACGACGTCAGCGTCACCGCGGCGCCCGCCGTCGGGGCGGCACTGCCGCTGGCAGCGCCGATCGCGCCGGTCAGCATCACGGCGGCGGCCATCAGGCCGACGCTCAAGGTCTTCTTCGACATGCACATACCTCCCTGGAGAGCTTTCTGGAGGCGCAAGACTAGTCGCACGATCCTCGCCCGGCCAAATCCGGACGGTCGCGCGGCGCCGGGACCTGTGGCCTCGCTACTGGCCGCCCTGGGGCTGCGCCGCGGCGCGGTCGCACTGCGAGGCCGCGCCGCTCGCCGCCTGCTCGCCCGGGGACGCGGGGATCTCGCCGCGCAGGACGGACTCGCCGCTGTGGGCGGGGAGGCTCTGGCCGTCCACGGCCTGCTGGAGGGCCTTGCGCGTCTCCGCATTCGACGCCAGGGAGACGTCCACGCAGCCGAACTGGCCGAGCAGCGGCACGACCGCCTGCGGGACGGCGGCGGCGCCGGTGAGGGCGCCGTTCTCGGCCACCTGGTCGCGCGCCAGCGGGAAGGCGGCCCGGTCGGAGCTGTAGAGCCAGACGATGTACGTCTGGCCCTTGCCGGCCGGCTGCAGGCCGACCAGGTTGATCTGGAGCAGGGGCTGGTCGCCGGCCTGCGCGAACACGGCCTGGCCGCTCGCCTCGCCGCCCTCCTGGAGCGGCGCGAGCTGGACGATGGTGAGCTCGTCGGAGGCCGCGGTCGTCTCGGTGCCCGTCGCGCCGCCGCCACCGTCATCGTCGTCGCCCCCCGCCAGCAGGACGACCAGGACGACGGCGATCACCAGGACCGCGAGCAGGCCGATCGCGACTGAGGGCCTTCGAGCGCCGGGGATCGCCGCCGCCGAGGCCGCGCAGGGCCGCCTGGACGCGAGCGAGCGGTCCCTCGCCGCCCTGCCCGGTGGGCGGCGCGCCGGGCGTCGGAGCCGGGGTGCAGCGGGGCCCGCGGATGCGCGCGCGGGGGCGCCGCGGCCGCCGCGCAGGGGCGGCACGTCGGGGAGCTGCGCCTGGGGGGAGAGCAGCCGCAGCTGCGCCACCAGGGTCTGGGCGAGGGAGTTGGTTTCGGGGTCGTTCTGGAGCTGGCGCACTGCGTCGGCGCGGCCGATCGGGTCGGCCTGGCCGAGCAGGAAGTCGCTGAGGCCGACGCGCGCGTCGGGGTCGGCGCCGCCGATCTCGGTGAGGGCGGCGCGCGCCCGGCCGCGGGCGTGGCCGGGCTCCTCGCCCAGCAGCGAGCCGATGTCCTCGTAGCTCTGGCCCTGCAGCAGGAGCTGCAGCAGGGACCGCTGTTCCTCCGTCAGCGCCATCCGCGGCCGAAAGCCTAGTGTTCCGGGCCCGTGGACGACGCACTTCCCAGCGGCTTCGCCGAGTACATGGGCACCGAGTGGCTGGCCTTCGACCCCGACGACGCCCGCGCCCGCGTCGCCGTGGAGGACCGGCACAAGCAGCCCTACGGCATCGTCCACGGCGGTGTCTACGCCACCCTCGCCGAGAGCATCTGCTCCGCCGCCACCTACGCGGCCGTCCGCGATGACGGCCTGGTCGCGATGGCCCAGGCCAACAGCACGACCTTCCTGCGCCCCGTCACCGAGGGCCACATCACCGCCGTAGCGCGCGCCCGCCAGCGCGGCCGCACCACCTGGGTCTGGGACGTCGAGTGCCTCGACGACTCCGATCGCGTCTGCGCCCTGGTGCGAATGACGATCGCGGTACGCCCGATGCGCCGGGACTGAAGGCTTGTGGACGTCTACCCGTCCTATGGGACGGGTGAGCGTCCCACTGGGTCCATGCGAGCCGCTCCTGTCCACCGGGCTGCGGATCAGCGCGGCAGCGGACGCGTCGCGCCGAAGCGGTTGGTGATCGGCATGCGGCGGTCGCGGCCGAAGGCCTTGGTCGAGATGCGGATGCCCGGCGGGGCCTGACGGCGCTTGTACTCGGCGCGGTCCACGAGGCGAACGACGTCGGCCACGACGTCGGCGGGGAGCCCGGCGGCGACGAGGACATCGGGGCCCTCGTCCCGCTCGACGTAGCCCTCGAGGATGCGGTCGAGGACCTCGTACGGCGGGCAGGGAGTCCTCGTCGAGCTGGTCGGCGCGGAGCTCGGCCGAGGGGGGGCGCTCGATCACCGAGTCCGGCACGAGCTCGCGGCCCTCGCGCTCGTTGCGGTGGCGGACGAGGCGGTAGACGAGCGTCTTCCAGACGTCCTTGAGGACGGCGAAGCCGCCGGCCATGTCGCCGTAGAGGGTCGCGTAGCCGACCGACATCTCGCTCTTGTTGCCGGTGGTGAGGACGAGCCAGCCGAACTTGTTGGAGAGCGCCATCACGAGGTTGCCGCGGATGCGGGCCTGCAGGTTCTCCTCGGCGATGCCGGGCTCGGTGCCCTCGAACTCGGCGGCGAGCAGGCGCTCGTAGTCCTCCATCGTGTCGGCGATCGGGATCTCGATCAAATTCGCGCCGAGGTTCCCCGCGATCGCGCGGGCATCCGCCTGGGTCTCGTCGCTGGAGTGGGGGGAGGGCATGACGACGGCGTGGACGCGCTCGCCGCCGACGGCGTCCGCGGCCACCTGAGCCACCAGCGCCGAGTCGATCCCACCCGAAAGGCCGAAGACGACAGCCTCGAAGCCGTTCTTCTCGACGTAGTCGCGCACCCCGAGGACCAGCGCCTCGTAGACCTCGGGCTCGTCGTCGAGCGGCTCGGCGAGGCGCGGCTCGACGTGGCCCTCGGCGCTCGCCCCGCTGCGCAGCGTCGCCAGGCGGGGAGCGGGGGAACGGTGCCGTCGCCGCGCGGCTCCCCGGCCGCGGGCAGCAGCAGGTCGCAGACGAGCAGCTCAGGGGCGAACTGGGCGGCGCGGGCGAGGACCTCGCCCTCGGCCGAGACGACCACGCTGCGGCCGTCGAAGATCAGCTCGTCCTGGCCGCCGACCGTGTTGCAGAGCGCGAAGGCGGCGCCGTTGGCGCGGGCGCGCTCGGCGATCATCGCCTCGCGCGCGGCGCCCTTGCCGTGGCTGTACGGGGAGGCGGAGGAGTTGACGATCAGGTGCGCGCCCGCGGCCGCCTCCTCCGACTCAGGGGTGCCAGGCACCCAGATGTCCTCGCAGACCGTGAGGCCGACGCGCACGCCGTCGAGGTCGATCACGGCGGGCTGCGCGCCCGGCTCGAAGTAGCGGCGCTCGTCGAAGACGCCGTAGTTGGGCAGCTGCATCTTGCGGTAGACCGCCGCCACGGCCCCGTCGGCGATCACGGCCAGGGAGTTGTGCGCGGGAGGGGGGAGGGGGTCGATGATCGGGTTGGGAGCGGCCTCCCGCTCGACCCGCTCGGGGAACCCGACCAGCGCAACGATCCCGCTCACCTGGGCGGCGAGCTCGTCCAGCCCCTCGCGGACGGCCGCGAGGAAGTCGTGGCGCAGCAGCAGGTCCTCGGGCGGGTAGCCGGACGCGCAGAGCTCGGGCAGGACGACGAGCTGGGCACCGGCGCCGCGAGCGGAGCCGATCGCCTCGGCGATCAGGGCGGCGTTCCCGTCGAGGTCGCCGACGGTCGGGTTTATCTGCGCCAGGGCGAGGCGCAGGTGCGCGGACTCGGCCATGCGCCAAGTATGGCCGCGACGGAGGCTAGGCTGCGACGCCGTGTTCAGCAGGGACCGGGCAGAGGCCCACATCGAGCGGCTCTGTGCAGCGCACGGGATCGGGCTTGCCGGCAGCTCCGCGCGCGGGCGCGCGATCCGCTGGCGCGGAGGGCGGCTCGAGATCGCGATCCCGCCGGTCCGGGGGCAGGTCTCCTACTTCATCGCGCTGCACGAGATCGGGCACCTCGTCGGCCGCGGGCGCTCGGCGCCCCGCCTCGAGGCCGAGGCGAACGCCTGGCTCTGGGCGCTCGAGAACAGCGCCTTCGAGCCGACCGACGCCACGCTGCGCTCGATCTCGAGGCGGCTCGAGGGCTACCTGCGCTGGGCGCAGAACCGTCAGCACCGCCGGGTTCCGCCGCGGATCCCCTCGCGCGACCACCCCTTCTGGTCGCTGCTGCGGCTCGGCCACGGGCGCGAAGCGGCCTGAGCCGGGCGCTCGGCCCGCAACAGCTTGCGCGCGGGCCCGGGGGCGCTCAGCAGCTCCGCGCGGGCGGGTCCAGGCGCTTGTCGCGCTTGGCGCCCTCGCGCTTGTTGTCGCCCGAGCCGCAGCTCAGCTTCAGGTCGCGCGTGCCGTCGCGTGCTGCGATTCGGTCGATCCCGGCCTTCCCGTTGATCAGGTCGGCGCCCTTCTTGCCGACGAGGCGGTCGTCGCCGTCGCCGCCGGAGAGGCGGTCGGCCTGGGGACCGCCGAAGAGGCCGTCGGCGCCGCCCGCCCCGAGCAGGGTGTCGCCGCCGCGACCGCCGGAAAGCCGGTCGTTCGCCGGGGCCGCCGATCACGCCATCGGACCCGCGCAGCCCGAAGATCGTGTCGTCGCCGAGCCCGCCACTCAGGGTCTCGTCGCTGGCGTCGCCGAAGATCAGATCGGGGCCGAAGCCGCCCAGCACGACCTCGATGTCGCCGCGGACGGTGTCGCGGCGGCTGCCGGTCTGGTCGAGGGCCTCGCCGTCGTTGTCCTCGCCGGCGCCCACGGAGACCGCGAGCGCCGGCGGCGCGGGAGACGTAGGAGACCGAGTCGCGGCCGCTGCCGCCGCGCAGCTCGTCGGCGCCCGGCCCGCCATCGAGGTCGTCGTTGCCGGCGTCGCCGTCCAGCGAGTCCGCGGCCGCGCCGCCGAAGAGCCGGTCGTTGCCGGTGCCGCCGCCGAGGCTCGCCTCGACCGTGGGCGCGACGGTCGCGGCGTCAACCGCCGCGGTGTCCGACCCGCCGCCCGCGTTGACCGTGATCGAGCCGATCCCGGCGGCCGGGCAGCTCGCCAGCTCGGGATCGACCTGGGTGCACGGCCCGTTCGCGTCGATGCCCGCGGGGTCGCGGACGAGGTAGGCGGCCGCTCCCGCGTCGTGGCTGACCACGAAGTCGTTCCGCTCGCTGCCGGAAGCGGTGACGTTGACGCGGGAGCCGCTCGCGACGGTCACGGCGGAGGCCAGGGCATCCGGGGCCGCAGCCAGCAAGTGCGGCTGCGGCGCAGCCCAGTGCCGCGAGCGCCCGTGCGCACGGCGCGCGGCTCGTCCTCGGTCCCGGTCGTCCATGTCCCTGGTCGTTCCCGCCACCAACAGCTTCAACACGCGCGGGGCTGGAACGTAGCGCCCCGAAAAGCTCGCGGAGGGCCTACTGCCGGATGCGCCTCCGCGGCGCGCTGCCGATGTTGGAGACGATCAGGGCGACGACGCTGACCATGTAGATCTGGCCGATCAGCGCCTCGGTGATCGCCAGCGAGCGGCCGAGGCTGGTGCCGGCGACGAGGTCGCCGTAGCCGGTCGTCGTGATCGTCGCGTAGCTGAAGTAGAGGAAGTTCGAGGTGGTGTCCGCGCCCTGCTCGAAGAAGGGCTCCCCCGACAGCGACTCGATCACCCCGAACGCCGATCCGAAGATGAGGCCGATCAGCAGGTAGATGCAGAGGACCCCGAACATCATCTGGATCGAGATCACGCCTTCCGCGCGGAACTGCTTCGCCATCCCGTTGACGATCACCGCGGGGACCAGCGCGACGAGCAGCAGCTTGATGATCCGAGCCGAGTCAGTGCCCAGCGTGTCCCCGCCCGCCGAGTCCGTGCCGAGGACAGCGACGACCGCACCGGCGACCAGCACCACGCAGGCGCCGATCGTGAGCCGGATCACCCAAGGGTGCGCGCGCGCAGTGGTCACCGCGGTCACCAGGGTCGCCGCCTGAAGCGCGACGGCGACCAGCCGCGCCCAGTTGCCCTCCGGCGCGGCGAGCTGGAAGGCGAGCGCCGCGAGGATCAGGAGGAGCAGGGCGCCGTACTGGTGGTGCAGCGGCCGCGGCGGGTTCTCGGTCGCCATCGCCGCCATTCTCACCGCCGGGCAGGACGGCCCCGGCGCTCCGCGCGGCGTGTAGCGTCCGCCTCGATGGAGGCAGCGGAGCGCCGACTGATCATCACGGCCGACGACTACGGCTACTGGCCCTCCTACGACGAGGGGATCCTCGCCGCGATCGAGGCCGGCGCCCTCGACAGCGTCAGCGCGATGGTGGATCGCGAGCA
Source organism: uncultured Solirubrobacterales bacterium (assembly GCA_963805235.1). Lineage (GTDB taxonomy): Bacteria > Actinomycetota > Thermoleophilia > Solirubrobacterales > 70-9 > DASSYK01. Next base: position 229,458 of record CAWDTF010000002.1, on the reverse strand, counting down.
CTGCGACCCCGAGCCGCTGCTCGCGAGCGGGGCGGAGGTCGGCCTGCACATCGAGTTCGAGGGCCGCTGGGGAGCCCGCAGCGGGGCGCCGGCCCGGACGTCGCTGCGGGTGCAGATCGAGCGCTTCGCCGACCTCTTCGGGCGCTGGCCGACGTTCCTGAACGGGCACAAGCACTGCCACGCGCGCCCCGAGCTGGCCGAGCCCGTGCTGACGGCCGCCCAGCAGATGGGCGTGCCCGTGCGCTCCGTCAACAGGGACCACCGCCAGTGGCTGCGCGAGCGGGGCATCCCGACCAACGACCTCCTCCTGGGCCGCGAGCGCAGCAACGAGCCCGCCGACCCGCCGGAGCTGCGCGACCTCCCCCCGGGCGTCACCGAGTGGCTCACCCACCCCGGCTATCCCGACTCCGAGTCGGGCTCCAGCTACGACGTGGCGCGGCGCGAGGACCTCGACGCGGTGCTGCGGCACCGCGTGCGCGAGCGCTTCGACACGCCGGTGTGGGGGACGGAGGTGCGGCGGAGCACCCACGCTGAGGCGTTCGGGGCGGGCTGAGCTACTCCGAGCCGTTGGCGCGCGCCGAGATCTCGTCGCGCTCGCTGCCCGGGATGAAGCGCCGCAGGAGGCTCTGGCGGCCCCCGGCCACCTCGACCAGCTCCTCGATCGACGCCTCGAGGTCCGCCGCGAGGTCGTCGAGGTCCGACATCGCGTCGTAGTCGCCGATCAGCCCGAAATTCACCTGGCCGTCGTACGACATGATCCCGACGCAGACCGCCTGGCGCTTGGCAAGGGGGACCATCGGGAAGACGCGCTCCATCCGGCGGCCCATCAGGTAGAGCGGGAACTGCGGGCCCGGCACGTTGGTGACCACGAGGTTGAAGAAGCGCTGGCGCGACTGGAGGCGCGCGGCCTGGCCGGCGATCGTAGGGGGCGCGAAGTCGGTGAGCTGGGTCATCACGGTCGCGCCCATCGCCTGCTTCGACTCCTTCAGGTCGCCCATCGTCGCGCTGACGCGATGCAGGCGCTCGACCGGGTCCTCGCACCAGACCGGCAGCCTCGCCATCATCGAGGAGACGCGGTTGCCGAGCGCGCCCCGCTCGTCCTGGCTGCGGACGCTGACCGGGACCATCGCGCGGATCTCCAGCTCCTCGGTGGGGTACCCGTGTGAGCGCAGATAGCGGCCGAGGGCCCCGGCGACGGCGGCGAGGATGACGTCGTTGACCGTGCCGCCCTGCTCGTCCTTCACCGCCTTCAGGTCGTCCAGGCCCGCGCGGACCCACGCGAAGCGGCGGTGCGGGCCGATCTCGACGTTGAAGGGGGTCTCGGGCGCGCTCAAGCCGGCCCGCGCGAAAGTGCCGGCGGCGACCGCCTGCTCGACGGCGTGCCCGGCCGCGCGGCGCGGGGCGCGGAGCAGGCGCCTGAAGCCGCGAGCGGCCTCGCGCGGGCTGACGGCGCGCTCGACCAGGGCCTCCGCCAGCAGCTCGGCTCCGGTCGGCTCGGGGTCGGGGATCCAGGTGTCGGGCGGCCGCGGCGGCTGCTCGGGCTCGCGGTCCATGTCGAAGAGGACGGTGGTGATGTCCACCCCCGAGACCCCGTCGACCATCGCGTGATGGGTCTTGCCGACGATCGCGAAGCGGTTTCCCTCGAGGCCCTCGACCAGCCACAGCTCCCAGAGGGGCTTGGAGCGGTCGAGGCGTTGGGAGAAGATGCGGGCGGCGAGCGAGCGGAGCTGCTCCTCGCTGCCGGGCGCGGGCAGCGAGGTGTGGCGGACGTGGTAGCTCAGGTTCAGGTGCGGATCGTCGACCCAGACCGGGCGGCCCTGCCCGAAGGGAATGAAGCGCACCCTCTGGCGGAAGCGGGGCACGAGGTGCAGGCGCGAGGCGATGTGGTCGCGGAACTCGACGTAGGGCGGGGCGGGCCCCTCGAAGAGGGTCGTCGAGGCGACGTGCATGTGCGCGCCCCCCTGCTCCAGGTGCAGGAAGGAGGAATCGAGGCCTGTCAGGCGCTGGTGCAAGATGCCGATCATCTCACAGCTATGTGAGGCCGGTCACATGGAGAAGTGTTAGCCGCCGCTAACGTTCTGCCGCTGTCAAGAGAGAAACGATCTGCCGAGTCGCCCAGACGGACATCGGGCGAGCGGGGGACCCAACTGTCGGTGCGAGCGGCCCCGGACGCGAAAGCGGAGGGGCCGCGAAGGATGTCTGCGCCGGCCGGGGCGAATGGGGCGGTGTTCCGTCCCTAGCGGTATTGGCTCTGCGGAGCCGCTGCGAGCCCGTCAGCTAACCCCGTAGGCGGTTTGAAAGGCAAGGTGTATCGCTTTGCGTCGCTTCCACTGGAGGCGTAAGCGGGCCGCGTTCGCGCTGCTGCCCGTGATGTTGACGTTGATCACGACCGGGATCGCCGCCGCGGCGACCGGCTCCATCCCGACTGCGGTTCCGGAGCCCGGCACCGAGGCGACGACCAGCGGCGCCCGGGCCGAGTCGAAGGTCAAGCTCCGCGTCAAGCGGCACGCGATGGCCGGCGACTCGGTGAAGATCAGCGGTCGCGTCAGCCCCGGCGGCGTCCGCTGGGTCACGGTCCGGGTCGGTCGCGCGAAGGTGAAGACCGTCCGCGCCCGCAAGGACGGCAGGTTCCGGGTGCGCTGGAACGCGCCCGGCTCTGGCATCTACCGGGCCACCGCGACCGCGCAGGGCACGCAGCACGCCAGGCGCGCTCGCTCGCGCCCGCAGCAGGTCAACGTCTACCGCCCCGCCGCGGCCTCCTACTACGGCCCCGGGCTGTACGGGAACGGCACGGCGTGCGGCCAGACGCTGACCCCCTCGACGGTCGGCGTGGCCAACAAGTCGCTGCCCTGCGGCACGAAGGTCACCCTTCGCCATCGTGGGCGCACCGTCACGGTCCGCGTGATCGATCGTGGGCCCTACGCCGGCAACCGCGAGTACGACCTGACCGCCGCCACCAAGGCGAAGCTCGGGTTCGGCTCCACCGGCACGGTCCTGACGACCCGGTAGCGGTCGTCTCGGCTCGCCTCAGGCGAGGCCGAGATCGAGCCTGAGCGGCTCGGCGGGGTCGCCCTCGGCAGCGCCGGGGGCGGCCTCGCGGCCGCTCGGGCGCTCACCCTCGCCGTCGCCGATCAGCCCGGCGACCCCGACCCCGATCAGGCGGACCGGGGCGTCGAGCTCGAAGCGCTCCAGCAGCTCGCGCGCGACCGCCGCGACAGCGCCGGCGTCGCGGGTGGGGGAGGGCAGCGTGCGCGACCGGGTGAACGTCCTGAAGGGGCGCAGCCGGATCTTCATCGTCACCGTGCGCCCGCTGTAGCCGCCCTTCGCGAGCCCCTCGCAGACTGACGCGGCGAGGCGGTCGAGCGTGACCGCCAGCTCGCGCTTGTCGCCGACGTCCTCGGCGAAGGTCGTCTCCCGGCTCTCGGACTTCGCCCTGCGCTCGGTCTCGAGCGGGCGCGGGTCGATCCCGTTCGCCCGGTCGTGCAGGAGCGCGCCGAGCGAGCTCCCGAGCCCCGCCCGGAGCGCCTCGCGGTCGGAGCGGGCCAGATCGGAGACCGTCTCGATCCCCATTCGCGCCAGCCGCTCCGAGGTCTTCGGCCCGACCCCGGGGATCAGCGTCGCCGGCCGGTCGCCGACCCGGTCCAGCATCTCCTCGGCGGGGAGGACGCAGAGCCCGTCGGGCTTGTCGAGGTCCGAGGCGATCTTCGCCAGCAGCTTGCTCTCGGCGAGCCCGACCGAGCAGACGAGGCCGGTCCGCTCGCGGATCTCGGCCTTCAGCTGCCGGGCCCTCGACTTCGGCACAGCGGAGCCCGCCAGGTCGAGGTACGCCTCGTCGATCCCGACGACCTCGACCCGGTCGCTGTAGCCGCGCAGGACGGACATCACCTCGCTGGAGACGTCCAGGTAGGCCGCGCGGTCGCTGGGTATCTGGATCAGGTCGGGGCAGCGGCGGTGCGCGATCGTCAGCGGCAGCGCCGAGTGGACCCCGTAGCGGCGGGCCTCGTAGGAGGCGGTCATGACGACGCCGCGGGCCCGGTTCTCGCTGCCGGTCGCGACGATCACGGGCTTGCCGCGCAGCTCCGGCCGGCGCAGCAGCTCGACCGCCACGTAGAAGGCGTCCATGTCAACGTGGGCGATCACCTGCGCTCGGCTGAGGCTAGTCCCCGGGGGCGACGGCGCTCGGTATCTTGGCCGCGGTGACCAACTCGGAGGCGAAGAACCTCGAGGCCATCTCCAAGGCGATCGACCAGCACAACGGCAACTGCCCCTTCCCGGCCGCCGAGGTCCGCATGAACCCCTTCGAGGCAGAGCGCCTCGGCTGGGAGCAGATCCGCGGCCTGCCGATCGTCCCCGACCCCGAGATCTCCACCGGCCGCTTCCGCATCGTCTGCTCCCGCGACATCGAGGGCGAGGGCATCGAGGAGGCCGAAGCCCTCGGCATCCCGATCGAGGTCGCGGTCCCGGGCGGCGCCCCGGCCAAGCCGCCGGCTTAGGCCAAAGACCGGCAACGGGAGAGAGGCGTCGGGTCGTCCCGTGCGGCGACGGCGGTCACTTGTGGTCGCTATACGGACCCTTATCGACCGGGGACCCGACACCGACGCCGCGTAGGGCTGCGACTAGTTCAGGGCCGCGGCGAGGCGGCGGCGGTGCTCGGTGGCGAGAGGGTGAGCGGGGCCGAGCTCGGTGAAGATCGCGACCATGACGCGGCGGATGCGGTCCCGCCGCTCCGGATCGGCGCCGGCGAGCTCCTCCTGGAGCCGTTCCGAGCGCGGCCGCCGGGTCGTCCTCGTCCCACGCCGCGAAGGCCGCCGCCAGCGTCCCGTTCGCCGCCCCTTCGTCGCCGATGTTCGTTTCCCGCGCCGCCTAGCTCGACCCGCGCCCTCAGGCCGTCGGCGACGAAGTCGAGCGCGCCGATCGGCTCCAGGACCTCGATGGCCTCGGCGGCGTCGCCGCGGGCCAGGAGGGCCTTCGCCAGCGAGGTCGCGGCGGGGGCGTTGCGCGGGTCGAGCTCCAGCGCCCTGCGCAGGGAGTCCTCGTCGCCGGCGGCGGCGAGGCGCTCGGCCTCCGAGGGGACGAGCGAGTCGAGGAACTGCTCGATCGCGGCGGGAGGCTGGGCGCCGACGAACTCGGCGACCACCTCGCCGTCGCGGAAGGCCTTGACCGCGGGAATGCCCTGGACGCCGAACCGGGCGGCGAGCTGCTGGTTGGAGTCGACGTCCACCTTCGCCAGCTCGACCGCGCCCTCGCGGTCGCCCACGGCCTTCTCCAGGGCGGGGCCGAGCACGCGGCAGGGGCCGCACCACTCGGCCCAGAAGTCGACGACGACAGGCACCTCGCGCGAGCGCTCGACGACCTCGGCCTCGAAGCCCTGCGTGTCCACGTCCTTGACCATGTTTCCAGCTTAGAGGGCCGTCGGCGGCGCCTGCGGCGCAGCTCGCGGCGCGGGCGCGCTGGGGCGCGCCTGCGCCGTCCGAGCGCCCGGCGCCCCAGGTGGCGGCGCAGGAAGTGGACCTGGTCCGCGACGGCGCGCTCGCGCCACTCGCCGAGGTAGATGTCGAAGTGGGCGCAGGGGTAGGTGCGCATCTCCGAGCGGCCCTTCGCCCGCCAGGCGGCGGCCTCGGCGGCGCCGGGCGGGAGCGATGGAGTCCCGCTCGGCGACCTGGATCAGGATCGGGCATGAGAGCTCGGAGATCCTCGTGATCGGCCGGTTGCGGGCCTCCAGCAGGACGGCGCGGGCGGTGATCTCGTTCCGCCAGCTCGGGCCGGCGATCGCCTCGTAGCCCGGACAGGGCCTCCTCGGTGCTCATCGCCGCGACCTCGCCGGGCCGCGCGGCCAGCGGGATCACCCGCGGAGCCTCGCCCCGGGCGCCCGCGATTGCGTCCGCGATCGCAGCGCGCATGCCACCCAGCGTCGCCCGCGGGTCCACCTGGCGGCCGAGCCACGCCAGGGTGCGAATGCCGTCGAGGTCGGGGGTCTGCGCGATCACCGCCGCGATGCGCGGGTCCTCGGCGGCGACGTAGACCACGTGGCCCCCTGACCACGACGTCCCCCAGAGCACGATGCGCTCGGGGTCCACCCGGTCGAGGCCGCGGGCGTACTTCACCGCCGCACGGTAGTCCTCGCGATGCCGGCGGGGGTCGCCCCACTGGCGCGGCTCGCCCGAGGAGGCGCCGAAGCAGCGGTAGTCGAACAGCACCACGTCCAGCCCCGCCCCGGCGAACTCCTGCGCGTACGGCAGCAGGCCCGAGTCGCGGGTGCCGCCGACGCCGTGCGCCATCACCACGCATGGCCGCCCGGCATCGGTCGCCAGCTCCTCGCCGTCCGCCCGCAGGTACCAGCCGGCGCAGAGCTCGCCACCGCTGGGGAAGCTGACGTCCTTGCGCTCAGGCAACAGCGGCCTCGGCGTCCCGGCCGGCGCGGCCCGCGAGCTTGGCGGCCATCCCCGCGCGGGCGCGCTCGCGACCGGCGGGCAGCTCGCGGCGCTTCATGTCGTGCTCGTAGAGGTAGAGGTCTATCTGCATCGTGTGCCGGGGGCGGTCGGCGACCGAGCCCCAGTAGCGCTCCTGGTCTGCGCGGATCGCGTCGCGCATCGCGTCCTCGGGGGGCAGCGCGTAGTCGCCGATCAGATATCGCGCCACCACCTTGCTCTGCAGCTCGACGAACGGGAACAGCGTCGGCACGGTCTGGGCGAAGCCGATCAGCGCCAGGTCGTCCAGGCCCGGGACGAAGATCCGCTTGTAGAGAGGCAGATCGTTGTCCGGGGCCGAGAGGAAGCCCGGGTCGAAGAACGGGAAGGTGATGTTGTAGCCCGTGGCGTAGACGATCGCGTCCACCTCCTCGGCGCTGCCGTCCTCGAACAGCACCCGGTCGCCCTGGAGCTCGGCGACGTTCGGCTTCGCGACCGCGTCGCCGGAGCCGAGCCGCAGCAGCAGCTCGCTGGACACGGTCGGGTGGGCCTCGAGGAAGTGGTGGTTGGGCGCGGGCAGCCCGTAGTTCTCCATCCGGCCGGAGGCGATGTAGGGGAGGGGGCGGGCCAGCAGCCGCTGGAGGCGCAGCGGCAGCAGCGGGTTCGTCTTGACGAGCTTGCCGATCGGCTTGCCGAACAGGTACTTCGGCATCACCCAGGCGCCGCTGCGAGTCGAGAGGTAGACCTTCTCCGCCACGCCCTTGCGCGAGAGCTCCGAGACGATGTCCACGGCGCTGTTGCCGATCCCGACGACCAGCACGCGCTTGCCGGTGAGGTCCACGGGCTCGGTGGGGGAGAGGTAGTGGTGGGAGTGAAGCGTCTCGCCGTCGAAGCTGCCCGGGAAGTCCGGGTAGCGCGGGTCCCAGTGGTGCCCGTTGCCGACGACCAGGAAGTCGAAGTCCTGCGCCTCGCCGCCGCCGAGCGTGATCCGCCAGCCGCCGCCACGCTTGCGCTCAGCGTGCTCGACGGGGGTCTCGAAGCGGATCCGCTCGCGCAGGCCGAAGGCGTCGGCGTAGTCGTGCAGGTACCCGAAGATCTGCTCGTGGTGGGGGTAGTCCGGGTAGTCGTCGCCCATCGGCATGTCGCGGAACGAGACGCTGTCCCGGTAGGTGTCGATGTGCAGCGAGCGGTAGGCCGAGGAGCGGCCGTTGGGGTTGCCGAAGTACCAGTTGCCCCCCAGGTCGTCGGAGGCCTCGAAGCACGTGTAGGGGACCGCGGCGTCGGCGAGCGCCTTGCCGGCCGTGAGACCGCTGATGCCGGCGCCGATCACGCATGTCGTCGGTCGCTCGGCCATCGCGCAGGACGAGTCTAGATGTTCCAGATGTTGAGCCCGAGGCCGTCGAAGAAGCTCTGGACCTCGGCGTTGAGGCGGAACAGCTCGCCGGTCCAGATCAGGACCCCCATGGCGACGAGGATCGCCCCGCCCGCCGCCATGATCGCCCCGTAGTGCCTTTTGACGACCGCGAACGCCGTGGTCATGCGGGTGAACGCCAGCGCCGTCAGCAGGAAGGGGATCGCGAGCCCCGCCGAGTACACCGCGAGCAGCCAGGCGCCGTGGCCCGCGGAGTCCGAGATGGCGGCGGCGCTGAGGATCGCCGCGAGCGTCGGCCCGACGCAGGGGGTCCAGGCGATCGCGAAGGCGGCGCCCGCGACGACGGGGCCGCCGCGCCCCGCACGTGCCAGCAGCGCCTCGACGTGCCACTCGCGGTTGAGCCGGGTCACGAACGGAGCGGCCATGAAGAGGAGCCCCATCGCGACGATCAGGGCCGCCGAGACCTTCTCGAGGGTGCGCTGGTGGTCCTGGAGCGTGGCGCCGATGCCCGTCGCCGTGAGGCCGAGCAGGATGAAGATGGCCGAGAAGCTCGCGACGAAGAGCAGGCTCGGCGCCAGCACCCGGCGCCAGCCGGCGTCCTGGAGGTCGCCCGCGGAGACCCCGGTGACGGCCGAGAGGTAGCCGGGCACGAGGGGGAGCACGCAGGGAGAGAGGAATGAGACCAGGCCCGCGGCCAGAGCCGCGAAGACCCCGACTCCGGAGGCCGGATCGCTGTCCATCGGGCAATTGTGGCGGACGCCATCTACGGGGTGACCACCGAGATCCGCAACGTGTTTTCCACGGATGCGGACTGCGGACGGCTGGGGCAGACTCCCTCTCGTTCCCCACCCCGGCCACCGCTTATCCCTGTCAAGCGTTGGCCGCGGCCAACGGGCAGTTCCCTTCCGACGTTGGCCAACGAGGCGCGGCGGCCTTCATCCCCCTGGGGCCGCCGCGCTTTCCCTTTTCCGGGCGGCTGGCCTAGGTTTCACGGATGGGCCGCCGCCTCACAGCGCTCGCCGCCTCCGCGGCACTGGCCGGGGGCGCGGCGGGATGCGGCGGCTCGGACGCGGAGGACCTCGCCGACGAGGGCAGCCCTGCGCGAGTGCCTGGCCGAGGCCGGGCTGGCGATCGAGGCGCCCGGGCTCAGCGCCAGCGCGGGACTGGGCAGCGCCGCGGTCGACTTCCGCGCCAGGACCGCAGGGCGGGACCGCGGTGGACGTCGTCGTCCTCGGCACGGCGCGAAAGGCCGAGCGGACCGCGGCCGACATCGCCGCCGCGCGGGCCGGCTTCGGCGGGGGCGGGGGGGAGGTCCTCGCCGAGCGCAACGCGATCGCGGTCTTCGACGCGGACCCCGGCGAGGAGGACCGCCGGGCCGTCGAAGGCTGCCTGACGGGCGGCTGAGGCGGAATGGCGCGGCTGAGGCGGGCGGACTGCTCGGACCCGGGGATCCGGAGGCGCCGCAGCGGCCGCGGCTTCGCCTACCTCGAGGAGGACGGGACGAAGGTCGGCGACGAGGAGACCCTGGAGCGGATCCGCGAGCTGGCGATTCCTCCCGCGTGGCAGGACGTCTGGATCTGCTCGGACCCGATGGGCCACATCCAGGCGACCGGACTGGACGCTCGCGGGCGCAAGCAGTACCGCTACCACGACCGCTGGCGCGAGCGGCGCGACCGCGCCAAGTTCGAGGAGATGGTCGGCTTCGCGCGCGCGCTGCCGCGCCTGCGCAAGCAGGTCACGATCGACCTGCGGCGCCGCAAGCTCTCGCGCGAGCGGGTGCTGGCGTGCGCGGTGCGACTGCTCGACCGGGGCTTCTTCCGCATCGGCTCCGAGGACTATGCCGAGGAGAACGAGACCTACGGCATCGCGACGATGCGGCGCAAGCACGTCGAGGTCGAGGGAGACCAGGTGACCTTCGACTACACGGCCAAGGGCGGCCAGCGGCGGGTCCAGATGATCCACGATCCCGCAGGCCGCGCGCCTGGCCTCGATCCTCAAGGAGAGGGACGGCGGAGGCTACGAGCTGCTCGCCTACCAGGTGGAAGGCGAGTGGCGGGACGTCCGCTCCCAGGAAATCAACGACTACGTCAAGCAGGCGACGGGCGGCGACCACTCGGCGAAGGACTTCCGCACCTGGAACGCGACGCTGCTCGCCGCCGTCGCCCTGGCGGTGGCCGCGCGCGAGCGCCACCCGGAGACTCACGCCGCGCGCGAGCGGATCAAGCGCCGCGCCGTCAAGGACGTCGCCCGCTTCCTCGGCAACACGCCCGCGGTCTGCCGCGCCTCCTACATAGACCCGCGGGTGTTCGACCGCTTCGACGGCGATCTGACGGTGGGCGGCGTCATCCACCGGCTCCCCGACGACGTCTCGGAGTGGCCCCAGGTCCAGGCCGCGATCGAGCGCGGCGTGCTCGACCTGCTCGATGGCCGCGAGGAGAGCCGCGCGGTGGAGCGGATCAAGCCGGACGCCTGAGAAGGGTGCAGTTCGTGTCCGAACGCACAAGGTTTGCGAGGAATCTTGCAGGCTTGCTACCGTTCTCGCCGAACGCCGAGTCCTGTCCCACATAGGGACGGGAGCGGGGAAACCAGATTCATGGGGCGAACCCACCGTTTGAGTGGGAGCGCAGGCTCCTTTAGCGCCAGCCCGACAGCTAACCCCGTAGGCCCGCGAAGGAGGTTGGTTTGTCGATGGATCGCGTCAAGCTTGCGAAGCGCCTCGGGCTCAGCGCCCTGGCTGCATCCGCGCTGCTCGTCGCCGCCGCGCCGGCGTCGGCCCAGACCGGAGGCGCCGCCGCCCCCGGCTCCGTGCCGCCCGCACCCGCCGGCGTGCCCGGCGTCGCGACCCTCGCAGCCGACGGCAGCGCGATCCCGCCGAGCGACGCTCCGCGCGCGGTCCGCAAGGCGATCAACGCGGCCAACAAGATCCGCTACAAGCCGTACAGGTGGGGCGGAGGCCACGCCCGCTGGAAGGACAAGGGATACGACTGCTCCGGCGCCGTCAGCTACGTCCTGCACGCCGCCGGCCTGCTGAAGAGCCCGCTTCCCTCCGGGCCCCTCTCGCGTGTCTGGGGAGCGCCGGGCATCGGGCGGTGGATCACGGTCTACGCGAACGGCGGCCACGCCTACGCGGTGATCGCCGGCCTGCGCTGGGACACCTCGGCCGTGGGCGAGCCGCTGAACAGCGGCAGCGGCCCTCGCTGGCGGCGCACGGCGCGCGCCGCGACCGGGTACGTCGCACGCTTCGCGCCCACCATCGGCTGAGCGGCTAGGCCTTCGCCTCCCAGAACGCGATCTCGCCGGCGGCGGGGATCGCGACGACGCTGCGCCATCCCGCCGGGCCCTCGCGCGGCTCAAGCAGGACTGCGGCGCCCAGCGCTCGCGCCCGCTCCGTCGCCTCGCGGATGTCCGGCACCTCGACGTAGGGCAGCCAGAGCGGTCGCCGGGCCCCGCACTCGACGATGCCGCCGTCCAGCCCGCCGCCCAGCTCGAGCGCCTGATAGCCGCCCCCGGCGGCCTCGATCCGCTCGGGCCGCCACCCGCACAGGCGCGAGAGGACCTCGCGTGCACGCTCGAGGTCCCCGGTGTGGAGCTCGAGATGGACGACGGGATGCGTGCGCGCCCGGTACATGCCCTCGCCCGTACTGACTGGGATCCACGCCCCGACTCATCGGCGGTTACCCTGAAGCGACATGGCCGAAAGCCCGACAGCGGCGGTCGCGGACCCGCGCCAGCTCGAGGCGGCGCAGGCCGGCGACGAGGGCGCGTTCAGCCGGCTGATCGCCCCTCACCGCGGCGAGCTGCACGCCCACTGCTACCGGATGCTCGGCTCGGTGCAGGACGCCGAGGACGCGCTGCAGGAGGCGATGCTGCGCGCCTGGCGGGCGCTCGACCGCTTCGAGGGCCGCTCCTCGCTGCGCTCGTGGCTGTACCGCATCGCCACCAACACCTGCCTCGACGCGATCGCCAAGCGCCCCAAGCGCGTGCTGCCGATCGACTACGCGCCCGCCTCGGACCCCCACGGGGGCCCCGGGGAGCCGGTGATCGAGTCGGTCTGGGTGGAGCCCTACCCGGACGAGACGCTGGCGGTGGAGGACGGCCTCGCCGGCCCGGAGGCGCGCTACGAGCAGCGCGAGGCGATCGAGCTGGCGTTCATCGCCGCGCTCCAGCACCTGCCCGCCAACCAGCGCGCGGTCCTGATCCTGAGGGAGGTGCTCGGCTTCTCCGCCAAGGAGGTCGCTGACTCGCTCGACACGACGGTCGCCTCCGTCAACAGCGCGCTGCAGCGCGCGCGCAAGGCGGTCGAGGAGCGCACGCCGGAGCAGAGCCAGCAGGAGACGCTGCGCGCGATCGGCGACGAGAGGCTGCGGGAGCTGGTCGAGGAGTACGTCGCGGCGTGGGAGCGCAACGACGTCGAGACCGTCGTCGGGATGCTGGCCACGGACGCGGCCTTCACGATGCCGCCGCTGGCGAGCTGGTTCAAGGGAGCCGAGGAGATCGGCGTCTTTCTCGCCGGCTCGCCGATGTCCGGCACGTGGCGCTGGCGCGCCGTGCCCACGCGCGCCAACGGGCAGCCGGCGCTCGGGTTCTACACCTGGGACGAGGACGAGGGGGCGTACACGCGCTTCGCGCTCAACGTCCTGCGCTTCGACGGCGAGAAGATCGGCGAGGTGGACGCCTTCATCGCGCGTGCGGGAGCGGACATCCCGGAGGACGACGTCCTCAACACGCCGAAGTACGAGGCCGACGAGCGCCTGCTCGAGATCTACTTCGAGCGCTTCGGCCTGCCTGAGCGCCTCGCCTGAGGAGGATGGGCGGGGGGGACACACCGCGCTCGATCCAGCGCACCTACCTGCTGCTGATGCTGGGGAACACCCTTGCCACCTCGTTCATCTGGGGCATCAACACGATCTTCCTGCTCGACGCCGGCCTCTCGAACCTCGAGGCGTTCGCCGCCAACGCGTTCTTCACCGCCGGGATGGTGATCTTCGAGGTGCCGACGGGAATCGTCGCCGACACGATCGGCAGGCGCTTCTCCTACCTGCTCGGGACCGTGACGCTGGGGGCGACGACCCTGCTCTACGTGGCCGCTATGGCAGGTGGAGGCGCCGTTCTGGCAGTGGGCCGTGGTCTCGCTCGGGCTCGGGCTCGGGTTCACCTTCTTCTCCGGCGCGGTCGAGGCCTGGCTCGTGGACGCGCTCGCCGCGACCGGGTTCACGGGCCAGCTCGAGCAGGTCTTCGGCCGCGGACAGATCGTGAGCGGGGCGGCGATGCTGACCGGGTCGGTGGCGGGCGGCTTCGTCGCCGCGCAGACGAGCCTCGGCGTCCCGTTCGTGTTGCGGGCGCTGGTGCTCGCCGTGATGTTCGCCGTGGCCTTCCGGCTGATGTGGGACGTGGGCTTCACCCCGGAGAAGGGAAAGGGGCCGCTCACCGAGATGCGCCACGTGTGGGCGGGATCGCTCGAGTACGGCTGGCGGGTGCCGGCGGTGAAGTGGCTGATGGTCGAGGTCCTGTTCACCGGCGGCGTCGGCATCTACGCCTTCTACGCGCTGCAGCCGTACCTGCTCGAGCTCTACGGCGATCCGGACGCCTACCAGATCGCCGGGCTGGTGGCCGCGATCGTGGCCGGCGCGCAGATCCTCGGCGGGATCGCGGCGCCGCGCATCCGGCGGCTGTTTCGACGCCGCACCTCGGCGCTGATCCTGACGGCGGCGGCCAGCACCGCGACGCTGGCGCTGATCGGGGTCTTCGAGAGCTTCTGGGCGGTGGTGGCGCTGATCGTGGTCTGGGCCCTGCTGTTCGCGGCCACGCTGCCGATCCGCCAGGCCTACCTGAACGGCATGATCCCCTCGCGCCAGCGCGCGACGATCATCTCCTTCGACTCGCTGATGAACTCGAGCGGCGGGGTCTGGGCGCAGCCCGTGCTGGGGCGCGCCGCGGACGTCTGGGGCTACGCGCCCTCCTACCTGCTCGGTGCCGGGATCTCGGCGCTCGCGATCCCGTTCCTGGCGCTCTCGCGCCGCCAGGACGCACCCGCGGACACGCTGGAGATCTCCGAGGTGGAGACGAGGCCGAGCCCGCGCCGGCCTAGGAGCTGCGCCGCGCGCGCACCAGGAAGTCCACCTGGTTCTGCTTGCGCATGATCATGTGCTCGAGCATGTGCTCGAGCGCCTCGGAGCGGCCCTCGCGTCCCGTCGGCTCGATCGCGGCCTGGAGCGTCTCCACGGCCTCCTCCTCGGTCTCGATGATCCAGTCCACGGCGTCGCCGGCGTCCCCGCTCCAGCGCATCTCGGCGACCTCGGTGGTGGGCTCGCCGCCGAGCGCGGCGATCTTCTCGACCAGCAATCGGGTGTCGTCGAGCTCGGCGCGCCCGAACTCCCAGAAGCGGTCCGCAGCGACCAGCCGGTGGCGGTGCGCCGCGGCGACGAGCTGCTGGCCTACGAGCGCGAAATGCTGCTCAACCCGGACGACGTCCTCGTCTGCGTCCGCCACGTGGGGGACCACATCAGGGGCTTCGGGACCGCCTGAGGCCTCAGGCGCGCGACCCAACGCACGATAAGGCTGATTATGTGAACTCGGGCGCGGCTACTGGGCCGGGCCCAGCCAGACGGCGCTGAAGAAGGTCCTGTCGTCGTCCCCGCTCAGGATCAGGGACACCCCGCTCGTCTGGTTGACCTCCGCCGTCAGGACGGCGCCCTGGCTCACGGCCACGGCCGCGCCCACCGACTGCAACGTGCTGCCGGCTCCGGCGCCGGCGTTGGCCTCGCGCTCGTCCGCGGCGACGGGGCTCCCGTTGACGTTGATGCCCAGGTAGCGGGTTCCCGGGGTGCTCGGGCCCAGAGAACGCCGGCGCTCAACTGGTAGATGCCGTCCCGGTGCACGGTCACGTTGCCCCGGTTCGGATTCGTGCAGAAGGGATCGCCGCTGTGCATGAAGTCCGTGTCGAACGCGGCGCCCGCCCAGGTCAGCGTCGTGACGGTGGCGTTCGGGATCAGCATGAACGCGTCGCACGCTCCTGCGCCGTTCGACTTGAAGGCGTCCACGGCCCTGATCGCCGGGATCACGCCGATCTTCTCGGGGGTCACCTTGCCGGCGCCGATGACCGGGTTCGGGTAGCTCCCGCTCAGGTCACCGCCTGCGAGGCCCGTCGAGGGGCCCGGAGGCCCCTGCGCGCCCTGAGCTCCCTGCGCTCCCTCCGGGCCTTGCGGGCCAACGGGCCCCTGGGGCCCGGCCGGGCCGCGCGGCCCCCTCTTCGCCTTCGCCTTCCCCTTGGCCTTCGCGGCGGCCGCAGGCCCTTCCTGGCGGGCGACCTGCGTCGCGAGCGCGGAGCCGCTCAGCGCGATGAAGATCGCCGCCAGCCCGAGGACGTTGCGCCGTACCCACGGGTACGCGGCCGGAGCGCGCGGCTTCTCGTCCTGCGGCCGGGTCAACTGGTCCGCCTTCCTCGGATGCCCGGATGGTCCCGTTCGGGTCGGATGGCAGCAGGCGTACGGCCCGTGGGGACTGCCGCCCGGCCGGAGTTGGAAGACTCCTCCGATGCCTTCCGCAGAGCCGCGCCCTCGCGTCGCCGGGTATACATAACGCCGAGTCGCCTCGGCACCGCCCTCCTCGCCGCCGCCGCCCTGCTCGCCGCCTGCCTGGCGGCCCCCGGCGCGACGGCCGCGCCCGCCCCGCCGCAGCTCGCCCAGCGGATCGCAGAGGCGCACTCCGCGACGCTCGCCGCCGTCGAGGCCTGGCGCGCCGAAGCCGGCGACCCGCCCGCAGGGCAGGCGCCCGCCGAGGTGATCGAGCCGTCCGGCTGCTCCAGGAGCAGGTGCGAGAGCTCGCCGGCGGCCCAAGGTCGTCGCGCCCACGCTCGCGCTGCTGCCGGGCTCGATCCGGGCGGAGGTGCGGGACCTCGTGGTCGCCGCGCGGAAGCTGCGGGAGCTGGCGGGCGGCGGCAAGCCGCGGAAGCTGCGGACGGGCAAGCCCGAGCCGCTGGCGAGTCTCGACGGCCACTACCGCGAGGCCGAGCGGCGCTACGGGATCGCCCGCCACTACCTGGCGGCGATCAACCTGGTCGAGACCAAGTTCGGGCGGGTGAAGAGCAGGAGCACCGCCGGGGCGCGCGGGCCGATGCAGTTCATCCCCTCGACCTGGAAGATCTACGGAGACGGCGGGAACGTCAACGACCCGCGCGACGCGATCCTCGCCGCGGCCCGCCTGCTGCGCGACAACGGCGCCCCGCGCAGCTATTCGCGGGCGCTGTACGCCTACAACCCGTCGAAGCTCTACGTGGCGGCCGTGGGGCGCTACGCGCGGCTGATCGCGCGCGAGGAGCACGCCATCCACTACCTCTACGCCTGGGGGCCCTAGCGGGCGCTCAGGCGCCCTCGCCGCCCTCCAGGAGCCTCTTCAGCGCGGCCAGCGAGCGCGCGGCCTCCTTGCGCCCCTTGGCCGCGCCCGCGACGCGCCCGGCGAGCCTGCCCAGCGCGCCTCCGGGCAGCTCGAAGCTGTTGACGTAGTCGAAGACGGTCCCGCCGCCGCCGTCGCGCAGCTCGTAGACGACGTGGGCCTTCGATCGCGCCGGGCCCTCCCCCCTCCACTCGGCGCGGCGCGGGCGGTCGAGCTCGGTCACGGTCCAGCGGATCCCGGTGTCGACGCCGCCGAGCCGCAGGGTCTGGTGGAAGCTCGAGCCGCGCTCGAGCTCTCCCCCTGCCCACTCGACGTCCTTGTGGGCGCTGACCCACTCCCCGAGCCGCAGCGGGTCCATGACGACGTCCCAGACGCGCCCGGGCGGAGCTGCGATCTCGATCTCGGTGCGGACCTCCTCGGCCATCGGGCTTCTAGTCTGACCGGCGTAGATGGACCGCAAACAGCTCAGCGACTGGGTCGGCGAGTACGTGCGCCTCTGGCGCACGCCGGGGACGAACGGGCTGGGGGCGCTGTTCGCCGAGGACGCCCTCTACTCGATGGGGCCGTTCGAGCGGGCGGCGCAGGGCATCGCGGAGATCGAGAGGCTCTGGGAGGAGGAGCGCCTGGGGCCCGACGAGGAGCTTCGAGCTGGACAGCGAGATCGTCGCCGTCGAGGGCGACACCGGGGTCGTGCGGCTCGAGGTCCGCTATGGCCCGCCGCGCGAGCAGCTCTACCGCGACCTCTGGGTCGTGCGACTTGACGGCGAGGGGCGCTGCACGAGCTTCGAGGAATGGCCGCACTGGCCGCCGGGCACCCCGGCATGCGCTGAGGGGCGCCGGCCCTCGCGCCCTCAGGCGATCCGGTCCCCGAGCGCGACGTCCTCGTCGGGCGCCAGCAGGACCACGCCCTTGTCCGCGTCGACCGCGCCGAGCACGAGCACCTCGGAGACGAACGGGCCGATCCGCCGCGGCGGGAAGTTCACCACGGCGATCACCAGCTGGCCCTCCAGCTCCTCGCGCCCGTAGCTCGTGATCTGCGCCGAGGAGCGCTTGACCCCCACATCCGGCCCGAAGTCGATCGTGAGCTTCCAGGCCGGCTTGCGCGCCTCGGGGAACTCCTCGACCGCGGTCACGCGCCCGACGCGGATGTCAACGGCGAGGAAGTCGTCGAGGCCGATCTGCTCGGAGGGCGGGGACGGCATCGCTCCATCAAAGCAACGACGATTCCTGCGAGCATTGCGGCTGCACGGATGGCACCTGATCCTGCTGCGCCCCCCGGCCGCGCCACTCTCCCGGTCCACGTCGGCTGCTCGGGCTGGGCCTACGACTCCTGGCGCGGCCGCCTCTACCCGCCGGAGCTGGCGCGACGGCGCTGGCTCGAGCGCTATGGGCAGCGCTACGGCACGGTCGAGGTCAACAGCACCTTCTACCGCCTCGCCTCGGAGCGAGCGGTGCGCGGCTGGGTCGAGGACACGCCCGACGACTTCGTGTTCGCGGTCAAGGCGAGCCGCTACCTGACGCACGTCAAGCGGCTGACGAAGCTCGATCAGGGCATCGAGCGCTTCTACGCGCCGCTGGCGCCGATGGTCGAGGCCGGGAAGCTCGGCCCCGTCCTCTGGCAGCTCCCCGAGAGCTTCGGGCGCGACGACGAGCGGCTCGCCGGCGCGCTCGCGGCGCTGCCGCAGGGACGCCACGCCTTCGAGTTCCGCCACGAGAGCTGGTTCGCGCCCGAGGTCATGACCCTGCTCCGCGTGCACGGCGTCGCCCTCGTGATCGGCGACCACCCCGAGCGCCCTTTCCAGAGTCACGAGCGCACCGCGGCCTGGACCTTCGTCCGCTTCCACCGCGGCAGGCGCGGCCGTAACGGCCACTACTCGGCCGCGGAGGTGGACACATGGGTGCGGCGGATCGCGCAGTGGCGGCGCCGGACCGAGGTCTACGCGTACTTCAACAACGACTGGGAGGGCTACGCCCTCGACAACGCGGACCGGCTGAAGCGCGGCCTCGGCGTCTAGGGCGGCGTCAGTGCCGGCGCCAGCCGCCGCCGAGCAGGCGCGAGAGGCGCCCGCCGCGGCGCGGCGTGTAGTTGGGCGTGCCCTTCTCGGGCGGCGGCAGCTCGGCGGCGGCGGCGGCGTCGATCGTGAGGATCACGGCGCGCTCGGCCGTCCGGTCCACCTCGGGGGCGTCGGCGAAGACGAGTTCGCCATCCGCGCGTCTCGACGACGAAGCCGTCGAGGATGTGCTCGCGGTAGTTGTCGATCACGGCGTCGACCTTGCCCACCTCGACGCCGTCCGACGAGTACACGGGGGTGCCGCGCTCGACCGCGCTGTAGTGGATCGGGTGCCCGTGGTCCGCCTCGCTCATCGCCGAGGAAGCATATTCCGCGCGCTCAGCCGGCCTTGAGGCGCTCGGCCACCTCGGGGCGCTCGCAGAACGCCGCGATCGCGCGCGAGAGCCGGCCGCCCTGCCAGGCGAGGGGCGTCTGGCCCCGCTCCTCGCTGATCAGCTCCGCCCTGGGCAGCGCCTCCGCCCAGGCCTCGGCGACGGCGTAGGGATGGCCCGGGTCGGCATCGTCGTGGCTCGCGACGACCAGCGCCGGCACATCGAGGGACTCCAGCTCGGCCATCCCCTCGAAGGGAAGCGAGCGCGGGACCTCGCGCAGCGCGGCGGCGAATGCGTGCGGGTCGCGGTGGCGCCCGATGCGCTCGCGGGTGATCGCCAGCACGCGCTCGCGCCACTCGGGGGCCACGTCGAGGTCCGCCTCGTAGGCGCGCATGAAGCCGTCCACGCCGCCCTGCTCGAGGCCGTCCGCCAGGCGGTCCCAGTAGGCGAGCACCTCGTCAGGCGGCGGCAGGCCGAGGCTCACCGGCCCGATGAAGACCGCGCCCGCGAGCTCGCCGGGGTGCTCGAGCGCGTACGTCGCGGTCGTGTGGCAGCCGAGCGAGTGGCCTCCGACCACGGCCGGGGGCCCCGCCCGCTCCCTCAGCACCGCGCCGAGATCGCTCGCCAAGTCCTCGTAGCCGTAGCCGCCGCCCGGCGGGGCCGGATCCGACTCGCCGTGGCCGCGGGCGTCGTAGGTGACCAGCTTGTGGCCCGCGCGGGGCAGCGCCAGCGAGCCGTGCACGACGTAGCGGCGCGTCGCCGTGATCCCGTGCAGCAGCACGACCGGCGGGCCCTCCCCCACCTCCTCGCCGGCGATCCCAAGGCCGCCGGCGTCGAGCTCGAACCGCTCGGCCTCCGGCTTCGCCGCCGCCACCGCGCTCAGGCCGCCGCGGCCACGGCGCGCTCGAGATCCCCCACGTCCTGGTAGCGCAGCCCGAACAGCGCCACGTGCCGGTAGCGGATCAGGCCTGCGCCGTCCACGAGGAAGACCGCCCTGCGCACCATTCCTCCGGGGCCGAGGACCCCGTAGGCGCGGGCGACGCGCTTGCCGGGATCGGCCAGCAGCGGGACGTTGAGGCCGTGCCTCTCGCGGAAGCGCTCGTGCGACTCGACAGACTGCGGGGAGATGCCGAGCATCGGCACCCCCAGCGCCTCGATGCGGTCGCCGTCGTCGCGGTAGGAGCAGAACTGCCGCGTGCAGACGGGCGTGAAATCCCCCGGGTAGAAGGCGAGGATCACGCCGGTGCCGCGGTAGTCCGCCAGCGAGTACGTCCGGCCCCCGGTGCCGGCGAGCTCGAACGGGGGCGCCTCCGACCCAACGCTTCCCTTGCGCCATCAGCCACGCCTGACCGTGATCGACCTCACCACCACGGGCTCGACGGGAGGGCCGTCGGCGCCGCCCGGGTCGCCCAGCGACTCAATCCGCTCGACCACGTCGAGCCCGGCGCTCACCGTGCCCAGCAGCGCGTAGTCCGGCGGCAGGCCGGCGTCGGCCGGCGCCGTCACGATGAAGAACTGGCCGCCGGAGCGGCCGGGCGGATCGGCGGCGGTCTTCGCCATCGCGGCCGTGCCGCGCAGGTAGGAGAGGTCCTGCGGCGGGGGCTCGTCCACGGTGTAGCCGGGGCCGCCGGTCTGGGTGCCGGTCGGGTCGCCGCCCTGGATCACGAAGTCGCGGACGACGCGCGTGAAGGCCGTGTCGTCGTAGTACCGCTGCTCGGCGAGGCTCGCGAACGAGGAAGTCGTCTTCGGGGCGCGAGCGGTGTCGAGCGCGATCTCGAACGTCCCGCAGCTCGTCTCGACGACGGCCGTCGCCGGCCCCCTCAGCCGCTCGGCCGGCGGATCCGCCTGCACGGTGCGGGGCGCCGGCTCGGCGACCTCCTCGCAGCCCTCGGGCAGCGCCGACGCCGCCTCGGTCGTCTCCTCGCCGTCTTCCCCGCAACCAGCGAGCGCCCCCGCCGCCGCGACCGCGAGCGCGGTCGCGGCCAGATATCTGCGTCCGGGGGCCACGGCGGCCTAGGCTAGAGAACGAGCCGTGAGCCCGAGCTCCCCGCCCCGAGGCATCCGAGTGCTGGGCCGGGGCGTCAACGCCCTGGTCGCCCGCGCGCCCGCCGCGTGGCCGCTGCTGCGCGCCCCGGTCCGCCGCTTCTTCGACCGCTCCGCGAACGGGTGGGACGAGCGGACGGGCGCCGGATCCCCCGAGCATCTCGCGGCGCTCGCCGCCGGGCTGCTGCACGTCCGGCCGGAGCCCGAGCGCGCTCTGGACATCGGCACCGGGACGGGCTCGGGGGCGCTGCTGGTCGCCCGCGAGTTCCCGCGCGCCCGCGTGCGCGGGGTGGATCTCTCAGAGGAGATGATCCGCCTCGCCCGGGCGCGGGTAGGCCTGGATCCCGAGGGCCGGATCGCCTTCCGGGTCGGCGATGCGGCGGCGCTGCCGTGGGAGGACGGCTCCTTCGACCTCGTAACCCAGATCAACATGCCGCCGTTCTTCGCGGAGATCGCGCGCGTGCTGCGGCCGGGCGGCCACGCGGTGATCGCGGCCAGCCGGGGCGCGGCGACGCCTTTCTACACCTCCGATGCCGTCCTCACGCGCGGCTTCGCGCGCCACGGGCTCGAGCCGGTCGAGAGCGGGACCGCCCGCGAGGGCACCTACTTCGTGGCTAGATTGCCCGCGTGAGCGCCCAGCGGCGGCACGCGCTGATCGTCAACCCCTCCTCCGGCGGCGGCCGGGGCCGCGCCCTGCTGCCGCAAGCGGAGTCGGCGATGAACAGGCACGGCCTCGTCCACCGCACGGTTCTCACCCGCAGCCTCGAGCACGGGGTCGAGGAGACGCGCGCCGCCGCGGCGGCCGGAGAGGTGCCCGTGGTGATGAGCGGCGACGGCCTGATCGGCGGGGCCGGCGGCGCGCTGGCGGGCACAGAGGCGGCGATGGGCATCCTGCCCGGCGGGCGCGGCAACGACTTCGCCCGCGTGCTCGGGATCCCGAACGACGTCGAGGAGGCGGTGGCGATACTCGCCGCGGGCGCGGCGCGCGAGGTGGACGTCGGCGAGGTCAACGGCAAGCGCTTCCTCTGCATCGCCTCGGTCGGCTTCGACTCCGACGCCAACCGGATCGCGAACGAGACGAAGTGGATCAGGGGCAACCTCGTCTACGCGTACGCGGCGCTGCGGGCTCTCGCCGCCTGGAGGCCGGCGGCGTTCTCGCTGTCCCTGGACGGCGAGCCGCGCGAGGTCCGCGGATACGCGGTTGCGGTCGCCAACAGCAAGGCATACGGCGGGGGGATGTTCGTCGCCCCGGACGCCGAGCTCGACGACGGGCTCTTCGACGTCGTCTGCACGGCGGAGGGAAGCAAGCTCAGCTTCCTGACCGGCTTGCCGAAGGTCTTCAAGGGCACGCACGTCGAGAAGGACGAGGTGACCGTCGAGCGCGCCGCCGACGTCCGGGTCGAGGCCGACAGGCCCTTCGCCGTCTACGCCGACGGCGAGCACATCTCCGATCTGCCGGCGACCCTGCGCGTGCTGCCCCGGGCGCTGCGCGTGATCGCACCGGCGGCCGGGGCGGCGTGAGCGACACCCGCGCAGCAGGCGCAGCGGCTGCAGCCCGCGCACGAGCCGCATGTTCGGGCTCAAGCGCGCGCTGGCGCGCGGCACGGGCCGGCTCAGCCGCCTCAGCGGGCGCGGCGGCGGGACGACGCTGCCGGGCCGCCTGCTGGTGCGCTGGGCGCCGGACGCGATCGAGCGGCTGGCCGCGCCCCTGGACGGCGGCTCGATCGTCGTCAGCTCCACCAACGGCAAGACGACGACGGCCGGGATGATCGCCGCGATCCTGCGGGAGGCTGGGCGCGAGCCGGTCCACAACCGGGCCGGGTCGAACATGCACTGGGGGGTCGCGACCGCGCTGCTCGAACAGAGCGGCAGCGAGGGGCTGTTCGAGATCGACGAGGCCTGGCTGCCCCGCGTGGCCCCGCAGCTGCGGCCCCGTCTGCTGGTGCTCTCCAACCTCTTCCGCGACCAGCTCGACCGCTACGGCGAGCTGGAGCGCCTGGCCGACGAGTGGGCCGTGCTGGTCGAGCAGCTCAGCGCCGCCGGCGGGGTCGGGTTCGCGCTCTGCGCGGACGACCCGCTGATCGCCGACCTCGGCCGCGACCGGGAGCTGCGCCGGCGACCGGGCGTCACCTACTTCGGCATCGAGGACGCGAGCCAGGCCCTCCCCCGGCTCCAGCACGCCCACGACGCGAAGCACTGCCGCCGCTGCGGCGCTCCCTACGCCTACGAGCGGGCGTTCGTCGGTCACCTCGGCCACTACGAGTGCCCGAGCTGCGAGGCGGACCGCCCGGCGCCCGACGTCGCCGCCACAGAGATCGAGCTGCGCGGCATGGCGGGGTCCGCGCTGCGCGTCCGCACCCCGGAGGGCGAGCTGGAGCTGGAGCTCCCCCTCCCCGGCCTCTACAACGTCTACAACGCGCTCGCGGCGGTCACGGCGGCGTTGCGCTCCGGCATCTCCCTGGAGCTGATCCGCGCCGGGCTCCAGCGGATGACCGCCGTCTTCGGCCGCGTCGAGACGATCGAGGTGGACGGCAAGCCGGTCTCGATCCTGCTGATCAAGAACCCCGCCGGCGCGAACGAGGTGCTGCGCACGCTCGCGCTCGAGAGCGAGGGGGCCGCCGGCGGCATTGACCTCTGGCTCGCGCTGAACGACCGCATCGCCGACGGCCGCGACGTCTCCTGGATCTGGGACGCGGACTTCGAGCTGCTCGCCGGAGGCGTGCGGCGCGCGGTCTGCACCGGCACGCGCGCGCCCGAGATGGCCCTGCGCCTCAAGTACGCCGGCTGGCCCGAGTCCGCGATCGAGGTGCGCGAGGGGATCGAGAGGTCGCTGGACGACGCCGTGGGCGGCGCACCCGAGCGGCTCTTCGCCCTGCCCACCTACACGGCCCTGCTCGAGCTGCGCACGCTGCTGAGCCAGCGCGGCCTGGCGCGGGAGTACTGGGAGTGAGCGCCGCGGAGCGAACGATTCCCGAGACCGCGATCTGGCAGGACGTCGAGTTCGGGGCGTATGCGGGCGACCTGGAGCTCTGGGAGGAGCTGGCGGGCTCGGCCGACGGCGCGGTGCTCGAGATCGGGGCGGGTACGGGGCGCGTGTCGCTGCACTTGGCGCGCAAGGGCCACGACGTCATCGCAATCGAGGCCGATGAGGAGCTGATGCACGAGCTCAGGTGGCGATGGCGTGACCGGCATGGCCCGGGGTGGGCCGAGGCGTTCTCGGCCACCGCCGCCGACATCACTGCCCCCTGGCCGTTGCCCGAGCACGATCCGAATGCGATGGCACCGAGCACCGCCATCGCCCCCCTCCACGTGATCCAGCAGATCTCACCCGAGGGACGGGCACAGGCCCTTGCCAATGTCGCGCGCATGCTCCCGGCCGGGGGGGTCTTTGCTGCCGTCGTCGTGGACGAATCCTCTTTCGTGTTCGAGGACGACCCGGAGCTGGAGCCGCGGCCTCCGGACATGCGCGAGGTTGGGGGCTGGATCTACGCGAGCGAGCCGCTCTGGCTCCAGGTGCAGGAGAACACGATCCGGGTGCGCCGCCTGCGGCGCCGCGTCGCGCCCGACGGGGAGACCGAGCGCACGGTCCACGACGAGTTGCTGCACCGCCTGGCCCCGGACCAGCTCGAGGAGGAGGCGCGCACCGCGGGCCTCTCCCCCGCCGGACGGCGCAAGATCGCGTCGGAGCCCGGCGAGGCCGACTCGATCGCCGTCCTGCTGGAGGTGCCCGATGGCGGCTGAAACCGGGTTTGAGCTGCGCCTGCTCGCGCTCTACCCCGAGCAGATGAACATCTACGCCGACCGCGGCAACATCCTCTTCCTGCAGCGGCGCTGCGAATGGCGCGGCATCGGCTTCGCGTACGCGGCCGCGGGCCCCGGCGAGGGCTTCGACCCCGCCGAGCACGACCTGATCTACATCGGCGGCGGACAGGACCGCGACCAGGAGCTGGTCGCCGCGGACATGCTGCGCTCCAAGCGGGACGCGATCGCCTCGGCCGTTGAGGACGGCGCCGCGCTCCTGGCCGTCTGCGGCGGCTACCAGCTGCTCGGCCACAGCTACCAGCTCGGCGAGCGGGCGATCCCGGGACTCGGCATCGCCGACCTCGAGACCGTCCGCGAGGACGGCCCGCGCCTGATCGGCAACGTCGAGATCGAGGCCGACATCGGCGACGGACCCGAGCGGCTGGCCGGCTTCGAGAACCACGGCGGCCGGACCCGCCTCGGCCCCGGCGCCGAGCCGCTCGGACGCGTCATCCACGGGCACGGGAACAACGGGCGGGACGGCCTCGAGGGCGTGCGCCGCCACAACATGATCGGCACCTACCTGCACGGCCCCCTGCTGCCGAAGAACTCGCGCCTCGCGGACCGCCTGATCGCGCTCGCGCTCGCCCGGCGCACGGGCACCGAGCCTGAGCTGGCGCCGCTCCCGGACGAGCTCGAGGCCGCCTCCCACGCGGCCGCGCGGCGCGCCGCGGAGCGCGAGTAGGGGCTGGCGCCCGCCGGGCGTATAGGATCAGCGCCGTGATCATCCTCCTGATCCTCGTGGGTCTCGTCGTCCTCGCCGGCGTGATCTACATCCTGATTCGCAACAGCATCATCGCCTCGCGCAACAGGGTGGACGAGGCCTGGAGCGGCATCGACGTCCAGCTCAAGCGCCGGCACGACCTGATCCCGAACCTGGTCGAGGCCGTCAAGGGCTACGCGACGCACGAGCGCGAGACCTTCGAGAAGGTCACCCAGGCCCGCAGCCAGGCTATGGGCGCCCAGGGCGTCCAGCAGACCGCGCAGGCGGAGTCGGCCCTGACGTCCGCCCTCGGCGGCCTCCGCGTCGTCGCCGAGCAGTACCCCGAGCTGCGCGCCACGGAGAACTTCCAGCAGCTCCAGAATCAGCTCTCCGAGCTGGAGGACGAGATCCAGGCGGCGCGCCGGATCTACAACTCCAACGTCCAGAGCTACAACACGAAGATCCAGCAGTTCCCGATGTCGATCGTCGCCAAGCAGGGCGGCTTCACCGACCGGGAGTTCTTCGAGATCGCCGACGACTCCGAGCGCGAGGCTCCGCAGGTCTCCTTCAGCTAGCGCCGCAGCGCTGGGCGCCGGCTCAGCGAGGGTGCGCCGGGTGCTCCCCGCGCACGAGCTGATAGGCGAGCGCGCCGAGGGCGGCCCCGCCGAGCGGGCCCACCACGTAGATCCAGAGGTCGCCCCACTCCCCGGCCGCCAGCGCGGGCCCGAAGGAGCGCGCCGGGTTCATCGAGGCGCCCGTCACGGGACCGCCGAGGATCGCGTCAAGGCCGACGGTGCCGCCGATCGCGATGGCGGCCGCGGCGCCCACGGCCCGCGTGTCGGTCGCCACGGCCATGATCACGAACATCAGGAAGGCTGTCAGGAGCGCCTCGTAGAGCAAAGCGCTGCCATTGCCCACGGTCGGGACCGTCGTCCCCAGGCCGGCAGGAGCGTCCGTCCAGACCGTCAGCAGGCAGAGCGCGGCGAGCGCGGCCCCCGCGAGCTGGGCGACGATGTACGCCGCCGCCGCCCGGACCGGGAAGTGGCGGGTGAGCGCGAACGCCAGCGTCACCGCCGGGTTGATGTGGGCTCCGGACAGATGCCCGGTCGCATAGACCATCGCCATGATGATCAGCCCGAAGACGATGCCGATCCCAACGGTCCCGAGCGCCCCTCCGTACTCCGCGTCGGTGACGATCGCGCCGCAGCCGGCGAACACCAGCGCGAAGGCCGCGAGCCCCTCGGCTCCGGCGCGGCGCGCGATCGAGAGCGACGGATCCACGGCGCGATCCTATTCCATTGACGTTTGTCACTTCAATTGATATACATATATAGATGCCCGTCGATCTGGAGCTCGCCCCGAAGCACAAGCGCCCCGCCGGCGAGCCCTGCTGCCAGCCCGTCGTCTACCCGGACATCGAGCGCACGCAGGCCGAGCGCATGGCGACCGTGGCGAAGGCGCTGGGCGACCCGGTGCGCATGCAGCTCGTGGACGTGCTCCGCAAGCACGCCGGCAAAGTCTGCGTCTGCGAGCTGGTTCCCCTCTTCGACCTCTCCCAGCCCACCATCTCCCATCACCTCAAGAAGCTGCGGGAGGCGGGGATCGTCGGCTCGGAGCGCCAGGGGCTGTGGGCCTACTACTACGTCAACCCCGGAGCGATCGAGGAGGTCAGCGCATGGCTGAGCTAGAGGTGAAGAGCGACTGCTGTACGGCCGAGGCACAGGAGACCTGCTGCGAGCCTGAGGCCAAAGGCGACTGCTGCGGCTCGGGCGGCTGCGGCTGCAGCGAAGGCGAGGACGGCGGCGACGTCCGAGAGGTCGTGCGCGACCGCTACGCCGCCGCGGCGAGGTCCGTCTCCGTCGAGGCGACCGCCGGCGGGAGCGCGTCCTGCTGCGGCCCGGCCGCGATTGCCGAGACCCAGGAGGGCCTCGCCGGCTTCGGCGCCGGGCTGTACGCAAGTGGCGAGACCGACGCCCTTCCCGACGCCGCGACGCTGGCTTCGCTCGGCTGCGGCAACCCGACCGCCGTCGCGGAGCTCCACGAGGGCGAGACCGTGCTCGACCTCGGGTCAGGAGGCGGGATCGACGTGCTGCTCTCCGCCCGCCGGATCGGTGAGAGCGGCAGGGCCTACGGCCTCGACATGACCGACGAGATGCTGGAGTTGGCCCGCCGCAACCAGCGCGAAGCCGGCGTCGAGAACGTCGAGTTCCTCAAGGGCACGATCGAGGACGTTCCGTTGCCCGACGACTCCGTGGACGTGATCATCTCCAACTGCGTGATCAACCTCTCTCCCGACAAGGGGGCGGTCTTCCGCGAGGCTGCGCGCGTCATCCGGCCAGGTGGGCGCTTCGCCGTCACGGACGTAGTCGCCGACCCGGAGATGGATGAGGCGACCCGCGCGGACATGCAGCAGTGGACCGGCTGCATCGCCGGCGCGCTGACGCCCGCCGACTTCGAGCGCGAGCTTCGGGCCGCGGGCTTCGAGAGGATCGAGATCGAGGAGACCCACCGGGTCCACGAGCACGCGGCCTCGGCGATCATTCGCGCCCACGCGCCCGCCTGAGCGCGCCGCCGCGGCGTCCTAGAGACCGCTGGAGCCGAAGCCGCCCGTCCCGCGGGCGGTCTCGTCGAGCGAGTCCGCCTCGGCCGGCGGCGGGGTGGCGACCGGGATCAGCAGGAGCTGGGCGACCCGGTCGCCGGCGCTGAGCTTGAACTCGGCGCTGCGGTCGGTGTTCAGGAGCAGGACGCGGAGCTCGCCGCGGTAGCCGGAGTCGATCACGCCGGGCGCGTTGACCAGGGCGATCCCGTGCCTCAGGGCGAGGCCGGAGCGGGGCACGACGAGGCCCGCGTGCCCGACGGGAATCGCCACGGCGAGGCCGGTGCCCACGCTGAGCCGCTCGCCGGGGCCGAACCGGGCGTCCTCGGCTGCGTAGAGGTCGAGCCCCGCATCGCCGTCATGCGCGCGGGTCGGGAGCACGGCCCCGGGGTCGAGGCGGGTGAAGAGGAGCTCCTCCATCTGGCCGCCCAGCGTAGAGGCGGCCCCGGTCAGCCGCCGGTGCGCGCCACCGCGAACTCGGCGAAGCGCTCGGCGACGGCAGGCGGCACCAGGGCGCGGACATGCACGCCGTCCGCGCGGTCGTCGCGCTCGAGGTCGCCGGCGAGCTCGTGCAGCTCGGAGAGCCGGTCGCCGTGCTCGTAGGGGACGAGCAGCTCCACCTCGGTGAGGCGGTCGCGGAGCGCCGCCGCGACGGCGGCGCGAAGCTCGTCGAGCCCCTCGCCACTCGCGGCCGAGACCAGGACGGCGCCCGGATGCGCGATACGAAGCTCCCGGCGCTCATCCTCGTCGAGCAGATCGATCTTGTTGAGGACGACCAGCCGCGGCCGCTCGCCCGCTCCGATCTCCTCGAGCACGCTCTCGACCGCGGCGACGGCCTCGCCGATCGCCTCCTCGCCCTGCGAGCCGTCGATCACGTGCAGCAGCAGGTCGGCGAGCGTCGTCTCCTCCAGCGTCGCCTTGAACGCCTCGACGAGCTGGTGCGGGAGCTTGCGGATGAAGCCGACCGTGTCGGTGAGCAGATAGCGGCGGCCCTCGAACTCGTAGCCGCGGGTGGTCGGGTCCAGCGTGTGGAAGAGCCGCTCCCCCACGCCGACGTCGGCTCCGGTCAGGGCATTCATCAGCGTCGACTTGCCGGCGTTGGTGTAGCCGGCGAGCGCGGCGGTCGGCAGGGCCGCGCTCTCGCGGCGCGCCCGCATCACGGCGCGGTTCGCCTCGGTGCGCCTCAGCCGCCGCCGCAGGGCGGCGATGCGGTCGCGGGCGAGGCGGCGGTCGACCTCGATCTGGGCCTCGCCGGGGCCCCTGGTGGCGACGCGGCCCCCTCCCCCGCCCCCGAAGCCGCCGGCGAGGGCGTCGAGATGGGTCCAGAGGCCGCGCAGGCGCGCGAGGTTGTACTCGAGCTGGGCCAGCTCGACCTGGAGCTTGCCCTCGGCGGTGTGGGCGTGATCGGCGAAGATGTCGAGGATCACGGCGGTGCGGTCCACGACCGGGACGCCGAGCTCCTTCTCGAGGTTGCGCTCCTGGCGGGGCGCCAGCTCGTCGTCCGTCGCGACCAGGTTCGCGTCGCGGCGGTTGATCTCGCGCTTCAGCTCGTCGATCTTGCCGCGTCCCAGGTAGCGGTCCGGATCGGGGCGGTCGCGGCGCTGGATCAGCTCGCCGGCCGTGGCGATGCCGCCCGTGCGCAGCAGCTCCTTCATCTCCGCGAGCTCGTCGCGCTCGCCGCCTGCGCCGTCGCGAACGACGCCGACCACGAGCGCGCGCTGGCGCGCCCTGCGGTTGGCGACGCCCGCGCCATCAGAGGGGCGCGTGCGGGTGTCCGTGGAGTTGCCTGAGCGGTCGCGTGCCATTGCCCAGATCTTAGGACCGGGGAGCGCAGCGGCGCAGCGGCGCAGGGCGACGTCGCAGGCCGAATGACGACTCGTGCCGGCTATGACCGGCATCAGTCGTCACTCGGGCGCCGATGCGCGATCGGCGCACGGCGGGTGACGCGACGCGTCGCCGGCGGGTTTCGTTCCCCTCAGGCGTGCTCGGGGCGCGTTGGGCGTGGGGCCGGGATCAGCGCCGCTGCGGCGATCACCGCGACGAAGGCGGCCGCGCGGGCGGCGACGCCGAGGGCGTCGGAGCCGACCGGGTCGCCGAAGACGAGGACGCCGCCGCCGATCGCGGCGCAGTTGGCGGCGACCGAGGAGAGGACGATGACCTCGACGGCGTCGCCGAGCTGGAGCGAGCGCGCGAGCGCGTAGAAGGCGCCGATCGAGGCGAGAAGGGCCACGGCGGTCCAGGGGCTGAGGATCGAGCGGCCAGGTCGCCGGGCACGGTCTCCGCGAGGGCCTTGAGGGCGACGTCGGAGACCCCGATCAGCAGGCCCGCGGCGGCGCCGAGCAGCAGGCCCCCGTGAGGGTGGGCGTTGCCGCGCGCGCCGGAGAGCAGCAGCGCGACGCCGAGCATGATCGCGCCGCCCTCGAAGGCGGCCATCGTCGCGACCTCGTATTGGCCGCTCGTCGGGTGGTCGGTGGCGGTCAGCGCGAGGAAGGCGAGTCCGCCGGCGCTGAGGCCGAGGCCGGTCAACTCGCGCCAGCCGAGGGAGATGCCGAAGAGGTGGCGGGCCGGCAGGGCGAGCAGGGCCAGGCCGCCGGCGATCACGGCCTGCACCATCGAGAGCGGCGCGATCGCGAGCGCCGCGACGTGAAGCGCCCAGGCGACGAACGCGATCGCGAAGCCGATCGTCCACCACTTCGAGCCGAACAGCGAGGCGGCGCTGCGCAGCGGGTGGCTGAAGGCCACCGACGGCGCCTCGACGGCCCCGCGGTGCTTGCACAGCAGCGCGACGTTGGTCAGCAGGGCACAGCCCAGGGCAAGCAGCAGTCCGGCTTCGGTCATCTCAAAGTGGTCTCGGCGGATCGGTGGTGGACTTGAGCCCGGCGCGCGGCGCTGGCCGCGTTGGCGGGAAGCGGTTGGCTTACCCGTTGAGGCCCGGGGGAAACGAAGTCTCCCCCCTTCGGCCGCCCGATGCGCCGGTCAGATCGCGCCGGCGGCGCCGGGCCGGCTCAGGGGCTGAGGTGCACCCGCAGGCGCTCCAGCGCCTCGGTCAGCAGCGGGTCCGGCGTCGTCAGGGAGATGCGGAAGAAGCCCTCTCCGCTCGGCCCGTACATCGAGCCGGGCGAGACGACCACGGCGGCCTCCTCGAGGACCAGCTCGGCGAACGAGGTGGAGGTGTGCCCCTCCGGGACCGGGCGCCCAGATGTAGATGGTGCCCTTCGGCGCGTCGACCTCGACCCCGATCGCCCGCAGGGTCTCCACCGCGAGGTTCGCGCCTGCGCGCGTAGATCGAGCACATCTCCTCGAGGGGCTCGCGCGAGCCGCGCAGCGCCGCCGCGCCGGCGAGCTGGACGGCCTCGAAGCAGGCCGGAGTCTATGTTCGTCTTCAGGCGCCAGTAGGTCTTGACCGCGTCGGCGTTGCCGAGGATCGCCGCGCAGCGCCAGCCGGTCATGTTGAAGCCCTTCGAGAGCGAGAAGACCTCGACCCCGACCTCCTTGGCGCCCGGCGTCGCGAGGAAGCTCGGCGCGACGTAGCCGTCGTAGGTCGTCTCGGAGTAGGCGTTGTCGTGGACGACGAGGATCTCGTGCTCGCGCGCGAGCTCGACCACCCGCTCGAAGAACCCGTCCGGGACCACGGCACCGGTCGGGTTGTTCGGGTAGTTGATGAAGAGCAGGCGAGCGGCCTCCAGCTTCTCGGCGGGGATCGCGTCGAGGTCCGGCACGAAGCCCAGCCGCGGCACCAGCGGCAGCAGGAAGGCCTCGGCGCCCGCCAGCACGGGCCCGCCGGTGTAGACCGGGTAGCCGGGGTCGGCAGCGAGGGCGACGTCGCCCGGATCGAGGAAGGCGAAGCAGAGGTTGTAGATGCACTCCTTGGCGCCGATCGCGGGGATCACCTCGTTGACCGCGTCGATCTCGACTCCGAAGCGGCTCCGGTAGAAGTCGGCGAAGGCCTCGCGGAACTCGGGGCGGCCGCGGTTCGAGGGGTAGCGGTGCGTGCTCGGGTCGCCGACCGCCTCGCGCATCGCCTCGACGATGTAGCGGTAGGTCGGCAGGTCGGGGTCGCCGATGCCGAGGCTGATCACCTCGATGCCCTCGTCGCGCTTCTGCTCGATCTTCCGCTCGAGCTCGGCGAACATGTAGGGAGGGATCGCCTCCAGGCGCTTGGACGGGTCGGTCAGGGCCACGGGCGCGGAAATCTAGAGGGTTGATGTGGGTCAGGCGCGTGCGCGTGGGCGTCGCAGGCCGAGCTGGGCGCCGCACGCGGCCGAAGCGGGTAGTGGTGACTACCCGCGAGGGCGCGGGTGGTGATCCAGCGAAGGCATGCGGCGTCCACGCGTGCGTGGATGACTCACATCAGCCCTCAGAGGTCCGCGAGCGCTCGCATGAGCTCGGCGGAGAGCTCGCCCGCGTAGACGGGCTCGGCCCAGCCCGTCAGGCGGACGTCCAGCTCGCCGCTGACCTCGACCTCGAGCTCACCGCCGTCGAGCTCGACGGTCAGGGGGCTCGGCGCGCCGGCCAGGAACGCGGCAACAGCCGCGCCGCTGGCGCCGGTCCCGAGGAGAGCGTCTCCCCCACGCCGCGCTCGAAGATCCGCGCCCGGACCCTGGAGCCCTCGACCCGGATAGAAGCTGACGTTGGTCCGGTTCGGGAACAGCTCGTGGCCGCTCGATGCCGGCGGCCCGATCGCCGGCAGGTCGAGCTCCTCGAGGCCCGCCGTCCACCCTGATCGCGCACTGCGGGTTGCCGACCGAGACGTGGCTGGAAGGCCCACCTCCGCCCCGCGGCCTCCAGCTCGCCGCGGCCGTCCTCCGGGCCCTCCGGATAGTCCTTGGAGGTCGTCGAGGCACGCCCCATGTCGAGCGTGCAGGTGCGCTCGGAGGTGATCGTCGGTGTCATCGGCCCCGCCGCCGTCTCGATCGTGAACTCGTCGGCGTCCGTCCAGCCGGAGCGGCGCAGGTACATCACCGCCTCACGCGCCCCGTTTCCGGACAGCTCGGCCTCGCTGCCGTCGGGATTGAAGATGCGCAGCTTGGCTACCCGCTCGGGCCGCTCGGTTCGCGAGAGCAGGAGGATCCCGTCGGAGCCGACGCCGAAGTGCGGCTCGCAGATCCGCCTGATCCGTTCGGCCGTCAGCTCCCACGGCAGCGCCTCCGCCTCGAAGATGGCGTAGTCGTTGCCCAGCGCGTTCCACTTCTCGAACCGCATCGCGCGCTGAGACTAGTCGGCTCCGGCGAACGCCAGCGCCTCGTCGCGCGTGTCGAATGACGTCAGGCCGACGATCTTCCCGTCGCGGAAGGTCCAGACCTGAAACACGCGCCACTGCACCGGCACCTCGCTCTCCTGGCCGCGGGCTCTGATCAGGGTCTCGACGACCACATGGTCTCCGTGCGGCTCGAACGAGCCGCGGTCGAACTCGAAGTCCTTCCAGGGATCGAGCCAGGCGCCCCAGAACTCGACCCACCCGGTGTGTCTTCGTAGCGCCCGCGGTTCTCGGGGAAGCTGGCGGAGAGCGCGCTCACGTCGATGACCACGTCAGGTTCGATCGTCTCCCGAAGCATCTCCCCGAAGCCCCCCATCTCCTTCGCTTGGGATTCGAAATCGCGGCCGAGTTCCCACTTCATCGTCTCCTCGTCCGCGGCCAGGAACAAGTCGAAGAGTCGTCCAGCGTCTCCACGTTGCCGCTCACAGCAGGACTTCTATCCGCTGCGCCGCCTCCGTGTCGCTCAGCCCCGTCCGGTCCAGCACCGTTACCCCCTCCATCCGCCGCATCCAGGTGAGCTGGCGGCGCGCGTAGCGGCGGTGGGCAGCCTTGATCGCCTCGACGGCCTCCGGAGGCGGAGAGGCGTCGTGGCCCTCGAGCAGCTGCTCGAATCCGAGCGCGGCCCGGGCGGTGCGCGAGGCGCCGCGCTCGGCGGCCGCGCGCACCTGCTCGGCGGCGCCGGCCTCGAGGATCGCGTCGACGCGAGCGTCGATCCTGGCAGCGAGCTCGGCACGGTCCATCGCCAGGCCGACCAGGAGCGTCGGATGGCGGAGCTCCGCCGTCCACATGCCCTCCCCGCCGCGATGGGGCTCGATGCCCGCCCGCTGCAGCTCGACCAGTCGCGCCACCCGCTTGCGGTCGGTCGGCGCGATGTCCGCTGCCAGCTCCGGGTCGAGCTCTGCGTGGAGGGCCTCGGGGCCCCGCTCTCGCGACCTCCGCCTCGACCTCCGCGCGCAGGTCCGGCGCGACCGGGTCGCGCAGCTCCAGCTCGGCCAGGGCGGCGCGCAGGTAGAGCCCGGTGCCCCCGACGACGAGCGGCCGGCGACCCTCGGCCAGCAGGCCGTCGATCTCGGCGTGCGCCAGCTCGGCGTAGCGGCCCGCGCTGAACTCCTCGGCCGGGTCCACGAAGGAGAGCAGCCGGTGCTCGAGGCGCTCCTGCTCGGCGGCGTCGGCGGCGCCGCTCAGCAGCTCGAGCCCGCGGTACACCTGGATCGAGTCGCAGTTGAGGGCGACCGGGTCCTCCCCGCGGGCGCGCAGCAGCTCGGCGAGCTCGATCGCGACCCCGGTCTTGCCGACGGCGGTGGGGCCGAAGATCGCGACGATCCGCGGTTGCGCGCCGGGCTTCCCGGGCGCGGCTGGGGTCCGGGCCTGCATGCGCGCGGCGCCCTAGGCGCGGCTGAGGATGCGCTCGTGCCCGCTCAGCGACTGCGAGGTCGCGCCGGTGATCTCGACCTGGACCAGCTCGCCGGGGCCGGCGATGCCGTCGAAGTTGACGGTCTTGTTGTGGCGGGTGCGGCCGCGCAGGCGGGTCGGGTCGTTGCGGCTCGGGCCCCTCGACCAGGACCTCCATGCTGCGGCCGACGAAGCGCTCGGCCCGCTCCCGCGCCCGGCGCTGCACGAGCTCGACGAGGCGCTCCATGCGCTCGCGCTTGACGGCGTGGGAGAGCTGGCCCTCCATCTCGGCCGCCTCGGTGCCGCGGCGCGGCGAGAAGATGAAGGTGAAGGCGCCGTCGTAGCCGACCTCCTCCACGACCTCCAGCGTTCGCTCGAAGTCCTCCTCGCTCTCGCCCGGGAAGCCGACGATGATGTCCGTGGTGATCGCGCAGTCCGGCACGTGCTCGCGGATCAGCGCGACCCGGTCCATGTAGCGCTCGCGGTTGTAGGTGCGGCGCATCCGCTTCAGCACCGGGCTCGACCCCGACTGCAGCGGCAGGTGGATGTGCTCGCAGAGCGAGGGCAGGCTCGCGTGGGCGGCGATCACGTCCTCGCGCATGTCCTTCGGGTGCGGGCTCGTGTAGCGGATGCGCTCGATGCCCGGCACGGCGTCGATCCGCTCGAGCAGCTCCGAGAAGCGGATCCTGCTCTCGAGCGGCAGGTCGCGGCCGTAGCTGTTGACGTTCTGGCCGAGCAGCGTCACCTCGACCACCCCGTCGCCGGCCAGCCGCTCCACTTCGGCGACCAGCTCGGCCGGGTCGCGGCTGACCTCGCGGCCTCGCGTCGAGGGCACGATGCAGTACGAGCAGACGCAGTTGCAGCCCTGCGAGATCTGCACCCAGCCCTGGAACTCCCGCGCCCGCTTCATCGGCAGGTGGCCCGAGACCTCCTCGAACTCGAAGTAGCCCTGCGCGCTGAGCGAGTCGGAGTTGAGGAACTCGGCCAGCCGGTGGATCTGCCCGGGGCCGAAGGCCACGTCCACGAAGGGGAAGCGGCGGAAGACCTCGTCCTTCACCGACTGCGCCCAGCAGCCGCCGACCCCGACCACCCGCGCCGGGTCCTCGCCCTTCAGGCGCTTCGCCTCCCCGAGGTGGGCGACGAAGCGGTTGTCCGCCGACTCGCGGATCGAGCAGGTGTTGAAGAGGATCAGGTCGGCATCGGAGCGCTCCGCTGCCTCGACGTAGCCGAGCGAGTCGAGCATTCCCTTCATCCGCTCGGAGTCGTGCTCGTTCATCTGGCACCCGAACGTCGTCACGTGGTAGCGCTTGGCCTCCATCCGGGCTCAGGCTAGCGCCGACTGCCGTGTGACGAGGCTCACGCGGTCCCGGGAATAGCGGGTGTGGGATCGCGTCTCTCCATGCAACCCACGGCAAAGAAGAGGGAAATGCATCCGCTTCAGACACTGATCGAGACCCAGCAGCGCCAGACCCGCCACCAGGGCCCCCGGCACGCGCAGCGCAGCGCCCGCGAACGCCACACGGCCCGCGGACCGGCCCCCACCCTGCGCAAGCGTGTCGCGCTCGCCCTCGCGGCGATCATCGGGCGCAGCTAGCCGAGCGGCGCAAGCGAGAGCGCGGCGGCGGCCAGCGAGGGGACTAGTCGACGGTGAGGACGCCTTCCATGCCGGCCTCGCGATGGCCGGGGATGGCGCAGAAGTACGCGTACTCGCCGGGCGCGAGCTCAGTGGTGATCTCGACCGAGCCTGCGGTGACGTCGTCGCTCTGGTCGAGCACCTCCTGGGCCTCGTCCTCGAGCGCGATGTTGTGCGGGACCGGCGAGGGGTTCTCGTAGGCCAGCGTGATCACGCCGGCCGGCGCCTCGAGCCCGCTGGGCTCGAAGCTGAGCCCGCCGTCCTCGGGCGAGGTCACGTCGAGCGTGGTGGCCTTCCCAATGGAGCCCTCCTCCGTGGTCGGGGTCGGCTCCTCGGCTGACTGCGCCCCGGAGGCGGCTCCCGCCTCCGCGCCCGAGTTCTCCTCGGCCGCCGCCTCCTCCTCCTCGGCGAGCTCCTGCTCGCGGTGCTCCTTCTCCTCGGAGGCGTTCGCGACCGCGTAGGCGCCCGTCCCGACGACGACCAGGGCGAACACGGCGAGGATGCCCCACATCGCGGGCCCGCTCGGGGGGAAGTCGGCCTTGCCGCGAATGCCCACCGCCGAGATGACCAGGGCGGCGAGCACCAGGGCGCCCGCGAACCACCAGAAGAACGAACCGTCTAGATCCATGCGGCCGGGAATCCTATCCGTTCCGCTCGAGGTCCCGGATCGCGTCGTAGGACAGCTCCAGCGGAAACCCCCGGCGCGCCAGCAGCGACAGCGCCCTCCCCCGTCCCGCCTCGTCGCTCACGTCAGCCCCGCTCGCCTCCAGCACCCCCACCGCGCGCATCCGCGTCGCCTCGTGGCTCTCCGCCGCGAGCGCCGCCTCCACCAGCGCCTGCTCGACCCCGCGGGCGCGCAGCGCCTCCGCGATCCGGTCCGGCCCCCAGCCCTGCAGCTCCCGCTTGTCCTCCGCGAACAGGCGCGCGAAGCGCTCATCGTCGAGCGCGCCGGCCTCGGCGAGCCGCGCGAGCACGTCGAGCAGCTCCTCCTCGCCCACCCCGCGCCCGCGCAGCCACTCCGCCAGCTCGGCCTCGGTGCGCTCCTTGCGCGCGAGCGCGCCCAGCGCCAGCTCGAACCCGTCGCGCTCGCGCGCGGAGCCGCGCTGAGGCGGTTCCGCGGAACCGGACGCCGGATGTCCCGCGGGCTCAGGCAGCCTTCTTCTGGGCCTTGCGGGCCGCGGGCTTGCCGTCCTCCGCGGGCGTTTCGGCGCCGGCCGGCGGCGCCGCGCCGGCCTCGGCCCCGGGGTCCGCCGCGGGCTCGTCCGGGACGGCCTGCGGCCCGGCCGGCTCGGCGTCCTCGCCGGCTCCGCCGACCCCGAGCTTCGCGTTGATCTTCCCCTCCAGCTCGGTCCGCAGCTCCGGGTTGTCGCGCAGGAACTCCTTGGTGTTGTTGCGCCCCTGGCCGAGCCGCGTCTCGCCGTAGGAGAAGAACGAGCCGGACTTCTGGACGAGGTCGTGCTCCAGCGCCAGGTCCAGCACGCCGCCCTCCTTCGAGATGCCCTGGCCGTACTCGATGTCGAACTCGGCCTGGCGGAACGGCGGCGCGACCTTGTTCTTGACCACCTTCACGCGCACCCTGTTGCCGACCGCCTCGGTCCCCTCCTTGAGGGTCTCGATGCGGCGGATGTCGAGCCGCTGCGACGAATAGAACTTGAGCGCGCGCCCACCGGGCTGGGTCTCGGGCGATCCGAACATGACCCCGATCTTCTCCCGGATCTGGTTCGTGAACAGGCAGACGGTCTTGGCGCGGTTCAGGTTGCCCGCCAGCTTCCGCAGGGCCTGCGACATCAGCCGCGCCTGGAGGCCCACCTGTGTCTCCCCCATCTGCCCCTCGAGCTCGACCTTCGGCGTCAGCGCGGCGACAGAGTCCACCGCGACCACGTCCACCGCGCCCGAGCGCACCAGGACGTCCACGATCTCGAGCGCCTGCTCGCCGTAGTCGGGCTGGGAGACCAGCAGCTCGTCGGTGTCCACGCCGATCCTGCGCGCGTACGCGGGGTCGAGCGCGTGCTCGGCGTCCACGAAGGCGCAGACCCCGCCGCGGGCCTGGGCCTCGGCGATGATGTGGTAGACCAGCGTCGTCTTGCCCGAGGACTCCGGGCCGAAGATCTCGACGATGCGCCCGCGCGGCACGCCGCCGATCCCGAGCGCCACGTCCAGCGGCAGCGAGCCGCTCGAGATCGCCTCGACCTGGACCACGCTGCCGGCGCCCAGGGTCATCACGGACCCGGCGCCGAACTCCTTCTCGATCTGGCCCAGCGCGGCCTGCAGGGCCTGGTCGCGGGCCTTCGCGTCCTTCTCGCCGGCCTCTCGCAGGCTGGGCTTCGCATCTGCCATCTCAAATCACCTCTCTGTCTCGGTCAGGTGGCGGTCGGAAGCTCCAACTCAGCCATCGGTTCGTACTCGGCGCCTGTCGGCCGCAAGTGGGACCTGAAGAGCACCAGACGGGTCGGACGGAACCGAACGGGTGTTCCCCCCAGGGGGCCCGGCGGCCTCCCCACCTCCGCCGGCTTGCGCGAGCCGCGCGCCGCCGGCTTCACCCGCGCCACGGTCAGGTGCGCCCAGAAGGGGCGCTTCTCCGCCTCGTGGAAGCGCGCCGCCACCAGCCGCCGCTCGACCTCGCCCTGGAGCGCCACGGCGCCCTCGGACGGGGCGTCGAGCGCGTACAGCCGTGGCCGCCGGCCCCGCGGCACGCCGACCGGGTCGGGGAGCAGCTCCACCTCCGGCGCGAAGTGCCTCGACCCCGAGCGCCGCCTCCGCGATCCGCTCCAGGTCCTTCTCGGCCTGGTAGCCGAGGAAGACCAGCGTCATGTGCAGCGACTCCGGCCTCACCGGCCGCAGCGCCGGATCGGCCAGCTCGCGCGCCTGCCAGGCCACGATCTGCGCGCGAACCTCCTCCGGCAGTTCCAGCGCCACGAACAGCCGCGCGCGCGGGCTCTTGAGGCGCTCCTTGGCCATTCACGCGAAGTTAAGCGCCGCCCCCGGCGGGTTCGCCCCCTCGGATCCGGGTAGCAGAGATGCAGTGACGCGCCAGAGGGAAGAGACAGCGGGACGGCCGAGCCGGAGGGACGGCCTGAGAGGACCGCCGCCCGGGGCGAGGATGCCCCGGCCCGCGACGATCGCGACCCGGTCACCGAGTCCGTCCCGGCGCGGGAGGAAGAACCCGCCGGGGTCAAGCGCAAGACCGGCGTGCTGGCCGTCCTGAAGCGCACCTTCGACGAATTCCGCGAGGACGGCATGACCGACTGGGCGGCCACGCTCACCTACTACGGCCTGCTCTCCCTCTTCCCCGCGATGATCGCCCTCGTCTCGCTGCTCGGCGTCTTCGCCGACCCGAAGGAGACGACCGAGAAGCTGACCGAGATCGTCACCGAGATCGGCCCCGAGTCGGCGGCGGACACCTTCTCCGGCCCGGTCGAGTCGATCACCTCCAACCGCGGCGCCTCCGGCATCCTCTTCTTCGTCGGCCTCGGCACGGCCCTCTTCTCCGCCTCGAGCTACGTCGGCGCCTTCGGGCGCGCGTGCAACGTCATCTACGAGACGCGGGAAGGGCGCCCCTTCTGGAAGCTGCGCCCGCTGCAGATCCTCGTGACCCTGGTGGTCGTGGTCCTGCTGGCGCTCGCCGCGCTGGCGCTGGTGATGACCGGCCCCGTCGTGGACGCGGTCGCCGGCCCGCTCGGCGTCGGCGACACCGCCGTCAGCGTCTGGAACGTCGCCAAGTGGCCGGCGCTGCTGCTGATCGCCGCCGTCGTCATCGCGGTCCTCTACTACACGTCGCCGAACGTGAAGCTCCGTGGCTTCAAGTGGATCACCCCGGGGAGCGTGTTCGCGATCGTCGTCTGGATCGTCGCCTCGGCCGCCTTCGCCCTCTACGTCTCGAAGTTCGG
Organism: uncultured Solirubrobacterales bacterium; assembly: GCA_963805235.1. Taxonomy (GTDB): domain Bacteria; phylum Actinomycetota; class Thermoleophilia; order Solirubrobacterales; family 70-9; genus DASSYK01. The sequence goes on along the minus strand of CAWDTF010000002.1, from coordinate 189,593 downwards.
CTCCTACGACAAGACCTACGGCACGCTCGGCGGCCTCGTCGTGCTCCTGGTCTGGATGTGGATCTCCAACCTGGCGATCCTGATGGGCGCCGAGATCAACGCCGAGATCGAGCGCGACAAGCAGATCGCCGAGGGCACCCCCGACGCCCACAAGCGGATCCAGCTCGAGCGCCGCGACGCGCCCGACCCGCCCAAGACGGCCTGACCGCTCAGGCCTGGATCTGGTCCAGGAACGCCAGCAGCTCCGCGGCGTAGGCGTCGGGCTCCTCGAAGGCCGCGAAGTGGCCCCCGGCGGGCATCTCCGTCCAGCGGCGCAGGCCCGGCAGCAGCCGCTCGGCCCACTCGCGCGGCGGGTTCAGGCCGGGGTCCCCCTCCTCGCCGGCCATCTCGCCCGGGAAGAGCGCAACGCCGGCCGGGGCGTCGATCCGCTCCTCCGGCACCAGCCGCCAGCGCTCGCTGCCCTCGCCCGCGTAGAGGCGCATCGAAGAGGCGATCGAGCCCGTCACCCAGAACATCGTCAGGAAGTCGCAGAGCTCGTCCTTCGAGAAGCGGCGCTCGACATCACCCCCGCAGTCGCTCCAGGCGCGGTACCTGCCGACGAGGTAGGCGGCGAGGCCGGCCGGGGAGTCGCCCAGAGCCGGCGAGATCGCGTCGGGCGCGGCCCCCTGGACGACCATGTGCCATCCGCGCCGCCGCCGCCAGCGGCGCGCGCGCTCGATCCAGGCCGCCTCGGCCTCCGAGAGCGGCGGGTGGCCGAGGTCGCCGGGGAGCGGCAGGGTGTGCGGCGTCGTGAGGTGCAGGGCGACGACACTCTCAGGCGCGTCGAAGGCCATCCGCGCGGCGACGATCGCGCCCCAGTCCCCGCCGGCCACCGCGTACGTACGATGGCCGAGCCCCTCCGAGACCAGCTCGCGCAGCCGGGCCGACACCGCCGCCACGTTCAGGGCCTCGCCAGGGTCGTCCGACCAGGCGAATCCCGGCAGCGACGGCACGATCACCTCCCGCCCCGCGTCCGCCAGGCGCCGCGCGGCCGCCTCGTACTCGATCGGCCCGCTGGGCCAGCCGTGCAGCAGGACGACGGGATGCCCGGCCGGCGCCGCGCTCGCCGGCGCGAGGCGCAGGAAGTGGATCCCCTCCGCCCGGCGGCTGCCCAGCTCGTTCAGGCGCTCGAGCCGGGAGAAGTCGTACACGCTCCGCCAGTGCTCGCAGAGCCCGCGCACGTAGGCCAGGTCCGCTCCCAGCTCCCAGCCGCCCGGCGGCTGCGCGGGCCAGCGCGCACGCTCCAGGCGCGCGCGCAGGTCCTCGGCCTGCGCACTCGTCACCCGGACCTCGAACGGCTCGCCCGGCAGGCTCATCGCGGCGGCTCGCGCCCCTCCAGCAGGTACCGAACCAGGTGCAGCGCCACCACCGTCGAGCGCTGGCGAATGTCACCGCGGTCCCCGGGGAGCACCGGGTCCCGGGCCAGCTTCTCGCCACTCCTGAGCTTCGCGCAGAAGCAGACGTAGCCGACCGGCTTCGACTCCGTTCCCCCGCTCGGGCCCGCGATCCCCGTGACCGCGACCGCTGCGTCCGCTCCGAAGCGCTCCAGCGCGCCGTCCGCCATCGCCTCGGCGACCTCCGGCGAGACCGCGCCGCGGGCCTCGATCAGTCCTGCGTCCACGCCGAGCAGCTCGCTCTTCGCCTCGTTCGTGTACGCGACGACGCCGCCCGCGAACCAGGTCGAGGCGCCCGCACCCTCGGTGCAGCGCGCCGCGACGAGGCCTCCGGTGCAGGACTCGGCCGCCGCCAGCATCCGGCCGCCCAGCAGCCGCGCGACCACGTCCTCGACGCTCTCCCCGTTGTAGCTGTAGGCGAAGCGCCCGAGGCGGTCGTCGAGGCCGCGCACGAGGGCCTCGGCCGCCGTCTCGGCCCCCTCGCGGTGCCTCACGTCGATCACCAGCTCACCCCCGCGCAGGCAGGTCGTGATCTCGAGGTCGCCGAGGTCGGTCTCCCGCTCGATCTCGCGCAGGCTCTGCGCCAGCTCGGACTCGGGGAGCCCGAACATCCGCACCTGCAGCTCCGTATAGGGGTCGGCCCTCTCGAGCAGCGCGCGCACGGGCGCGGAGTCGAGCGCCCGCGGCCACATCTGCCGCAGCTCGCGCGGCGGCCCGGGCAGCACGACCACCACCTGGTCGCCCGCGGGCACGACCAGGCCGGGCGCCGTTCCCGCCGGGTCGATCGCGATCGCCCCCTCCGGCACCATCGCCTGCTTGCGGTTCGCCTCGCGCAGCGCGTCCATGTCGAAGCGCATCCGCTTCGCGAACCCCTCCAGGATCTCCTCGATCTTGCGCTCCATCACGGGGTCCAGCTTCAGCTCGCGCCCCGCGAAGCGCGCGACGACCTCGGCGGTGAGGTCGTCGGCAGTCGGGCCCAGCCCGCCGCTCGTGATCACCAGGTCGATCCCCTGTTCGCGCGCGAAGCCCAGGGCGGCCTCCATGTCGGCCGGCCGGTCGCCCACGACCACCGAATGGACCAGCTCGACCCCGAGGCCGGCCAGCCGCTCGGAGATCCAGGGCCCGTTGCGGTCGGTGATGAAGCCGCCCAGCACCTCGGTCCCGGTGATGATCGTCGCCGCCCGCACGCTCACGGCGACCATTCTTGCGGTTGCGCGGCTACGCTCGGCACGTGGCCGGCTGGGACGACGTCGTGCGCATCGGCAGCGCCCTCGAGGGCGTGGAGGTCAGCACCTGGTACGGCACCGATGCGCTGAAGGTCGGCGGCAAGGGCTTCTGCCGCATGCGCTCCGACCCGGATGCCCTCGTGGTGATGGTGGACGGGCTCGACGAGAAAGAGGCGCTGCTGCAGGGGCAGCCCGACGTCTTCTTCACCACCCCGCACTACGACGGCTACGCGTTCGTGCTGGTGCGCTTGAAGGAGATCGACCCGGGCCAGCTTGAGGAGGTCGTGGAGGACGCCTGGCGCGTGCGCTCGGGGCGCTAGCGCCGGTGGCTACTCCGGCGGGGCGCCCACCGGCTCGATCGCGCCGGTGTCGCCGTCGGCCGGCGCCCGGCCGGCGCCGAGGACGCGCCCGAGGTCAGCCATCGAGACCAGCACCTGACGCGGCTTGGAGCCCTCGTAGCCGGAGATGATCCCGCGCCGCTCGAGCATGTCGATCAGCCGGCCGGCGCGCGTGTAGCCGACGCGCAGACGGCGCTGGATCATCGAGACCGAGGCGGTGCCGGACTCGACCACCACCTGCGCGGCCTGCACCAGCAGGTCGTCCTGGTCGGGGTCGAAGTCGTCGTCGCCGGAGGTCCCGTCGTCGGTCGAGACCGGCGTTTCCAAGAGCTCCTCGTCGAAGTCCGGCTCCCCCTGCTCGGCCCAGTGCTCGGTGATCGCGGCGATCTCCTCCTCGGTGATGAATGCGCCCTGGATGCGCTGGAGCTTTGAGCTGCCGGCGTCGCGCAGGAGCATGTCGCCCTGGCCGAGGAGGGTCTCGGCGCCACCCTGGTCGAGGATCACGCGCGAGTCCACCTGCGAGGAGACCGCGAAGGCCATCCGCGAGGGGATGTTGACCTTGATCGTGCCCGTGATGATGTCGGTCGACGGGCGCTGCGTGGCCAGCAGCAGGTGGATGCCGACCGCCCGGGCCTTCTGGGCGAGGCGGATGATCGCGTCCTCGACCTCGGTCGGAGCCACCATCATCAGGTCCGCCAGCTCGTCGATCACGCAGAGGATGAACGGCAGCGGCGGCTCCCCGTCGCGCACGCGGACCTTGTTCAGTTCGCCGATGTTCCGCGCCCGCGCCTTGCTCATCACCGTGTAGCGATTCTCCATCTCTGCGAGCAGGTTGTTGAGCACGTTCGCGGCCAGGCGCGGAGAGGTCACCACCGGCGTCAGCAGGTGCGGGACGCGCTCGTAGTGGTTCAGCTCGACCTGCTTCGGGTCCACCAGCACCAGGCGCAGCTCGTTCGGCGAGGAGTGCAGCAGCAGGGAGCTGAGGATCGCGTTGACGCTGCCGGACTTGCCCGAGCCCGTCGTCCCGGCGATCAGGGCATGAGGCATCTTCTGCAGGTCCACCCAGACCGGCTGGCCGCTGATGTCCTTGCCGAGCCAGGCGACCAGCGGCGAGGCGCCCTGCGGGCGGCCGCCGTAGATGTCGCCGAGGCGCACCAGACGCCGCTTCGAGTTCGGGACCTCCACGCCGACGGCCTGCTTGCCGGGAATCGGCGCCAGGATCCGGATGTCCGTGGAGGCGAGCGCGTAGGCAAGGTCGTCGCGCAGCGATGTGACCTTCGACATCTTCGTGCCGGGCGCCAGGCGCAGCTCGTAGCGGCTCACGTGCGGGCCGCTGACGACGCCGACGAGCTTCGCCTCCACGCCGAAGTTGCCCAGCCCCTCGAGCAGGCTGCGGGCGATCGCCTCGTGGTCTCCCTTGTTCGGCCCCTTGTCCGCGCCGCCGCGCGCGAGCAGCTCCTCGGCCTTGGGTGCGACGTAGGCGAGCTCCTCGGACTCCGTGATCGCGCTGCGCTTGTTGCCGCGAGGGGTCAGCGGCTCGCCTTCGATCTCGCCACTCGTCTTGATCTCGTCGAAGTCCGTGGTGGACGCACGCGGCTCCGGCTGCTCGGACGCCTCGGCAGGGACCTCGTCCTCGCCCGGTTCCTCGCCGCCCCTCGCGATCTCGCCGGGATCCTGCGCCGGAGCGAGCGGCGCGGTCACGCGGAACGACTGCGTCGTCTGCTCGTCGCCGGCCTTCATCGCCTCGTCGAGTTCGGCCGCGAACTCCTCCTCGTCGGTGATCGGGTCCGCATGGAAGCCGGGCGGCGCGTCTGCGCGCCGGATCGTGGGGGCGTCGTGGACGGCCTCCGGCGGCCCGAAGAGTGGGTCGGTCTCGCCGGGGTCGGTGTGGACGAGGTCAGGGTCGTCGGTCTGCGCGCGGGTGTCCCGCATCAGGGTCACGAACTCCGCGGCGCCGTTGCGGGCATGCGAGAAGCCGCGGCGGGTCGCCGCGATCATGTCGGAGACCGAGCGGCCGGCGATCAGCAACACCCCGGAGATCACGAGGACGACGGCGATGATGTGGGCGCCGATGCGCTGGAAGAGCGTCGTACTCGCCCAGTAGAGGACCTCGCCGAGGCCCCCACCGTGATCGCGGAAGAAGTCAGGCTGGAAGAGGCCCTCGCGGGCGCCCCCCGGCCCGAGGCCTGCGGTCTGCGCCGCCAGCGCCAGCAGCAGGCCGGCCGCGATCGCGAACGCCCCCACGGCGACCGCCCGCGGCGAAGGCATCAGAGGGCGCAGGATCACCGCGAGGCCGCCCAGCGCCAGGGCAACGGGGAACACGACGGCGCCCTCGCCTACGGCGTAAGCGAGGCCGGCCTCGGCGCCGTTGCCGACCGTGCCGCCGTCCCAGCCGAGGTAGATCACGTACCCGAGATAGACCGCGAGAGCGAGGCAGCAGACGCCGAGCAGGTCCATGCGGCGCTGGCGCACCTCCGGCGAGGGCGTGCGCGCACGCCTCGGCGCCGCCCCGCGCCGTGGGGCGGGCTTGCGCCGCCGCGCGGCGGCCGTGCGGGCGGGCGCCCGCTTGCGCCCGCGCGCGGGCGCGCGCTCGGAGGCGCCGAAGAGCCTGTCTGCAAGCATCGGCCCACTCTTCGACGCCCGGCCCCCCTCCCCTGCGTGGCCAGGCACGGGTTTCGAGGCGCTAAAGGCGCGCTCAAGAATCGCCTGCATACGCGAGCCGCCGATCTATCTTTAGAAAAGTCATGGCCACCGTGGAAGCCGCAACAGGGCGCGTGCTCGTCGTCGAAGACGACGAGGCGATCGCCGACGTCCTTCGGCGCTCCCTGCGCGCCGAGGGCCACGAGGTCCGCACGGCGGGCGACGGCGTCCAGGGGCTGCGAGCGGCGGAGGAGTTCGCGCCGGACCTCGTCGTGCTCGATCTCGGGCTCCCCCGGCTCGACGGGATCGAAGTCGCCAAGCGCCTGCGCGCCGAGAGCGACGTCCCGATTCTGATCCTGACGGCGCGGACCGAGACGGAGGACAGGGTCGAGGGCCTCGACTCGGGCGCCGACGATTACCTGCCGAAGCCGTTCGAGCGCGCCGAGCTGCTGGCCCGGGTGCGCGCGCTGCTGCGGCGCCGCCCCCCGCGAGGCTCCGCTGCGATCGTGGTGGGCGACCTGCTGCTGAACCCCGACACCCGCGAGGCCAAGCGGGGCGAGCGCGAGATCGAGCTGACCAACCGCGAGTTCGAGCTGGTCGAGTACCTCGCCCGCAACCAGAAGCTGGTCGTCTCGCGCGAGCGCCTGCTGGAGGACGTCTGGGGCTACGACCCCTTCGAGCAGACGAACACGATCGACGTCTTCATCTCGAACGTGCGGCGCAAGCTCGAGGCCGGCGGCGAGCCGCGCATGCTCCACACCAAGCGCGGCGCCGGCTACGTGCTGAAGGCGAGATGAGATGAAGGGCATGCTCGGCCCGTTCGAGCGCATCCCCGTCCGCTGGCGGATCGCCGTCACCACGGCGGGGCTGACCTTCCTCATCCTCGTCGTCTTCGCGCTCGTGCTGGGCAACCTCGTGGGCGACCGCATGCGCAACGACTTCGAGAACGAGCTGCGCGACGCGGCGCGGTCTTTGGCGACCGAGAGCACCGTCGCGATCGACCCCGTCCGCGGCACGGTGCTGAAGAGCCCGAACCTCGACGACTCCGCGATGGCCGAGGGGGCGGTGATCCGCTTCCTCGGAGTAGACGGCCAACCGCTCGCCCACCACGACCGACGCCGACCTCGGCGCCTCCGACCGGTCGGCGTCACCGATCGTGGAGAGTTCAGCGTCGCCAGCGAGCGGGTCTCGGCCGGGGCGAGTCTCCGCCTTCGTGCAGTACGCCGAGCCGGACGACAGCGTCGACGAGAGCATCGGCCGGCTCTGGCTCTTCCTCGCCGGAGGGGTGATCGGAGGCACGGTGCTCGCCCTCCTCGCGGGGCTCGCGGTCGCCGATCGGGCGATGAAGCCCATCACCCGGCTCACAGCCCTCGCTCGTGACATCACGACGACGCGCGACCCCTCCCGCCGCATGCCCGTCCCCGCCGCCGACGACGAGGTCGGCGAGCTCGCCCGCACCATGGACGGAATGCTCGAAGCGCTCGACGAGGCCCGCGGCGAGCGCGAGCGCGCCTTCGAGATGCAGCGCGAGTTCGTCGCCGACGCCTCACACGAGCTTCGCACCCCGCTGACGAGCGTCCAGGCGAACCTGGAGCTGCTCGAGGCGTCGCTGCGACGACCCCGAGGACGTGCACGCGGTGCACTCCGCCCTCGGCTCCGCCCGGCGCATGTCACGGCTGGTCGCGGACCTGCTGCTCCTGGCGCGCGCCGACGCAGGCCGGCGCTCCGCGCGCACCGAGGCCGACCTCGGCGAGATCGCCCGCGCCGCCCTCACCGAGATCGAGCCCCTCGCCGACGGCGGCGCGCTGCGGGCCGCGATCGAGGAGCCCCTGAGGCTCGAGGGCAATCCCGACGAGCTGCACCGCATGGTCGTCAACCTGCTGGGGAACGCGCTCCGCCACACCCCTGCCCGGACGGAGGTCCTCCTGCGCGCCGGGCGCGAGGGCGGCGAGGCCGTGCTCAGCGTCTCCGACTCCGGCCCCGGCATCCCCGACGAGCTCGGCGACCAGGTGTTCCAGCGCTTCGTACGCGGCGACGGCCCCGCCGACACCGCCGGCTCAGGGGGCAGCGGCCTCGGCCTCGCCATCGTCCGCGCCGTCGCGGGCTCCCACGGCGGCACCGTCGAGGCCGACCGGGACCCCGCGCTCGGCGGCGCCCGCTTCACCGTGAGGCTGCCTTTACCGGAGGTTCAGGACCGGCCCGTAGCTTCCCCCGCGGACGAGACACCCTCCGCCGAGGCGAAGACTTCGGAGCCCCGGCGGACACTCTGAGAGCCCGGCCCGACTGCGGGCCTCAGTTCAAGCCCCCGGAGGCCGCCCTCCCTCGGCCTCCGGGGGCCCCTCCTTCCCAGGCGCGTCAGACCTCGACGACGACCGGGAGGATCAGCGGGCGGCGGCGCAGCTTCTCGTAGACGAACTCGGCGATGTCGTCGTGCAGGTCCTGCTGGAGCAGTGCGACCTCGCGGACGTTGTCCTCGGTCGCGTCGGCCAACGTGTCGGATACGACCTCGCGCAGCTCATCGTGGAGGCCGTCCGCCTCGTCGCCGAAGGGCACGCCGCGAAAGATCACCTCGGGGTCGGCCACCTGGGAGCCGTCCTCCGCCGAGATCGTGGCGACGACGATGAACACCCCGTCGTCGGAGAGCTTGCGGCGGTCGCGCAGAGCGAACTCGTCGGGCTCGCCGACCGAGACGCCGTCCACGAAGATCATCGAGGCGTGCACGTCCTCGCCGAAGCGCGCCGCGCCGTCGGAGCCGACCACGAGGCTGAGCCCGTTCTTGCCGATGAAGGTGCGCTCCGGGCCGATGCCGACCGAGTTGGCGAGCTCGGCGTGCAGGCGGAGGCGCTTGTGGTCGCCGTGGAAGGGGAAGACGTTTCGCGGCTTGGTCAGGTTCAGCATCAGCTTCAGCTCCTCTTGCCAGCCGTGCCCCGACGCGTGGATGGGGGCGTCGCGGGCCGTCACCACCTGCGCTCCGACCTGGAAGATGTGGTCGATCGTCTCGTTCACCGAGCGCTCGTTGCCGGGGATCGGGGTCGCCGAGAAGATCACGGTGTCACCGGAGTGCAGCTCGACGTCGCGGTGGTCGTTGTAGGCCATCCGCCGCAGGGCCGATAGGGGCTCGCCCTGGCTTCCGGTCGAGATCACGACCACCTTCTCGTCGGGGAAGTCCTCGATCTCCTTCGGCTGGATGAAGAGCCCGTCTGGCGCCGAGGCGATCCCGAGGTTCGAGGCGATGTTGAAGTTCTTGCGCATCGAGCGCCCGACCAGGGCGACGCGGCGGTCGAGGGCGGCGGCGGCGTCGATCGCCTGCTGCACGCGGTGGATGTTCGAGGCGAACGAGGTGACGATGATCCGCCCGTCGCAGCGCGAGAACGCGTCGAGCAGCGCCGGGCCCACGGACGACTCCGACGGCGCCACGCCCGGCCGGTCGGCATTGGTCGAATCGCCGCAGAGGCAGAGGACGCCGTCGCGGCCGAGCTCGGCGAGGCGTGAGACGTCGGCCGGAATGCCGTCCACGGGGGTCTGGTCGAACTTGTAGTCGCCGGTGATCAGCACGGTCCCGGCGTCCGTGGTCACCGCGACCGCGCGCGCGTCGGGGATCGAGTGAGACATGTGGACCAGCTCGATCTCGAAGGGCCCGTGGCGCACGACCTGGCCGGCCGGCAGCTCCTCCAGCGGGACGTCGCGGAGCTTGTGCTCGTCGAGCTTGGAGCGCACCATCCCGACCGTGAGGCGCCCGCCGTAGATGACCGGCGGCACGCCGATCTCGCGCAGCACGTACGGGAGCGCGCCGACGTGGTCCTCGTGGCCGTGGGTGAGGACGACGGCCTCGATGTCCTCGGCGCGCTCGCGCAGCATCGAGAAGTCCGGCAGCACCAGGTCGATGCCGAGCATCTCGGCTGTCGGGAACATCAGGCCCGTGTCCACGATCACGATCCGGCCGTCGGCCTCGACGACGGTCATGTTCTTGCCGATCTCCCCCAGGCCGCCCAGGGGCAGGATGCGCACGGAGGAGGCCAAGCTCAGGCGGCGCTCGCCGTCAGCGACCCGTGGGCTTCCAGGACCGCGCGCAGCTTCGCGCGCAGGGACTCTCCGGCCTCGACCATCGGCAGCCGCATGCGCGCCGAGGGGATCAGGCCGGCCATCTCGCACGCCGCCTTGACGGGGATCGGGTTCGTGTCCAGGGCCATCGCCTCGTAGATCGGGCGTACGCTCTCATCCACCCGCCGGGCGCGATCGAGGTCGCCGGCCTGCACTGCGTCGTAGACCTCGCGCATCTCGTTGCCGATCAAGTGAGAGGCGACCGTGATGCCGCCCGCTCCCCCGGTCTCGAGGCAGCGCAGCAAGACGTCGTCGTTGCCGGCAAGGACGTCGAGGCCCTCCACGACGTCGATCTCGTCGTTGTTCGCCTGCTTGACGGCGACGACGTTCTCGATCTGCGCGAGCTCCGCGAGCAGGTCCGGCGCGATGTTGATCACCACCCGCGACGGGATGTTGTAGACGATCACGGGGACCCCGGCCGCCTTCGCCACCGCCTCGTAGTGCGCGAGGATCCCGGCCCGGTTGGGCTTGTTGTAGTAGGGCGCCACGACCAGTACGGCGTCCGCCCCGGCCTCGGCCGCCGCCGCGGAGAGCTGTTCGGAGTGGCGCGTGTCGTTGGTGCCGGTGCCGCAGACCACCGGCGCGCCGTCGCCGACCTCGTCCTTTACGGCGCGCACAAGGCGCGTGTCCTCCTCGTCGGAGAGGGTCGGCGACTCGCCGGTGGTCCCCGCGACGACGACTCCGTGCGAGCCGTTCTCGACCAGGTGGCGCGCCAGCCTGCGCGCGGCCGCCTCGTCCAGCGAGCCGTCCTCGGCGAACGGCGTGACCATCGCGGTCAGGACTCCCCTGAGCTCAGGCATCCGGCCCCAGTCTACGCGGGCCGCTCGCGGCGTTCAGGCCGCGTTGGCCACGCCCGCCCAGAGGGGTGGGCGGCGCTCGGCCCAGGGGCGGGCGCGCTCGATCTGGGCGGCGATCGCGATCAGCGCGTCCTCGCGGCCGAACGGCGCGACGAGCTGGACCCCGACGGGAATCCCCTCCTCGGTCCAGTGCAGCGGCAGCGAGATGGCAGGGTTGCCCGTGGCGTTGAAGATCGCCGTGAAGATCCCCATCGGCTGGGCGCGGTGCATCGCCCGCAGGGGGTCGTCGCCCGAGTCGTCGAAGGTGCCGAGCGGCGGTGGCAGCTCGCCGAGGGTCGGGGTCAGCAACAGGTCGTGCCCGGCCGCGAACCAGCCCTCGAGCAAGCGCGCGATCCCCTGGTGGATCGCGACCGCGTTCAGGTACTGCCCGGCGTGCCGGCGACGGCCCTCCTCGGCCATCGCCCAGGTGAGCGGCTCGACGTCGTCGGCGGTGAGAGGCCTGCCGAGCACCATCCCGAGCTGGTCGAGGGTCGAGGTCTGGCCCGCGTACCAGCGGGTCATGAACGTCTCGATCGGGTCGATCGGCCCGCCCTGGGGCATCATCGGAGTGTCGGTGTCCACCTCGTGGCCGAGCTCGCCGAGCAGCTCGGCCGCCTCGCGCGCCGCCTCGATCACCTCGGGCGCGATCTCGATGCCGGCCCCAAGCGCCTCGGTCATCAGCCCGACGCGCAGGCCTTGGGGCTCGGCCTGCAGCTCGTCGACGAACGGGCGCAGGGGCGGCGGTGCGACGTAGGGGTCGCCGGGCGCGGGGCCGTGGACGGCGTCGAGCACCGCGGCGACATCGCGCAGCGAGCGCGCCACCACCAGCTCCGCCGTGAGCCCCGACATCACGTCGCCCACCAGCGGCCCCTCGGAGATCCGCTGGCGGGTGGGCTTCAGCCCGACCAGGCCGCAGCAGGACGCAGGGATCCGGATCGAGCCCCCGCCGTCGTTCGCGTGGGCGATCGGGACGATCCCCGCGGCGACGGCCGCCGCCGACCCTCCGCTCGAGCCCCCGGTCGTGCGCTCGAGGTCCCACGGGTTGCGCGACGCACCGTAGGCGTCCGGCTCGGTGGTCGGCAGGATCCCCAGCTCAGGCAGGTTGGTCTTGCCGATCGTGACGAAGCCCGCGTCGCGGAAGCGCTGCCCGAGGAAGCTGTCCATCGGCGCGCGGAAGTCGGCCCGCTTCAGCGCCTCCATCCCCATGTGCAGCGGCTGGCCGGCGAGCGCGGCGCCGAGGTCCTTGAGCAGGAACGGCACGCCCCTGAACGGCCCGTCGGGAAGCCGCCCCGCCGCAGCATTCCGCGCGTCGTCGTACAGCGGGTGGATGATCGCGTTGATCTCCGGGTTGATGCGCTCCGCGCGCTCGATCGCGGCGTCCACCAGCTCGGCCGGCGTCACCTCGCCCGACGCGACCAGCTCGGCCTGCGCGGTCGCGTCGAGCGTCTCCAGCGCGTCGGCCATCGGCGCGAACCCTACAAGAGCAGGTGCTCGAGCCCGACCACGAAGCGCTCCGGCATCTCGGCGACCTTGCGCACCGCGAGCACCACGCCGGGCATGAAGCTGTGGCGGTCGATCGAGTCGTGGCGGATCGAGAGCGTCTGGCCCTCGCCGCCGAAGATCACCTCCTGGTGGGCGACCAGGCCGGGCAGGCGGACGGAGTGGATCGGCTCGTGGACGTTGCCGCCCGCCTCGGAGATCAGCTCCGCCGTCCGCTTTGCGGTGCCGGAGGGCGCGTCGAGCTTGCGGTCGTGATGCAGCTCGACGATCTCGCACTCGGGCATGTGCTCCGCCGCCTGCGCTGCGAAGCGCATCATCAGCACCGCGCCGATCGCGAAGTTCGGGGCGACGAAGCACTTCGCCTCTCCCCCGGCCCCCTCGACCGCCGCGCGCAGCTCCTCGAGGTCGAAGCCGGTGGCTCCCACGACCGCGTGGACGCCGGCCTCGACCGCGGCGACCGCGTTCGGCAGCACGCTCTCCGGCGTGGAGAACTCGACCAGGACGTCGGCCCCTTGGAGCGCCTCGTCGAGCGAGACGCCCAGATCGGGGTCGGCCTTGGCGTTGACCTCCATCCCGTCGGCGGCCTCGACGGCCTCGCAGACGGTGGAGCCCATGCGCCCGGCGGCGCCGGAGACCGCGACCTTGATCGGATCGGCCATCGGCCGATCCTACGGGCCTACGGCTCGATCGCGCGGAACCACTCGGCCAGGGCCTCGATTCCGCGCCGTTGGGGCTCGCCGCAGCAGGCCGCGCAGCTCCTCGCCGGGGTCGAGCAGGGACTCGAGGTTCTATCCGCTCACGCGGCGGCCAGCGCTTCGCTGACCGGGGCGAGCGCCTCGCGGAAGCGGTCCTCGTCAGGGGCGATGGCCGCCGCGGACAGGGCGTCCGGGGCGTAGAACTCGCGGGCCAGCTCCGCCACGTCGTCGCCGCTGACGGCGTCGATGCGGGCGAGCATCTCGTCGAGGGTCAGGAGGTCCGTGTCGAAGAGGACCGAGCGGGCGATGCGGGACATGCGCGCGCCCGTGGACTCGCTCGAGAGGACCATGCGGCCCTTGACCGACTCCTTGGCGCGGGCCAGCTCCTCTTCGCTGATCCCGTCGGCGTGCAGGGAGGCCAGCTCGCGGCCGATCACCTCGCAGGCCTCCTCGATGTTGTCCTCGCGGGTGCCGACGTAGAGGCCGACGAGGCCGCTGTCCACGTACTGCTGGGCGTAGGAGCCGACCGCGTAGGCCAGCCCCCGCTTCTCGCGCACCTCGCGGAAGAGCCGGGAGGAGGTCGAGGCGCCGAAGACAGAGTCGAGGATCGCGAGGGCGTAGCGGCGCTCGTCGCCCCGGTTGATGCCGCGGCCGCCGAAGGTCACGTGGTACTGCTCGGTGTCCTTGGCCTGGAAGCAGACCCGGGCCCCGACATCCTCGGGCGGCTCCATGCCCGCGCGGCCGTTCGAGGAAGGGGAGGGCTCGACGTGCCTGCGAGCCAGCTCGACGACCGCGTCGTGCTCGAGGTTCCCGGCTGCCGCGACGACGATGTTCTGCCCCGTGTAGTGGGAGTCGTGATAGGCGCCGATGTCGGGCACGGGGATCGAGCTGATCACCTCCGCCGTTCCGAGCACGCGACGCCCGAGCGGGTGGCCGCCGAAGACGGCCTCGTCGAGGACGTCGTGGACCTTGTCCGAGGGCTCGTCCTCGTACATCGCGATCTCCTCGAGCACGACCTGGCGCTCGGAGTCGATGTCCGGGAAGGTCGGGCCGAGCAGCATCTCGGCGAGCAGGTCGAAGGCCTCCTCGGTGTGGGTGTCGAGGAAGCGCGCGTAGAGGTGCGTGGACTCCTTCGAGGTCGCCGCGTTGACCGAGGCGCCGATGCCGTCGAACTGCTCGGCGATCTCGATCGCCGAGTAGCGCTTCGTGCCCTTGAAGAGCAGGTGCTCCAGGAAATGCGAGACGCCGGCCTGAGCCGGCGTCTCGTCACGCGATCCCGTCCTCACCCAGAGCCCGAGGGCGACCGAGCGGACCGAGGGGACCCCCTCGGTCACGACCCGGATGCCCGAGTCGAGCTGGGTGACCTGAGCCTTGGCGGCGGGGCTCAACGGCGCTCTCTGCGGCCCCGGTCGCCTCCGCGCCCACGGCCGCCGCGGTCGCCTCCGCGGCCGCCCCGGTCGCCGTCACGGCGGCGCGGCGGCCCGGGGTCGCCGGTGCCGACGCCCGCGAGGTCCTCGGGGGTCTTGCCGGCGACGTCCGGGTCCTCGGAGAGGCGCAGGCCGATGCGGCCGCGCTCCTTGTCGACCTCGACGACGGTGACGTCGATCTCGTCGCCCGAGTTGAGGACGTCCTCGACGGCGCCGACCCGCTCGCCCGGCTTGACGTTGGAGATGTGAAGCAGGCCGTCGGTGCCCTTGGTCAGCTCGATGAAGGCTCCGAAGTTGGTCGTCTTCACGACCTTGGCAGCCTCATAGCGATCGCCGATCTCGGCCTCCTTGGTGATCGACTCGATGCGCTTGACGCACGCCTCGACGAGCTGGCCGGTGGGCGCGTAGACGCGCACCGAGCCGTCGTCCTCGACGTCGATCTGGGCCTCGAACTCCTCCGAGATGCCCCGGATGGTCTCGCCGCCCTTGCCGATCAGCGCCCCGATCTTCTCGGGGTCGATGTGGATCGTCGTGATCCGCGGCGCGTACTGCGAGAGCTCCTCGCGCGGGCCGTCGATCGCCTCGGCCATCTTGCCGAGGATGAACAGGCGACCCTCGCGAGCCTGCTCGAGCGCGTCGGTGAGGATGTCGAACGTGACGCCCGTGATCTTGATGTCCATCTGCAGGGCGGTGATGCCTTCGGAGGTGCCCGCGACCTTGAAGTCCATGTCGCCCAAATGGTCCTCCACGCCCGCGATGTCGGTGAGGACGATGTAGTCATCGCCCTCCTTGATCAGGCCCATCGCCACGCCGGCGACTGGGTCGGAGACCGGCACGCCGGCCGCCTCCAGCGCCATCGCGGAGGCGCAGACGGAGCCCATCGACGAGGAGCCGTTCGACTCCAGCGTCTCGGAGACCACGCGGGTCACGTACGGGAACTCCTCGAGGTCCGGGATGATCGGCTGCAGCGCCCGCTCGGCGAGCGCTCCGTGACCGATGTCGCGGCGCTTGGGGCCCCGCATGAACCCGGCCTCGCCCACCGAGAACGGCGGGAAGTTGTAGTGGTGCCAGAAGGTCTTCGTCTCCTGGAGACCCAGGTTGTCGACCTTCATGTCCATCCGCGTCGTGCCCAGCGCGACGACAGAGAAGATCTGCGTCTCGCCGCGGGTGAAGAGAGCCGAGCCGTGCGTGCGCGGGGCGATGTCAACCTCGCACTCGATCGGGCGGATCTCGTCCTGGGCGCGGCCGTCTGGGCGCTTCTTGTCCACAGCGATGCGCTTGCGGATGGTGTCCTTCTCGATCTTCGCGAAGGCAGACTTGACCTCGGACAGACGCTCCTGGCCCTCCTCGTCATCCGCGCCGGAGGGCGCGTACTGCTCGATGACCTCGGCCTCGACGGCGTCGATCGCGTCCTGGCGCTCGAGCTTGGCCTGGACCTGCGTGGCGTCGTCCAGCTTGGCGCCGTGCGAGCCGCGGATCGAGGAGACGAGCTCCTCGTCGACCTGCGGGGCCTCGATCTCGAGCTTCTCCTTACCGGCCTTCTGGCGCAGCTCCTCCATCGCCGCCGTGAGCTTCTTGATCTCGGCGTGGGCGATGTCGAGCGCGTCGAGGATCTCCTGCTCGGTGACGCCGTCAGCACCGGCCTCGACCATCAGGATCGCCTCGTCGGTTCCGGCGACGATCAGGTCGAGCTCCAGCTCCTCATGGGTCTCCTCGGCGGGGTTGACGACGAAGTCGCCGTCGAGCTTGCCGACGCGGACCGCACCGACGTGCGCGGCGACCGGGATGTCGGAGACCGCGAGCGCGGCGGAGGCGCCGTTCATCGCGAGGATGTCGTAGGGGTGGATGTGGTCCACCGACATCGGGATCGCGACGAGCTGCGTCTCGTAGTGCCAGCCCTTCGGGAAGAGCGGGCGGATCGGACGGTCGATCATGCGGGCCGTCAGCGTCGCCTTCTCCCCGGCCCTGGCCTCGCGGCGGAAGAACGAGCCGGGGATCTTGCCCGCGGCGTAGTGGCGCTCCTCGACGTCGACGGTCAGGGGGAGGAAATCGACGTCGCGAAAATTTCCCTTGGTCGCCGTGGCGAGGACCATCGTGTCCCCGGAGCGCACGACGACGGAACCGCTCGCCTGCTTGGCGAGCTTGCCGGTCTCGAACGAGATCTCGTCACTACCGATGGCGGCCGAGACCCGGCTCACTTCGAACCTACTCATATGTGTTGTTTCCCTTCATGCCGCCACGGTGGCGGCTCTCTCTGTTCAGAACTCTCGTTCTCTAACGCGTCGCATGGTAGCGGGCGAAATCGCGCCCGCGGGACGCGGACCGAGCCGTCGGGCGGGGGCGAGCCTAGTCGCCTGCGGCCAGCCCGGCGAGACTCTGCTCGATCTCGCCGCCGAGCGGACGGCCGCCGGCGAACGCGGCCGGGGTGCCGGAGACGCCGGCCCGCACGCCGCTCTCGAAGTCGCGGCGCACGCGCGCCGCGACGGCCTGCGAGCGGCTGTCGGCCCGGAAGCGGTCGAGATCGAGGCCGAAGCGCTCTGCCCGCTCCCAGAGATGCGGGTCGTCCACCCGCCCCCGGTCGGCGAAGAGGGAGTCGGCCATCGGCCAGAAGGCGCCCTGGAGCCCGGCGGCCTCGGCGGCGGCGTGCAGCGCCGGGGACCGGGGGTGCTTGGCCCGCATCGGGAAGTGGCGGAAGCAGAGCCGCAGCGGGAGCGACCGGATCCGGCCCCACACCGCCGCGCAGTGGGGGCACCCGAGGTCCACGTAGACGATCGCCTCGCGGCCCTCGCCGTCGACGTGATCGGCGGCGCCCAGCGCCGGGACCGCGGCGCTGGTCATCTCCCCCATCTAGGCCGAGAGCGCGTCGAAGATCAGGTTCGCGCCGGGGATCTCGAGCGGCGTCGGCGACGCGTGCGACCAGGCCACCGTGCCCCCCTCGTCCACCAGCACCAGGGAGCGGTTGCCGTGCCCGCGCTCGGGGATGTAGGCGCCGTAGGCGCTCGTCACCTCGCCCTTCGGGTGGAAGTCGGACAGCAGCGGCATCGTCAGGCCGAGCTTCTCGCGGAATGCGCGGTGGGAGTGGTGCGAGTCCACGCTGACCCCGGCGAGCGTGGCCCCGGCAGCCTCGATCTCGGGCAGCACCTCCTGGTAGATGCTGAGCTGGTCGGTGCAGACCAGGCTGAAGTCCGCCGGGTAGAAGGCGAGCACCAGCTTGCGCCCCGCGAAGTCGCCGAGGCGCACGACGTTCTCGTCCTGGTCGGGAAGCGCGAAGTCGGGAGCGGGTGCGCCCGGCTCGATCATCGCAGCCGCGTCGCCGCGCTCAGCGGCGCAGGCCGAGCTCTGAGACCAGCGAGCGGTAGCGCTCGAGATCGCTCGACTCGAGGTACCGCAGCAGCCGGCGGCGCTGGCCGACCATCTTCAGAAGGCCCCGGCGGGAGTGGTGGTCCTTCTTGTGCGAGCGCAGGTGCTCGGTGAGCTCGTTGATGCGCGCGGTCAGCAGCGCGACCTGGACCTCGGTGGACCCGGTGTCGCCGTCGCCGCGACCGTACTTGCCGATCAGCTCGGCCTTCTTCTCCTGGGTCAGTGGCATCTGGACGCGAAAGGTTAGCGAGGGCCCGGCTCGTAGGCCGCAAGGGCCTCGCGCGCCTCGGCGACGTCGCGGGTCATGGCTGCGATCAGCTCCTCGCGGCTCGGAAAGCGGCGCTCGCCGCGGAGGCGCTTGACGAAGGCGACGCGGAGGTTCTGCCCGTAAAGGTCGCCGTCGAAGTCGATCAGGTAGGACTCGACGAGCAGGCCGCGGCCGGTCTCGAACGTCGGGCGGACGCCGACGTTGACCGCCGCCGGGTGGCCGTTGGCGAAGCAGGCATAGACCCCGTGGCCGGGGATCACGAGCGAGTCGTCCGGGACGACGTTGGCCGTGGGGAAGCCGAGCTCGCGGCCCACCTGGTCGCCGCTCACCACCTGGCCCTCCAGCATGAAGGGGGCGCCGAGGCACGCCATCGCGCCGCCCATGTCGCCGGCCGCGACCAGCGCGCGGATCCGGGTGGAGGAGACCGTCTCGCCCCCCACCTCCACCAGCGGCACGACCCGCGTCTCGAACTCGTCGCGGGCGTGAAGCATCTCCGGGTCGCCCTTCGCCTTGGCCCCGAAGCGGAAGTTCTCGCCGACCGAGACCCTGGTCGCGCCGAGCCGGCCGATCAGGATGTCCTCGATGAACTCCTCGGCGGTCAGCTTGCGAGAAGTCCCGGTCGAAGGGGATGATCACGAGCTCGGAGACGCCGAGCCCGTCGATCACGTCGCGTTTGACCTTGAAGGGCATGATCAGCTTCGGCGCCGCCTCGGCGTGGATCACCTGCAGCGGGTGGGGGTCGAAGGTGAGGACCGTGTCGGCGCCGGCGATCACGGCCTGGTGGCCGACGTGCACGCCATCGAAGGTCCCTATCGCGACGTGGCGCTCGCGGGGCTCGGCTTCGGGCAGGGATGTGACCTTGATGCTCATGCGAGGACGACCTCAGGCCGCAGATTCTCACCATCTCGCCGCGCGACTGCGATCACGCGCCCGCCGTGCGTGAGGCGGAACCGCTCGCCGGCGACGCCGCGGGCCTCGACCGCGACCCCGTGGCCCGCCCGCTCCGCCTCGCCCGCGTCGAGCTCGCGCTCGGGCAGGAAGGCCAGCAGCTCGTCCAGGACGAGCTCGCGGTCGCCGCCGCCCGGAACCCCGAACGGGCCGATCGCCGTGCGCCGCAGTGCCGAGCAGTAGGCGTCGCCGAGCGTCTCGATCAGGGTGCGGACGTAGGTCCCCGAGGAGCACTCGATCTCGAAGCGGGCCCTCCCCTCCCCGGCGTCGAGCAGCTCGGAGCGGTGGATCCTCACAGTCCGCTCAGGCGTGGTGACGGACTCGCCGCGCCGGGCCTTGCGGTAGAGGCGCTCTCCGCCGACCTTCACCGCCGAGGTCATCGGCGGGCGCTGCGTGATCTCGCCGCTGGGAAGCTCCAGCCGCTCGGGTACCCGGCCGGTCTCGGTCAGCTCGCCGTCGGGATCGCCGGTGGTGGAGCGCCAGCCCAGGCGGGCCTCGGCGACATAGGTCTTCGGCAGCTCCAGCAGGTAGCGCTGCAGCCGCGTGGCGCGGCCCAGCAGCACGATCAGCAGGCCGGTTGCGAACGGGTCCAGGGTCCCGGCGTGCCCGACCTTCAGCCCGGGGCGCTCGCGGCGGACGCGGGCGACTACGTCGTGGGAGGTGATGCCGGCGGGCTTGTCCACCAGCAGCGCCGCGGTCAAGTGGTCAGGAGGGCCCCGACAGCCGCTCGCAGAGGAACGCGACTATCCCCTCGTAGCCGAGGTCGGTGCCGAAGCCGGCGGCGCGCCGGTGCCCTCCCCCACCCTGCTCCCGAGCGATCTCCGAGACGTCGACGCTGCCGTCCGTCGAGCGCAGACTGACCTTGCGGGCGTTGCTGCCTCCCATCTGGTCGCGGACGACGGCGGCCACCAGGGTGCCGTCGATCGTGCGCACGTGGTCGATGATCCCCTCGGTCAGGACCTCGCCGGCCCCCGTCGCACGGTAGTCGTCGGCGGAGATGTAGGTGATCGCGAGCGTGCCGCCGCAGTGGAGCCCGATGTTCTGGAGGGCCCGCGCGAGCAGCGTCAGCTTCTCGAGCGGCGCGTGCTCGTAGAGGCGGCGGTAGACGTCATTGACCCTGACGCCGGCCTCGAGCAGCGCGGCGGCCATCCGGTGCGAGCGCTCGTCGGTGTTCTCGTACATGAACTTGCCGGTGTCGGTGACCAGGCCGACGTAGAGGGCGTTGGCGATCTCGATCGTGAGGTCCGCGCCCAGCATCCCCGCCAGCTCGAACACGATCTCCGCGGTGCTCGAAGCCCCGACGTCCACGAGGTTGACGTCCCCGAAGCGGGTGTTGTCGTGGTGATGGTCGATGTTCAGGACCTTGGCCCCGTCCTGCGTGAGGAAGTCCACCGGCATCCGGTCGATGTTGCCGCAGTCGAGGAAGATCACCGTCCGGTCCGCCATGTCGGCCGGGGGCTCGTGGAAGACCTCCTCGAGCGGGAGGAAGCGGTACTCGACCGGGAGCGGGAACTCCTTCGCGGCCAGGAACATCACGGAGTCCTTGCCGAGATCGCTGAGGATGTGGTGCATCGCCAGCAGGGACCCGAGCGCGTCCCCGTCCGGGTTCTCGTGGGTCGTCAGGAGGAAGCGCTCGGACGAGCGGATCTCCGCGACGACCTTGTCGAGGTCGCCACGCACCATCTCGGCCGCCTCCGTCACTCGTCGAGGAGCCTGGAGAGCCGCGCGCCGCGCTCGACGCTCTCGTCGTAGTGGAAGGTCAGGGTGGGCGTGCGCTTCAGCCGCAGCTCCGCGTTGATCCGGGCCTGGAGGACGCCGTGCGCCGAGCGCAGGCCCTCGAGCGAGCGCTCGCGCTGCTCGGCGTCTCCGAGCACGCTCACATACACGCGCGCCGCGCGCAGGTCAGGCGATGTGTCTACTTCGGTCACTGTCACGAAGCCGATCCGCGGGTCCTTGATCTCGCTGGCTAAGGCGGCCCCGAGAACCTCGCGAATCACTTCGTTGACACGCCGCATCCGCGTGGTGGGCATCCCTCGCTTGACCCTAACAGGACACCGTGGAATATCCGGACGCGTCCGCGGACGACTTCTGCTATCGCGGCGCCTCAGCCGCGGATGTCCTCGAGGCTGAGCAGATCGCGGCTGAACGAGCACCCGTCGGGGCAGCGGCTCTCGATGAACCGCTCGAGCTCGTCCGCCCGGTCCCCCACGGCCGAGTCGCCGACCAGCGCGCAGACGAGCGTCGAGCGCTGCCAGGTGTCGTGGCCCCCGGTCTCCGCGACCGACGCCCCGAAGCGCCGGCGGATCCCGTCCTTGAGCGACTTCAGCTGCTTGCGCTTGCCCTTGAGGTCGTGGACGTCGCCGAAATGCAGCTGGGCTTCGACCACGCAGACGAACGGGCGCACGCCTCCAGCGTAGGGGGAAGAACCCGGGCGGTTGGCGACTTATTGAACGCATGGTTCAACAACTCGCCAACACCGACGACGCACGCATCGCCAGCTCGCGGCCGCCCAGCACGGCGCGGTCACGACCGACCAACTGCGAAGCCTGGGCCTCTCAGCCGAGCGGGCCGCACGGCGAGTGCGCCGCGGGACCCTGCACCGAGTCCACCGCGGCGTCTATGCAGTGGGGCATCCCCGCCTGTCGATGCACGGCACCTGGATGGCCGCAGTTCTGGCGGATCGGCGCTGGCGCGGTCCTCAGCCATCGAAGCGCTGCGGAGCTCTGGGGCCTGCTCCCCTTCGCTGCTGGTGTTTCTCAAGTCACCATCCCCGCCGACACCGGCCGTGCAAGGCGCCGGGGGATCCGGATCCACCGCTCCCGCACCCTCACCCCGGCTGACCGGACTCGCCGCCTCAGCATCCCAGTGACCACCCCCACCCGCACCCTCCTCGACCTCGCCCGGGTCACCGGCCAACAGGAGCTGGCCCGCGCTCGCCGCCAGGCGGAGTTCCTGGGGCTGGCCCTCGATGCGGGAAGGCTCGACAGCGCCGGCCGGTCGCACCGCGACCGGACCCGCACCGCCCTGGAGCAGCGCTTCCTCCGCCTCTGCCGGCGCCACCGCCTGCCGACGCCGGCGGTGAACGCGGCGATCGGCCCCTACGAGGCGGACTTCCTGTGGCGCGAACAGCGCCTGATCGTCGAGACGGACGGCTGGGCCGCCCACCGCGGCCGCGTCGCGTTCGAGCACGATCGCAGGCGCGCCACGGCCCTGGCGCTCGACGGCTACGAGGTGATGCGGGTCACCTGGCGGCAGGTCCAGGAGCAGCCGGGAACGGTTGCCGCCGCCGTTCGGGCCCGGTTGCGCGCTACTCGAGCGTCTGCTCGACCTGCTTGACCTCGAAGAACTCGAGGACGTCGCCCTCCTTGATGTCGGCGTAGCCCTCGAGGACGATGCCGCACTCGTTGCCCTCGGTGACCTCGGTGACGTCGTCCTTGAAGCGGCGCAGGGAGCCGAGCCTGCCGGTCCAGATGATGGTGCCGTCGCGGACGAGGCGGACCTGGGCGGTGCGGGTCACCTTGCCGTCGGTGACCTGGCAGCCGGCGATCATGCCGACGCGCGAGGCCTTGAAGGTCTGGAGCACCTCGGCCTGGCCGAGCGCCTCCTCGACCTCGACCGCCTCGAGCATGCCCTCCATCGCGGCCCGCAGCTCCTCGGTCACCTTGTAGATGACCGTGTAGGTGCGGATCTCGACGCCCTCGCGCTCTGCGGCGCGGCGCGCCTCGACGAGCGGACGGACGTTGAAGCCGATGATGATCGCGTCGGAGGCGGAGGCCAGCATCACGTCCGACTCATTGATGCCGCCGGTCTGCGCGTGGATGATGTTGACTCCGACCTGCTCCTGCGGGACCTTGGCGATCTCGTCCTCGAGCGCCTCGAGCGAGCCGGCGACGTCGGCCTTGAGGACGATGTTGAGCTCCTTCATCTGGCCCTCGCGAGCGCGCTCGAAGACCTCCTCGAGGGTGACCTTGCGGGTCTGGCGGCGTGCGAGCTGCTCGGACTTGAGACGGGTCTCGCGCTCCTGCGCGAGCTGGCGGGCGCGACGCTCGTTCTCGACGACCTGGACGTGCTCGCCGGCCTCGCAGACCCCATCGAAGCCGAGGACCTCGACCGGCATGCCGGGGGTCGCCTCGGTGACGCGCTCGCCGTGGTGGTCGAGCATGGCGCGAACCTTGCCCCAGACGGCGCCTGCGACGATCGCGTCGCCGACGCGCAGCGTGCCGCGCTGGACGAGCACTCCGGTGACGGGCCCGCGGCCCGGGTCGAGCTGGGACTCGATCACCGCGCCGGACGCCGGGGCATCCGGGTTGGCTCCGAGCTCCTCGAGCTCGGTCACCAGGACGATCATCTCGAGCAGATTGTCGAGGCCGTCCTTCGTCTTCGCGGAGACGTCGGCGAAGACAGTGTCCCCTCCCCACTCCTCCGGGCTCAGCTCGTGGCTCGCCAGCTCGGTGCGGACCCGGTTGGGGTCGGCGCCCTCCTTGTCGATCTTGTTGACCGCGACGAGGATCGGCACGTCGGCGGCGCGCGCGTGGTCGATCGCCTCGACCGTCTGCGGCATCACGCCGTCGTCGGCGGCGACGACGATCACCGCGACGTCGGTCACCTTGGCGCCGCGCGCGCGCATCGCCGTGAACGCCTCGTGGCCCGGGGTGTCGAGGAAGGTCAGGGTCTTGCCGTCGTGCTTCACCTGGTAGGCGCCGATGTGCTGGGTGATCCCGCCGGCCTCGCCCGCTGCGACCTCGGTCTCGCGGATCGCGTCGAGCAGGGAGGTCTTGCCGTGGTCGACGTGCCCCATCACGGTCACGACCGGCGGGCGGTCCTTGAGGTCGGCCTCGTCGTCCGTGACCTCGGGCGCCTCGATCTCCTCCTCGGCGGCGGTGACGATCTCGACCTTCCGGTCGAACTTCTTCGCGATCGACTCGACCGAGTCGTCGGTGAGCGTCTGGGTGAGGGTCGCCATCTGGCCCTCCTGCATCAGGGCCTTGATCACCTCGGCGCTGCCGAGCCCGAGCGACTCGGCGACCTCGCGCACGGTCGCGCCGGAGTTGACGCGGATCGTCGGCGCCTCCTCCGGCGCCTGCTGCGACTTGTCCTCGGGCTCCTCGAGCAGCGGCCGGCGCCTGCGACCGCCACGGCGGCGAGGAGGCCGCGGAGGGGGCTGGTTCTTGTTGATGGCCTCGCGGCGCGCCGCCTGCGAGTCGATGACGACCCGGCGGCGCTTCTTGGCGGCGGCGCCCGCCGAGGTGCCGCCCGCGGCGGCCTTGGCCTGCACGGGCCGGACCTGCCCCTGCTCACCGGCCCCGTCGCCCGCGGCGGGCTTCGGAGCCGCCTTGGGAGGCGCGCTCTGCTGGGCCTTTGCGCCGTCGCCGGCCTTGGACTTGGCGGGTGCCTTCGGCTTCTCCGCGGTCGCCGCGGCTTGGCCTTGGTGGCCGTCGCGCTGCCGGCGCCGCCCTTGAGCGCGGCCAGCGCCTCGGACTCCTCGACGCTCGACTGGGCGGCCTTTGCCTCCACGCCCGCGGCCTTCAGCGCCGCCAGCAGGTCCTTGCTGGTCAGCCCCTGGGCCTTCGCAATCTCGTGAACTCGTTTCTTCGCCACGCTTCCTGAGCTACTCCTCGCCGGCCTGTTCGCCGGATTCCCCTTCGGCCCCCTCGGCGACCTTCACGGCCGCCTCGGCCTCGACTGACTCGCCGACCTCGTCCACGCGCTCCTCTGCGCCCTCGTCGTCGTCCTCGTCGGGCTCGGGCTCGGCCTCGTTCGCGGCCTCGGCCTCGGCTACGGCCTCGGCCTCCTGCTCCTCGTCCGCCGCCTCGGGGGGCCCGGCCTCAGCGTCCTCGGCCGGCTCAGCGTCCGCGTCCTCCTCAGGCTCGGCCGGCTCCTCAACGGGCTCCTCCTCCGACTCTGAGCCCAGCTCCGCCTCCTCGGCGGCCTCCTCCTCCTCCTCGCCCGCCGACTCGGCGGCGGCCGCGGCGGCCTCCTCGTCGAACTGGCTCTCGGCGCGCTCGACGACCGCGGTGACGTCGGCGTCGGCGGCGTCAGGGTCGGCAAGGATGGAGACGTCGTCGTCGCTCAGCGACGAAAGGACCGCGACCTGGTTCGTCTCGAAGCGGGCGAGCGCCTGGTGCTGCGGCAGGCCGCAGTAGAAGGAGCCCTCGAGGCCGGCGTTGGGGCAGCGGCGGCCGGTCGTCATCACGGCCATGCAGCGGCCGTCGGCGGCGCTCTCCTCGCCCTCGTACTCGATGTCCTGCTCCTGCTGGGCGAACTCGGTCTCGGAGGTGATGTCCACCTTCCAACCGGTCAGGCGGGCGGCGAGCCGGGCGTTCTGGCCGTCGCGGCCGATCGCCAGCGAGAGCTGGTCGTCGGGGACGATGACCGTCGCCTCCTTGGTCTCGTCGTCGACGAGGACCTCGCGCACGCGCGCCGGCGAGAGCGCCTTGGCGACGAAGCGGGCGGGCTCCTCGTTGTAGGGGATGATGTCGATCTTCTCGCCGCGCAGCTCGGAGACGACCATGCGCACACGCGAGCCGCGCGGGCCGACGCAGGCGCCGACCGGATCCACCCCGTCCGCGTGAGAGACCACTGCGATCTTCGAGCGCCAGCCCGGCTCGCGGGCCACGCCGGTGATCTCGACCAGCTTGTCGGCGATCTCGGGTACCTCGAGCGCGAACAGGCTCTTGATCAGCTCGGGGCTACGGCGGGAGACGACGATGCTCGGGCCCTTCGTGTCCGAGGAGACGTCAGTGATAACGGCCTTGACGCGCATCCCGTGGTCGTAGCGCTCGTTGTAGACCTGCTCGGAGCGTGGCAGCAGCGCTTCCACGCGCTCGCGGAGCTGGACCAGCGTGTAGCGGTTGTCGGACTGCTGGATGATCCCGGTGATCAGCTCGCCGACGCGGTCCTTGTACTCCTCGTACATCATCCCGCGCTCCGCCTCGCGGATCCGCTGGAGGATCACCTGCTTCGCGGTCTGGGCGGCGATGCGCCCGAAGTTCTCCGGGGTGACGTCGCGCGTCTCGATCCCGTCGAGGTGGGGCGCCAGCCGCTCCGGCTCGACCTCGGGCTCCTCGGCCTCGCGGCGCTCGCCGGTCTCGGGGTCGACGCTCGGGCCCGTCTGCTGGATCTCGGGCACAGGCTCGCCGGCGGCCTCGGCGGCCTCGGCGGCCTGGAGCTGCTCCTCGAACTGCTCGTCGAGCAGCCGCTGCTCCAGTTCCTCGGGGACGATCAGCTCGAACACCCGGAAGTCGGCCGTGTTGTGGTCAAGCTCGACCTTGGCGTACTTCGCCGCGCCCGGGGTCTTCTTGTAGGCCGAGAGCAGCGCGTCGGAGAGCGCGTCCATCAGCGTGTCCGCGTCGATGCCCTTCTCCTGCTCGAGCGCCCTGACGGCGTCGACGATGTCCTGAGTCAAAGCACACCTCCGTTCGCGTGTTGTTCCGGGAGGGTCTCGCGCGGGGGCAGGCGCTCACCGACCTCCTTTGCCTCCGGCAGTAGGTTCGAGCGATGGACGGCTGACAGCGGGATCTCAACCGGGCCGTCCCCGGAGTCGACGCTGACGGTCTCGTCGCCGGCGCCGGTGAGGCGCCCGGTGAAGCTCCTGTGGCCGGCGATCTCATCGGTCGTCCGGACCCGGACCCTGCGGCCGACGAAGCGGCGGTAATGCTCGGGCTTGGTCAGCGGCCGCTCCGGGCCCGGGGAGCTGACCTCGAGCGCCCAATCCTCGTTGAGGTCGCGCAGATGGCCGGTCACCGACTCGCACAGGGCGAGGTCGACGCCGCTCTCGCGGTCGATCACGAGGCGCAGCCGCTCCGCGGCGGGCCGCTCGAGCGCGAGCAGCTCGACGTCGGGCTGCTCATCGGCCAGCCTGCTCTCGATTCTGTGCTGAAGCTGCTGTAGCTCTACGTCGCTCATCTCTCTCGTTCCCGACCGGATGATCGCCCAAAAAAAGGCGGGCCCGCGCCCACCTCTCGACACAACTCCCGTGCGAAAAAGGTTCCACAGGCGAGTATAGCCCCGCCTCCCTGGCACGCAAGGGCGCCGCATGTCCGCTCAGACCTCGAGCATCACCGTCACTGGGCCGTCGTTCACCAGCGCCACGCCCATGCAAGCGCCGAACACGCCCTTGCGCGCTCCGAGCCGCTCGCAGAAGCGGTCGTACAGCGGCTCGGCCTGCTCGCCCGGCGCCGCCTCGATGTACGAGGGCCGGTTGCCCTTGCGCGTGTCCCCGTAGAGGGTGAACTGGCTGACGCAGAGGACCTCCCGCTCCTCCCCGAGCGGCTCGTTCATCCGCCCCTCGGCGTCGTCGAAGATACGCAGGGCCCGCACCTTGTCCGCGAGCCTGTCGGCCTCGGCCTCGGTGTCCTCTCGCGAGACCCCGAGCAGGACCAGCATCCCCGGCCCGATCTGCGCGACGCGCTCGCCCTCGACGTCGACGGCGGCCTGGCTCACCCTCTGGACCAGCGCTCTCACGGCGGCGATCCTAGACCCGGGCGGCGAGGGCGGCGGGGGGGGGACTTAGGCCAGGCGCTCGCGGTAGATGCGGTAGTCGCGGCGGTCCGGGCGGAGGTTGGACGCCAGGGCCAGGTGGTGGCGGGCGCGCTTGGTCTCGCCGGTCTTGGTGAGGGCGCGGCCGAGGCAGAAGTGAGCGTAGTCGTCCACCGGGTGGGACTCGAGGATGGCCTCGAACTCCTCCGCTGCCCCCTTGTAGTCGTGGGTGCGGAACTTGACGCGCCCCAGCGCCTCGCGGACCGAGCTCTTCTCGGGGGCCTGCCGGGCGGCCTCCTCGAGCGGCGCCTTGGCGTGCTCGAAGTCCCCGTCCTCGAGCAGCTCGATGCCCCGCCTGTAGAGGCGTGTAGAGGGACTCGCTGCTCTGCTCGGCGCCTCGCTCGCTCACGACGTCCAGTGTAGATGGCGGCCGGCGAGCCCCCGCCGGCTGCCGGAGGACGCCCACGGGCGCCTGAGGCGGCTACTCAGAGGCGCGCTCGGCCGCGCGGGCGCGGAGCGCCTGGACGCGGTCGAGGATCGCGTCGGCGACCTGGACCTTCGAGGCGAGCGGGACCGGGTGCTCTGCCCTCGCGCTCGACGATCACGACCTCGTTCTCGGCGGACTCGAAGCCGATCTCGGGCCGGGAGACGTCGTTGAAGACGATCGCGTCCACGCCCTTGCGCTCGAGCTTCTCGCGGGCGCGCGCGGTCGAGCCGCCGGTCTCGGCGGCGAAGCCGACCAGCGTCTGGCCCTCGCGGCGGCGAGCGCCGAGCCCGGCGAGGATGTCCGCGGTCGGCTGCAACTCGAGCTCTATCCCTCCGGTCCCCTCGCGGGCGATCTTGGCGTCGGCAGCGCCGGCGGGCCGGAAGTCGGCGGGCGCGGCAGCCATCAGCAGGACGTCGGCGCTGGCGAACTCGGCATCGAGCGCCTGGGCCAGCTCGCCGGCCGTCTCGACGTCCACGCGTCGGACGCCCGGCGGCGCCGGCAGGGCGACGTTGGCCGCGACAAGGGTCACCTCGGCGCCGCGCCGGGCGGCGCGCTCGGCGAGGGCGATCCCCATGCGGCCGCTGGAGCGGTTGCCGACGAAGCGCACGGGGTCGATCGGCTCGCGGGTGCCGCCGGCCGAGATCAGGACGCGCAGGCCGTCCCAGGGGCCGCTCGGGCCCGGGACGAGGGACTCCACCGCATCGAGCAGCCGGCGGGGATCCGGCAGGCGGCCGACGCCGTGCTCGCCGCGGGAGGCGAGCGCGCCCTCCTCGGGCTCGATCACCGTGACGCCGCGCTCGCGCAGGGTGGCGAGGTTGGCCTGGGTGGCGGCGTCGCGGTACATGCGGTCGTTCATGGCCGGCGCGACGAGGCGCGGCGCGGAGCAGGCGAGGAAGGACGTGGTGACCATCGAGTCCGCGATCCCGGCCGCGAGCTTCGCGACGGTGTTCGCCGAGGCCGGGGCGACGAGGTAGGCGTCCGCGTTCGCCACGACCTCCAGATGTCCGATCGGGTCGTGCCCGGGCACCGCGTCGCCGGGGAAGGCGCCGCGCGCGGGGTCGCGCTCGAACTCGTCACCGAGCACAGGGGCGCCGACGATTCCCTCGAAGGACGCGGCGCCCACGAAGCGCTTGGCGGCGGGCGTCATCAGCACGCGCACGGCGTGCCCCTCGCGGGTGGCCAGGCGCGCCAGCTCGAGCGCCTTGTACGCCGCGATGCCTCCGGTCACTCCCAAAAGGACGCGGGCCATCGGCCCCTCCTTCGACGGTCCGGCCGCTAGGCCTTGTACTCGAACTTGAGCTTGCCGGCGGCGGTCTCCTCGAGCGCGATGGTGAGGTAGTTGCCGGTTCCGACCTCGACCATCGGCGGCGTGTACTCGCCGTAGGCGCCCTCGGAGAGCGAGTGGTAGTAGGCGTTGATCTGGCGGGCGCGCTTCGCCGCGATCACGACCGCGGCGTAGTGGGAGCCCGTCTGATCGAGAAGCTTGTCGACTCGTGGCTTGATCATCCGCGGGGCAGTCTAGAGGAGTGCCGCCCTCACCAGCCCCGCCAGCTCCTCCGCCGCACGCTCGATCTCGTCGTTGACGACCACGTGCGGGAAGTCGACCTGCGACTCGAGCTCGATCTCGGCGGTCCGCAGGCGCCTCTCGATGTCGTCGGAGGAGTCGGTCGCCCGGCCCTCCAGGCGCTCGCGCAGGGCGGCCGGGCTCGGGCGGTGCGATGAAGATCAGGATCGCCTCCGGCATCGCCGCGCGCACCTGGCGCGCGCCCTGGACCTCGATCTCGAGCACCACCGAGCGGCCCTCGCGCAGCCTCTCCTCGACGGCCTCGCGCAGCGTCCCGTAGCGGTTGCCGCTGTACGTCGCGTACTCGAGGAAGTCGCCGGCGTCCACCCGGCGCTCAAACTCCGCGTCTGGAAGGAAGTGGTAGTCGCGGCCGTCCACCTCCCGGGGCCGCGGCTCGCGGGTGGTCGCCGAGGTCGAGAGCTCCAGCTCGGGGGCCGCCTCCATCAGCTTCGAGATCAGCGTCCCCTTGCCCACCCCGGAAGGACCGGTGATCACGAACACCTTGCCTCGCTCCGCCATGGCCCGGACCCTAGTCGGCGTGGCCGAGCGAAAGGCTCGCGGTTTGCGGCGGGTTACCTGCGGAGCTGCGCCACGAGCTCGGCGCGCTGGCGCTCGGAAAGCCCGCCGATGGTCTTCGACGGGGAGATCCGGCACTGGTTCAGGATCCGGTTGGTCTTGACCCGGCCGTACTTCGGGACGGCGAGCAGCATGTCGAGCACCTTCGCCGTCAGCACGTATTCGGGCGGGTCCAGCAGCAGGGTCTGGATCCTGGCCTTGCCCGCCTTGAGGTCCCGCTTGAGCTGCGCGCGCTGGGAGCGGATGTTGTTGGCCCTCTTCAGGGCTTCCATCCTCTGGTCCAGTGATCTCTCCGGGGCGGCATGGGAGGTCTGGACCGGGGACTCCACGGGGCGGCAGTATATCCCTGGCATCCGGGCGCGCGTTGCGCTTTCTCTGCTTTGCGCGAAAAACTTCGGTCTAGGCCGCGGACGCTCGTGAGGACCCGCTCAGCTCGGCCGCGATCCGGGCCCCCGCGGCCGGGTCGCGAAAGCTCTCGGTGCCGACGGCGACGACCCGGGCGCCGGCCGCGATCAGCTCGGACGCGTGCCGCCCGCTGGCCACACCGCCCATCCCGACGATCGGGATCGAGACGGCGGCGGCCACCTCGCGGACCTGGTGCAGCGCCACCGCCCTGACGGCCGGGCCGGAGAGCCCGCCGCTGCCGGCGCCCAGCCAGGGACCGTCTCCGGAGGGGTCGATCGCGGCGGCGCGCAGCGTGTTGATCAAGGAGACGGCGTCGGCTCCGCTCTCCGCGACGGCGGCCGCGACGGGAGCCGGGTGTGCGTTGGGGGTCAGCTTCACGATCAACGGCTTGTCGGTCAGCGGGCGCAAGCGCTCCAGCAGGGCGCCCGCCTCGGCCGGTGACTCGCCGACGATCAGCCCGGACTTGACGTTGGGGCAGGAGATGTTGAGCTCCAGGGCCGCCACCTCGGGACGCGGGGCGACCCCGTCCACGAGTCGGGCGAACTCGTCGTGGCTGGTCCCCATCACTGAGACGATCAGGGGCACGGGCAGCTCCGCCAGCGCCGGCAGGTCGTGCTCGAGGAACCCGTCGAGGCCCTTGTTCGGCAGGCCGATCGAGTTGATCAGCCCCGCGGGGGTCTCCCACAGGCGCGGCGGCGGGTTGCCGGCGCGGGGCTCGGGCGTGATCGTCTTCGAGACGAAGGCCGAGAAGGGAAAGCGCGCGAGCAGCTCGTCGCCGAACGCCCGCATCGCCGCGATCGCGTCGAAGGTGCCGGAGGCGTTGACGACCGGATGGGCGAGGCGCAGCCCGCAGAGCTCCGTGGCCGGGCCCAGTGCGGCGCCGTTCCCGCCGCTCATCAATGGCCCCCCGAGCCCTTGATCAGGGCGGTCTCGATCAGCTCGCCGCGGACCACCGGGCCGTCCACGCAGAGCCGCATGTAGCCGCCCTCCGCGAGCGGCACGGCGCAGCCGAAGCAGGCTCCGAAGCCGCACCCCATCTGGGCCTCCAGCGCCAGCTCGGAGGGGACGCCGCGCTCGGCGCAGAGCAGGCGCACCGCCTCCAGCATCGCCGGCGGGCCGCATGCGTAGACGGCGGCGCTGCCGGCGTCGTCGCCGTCGAGCAGGACCGAGAGCAGGTCGGTGACGTAGCCGCGGTGGCCTTGATGGCCGTCCTCCGTCGCGATCCGCATCTCCGAGCAGCGGAAGAGGTCCGTGCCCCCGGAGCGCTCGCGGTCGCGGAAGCCCAGCAGCACGCGGGTCGGGATCCCCGAGGCCGCGAGCCTGCGGCGCCACAGCGCCAGGGGCGCGACGCCGATGCCGCCGCCCACGAGGATCGCGCCTGCCGCATCCGCGTTGAGCTCGCGCGGGGCGGCGAAGGGCCGCCCGAGCGGGCCCGTCACCCAGAGCCGCTCGCCCGGCCCGGCCCGGCAGAGGCGGCCCGTGCCGGGGCCGACGTCGTGCAGCAGGAAGTCGAGCCGTACCCCGCCCCGCTCGCGGTCGCAGTCGGCCACCGAAAAAGCCCGGGCGAGGTAGGGCCGGCCGTCCTCGCCGCCCCAGCCGGACTCCGTGGCCAGCATGTAGAACTGCCCCGGCTCCGGCTCGGGCGCCTCGCCGTCGAGCGCCGAGAGCACCCGGTAGCCGCCGGAGGGATCGTTCCGCGTGACCTCGCAGAGGCGACGCCCGAACGGCGCGGTGACGCGGGCCGGCTCTGCCGTCACCTGCTCGATGGCGCGCGCTCCCGCTCGTGCAGCTCCTGGAGGGCGTGGACCTCCGCCTCGCCGCGCGTACGGGCGAAGATCGCGCGGGCGGCGGCGGAGGCGCCGGTCATCGTCGTGATGCAGGCGATCCCGCGGCGGAAGGCCTCAGAGCGGATCTCGTAGCCGTCGGTGCGGGCGCCCGACCCGGTCGGGGTGTTGATGACCATGTCCACCTCGCCGCTGCGGATGCAGTCGACGACGTTGGGGGAGCCCTCTCCGATCTTCTTGATCGTCCGCACGGGGACCCCCATCGCCGAGACGGACTGCGCCGTGCCGGAGGTGGCGATCACCTCGAAGCCGAGGTCGTGGAAGCGGGTGGCGAGCTCGGCCGCGCCCGCCTTGTCGGAGTCGGTGACGCTGATGAAGACGGTTCCCTTCTCGGGCAGCGCGACGCCGGCCGCTGCCTGCGCCTTGCCGAATGCGGTCGGGAAGTCCGCCGCGATCCCCATCACCTCGCCCGTGCTGCGCATCTCCGGGCCGAGCAAGGCGTCGGCGCCGACGAAGCGGGCGAACGGCAGGACAGCCTCCTTCACGCTCACGTGCGAGGGGGAGGTGGCGGGCAGGTCCTGGTCGTCCAGGTGCTCTCCCAGCATCAGGCGGCAGGCGATCTTGGCCAGCGGCGCCCCGATCGCCTTGCTCACGAACGGGATCGTGCGCGAGGCGCGGGGATTCGCCTCGATCACGAAGAGCTCCCCGCCGGCGACCGCGTACTGGACGTTGATCAGCCCGATCACGCCCAGCTCGAGCGCGATTCTGCGGGTCGTCTCGCGGATCTCGGCCAGCATCTCCTGGCCGAGGCTCATCGGCGGGATCACGCAGGCGGAGTCGCCGGAGTGCACCCCCGCCTCCTCCACGTGCTGCATCACGCCCGCGACGAAGCAGTCGCTGCCGTCGGCGAGCGCGTCCACGTCCACCTCGATCGCGTTCTCGAGGAAGCGGTCCAGCAGCAGCGGGTGCTCCTGGTCGGCCTTCACGTTCGCCTGAGGTAGGTCCGGAGCCCCTCGGCCGAGTAGCAGATCTCCATCGCCCTGCCGCCGAGCACGTAGGAGGGCCTGACCAGCAGCGGGAAGCCGACGTCCTCGGAGATCGCCACCGCCTCCTCCGCGGAGAGCGCCGTGCCGTAAGGCGGGTGCTTGATCTCCAGGCGCTTCAGCAGGGCGCCGAAGCGCCCGCGGTCCTCTGCGAGGTCGATCGCCTCCACCGGCGTGCCCAGCAGGGACAGCCCGGCATCCTCCAGCGCCCGAGCCAGCCGCAGCGGCGTCTGACCCCCGAACTGGACGATCACGCCCTCAGGGCGCTCCACCTCCGCGATCGCGAGCACGTCCTCCACGGTCAGCGGCTCGAAGTAGAGGCGGTCGGACGTGTCGTAGTCGGTGGAGACCGTCTCGGGGTTGCAGTTGACCATCACCGCGTCGCGGCCGGTGTCGCGGACCGTCATCGCCGCGTGCACGCAGCAGTAGTCGAACTCGATCCCCTGCCCGATCCGGTTCGGGCCGGAGCCGAGGATCATCACCGAGGGCTTCTCGCCCCTCTGGACCTCGGACTGCTCCATGGAGGTTCGCGCGCCCGCAGGCGAAGCCGGGGACGCGCGTTCATGTGCGCTGTAGAAGTAGGGGGTGCGGGCCTCGAACTCGGCGGCGCAGGTGTCCACAGACCTGTAGGAGCGGGTCAGCCCCTCCGTGCCGTCGCCCTCGGTCGCCAGCGCCCTCAGCTCGCGCAGGAACCACGGGTCTATCTTCGTCGCCTCGTGGACGGCCTCGAGCTCGGCCCCGCGGCGGAAGGCCTCCTCGAGCAGGTCGAAGCGGTCCGAGGACGGGGTCGCGAGCCGCTCCAGCAGCTCACCAGTCGAGGCCGGGATGTCCGCGGGCTCGTCCAGCTCGCGCGAGCGCATCGCCTTGGCGAATGACTCCCGGAAGGTGCGCCCGATGGACATCACCTCGCCGACCGACTTCATGTGGGTCGTCAGCTCGCCCTTCGCGCCGGGGAACTTCTCGAAGGCGAAGCGCGGGATCTTGGTGACGACGTAGTCGATCGTCGGCTCGAAGGACGCCGGCGTGGCGCGGGTGATGTCGTTGGGGATCTCCTCGAGCGCGTAGCCGACGGCGAGCTTCGCGGCCATCTTCGCGATCGGGAACCCCGTCGCCTTCGAGGCGAGCGCCGAGGAGCGCGAGACGCGCGGGTTCATCTCGATCACGACGATCTCGCCGGTCTCGGGGCTGACGGCGAACTGGACGTTGGAGCCGCCCGTCTCCACCCCGACCGCGCGGATCACCTGGATCGCCTGGTCGCGCAGGTCCTGGTAGAGCGAGTCGGTCAGCGTCTGCGCCGGCGCGACCGTGACCGAGTCGCCGGTGTGGACGCCCATCGGGTCCACGTTCTCGATCGAGCAGATGATCACGACGTTGTCGTTGCGGTCGCGCATCACCTCCAGCTCGAACTCGCCCCAGCCGAGCACGGATTCCTCGACCAGCACCTGGTTGATGGGACTCGCGGCCAGGCCCTCTGAGATCACCTGGCGCAGCTCGGTCTCGGTGTGGCCCACCCCCCCGCCCTGGCCGCCGAGGGTGAAGGCCGGCCGCACGATCGCCGGCAGCTCGATCTCGCCCTCCGCCATCGCCCGCTCGGCCTCGTCGATCGAGCTGATGATCCGCGACCAGGGCACCCGCAGCCCTGCGCCCTCCATCGTCGCGCGGAAGGCCTCGCGGTCCTCGGCGCGGTGGATCGCGTCGTAGTCCGCGCCGATCAGCTCGACGCCGAAGCGCTCCAGCGTGCCGTCGTCGTGCAGGGCCTTGGCGAGGTTGAGCGCGGTCTGGCCGCCCAGGGTCGGCAGCAGCGCGTCCGGGCGCTCGCGCTCGATCACCTTGGCCACCGGGCCGGGGAGCAGCGGCTCGACGTAAGTGCGATCCGCGAACTCGGGGTCGGTCATGATCGTCGCCGGGTTCGAGTTGACGAGCACGACCTCGTAGCCCTCCTCGAGCAGCACCTTGCAGGCCTGCA
Organism: uncultured Solirubrobacterales bacterium; assembly: GCA_963805235.1. GTDB lineage: Bacteria > Actinomycetota > Thermoleophilia > Solirubrobacterales > 70-9 > DASSYK01. The sequence continues at coordinate 154,518 of CAWDTF010000002.1, read as the reverse complement.
CGCCGGAGTAGTCGAACTCGGCCGCCTGCCCGATCACGATCGGCCCGGAACCGAGCAGGAGGATCTTGCCGATGTCGTCGCGGCGGGGCATCAGCGGGCTCCCGGCGCGCGCGAAGCCGCCTCCGCCGCTCGGCGAGCCTCCTCGTGGGAGAGAAAGGCCCGGCCGGCGACCCCCCGGCCGTCCTCCATCTCGTAAACGGCGCCGTACTCGCTCTCGGCCGGAGCGCCGCTGCCCTTGCCGATGATCCGCATCCGGCTCAGCACGAGCACGACCCGATCGTCGATCGCACTCACCTCGAAATCGAACTGGAGCGCCTCTTCGGCGATCGCCTCCATGTCCTGCTGCCAGGTCCTGTAGCCGTCCCGGCCGACGTAGATCCGGTCGCCGAGGGCGGACACGGCCGGGCTCCACTCGAACTCGGGATGGAAGAACTCGTCGAAGTGGCGCTCGACCGCCCACGGGCCCTCGCGCTCGTACAACTCGACCAGGCGCCCGCTGATCTCCAGGTTGCGCTGCCGCGCCTCGGTCGGCGAGCCGTTCACGACCTCTCCATCCCCGTCCTCTGTTTCACTTCGTTCCCAGACCTGTGTTCGGTGCCGCTGACGCTCCACCTCACCGCGCCAGCTCCACGAAGCGGTCGAACAGGTAGCGGGCGTCGCGCGGCCCCGGGCCGGCTTCGGGGTGGTACTGGACCGTGCAGCCCGGGACGTCCTTGAGGACGAGGCCCTCGACGGTGCGGTCATAGAGGTTGAGGTGGGAGAGCTCGGCGTCGCCGAAGTCCGTCTGCCAGCGGACCGGCTCGTCGCCCTCGATCCTCCCTTCCCCTCCCGGGCCGCTGACCGCGAAGCCGTGGTTCTGGGAGGTGATGTCAATGCGGCCGGTCTCGAGGTCCTTGACCGGGTGGTTGGCACCGCGGTGGCCGAAGGGAAGCTTGAAGGTGCCGAGGCCGACCGCGCGCGAGAGGAGCTGGTGGCCGAGGCAGATCCCCACCACCGGCTTCTTCCCGATCACCTCGCGCACGCTCTCGACGACGTAGTCGAGGGCGCCGGGATCGCCCGGGCCGTTGGCGAGGAAGACGAGGTCGGGATCGCGGGCCAGGACCTCCTCGGCGCCGGTGTCGCATGGAAGGAGCGTCAGCCGGCAGCCGCGCTCGCGGAGCTGGCGGATGATCGAGAGCTTGATCCCCGTGTCGATCGCGACGACGTGCGGGCCGTCGCCGTCGAGCTCGACCGGCTCGCGCGGCGACACGGTCGCGGCGAAGTCGGCGCCGGTCATCGAGGGCTCGGCTGCGACCCGCTCGCGCGCCTCGGCCTCGGGGGTCTCCGCGGAGAAGGCCCCGCCCCGCATCGCCCCCTGGTCGCGGATCCGGCGGACCAGCGCCCGGGTGTCCACGCCGGTGATCGCGGGCACCCCGCAGTCGCGCAGCCAGTCGAGCCAGCCCCCCTCCGCGCTGGCCGCGTCCTCGCCGTTCTTGGCGTCGCGCATGACCACGGCGCGGGCGTGGACGCGGTCGGACTCCATCGCCTCGGCCGAGACGCCGTAGTTGCCGATCAGCGGGTAGGTGAAGGTGATGATCTGGCCCGCGTAGGAGGGATCGGTGACCGACTCCTGATAGCCGGTCATCGCGGTGTTGAAGACGACCTCCCCGCAGGCGCTCTCGGGGGCGCCCACCAACTCCCCGTCGAGGCGGGTGCCGTCCTCCAGAAGGAGGTAGCCCGGCATCCCGCCCGGCGCGCCGGTGCTCACGCCGGCGTCTTTCTCGCCTCGGCGCCCGGGTTGGGAGCGAACTCGAGGATCAGCTTCTGGACGGCCTTGAAGGAATCCGTGCCCGCGCGGCCGACGAGCTCGAACAGCGCTGTCTCGACGCTGGTGATCACGGCGCCGGCCCGCTCCATCTTCTGCAGGCCGACCTGCCGGGACTCGGCGAAGCGAGAGCCGACCGCGTCCTCGCAGACGTGGGCCTCGACGCCCTCGGCGAGGAGGTCGAGCACGGTCTGGTTGACGCAGACGTGTGTCTCGATGCCGCAGACGAGGGCCTGGTCGCGGCCGCCGAGGTCGAAGCCCTCGGCCTCCGCGGCGGAGAAGACGACCTTCTCGATCGGCGCGAAGTCGTCGCCGAGCTGCTCGCGCACCTCGGGCACCGTGGTCCCGAGCCCCTGCGGGTACTGCTCGGTCACGAGGATCGGGATGCCGACCGCCTGCGCGCCGCGGACCAGCGTCGCTGCGGCCATGGCGATCCGCTCGAAGCCGGGGACCGCCTTGCGGAAGGCGTCCTGGACGTCAACGACGACCAGGGCCGCCCTCTCGGCGTCGAGCCTCATCGGGGCGCTCACGCGACTCCTCCACACCTGTGATGGGAGCCGCTCACGCGACTCCTCCACACCTGTGATGGGAGCCGCTCACGCGACTCCCATCGCAAAGCTGCGCTGCCGGTAGGCCACGCGGCCGTCGGCCACCGTCATCAGCACGCGGCCGGTGAGGCGGCGGCCGGCGAAGCACGAGTTCTCCGAGCGGGTCTCGTAGCCCTCCTCGCCGACGACCCACTCGCGGGCAGGGTCGATCAGGGCGATGTTCGCGCGCGCTCCCGCCTCGATCCGCGGCGCCTCGATACCGAAGGGCTCGCCGCCGGCCGTCATCCGCTCGCTCAGCAGGTCGAGCGTGATCGTCCCGGGCAGCACCAGCTCGGTGTGCAGCGCCGCGAACGCCTTCTCCAGCCCGGTGACTCCCATCGCCGCCTGCTCGAAGGGAACCTCCTTCTCCTCCGGCGCGTGCGGGGCATGGTCGGTCGCGACGCAGTCGATCGTTCCGTCGCGCAGGCCCTCGATCAGGGCCTGGCGGTCGTCCTCGGTGCGCAGCGGCGGATTCATCTTGAAGCGCGAGTCGAGGGTCCTGACGGCCTCGTCGGTGAGGGTCAGGTGGTGCGGGCTCGCCTCGCACGTGACCTGGACGCCGGCCGCCTTCGCCGCCGCGATCGCCTCGACCGACGCCCGCGCCGAGAGATGCTGGACGTGGATGCGGGCCTGCTCGAAGCCGGCGAGGGCGCAATCGCGGGCGATCATGGTGGACTCCGAGACCGAGGGGATCCCGGCCATTCCGAGCATCGCCGATACCTCGCCCTCGTGCATGACGCCGTCGCCGGAGAGGTCCGGGTCCTCCTCGTGGAGGGCGATCACGCCTCCGGCGAGCCGCTGGTACTGGAGCGCCCGGCGCAGGACGCGTGCGCTGCGGATCGGCAGGCCGTCGTCCGAGAAGCCGATCGCGCCTGCGTCGCGGAGCTCGGCCATCTCGGTCAGCTCCTCGCCCTCCATCCGCCGGGTGACGTTGGCGATGAAGCCGACCGGGATCGAGGCCTCGGTCACCGCCCGCTCGCGAACGGAGCCGAGCACCGCGGCCGAGTCGATCGGGGGCTCGGTGTTGGCCATCGCGATCACGGCGCAGTAGCCGCCCGCGGCGGCGGCACGGGTGCCGGTCTCGAGGTCCTCCTTGTGCTCCTGGCCGGGGACGCGGAAGTGGACGTGCGGGTCCACGAAGGCCGGCAGCGCAAGGAGGCCCTCGCCGTCCACGACCTCGGCCCCTTCAGGCTCGGCGGCGGCGCCCGGCTCGGCCAGCTCCGCGATCTCGCCGTCGCGCACGACGATGTCGCGGACGGCGTCGAGGCCGGTGCGCGGATCGAGCGCCCGGACGCGCCGGATCACCGCGTCGGCGGGGCCCCCATTCCGGCCGACCAGCCGGCGGGGCTCGCTCGCCCCCATGGTGTTCACGCGGGCTGCCCTATCCGCGGCGGGTCAGCCGGCGCCGGCCCGCCCTCGCGCGGGGCGCGGTCGGAGCCGCTCAGCAGCTCGTAGAGGATCGCCATGCGGACCACGAGGCCGCTCTCCACCTGGGCGGGGATCAGGGACTGCGGCGAGTCGATCACCTCGGGCGCAAGCTCGACGCCGCGGTTGACCGGGCCGGGGTGCATCAGGAGCTGCCGCGGGCCCATGCGGCGGCCGTCTATCTGGTAGCGCGCCGCGTACTCGCGCAGCGAGGGCACGAAGCTCGAGCTCATCCGCTCCCGCTGCATCCGCAGCGCGTAGATGACGTCGGCCTCGCCGATCCGGTCGAGGTTGTATGCGATCTCGCGGCCCGGCGGCCTCGATCCCTCGCGGGATCAGGGTCGGCGGGCCGCAGAGGGTCACCTTGGCGCCCATCAGCTCGAAGGCCTGGAGGCAGGAGCGCGCTACGCGGCTGTGCAGCACGTCGCCGACGATCCAGATGTTCACCCCCTCCAGCGAGCCCAGCCTCCGCCGCAGGGTGAAGACATCGAGCAGTGCCTGGGAAGGGTGCTCGTGCTTGCCGTCGCCGGCGTTGACGACCGAGGCCTCGGTCCAGCGCGCGACGAGGTCGGCGGCGCCGGCGAAGGGGGAGCGGATGACGATGATCGCCGGGTCGTAGGCCGAGAGCGTCGCGATCGTGTCCTTGAGGCTCTCGCCCTTGTCCACCGCCGAGCCTTGGGCCTTGATGCTCATCACGTCGGCCGAGAGCCGCTTGGCGGCCAGCTCGAAGGACGAGCTGGTGCGGGTGCTCGACTCGTAGAAGAGGTTGACCACCGTCCGCCCGCGCAGGGTCGGGACCTTCTTGATGTCGCGCTTGCCCACCTCGGCGAAGCTCTCGGCGCGGGCGAGGATGCGCTCCAGCTCGGCGCGCGAGGCCTGTGAGACGCTCAGCAGATGCTTCATGCCTCCTCCTCCATTGCGAACTCTCCGGCCGGGACGATCGCAACCTCGTCGCGGCCGTCGGTCTCCTCGAGGCGGACGTTGACGCGCTCGCCCAGCGCGGTCGGAAGGTTCTTGCCGACGTAGTCGGGCCGGATCGGCAGCTCGCGGTGGCCACGGTCGGCGAGCACGGCGAGCTGGACGCGGTCCGGCCGGCCGTAGTCGAAGAGAGCGTCGATCGCGGCGCGCACGGTGCGACCCGTGTAGAGGACGTCGTCAACCAGGATCACGGTGCGGCCCTCCAGCTCGAAGTCGAGGTTGGAGCTGTGCACGACGGGCGCGGCGAGGCGCTCGCGCCGCCCGACGTCGTCGCGGTAGAAGCTGATGTCTATCTCGCCGAGTGGCACCTCGCCGCCGCCGAGCTCGGCGACCAGTGCGTGCAGGCGCCGCGAGAGCACGGCGCCCCGCGTGTGGATGCCGACGAGCGCAACCGGCCCGCCCTCGTCATCCCGCTCCACGATCTCGTGCGCTATCCGGACCAGCGCCCGGCGCAGATCATCGTGGTCGAGCACGACCTTGTCGCTCATGTCGCTCCTTCCCGGCCTCTCTGGACCGCGGTTAAAGGGGCTTCAGCGCTGCTGCGGATCAGACCTAGCAGTGGGACGTGGCGGGTGCGGGGCGGGCCCGCCCCGGGACGCGCTCGCTTCGCTCGCTAATTGGGGGGAGCGTCCCGGGCACGGCCGCCCACACCCTCACGCCGCCGCGATGCTCGCTCTCAGTCGCGCAGCGGTGGTCTCTGTCCCCGACAGCCTCGCTTCGCAGCGCTACTCGCGCTCGGCGCCGTCGCGGGCTCGGGGTCCGGGCCCTCGGGCTCCTCGCGCGCGCCGCCTGCGCGCAGGCGGGGCTCGCCTCGCTCGGGGAAGGGGATCTCGACCAGGTCGAAGTCGCGGACGGCGTGGGCAGCGCCGAAGGCCTCGCGCGCCTCCTCGAGCACCGCCCCGACGTGGTAGCGGGAGGAGATGTGGACGAGGGCGAGCATCCTGACTTCGGCCTCGCGCGCCAGCTCCGCCGCCTGGCGCGCGGTCGAGTGGCCGGTCTCCGCGGCGCGGGCGGCCTCCTCGTCCGAGAAGGTCGCGTCGTGGACGAGCAGCTCGGCGCGGTGCGCGGCGAGACGGGTCATCTCGCCCGGCGCCGTGTCCCCGGTGATCACGATCTTGCGGCCCTGCCGAGCCTCCCCCATCACCTGCTCGGGGCGGACCTCGCCCTCCGTGCCGGCCACGGCCTCGCCGCGCTGGAGCCTTCCGAAGTCGCGCACGTCGGCGATCCCCAGCTCGCGGGCGCGCTCGGCGTCGAAGCGCCCGGGGCGCTCGAACTCGACGAACGCGTAGCCGTTGGCGGCCATCTGGTGCTCCACCTCGAAGGCGCGCACCTCGAACCCCTCATCCCCGAAGCCGAGCGCCTCCCCGCCCCCGAGCTCGACCAACTCGACCTCGTAGCGGACCTTCCCGAAGATTCGGCGCATCCCGTCGAACAGCCCCCGCAGCCCGGCTGGCCCCGCGATGCGCAGCGGCGCCTGCCGGTCCTGGAGGTCGTAGGTCTTCAGCAGCCCGGGCAGCCCCAGGTAGTGGTCGGCGTGGAAGTGGGTGAGCAGGATCTCGTCCACCTGCACGAGCCCGGTCGAGCGCATCATCTGGCGCTGCGCCCCCTCGCCGCAGTCCACCAGGATGCGCCTGCCCCCCGCCCTGATCAGCAGGCAGGCGGTCGCCCTCCGTGCCGTCGGCACGGAGCCGCCGGTGCCGTAGAAGACGACCGAGAGATCCATAACGCGGCCAAGCCTAGAAGCGGAGCGGGCCTAGACTGGTCGCACGCGCCCGTAGCTCAGCTGGATAGAGCGCCGCCCTCCGGAGGCGGAGGCCGCAGGTTCGAATCCTGCCGGGCGCGCTCCTGCGCCTAGGCGCGGGCTGCCCGCTGAGGGCCGCACCTCGGGGTGCTCGCGGTACCAGGCGAGCGTGCGCTCCAGCCCATCGCGCAGCTCGACCTCCGGCTGCCACCCGGTGACCTCGCGGATCTTGTTTGCGGCGAGGTACTGGCGGTCGATCTCGCCGGCGGGGTTGCCCTCGCCCCGGAAGTCCGGCGCGACGCCGGAGCCGGCGATTTCGCAGATCGTCTCGACCACCTCGCGCACGCTGTTCGGCCTGCTCCAGCCCGCGTTGAACGCCTCTCCCCTCGCTGACCCCTCGTCCAGCGCTCGCGCCAGCGCCAGGTAGGCGCGAGCAACGTCCTCGACGTAGAGGAAGTCGCGCTCGGGCGAGCCGTCGGAGCGGATCACCGGCCGGCGCCCGTCCAGCACCGCGGTCACGACCTCGGGAACCAGCCGCGAGAAGTTGAGGTCGCCGCCACCGTAGATGTTCGCGAAGCGGGTCACGGCTACGGGCAGCCCGAAGGTGTGCCAGTAGCTGCGGGCGATCAGGTCTGCGGCCGCCTTGGAGACGTCGTACGGGTAGATCGGCTGCAGCGCCGCGCTCTCCTCGTAGGGCAGGACCTCGTGGGGACCGTAGGCCTTGTCGGAAGAAGCTAAGACGACGCGCTCCACCTCCTCGGCGCGGCACGCCTCCAGGAGGTTCCAGGTCCCAGCGATGTTCACCTCGAACGTCGGGACCGGCGACGCGTTGGCGTTGCCGACGATCGGCTGCGCCGCGAGATGGAAGACGGTGTCGACCGAATGGCCGTGCACGATCTCGGCGACCCGCTCGGCGTCGCGCAGGTCGCCGAGCTCCTCGGTCACCTCCGCTTCGATCCCGTGCCACGCCAGGCCGGAGGGCCGCTTCTCGTCGCGGTCGAAGCCGACGACCTCGGCGCCTTCGGCGAGCAGGAGCTTGGCCAGCCAGGACCCGGCGAATCCGCGGGCGCCGGTGACGAGCGCCTTCACGCCGCCGTCCTCATCCGACCGGCTCCTCGGCCCAGACCCGCCACGGCGGATCGCCCGAGGCCCAGAGGTCGTTGAGCAGGATCGCGTCCTTGTAGGTGTCCATGCAGTCCCAGAAGCCCTCGTGCAGGTATGCGTTGAGCTTGCCCTCAGCGGCGAGGCGCTCCAGCGGCTCGCGCTCGAGCACGCTGTCGGCCCGGAGCCGGCTGAGCATGTCCGGCTCGAACCGGAAGAACCCGCCGTTGATCCAGCGGTCCATCACGGGCTTTTCGTGGAAGCCGCTGACCCGGCCCTCCTCGGAGACGTCCAGCACCCCGAACTGAAGCGTGGGCCGGACGGCCGCCATCGTCGCCGTCGCACCGCTCTCCCGGTGGGAGGCGACGAGCGCCCCGAGGTCGATGTCGGCCACCCCGTCGGCGTAGGTCGCGTGGAAGGCCTCGCCGCCGAGCTCCTCCTCGGCCAGCTTGATGCGGCCCCCGGTCGGCGTGTCGACGCCGGTGTCGAGGCAGCGCACCGAGACGCCGGCGGGCCACGCGGTCTCCTCAGCCCAGCGCTCGATCTGCTCTCCCTTGTGGCCCGTCAGCAGCAGGAACTCGCGCCAGCCCTGCGCAGCGTAGATCGAAACCACGTGCCAGACGATCGGGCGGCCCCCGATCTCCACCAGCGCCTTCGGGATCGATTCCGTGCGCTCGCGCAGCCGCGTGCCGCGCCCGCCGCAGAGGATCGCCACCTTGCCCCGCTCGCTCATGAGGCGATCATCCGCCGCCGCTTCCCCGAGCCGCCGCGGCGCTTGCCCTTGCAGGCCTTGCGGCCGATCACGGCCACCCGGGTCGAGCGCTTCGGAGCGCGGAAGCGGGCGCGCAGCACGCCCTTGCGCACGCTCCACTTCTTCTCCTTGAGGGCCCTGCCGCCGACGCGCACCTGGCACGCGCGCAGCCGCTTGCCCGCGGTCGTCAGCGAGGCCTCCAGCTCGATCTTGTGGCGGGCAGCCCCCTGGATGCCGAGCGTCCAGCGCCCCCGCCGCACCTTCGAGACCAGCAGGCCCTCCTCGCCGAAGCTCGAGGTGTGCCTTCCCCGGGGGAATGCGATCAGGTGCAGGCGCCGGGCGGCCTCGTCGAGGCGCACGGTCTCCCCCGCGCCGTAGGCCGCGAGCGTGTCCACCGTGGAGGGCAGCAGCGCGATCGTCGCGCCGGCCCGCACCATCAGGGGCAGCTCGGAGAGCGGCGCCGGCACGCTCGCCTCGCGTCCCCCGGCGAGGACCCGCGCGCGCCGCAGGCGCAGGGAGCCGGCCTGGGCCTCGCGGTAGGAGATCGCCCGCCAGAAGTCGACCCAGCCGCCTGCCGGGAGGTAGAGCGAGCGCGAAGTCGCGCCCGGCTCGCGCACGGGCGCGGCGAGCAGGTCCGGGCCGAACATGAACTCGTCCTCGCGCGCGACGGCGACGGTGTCGCCCGGATCGGTCAGCGCCAGATGGCGCATCAGCGGCATGCCGCTGCGCCGGTACTCGGCCTCGGCCGCCGCCAGGTAGGGGTAGAGCTGGGTGCGGAGCTTCGCGTAGCGTCGCCACACCGGCAGGACCGCGGCGTCGAAGATCTGCGGGCCGTGGATCGGGGGTCAGCTTCGACGCCCGTTCGGCCTCCGTGCGCATCACGCCGGAGACAGCGCCGAGCTGGACCCAGCGGATCAGCATCTCCGGCGTCAGCTTGTCGCTCGCCGAGAGAGAAGAAGCCGCCGATGTCCGAGCCCCAGCGGGAGATCCCCGACGGCCCCGATGCGTGAGCGCCTGCTTGATCGCGGAGTCGATGCCGTCGAAGCCCCAGTCCGTCGTCGGGTCTCCGCCCCACACGACCTGCGCGCAGCGGGTGCACGCCCGGTCCAGCCCGGAGCGGATGAACGGCGCGAGCGGGCGCGCTGGCGCGCCAGCGTAGTCGCCAGCTCGCGCGGTGGTAGAGCGTGCGGGTAGAGGTTGTGCATCTCGGCGCCGTCCATGCCGTTCGCCGAGACCGAGTCGAGCGGCGTGTACTCGCCGAAGTCCTCCATCCAGCCGTCGTAGCCGTGGCCGACCGCCTCCGCCGAGCAGGCGCCTGGAAGAAGGCGCCGCCCCGCCGGCGTCGGAGAAGTCGAACTGGCCGACCGAGGAACGGGTCGTCGGGCTGGCCGAGTACTGGTAGACGTAGGGCTCGCCCAGCGCGTTCTCGGTCAGCAGCCCCCGCCGCCACCGCCTGCGCCGTAGGCGGGCGGGTAAGCGACGCAGATCATCGGGTTGAAGTAGGTGGTGACCGCATAGCCGAGGTCGTGGAAGCCGGCGGTGCGCGGCCGGCTGCTGCGCTTCGACCCCCTGCTGGCGGCCGCAGGGCAGGTAGTGGAGGTAGGTGTTGGCGCGCCGAGCCGGGTACGTCGAGCGTCGCGCAGCATCTGCGCCTGGCCGAGCTGGTTCGACCGCCGTGGGCTGGTGCCAGGGGCCGAGGACCCACGGCGCCGCGGGCGGAGGCTGGCGGCCGGTGATGCCCGGTCAGGCGCCGCAGCACGTCCGCGCGGCCGCGGGCCGGCGACGAAGCGCAGCGTCGAGCGTCCGTCGCCTCGGTCTCCACGCTCCACGCCCCGGCGTCGTCGCTGCCGAGCCGGAAGTGGCTCGGCTCGGTGTTGTCGAGGAGCACGCCGTAGCCGGCTGTCGAGAGCAGCCACGGCATCGGGAAGTAGGTGGCGTCGTCGCGGTGGCGGAAGCCGTCAGCCGGGATCGAGCGCGTCCACGATCACCCGGTCGCTCCGCCTCGTAGGGGCCGTCGGCGACGTAGTTCTCGACCTCCCCGCCGCGCTGGTCCACGGCGTTGGAGCGCTCGCCGAAGCCGAGGTAGCGCTCCCCGGCCCGGGCGTGGAAGCCGATGCCGATCGCCTCCACGGCGCTCGCGTCGCCGACTATGGACGCGATCAGCCGGATCACGCCATCCCCCGCCGGCTCGAGCGTCACGGCGATGTTGCGCGCCGGATCGGTGGTCTCCAGCTCGGCCGCGTAGCTGCCACCCGTCTGGCCGCCCGAGACGACCCGCGTCGCGTGCGCCCAGCCGCCCGCAGTGCGGAAGCCGAGCGCGCCGGTCGGCCCGGCGCCCAGGCCAGGATGCTGCTCGAGCACGGTCGCGCCTGAGCCGTCAGCGAGGCGGAGCTGCCAGGGGTCGGCGCCGAGCTCGGCGCGCAGCGGCCCAGCGGACACCTGTGCCCCGGCGCTCCCCGGGAGCAGGGCCGCGCCGAGCAGCGCGGCTGCAAGCAGCCAGGGCAGGGCCCGACAGCGGGCCTGTGCGGGCAGACCGAAGCTCGCGCCGAGGCGCCTGCCCCGCCAAGCTGGGGCCATCAGCCGCCGGCGACGGCGGGAAGGATCGTGACCTCGTCGCCGTCGTTCAGCTCGGTGTCGAGGCCGTCCTGGAAGCGGATGTCCTCGCCGGAGACGTAGACGTTGACGAAGCGGCGCAGGTCGCCGTCCTGGGTGATCCGCTCGCGCAGGCCGACGTGCTCGTCGAAGACTGCATCCAGGGCCTCGCCCACGGTGCCGCCCTCGACCTCCAGCTCGCCCTCGCCCCCTGTGACGGCGCGGAGCTGGGAGGGAATCTTCACGGTGATCGCCATCGGACCGGATCCTAGCCGCAGCTAGACCGCCGCCGCCTCCTCGCGGAACTCCTCCTCGAAGGAGTCCAGGGTGGGGTCGATCTCGTGCATGTGGAAGGAGTCGCGGGCGGCATCGAGGGTCTTCAGGCCCTCGCCGGTGATGTAGGCGACGACCCGCTCACCGGGGTCGATCGCGCCCTCGCGAGCGAGCTTGGCCAGCACCCCGACCGTGACGCCGCCCGCCGTCTCGGTGAAGACGCCGGTCGTCTCGGCCAGGAGCTTGATGCCGGCGCGGATCTCGTCGTCCGTGACCGAGGAGATCAGGCCGCCGGTGCTGCGCGCGAGGTCGAGCGCGTAGGGCCCGTCGGCGGGGTCGCCGATCGCGAGGCTCTTGGCGATCGTGTCGGGCTTCTGCGGCTTGCAGACGTCCGTGCCCTCCGCGAACGCCGTCGCGACCGGGGAGCAGCCCTCGGCCTGGGCGCCGCAGAACACCGGGCGCTCGCCCGCGACCAGCCCGAGCTCGCGCCACTCGTCTATGCCGCGGCCGAGCTTGGTGAACAGGGAGCCGGAGGCGATCGGGGCGACGATGCGGTCGGGCAGCTCCCAGCCGAGCTGCTCGATCGTCTCGTAGGCGAGGGTCTTCGAGCCCTCGGCGTAGTAGGGGCGCAGGTTGACGTTGACGAAGGCCCACGGGCGCGCCTGCGCCAGCTCGGTGCAGAGCCGGTTGACGTCGTCGTAGTTGCCGCGGATCCCGACCAGGTTGGTCCCGTAGATCCCCGTGGCGAGCAGCTTCTGCTCCTCGAGGTTGGAGGGGACGAAGACGTAGGAGGAGAGGCCCGCGGCCGCGGCGTGCGCAGCCACCGCGTTCGCGAGGTTGCCGGTCGAGGCGCATGCCACCGTCTCGAAGCCGAGCTCCTTCGCCTTCGCGATCGCGACGGCGACGACGCGGTCCTTGAAGGAATGCGTCGGGTTGGCGGCGTCGTTCTTGATCCAGAGCTCGCCGAGGCCGAGCCGCTCGGCGAGGCGGTCCGCCCTGACCAGCGGCGTCATCCCGGGCTCGAGCGGGTCGCCGGGGCGGTCGCCCTCGAACGGCAGGAAATCGGCATAGCGCCAGATCCCGCGCGAGCCGGCCTGGATCTTCCGCTTGAGCTCGTCCGCGTCGAGCTCGGAGAAGTCGTAGCGGACCTCGAGCGGCCCGAAGCAGCTCTCGCAGAAGAAGGCGGCGCCGAGCTCGTAGCTCGCCCCGCACTCCTTGCAGTTCAGCGATTCGACCGGCAACGAAGCCCCTTCAAACGATTGAACCTCCGCCTGTGCTGTGGGCGGAGGTCCGGGAGGAACTTCGCTCCACATCTTCCAGGCCTTCCTTACACCTGCTGGATTTGGCACCTTCCTCGGACTCAGTGACACTGGATCCGAGGGGGTTGCCGGGGTTTCAACGGGCCAGTCCCTCCACCCCTCTTGATGTGGTGCTGCTATGTGAGCGGCAATATAGCAACCGGCCCTCACGGTCCTGTCGCGTAGAGTTGGGCGCGATGGAGCACGAGACGACAAGCGCCCTGGAGCCGGCCGATGCCGAACCTCCCTCGTCCCAGGCTGCGCCGCGGGCGTCCGCTCGTCACGCCTCCACTTCCTGAGCCCCGCGGGCCCCTCGTCGAGGAGATCGCGGCCGAGGGCCTGCGCTGGGTCAAGATCGACCATCCCGGCCCCGCCGAGCAGGCGTGGCTCGAGGAGAACTTCGACTTCCACGCCCTCGACTTCGAGGACGTGCTCTCGCGCAACCAGCGCCCGAAGATCGACCAGTACGAGGACTACCTCTTCATCGTCCTGCACTTCCCGGTCTTCGACAGCTCCCGCGGGCGCCTCGGCACCGGCGAGCTCGACATCTTCGTGGGGCCGGGCTTCCTGGTCACGATCCCCAACCAGCCCCTGCAGCCGGTCGAGTACCTGTTCGAGCGCTGCCGCTCCAAGGAGGAACTCCGCGACCAGCTCTTCTCGCGCGGCTCCGGGTACCTGCTCTACCGGCTCGTCGACGACGGCTTCGACTACTGCTTCCCGATGCTGCGCAAGATCGGGAACAAGCTCGATGCGCTCGAGGAGGAGATCTTCGAGGAGAACGCGTCTGAGGAGATCGTGCGCGACATCTCCAACGTCAAGCAGGAGATCATCAACTTCCGCAAGATCATCCGCCCGCAGCGACCCGTGCTCCGCGACCTGGAGCGGGTGAAGGAGCGGTACCTCGCTCCGGAGATGGACCTCGAGATCTACTTCGACGACATCGTCGACGCCCACGAGCGGATCTGGGACATGCTCGAGAACTACAAGGAGGTCGTCGAGGCCCTGGAGGACACCAACGAGTCGGTGATCGGCCACCGCGTCAACGACATCCTCCGCGTCCTCACCTCGATCAGCGTGATCGTCCTCCCCCTCACCCTCCTCGCCAGCCTCTGGGGCATGAACGTCGGCGTCCCGGGCGAGGGCGACAACCTCGCCTTCTACGAGATCGTCGGCGCGATGCTCGTGCTGATGATCAGCATGATCGCCTTCTTCCGCCGCCGCGGCTGGCTCTAGGGCCCCGGCGCCACGCACCGCGACAAGCAGCAACGAGGGGCAGCAGACGAAGGCTGGCGGCCGCTTCCCGCAGGTTTGTCGCGCTATGCGCGACTAACCGCGCGATTCCGGGGTCTCCCGGCCGGCGTGCTCTCGCCGCCCTACGATTGGCCGTGTGGCCTCTCAGCGGATCTGGGCGCCTTGGCGCCTCAAGTACGTGAAGCACGCGAGTGACGATGCCGAGGGCGGGTGCGTCTTCTGCGACTTCCCGGCGCAGGGGCCGGAGCGCGACCGCGACAACCTGATCGTCCATCGCGGCGAGCTCTGCTTCGTGATCCTGAACAAGTTCCCGTACACGAACGGGCACCTGATGGTGGCCCCGTTCGAGCACATCGCGACCCTGCCCGAGGTGCCGCCGGAGGTGACGGCGGAGATGATGGCGCTGGCCCAGCGCGGGGTCACGGCGCTCGGTGACGCCTACGCGCCGCAGGGGTTCAACGTCGGCATCAATCAGGGGCGGGTGGCCGGCGCCGGGGTCGAGCACCACATCCACCTGCACGTCGTGCCGCGCTGGGGCGGGGACAACAACTTCATGCCGGTCCTCGCGGACACTCGCGTGATGCCGCAGTCGCTCTCCGAGAGCTACGAGGCGCTGGCCGGGTCGTTCGACTAGCCTCGCCGCTCCGATGGCGATCACCTATCCCCCGGCCTCCATCTTCAAGGCCTACGACGTCCGCGGCATCCACGGCACCGACCTCGACGGCGAGACCGCCTTCGTGCTCGGCCGCGGATTCGCGCGCCTGCTGGCGGAGCTACGGGGCAAGTCCACCGACAGCCTCGGCATCGGGCTGGGACGCGACATGCGGCTTACCGCCCCGGAGATGGGCGGGCGCTTCGCCGAGGGGCTGATGGCGGAGGGCTGCCACGTGATGGACGCGGGCGAGGTCGCCACCGAGGTCCTTTACTACCTGGTCGGCTCCCGCAGCCTCGACGGCGGGGCGATGATCACGGCCTCGCACAACCCGAAGGCCTACACCGGGATGAAGCTCGTGCGCGAGGGGGCGCTGCCGCTCTCGGGCGACGCCGGCATCGGCGAGCTGCGGGCGCTGATCGAGAAGGGGCTGCCCGAGAAGTCGCCGGGCGGCGGCACGATCGAGGTCGTGGACTGCGTCAAGGAGTTCCAGGAGGGCGCCCTGGCGATGATCCGCGGCGGCGAGAAGGTGAAACCGCTGAAGCTGGTCGTGGACGGCGGCAACGGGATGGCGGGGCCCACGGTCGGCCCGCTGCTGCGCCACCTGAAGATGGATACGGTCGAGCTCTACTTCGAGCCGGATGGGAACTTCCCCGACCACGAGCCGAACCCGCTGCTGGAGGAGAACCGGGAGCTGATCATCGAGCGGGTGAAGAGCGAGGGCGCGGACCTCGGGATCGCTTGGGACGGTGACGCCGACCGCTGCTTCTTCATCGACAGCGAGGGGACGTTCGTGGACGGCGACTTCCTCACCGCCCTGCTCGCCGAATCCCTGCTGGCGAAGAAGGGCGGGGGCCTGATCCTCTACGACGTCAGGGCCAGCCGCGCGGTGCGCGACACGGTCGAGGCCGCCGGCGGGACCGCTGAGGTCAACCGCGTCGGCCACGCCTTCTTCAAGGCGCGGATGCGCGAGACCGGCGCGATCTTCGGCGGCGAGGTCTCGGGCCACTACTACTTCCGGGACTTCTTCAACGCCGACTCCGGCACGATCCCCGCGCTGCTGATCCTGGAGCTGCTCTCCGAGAAGGGGACTTCGATGGTCGAGCTGATGCACGGGTTCCGCTCGAAGTACTTCATCTCGGGCGAGATCAACACGGAGGTCGCCGACCAGAAGGCGAAGATGGAGGAGATCGCCGAGCGCTACTCCGACGGCGAGATCACCCGGCTCGACGGGGTCTCGGTGGACTACGAGGACTGGCACTTCAACGTGCGCCCGTCCAACACGGAGCCGCTGCTGCGGCTCAACCTCGAGTCGCTGGTCTCGCCCGAGGACATGGAGCGCAGGCGCGACGAGGTGCTTTCGCTGATCCGCTCGTGAGCGACGACGCTCTCTGGGCGAAGGTCGCCGAGGCGAAGATCCGGACGCTGCGCATCCCGACCCCGTTCCAGGTCGGGCGGGTCAACTGCTACCTGCTCGAGGACGAGCCGCTGACGCTGATCGATGCGGGGCCGAACTCCGGCAAGGCCCTCGACGAGCTGGAGCATCAGCTCGCCGTCCTCGGCCACAGGATCGAGGAGCTCGAGCTGGTGGTGATCACCCACCAGCACATAGACCACCTCGGCCTCGTGGACATCGTCGCCAGGCGCTCAGGAGCGGAGGTCGCGGCGATCGACGTCCTCGCCCCCTACGTCGAGAACTTCGGCGCCGACGCCGAGCGCGACGACGACGAGGCCGCCGCGCTGATGCGCCGCCACGGGATCTCCGAGGACGTGGTCACCGCGCTGCGACAGGTGAGCGGCAGCTTCCGGGCGTGGGGGTCGAAGGCGAGGGTCACCCGGCCGCTGCGCGACGGGGAGGCCCTCGAGCTGCGCGACCGCTCGCTCGAGGTCCAGCTGCGCCCGGGCCACAGCCCCTCGGACACCCTCTTCTGGGACGCGAAGCGGCGGATCCTGATCGGCGGCGACCACCTGATCGCGCACATCTCCTCCAACCCGCTGCTCTCGCGGCCCCTCGACGGCTCGAACGAGCGCCCCCAGGCCCTGGTCGACTACCTGACCTCGCTGAAGCGCACCCGCGAGCTGCCGATCGACGTCGTCCTCGCGGGGCACGGCGAGCCGATCGCGGACCACGTCGCCCTGATCGACGAGCGCTTCCGCCTGCACCAGCGCCGGGCGGGGAAGCTCTACTCACTGATCGCCGAGCAGGCGCGCACCGGCCACGACCTCGCCCAGGCGCTCTGGGGCGACGTCGCGGTGACCCAGGCGTTCCTCACCCTCTCGGAGGTGATCGGACACGTGGACCTGCTCGCCAACGCCGGCCACGTGCGGGAGGTCGAGCGGGACGGAGTCGTGCTGTTCGAGGCCACGGGCGACGCCTCCAGGGACGAGCTCGGGGACCTGATCCCCGGCGGTAACCCCGCGGAATCGCCGGGTTAGGGGTGAGCGTGCAGCAGCCGCCGATCGCCCCTGCCCACGATCCGGTCCCCGCCGGGGCGGCCGCCGCGAAGCCGCTCGAGCCGGACGCCGCGAAGAAGCGGATGCTGATCATCGTCAACCCCTACGCGACGACCGTCTCGGACCGCCTCAAGAACCTCGTCGTCTACGCGCTGCAGGCCCGCTACGACGTGGAGGCCGTGGACACAGAGGCGTCCGAGCACGCGATCGAGATCGGCCGCGAGGCCGGCCACGGCGAGTACGACATCGTCGTCGCCTTCGGCGGCGACGGGACCCTGAACGAGGTCGCCAACGGCCTCGCCGGGACCGACGTCCCCGTCTCCGTCCTTCCCGGGGGCTCGACGAACGTCGTGGCGCGGACGCTGGGGATCCCCAACGACGTGGTGGACGCCACGGAGCACCTGATCGGCATCGCCGACGACTTCCAGCCGCGCAAGATCGACCTCGGCCGGATCAACGGCCGCCGCTTCGTCTTCGCCTGCGGCATGGGCCTTGACGCCACCGTCGTCAAGCGCGTGGACTCGAAACCGCGCCTCAAGGCCCGTGCCGGCCAGTGGTACTTCACCTGGGCGGCCGTCTCGGGCTTCTACCGGCAGTACCTGCGCGATCCGGTCCGGATGGACGTCGAGCTCGAGGGCACCCGCTTCGAGGGCGTCACCACCGTGGTCCAGAACTCCGACCCGTTCACCTACTTCGGCAAGCGGCCGGTCCGCGTCTGCGAGGGCGCGGCCCTCGACAACGGCACACTCTCGCTGGCGGTCCTGCGCCGCGCCGCGCAGCGGGACATGCCGACGGTTGCGGGGCGCGTGTTCAGCGAGCGCCATCGCCCGTTCGCACACCGCCAGATCGACCACGCCGAGGGAGTGCGCGAGGCGCTGATCAGCTCGATCTCGAAGGACCCCGACGGGGTCACCCGCCGCTTCCCCGTCCAGGTCGACGGCGACTACATCGGCGAGTTCACCGAGCTCAAGGTCGGCATCGAGCCGGGCGCGCTTACGGTCGTCTCCTAGCGGCGACCGTGGCGACTTGGGGGCGCAGGAGCCCCCCTGATCGCCACCGTCCGAGATTGCCCGCGCTCGAGCAACCCATAGGGTGGCGCGTGTGAGCGACGACTGCCTCTTCTGCCGGATCGCCGCGGGCGAGGTCCCGGCGGAGATCGTCCTCGAGGACGAAAGCTTCCTCGCCTTCCTCGATCATCGCCCGCTCTTTCACGGCCACGCGCTGCTGATCCCGCGCGAGCATCACGACACGCTCGCCGACCTCCCCTCCGAGCTGGTCGGGCCCGCTGTTCGCGAACGCGCAGCTTCTCTCGCGCGCGATCCCGGAGGCGATGGAGAAGCCCGGGCTCCTTCGTGGCCCTCAACAACGTCGTCAGCCAGAGCGTCCCCCACCTCCACGTGCACGTCGTGCCGCGCGTGAAGAAGGACGGGCTGCGCGGGTTCTTCTGGCCGCGGACGAAGTACGCGGACGAGGCCGAGATGGCCGCGGTCGGCGAACGGGTCCGCGCGGCGGTGGCGGACGCGCGCGGCCACCGGCGCGTAGGCGCGCCTCCAGCGGCGCTAGGCCGTCGGCGTGACGCGGTAGGCGTCGAAGACCGACTCGACGTTGCGGATCCGCTGGACGCACTGCTTGAGCTGCTCGGTGTCGCCGACCTCGACGACGAAGCGGTTCTTGACCATCGGGTGCCGGGTCGCGCAGCGGGCCTCGAGGATGTTGATGCCGGCCTCGGCGAAGGTGCGGGAGAGGTCCTCGAGCAGGCGGGTGCGGTCCCAGGCGTCCACCTGGAGCTCGACGCGGTAGGAGGACTCGTTGTCGCCGTCCCAGTGGACGTCGGTGATCCGCTCCGGAGCCTTCTTCAGTGCCTTGAGGTTGCGGCAGTCGGCGCGATGGACCGTGATGCCGCGGCCGAGCGAGACGTAGCCGACGATGTCGTCGCCCGGCACCGGGCGGCAGCACTTGGCGAGGCGCACCGCGACCTGGTCCACGCCCTTGACCTTGATGCCGAAGCTCCCAGCCTCCCGCGTGCGCCGCACGTCGTCGGCGGGCCTCTGCAGGTCCTCGGTCGTCTCCTCGGCGACGCTCTCACCGCGCTTGAGGCGCTGGATCAGCTTGTTGGCGACGACCTTCGTCGAGATCTTGGACTGGCCGAGCGCGATGTAGAAGTCGTCGGCCTTGCGGAAGCCCATCTCGCGGATCACGTCCGCGAGCAGCGGCGAGCCGGTCACCTTCTGCTGCGGAAGGCCGCGCTTGCGCAGGGCCTCCATCAGCTGCTCGCGCCCGCGGCGCTCGGCGTCGTCGCGGCCCTCGCGCTGGAACCAGGCGCGGATCTTGTTGCGCGCGCGCGAGGTGCGGACCAGCTTCAGCCAGTCGCGCGAGGGGCCGCGCCCCTGCTTCGCGGTCAGGACCTCGACGATGTCGCCCGAGCGCAGCTGGTAGTGCAGCGGCACGATCTTCCCGTTGACCTTGGCGCCGACGCAGCGGTGGCCGACGTCCGTGTGGACGGAGTACGCGAAGTCGAGCGGCGTCGAGCCCGCGGAGAGGTTCTTGACCTCCCCCTTCGGCGTGAAGACGAAGACCTCGTCCTCGAAGAGGTCGACCTTCAGCGCCTCGAGGAACTGCGAGGGGTCCGCGTCCTTCTCCGCCTCGAGGAGCTGGCGCAGCCAGGTCATCTTCTCCTTGCCGACCCCCTCGGTGCCGTCGGCACCCGGCTTCTCCTTGTAGACGACGTGCGCCGCGATCCCGTACTCGGCCAGGTCGTGCATCTCAGGCGTGCGGATCTGGATCTCCAGCGGCCGGCCCTCGGGCCCGATCACGGTCGTGTGCAGCGCCTGGTACATGTTCGCCTTGGGCATCGCGATGAAGTCCTTGAAGCGGCCCGGCAGCGGCTTCCAGAGCGAGTGGATGATCCCGATCGCCCCGTAGCAGTCCTTCACCGACCCGACGATCACCCGCATCGCGGTCAGGTCGAAGATCTCGTTGAACTCCCGCCCCTTGCGGGTCATCTTCGTGTAGATCGAGTAGAAGTGCTTGGCGCGGCCGGAGATCTCGGCCTCGATCCCCACCCCCTTCAGCTCCTTCGACAGGAACTCGCCGGCGTCGCTGACGTAGCGCTCGCGCTCGGTGCGCTGCTGGGCGACGAGCTCCTTGATCTCCTCGTACTTGCGCGGGTGCAGGGTCGAGAACGCGAGGTCCTCCAGCTCCCACTTGATCGCGTGGATCCCCAGCCGGTGCGCGAGCGGGGCGAAGATCTCGAGCGTCTCGCGCGCCTTCTCCTGCTGCTTCTGCTTCGGCAGCGCGGCGAGCGTGCGCATGTTGTGGAGGCGGTCGGCCAGCTTGATCAGGATCACCCTGACGTCGGTGGCCATCGCCACCATCATCTTGCGGTAGTTCTCGGCCTGGCGCTCGTCGCGCGAGCGGAACGTGATCCCGGTCAGCTTCGTGACGCCGTCCACGAGCTGCGCGATCTCCTCGCCGAAGCGCTCGCGCACCTCGTCCAGGCTGGCTGAGGTGTCCTCCACGGTGTCGTGCAGCAGGGCGGCGCAGAGGGTCGCGGTGTCGAGCCGCAGGCCGGCGCAGATCCGCGCGACGCCCAGCGGATGGGTGATGAAGTCCTCGCCGGACTTCCGCTCCTGGCCGGCGTGGCTCTCGCAGGCGAAGGCGAACGCTCGCTCGATCTGCTCCCGGTCGGTCGACTCGGACAGCTCGTGCGCGTGCTCCTCGATGACCGCGAAGAGATCGCCGAGAAGGGCCCGCTGCTCGTCGCTCAGTCCGCGGGTGATCGCGTCGGCGCGCGCGGCCTTGGCGCCGTCGTGCGCCTCGCCGACCTTCAGCCGCTGGGTTGTGCCCTTTCCCGCAGGTATCGGAGTCCCTCCGTGTGCCGGGCGGCGCAGGCGACGTACGCGCGCGACCGCTCCAGCTTGGTCTCCTTCGAGGATAAGACCCCCAGGCGCGGGGCGGCGCGATCCGGGCGCCATTCGCAGAGGCCGAGCTCGCTGAGGACGGCCACGCAGCGGGCGGCCACCTCGGGCGTGCGCGAGTGCCGCCCCGGGCCGGCGAGCAGCTCGCGCAGGCCCTCGCCCTCAGCTTCGCCGCCGTGCTTGGACAGCACCCGCCACACCTGGGTGACCGCGCCTCGAAGCTGCCATTCGAAGCCGAGACAGCGCTCGGCCAGCTCCAGCTCGCTGCGGCCCCAGGCCAGGTGCAGGAACCCGGGCGAGGCGGAGGCCGGCCGGCCCCCCGGCGACGCCTGGCCCGCGCGCGCCAGCTGCTCGACCCGCTCGAAGGGCGGCGGGTCTATGAGCACGACGTGGTGGAAGCGGCGCGCGGCCTCCGGGCGGCGGGCGAGCGCGGCCCAGTCGGCGAGGACCAGCCCGGGCCCGGCCGGCACGTCCGCGGCGGCCGAGCGCCGCGTCCAGCCCGGGGTCGCCGCAGCGCCCGCAGGCGACCAGCGGGTCGGGCGCCCCGAAGCGCCGCGGGTCCGCGGCCGTGCCCGCCAGCGCGCGGCGGCGCGACGCGTCGGCGCAGAGGGCGAGCACCGACTCGCCGCTGGAGACCAGCTCCGCGACCGCGGCCACCGCGGCCCCCCGCCGGCGGTCCACCACCTCGCGTGAGGGGCCCGGCCCGGAGGGCCGGCGGCCCAGGGCCGGCGGCCAGCCCTCCGGCTCGCGCGCCAGCTCGGCCTCGAGACGCTCCCACCAGGTCTCGCCCGCCGAAGGGCAGGAACCCGCGGCGCACTCCGGCCCCTCGGGCTCGACGGCCTCCACCGGGTAGAGCTCGCGCAGGACGACCCGCGGCTGGAGCGCCCCGTTCCAGCGGTCCACCTCGAGCCGGACCGAGAGGTCGAGGGCCTCGCCCTCGCGGCCGTTGATCTCGCCGTTCATCCCGAAGGCCACCCCGGCCGCGCGGCCGGTGCCGCTCTCGAGGTCGAAGCGCGAGTGCTTGCCCTCCTGGCCCAGCGGGCGGATCGTCCGCAAGCGCGCCGAAGGCACGATCAGGCGCGGGTCGGGGTTGCCCTGGCCGAAGGGCCCGAGCCGCTCGAGCTGGGTGGCGAGCTCCATCCCGATGCCCTCGCGCCCCACCCCCACGAGCGCGTCCACGCTCTCGGTGCGGGTCAGCTCGGCCGCGCCGATGCGCTCGCGCGCTACCGCCAGGAACGCCTCGCGGAATGCCTCGACGCGCCCAGCCTCGAGCTCCAGTCCCGCCGCTGCCCGGTGGCCGCCGTGGCGGACGAGGTGCTCAGAGCACGCGTCGAGCGCGGAGATCAGGTCGAACCCGGGGATGCTGCGCGCCGAGCCGCGGGCCCGCTTCCCCTCGACCGAGAGCAGCACCACCGGCCGCCAGTGGCGCTCGGCCAGCCGCGAGGCCGAGATGCCGACCACGCCGGGATGCCAGCCCTCGCCGGCGAGCACGAGCGCCGGGGCGTCCGCCAGCTCCGGCGGCAGCTCGCGGCGCGCCCTCTCGGCCGCCTCCGCGACCTCGCGCTCGGCGCCCCGCCGCTCGGAGTTCGCGCGGTCGAGCTCCTAGGCGATCGCCGCCGCGCGAGCGCGATCGCCGGTGAGCATCAGCTCGACCCCCGCGTCCGCACGGTAGAGGCGCCCCGCGGCGTTGATCCGCGGCGCGAGGCGGAAGCCCAGTGCCTGCTCGTCGACGCTCTCGGGATCGGTCCGCGAGGCGGCCATCAGCGCGCGCAGGCCCGGCCGCGGCGCCGAGCGCATCTGCGCCAGCCCCTGGCGGACCATGCGCCGGTTCTCGCCGATCAGCGGGACGAGATCGGCCACCGTGGCGAGGGCGACCAGGTCCAGCTCGCCGCGGCCGTCGCCCGGCAGCCCGGCGGCCCGGCGCAGCGCCAGCGAGAGCTTGTGCGCGACCCCCGCCGCGCAGAGGCCGCTGAAGGGATAGCCGGAGACGACCGGGTGCAGGATCGGGCAGTCCGGCAGCCCGGCTGGGGGCTCGTGGTGGTCGGTGACGACGACGTCCACGCCGGCGCCGCGCAGCGCGCCCACCTCCTCGGCGGCGGTGATCCCGCAGTCCACGGTGAT
Source organism: uncultured Solirubrobacterales bacterium (assembly GCA_963805235.1). GTDB lineage: Bacteria > Actinomycetota > Thermoleophilia > Solirubrobacterales > 70-9 > DASSYK01. The sequence continues at coordinate 131,573 of CAWDTF010000002.1, read as the reverse complement.
CACCAGCTCGGTCCCGCGCCGGCGCAGCTCCGCGACCGACGCTCTCCGAGAGCCCGTAGCCCTCCCCCATCCGGTCCGGGATCAGCCAGTCGCAGCGCGGCGCCCAGCTCGCGCAGCGTCGCCACCAGGATCGCCGTCGAGCAGACGCCGTCCACGTCGTAGTCGCCGTGGATCGTGACGTGGGCGCCGCGCCGCGCGTGGCCGAGGATCAGCGAGCATGCCTCGTCCATGCCCTCGAACTGGCCCGGGTCGTGCTCGTCCCGCGCCTCCATGAAGGCGCGCGCGCCCTCCACGGTGTCGTGCCCCCGCCGCACGAGCATCACCGCGATCGGCTCGGCCAGCTCGAGCGAGGCCGCGATCCGCCGCGCGGCGGCGTAGTCGTAGGGCTCCGCGCGGAACACCGATCGGGCTGCCGAGGCCATCCGGCCAAGCTACGTTCGGCCCCCGACGGAATCCCGGTCCGAAGAGGCGGGAAACTGCGGCCGTTGTCAGGCCGGGCGCTCTTCGGACCTGACGCCGGCGTAGTAGGAGATCGTCAGGGCGATCAAGACGCCGGGCACGGCGAAGAGCGCCGTGGCGATGTCCGTGTCTCCAATCGAGCGCCCGAGGGCGGCTTGGGCCATCGCTCCGGTGACCAGCGCCCCCGCGATCGAGGCGACGAAGGCGCCGACGATGCCGCCTCGGAAGCGGTCGGGCACGAACACCGTGAAGTGCCAGAGGGCGACGCCCATCGTGAACCAGACGACCGCGGCCATCTAGCGTGGCCTCCCGTGCTTGCGCTTGCGGCGGCCGCCGCGCTTGCCCTCTCGCCCGCCCTGCACGCGGCGCAGGGCAGCGGCGCTGGCCTCGCTCAGCTCGGGCTTCTCGCCGAGGCCGTCGCCCTCGCCGTCGGTGGGCGGGGATGCGGGCTCACCGGCGGGCGCCGCGGGCTCGGGCTCGGGCCGCGAGATCTCGGGCGGTACGGGCTGGGGAGCGACTGGGCCGGGCGCCTCGGGGATCACCCCGGGACCGGCGAGGGCGCCGGGGTCCGGTGGGTGTCGGCGGCCGCACCGCCTCGCGGTCGTCGCCCTCGAGGCGGGCGATCACGTTCTCCTCGGGGAAGGGCGGCACATCGCCCATCTGGTCCTCGATCCGCTCGCGGCGGCGCCTGTAGGCGGGCTCGCGCTCCTTCCAGGCCGTGAGGACGGGGGCGGCGATGAAGATCGACGAGTACGTACCGGAGGCGATCCCGACGATCATCGCGAAGGCGAAGTCCTGCAGGGTCGCGCCGCCGAAGATGTAGAGCATCGTCACCAGGAAGACGCTCGAGAGGCCGGTGATCAGCGACCTGGTCAGAACCTCGCTCATCGAGCGGTTCACGATCTGGGAGAAGGTGGCGCGCGGCAGGCGCGGCACGTTCTCTCGAATCCGGTCGAAGACGATGATGCAGTCGTAGAGCGAGTAGCCGAGAATCGTGAGGAAGGCCGCGACGGTCCCCGAGGTCACCTCCCTCTCGGCCAGGGAGTAGACGCCCCCCGTGATCAGGATGTCGTGGATCACGGCGATGATCACCGGGATCGCGTACTTCGGCTCGAAGCGGAAGGCGACGTACGCGCAGATCACCAGCAGCGAGAAGAGGATCGCGTAGATGGCGCTGGTCGCCACCTGCTGGCCGAAGGTCGGCCCGATGCTGGTCGAGTTGAACCCGTTCTCGACCAGGCCGAAGCTGTCCTCGAGCGCCGGCTGGATCTCGCGCACCTGCTCGGGCTCGATGTCGGACTCGATCTGGAAGACGTTCTGGCCGAGCTCGTCGCTCTGCGCCTCGGTGATCTCCGCGTCCGAGACCCCGACGCCGTCGAGCGTCTCCCGCACGTCCTCGACGGTGGCGTCCTGGGCGAGCCCGGCGGTGATGCGGCTGCCCGACTCGAAGTCGAGCCCGAGGTTGAGCTGGAGCGTCGCCAGCGAGAAGGCGCCGATCAGCAGGATCACGCCCGAGAGCGAGAAGAAGTACCTGCTCATCCCCGTGAAGTCGAAGTGCCAGCGCACGCGCTCCTCGGTGCCGGCGCCGAGCAGGCTCGGCGACTGCATGAACCGCGCCGTTCCGAACACCCCGAGGAAGGCCTGGGTGAAGACGACCGCGGTGAAGAGCGAGGCGATCGTTCCGACGCCGAGGGTGAAGGCGAAGCCCTTGACGCCCGCCGTCGAGAGGACGAACAGGATGAACGCCGTGATCAGCGTGATCACGTTCGCGTCGATGATCGTCGCGATGCCCTTGCGATAGCCGGTGGCGATCGCGGAGCGCATCGATTTCCCGGCTCTCGCCTCCTCCTTGATCCGCTCGAAGATGACGACGTTCGAGTCCGCCGCCACGCCGATGGTCAGGATCAGGCCCGCGATGCCCGGCAGGGTCATCGTGATCGGGATCAGCTCGACCAGCGCGTAGAAGAAGATCGCGTAGAGGGCGAGGCCGAGGGTCGCGACCACGCCGAGCAGGCGGTAGTACGCGATCAGGAAGAGGATGACCAGCAGCAGGCCCGCGAGGCCGGCCTTGAGGCCCTGGTCGAGCGCCTCCTCCCCGAGCGACGCCGAGACCGTGGACTGCGAGATCAGCTTCAGCTCGATCGGCAGCGCGCCGATCTTCAGGAACTCGGCGAGGTCCTGGGCCTCCTGGATGTTGAAGCTGCCCTCGATCTGGGCGCCGGTGCGCCCGTCGATCCCGGCCGGGTTGTCGACGAAGTTGATGATCGGCCGCGAGACGACCTCGTTGTCGAGCACCACCGCGAAGTGGCCGGAGTACTGCGACGCCGCCGCGGAGTTGCCCGAGATGCCCGGCGGCGCGTTCGCGAGGCCGCGCTCCGCGATGCCCTTGGTGACCTCCTCGAACGCCTCCCTGCCCTGGTCGCTGAAGTCGAAGGTGACGTTCGGCTGGTTCGTGGTCGGGTCGGTCTGCTGCTCCGGGTTGCGGATGTCGTCGCCCGAGAGCGCCGGCTGGTCCTTGATCACGTAGTAGCCGAGCGTGTCGGTCTCCTCGTTCTCCTTCGCGGCGGTGTCCGGGTTGTCCTCGGGAGGCTCCTCGCGGATGACGACGGTGCCCTGCGGCACTTCGACGATCTCCTGGCGCTCGGGCGGCGGGATCTCGTCCTCGCCGAGGTCGGCGAAGAGGTCCTCGCGCGCGTTCTCGGGGCCGGTGATCGGCTCCTTCGTCTGCGAGTCGAAGAGGTAGAAGACCGGCCCCGCGGTCGTGCAGCTGTCCTCGAAGCACTCGGGCTCCTGCTTGGAGGCCTCGACGACGGCGTCGTAGAGGCGCGGGAACGGCGACTCGGTCGCGCGGTCGGCCCGCACGTTCGGGTTGGGGATGACGTTCGGCTCCCAGTCGTAGAAGAAGAGCTGCGCCGTGTCGCCCACCTGCGCGATCGCGCGCTCGGCGTTCTGGACGTCGGGTAGCGCCACGCGGACCGAGTCGTTGCCGACCTGGGAGATCTCCGGCTCCGCGACGCCGAGCGAGTCGGTGCGCGAGCGGATGATCTCGATCGAGCGATCGATGTCGTCGCTCTCGATCTCCGGGTTCTGCGGGGTCGGGCGCCCCTGGTAGATCAGCTCGGTGCCGCCGCTGAGGTCGAGCCCGAGCTTGGTGTCCTTGGACTTGATGACCCAGAGCGAGGCCAGCACGAGGCCGGCCACGAACAGCAGGACGAAGAGGTTTCGGCGGCGGTTCGCCAAGGGGAGCCGCTAGCTCTCGGGGGTGAGCACGAGCAACAGCCCGCCGTCGTCGTCGTAGGCGGGGAAGACGTCCGCCACGGCCTCGGTCGGAAGGTCTCCCTCGGCGTGGACGGCGACCTTCTTGCCGAGCGAGCGCACGCCCCACTCGAGGGTGGTCTCGATCGGGTCGGTCTGGCCGTCGTCGTCGGTGTCGGCCTCCGCCCCGCCATCGCCGCCGTCGATCCAGCGCAGGCCGAGCACGTCGCGGACGGGACGCCCGATCACCTCTTCGTCCTTGAGTCCGGTCAGCTCGAAAGCGTTCTTGCCGAGGTCGAGCAGCCTGCCCTTCGCGTCGCAGGTGAAGAAGGCCGCGCCGGGCGCCGGGTAGTAGTCGTCGAGCAGCTCGAAGAGGAAGCCGAACCCGCACTTCGAGCAGCTCTTGGGACGGGTCGAGAACCCGGCCGTCCGCTCCGCGCTGAGCTCCCGGTTTCCGCAGTTCGGGCAGATGAAGAAAGGCACGTCGCGAAGGCTAGCTGAGCGCCTGAACGCTCGGGTAAGGCGGGCTAGCCCTTCGCGAACTTCTTCCCGGTCCTGAGCTGGATGGTCGCCTGCCCGATCGCGTGGGTGACGAGATTGCTCGTATCCCACCAGACGAGGCGCCAGGTTCCCCTCGGGTTTCCCCCCTGAACACCGGGTTCAGGAAGCCGTGGGTGAAGCCCGTGTAGAAGCCGGTGTCGGGGCCCGTCGACGCCCTGGACGAAGTTGCAGTCGCTCGCCTCGAGGCCATTCGGATCGCAGAGCTGCAGCTCCGACTGGTCGTCGTAGGTCAGGTTGACGAGCGACTGGTTGCCCGGGCCGTCGAGCACGGTGACGGAGTCGCCGCCGGGGCTGATCAGCTTCGCGCGAAGCTGGCGGTTGGCGCCCGCGGCCGACCCGGTCGAGTTGACGGTCACGTTGACGTCCAGGACCTGCTTCCTCTTGACCTTCTTGCCGGAGAGCTTGAAGCTCTGGACGAGCGGTGGGCCCTCGGGGAAGACCCCGCCCGAGGGCGGCGGGGCGTCGGCGAGCGCGCCCCCCGGGGCCGTCTTGCCGACCTTCGCCGCTTCGGACGCGGCGGGCGCCCAGCACAGGGCCAGCGCGGCGGCCACGGCGGCTCCGAACGCGAGGCGGCGGCGCCGGTCTTCAGTTCCCGTTTCCGTCTGAGCTCTCAAGCTTTCTGCTCCTTGGCGTACTTCTTGCCTGTCCTGACCTCGAGGGTCGCTGTCCCGATCGTGTGCGTCTTTGCGTCCTGGCTCGTGTCCCACCAGACCAGCCTCCACGTCCCCTTCGGGCTCAGCCCCCTGAAGACGGGGTTGAGGTCCGCCTGGACGCTTCCGGTGGCCACTCCGCCGCCGCCCGGGGTCGCGCCCTTGCAGGTAGTTGCAGTCGCTGGCCTGGGTGGAGAGCGGGTTGCAGAGACGCAGGCTCGACTGGTCGTCGAACTTGAGGCCCCCGAGCGACTGGCCCCCGGCCTCCCCCAGCGGGAAGGCGGAGAAGTTGTCGCCCCCTGGCCCGACGAGCTTCGCGCGAAAGGCGCAGTTCGCGTCGCTGGCCGAGCCGGTCGAGCTGACGGTGAGATTGACGTCGAGCGTCTGCTTCCCGGCCACCTTCCTGCCTCCGAGCCTGAACGTCTGGGTCAGCGGGGGCCCCTGGGTGTAGTAGCCAGTGGCGTCGGCGAGCGCCCCTCCGGGGGCCGTCGCGCCGACCTTGGCCGCAGCGGCGCCGGACGGCGCCGCGAGCGCGCTCGCGGTCATCGCCAGGACTGCGAACCCGGCCCGGCCGACCCGGTTCCATCCGCCGCCTCGCCTTCCGCGCGTCATCCCCACGGCCACAGGTGTCCGACCCTCCCAGGCGGGGTCGCCGCTGTCAACCTGGATCAGCGCCCGCTAGAAGAGGCTCGCGTGCGCCTCGGGAACGGGCAGCCCCAGGTGCTCGTACGCCCGCTCGGTCAGCACCCTCCCGCGCGGCGTCCGCTTGATCAGCCCCTGCTGGAGCAGGTAGGGCTCGAAGACGTCCTCGAGGGTGTCGTGCTCCTCGCCGAGCGCAACGGACAGCGTCGAGAGGCCCACCGGCCCGCCGCCGAACTTCGACGCGATCAGGTCGAGGAACTGCCGGTCGTGGCGGTCGAGGCCGGCGGCGTCGATCTCGAGCAACTCGAGCGCCTCGGCGGCGATCGCGGCGTCGATCTCCCCTCCGCCCTTGACCTCGGCGAAGTCGCGAACCCGGCGCAGCAGGCGGTTGGCGACGCGCGGGGTGCCCCGCGCCCGCCCTGCGATGGTCGCGGCACCCTCATCGCTCACCTGGACCCCGAGGATGCCCGCCGAGCGCAGCACGATCCGGGTCAGGTCCTCCGGCGCGTAGTGCTCAAGCCGGTGCGAGACGCCGAAGCGGTCGCGCAGCGGCGTCGTCAGCAGGCCGGTGCGAGTCGTGGCCCCGACCAGCGTGAACGGCGGCAGGTCGAGAGTCACGGTGCGTGCCCCCGCGCCCTGGCCGAGCACCACGGGCAGCCGGCGGTCCTCCATCGCCGGGTAGAGCGTCTCCTCGACGGCGCGGCCGAGCCGGTGGATCTCGTCGATGAAGAAGACGCTGCCGGGCTCCAGCGCGGTCAGGAACGCCGCGATGTCGGCCTTGCGCTCGAGTGCGGGCCCGGCGGTCTGCACCAGCGGGGCGCTCAGCTCGGCGGCGATGATGTTCGCGAGGGAGGTCTTGCCGAGCCCGGGCGGCCCGGCGAGCAGGACGTGGTCGAGCGCCTCGCCGCGGCGGCGGGCGGCTTCGATGAAGATCCCGAGCTGCTCGGTGACCTGGACCTGGTTGACGAAGTCCTCGAGTGTCGGCGGGCGCAGGGAGCGGTCGAAGTCGTCGTCGCCTCCGACCTGGCGGGCGTCGTGGATGGCCACGTCCGCCGCCGGCTCCTCCGCCTCGCGTCCGGCGCCGGCGGGTTCGGGCTCACCTGCCCTGGTCACCCTGACCCCTGGGGTGCGGATCCCCTGTCCGGGCTCGAGGCTCACGCCGCCTTCGCCCCCGCCGCCGCGCGCAGCGCCGACTGCACGATCTCCTCGGGCGTCTCGCCGCTCGCCCGGTCCAGCAGCCCTTCGGCTTCGGCGAGGCTGTAGCCGAGGTTCAGCAGGCCCTCTCGCGCCAGCCCGCGGGGGTCGTCGGGGCCGGCGGCCGTGATCGAGATCTCACCCGCGCCGCCGTCGATCTCGCCCGCGACCTTCTCGCGCAGCTCGACGATGATCCGCTCGGCAGTGCGCTTGCCGATGCCGGGGACCGCCTGGAAGCGCTTTGCGTCGCCGGCCGCGATCGCGATCAGCAGCTCGCGGACCGCCCCGCCGGATAGCACCGCGAGCGCGACCTTGGGCCCGACCCCGCTGACCGAGGTCAGCTTCAGGAAGAGATCGCGCTCCTCGTCGCTCGCGAAGCCGTAGAGGCTGATCGAGTCGTCGCGCGCGACCAGGTGGGCGTGCAGCCTCGCCGCCTCGCCCACGGCGGGCACCGCCTTCAGCGTCTCCGCCGAGACCGCCAGCGAGTAGCCGACGCCGCCCGCGTCTATGACGACGTGGTCGGCGCGGCGCGCCAGCACCTCTCCTGCGACGGAGGCGATCATCACCCTGGATTCTGCGGCGCGGCCCGGATGCCTTCCGGCCCGATGGCGGAACGCCGACCCGGCCCGGGCCGCGACCCCGGGTTCTCGGCGGCGGCTCAGCCCGCGAGGCGTCCCGGCACCGGGCCGGGCGCGGCGGCGGCGGCGGGCGCGCCCAGGGGCGCGACCGCCCGGCGCATCGCCGCCCCGCCCGCGTGGCAGATCGCGACGGCGAAGGCGTCGGCGGCGTGGTCGGGCGAGGGAGGCTCAGGCAGGCCGAGCAGGGCGGCGACCATCTGCTGCACCTGCTCCTTGCCGGCGGCGCCGGAGCCGCAGACGGCCTTCTTCACGGCCTGAGGCGTGTAGTCGAAGCACGGCACGGCCTTCTGCGCGGCGGCGAGCATCGCCACGCCTCTCGCCTGGCCGACGGAGAGCGCCGAGCAGACGTTGCGGCCGAAGAAGAGATCCTCCAGCGCCATCGCCGTCGGCTCGTGCCAGGAGATCAGCTGGCCGAGCGAGTCGTGGATCCTCGCCAGCCGCTCCGAGGCCGCCATGTCCGGGGCCGTCTCGATCACGCCCCCGTCGAGGGCGACCATGCGGTTCCCGATCGCGCGGACGACGCCGAACCCCGTGTTCGCCGCGCCCGGGTCTATCCCGATCACGATCACCCCCCTCCTTTCTAGCTCGCGGCCCGGATGCCTGCGAGCGGCGCCGCTCAGCCCGGGTTGCGCGGCTTGATCCGCACCCACCAGCAGTTCAGCGTGAAGGTGTCGCCGGCCTGGTCGTCCTCGACGTGCAGCGTCCAGCGGCCGCGCGCGCCCCCGCCGTCCATGATCGCGAGGGGGAAGCCCTGCGGCTGCACGGTCGCGAGCCACGGCGAGAGGATCTCGCCGGGCTGGATCGTCGGCGGGTCGAAGTTCGAGATGAAGTTGAGCGTCTCGTCGCTGAAGCGCGTGGCGCCCCCGCGGCAATTGCCGGTGCCGTAGGACGTGTTCCCCGTCTGCCCGCCGTTGTCCTTGGCCAGCAGGGTGAACGCCCCGTTCGGCGCCTGGAGGTAGACGCCGATGTCCTCGAGCTGGTCGGGAGGACCGCTGACCGAGAAGCCCGCGTCCACGTCTGCGACCCGCTTCCCCTGCATTGCCCGGCCGACCCGGATCCAGGAGTCGAGCACGCCGAAGTAGCCGGTGACGCCGGCGCCCCGGTCGGGGATCTCCGCCGGCAGATTGCTGCGGAAGGTCATCGCCTTGCCGCGCGCTGCGCTTCTTCCGCTTCTTCTTCCCTTCTTCTTCGCGGCCTCCGTCGCAACCTTGCTCGGCCGCCTCGGTCCCCAGCCGGCGCTGCCGCGCCCGTCAGCGCCACCGCCAGCGCGAGGCACGCGGCTGCCGCGATCCGCCCGATCCTGCCTGTCATCGAGGTCTCCATTCCATGGTCCACCCTCAGTCCCGGCGCCGAGGTTGGCACGGCGAGCCGATCTCGTCAACCCCGCCGGGCGCCGCGTATACGATGCGCGCGCAGAGATCGGGGACGCCACGAGGGGAGAAGGATGCGCAAGCGCAGGGCTCTTGTCGCGATGCTGGCCGTCACGCTGTCGGCTATGGGCGCCGCCGCGGAGGCCGGCGCCAAGAAGGGCAAGAAGAAGGGGAAGCCCGCCGTGACGCGCTTCGCGAGCGCCCCGCTCGCCTCCAACGCCTCGGCCACGGCGGCGGCGGCCTGCGGCAAGGGCACCCACGTCTCCGGCGGCGGCTTCGCTGTCGCACCGAGCTTCCAGCCCTTCACCAGCGGCCTGCGCTCCCACGCGGCGACCTCGTTCCCGACCGGCCCCAAGGGCTGGAGCGCGACCGCCAGCGCGTTCAGCAACCCGAGCGCCGCCGGCAGCCTGACGGCCTACGCGCGCTGCGAGCGCAACTCCCTTGGCCAGCTCACGAGCCGGATCGAGAGCTCGACGACGCTAAACCCGGGGACCGCCGCCACGATCTCGCTGAGCTGCGCGCCCGGCACCCACATGCTCTCGGGCGGATACGTCAGCACCGCAGCGACCACACTCACCAACGTGCTGGGGTTCCGCGCGCTCCTCTTCCGCTCGCTGCGCACCGGCCCCGCGCGGTGGGAGGTGACGGCGTTCAACAACGGCCTCGGCCCGTCGCCGACGGCCGTGCCCTTCACCGCGTACGCGCTCTGCGAGCGCAACGCGAAGGGGCGCGGCGTCAGCGAGGCCTCGCGCCTCGTCCCGATCGCCGCGGACGCGCGCACGGCCGCGGACGCGAGCTGCGCCAAGAAGCAGCACGTCGTCGCGGGCGGGTTCGAGATCTCTCCGTATCCGAGCGGGCCGCCGGTGAACCTGCCGGCGGTCGGGATCGACGAGTTCCATCCGGTCGGCAAGCGCGGCTGGCACATCGGGCGTCCACGAGTGGCAGACGGTGGCCCTGCCGCCGGGCAGCGCGCTGCGCGCGATCGCCTACTGCAAGAGGGGCTGACCGGGCCCCAGGCGGGCCGGCTAGCCCGCCGCGGCCTTCTCGAGGACCTCCTCCGGCACGTCGAAGTTGGCGTGCACGGAGTCCACGTCGTCGTGCTCCTCGAGACTGTCCATCAGGCGCAGCAGCGGCCCGGCCTCCGACTCCGAGACCTCGACGGTGCTCTGCGGCTCCATCGAGAGCTCGGCCGAGGCGATCTCGACCCCGGACTCCTCGAGCGCCGAGCGCACCGCCGCGAGGTCGGCGGCGGCGGTCAGCACCTTGAGCACGTCGCCGTCGCTCGCCACGTCCTCGGCGCCGGCGTCGATCGCGGCCATCAGGTCGTCCTCGCCGTAGCGCTCGCCGTCGAGCAGGATCACCCCCCGCTTGGAGAACTGCCAGGCGACGGAGTTGGGCTCGCCGAGGCTGCCGCCGTGCTTTTCGAACGCGTGGCGCACCTCTGAGCCCGTGCGGTTGCGGTTGTCCGTCAGGGCCTCGACCAGGATCGCGGCCCCTCCCGGCCCGTATCCCTCGTAGGTGACCGCCTCGATCGCGGCGGCGTCGGCGCCCTCGCCCGTGCCGCGGTCGATCGCGCGCTGGATGTTGTCCTTGGGCATCGAGGCGTCGCGCGCCTTCTGGACGGCGAGCCCCAGGGCCGGGTTGGCGTCCACGTTGCCGCCGCCGTCGCGCGCCGCGACCGTGATCGCGCGGGCGAGCTTCGTGAAGAGCTTGCCCCGCTTCGCGTCGGCCGCGCCCTTCTTGTGCTTGATCGAGGACCACTTGGAATGGCCGGACATGGCCCCGATTCTAGGAAAGGGAGAGCGGGACGCCCGAGGGCGCCCCGCTCCGCTCGCCCCGCGGCTCGCGTGTGCCTACTCTCCTCTTGGGGTTCGTCGAGGTGATCGTCAACTTGAAGCAGTCCAGCGTGCCGCCGGGTTGGCGTTGCTGTCGTCCTCGGCGAGCAGCGTCCATGTCGCGTTCGTGGCCTTCTTGTTGCCGAGGCCCTCGAGCGTGGCCAGGCTCTCCTCCGGGGCGAACGAGCCCGCGAACGGAGCCGTGAGGCCCGGGGTGCTGATCAGCGTCGGCACGTCGCTGTCGAACAGGGTGAAGGTCCCCGCGCAGCTCGCCGGGCCGGCGCCGTAGTTGTTGCCCGCGCCCCCGTTGTCGGAGGAGAGGTTGATCACGCCGCGCGGCGAGGCGAGATAGAACTCGAGATCGGTGGCCTGGCCGTGCGTGGCGCGCACCCCGACGTTGACGTCGGTCAGCTTGCCGCGGGGGTTGAGGCCCTTGACCACCACGGCGGAGCGGACCACCTGCGTCGTGCCGCCGCGCCGTCGGGGATCGTGATCGGCACGCCGCCGAGCGCGCCGCCCACGCCCTTCACGTAGGTCTTGGTCACCTTCTTCTTGGCCGCGCGGCGCCGCCGGCGCGAGCGCCAGCGCCCCGCGATCGCCGCGACGAAGGCCAGCGCCGCGGCCTTTCTGAGTCCGTGCCTCTGCATTGAGTCCCTCCTGGATAGGTGGAGGGCTCGTTCTCCCCGCGAGCGCCTGCCGTTGTCAGCCCCTAACCCGTCCGCCGGCCGGGTTTGCGGCTCTGGCTCAGACCGCGAAGCGGCCGTCGCGCTGGAGGATCTCGCCGTCCACCTCGATGCTGCCGCCGCGGCGGAGGTCGCAGATCATGTCCCAGTGGATCGCGGACTCGTTGACGCCGCCGGTCTCCGGGTAGCTGCGGCCGACGGCGAGGTGGACGGTGCCGCCGATCTTCTCGTCGAGCAGGATCTCGCCGGTCCCGGCCGTGATCCCGTAGTTGGTGCCGATGCCGAGCTCGCCGAGGCGGCGGGCGCCCTCGTCGGTGTCGAGCATCTGGATCAGGAAGTCCTCGCCCTTCTCGGCGGAGGCGTCCACGACCTTGCCTCCCTCGAAGCGGAAGCGGACGCCGGAGACGTCGCGGCCCGCGTAGCTCGCCGGCAGGTGGAAGCTGATCTCGCCCTCGGCCGAGTCCTCGACGGGGCCGGTGAAGAACTCGCCGTCGGGCATGTTGTGCCTGCCGTCGGCGGCGATGAAGTGGCGGCCCTTGATGCCCAGCCTCAGGTCGGTGCCCTCGCCGCGGATGTGGACCTCGGAGCGGCCCTCGATCCACCCGGCCAGCCGCTTCGTCTCCTCGGAGGTGCGCCTCCATGCGGCGATCGGGTCGTCCTCGGTCGCCAGGCAGGCGCCGTAGTAGAAGTCCTCGTAGGCGCTCAGGCTCATCGAGGCCTCCGACGCGTAGGCGTTCGTCGGGAACAGCGTCAGCGCCCAGCGGTAGGAGCCCTCGGCGCTGCGCTCCATCATCCGCGCCATCAGGTGCTGCCTTGCCGCCTGCACCCGCGTCTGGCGCTCCGGCGGGACCTGCGAGAGCGCTCGCGTGTTCTCGGAGGCCATCACGGCGATGCGGACGTCGGCGTTCTCGACGATCCACTCGGAGGTCGGCGAGACCCAGTCGAGCTGCGGGTCGGAGGCGTGCTCGAAGAAGGCGGACTGCTGCTCGGAAGCGCCATCTGGACGATCGGGTTCCCGCCGGCCTTCAGCACCTCCTCGTAGACCGCCTGGAGCAGCGGCTCGGCGGCCGAATCGCCCTCGATCGTGCAGACGTCGCCCTCCCGCACCTGGCGCGAGTGCTCGACCAGGATCCGGGCGAGGTTGGCGACGCGCGGGATCACGCATGCTGGCGCTCCTCTCGCCCGCCGTCGCCATTGCCATGAACAGCGCGTGAAGGCGGCTGTCGTCGGTGAGCTCGGCGTGGAACGCGACCGCGAGCAAGGCGCCCTCGCGCACGGCGACCGGATGGCCCGTCGACCGCGGCCAGGACCTCCACCCCGGCCCCGTGCTCCTCGACCCAGGGCGCGCGGATGAAGACCGCGCGCAGGGGCTCCTCGCCCAGCCCATCGACTCGCAGGTCCTGCTCGAAGCTCGCGAGCTGGCGGCCGAAGGCGTTGCGGCGGCAGCTGTAGTCGCCGATGCCCAGTGCCGGGAGTCGCAGACGATCATCCCTGCGCAGGAGCCGAGGATCGGCTTCCCGGCCGCCGCGTGTCGCGCACCGCCTCGTCGAGGCCGTCGCGAGCCATGCCCTTCGAGATCGTGGTGGACTCGCCGCCGGGGATCACGAGCCCGTCCAGCCCGGCGAGCTGGGCGGGGGTGCGGACCTCGCGCGCCACGGCGCCGAGGCCGGCGAGCATCGCGCGATGCGCCTCGAAGTCCCCCTGGACGGCGAGGACGCCGACACGCAGCGCCGGCTGCCCTCCGCTCTCGCGTCCGGGGCCGGCTTGCGGCGGCCGGGGCTCAAACGCCGCGGCCCTGGAGCAGGCCACCGTCGGCGGCGAGCGCCTCGATCTCGAGGCCGGGCATCGCGCTCGCCGAGCTCCATCGAGGCCTTGGCGACCCGCTCGGGGTCGGCGAAGTGGGTGGTGGCCTCGACGATCGCGCGGGCGCGCCGCTCGGGGTCGGAGCTCTTGAAGATGCCCGACCCGACGAAGTTGCCCTCGGCGCCGAGCTGCATCATCAGCGCGGCGTCGGCGGGGGTGGCGATGCCGCCGGCGCAGAAGAGCGGGACGGGCAGGCGGCCGAGGCCGGCGACCTCCTGGACGACGTCCAGGGGCGCGGAGTGCTCCTTGGCCGCGCTCGGCGAGCTGCTCGGGGCGCAGCGAGGCGAGCCACTTGAGCCCGTCGGTGATCTCGCGCATGTGGCGAACGGCCTCGACGATGTTGCCGGTCCCGGCCTCGCCCTTGGAGCGGATCATCGCGGCGCCCTCGCCGACGCGGCGCAGCGCCTCGCCGAGGTTGGTGGCGCCGCAGACGAAGGGCACGTCGAAGGCGAGCTTGTCTATGTGGTTGGCCTCGTCGGCCGGCGTGAGCACCTCGGACTCGTCTATGTAGTCCACCTCGAGGGACTGGAGGACCTGCGCCTCCGCGAAGTGGCCGATCCGCGCCTTGGCCATCACCGGGATGGTCACGGCCTCCTGGATCTCCTTGATGACCGCCGGGTTCGACATCCGCGCGACGCCGCCCTGCGCCGCGGATGTCGGCGGGGACGCGCTCGAGCGCCATCACCGCGCAGGCGCCGGAGTCCTCGGCGATCCGCGCCTGCTCGGCGTTCGTGACGTCCATGATCACCCCGCCCTTGAGCATCTCGGCGAGGCCGGTCTTGACGCGGAATGTCGCCCGTTCAGCCATCGAGGCCAATAGTAGGGGCCGCCGGGCGCGGCCGACAGCCGCGGGCGCGATGAATCGGCGCCCCCGTGTTTGCCTGATTGAACAGCGGGGACACTTTTCGGTACATGCAGTTCGGGGCCGATTCCCCCCGGCCCCTCAGCAAGGGTCAGGTCCGGATCGCCCCCCGGGCCTGGTCCCCTTTCGCGCGGATCTCGGCGCGGGCGCTCCCTCAGGGCGGCTACTTCAGCTTGAAGGCGCGAATGCGGTCCCTGTGGGCCGCCTCGTCGCGGGCGTAGACGCCGTGAGCGAGCGCCTGCACCACCCCCATCAGGGCGGCGTTGGAGCGGATGTAGGAAGGCCCGTTCGACGAGTAGTAGAGGACCATCTCGGAGTGCTCCGCGACGTCGGAGAGCGTCGCGTCGGTGACGGCGAGCGTCCGGGCGCGGCGGTGGCGGGCCAGCTTCAGCGCCCGCATCACGAGCGGGTTGGCGCGCCCGGCGGTGATCGCCACGAGCAGCGTGTCCTCGTCCATGCGCGAGAGCTTCTGGATGTTGTCCTGGCTCGGCGAGGAGACGATCTCGGCGCGGATGTCGAGCAGGCCCAGCAGGTGCCGCAGGTAGCTCGCGAAGAAGGCCATCTGGTCGGTGCCGACGATCAGGACGCGGCGCGAGGTGGCGAGCGCGGAGACCGAGGCCTCCACCTGCTCGCGGGTGAGGCTGCGCGCCGTCTCCTCGATGTTGGAGTAGTCCGCGCCCGAGCGATGCCTCGAACTCGGAGTGGTCGAAGTTGAAGAGCGCGGCGGCCCCGCCTCCGTTGCCGTTCGCGGCGCCCTCGGCGACCTTGAGGCGGTACTCCTCGATCGCGGACTGCTGAAGCTCCGGGTAGCCCTCGAAGCCGAGCGCCTGCGAGAAGCGCACGACCGTGGACGACGAGGTGTTGGCGCGACGCGCCAGCTCCTCCGCCGTCTGGAAGGCGGCCTCGTCGAGATGGTCGACGATGTAGCGGGCGACGTCCTTCTGCGAGCGCGAGAAGTCGTCGAAGCGCTCGGTGATGTAGTCGGAGAGGCTCTTGCGAGCCGGCCGGGCCTTGGTCGCGGTCCGTGTCACGGCGGCTGATTTCTTCGCGCCCGCGGCTTTCCCTTCCCAGCCGGCGAAATATTCCGCCCCGGCGGCGGATCCGCGCGCGCCGGGATGCCGATGTGGTTGGATCGCCTCCGTGACCCTGGAGCGGGAGCTGCGCAACCTGAACCGGAGCATGGTGGCGTTCGACCTGGCGCTCGGCTCGGGAGCGCTGCTCGCCCCGTCCGCGACCCTGCGGGCGCTCGGCCACGCGCGAGCCCTCCGCGGACGCCGAGGAGCTGTTCCGCCGCTGCGGCCCGATCTGGCTGACCTTCGCCGCCGCCCACATGATCGGCGCACCGCCGCGGGCGATCCCGCGACTGGTGGGCGCTTGGCCTGGCTGCGCGGCACCGAGGTGGCGACGGACGTCGTCTGGTCGCGCTCGGCCGGGTTCACCCGCCCCGGGGCCCGGGCCGGCCTCTGGCTCGCGGGCGCCGCCAACCTGGCGATGGCGCTCGGCTTCGCCCACCTGGCCCGCGGCGGCGGCCGGAGGGCGTTAGCCCCCGCCTCGCTCCTGGCTGCAGACCTCGAAGCCGACGGCCCGGGCGAGGCGGCGCCTCTCGGCCGCGCCGGCGGCGAGCTCGGCCTGGGCCTTCGATGTAGCGCTGCGGCGTCACGGTCCGCGGCGGCGTCGCGGCCCTTCTCGAGCAGCTCCAGCGCCGCCGCGCGGGCGGCCAGGTAGGAGTCGTAGGCGGAGCGGAGCTCGTCGGGCGGGCGCAGGGCGCGCAGCTCATCGAGCTCGGCCCCGGCGACCCCGACCAGCTCTTCGGTCTGCCGGGCTGCTTCCCTGGGGCTGGCCGGCTCGGTCTTCTGGATCCCGGCGAAGCGCTGCTGCCCGGAGCGGCAGAGCTCGTCGGCGCGACTGGCCAGCTCGGCCGAGTCGAGCCGGACGTCGCCGTCGCCGGAGCCGCATCCGGCCGCGACCGCCGCCAGACAGTGCGGCGGCGATCAGCCCGGCCGCTGGCCTGGGCGGACCCGGCTCATGCCAGGACCGGCGCCGCCTGGGCCGCGGAGCGTCGCACCGGCTCGGCCCCGCCCGAGGAGCTGCGCGCCCAGCAGCGTCGGGCTGACGGCAGCTCCGGCGGCGAGGGGAAGGACGTTGGCGAGCAGCTCTCCCAGGGTGCGGGAGGCTAGCCTCGCCGGTGCGATGTCAGAGCGCGCCTCGCCCTTCCTGTTGCGCGAATCGAGGCCTCCGATCTCCCTCGGGATCGTCGTTGCGGTCGGCCTGGTCGCCGCGGTCACCGGGATCGTCTATCCGCTGCGAGAGGTCGCGCCGGCGGTCTCCACCGGGGTTCTCTACTTGCTCCCCGTGCTGGTCGTTTCGACCTTCTGGGGGCTGGCCCTGGGCCTGGCCACCGGGATCCTCTCGGCCGCGGCCTTCAACTTCTTCCACATCCCACCCACGGGCGAGTTCACGATCGGGGACGAGGAGAACTGGATCGCGCTCGTCACCTTCCTGATCACCGCCGTCATCGCGGGAGCTGGTCGCGGAGCGTCGCGCGCTCTCGCGCCGCCGAGGCGGAGCAGCGCGGCCGCGAAGCGCGTGAGGCGCTCGAGGAGCTGGTTGCCGCCGAGGAGCACCGGCGGGCGCTCGAGGCGGAGGCGGTCGAGGCGCGCGCGCTGCGCCGCAGCGACGAGCTGAAGACGGCGCTGCTGCGCTCGGTCTCCCACGACCTGCGCACCCCCCTGACCGCGATCGTTGCCGCCGGCGAGGCGCTGGCCTCCCCCGCGCTCGGCGAGGACGACCGCGCCGTGCTCGCCGACGCCGTCACGCTCGAGGGGCAGCGGCTGACGCGGCTCGTCGAGAACCTGATCGACCTCTCGCGGCTGGAGGCGGGCTCGGCCGCGCCCCGACGTGACTGGTGCTCGATCGAGGAGCTGGTCGCGCAGCCGCCGTCGTCCAGGCGTGCGGCGAGGACGGCTTCCGGCTCGGGATCGACCGCGACGTGCCGCTGATCCGGGCCGACGCCGCCCAGCTCGAGCGCGCCCTCTTCAACGTGATCGAGAACGCGCACCGCCACTCGGGCGGCCAGCCGGTGACGGTGAGGGCGCGGGAGGTGCGCGGCCGCCTGTCGTGGTCCGGGTCGTGGACCGCGGCCCGGGATCCCGTCCGAGCAGCTCGAGCGGGTCTTCGAGCCCTTCCAGCGCGGCGACTCGCGCGACGGCGCACTCGGGCTCGGGCCTCGGCCTGGCGATCGCGCGCGGCTTCGTGGAGGCCAACGGCGGCCGCATCTGGGCCGAGTCCCTCCCTGGCCAGGGCACGACGTTCGTCTTCGAGCTGCCGCTGGAGCCGGCCGCGGCAGATCCGGCCGAGGCGTCGCCGGCGCTGGACCATGAGCGTCGAGCCGCGGCGCGGGCGGGTCCTCGTGTGCGACGACGAGCCGCAGATCGTGCGCGCCCTCAAGGTCGTCCTGCGGGAGGCGAACTTCGACGTCGGACGCCGCCGAGAGCGTCGCGGAGGCGCTCGACCGAGCCGCCGTGCGGCCGCCCGACGCGGCCATCGTCGACCTCCTCCTGCCCGATGGCGACGGGATCGAAGTCTGCCGCTCCCTCCGCGAGTGGAGCGGGATGCCGGTAATCCTCCTGTCCGCCGTCGGCGACGAGGACGAGAAGGTGCGGGCGCTCGAGGCGGGCGCCGACGACTACGTGGTCAAGCCGTTCGGACCGCGCGAGCTGGTGGCGCGGCTGGAGGCGGCGCTGCGCCGGGCCGAGCCGCACGCCGAGGAGCCCACGGTCAGAGCGGGCTCGCTCGAGGTCGACCTCGCGGCCCGCGCCGTGCGCCTCGATGGCGACGAGGTGCACCTGACCCCGATCGAGTTCGAGCTGCTGCGGACGCTCGTGCGCAACCGGGGCAAGCTGATCACCCACCGGGCCCTCCTCACAGAGGTCTGGGGCCCGGGCTACGCCGAGGACACGCCAGGTGCTCCGGACCCACATCGCCAACCTCCGCCGCAAGATCGAGCCGGGAGCGTCCGGCCAGAGCCTGATCCGGACCGAGCCCGGCGTCGGCTACCGCTTCGCGCCCTGAGCCTCCGCACGGCGACCTTCACGGAATCTTGATGCGCCGGGCTGAAGCCCCACACGCTCTTCACGGGAGGGGGCCCAAGCTGCTCTCCATGGACTTCGTCTCGATCGCAATCGCCCTCGTCGCGTTCGTCGCCTTCTACGTGGCGATCGACGGACTCGACCGGATATGAGCGCCGCGGAGGCGGTCATGCTCGCGGTCTCGGTCGCGGTCCTCGCCTATCTGACCTACGCGCTGCTGCGCGGGGAGAGACTCTGATGAGCGCCCAGGGCTGGCTCCAGATCGTCGTCTTCATCGTCGTGCTGACCGCGCTGACGCCGGTGCTCGGCGCCTACATGGCGCGGGTCTACACGGACAGCCCGCTGCTGCTCGAGCGCGCCTTCGGGCCCCTGGAGCGGCTGATCTACCGCGCTGATCGGCCCTCGGCCCGCGCCGAGCAGGACTGGAAGGCCTACGCGCCGCACCACGATCGTCTTCAGCGCGGTCTTCTTCGTCGTGCTCTACGCTGATCCTGCGCACGCAGGGCATCCAGCCGTTCAACCCGGAGGGCTTCGACTCCGGGCCCTGGGACCTCAGCTTCAACACCGCCGCCTCCTTCGTCACCAACACCAACTGGCAGTTCTACGGCGGCGAGACGACGCTCTCCTACTTCTCGCAGATGGCCGGCCTCGCCGTCCAGAACTTCGTCTCGGCCGCCGTCGGCATGGCGGTCGCTCGCGGCGGTCATCCGCGGGCTCGTCAGCCGCGGCGCCGCCGCGCTCGGGAACTTCTGGCGTGGACGTCACCCGGACACTGCTCTACATCCTCCTCCCGCTCTCGCTTCGTCGGCGCCCTGGTGCTCGTCTCGCAGGGGTGGTCCAGACGCTGGACGGGTCGGTCACGTTCGCGACGATCACCGGCGGCGAGCAGACCCTGGCGCTCGGGCCCGGCGCCTCGCAGATCGCGATCAAGCAGCTCGGCACCAACGGCGGCGGCTTCTTCAACGTCAACAGCGCCTATCCCGTTCGAGAACCCGACCCAGTTCGCGAACTTCGTCGAGATGCTCTTCATCCTCCTGATCCCGGCCGCGCTGACCGCGACCTACGGCCGCATGGTCGGCAGCCGCCGCCAGGGCTGGGCCCTGTTCGCGGCGATGGCCGTGATGCTCGTCGTCGGCATGGGCGTCGGCTACGCCGCCGAGCAGTACGGCTCGCCGGCCCAGGAGGCGGCGGGCATCGAGGCCGACGCCGGCGACGCCGACGCCCGGCGGCAACCTCGAGGGCAAGGAGCAGCGCTTCGGGATCGTCGCCTCCACCAACTGGGCCGCGGTCACCACCGCCGCCTCGAACGGCTCGGTCAACTCGGCGCATCGACTCCTACACGGGCATCGGCGGCGCTGGTCCCGCTGTTCAACATGATGACCGGCGAGGTGATCTTCGGCGGGGTCGGCTCGGGGCTCTACGGGATGCTCCTGTTCGTCCTGCTCGCGGTCTTCATCGCCGGGCTGATGGTCGGCCGCACGCCCGAGTACCTCGGCAAGAAGATCGAGGCGCGCGAGATGAAGCTGGTGATGATCGGGACGATCGTCGTGCCGCTGCTCGTGCTGGTCGCGACGGCGCGTCGCGATCGCGAGCAAGTACGGCGCGCCCTCGATCTACAACCCCGGCCCGCAGGGCTTCTCCGAGACCCTCTACGCCTACACGTCCCAGGCCAACAACAACGGCTCCGCCTTCGCCGGCTTCACCGGCTTCGTGCAGCCGAACGCGCCCGGCAACGTCGGCTCCTTCGGGATCACCTTCGCCGACCTCCTCGGCGGCCTCTCGATGCTCTTCGCCCGCTTCGTGCCGATGCTGGCCGCGCTCGCCGTCGCCGGCTCGCTCGCCGGCAAGCGCGTCGCGCCCGCCGGCCCCGGCACGTTCCGCACCGACACGCCGACCTTCGTCCTGCTGCTGATCTTCGTCGTGATCCTCGTCGCGGCGCTGACCTTCTTCCCCGCCGTGCTGCTCGGCCCCGTCGTCCAGGGCCTGACCGACCCTCGCTCTTCTGATGACGTGCGTAGAGACCTGATCACCTCCATCGTCGCCGCCGTCGCCTTCACCGTCCTGTTCGGCCTCGCCTACCCGCTGGTCATCGACCGGCGTCGCGCAGGTCCTGTTCCCGGGCAAGGCCGACGGCAGCCGGATCGAGCGCGACGGCAAGGTCGTCGGCTCGCAGCCTGATGGCCAGGCTTCACGATCCGCACCGAGTCCCGCGGCCGAGCGCGGCAAGTGGCAGAAGCAGGTCAAGCGCCCGACCCGCGCTACTTCCAGCCGCGCCCTCGGTCACCGGCTACTCGGCGACGTCACCTTCTTCAACAACCTCGGCCCCAACAACAAGGAGCTCTCGCAGATGTTCCGCGGCTACCTCGACGCCTACCTGGAGCTGGAGGGCCCGTTCACCCCGGCCTGACGCGCGGCGACGTCCCCGTCGACGCCGTCACGACCTCCGCCTCCGGCGTCGACCCGCACATCTCCGTCGCCAACGCCCGGATCCAGGCGAACCGCGTCGCGGAGGAGCGCGGCCTCTCGCTCGATCGGGTCAACGAGCTGATCGACGAGCAACACCGACAACCGCGACCTGGGCGTGCTCGGCGAGCGCGGAGTGAATGTGCTCGAGCTCAACCTCGCCCTCGATGAGGAGGCCTGATCGATGACCGAGTCCGTCCGCACGAGCGCCGCTCGCATCGTCCGTCTTCGACCGCGCGATCCTGGTGCCGGCGCTGATCGCCAGCTTCGCAAGCTCAACCCGCGCCACCAGGTCCGCAACCCGGTGATGTTCGTGGTCGAGATCGGCGCCCTGATCACCACGGTCGGCTGGCTGATCCAGGCCTTCGGGGGGTCGCCCCTCGGCGGCGGGAACGAGCCCGCCTGGTTCACCTTCACCGTTGCGGTCTGGCTCTGGCTCACCGTCGTCTTCGCGAACCTGGCCGAGGCCCTCGCCGAGGGCCGCGGCAAGGCGCAGGCCGCGCGCTGCGCGCGATGCGGACCGAGACCGTCGCGAAGCTCCGCGACGGCGGCGAGAGGCCCGCCGCCGAGCTGATGCCCGGCGACATCGTGGTCGTCGAGGCCGGGGAGCTGCATCCCCGGCGACGGCACCGTGATCGAGGGCATCGCGTCCGTCGACGAGTCGGCGATCACCGGCGAGTCGGCGCCGGTGATCCGCGAGGCCGGCGGCGACCGCAGCGCGGTCACCGGCGGCACCCGCGTGCTCTCGGACCGCATCCTGGTCGAGATCACCCAGGAGCCGGGCAAGAGCTTCCTCGACCGCATGATCGCGCTGGTGGAGGGCGCCTCGCGGCGCAAGACGCCGAACGAGATCGCGCTCAACATCCTGCTCGCCGGGCTGACGCTCGATCTTCCTGATCGCCGTCGTCACGCTGCGGCCGTTCGCCGAGTTCGCCGGCACCGACGCCTCGATCGCGACCCTGATCGCGCTGCTCGTCGCGCTGATCCCGACCACGATCGGCGCGCTGCTCTCGGCGATCGGCATCGCGGGCATGGACCGCCTCGTGCGCCGCAACGTGCTCGCGCTCTCGGGCCGCGCGGTCGAGGCCTCGGGCGACGTCGACGTGCTGCTGCTCGACAAGACCGGCACGATCACGCTCGGCAACCGCGAGGCGACCGAGTTCCTCCCGATGCCGGGCGTCGAGCGAGGGAGCTGGCCGAGGTGGCGCAGATGGCCTCGCTCGCCGACGAGACCCCCGAGGGCCGCTCGATCGTCGTGCTGGCGAAGGAGCTACGGGATCCGCGAGCGCGAGCTCGCGACGCACGAGGCCGCGCTTCGTCCCGTTCAGCGCCGAGACGCGGATGAGCGGCGTGGACGTCGACGGCCGCCGCCTGCGCAAGGGCGCCGGCGACGCGATCCTGGCCTGGGTCGAGGGCGAGGGCGGCCGGCTCCCGCCGAGCTCGCGCCGACGCTCGACCGCGTCGCCCGCGAGGGCGGCACGCCGCTGGCGGTCGCGCGCGACAGCCAGGTGCTCGGCGTCGTCTACCTGAAGGACGTGGTCAAGGAGGGCATGCGCGCACCGCTTCGACCAGCTCGCGCGATGGGGATCCGCACCGTGATGGTCACCGGCGACAACCGCCTGACCGCGGCGAAGATCGCCGACGAGGCGGCGTCGACGACTTCCTCGCCGAGGCGACCCCGGAGGCGCAAGCTCGAGCTGATCCGCTCGGAGCAGTCCGACGGCCGCCTGATCGCGATGACCGGCGACGGGACCAACGACGCGCCGGCCCTCGCCCAGGCCGACGTCGGCGTGACGATGAACACCGGCACCCAGGCCGCGCGCGAGGCCGGGAACATGGTGGACCTCGACTCGAACCCGACGAAGCTGATCGAGATCGTCGAGGTCGGCAAGCAGCTCCTGATCACGCGCGGCGCCCTGACCACGTTCTCGATCGCGAACGACGTCGCCAAGTACTTCGCGATCCTGCCGGCGATCTTCGCCGCGACCTACGCCGCCGGCGGGCGAGCTCGACGGTCCCCTGGACAAGCTCAACGTGATGGATCTGGGCACCCCCAGTCCGCGATCATCTCGGCGATCGTCTTCAACGCCCTGATCATCCCGCTGCTCGTCCCGCTGGCCCTGCGCGGCGTCCGCTACCGGCCGCTCGGCGCCACCGCCCTGCTGCGGCGCAACCTCTGGATCTACGGGCTCGGTGGGATGATCGTCCCGTTCGTCGGGATCAAGCTCATCGACCTCGTCGTCCATGGCCTCCTCGGCGCCTGAGCGGCCCGAGCGGCCTCGGACCAGCGCCGTGGGCGCCACAAGGTCTTCCTGGGGATGGCCGCCGGCGTCGGCAAGACCTACCGGATGCTCCAGGAGGGGCGGGCCGAGGGGGAGGAGGGGCGCGACGTGGTGATCGGCTACCTGGAGACCCACGGCCGGGAGGAGACCGCCGCGCAGGCCGAGGGCATGGAGGTGGTGCCGCGGCGGCGCGTGCGCTACCGCGGCACCGTCGCTCGAGGAGATGGACCTGCCGGCGGTCCTCGCGCGCGGCCCGGAGCTGGCCCTGATCGACGAGATCGCCCACACCAACGCGCCCGGCGTCGAGCACGCCAAGCGCTACGAGGACGTCGCGGACGTGCTCGGGGCGGGGATCGACGTGTTCTCGACCGTCAACGTCCAGCACCTCGAGAGCCTCAACGACCAGGTCGCGGAGCTCACCGGCGTGCGAGTCCGCGAGACGATGCCCGACTCGGTGCTCGGCGAGGCCGACGAGGTGGTGCTCGATCGACCTCACGCCGGAGGCATTGCTCGACCGGCTGCGGGCGGGCAAGGTCTATCCGGCGAGACGCGGATCGCAGGCGGCCCTCCAGAACTTCTTCAAGATCGAGAACCTCGCGG
This sequence comes from uncultured Solirubrobacterales bacterium, assembly GCA_963805235.1. Taxonomy (GTDB): domain Bacteria; phylum Actinomycetota; class Thermoleophilia; order Solirubrobacterales; family 70-9; genus DASSYK01. The sequence goes on along the minus strand of CAWDTF010000002.1, from coordinate 108,128 downwards.
CGCTGCGCGAGGTCGCGCTGCGCCAGGTCGCCGAGGAGGTCGAGTCCAAGCGCCTCGTGCGCGAGACCGTCGGCTCGCGCGAGGACCGGTCGTCGGCGCGCGCCCGACCCAGGCCGTCGGCGAGCGCCTGCTGGCCCTGGTGAAGCCCGGACCGCGCGGCGCAGCGGATCGTGCGCCGCGCCTGGCGCTCGGCCCAGCGGCTCGGCGCCGACCTCGACCTCCTCTACGTGCGGCGGCCGCGCGCGGCCGCCGAGGACGAGCTCCGAGAGCTGGACGCCCTGCGCCGGCTCGCCTCCGTGACCGGAGCGCGCCTGATCGTCGAGGAGGGCGACGACGTCGTCGCCGTCGCCAAACGGGTCGCCGCCGACCGTGGCTCGACCTACGTGCTGATCGGCGCCCCCAGCCCGCCGCGGGTCCTCTCGCGCCTGGCCGAGCCGCTGCCGGTGCGGCTCGTCAAGGATCTCCCGGGGCTCGACGTGCGGATCGTGGCCGATCGCGCGCTGATCGAGAACGGCGAGCAGGCGGGGAGCCGCTGATGTCCGCCGCTCTCGCCATCGCCACCCTGGCGACGGTCGCCGTCGCGGTTGCGCGCGCTCCTGCGCGCTGCGCCGCGGGCGGCCGGGCGCGGTGCGGCCGGCGCCCGCCGGATCCTCTTTCCGTTCGCCGGGAAGCGCCTGTCGAAGCCCGCGCTCGACGCCGCGCTGCGCCTCGCCCGGGCGGAGGAAGCGACCCTGGTTCCGGCCTACCTTGCGGAGGTCCCGCTCAACCTGCCGCTGGAGAGCGCCGCTGCCGCGGGAGTGCGAGACCGCGCTGCCGGTGCTCGAGGCGATCGAGCAGCGGGCCGCCCGCGACGGGGTCGCGGTCGACCCCCGGATCGAGCGCGGCCGCACCAGCCGCCACGCGCTTGCGGAGCTGATCGGCCACGAGCGCTTCGACCGGATCGTGGCGCCCGCCGCCGGCGCCGGCTCGGACGGCTTCAGCCCCGAGGACATCGCCTGGCTCCTCGACCACGCGGGGGGCGAGATCGTCGTCTTCCGCCCGGGCCTCAACGGAGACGGCGCCGCGGGCCCGAAGGCTTCGAAAAGCCCGACGGGCGCGCGTGCTTGAATGCCCGTACCGGAGAAAGGAGGTGGTCCTAACTTGAATTCCATGCTTTTCGGGACGCCGGAGGTGCTGGGCCCCTAGGCCCGGGCGCTGGGAGGCGGAAGAGCCTCCACCAGTGCCCGGTTCGCAGGCGCCGCGCGGGCGCCGGGCGGAATCCAACCCGGGCACCGGCGGGCGAGAGGAGATGGGTGCTGTCCCGCCCCATCGCGACTCCGCTCACCCGTTCAGCCGCGTACAAGCAGCAGCGAAAGGGCCGCCCCTTCCGGGGCGGCCCTTCGCGTAGAGGGGTGCGCAGCCGCTCCCGCTAGGGGAGCTTCTGCTCGATCTTGGTGACCCGGGTGCTGAGCTGGTTGAGCTGGTTGGTCAGGGTCTGGATGTCACCCGACTGGCGGCTCGCGTCCTGGGACAGGGTCGAGACCTGGCCCTCGAGGCTGCCGACCTTGGCGCTCAGGTCCGAGATCTGCTTCGAGAGCGTCGCGCTCTGCCCGGCGACCTTGTCGGCCTGGCGCTGCTCAGAGCTCTTGGCCGAGGCCTCGGCCGAGCCGAGCTGGGACTCGAGCTGCTCCTTGACGGCGTCCGAGGAATCCTGGGCGTCGCTGCCGGTGCTCCTGGCGTCCAGACCGATGAAGATGCCGACGGCGCCGAGGACCAGCGCCACCGCCGCGAGTATCACTGCTGTGCGTGGGTTCATGGCGCCGCACCGTATCCGACGGGTCCGCGGAAAAAGCCCTGAGCGCGGCGCCGGCCCGCGCCGGTAGGGTTCGCCAAGTGAGCAGGGACGCTTCTCACCGCCGGCGCAGGCCGGCCCTCGCGCTGCTGGCGGCGCTCGGCGCTCTCGCCGCGCTGACGGGGCCGGGCGCGGCCTCCGCGCCGGCCGAGACCGTCTGGCTCTGCAAGCCGGGCGTCGAGCCGGACCCCTGCTACGGCAGCCTGCAGACAACCGCGATCGCGCCGGACGGGTCCGCCTCGGTGCAGGACCCGCCGCTGCCCCGCCGCCGCAGGATCGACTGCTTCTACGTCTACCCGACCGTCAGCGAGGACCCGGGCATCAACGCGGACCTGAGCGTGGACCCCGAGCAGCTCGCGATCGCCCGCTACCAGGCGTCGCGCTTCTCGCAGCGCTGCCGCGTCTTCGCGCCGATGTACCGGCAGCTCACCCTGACGGGGATCGACGAGCCCTCGCTCCCGCGCGAGGCCCTCGAGCTCGCCTATGGGGACGTCCGCGCCGCCTGGCTCGAGTACACGCGCAGGTACAACAAGGGGCGCGGCGTCGTCCTCATCGGGCACTCCCAGGGCACTGGGATGCTCACCAACCTGGTCCGCGAGATGATCGAGCCCTTCAAGGCGCCCCGCCGCCGCCTGGTGTCCGCGATGCTGCTCGGCGGGAACGTGCTCGTCGAGCGCGGAGGGAACCGCGGCGGCTCGTTCAAGCGGATCCCGGCCTGCCGGACGCGCAAGCGGACAGGCTGCGTGGTCGCCTACTCGGTCTTCGACGAGACGCCGCCGGCCGACGCGCGTCTTCGGCCGCCCGGGAGGCGCCCTGACCGACCTGTTCGGGCTCGAGGGGCGTACGGACCTCGAGGTCCTGTGCACGAACCCGGCCGCGCTGGGCGGCGGGCCGGCGCCGCTCTCCACGCTCGTCCCGACGAGCCCCTTCCCCGGCACGATCGGCCTCGGGATCGGCGTCACCTACAGCGGCGCGCCGCCCACCGCGCCGACCCCGTGGGTCCAGCCGCAGGACCACTACACGGGAGCCTGCGACCGCTCGGGCGGCGCGAACGTGCTGCGGATCGCTCCGGTCGGCGCGGCGCGGGACCTGAACCCGGTCCCGGACCCCACCTGGGGACTGCACCTCACCGACGTCAACATCGCCCTCGGCAACCTGGTGGATCTGGCGGGGGCGCAGGGCCGCTCCTTCCTGCGCGCGAAGGCCCGCCGCAAGGCCAAGCAGCGGGCCGCCCGCCGCTGAGCGCACGGCCGGGCGGGCAGCCGCCGGCTCAGATGCCGGTCAGGGCCTCGACCCGCCCGCTCTTCACCGCGTCGGCGAGCGCCGCATGGTCGCGCTCGTTCTGGTCCGCGTAGGCCTCGGCGAAGTCCGCGAGCGAGCGGTCGAAGGCGTCGCCCTTGCCCAGGTAGGCGGCGATCGCGTCGCGGTCGCCGGAGCGGGCGTGGGCCCTGGCGAGCGTCCAGCCGCACATCTCGGCATAGGCGGTGAGCAGCTCCCGGCTCATCGCCTCGATGCGAGGCGAGAGCTTCCAGTCCCAGAGCTGTCGCACGTAGAAGGTCCGGCGGACCCCGTCTATGCCCTCGGCGCTGAGCCAGCCCAGGAAGATGTCGCTGGCCGCCTGCATCAGCCACTGGCCCTCGATCACGCGCCGCCCGTGGTGGCGGAAGCGGCTGCGCCCGGCGTAGGGCTCGAGCACCGAGGCCTCCGCCTCCTTGATCTGGAGGAAGAGCGGGTCGTCCTCCCCCGCTCCCAGCAGCAGCGCGATGAAGGTGCGGGTCCCGACGCTGCCCACCCCCACGACCTTCCGGGCCAGGTCCACGTAGTCGTACCGATCCAGCAGGGCGCTGGGTGTCCCCGTCGAGGGTCTTGGCATACGCCCGGATCAGCTTGCGGACGCGGGCGTCGGCGACCTTCAGCGCGCCGCGCGGGCGCCAGCTCGGCGAGAGGCACGATCAGCGGCGGATCGCTGATGATGCGCCGCTGATCGTCCACCTCCGTCGTCAGCTTCGAGAAGGCGCGAAGCCGGTCCTTGCCGCGGGCCTTCGCGGCCCGCCTGCGTATGCGCGCCACATCGTCCTTCCCCGCCCGCTCGCTCCACTCCGCGACGATGGCGCTGCTGTCGAGGCGCGCGTACCAGACCTCGAGGTTGCCCTGGCGCGCGAAGTCCCGCATCGCCTCGCGGTAGGCGCGGGCGCAGCCGGCCACGGCGGCGCGGCACCCCGCCTCGTTCATCCCGTTGCCGCGGGCGGCGACGGCGACGCTCGCCCCGAGCCGCTTCACGTCCCACTCCCACGGGCCGGGCAGCGTCTCGTCGAAGTCGTTGATGTCGAAGACCAGCTCGCGCTCGGGCGAGGCGAAGCCGCCGAAGTTCGCCGAGGTGGGCGTCGCCGCAGAGCTGCACGCGGATGCCGGTCGTCGGCGTCGCGGCCAGGTCGGCCGCCATCACCGCGGCCGCCCCTCGATAGAACGCGAAGGGCGATTCGAGCATGCGCCCGTAGCGGATCGGCACCAGCTCCGGCACGCGCTGGGGAGCCTGGCCCTCGAGGATCGCGACCGGGTCGCGGCCCGGCGGCGCCTCCCACCCGGCGTGCGCCGAGCGCGGCACGGTGGCGCGGGCGGCCTTGCCCCGGGCCGCGCCGTGCCCTTGGTCGGCTCCGGCGGTCACGGCTCGCGCTCGGCGGTCAGGACCCGCGGGTCCGGCCGCCCTGGCTCCAGGAGCCGAGGTCTATGACAAAGGCGAGGATCACGATGAACCACTCGAAGCCGTAGACGCGGTCGGTGCCCGCGACCCACATCACCGCGTAGGCCAGCGTCGTCCACGGCAGCAGGACGAAGCCCAGCGCCGGAACGATCCAGTCGTCGAAGGCGTCGGAGAGTACGTCGCTGAAGAGCCACAGCGCGAACAGCGCCAGCCGCGGCGAGATCAGCGCCAGGAGTGCGACGAGGCAGGGCACGGGCGCACCCTACCGGGCGCGTGGCCCGGCTCCGCGCAGCGCGGACGGCGCCACTGGGATGTGGCGCCGTCCGGCCGGGGAGGAAGCGACTAGAAGCCGCTCGGGTGACGGACCGTGAAGCCCGCGGCGGAGCGCTTGGTGCGCCGCCAGCGCGGGCCGTTGCCGCCGCTGCCCATCGACGAGGTGTCGAAGCGCAGCCCGGCGACCTTCATGTAGGCGTGGCCGCCGTGCGCGAACACGGTGAACCAGCGCCCCTTGCCCGGCTCGCCCCAGCTCATCATCGGGCCCGAGGGCATCGGGCTCTCGAGCAGGCCGGCCGCGCCGAGCAGGTAGCTGACCGCGCCGGAGCAGTCGTAGCCGGTGTCCTCGAAGCTCGCGTGGCCACCGCCGTAGCGGTAGGGCTTCTTGCGGATCCGGTTGCCGGCGTCGATCGCCGCGACGACCTGGGCCGGCGCCCCTGCCGGAGCCACGGCCTTGCCGTTCTTCAATACCTTCGCCTTCGCGCCCGGCACCGTGGTGCTCGGGGCGGGCGGAACCGAGCCCGGCGCCGCGGCGCCGCCGGTCTGCGCGGTGGCGGGACCGGCGGTGAGGAGCCCGGTGGCGAGCATGGCGCCTACCGCGAAGCTCTTGGTGATTCCCGTTTTAGACCGCAAACCATTCTCCTTCGTAGGCCTGCGGGGTTAGCTGACGGGCTGGCGCTAAAGGAGCCTGCGCCCCCACCCCGACGGGTGGGCTCGCCCCAGAAACATGGTTCCCCCGCTCCCGTCCTACGTCCGGACGGGATTCGGCGTTGATGCGGCAGAGTAGCAGACTGCGAGCGAAGTGTTAGCGGTTGCTCGTGAAGAGGCGCTCAGCCGCGCGAGACGAGCACCGGCCGCTTCGCGCGGTGGGCGACCGCGGTGGCGACGCTACCCATCATCAGGTAGTCGATCCCGGTGCGGCCGTGCGAGCCCATCACGATCAGCGCGGCGTCGTGCGCGTCGGCCACGGCGAGGATCCGCTCCCAGACGGGCGCCCCCTCCTCGACGACCGCCTCCGCCTCGAACCCGGCCTCGCGCGCCATGGCAGCCCCCTCTTCCGCGACCTTCCGCGCCTGGGCGTTCACCTGCTCGAAGAGCTCGGGCGCGACCGGGGCGATCGGGCCGCCGAAGAACGGAATCGCCTCCAGCGGCTGCCAGACGGTCAGGACCACCGCGCGGCGGCCTGCGCCGAGCTGCCTGCCGCAGAGCTCGATCGCGCGCTTGGCGTGATCGGACCCGTCGTAGGCGATCAGGATCGGCTCTGTCGTCTCGGCCGGCAACGCGGCTCCTTTCGAGGCTCGGGAGTGCGGCTCGTCACGCGCCCGGCAGCCTACGCCGGGAGGGGGTCGCCGAGCTTCCAGGTGCTGGGCCAGGGGCGCGGCGGAGGCTCCGCCTCCACGCGTATGCGGGCGTCGACGGCCATCGCCCCCTCCGGGAGCGCCAGCACCGGGTTGAGGTCCAGCTCGGCGATCTCGGCGTGGGCGTCCACCATCGCGCTGACCCGCAGGATCAGCTCCTCGAGGGATCCGAGGTCCGCCCCCTCGGCGCCGCGGTAGCCCTCCAGCAGCGGGAAGATCGCGAGCGAGCGGACCATCTCCCTGGCGTCCGTCCCGGTCAGCGGGCAGACGCGGACGGCCACGTCCCGCAGCAGCTCGGCGGTCGTGCCGCCCGCACCGCAGGCGAGCACGGGGCCGAACACGGCGTCGCCGACCACCCCGACGATCAGCTCCACCCCGCCCTCCACCATGCTCTGCACGAGGAAGGTCTCGCGCTCGACGCCGGCGGCCGCCAGCCGGGCGTCCATCTCGGACGCCGCCGGCCTCGACCTCGCCCGGCCCGGCGAGCCCGATCCGCACGGCGCCGAGCTCGCTCTTGTGCACGATCTCGGGGCCCTCGGCCTTGAGCGCGACGGGGCCTCCCAGCTCGGCCGCCGCGGCGGCGGCCGCCGCCCGCGTCCGGGGCCCTGCGCCAGGCCGGGACCGCGATGCCGTGGCAATCCAGCAGTGTGGCGATCTCGTCCATCCGCAGCCAGCCGCGGCCGTCGGCCAGCGCCGAGGCGATCACGCCGGCGGCCTCGCCCTCGCGCGACCTCGGGAAGCGGGCGGGCTCCTCGGTCGGCACGGCGCGCCACCGGACGTGCCGCATCACGCGGCCGAGGGCGCGGGCGGCGTCCTCCGGGTAGAGGTGGGTGGGGGTGCCGGTGCGGCTCGCCATCGCCCGCTGGTCCTCGGCTGACATGAAGACGGTCTGCACGGGAATCTCGCGCGGCAGCTCGGCGACCGCGGCGCGGATGGACTCCGCGACGTCCTCGGCGCGGGTCAGCAGCGGGCGGATGAAGATCACGATCAGCGCGTCGAGCTCCTCGCAGGCGGCCAGCTCGGCGATCGCCCGGCGGTAGTGCTCCGCGGTCGCGGTCGCGATCAGGTCCACCGGGTTCGCCAGGGACGCCTCGGCCGCCAGGGCCGCACCCAGCGACTCCTGGACGGCCTCGGACAGCGGCGGGACCTCCAGCCCCGCCGCCTCGCAGGCGTCCGCGCACATGATCCCCGGGCCGCCCGCGTTGGTGACGATCCCGACCCGCGGGCCGGCGGGCAGCGGCTGGTTGGCGAGCAGCGAGGCGACGTCCAGCAGCTCGGCGAGGCTGTCGGTGCGGATCACGCCCGACTGCTCGAAGAGGGCGTCCACCGTCACGTCGGAGGCCGAGAGCAGCGCCCCGGTGTGCGAGGCGGTGCCGCGCTGGCCCGCGGTCGAGCGGCCCGACTTGACGGCGACGATCGGCAGGCGGCGCCCCATGCGCCGGGCGAGCCGGGAGAAGCGGCGCGGGTCGCTGAACGACTCGATGTAGAGCAGCGCGACCTCGGTGCGCTCGTCGCTCTCCCAGTACTCGAGCAGGTCGTTCGCGGTGATGTCCGCGCGGTTGCCGATCGAGGCGAACGAGGAGACCCCGAGCGAGCGCTCGGTCGCGAGGTCGATCAGCGCCAGGCCGAGGGCGCCGCTCTGGGTCGCGAAGCCGACGTTGCCCGGCGGAGGCATCCGCGGCGCGAAGGTGGCGTTCATACGGGTCCCTTCGCCGGTGTTGAGGATGCCCAGGCAGTTGGGGCCGATCAGCCGCATGCCGGCGCCCCGGCAGACCGCGAGCAGGCGGCGCTGCAGCTCGGCGCCCTCCGGGCCGACCTCGGCGAAGCCGGAGGAGATCACCACGAGCGCCTGGATACCGGCGGCCCCGCAGTCCTTCGCTACGTCCACGACATCGGCGGCGGGCACGGCGATCACCGCGACGTCCACGGCCTCCGGGAGCGTGGCGACGCTGGGATAGGCGCGCACGGACTGGACCACCTCGGCCCCGGGGTTGACCGGGTAGACGACGCCGTCGAAGCCGGCGTCGAGCATGTTGTGGAAGAGCTCGCCGCCCACCGTCCCGCGCCGGCGCGAGGCGCCGACCACCGCGACCGAGCGCGGCTCGAGGAAGCGGCGGACCGAGGCGACGGCGGCGAGCCGGTCCCGCTCCTCGAAGCTCTGGACCGCCGGCCCGGCGAGGGAGGTCGGCAGCTCGACCCGGATCGCGCCGTACTCCGCCCGCATCTCGACCGGCAGCCCACTCTCGCGGAAGACCTCGATCATCTTGTGGTTCTGGGCCATCACCTCGGCCTCGAACACGTCGATCCCGCTCTCCTCCGCCACCTCGGCGAGGTGCGCGAGAAGGATCGTCCCCAGCCCCCTCCCCTGCATCTCGTCCGCGATGGTGAAGGCGACCTCGGCCCTCCCGGGGGCGGACTCGAGGTAGGTGCCCTGGCCGACGAGCCGCCCCTCGCCGCGCGTGGCGACCAGCCCGTAGCGGCCCCGGTAGTCCACGTCCGCCATCAGGTGCGCCGACTCGCGCAGGTCGGCGCCGCCCGAGAAGAACCGGAACACCCGCGATTCCTCGCTCAGCCCGGACAGGAACTCGTGCAGGGCCTCCTCGTCCTCCGGGCGCACGGGGCGCACGTGGACCGTCGACCCGTCCCGCAAGGCGATATCGGCCTCGCGATGGCCGGGGTAGCTCCCCTGCGCTTCGGCTGCTTCCTTCACCTGCCGGGCATGATCCTCCCCGGGCGGCGAGCGCGCAATCCGGCCTCCGGCGCCTAGGTCCGCCCTTCCGTGGCCACGCGCTCGACGTCCAGCTCCGGCAGGATCCTCTCCAGCCAGGCCGGGATCCACCAGTTCCACTTGCCGAGGAGCTGCATCACGGCCGGCACCAGGATCATCCGGACGACCGTCGCGTCGAGGAAGATCGCCGACGCGAGGCCGATGCCGAACAGCTTCAGGAACGCGTCCGGCGCCGCCAGGAAGGCGAGGAACACGACGACCATGATCGCGGCGGCGGCCGTGATCACTCGCGCGGTCTTCGCGAGCCCATCGGCCACGGCCCTGCGGGTGTCCCCGTCCTTCAGGTACTCCTCGCGGATCCGCGAGATCAGGAAGACCTCGTAGTCCATCGAGAGGCCGAACAGGATCGCGAACATCATCACCGGCATGAACGGCGCGATCGGGACCTCGTTGTCGAGCCCGATCAGCCCGCCGAGCGTCCCGCCCTGCGCGAACAGCGTCATCACCCCGTAGGCGGCGGTGACCGAGAGCAGGTTCATCACCCCGGCCTTGAGCGAGATCAAGGGCGAGTGGAACGCGACCAGGAGGAGCAGGAACGAGAGGCCGACGACGCCGGTGATGAACACCGGCATCTTGTCCTTGATGTACTCGCTCTGGTCCTCGAGGGCGGCGGTGACGCCGCCGACGTTGGCGATGACGCCGGTGTCGGCGAGCTGGTCGGGGATGACATCGTCGCGCAGGTGCGAGACCAGCTCGGTCGTCTCCTCGTCCTGCGGGGAGGCCTCCGGGGTCACGGTGACGATCGCCGCGTCGCCGGCGTCGTTGAGCTCCGGCTCGGCGACGAACGCGACACCATCTTCGCCGCGGATCCCGTCCGCGAGCGAGTTGACCGCTCCCGTCGCGGCGGGATCGCCCGGCGGCAGCTCGGCGGCGATCACGAGCGGCCCGTTGGTGCCCGGCCCGAAGCCCTCGGTGTTGAGCTCGTAGGACTGGCGGGTCATCGTGTCCTCGGGGTCGTTCCCGGCGTCCGGGAAGCCGAGCCGCATCCCCAGCGCCGGCGCCCCCAGGGCGAGCAGGATGGCGACCGCGACGAGCGCGGCGGTCCAGGGATGCCGCTGGACGAAGTGGCTCCAGCGGGCCGCCGTGGACTCGCCCGTCCCCCCTTCCTTCAGGATCCGCCCGAGTCCCGGAATCCGGAGGCGATCCACGTTCGGCCCGAGGTAGGAGAGGAGGGCGGGCAGCAGCGAGACCGCCGCGAGCATCACGACGAGCACGGCCAGGGAGGCCGAGATCGCGACGCCGTACATGTACGGCAGCGCGGTCAGGGCGAGTCCGAGGACCGCGATCACCACGGTGAGGCCGGCGATGATCACGCTGCGGCCGGCGGTGGTGACGGCCTCGACCACGGCATCGTGGCGGTCCTTGCCGTCGTGCATCGCCGAGCGGAAGCGGGTGAGCACGAGCAGCGAGTAGTCGATCCCGACGCCGATGCCGATCAGGCCGGAGATGGCCGTCGTCCAGTCGGGAACGTTGATCACGTTCGCGAGCAGCGCGATCAGGCCGCCCGACGTGATCCCGAGGCCGATCAGCGCGATCGCCAGCGGCAGGCCGGCCGCGACGACCGACCCGAACGCGATCAGGAGAACGATCGCCGCCGCGAGGAAGCCGATGCCCTCTGGGCTGCTGCCCTCCTGCGCGCGGTAGATCGGGTCGCCGCCCAGCTCGATCTGCACGCCCCCGCCGCTGTTGTCCTCCGCCGCGGCGACGAGCTTCTCGCCGTCCTCCTTCGAGACCTCCCAGCCGGGGACGGTCAGCGGCAGCGTCGTGGAGGCGATGGTCCCGTCGTCCGACACGCGGATGGCCGCGTGCGGTTCGACGTTGTCGACCTCTTCGGCCTCCGCGAAGAACGCGTCGATGCGCTCACGCGCGGCCGGGCCCTCCGCGCCGGCCTCGTCCTTCCAGACGACGTAGATCTCCTGGCCGGTATAGCCGCCGAAACGCTCCTCGGTCAGGTCGCTCGCCGCCTTGGACTCCGAGCCCGGAGTGTCGTAGTCGGCCTCGAACTCGCCCGCGAGGGACGATCCCACGCCGATCAACAGGAACGCAGCGACGATCCAGCCGATCACCATCCGCCCGCGGCGGCGGTAGGAGATGTCGGCGAGGGCAGCCAGGCGACGCGTCATGTTCGTTTCCTCCTGTCGGTGCTCGAAGTCTGTTCCCGGAATGAAGACCGGCGCTGCGGTCGAATCTCATCGCTGCCAACGGCCGGCGGCCTGCACATATGAGACGAACGGGGGGTCCGGATCGTGACACCGATCCTCATTCGGTCTCACCTTAGGCAACGCCGAGCGCCGGCCGTTAGCCGGGCTTTCAGAACGCGGCTAAGCTCGGATCCAACCCGAGCCAAGGAGCAGCCCATGAGCGATACCACCGAGACCGCGATCCTCGCCGGAGGCTGCTTCTGGGGCGCGCAGGAGCTGCTACGCGACCGCGACGGCGTGATCTCGACACGAGTCGGATACACGGGCGGCGACGTGCCCAACGCGACCTACGGCAACCACGACGGCCACGCCGAGGCCGTCGAGGTCGTCTTCGACCCGGATCGCATCTCCTACCGCGACATCCTCGAGTTCTTCTTCCAGATCCACGACCCGACGACGAAGGACCGCCAGGGCAACGACGTCGGCACCAGCTACCGCTCCGAGATCTTCTACACGAGCGATGAGCAGCGGCAGGTCGCGGAGGACACCATCGCCGACGTGGAAGCGTCAGGCCTCTGGCCGGGCAAGGTCGTCACCGAGCTGAGCGAGGCGGGTCCCTTCTGGGAGGCCGAGCCCGAGCACCAGGACTACCTCCAGCGCTACCCGAATGGCTACACCTGCCACTGGGTGCGGCCGAACTGGAAGCTGCCGCACCGCCAGAAGACGGCGTAGCTACTTCTTCTTCATTGCGTGCCCCACCACACGTAAGCCATCACGATTCCCATCACGTCCGCATACGGCTGTGAGTTGTCGTAGCGAGCGGTGACGCGATAGGAGTGGCCGGCGATCACCTTCTCGTGCAGCAGGCAAGAGTCGATGCTCGCGAGGTGGTGGGGGTTCTCGTGGTAGTAGACGCTCATCACGCAGGCCAGCGAGTTCGGGGCCGTATCTCCGACCGTGATGTCGATGCCGCCGTCGTGCAGGTGCCCGCCTGCGAACACCGCCATCCCTTCGCGCGGCGCCTGCCATGAGCGTGACGCCAGATGCTCGCTGCCAGGCCCGCCGTTGCCGGGGATGTCGTAGGTGGAGTCGCCGCAACCGGTCACGTCCATGAACCACGGCTGCACCGGCCGCGAGTTGGTGGCAGTGGCGCCGGGCTGGTATCTGAGCGTGTACTGGATATAGACGGTCCGCGTGGTCTGGGTCTCGTTCATCAGGTGATAGATCGAGCCCCAGTTATCGCCGGCGCCGACCATGTAGACGTAGGGCCACCGGAGGAAGATCGGGGTCCGCTCCATCCCCGCGCCGATGAAGCGCTCAGCGCCGCTGCGGACAGAGCGCGTCCTGATGTGCCGAGGTCGTCATCACGATGTGGTGCAGATGAACGTCGTGCGCGCTGACGGTCGCGCCGTTCTGGTCGACCAGGTCGAAGGTCGCACCCGTCAGCCCGAAGGAACCGGCGGGCCGCGGCATCCCAGATTGCGGGAAGCCCTGCACCTCGCCGCCGGGTCCGAGGGTGAAGGGCCCGTATCGGAAGGTCTGCGTCACCGTCTCGCCGCCACCGGGGGGCGCGTTGACGAGCGGCTCGCAGCCCGTCGCCGACGCGACGAGCAGAGCTCCGACAGCAACCAAAGCGATTCGACGAGACACGCCGACGCGTGACACACGTCCTCCTGACGTAGCGCTGCATCAGGTTGTATCGGCTCGCAAGGCCGTGGTCAAGGGCACCGAGAGGTCAGGATCACCCGGCCGCGCAAGCCGGTCGGGAGTTGAAGGTCCCTGCCTACTTGACCTTGACCTTCTTCACACCGCTCGTCCGCGAGGTCTCCCCGGCCTGGTTCTTGGCCGTCACGGTGCAGGTGTAGTCGCCGGCCCCCGTGGGCGTGAACGTCGCACCGGTGGCGATGATCGACCCGTCCTTCTCCCACTGATAGGCGAAGCCGGCCGGGGCCCTGAACAGGAACGCCCCGAGCAGGTCGGGGGCCCACGACCCCTGACTGCAGGTGAGCTCCCTGCCGACCTTGGCTCCGCCGGAGATCGTCGGAGGCTCGGAGCTCGCAGGCTTCCTCAGCAGCGCGGGGAAGAGCGAGTTGAACTCGCCGCTGAACAGGGTCGAGGCGGTCCCCGTGCCGTCCAGCTTCCCGGTCCGGATCAGGCCGGCGCCGAAATTGCCCCAATAGATCTCGTTCGCCCCAGGGTCGATCGCCAGCCCGCCCGGGCTGCTCTCGTCGCCGAACAGGGTCGAGGCGCCCGTGCCGTTCAGGTTCCCGACCCGAACCTGACCGCTACCGAGGTCGGTCCAGTAGATCTTGCCGGCGGCGGGGTTGATCGCGACCCCGATCGGGTTGCTCTCGGCGGTGGGGACGGCGGCGCCGCTGCCGAACAGGGTCGAGGCGGCACCCGAGCCGTCCAGGTTCCCGACCCGGACCTGGTCTGTGAACTGGTTGGTCCAGTAGATCCTGCCGCCCGCGGGGTCGATCGCCAGCCCGCTCGGGGCGCTTCCGCCCGGGTCCGTGAACAGGGTCGAGGCGCCGCTGCCGTCCAGGTTCCCGCGCCGGATCTCGTCGGTGCTGAAGTTGGCCCAGTAGATCCTGTTGTTCGCGGGGTCGAGCGCGACGCCGCAGAGGTGGTTGCCGGGCGCGTCGAACAGGGTCTCCACCTCCGGACCGTCGTTGTCCGCGTCCGTGACGTCGAGGTCCGCGCGCTGGATCTTCCCCGGGTCCCAGTTCGCCCAGTAGATCTTGCCGGCGGCGGCGTCGATCGCCACCCCGCACGGCTTGCCCGCGACCACGTCCTGCGGGCCTGTGCCGTCCAGGTTCCCGACCCGAAGCGCGCTGAACTCGTTGCCCCAGTAGATGCTGTCAGCCGCGCTCGCGGTGGCGGGCAGGAGCAGCGCGGCCAGCACCGCGAGGAGCGTGAGCCTGCGAAGGGTTCGAAGCGCGTTTCGTGTGGTTTCCATGCCTTTTTCCTCCCGGGACGGTGCGTTGCCGCGTCACTCAACAACGCGCCGCGGACCGCGTTTCTCGCGAGGAGCCGGAACCCGGGCCAGCTTTCGCTCTCGGGCAACGGCTGAAGAGCGCGAGCGCGGTGGTCAAGGCTCCCGGCGACGTGTAGGCGCAAGCCACGGACGCGGGCGGCCGGAGCGCCGCTCTCGCCCGCACTCCTACTGGACTTGCTTGTCCTTGCCGGCGCCGCCCTTGAGGACGTCCTTGCCGGCGCCGCCCTTGAGGACGTCCTTGCCGGCGCCGCCCTTGAGGACGTCCTTGCCCTTCTGGCCGAGCAGGGCGTCACCGCCCGTGCCGCCATTCAGCCTGTCCTTGCCCGAGCCGCCGATCAGTGTGTCCCGGCCCGCGTCCCCGCAGAGGACGTCATTGCCGGCGAGGCCGCGGATCGTGTCGTCGCCGCCGAGGCCCGCGATCACATCGCGAGCCGGGGTGCCCTCGAGGACGTTGCCGCGGTCGTCGCCGACGAGGGTCACCGCGGCGGCGCCGCAGCGCTGTTCGAAGCACCCCACCGTGTTCAGGATCTCGCCCGGCGCGAGGACCGCGTCGTAGACGCGGATGCGCGCGATCGCTCCGGCGGACTCCTCGACGCCGTTGTCGACGAAGAAGTAGACGTTGCCCACCGGGTGGGGGCTGACCGCCTGGTCGAACGCATCCGTGTAGGTGAATTGCGGAACCCCGTTCACGTAGCCGGTGATCAGCTTCGAGCCCGCGTCCCGGCTGAGCGCCAGCTCCACGAACTGGTTGGGGCCCACGGGGGTCGAGCCCTCGTGATCGGACACCGCGTCGTTGGCGTCGTAGAAGTCGAGTTTCCCCTGATGCAGGTAAAGACCGTTGTCGACGGTGAACGACGGGAACCAGTTGATCGCCCGGACGTAGCCGTCGGGGGGCACTGTCTCGAAGCGTGCCTGCATGATGATCGTGTAGGAGCCGCTGCCGACCAGGTCCTTGGTATGCATGGCGACACCCTGGCCCGCCGGAAACGACGCCACCTGGCGGCTGCAGCCGGCGACCTCCTCCGCCCCGAACGCGACGTTGGCCCCGGAGGGGAAGGCGTCGTCGGCTCCCGCGACCGACGACTGGAAGTTCCCGTCGAAGCGGTAGTCGGCGACGAGGCTGGCCGTCGCGGCGCTCGCCATGGCGCCCGACGCCACCGCCACGACCACTAACGCCACCATCGCCCTTCCCCGGCCGATCACACCCGAAGCCTAGCCGGGAGCCGAGACCTCGAGCCAGGATTCTCGGAGTGGGCCGGGCAGGATTCGAACCTGCTTTCGCAGCCGACCAACTCGCAGTCGGACAGGCGTGCGCTCCGCCGTTTCCACCCTCCACGGCGGGATCGGCGGATACTGCGTGGGCGATGTCGCGAGGAGAACGTGGAACTGGCTGGAGAGGTGATGGATGCACTCAGTCGGCGGGACCTGTCCCGCCTGATCGCCTTGTCGGATCCCGAGATCGAGTGGCACTCGTTCTTCGCCGAGCTGGGCGGAGGAGGCGTGTACCGGGGCCACAGCGGGACGCGCCGCTACATCGACGACCTCAGGGAAGCCTGGGAGATCGTGCGCGCCGATGTGGACGCCGGTCTCGGCGTCGGCGAGGTAGCGCTCCTCGTCGGTCGCATTCACTATCGCGGCAGAGGCAGCGGAGCCGAAACCGAGACCCCGGCGGGCTGGATGCTGAAGTTCCGAGAAGGGAAACTCGTTTGCTTCCGTCGCATTCCGAGAACCCGAAAAAGCACTCGAAGCCGCCGGGCTGCGGGAGTAGGCGATGTCGCAGGAGAACGTCGAGACGATCCGCCGAATGTACGATCGCTGGCTCCAGAATGACCCCTCCCTCTTCGACGCCTTCGACGAGAGCATCGAGTTGCATCCCGACCCCGCCGCCGACTGGGTTGGAGTCAACGAGACCTACCGCGGCCACGATGGGGTCCGTCGCTACATGGCGCAGGTCTACGAAGCATTCGAGGACTACCGCCCCGAGGTGGAGGACCTGCTCGTCGCCGGTGAGAAGGTCGTGACGCTCGCAATCGAGCACGGCCGCGGTAGGACCAGTGGCGCGAGGGTGGAGTCGCGGCGTACGGCCCATGTCTGGACGATGCGCGCGAACAAGGCGATCCGCCTTGACCTCTATCTGGATCGGGCGAAGGCCCTCGAAGCCGCCGGGCTGTCGGAGTAGGCGATGTCGCGGGAGGAGCGCATCGCGGAGAACGAGGTCTTTTGCCGGGACCTCAACAGGAGCAAGGACGACTGGCTTAGCGGTGGCGTTCTGGCGGCAGGTTTTCGATGCGAGTGCTGGCGAATCGATTGCGGCGTCCGCATACAGCTGTCCAGGCGGGAATGGCAGGAGGTCCGCTCGCGAGCGGAGCGCTTCGCTGTCGCGCCCGGGCACACAGCCGACGACGTCGAACCGGGCGTTGAAGAGGTGGTCAGGGAATACGAGCACTTCTGGATCGTCGAGAAGCGCGGCGAGGCGGGAGAGATAGCCGCAAGGCGGGCGTAGGCTTGGTTTGGGCCGATTGCGGTGAGGTCTGCCGGCGCCAGTAACGAGAGGAGAAACCATGCGGCCAACCGAGCCATTTCGGCGCGAGCACGAGGCGCTGCTTGAGCACATTGATCACCTCGCTCAAGCGGCGCGCGAGATGCCAGGACTATCGGAGAAGGAGCGCGAACTCCTGCGAGGCCGGATCCTCGACTTCTTACGCGACATACTGCTGCCGCACGCGAAGGCTGAGGAGGAGGTTCTTTATCCCGAGTGGGCCGAGCTCGTCGGATTCGCTGACGCCGCGGTTCCGATGGTCCACGATCACGAGGCGATCGTCGCCCGGATCGAGCGTCTAGAGGCAGCAGATATCACGCATATCGACACACTCCAAGAGCTGCTCTATGGGCTGTACGCGCTGATCTCGGTTCACTTCCGCAAGGAGGAGGAACTCCAGCTCCCGGCCTTCGACGCCGCCCCTGATGTCGCCGAGCGAGTTCTCGCGCGGATGAGCGCCGCAACCGGCGACGGCCACACGCACTAGTGGGTTAGTCGCTTACCAGCGCGCTCCCTTTCTCAAGAAAGACGAACCACCCCACGGGAAGGGCCGCTCGCTGACAAGAGGAGAGGGACCTTCTCCCGTCTGCACACAACTTCGGGGGAGGTGCTCTACCCCCGACTGTCGCGACGGCGCCTCTAGGGCGCTGTTGCGTTCGGAACCTGAAGGGTCCGTCCGAAACCCAGGGACGGTCGGTCTTGATCCCCTAGAAGAGACGGTACGCCGGGGGCCGGGCGACCCCGCCGTGGATGCTGCCGGGAGCTGTGGGACCCTCGATGTCCTCGGCGTCCTTCGCCTCGTTAACCGCCCATCCCACGCGCTCGATCAGTTGGGCCGCGTGGTGATCGCTGGCCAGGTGCTCCGGTTGAACGTCCTCGTGGAGGATGACGTTGGTGTCTTGCTCGGTGCTGCCGTTGCTCCGGACGATGATCTCTGGCATAGCTAGTTCCTTCCTATCGGAGAAGTTCCCTCTGTATTGGTCGCAGGGAAGGAAGAGGGGAAACCCTGCGAGCGACTGATGCGGAGGCCCCGTGAATCGGTCCGTGCTGCGCCGGAGCCAGCTCAAGCACCTTATCGACGTTTCCCGGCAAAGTGCTACCTCGGCCCATGCGTGAATAGATTCTTGAGCTGTCTTTCGCAGGCGGCCAAGCGACGGTCGGACAGGCGTGCGCTCCGCCGTTTCCACCCTCCCTGCGGGATCGGCGGATACTGCGTGGGCGATGTCGGAAGAAAACGTCCGGTTGGTCCGTGAGAGCTACGCGACTCCTGGCGGATCCAGCGGCGGGATCGAGCAGCGAGTGTTGTTCGCCGCCTGGGCCGAGCGGATGGCACCGAACACCGAGTTCGACTTCACAGCGGCATATCCCGACCGGCCAGTGATGCGGGGGATTGACGAGTTGAGGAGATTCCGCGAGGAGGGTCCGGGCGGAGCTGAGCTTCGACCCCGAGCGCCTTATCGACGTCGACGATGAGCGCGTAGCTGGTCTTGGTCAGGGTCGACGCGAAAGGGAAGGGAAGTGGCGTGCCGGTCGAACTTCGAAACGCTCACGAGTTCACTATCCGCGACGGCGTGCTGGTTCGGTTCAAGGTCTATGGCGACCGCGACAACGCCCTCGAAGCCGCCGGGCTGTCGGAGTAGGCACGGATACGGCTTCACGGACGTGGCGGGGAGAGCGATGCGCCCTGGGAGCAGACGCAATGGCAGGTCGCGGACTGGCGGCGCGGGAAGATGATCCGGGGGGGCACTTTCCTGAGCGAGGCCGAAGCCCTCGAAGCCGCCGGGCTGCGGGAGTAGGCCAAGCATCAGATCTGTTTCCTTCGGCGCGCGCCAGCACTCACCCAGCGGTCGGACAGGCGCGCGCCCCACCGTTCCACCCTCCCGACCGGATCGGTGGATACTGCGTGGGCGATGTCGCGGGAGAACGTGGAGATCCTCAAGCACTCCATGGAGGAAGCCCCCGAGAACCCGGAGCCGTTCTTCGCGATGTTCGACGAGAACGTCGAATGGGATATGGGCGACCCTTTCCCGATTCAGAAGAAGGTCTATGGACCCGAAGCGGTTCGGGAGTTCTTCCGAACCTGGGCCGGGACGTTTGACGAGTGGGGCTTCGAGGCTGAGGAAGTCATCGATGCCCACCCATCGGTCGTCGTTCATGCGCACCAGTGGGGCCGAGGCAAGGGGAGCGGCGTTCCGGTTGAGAACCGGTTCTTCCAGGTGTGGACGTTCGAGAACGGCAAGGTGATCCGCTACCGCGGGTTCACGGACCGGACGGAAGCGCTCGAAGCCGCCGGGCTGCGGGATTAGGCAAATGTCGGAGGAGAACGCGGAGGCCATGCGGGGTGTGCGAACACCGATCGCGGTTTCGAGCAAGCCCCGGCGGCGATCCCTGGTTGATCGGATCCTGGTCCGGGCCCCAGCTCTCTACCGGGCGCTGGCGCGGGCCTGGTCGCGACTGCCGGCGGGCTCGCGGCTGCGCCGGGCATTCACCGCGCACAATTTTCGGCAGGTCTACGAAGCCGCGAATCGGAGGGACTTCGACGCTCTCCTTCTCCGGCTCGACCCGGAGATCGAGTTTCGGTTCGACGACAGCCCGGTTCGCGGTTTGCTCCCACCCGACCTGGTCGGGGCACATCATGGCCACGATGGCTACGTCCGGGTCTGGAAGGCGGGACTCGAAGTGGCGGAGGACTACAGGCTCGAACCCGACGAGGTGCTCGACTTCGGCGACCGCCTGGTCGTCGCCGGCCGCCAGACGGGCCACGGCACGTCCAGCGGGATCCCGTTCGACGAGCCCCTCTTGACGCTCTTCATCCTGCGAGACGGCCTGGTGATCGGACTGAAGGACTTCGCCGACCGGGCTACGGCCCTCGAAGCCGCCGGGCTGCGGGAGTAGGGCGCTCACAGGCGAACCTGAACCGATCGGTCGGGCATAGACTGTGGCAATGGAGAGGAAGGGATGGTTCGACTGGCGAGCCGTCCGGAGCGTGCTGATCGTGCTGATCGTGCTGCTCGTCGTCATTTCACTGTTGGCCTTCGTGGCGCAGCGGCTATATCTCCGTCTAGCTCGGATTCGACGGGTCAGCGCACCGTCAAGACCACTGAGACGCTGCCTTAACTGGGCCGCAGTCTTCCCCGCATTCACGCAACCTCGAAGGACACGAGCTCGACCGACTGCGCTGACTTGACAGAAAGCGTTCGTGCGCCCAGATTTGCGGGCACCGGCACGACCGAGATTTCGGCCAAGTCGATCTCGGTTAGCTCGGTGATCTTGCCCCGCCGACGCCGACCGCCCTCGGCGACCGTGAAGCCGATCGACCAAGACAGCGAGCCTTCCTACCACCCCCAACGGAAAGACGCCCCGTAGGGCGCCTTTCCCGCTGGCCTATGCGATGGGCCGGGCAGGACTCGAACCTGCGACCGACGGATTATGAGTAGGGGCCTTAGCCTGCGGCTGTTAGCGGAAGCTGGCCGTTTACGGGGGATTCCCTTCCTCCTGGTCCGCCCGCTTCGTGGTTGTCGCCGGGTGTTGTGTTGCCCACCTGTTGCCCACTAGTCCTGCGCTCGCTTGCACGCGATGGGGCATCCCGCCAGCTCGGGCGCAGAGTGCCGCTTTGCACGTCAGCTGCCCGGGCGCCCCCAGTGGTGATCACGCCTGTACCCGGCGAGCGCCTCGGCCGCACCGTCGGCTGGAGCCGACAGGAAATCCTCAGCGATCGTTTCGAGCAGGTCGTTGATCGCCTGCCGGAGCATGCTGGCCTGAAGCCGGAGCGCGGGAGCGCGATCGGGGGCCGAGCAAGCATCGACCACGGCGATCAGGTCCGGCAGCAGCAGCGGCAGGGCGTGCCTCCGGTCGCCCGGATGGAAGTAGTAGGCGATTGGCGAGTGGCCCAGGTCGTCCCGCATCGTCACCGCCCTGGTGGTCAGGTCGGCGAGGATCCTGGCTGCAACCTGCGGCTCGATCCCGGGCAGGCCGATTCCCGTTGCGTCCACGGCATCTAAGAGGAGCGAGATCTCGTGAGAGAGCGAGCGCGCCTCCGAGAGGACTCGGTAGAGGAGCAGGATCCAGGAGATCCCAGCGGTGAGCAGGCCGAGGCCGATCAGGGTCTCGATCGGACCGACGAACCGAAGCAGCTCACCTGTGGGCACAATGTCGCCGTAGCCCAGGCTGGTCAGGTTGACCATGGACAGGTAGAGCGCGTCGTCAAGGCCCCCGTCGACCGTCACATTGCCGGCCACCGCGAAGCCCTCCGGGAAATGCGGCCAAAGAATCAAGGCGAAACCGAGAATCACCAACACCCCCCAGGTAGCAAGAACCGTGATGAAGGCCAGGGGCCCCGCCAGGGACAAGACCGCATGGTTTCCTCCTGCCACCCCGCGCATCGCGCGCCAGACACCGCGGATCAGCGCTCCGCTCACGTCCCCCCGGCCCTGCGGGTGGAAGATGGTGTCGAAGACGTCGCGTAACGCGACCAGGACCAACAGGATGCCCGCGGCTGTGCTTAGGGCTGTCAAGGCGACGAGCCTATGGGACCCGGCCCCGTCGGCATCTAGGGATCGGCCTGACCGCGATCATCACGGACCCGCTCGCCGGGTCGCCGGCCGCTGGGGGCTCGGAAGCGCCGCTGCTCGCCGACGCCGCGTTCGTCTCCAGCGGCCTAGTCGGACTTCCGCATCCGCGAAAAAGCAGGAACGCCCTTCTTTTACCTCCTAGCTCCTCCTAGCTCGATCCCCTGGTTCCCCGCCCCCTCCCCTGGCCCGGGGTGTTGCCCAATCCGTCGCCCATCGTGGGTCAGAGCGGCGCCGCGGGCTCTCTCCGAGCATGAGAAAACCCCGTCGGAGCGGGGCTTCCCCTGAGTGGGCCGGGGTGGACTCGAACCACCGACCGACGGATTATGAGTCCGCTGCTCTGACCAGCTGAGCTACCGGCCCCGGTGGGGCGAGCGTAGCTCAGGGTCCGGAGGCCGGGTCAGCGCTCGGCGTTGGTCTCGGGCTTGGCGCGGAGCTCGGAGAGGGCGGCGTCCACGGAGGGGGGCTCGGTCTTCTCTGCCGCCGCGGCCTTGGCGCCGTCGCGGAAGGCGCTGATGGCGGCGACCATGCGCGTCGCGAGGGTGGGCTGGATCGTGCCGGGGCCGATGCGCTGGACGAGGGCGATCTCGACGCGCTCGCCGAGCTCGGCGAGGCGGCTCTGGCCGACGACCATCGCGGCGCCCTTGAGGCCGTGGGCGTCCACGCGCAGCTCCTCGATGCGCTGCGGGTCCTTCTCGCCGGAGGCGGAGAGGTCCCTCAGCCCCTTGATGATCGTCGGCACGCGGCGGTCGGCCTCGACCGCGAGCATGTCCAGGATTTCGCGCTCCCCCATTTGAACGCGAGTTCTACCCGACTACGAGGCGGCGGACACCTTCTGCACGGCGCGCTCGAGCTCGTCCACGCTGAAGGCTCCCTCGATCACGGTGCTGACCTTGCCGTCGCGGTCGATCACGTACAGCCAGGGCTCGCTCGGCAGGCCGAAGGCCTCGACCTGCGGGCGCGCGCCCTTGCTGATGTCGTTCTCGTTGTAGATCTCCTGGTGGATGAAGGCCACGTCGCCGGCGTGGTCGCGCTTGACCTGTTCGGCGATGTCCACCACCGGGCCGCAGATGCGGCTCTGGCAGAGGGCGGGCGTGGCGAAGAGGAGGACGACGGGCTTGCGGCCGAGAACGTCCTCGAGGTCCTCGTCGTGCATGGTGCTCGGCGGGACCCGCGTGTCGATCTCCGAGATCTGGGCGACGTCGCCGGCGACGGGGGTCGAGACGCGCGGCGCCTGCTCGCCGACCTCCACCGGGTCGAACTCGCCGGCGAGGCTGGGGGTGGGCAGCAAGGTGCCCGTGTAGGAGTCCCCCTCCTTGATCAGAGCGGCGAAGGCCCACTTGCCTGGCCTCGGCAGCGGCACCTCGGAGACGTAGACGACCTTGGCGGCGTCGGGGTCGGACGCGGTGCTCTCGGCGCGGAAGGCGGCCTCGGTCTCGAGCGACTCGATCCGGGCGGGGTACGGTCCCTCCGCCGGGCCCTTGAGGTCGCGCGGGGCGGCGTAGATCGCGACCTCGGCGTCGGTGATCGGCTCCTGGGCGGTGGTGAAGACGCCGAACGGAAAGCGGTTCTCGCCCACGCGCAGGACCTTGGCGGCGGGAGAGACGACGGGGCCCTCGGCCGAGGCCGAGGCGCCGAGAAGCTGCTCGAGGCTCTGGCCGTTCGCGGCCGGGAACTCGGAGGCGGGCGGGGCCGGGCGCGCCGCGGAGGCTTCGTCCTCCCCGCCGTCGTCGGAGCCGCAGCCCGCGACGAGGGCGGCCGCGGCCAGGGCGGCGGCGAGGGCGGCGGTCTTGAGGGGCGGCCGGGGCATGCGGCCTGATCCTAGTGACGGGGCGCCGGCGCTCCGCCGCCGGCGCGACCGAGGCTTTAGGGTGGCGCGGGTTGCAGGCGAGCTCGGAGAGGAGAGCGGATTGGCTGAGAAGGCGGCACTTGTCACCGGCGGGTCGAGCGGGATCGGGCTGGCGATCGCCACCGCGCTCGCCGAGGACGGATACGGCGTGACGCTCTCGGCGCGGCGGCCCGACAAGCTCGCCGCGGCGGCCGAGGAGCTGCGCGGCGCGGGGCACGACGTCGCCGACGTGCCCGCGCAGATGACCCAGGAGGAGGAGCTGGTGAAGCTCGCCGCCGCCCACAAGGAGCGGTTCGGGCGCTGCGACGTGCTCGTCAACAACGCCGGCATCGGGATCGGCCAGGCGATGGACGAGCTCGGGACCAAGCAGGTGGACCTCCAGCTCGGCGTGAACCTGCGGGCGCTGATGCTGATGACGCGCGAGTGCCTGCCGATGCTGCGGGAGGCCGGCGCGGAGCACGGCAAGGCCCTGATCGTGAACATGGCGTCCATCTCCGGCAAGTCGCCGCAGCCGTGGCTGTCGGTCTACTCGGCGACGAAGGCGGCCGTGATCGCGTTCAGCCAGTCGACGCAGAAGGAGCAGGCGGGCCAGGGGATCCAGGTGACGGCCCTCGCCCCCGCGTTCGTGGACACGCCGATGACCGAGTTCGTGAAGGGGCAGGTCGCGGCGGAGGAGATGATCCGGCCCGAGGACCTGGCCGAGGCGGTGCGCTACCTGCTGCGGACCTCGCCCAACTGCCTCGTTCCGGAGATCGTCTTCATGCGGCCCCAGGACGCCGCGGGCGCCCTCGACGCGCCCTAGCCGGCGGGGGCTCGCGGGTGGGCCGGGCCGCCGCGGGCCACGCGCTCGGCGGCCTCGCCCCGAAAGGTGCGGGCCCCGCGCCAGAGGCCCGCGCGGGCGCCGAGGTACCAGGCCGCCTGGCGCATGAAGCCGAACCAGGCGTCCTCCAGGTAGGCGCGGCGGTACGGGACCGCCGGCCGGCGACGGACGCGAAGGGCGAGGACCAGCGCGATCCCGCGCGCGCCCGTGACGACGTCCCTGAGGCGCGGGGGCGGGCTCGGGCGGCCGTCGAGGGCGTGGTACTTGGCGGCGACAAGGCCGGCGCCGTAGGACCAGCCGAGCTGCTGGCGGAAGAAGGCGCGCTGGGTGGAGCGGTGGCGGTGGCGCACGACCGCGTCCTCGGCGTAGGCGAGGCGGAGCGGGCTGCGCTCGCTGAAGCGCAGGCCGAGCTCGACGTCCTGGGCGCGGGGCATGCGGGGGTCGAAGGGGCCGATGTCGTCGAGGACGTCGCGGCGGTAGGCGGCGTTGGCGGTGATCGCGTACGGCGGATCTCGAGGAGACCGCGTAGCGCTGCCAGGCGCCGAACATGCGGGTGGCCTGGCGCTCGGCCACGGTCTCGGCCGGCGCGTGGCCGAGCTCGCCCGCGACGCAGCCGACCTCGGGGTCGGCGAAGGGGCGGGCCAGCTCCGGCAGCCAGCGGGGCTCGGCGACGCAGTCGCCGTCGACGAAGGCGACGATCTCGCCGCGGGCGGCGGCGATGCCGCGGTTGCGCGCGTTGGAGACGCCGGGGCGGGGCTCGTGCAGGTAGGTGACCGGGCGGGAGCGGACGACGTCGGCGGTGCCGTCGGTCGAGCCGTTGTCCACGACCAGGATCTCGCGGCGCTCCGCCGGGTACTCGCCCGCGAGGACGGAGTCGAGGCAGTCGGCGATCTTGTCTGCCCCGTTGCGCACCGGGATGACGACGCTGACGAAGGGAGTGTCGGCGTCCGGCCCCGGCAAGGGGCTGACGTTAGCGGCGCCGGGGCTGTGGAGCTGCCGGCGTGGGCGCTGCCGCGGCGGGGCCGGCCGGCGGGCCGTCGAGCGGCTCCGGCGGGCGGGGGTCCACGCCGCGGTCGAGGAGCTCGGCGGCGAGGAGCTCCTCGACGGTGACGCCGCGGTCCTCGCGGGCCGCGGCGGCGGCCAGGCGGCGGCGGGAGGCCTGGACCTCGCGCACCTCGTCGGCCAGGGGGCGGTCCGCCCAGCCCGGCGCGATGTCCTCGTGGGGCGCGACGCCGTCGCGGATCAGGGAGACCTCGAGGTAGCCCTTGAGGGTGCGGACCTCGCGCGCGGAGGCGCGGCGGGGCCGGCGGGCGGCGGTGAACTGGTCCCAGGCGCGGGCGAAGGTGCCGAAGTCGGTGCGGCCGCCGTTGCGGTGGGCCGCGAGCATCGGGCAGACGCCGCCGCGCTTGTCGGTGTAGGCGCCGACGATGACGCGGTTCGAGCTGACGCCGCGCAGCATCGCGAGCTTGGTGTGGTGCGGCAGGGCGGCGACGGCGTTCCGCAGCCGCTCCGAGCTGTTCCTCCGCCTCCTCACCACCCTACGAATAGCGGCCGGGCCGTAGCCTGCGCGCAATGGCGCGCCCAGGCCGAGATCGTCCGCTGCGGGTGATGGTCGCCGCCTTCGGCGACGCTGGCCACGCCTTTCCGGCGCTGGCGCTCGCGCGCGAGCTGCACCGGCGCGGCCAGGAGGTGCTGATCGAGACCTGGGAGGAGTGGGAGGACGCGGCGCGCGCGGAGGGGCTGCGCTTCCAGGCGGCGCAGGAGTACCACGTGTTCCCTCCTCCGGGCCCCGAGACGCCGCAGGGCCAGACCGTCGCGCGGGCGGCGCGGGCGCTGGCGGGGCTGATGGAGGAGTTCGAGCCCGACCTGGTGGTGAGCGACATCCTCACCCTGGCGCCGACGCTGGCGGCGGAGGTGGCGGGGGTGCCGCACGCGACCCTGATCCCGCACGTCCACCCGGTCCAGGAGCCGGGGCAGCCGATCTACTCGCTCGGCTTCGAGCCCGCGCGGACGGCCGTGGGCCGCGCCGCGTGGAAGGCGGCGATGCCGCTGATCGAGGGCGGGCTGCGCCAGGGACGGGACGAGATGAACGTGACGCGGGCGCGGCTGGGGTTGCCGCCGCTGGATCGGTTCCACGGGGGGATCAGCGAGCTGCTGGCGCTCGTCGGCGACCTTCCCCCAGCTCGAGTACCCGCGGCGCTGGCCGGCGGGGGCGCATGTGACCGGGCCGCTGTTCTTCGAGCTGGAGGCTCGAGCCGGTGGAGATCCCGGAGGGGCCGGGGCCGCTGGTGCGTGGTCGCGCCCAGCACCGCGCAGGACCCGGAGTGCCGGCTGCTCCGGGTGGCGCTGGAGGGGCTGGCCGACCTGCCCGTGCGGGTGCTGGCGACGACCAACCGGCACGTGCCGCCAGAGCCGATCGAGGTCCCGGCCAACGCCGTCCTGACCGAGTGGCTGCCCTACTCGCAGACGATGCCGGCGGCCGACCTGGTGATCTCGCACGGCGGGCATGGGACTGTGGTGCGGGCGCTGTCCTACGGGGTGCCGGTGCTCTGCTGCCCGGCGGTCGGCGACATGGCCGAGAACGGCGCGCGCGTGACGTGGTCGGGGACGGGCCTGTCGCTGCCGCGCCGGCTGCTCTCGCCCGGCGGCGTGCGGTTGGCCGTGAAGCGGATCCTGGGCGACCCGGCCTACCGCCGCCGCGCGCGGGAGATCCAGGCCTGGTCGGAGCGCCACGATGGCGCCTCCCGGGCGGCCGACCTGGTCGAACAGGCCGCCGGAAAGGCGGCGGGCCGGCGATCGCCGGCCGGCGCGTAGTCCGTCAGAGAGGCTCCGGGGGTGGGACTCGAACCCACAACCTCTCGGTTAACAGCCGAGCGCATCTACCAATTGAGCTACCCCGGAAAGTAAGCGAACTCTAGCGTCGGGCCGCGCCCTGAAAGCGTGCTGAGCTCGAACTCGATCATCTCGCTGGTCAGCTGTCTCAGCCCTATGCGCCGAGGGATTCGGCGTGCGCGATGCGGGAGGTCAGCTCCGAGCCCTCGCGGCTGAGGCGGTTGACGGCATCGAGGTCGCCGGCCTTGCGGGCGGCGGCGATGCCGTCCTCGAGGCGGCGCTGCTCGAGCAGCATGAAGTTGAGGTCCATCCCCTGTTCGGTCGGCGCGGGCTCGCGGTCCGCGCGCATCTTGATCTCCGTCACCACGGAGAGCAGCTCGGGGTCGTCGCGCGGCAGCCCGGCGAGCGGGTCGTCGAGGTGGTCGCGCAGCCACGCCAGCGCCGGCCGCGCCGAGGCCGACATGTGCTCGTCGCGCAGCCGCCCCAGGTACGCCCTCCCCGCCTTCGGATCGGCGACGCACATCGCCAGCAGCGCCCGCTCGCGGTTCTCGCGCGGCGTCAGCGGAGCCGCCTGGTGCAGCCGCGGCGCCTCCCCGCGCCCTTCTCCCCCGCCCGACCGGCGCCGCCCTCCCGCCGCGCGGGCGGCTGCGCCGGCACCTCCTCGAAGCTCGCCTTCATCACCCGCTCGTTGACGAAGCCCGGGTCCACGTCGAGCCGGTCGGCCACCTCCCGCACCAGCTCGTCGCGGCCCGACCACCTTCCCCATCGCCTTCAGCACCGGCGCCACCTCCCCCAGCGCCCGCTCGCGCCCGGTCGGCGTCCCCACGTCCGCCCGCCCGAGCGCCGTCCTCACCCTGAAGCTCGGCAGGTCGATCGCCTCCTCCACCAGCCCCTTGAACCGCTCGATCTCACCCGCCACCAGCATGTCGGCGGGGTCCTCACCCTCCGGCATCGCCGCCACCAGCAGGTCGAGGCTCTTCGAGCCCGCCACCCGCTGCGCGCGGATCATCGCGTCCGCCCCGGCCCGGTCGGCGTCGAGCGCCAGCACCACCCTCTCCGGCCCCGCCTGCGCCAGCATCCCGAGCTGCTCGGGAGTGATCGCCGTCCCCATCACCGCCACGGTCTCCGCGATCCCCGCCTGGTGCAGCGCGATCACGTCCGTGTAGCCCTCGACCACGATCACCCGCCGCGCCCGCGCGATTGCCGCGCGCGCCAGGTCGATCCCGTAGAGCGTCTCGCTCTTGCGGTAGATCTCGCCCTCGGGCGAGTTCAGGTACTTCGGCTTCGAGTCGGCGCTCATCGCCCGCGCCCCGAACCCGAGCACCCGCCCGCGCTGGTCGCGGATCGGGAACGTGATCCGCCTGCGGAAGCGGTCGTAGTGGCCGCCCTGCCGCCCCTTCTGGATCAGCCCCGCGCCGACCAGCTCGGGGATCGTGAACCTCGCCCGCTGGCTGCCGACCAGCACCTGGTCCCACGCCGCCGGCGCCATCCCCACCCCGTACTCACGCAGCGCCTTCTCCTCCAGCCCCCGCCCGAGCAGGTACTCGCCGCGCCTTCTCGGCCTTCGGCGACTCCCAGAGGAAGCGCTCGTAGAACTCCGCCGTCCTCTGCAACAGCTCGTAGAGGCGCGCCCGCCGCCGCCGCGCCGCCTCCGCCTTCGGGTCGTCCCGCTCGCGCTGGATCTCCACCCCGTAGCGGTCGGCCAGCATCTCGACCGCCTCGCCGAAGTCCAGCCCCTCCTGCTCCTGCACGAAGCGGAACACGTCGCCGCCGGCCTGGCAGCCGAAGCAGTGGTAGAGCTTGCGCACCGGGTCCACCGAGAACGAGGGCGAGCTCTCCTCGTGGAACGGGCACAGCCCCATCATCTGCGCGCCGGCCCGGCGCAGGTCGGTGTAGGCCGAGATCACCTCGGCGATGTCCGCGGCCTCCTTCACCCGCTCGACCGTGTCCTTCGAGATCAGCGCCACGGCCGGTCTCTCCTGTCCCTTCGCGGTCGCGAGCACGGCCCTGTTCTACCCCCCGGCCCCCGCGGCCGAGAGCCGCTCGTAGCTGGTGAGGCAGAAACGGTCGGTCATTCCGGCCAGATAGTCGGCCACGCGCTGAACGTCATCCGCATCCGCGATCCCCTCCGGCAGCTCCTCTGGGTGCGCCAGGTAGTGGTCGAAGAGAGCCCGCAGCGCCTCGCGCGCCCGCTCCTGCTCGGCCCGCGCCTCGGCGCCGAGATAGACCCGCTGGAACATGAACTTCCGCAGGCGCAGCATCGCGCCCCCCACCTCCTCGCTCTGGGCGATGTCCCCTGCGGCCCGCGAGCGCTCGACCATGTCGCGCACCAGCGTGTCGATCCGCTCCGCCCCGCTCGCCCCCAGCAGGCCGATCTCCTCGGCCGGCAGGTCCCCCTCGGAGAGGATCCCCGCCCGCAGCGCGTCGTCTATGTCGTGGTTGATGTAGGCGACCCGGTCCACGATCCGCACCACCCGCCCCTCCAGCGTCGCCGGCTTCTCCGGTCCCGTGTGCCGCAGGATCCCGTCGCGCACCTGCTCGGTCAGGTTCAGCCCCGGTCCGTAGGCCGCCTCGCCCTCGAGCGCCTCGACCACCCGCAGCGAGTGCTCGTTGTGCTTGAAGCCGCCTCCGTGCTCGGCCAGGGCCTCGTCCAGCACCTCCTCGCCGATGTGCCCGAAGGGCGGGTGGCCGAGGTCGTGCCCGAGCCCGATCGCCTCGGTCAGGTCCTCGTTCAGCCCCAGCGCCCGCGCGACCGTCCGCGAGATGAAGCACGCCTCCAGCGTGTGGGTCAGCCGCGTGCGGTAGTGGTCGCCCTCCGGCGCCACGAACACCTGGGTCTTGTGGCTGAGCCTGCGGAACGCCTTCGAGTGCGCGATCCGGTCGCGGTCACGCTGGAACGGCGTCCGCACGGGGCTGTCCGGCTCCGGGTGCTCGCGCAGCGCGGGATAGGAGCGCGTCGCCGGCTCCCACAGGTACTCGGCCTCCCACGCGCGCACGCGCTCGGCGAGGTCCGTCGCCGCGCCGGCCCGCACGGCCGCCGCGTCCAAAGGATCGAGATCGGTCACGCTTCGATGTTGGCAGCGCGCGCGGCGGCCTGGGCGGCCGCGACGCGGGCGATCGGCACCCGGTAGGGCGAGCAGCTCACGTAGTCCAGCCCCGCGGCGTGGAAGAAGGCGATCGAGTCCGGGTCCCCGCCGTGCTCCCCGCAGATCCCCACCCTGAGGTCCGGGTTCCCCTCGCGGCCCAGGTCGGTCCCCTCCGCACCAGCGCCCCCACCCCGGGCTCGTCGATCGTCTCGAACGGGCTGCGGTCGAGTATCCCGTGTTCTATGTACGGCGCCAGGAACTTCCCCTCGACGTCGTCGCGGGAGAGCCCGAGCGCGGTCTGGGTGAGGTCGTTGGTCCCGAAGCTGAAGAAGTCCGCGTGGTTCGCGATCGCTCCCGCGATCAGGCAGGCGCGCGGCAGCTCCAGCATCGTCCCGATCGCGTACGGGACCTCTGCCCGGCCGCCTCCTGCGCCTCCCGCGCCGCCCGCTCGACCAGCTCGCGGACGTGCTCGAGCTCGGTCTCGTAGGCGATCAGCGGCAGCATGATCTCGAGGTGCGGGTGCTCCCCGGCCCTCGCGGCGTGGGCCGCCGCCTCGACGATCGCGCGCACCTGCATCTCGTAGATCGGCGGGTAGAGCACCGCGAGCCGCACGCCGCGAGTCCCGAGCATCGGGTTCGTCTCCTGCAGCTCGCGCACCACGCCGAGGTCCGACTCGGCGCGCTCGATCGTCCTCCGGCGACGCCGTGCCCCCCGACAGCTCGGCCTCGAAGTAGGCGACCGGGAGGAACTCGTGCAGCGGCGGGTCCAGCAGGCGGATCGTCACCTCGAGCCCGGCCATCTCCCGGAAGATCCCCTCGAAGTCAGCTCGCTGCAGCTCCTTCAGCGCCGCCAGGCTGGCGCGGAAGCGCTCGTCCACCGCGGCCACGTCGCCGGCTCCTCGGCCGTGTGCGCCCGCCGCCACTGCTCGGCCGCGAGGAACATCTCCTTGACCAGCTTGTCCCGGTCCGCGCCGAAGAACATGTGCTCGGTCCGGCAGAGCCCGATCCCCTCCGCGCCGAAGGCCCGCGCCCGGGCCGCGTCCCTCGGGTTGTCGGCATTCGCCCTGACCGCTAGGCGCCGCAGCTCGTCCGCCCACTCGAGCACCGTGTTGAACTCCTCCGAGATCTCCGGCTCGATCAGCGGCACGTCGTCGAGGGTGATCGCGCCCGTCGAGCCGTCGATCGCGATCAGGTCCCCGCTCGAGAGCTCGCGGCCGTCCACGCTGAGCGCGCCGCGCGCGGGGTCTATCTCGAGGTCGGACGCTCCGCACACGCAGGGCCGCCCCATCCCCCGCGCGACCAGCGCCGCGTGCGATGCCTTGCCGCCCTCCGAGGTCAGGATCCCCTTAGCCGCCGCGAAGCCCGCCACGTCCTCGGCCTCGGTGAACGTCCGGACCAGCACGACGTCCTCCCCGGCCCCGCCCCGCCGCACCGCCTCCTCGGCAGTGAAGACGATCGCTCCTTTAGCGGCGCCGGGCGACGCGGCGATGCCGCGCGCCAGGACCTCGTAGTCCGCCTCCGGGTCGAAGGTCGGATGCAGGAGGGCGTCGAGCTTGGCGGCGTCGATCGTCTGGAGGGCGGCCGCCTTGTCGAGGAGCCCCTCGGCGACGGCGTCCACGGCGAAGCGGACGGCGCCCTGCGCCGGCCGCTTCGCGTTGCGGGTCTGCAGCAGGTAGAGCCGGCCCTCCTCGACGGTGAACTCGGTGTCCTGCATGTCGCCGTAGTGCCGCTCGAGGGTGCGCAGCGCGTCGAGCAGCCGGGTGTGTGCCTCGGGCAGCAGCCTCGCCATCTCGTCGAGGCCGGCGGTGTTGCGCACGCCCGAGACGACGTCCTCGCCCTGGGCGTTGACGAGGAAGTCGCCGGAGGGCTCCGGGGCGCCCGTCATCTCGTCGCGGCTGAAGGCGACCCCGGAGCCGGAGCTCTCGCCCTTGTTCCCGAAGACCATCTGCTGCACGTTCACGGCCGTCCCCCAGGCGTCGGGAATCGCGTGCAGCCTCCGGTACTCCTTCGCGCGCCTTCCGTTCCAGGAGTCGAACACGGCCCGGATCGCGGCCTCGAGCTGGGTGCGCGGGTCCTCCGGGAACCCCTCCCCGGTCTCCTCCCGGAAGATCTCACGGAAGCGCTCGATCAGGCGACCGAGATCCTCGGCGTCGAGCTCGGTGTCGAGCTCCACCCCGCGCTCGCCGCTTCAGCTCCGCGATCGCCTGCTCGTAGCGCTCGCCGGGGATGTCGCGCACGACGTTGCCGAACATCTGGACCAGGCGCCGGTGCGAGTCGCGAGCGAATCGCTCGTTGCCCGTGCGCTCCGCCAGCCCTTCGACCGAGCCGTCGTTGAGCCCGAGGTTGAGGATCGTGTCGAGCATCCCGGGCATGGAGTCCCGCGCGCCGGAGCGGACCGACACCAGCAGCGGGTCGGAGGGATCCCCGAGCGACTTGCCGGCGGTCCGCTCGAGCTGCGCGAGGGCCTCGTCCACCTGAGCGACGAGCCCGTCAGGGAACTCTCCCCCTGACTCCATGTAGGCGACGCACGCCTCGGTGCTGATCGTGAAGCCGGCGGGCACCAGGCCGGCGCCGAGCACCCGGGTCATCTCCGCGAGGTTGGCCCCCTTGCCGCCGAGGAGCGCCCGCATCTCGCGCGAGCCCTCCGCGAACCCGTAGACGTACTTGGCTGCGGTTTCAGTGGCCGTGGTCAGCTCCTCCTCGGCCGATTCTATGAGCGATCCGCCGCGGCGGATCGCGGGGGGCCCGGACCGGCCATGCGCGCGGGCTGGGACGGCTCGGGCCCGGCGCGCGGGCGGGTAGGCTCCGCACGTGGATACGGCACTGATCACGGGCGCCTCGTCGGGGATCGGAGAGCAGTTCGCGCGGCAGCTCGCCGCGCGCGGGACCCGGCTGATCCTCGTCGCGCGGCGCAAGGAGCGCCTCGACGCGCTCGCCTCCTCGCTGCCGACCACCGCCCAGGTGATCACCTGCGATCTCGGCTCGGAGGCCGCCGAGCTGCCCGGCCGCGTCGCCGAGCTGGACGAGCGGGTGGACCTGCTGGTCAACAACGCCGGCTTCGGACTGCGCGGCCGCGTCGCCGAGCTGGACGCGGAACGCCAGGCCGAGATGGTGCGCGTCAACTGCGAGGCCGTCATTGTGCTCACCCGGGCCTTCCTCCCGGGGATGATCGAGCGCGGCCAAGGCGGCGTCATCACCGTCGCCTCAACCGCCGGCATGCAGCCCCTGCCCTACGAGGCCACCTACGGCGCCACCAAGGCCTTCGCGCTCAACTTCACCGAGGCCCTCTGGGCCGAGCTGCGCGGCACCGGGGTCAAGGCGCTCGCCGTCAATCCCGGCCCCGTGCCGACCGAGTGGCAGCAGGTCGCCGGCTATGACGAGGCCGGCGGCGAGATGATGCCCGGCGCGATCAAGGCCGACCAGGTCGTCCGCGAGGCCCTCGGCGCCTACGACGCCGGCAAGCGCTCCCTCGTACCCGGCCGCTTCTTCCGCAACTTCATGCGCCTGAACGCCCCCGCGCCGAAGGCGATCAAGCTGCGCGTCAGCGAGAGGATGTACCGGCCGAAGCGATAGCCGGCCGTAAATGCCGCCGGCCCGCCGCGGGGCACGGCTCCGTCCGCCCGGGGACCTCTGGCCGCGGCGATCGCCGCAGGCTCGCCGCCACCCCCACCGCGATGCCGCCGCAGACCAGCCCGATCGCGTCCGCCAGGATCAGCGGCAGGCTGCCGATCCCGATCCCGTAGAGCAGCCAGATCAGATAGCCCCCGGTCGTGCTCGCCAGGAAGGCGATCGAGACCTCGCGGGAGCTGCCCCGGCGCCGCATGACCTGCGCCTGGAGCAGCAGGGTGGTCCCGGCCGCGACGCTGTAGGCGGCTGCGGCGGCTCCCAGTGCTGTGATCATCTCGGCGGGCATCGCGGCAAGGGTGTCGGCGGCGCGTCCCGCGCGCAAGAACGGAAATCGGACCAACACGGTCCAGATTTGGACCAACTGCCGGTGTTCGTGCGTGAGACAATCCCGGGCCATGGACAGCTACGGCCAATACTGCCCCGTGGCCCGCGGCGCCGAGATCTTCGCCACCCGGTGGACGCCCTCTGATCATCCGCAACATGCTGCTGGGGGCCCGGACCTTCACGGAAATCCGCGTGGGCGTGCCCGGCGTGTCCAAGACGCTGCTCGCCGAGCGCCTGCGCGCGCTCGAGCATTACGGCATCGTGGAGCGCGTGCCGATCGGCGAGCGCCGCACCGCCTATGAGCTCACCGACGCCGGCCGCGCGCTGGGCCCGGTCTGCGACGCGCTCGGGCGCTGGGGCGAGAGGTGGCTCGAGCTCGAGCCCGACCACATCGACTCCCACTACACGCTCGAGAGCCTCTCGCAGCGGCTGGACCCGGAGGAGCTGCCCGAGGGCCAGGTCACGATCCGCTTCGAGTTGGGCGGTCGCCCCCGTCAGCGCTTCTGGCTGCTCTGCGCCAACGGACGCGCCGAGGTCTGCGCCAAGCCCCCCCTGCCCGACGACGCCCTGGTCCTCCACACCACGCCCGAGTGGCTCGCGCGCTGGCACCTCGGTGAGCTTTCGATCGCCCAGGCGCTGCACCGCGGCGTCATGACCGCCGAGGGCCCCCAGCGCCTGGTCCGCATGCTGGCCAAGTGGGGTGGCCGCGGCTCGATGGACAACGGCGACTTCGCCGGCTCCCCGGGCGCCGCCGCGAGTTGAGCCCGGCGTCCGCCTACGCCGCAGCGCGCAGGTGGACGTGGGCGTGGTGCTCGAGCGTCTCGGTGATGGCGCGATCGGCCTGGGCCGCGACGCGGTCGCCGGCGGCAGGGGCCTCTGAGAGCGGGCGGGCGAAGGCGTCCACCATGAAGCGGTGAGCCTCCTCCGTCATGCGGAAGCCCTCGCCCTCGCAGCCGGCGCAGACGACGCCGCCCGCGGAGCCGGAGAAGGAGACGAGGTGCTCGGCCTCGCCGCAGCGGGCGCAGGAGGCGAGCTCGGGCGAGAAGCCGGCGGCGAGCGCGAGCTTGAGGCGGTAGGCGAGCGCGGTGCCGGGGTCGCCGGCCGCGGCGGGATCGGCGTCGAGCAGGCCGAGATACTTGCAGAGCAGGTTGTAGGCGGGCGGGTTCGGTTCGCCGGTGTCGAACAGGCGCAGCAGCGTGTCGCAGGCGCGTCCGGCGGCCAGCAGCGCCCCGCCGTCCGAGCGCAGTCGCCCATGCCCCTCGACCGTCGAGGCACCGGTCACCGTGCAGAGGTCGCTGCGCCCCTCGTAGAGCACGAGGTCGAGCCGGAAGAACGGCTCCAGCCGCCCGCCGAAACGCGACTTCGGCCGCCGCGACCCCTTCGCGATCGCCCCGACCTTCCCCCGCGTCGCCGAATAGAGGTGCACGATCCGGTCGGCCTCGCCGTAGCGGATGCTGCGCAGGACGACGGCCTCTGTCTTGAAGGAACCCGGCACCCCGTCAAGGTGCCGGACGGCCCGGACGTCAGCCGCCCTGGGCCCGGCGGACCCCGTCGCGGATCGCGGCTGCGGTGGCCTTTGCGGCGGCGGTGCCGATCTGCATCTCGATGAAGGGGCGGGGGTCGCCCTGGCCGGAGGCGAGGCAGAAGGCGACGTCGCCGTCGACCGGGGTGAAGGTGGGGTCGATGGCGCGGGCGATCCCGGCCGTGGCGGCTCGGGCGACCATGCCGCAGCCGCGCTTGTCGAGGGCGGCGTCGGTGCAGATGCAGACGAGGGTGGTGTTGCCCTCGGGGACGCGAAGCTCGGGGACCTGCTCGAGGGAGATGAGGAGCTCGGCGCCGCGCTGCATCTCGCCGTCCTCGCCGCGAGGGCCGGCGATCAGGGAACCGTCCTCGGCGAGCACGTCGCCGGCCGCGTTGACCGCCGCGAGAGCGGCGACGGTCTCACCCCCACCGGTCCGGATCGCGGCGTAGCCGAATCCGCCGCGGCTGCAGTTCTCGCGGCCGAGGACCTTCGCGACGGTGGCGCCGCAGCCGACACCGACCGAGCCGCGCTCCGGCACGCCCCCGGCGGCGGCCTCGCATGCGGCGTAGCCCTCCTCGGGCCCGGGCCTCACTCCGGGGTCGCCGCTCGCGAGGTCGTAGATGACGGCGGCGGGAACCAGCGGGACCAGGCCGGCGGGGGTCCGGTAGCCGCGCTCGTGCTGCTCGAGCCAGCGGGCGGCGCCGTCCGCGGCGGCGAGGCCGTAGGCGCTGCCGCCGGTGAGGACCACGGCGCTCGCCTGCTCCGAGCGCGCCAGCGGTCCGAGTGTGTCCGTCTCGCGCGTGCCCGGCCCGCCGCCCGCGACCCAGACGCCGCCGCGCGTCTCCGGCGGCGGGATCACGACGGTGCAGCCGGTCAGGGCGCCGGGGTCGCTCCAGTGGCCGACGGCGAAGCCTTCGGGCAACGGCAGCTCGCTCACGCCTGGCCGGTCCCGTCCTCGCTCGGACCCCCAGTCTCGCGGGCTCCGGATCCCGACCGGCGCTTCGGCCCTTGCGCCGCGCGCCGGCGGCGGGGGCGCTTGCGCAGGCGCACCTGGCAGTCGGGACAGAAGTAGGTCGAGCGGCCGCTCACGATGATCCGCTGGATCGTGCCACCGCAGCGCGGGCACTCCCTCCCCTCGCGCGTGTGGACGAGGAACTCGTCCTGCATCGAGCCGCGGGCGCCGCGGGCGTCGCGGTAGTCGTCGATGCTGGAGCCGCCATGGGCGAGCCCCGCCTCGAGCGCGTCCACGATGCCCTCGACCAGCGCCTCGCAGTGCTCGGGCTTCATCGAGCCGGCCGGGGAGAGCGGGTGCAGACCGGCGCGGTGCAATGCCTCGTCGGCGTAGATGTTGCCGATCCCGGTGACGCCGGTCTGGGTCAGCAGGAAGGACTTGAGGGGCGCCGTCCTCCCCGCCGCGATCCGGCCCAGCGCCTCGGGCGTCAGCTCGGCCGAGAGCGGCTCGATCCCGACCCGGGCCGCCAGATAGGCGTCCACCTCCGCCGAGCCCTCGATCAGGACCGCGGTCCCGAAGCGGCGCACGTCGGTGAACAGCAGCTCCGTCCCGTCGTCGAGGTCGAGGCGCATGCGCAGGTGGCGGAGCTGCGGGTGCGACTCGTAGAGGCGGGGGCCTCCGAGGCGGCCGGCTCCATCAGGTCCGCGACCTCCTCCCCGGCCTCAGGCGCCCGCAGCAGGAGGTTGCCGGTCATCCGCAGGTGCAGGATCAGCGTCCCGTCGCCCTCCAGCCGGACCATCAGGTACTTGCCGCGGCGGTCCACCCCCACGATCTCCCGGCCCTCCAGGCCGCGCTCGACCCGCCGCGGCGCCTCGGGCCGGGTCAGCCGCTCATCGAGGATCTCGGCACCAGCGATCTCCCGCCCGGTCACCTCGGGCGCGAGCTGGCTGCGAACGGTTTCGACCTCGGGAAGCTCCGGCATGCCGGGAGGCTAACCCGGCGCCGCCCTCAACCCTTTGCCGCCGCCCGCGGGTGGGCCTTGAAGTAGATCTCCTTCAGCTCCTCGCCCGAGAGGTGCGTGTAGAGCTGGGTGGTCGAGAGGTCGGCGTGGCCGAGCATCTCCTGGACCGAGCGCAGGTCGCAGCCGCCGGACAGAAGGTGGGTCGCGAAGGAGTGGCGCAGCGTGTGCGGGCTCATCTTGCCCTTGAGGCCCGCGGTCTCGGCGTGGCGCAGCA
Organism: uncultured Solirubrobacterales bacterium; assembly: GCA_963805235.1. Taxonomy (GTDB): domain Bacteria; phylum Actinomycetota; class Thermoleophilia; order Solirubrobacterales; family 70-9; genus DASSYK01. The sequence continues at coordinate 70,685 of CAWDTF010000002.1, read as the reverse complement.
CGATCTTGTAGAGCCCCTGGCGGGTCAGCGGCCCGCCGCGGAAGTTGAGGAAGAGCTTCGCCTCGTCGTGGCTGCGCACCAGCGCCGGGCGACCGGAGCGCAGGTAGACGCGGATCGCGGCGATCGCCTTGTCGCCGACGGGGACGACGCGCTCCTTCGAGCCCTTGCCCCGCGCACGCAGGACCCCCTCGTCGAGATCCACGTCGGAGACTTCGAGCCCAATCGTCTCCGAGGCCCGCAGCCCGGACGCGTACATCAGCTCGAGCAGGGCCCGATCGCGCGAGACGGTCGGCTCGTCGCCGCGCGGCTGGGCGAGCAGCTTCTGGACCTCGCCGTAGCTGAGGACGCCGGGCAGCTTCTTGCCGCGACGCGGCGTCGCGAGATCGGCGGCCGGGTCGTCGTCGATCAGCTCCTCGCGGCGCAGGTGGCGGTAGAAGCTGCGCAGGCAGGCGGCCTTGCGATGGACCGTGGCGCTCGCCGAGGGCGGCGTGCCGTTCCCGTCGCCGTCGGCGACCAGCGCGAGGAAGTCGGCCAGGTCGCCCGCGGAGGCGTCGGTCGCGTCGCGCTCGCGCGCGGCGAGGAAGCGGCCGAGCTGGAGCAGGTCGGTCCGGTAGGCGGCGAGCGTGTTGCGCGAGAGCCCGCGCTCGAACTCGAGGTGGGCGAGGAAGTCGAGGACGAGGGCCTCGAAGCGCGGCGACGGCCGCCCCTCGGCAGCGCGCTCTGGGGCCACGGTGGCCATGGGCGACTACTTCGCCCCGCCCGGCCGCGTCCCTGCCGCGGCGCCCGGCCGCCCCCGCGCTAGAGCAGGTCGCGCAGCATCATCAGGCCGATCACCGAGGCCGCGTCGCGGCAGCGCGCGATCGTCGAGTCGAGCTCGGAGAGCGGGACCTTGACGATCTCGATCCGCTCGTCGTCGTCGGGCTCGGCGTCGGCGTCGTAGAGCTCGGTGGCGAGGAAGAGGTAGGCACGCTCGGTCGAGTAGCCCGGCGTCAGGTAGACGCTCCTCAGCTCGCGCCAGTCGCCCGCCGCCTTGCCGATCTCCTCGGCCAGCTCGCGCTGAGCGCACTCGAGCGGGCTCTCGCCCTCGATGTCGAGCGTGCCGGCTGGCAGCTCCAGCAGCGCCGGCTCCTCGACCGGCTCGCGCGGCTGGCGCACCATGTAGAGGACCCGGCCGTCGTGGGCCAAGACCGAGACCGACCCGGGGTGCACCACGACCTGGCGCACGTCCGTCGAGCCGTCGGGATAGCGGAAGCGGTCCATGCGCACCGACACGGCGGGCCCCTTGTGGACCATCTTGCCCCCGATGCGCTCCAGCTCGTCGCGGTCTTCAGCCATGCCGATTGCTCATTCCCCTCTGCGCTCGCGGGAATCATGCCGGGCGAGCGCGCCGAGCGCGTCGCCGCCCGCGAGGGCCACCGCGAAGAAGAGCCGGTCTCGCCAGCTCGCGGCCCATCGTTCGCGCCGGCAATCCGCTCGCCGCATACTCGGCGAGCGGGGCCGGCCGCGCCCAGAGCTCATGCCGCTCCCCGCATGCGTCCCGAAGCCGCTCCAGGGAGCTGCCGCCGCCGGCCTCCTCTCCGGCGGGCCACTCGCCCTCGTCGAGCTCGGGCACCGGGACCCGCACCGGCGCCAGCAGCAGCCGCAGGACGGTCTCGGCGTGGTGGCTGAGGCCGCGGTGGCGCGGGCGCGGGTCGCCGGACGAGAGCCGCGGGGCCACCAGGGTCTCCATCCCCAGCGCCAGCGCCGCGTGCGCGGTGTCGAGCGCCGCCATTCCTCCGTGCCCGAGGGCGGAGGCGGAGCCGAGAATCCCTGGTCCCGGGCCCGCGATCACCGCGTCCCAGCCGAGCGCGTCGGCGGCCGCGTGCAGGGCGCCGGGGACGCTGATGGCCTCGACCTCACCGCCGTAGCCGGCGGCGGCGCTGATGTGCCCGCACAGCAGGCCGCGATCGCGCAGCTCGGCGACGTCGCGCGAGAGCGAGCCGGGAAGCGCCCCGCCCGGCGTCTGCACGTAGCCGACGCGCAGGCCGGGCGCGGCCCTGGCCGCGGCCCAGGCGGCGGGAGCGAGCTGGCCGTGGAGGAAGACCACGAGGACCGGGATCGCCCGGCGCGGGCGCGCCTCGGCGGGCGCTGCTGCGCCCTCCCCCTCCCACTCCGGCTCGACGGGGTCAACCGGGTGCTGGAGCGAGCTGTAGTTGAGCTTCATCACGTGCGCGCCCCCGGCGCCCGGCGCCTCGAGGCCGCGGGTGAGGTTGACGTGCACGATGTCGAAGCCGCCCGAGCCGAGCGCGAGGTCGAGCGCCTCGACGTTCACGACCACGTCGTCGCCCTCGGACACCTCGCCCACCAGCGAGGCGTCCGCCCAGGCCGGCCGCTCCTCCTCGCCGACCCGCACGACCAGCGGGTCGGAGGAGACGACCACGCCGCGCCTCAGCTTCAGCACGCGATCACTCCGCCGAAGCGGCGTCGGCCGCCGCCGGGTCTGCCGTCTGCGTGCCCGCGGCCGCCGCTTCCATCTGCGCGGAGGCGGCCTCCACGATCGCCTCGCAGACCGCGAGCATCTCGGCGATCGCCTCGGCGCGGACGGACTCGTGGGGAGTGTGGTTGGCCTCGGTGCCGTTGGCCAGCAGGACGCAGTCGAACCCCGATGCGACCAGGGCGTTGGCGTCGCTGCCGCCACCGGTGGCGACCAGCGCGGGCTCGTGCCCGCGGCGGCGCAGGGCCTCCGCGGCCGCCGCGACCGGCGGTGACTCCGCGTCCTGGCGGTAGCCCTTGAACATCTCGATCACCTCGACGTCGAGGTCGCAGTCCTGCTCGCCGGCCGACCAGGTGCAGGCGTCCACCATCTCGCCGACCACCTGCGCCGCGCGCTCGCCCTCCACGCTGCGCGCCTCGCCGAGGACCCGGCACTCACCCGCGACCACGTTCGAGGCGGTGCCGCCCTCGATGATCCCGATGTTCGCGGTGGTCTCCTCGTCGAGGCGACCCAGCTTCATCTGGGCGATCGCCCCGGCGGCGGCGGCGATGGCGCTGTGCCCGTCCTCGGGGTTGATGCCCGCGTGGGCCTCGCGCCCGCGGAAGGTCGCGACCAGCCTCTTGTAGGTCGGCGCGGCGACGATCACCTCGCCGATCGGCGTCGCGTGGTCGACCGCGTAGCCGAACGGCGAGCGCAACGAGGCGGTGTCCAGCCCCTTGGCGCCGCGCAGGCCGTCCTCCTCGGCGACCGTGAAGACCAGCTCCAGCCCGAGCGCGGACGGCTCGCGCGTGTGGCGCGCCGCCAGCTCCATCAGCACCGTCACCGCGGCTTTGTTGTCGGCGCCGAGGATCGTGTCGCCGGCGCTGCGGAAGGTTCCGCCCTCCTCCACCACCTCGACCGGGCCTTCGTGGGGCACCGTGTCGAGGTGGGCGAAGAAGGCGACCCAGCCCTCGCCGCGACCCGGTACCCGCGCGATCAGGTTGCCGGCGCCGGCACGCGCCGGCCCGGCGGCGCCGTCCTCGGCGACCTCGACCCCGAGCTCGCGCAGCTCCGCGAGCACCGCGTCGGCGACGGCGCGCTCGGAGCCTGTCGGGCTCGCGATCTCGCAGAGACGTGCGAAGCGGTCGAGCATGCGGCGGTCCTCCGTGCTCACAGCGCGACAGGCTATTCCGCGCCGGTGGGTCGGACTAGGAGCGGCGGGCGCTGATGTCGGCGTCGCGGTCGGCGGCCTCGGCCTCGGGCGCGCCCTCGTCGGCGGGCTCGGCCTCGATCTCGCCGCGCGCGGACGCGCGCTCGGCGGCGGCGCCGACGAAGTCGCGGAAGAGCGGCTCCGGGTCGGTCGGGCGGGAGTTGAACTCGGGATGGAACTGGGAGGCGACGAAGAACGGGTGATCGGGCAGCTCGACGATCTCGACCAGCCGCTCGTCGGGCGAGGTGCCGCCGGCGACCAGGCCCTCCTCCTCGAGGCGTCGCCGGAGCTGGTTGTTGACCTCGTAGCGGTGGCGGTGGCGCTTGTAGATGACGGCGTCGCTGTAGATCTCCCGCGCCCGCGTGCCCTCGTGGAGCTTCACCGGATCGGCGCCGAGCCGCATGGTCCCGCCGAGGTCCGAGACCTCCTTCTGCTCGGGCAGCAGGTCCACCACCGGGTAGGGCGTCTCGGGGTCGAACTCGGCCGAGTTGGCGCCGTCCATGCCGCAGACGTGGCGAGCGAACTCGACCACCGCGATCTGCATCCCCAGGCAGATGCCCAGGTACGGGATGCCGTTCTCCCGCGCGATCCGCGCGGCCTCGATCTTGCCCTCGATGCCGCGCTCGCCGAAGCCGCCCGGGATCAGGATCCCGTCGGCGCCCTCGAGCGCCCCGCTGACCACGTCCTCGGAGGAGACCAGCTCCACGTCCACGGCCGCGCCGTGGGCCCAGCCGCCGTGGACCAGGGCCTCGATCACCGACTTGTACGCGTCCTCGAGCTGCACGTACTTCCCGACCAGCGCGATCTTCACCCGGCGCTCGCGTGAGGCGTCGGCGCGGCGGATCAGCTCCTCCCACTCGCCCAGCTCGGGCGCGGGAGCGTCCTCGACCCTGAAGTGGTCAAGGATCAGGTCGTCGATGCCCTCGGCTCGGAAGACGAGCGGGACCTTGTAGGTGTTGTCCACGTCGCGGGCGGAGATCACCGCGTCCTCGGGCAGCGAGGCGAACAGCGCGATCTTGCGGCGGATGTCGCGGCCGAGGCCCTGCTCGGAGCGGCAGATGAGGGCGTGCGGCTGGATGCCGATGCGGCGCAGCTCGTTGACGGAGTGCTGGGTCGGCTTCGTCTTCAGCTCGCCGGCGTGGCCGATGTACGGCACCAGGGTCAGGTGGATGAACATGCAGCGCTCGGGGCCGACATCCGTGTAGAGCTGGCGGATCGCCTCGAGGAAGGGCAGCGACTCGATGTCGCCGACCGTGCCGCCGATCTCGGTGATCACGAAGTCCACGGACTGCGACTCGGCGACGATCAGGATCCGGTTCTTGATCTCGTCGGTGATGTGCGGGATCACCTGGACCGTGGCGCCGAGGTAGTCGCCCCGCCGCTCGCGCCGGATCACCGAGTTGTAGACCGCGCCGGCGGTCACGTTCGAGGCCCGCGAGGTGTTCTCGTCGGTGAAGCGCTCGTAATGGCCGAGGTCGAGGTCCGTCTCGGCGCCGTCCTCGGTGACGAACACCTCGCCGTGCTGGAAGGGGCTCATCGTCCCCGGGTCCACATTGATGTAGGGGTCGAACTTCTGGAGCTGGACCCGGAAGCCGCGGGACACGAGGAGGCGGCCGATCGAGGCTGAGGCGATGCCCTTGCCGAGAGCCGACACCACTCCGCCCGTGACGAAAAGGAAGCGGGTGTCGGATGGACGGCGGTCGCTCAATTGACTCTGCCGAGCGAGTCTAGTCGCCTGATCAGCGGAATCCGCTCGATCGCGGAGGACAGCGACCGAAACTCCCCATAGACCGTCAAGATCGCGAGGACGGCGAGCGCGACCAGCCGCCCCGGGTCCGAGAGGGTCGTCACGAGCCAGATGCCGATCAGCGCGCCGACGAGGTTCGAGCCGGTGTCGCCGAGCATCGCCCGCTCGCGCAGGGTGAACCAGGCGCCGACGGCGACGGGGCCGATGAACAGGCCGAGCAGCTCGACCGGCTCCAGCGTCCAGTAACCGAGGCAGAGGCCGGCGCCGACCAGCGCCAGCGCCTTCTCCACCCGGCCCGGGCGCAGGTCGAGCAGGTTGGCGAAGTTCGTGGCGAGCAGGAGCAGCGCGAGGTCGACCAGGTAGTCGAGCGCCTCGCGGCCCAGGCCCGAGGTCGCGTAGGCGGCCAGCGCGAGCGCGCCGACGGCCTTGATCGCGCCGGTCGAAAGCCGCCCGGAGAGCACGGCGTGGGCGTGCCCGCGCCAGCCGCGCGCCGTGTCCGCCGACTCGCCGCGCCCGAGGGAGTCGTCGAGGAGGCCGAGGAAGGCGACGCCGACTACGTAGGCGAACCAGCGGCGCAGCTCCGGGTCGAGGAGGTCGAGCTCGGCGCGGTCGTCGAGCGGCGCCAGCGGGGCGAGGGCCACCAGCGAGGCGGCGAGCAGCACGGCGCCGAGCGGGAAGGCGAGCCGCCTGCCCGCGTAGTTCTCGCGCACGAGCCCCGCGTCGCGCAGCGCCGTCACCCCGGCCGGGACCACGGCGAACGCGACGGCGAGCGAGACGGGCAGCGCTACCCAGTCCACCGGCGATTCCCCTTCCCGCTCAGGGCGCCTGCTCGTTGCGGCTCGGCCGCTCCAGCAGCTCCGGCACGCAGGCCGTTCGCCGTCCCCTTGATCCCGAAGCTTCCCTCGGCTCCGAGCAGCGCGAAGACCATGCGATGCGGCCCGAGGTCAGGTCCACGCTGTCCACGGTGGTGACGCCGAACGGGGCGAAGAACGGGATCGCAGACTCCGCCGCGTCGCTGCGCTCGACGGCCACGGCCGCGGCGTCGCTCTCCGCGATGCCCTCGATCAGGCCGGCGTCGAAGGCCTCGGTCCGGCCCTCGTCGTCCTCGGGCGGCTCGGCCCCGCGGACGATCACGACGCCGTCGAGCGGCGCCCCCTCGCCGCTCGCGCGCAGGAACACGAGGTCCGCGCACCTGGTCGAGCTGCTTGCCGCGCCCGCGCACGAGCTGCTCGCCGAGCGTCGCGCCCAGGTCCCCGAGCTTGGCGTTGTCGTCGGCCACGCCGCCGAACGGGCGGCCGAGCTCGGCGGCCAGCGCGTCCGCATCCGGGCGGCTGGCGGACGACCACGACCTCCGCCAGCTCGGCCCCGGTCTCCTCGAGCGCGTCCTCGATGTCCCCGGCGACGTCGGGCGGCAGGTCGCCGAGCGCGACGACGCCGACCGGCGGCCCCGCAGCGTGTCGCCGACCAGCGCCGGGTAGGCCCGCTCGGCGAAGGCTCGCTCGCGGTCGAGGTCCTCCGCCAGCTCGTCGGCCTCGCCGCGGGCTTCCTCGATGTCGCCCTCGAGGCTCTCGCGCAGGTTGTCCTCGGTGTCGGAGAGGACGTTGTCCCCCAGCCCGGCGCCGATCAGGATGCCGACGGCGAGCGCTAGGAAGACGGCCGCCAGTGAGGCCGCGTGGTAGCGGGCGCTATAGCCCAAGGACCACCTTGATCTTGAGCCAGAGAGGTCGACGAGGTCGCTCCAGCGCCGGCGTCGTGATCACGACGATCACCAGCAGGGCCGCGAAGGCGCGCGAAGAACAGCGCCATGTGCGTCAGGCTCGGGCCCGGGTTGTAGAGGCGGCTCACGCCCTTCGCGTCGACGAGCATCTCGCCGATGCGAAGCCGGGTCAGGAAGGTCGAGGACATGCCGCTGCGCTGCTTGTCGAGGAACTCGACGAGGTTGAAGTGGGCGCCGACGGTGACGATCAGCTCGGCCCCCTTCTCGGAGGCGAGCAGCATCGCGACGTCCTCGCTGGTCCCCGCCGCGGGGACGACCATGTGGTCGAGGCCGAGCTCGCCGAGCCGCTCGGCGCCGGGCGCGCGGCCGTCCGGATACGCGTGGACGATCAGCTCGGCCCCGCAGCGCAGCGCCTGCTCGCGCGCCGAGTCCATGTCGCCGAGGATCACGTCTGGCTTCAGCCCCTCCTCGATGATCGCGTCGGCGCCGCCGTCCACGCCCGACCAGCACCGGGCGCACGTCCCGGATGTAGGCGCGCAGCGCCCGCAGGTCCTTGCGTGTGGTCGGGCCCGCGCACGACGATCAGCACGTGGCGGTCGCGGAACACGGTTCGCGTGCCGGGGAAGTCGATCGCGCCCGAGAGCAGCTCCCCCTCCTCGCGGATGTGGGCCATCGTGTTCTCGGTGAAGTCGTGCAGCGCCTGGTCGATGCGCCGCCGCTGCGCGTCGAGCTCCCGCGCCAGCTCGTCGGCCTCGAGGCGGCGCCCGGTGGCCAGCTCCTCGCCGCCGAGCAGGACGCGCGCCGCCGTCGAGCGAGAGCGGGTCCCCGTCGGAGAGCCGCTCGAAGAGACCCGGGTCGTTGACGTCGACCAGCGGCACCCCGGCCCGCGACCAGGGTCAGGGGCCCGGCGTTCGGGTAGCTGCCGTCGGAGGACGGCGAGCAGTTGACGACGGCCCGCACGCCCGCAGGCGACCAGCTCCTCGGCGGCGATCCGGTCGAGGTTGCGGTGGTCGATCACGGCGACGTCGAGCGGGCCCAGCCGCTTGACGAGGTCCTTGGTCCGCTTGCCGAGCCGCGCCGTGCCGTGGATCGGTGCCGTCATCGCCGCGCCCGTTGCGCGGCGAGCGAAAGGCGCGCGCGAGGGCCCGACCGCTCCTGGTGGTCGCCATTGGCGGAGATTATGCGCGCTTTGCGGCGGCGAGCCGCCGGCGCCGGCGCCTACGCCGCCGCTGGAAAGTCAGCGGCCCGGCGGTCGCTCAGCAGCTCCCGGGCGTGGCGGCTGGCGGTCTCGTCGCCGCGATCGGCGCCGAGCATGCGGACGATCTCGTCCACGAGCTGCTCGCCGTCCACGCGCTGGACCGTGGCGAGCGCCTGCCCGCCGCTGACGTCCTTGTCGATCGTGAAGTGGCCGTCGGCCATCGAGGCGACCTGCGGCAGGTGGGTGATGCAGAGGACCTGGCGCTCGGCGCCCAGCTCGCGCAGCCTCTCGCCCACGGCCCGCGCCGTGTTGCCGCCGATGCCGGCGTCGATCTCGTCGAAGACGAAGGTCGCTGCGCCGGCGCGGGCGCCCTGGCCCGCGAGAGCGAGCATCACCCGCGAGAGCTCGCCGCCGGAGGCCGCTTCGCGGAGCGGCGACACCGGCATTCCCGGGTTCGTCGCCACGCGCAGCTCGACCCGCTCCTGCCCCGAGGTCCCGAACCCGTCCGGGTGGGGCTCCAGGACCACCTCCAGCCTGGCGCCGCCCATCGCAAGCTGGTCGAGCTCGGCGGCCACCCGTTTCTCGAGCCGCCGGGCCGCCGCGGCTCGCCGCTCGCTCAGCCCGGCCGCGAGGTCGGTGCGCCTGCGCGCCGCGGCCTCGAGCCGGCGCTCCAGCTCGTCGGCGCGCTCGGCGCCGCCCTCGATCCGCTCGATCTCGGCGTGGCAGCGCTCGGCGTGGGCCAGCACGGCCTCCACCGAGCCGCCGTGCTTGCGCTTCAGCCTGTCGAACGACGTCGAGGCGCTCCTCGACCTGCTGGAGGCGGCCCGGCTCGGCCTCGATCCCCTCGGCGTAGGCGCGCAGCTCGGCGCCCAGCTCGCGCGCCTCGAGCGTGAGGCCGCGGGCGCGCTCGGCCAGCTCGTCCAGCGCCGGGTCCACCCCCTCCTGGGCGCCGAGCGCCGCCTCGGCCTGCGCGACGGCCTCCGCGGCGCCTCCGTCCCCGCCGTCCCCGGCGACGGCCGCGAGCGCCTCGGCCGCGGCGCCGCGCAGGGCCTCGGCGTGGCGCAGGCGCGCGCGCTCGGGCTCCAGCTCGGCCTCCTCGGCCGGATCGGGCGCGGCCGCCTCGATCTCGGACAGCTCGAAGCGCAGGAGGTCGAGGTCGCGCTCGCGAGCGCCCTCGCGCTCGCGCAGCTCCGCCAGCTCGCGCCCGATCGCGCCGACCTCGGCGTGGGCCTCGCGGTAGAGGCGGCGGCGCTCCAGGTGCTCGGCGCCGGCGAAGCCGTCGAGGGTCTCGAGCTGGGCCGAGGCGAGGGTCAGCCTGCGGTGCTCGTGCTGGCCGTAGAAGGCGAGCAGCCGCGAGCCGAGCGCGCGCAGCTCGGGGGCCGTCGCCGAGCGGCCCTGCAGGAAGGCGCTCGTGCGCCCCGCCGCCGAGACGCGGCGGCCGACGACGAGCTCGGTCGCGCCCTCGGGCAGGCGCGCGGCCATCTCCGCCAACTCGGGGTCTTTCAGCAGGCCCTCCGGCAGCTCGAAGACTCCCTCGACGTAAGCCTCCTCGGCCCCCGGCCGGACGATCTGGGGGCGCGCCTTGCCGCCCATGATCAGGTCGAGTGAGTGCGCCAGCACCGTCTTGCCGGCTCCCGTCTCCCCCGTGATCGCGTTCAAGCCGGGGCCGAGGCGCAGCTCGGCGCGCTCGATCAGGAGCAGGTTCTCGATTCGCAGCTCGAGCAGCATCGGTCCCGTTCTAACGGGAGGGCCCGACGGATTCGCATCCGGCCCGGGCGGCCTAGCGGGCGAGGCGCCCGAACTTCTCGCGGATGCGGTGGTAGAAGTTCGCGCCCGCGTACTGGGCGAGAGCGCCGACGCCGTCGCGGAAGCGGACCTCGATCTCGGCTCCCGGCTGGAGCTGGCTGCAGTGGTCGCCGTCGAGGTCGATCTCGACCGGCTCCCGGCCCGCGCCGTTGGAGACGTGGAGCACGTCGTCCGGCGCCGCGACCAGCGCCCGCGCGGTGAGGGTGTGCGGCGCGATGAAGCTGACCACGTAGCCCTCGACGCCCCAGGCCAGGATCGGCCCCGCGTTCGCGAGGTTGTATCCGGTGGACCCGGCCGGGGTTGCCACGACCAGGCCGTCGCAGCGCACGTGCCCCACCTCCTCGTCGGCGAGGCGGTAGGAGAGCTCGGCGACGCGACCGTGCGGCTGGCGCACGAAGGTGACGTCATTGAGCGCGACCGGGCGCTCGCCGGGGACCCCGAGCTCGAGGCCCGGCAGGGTCATCACCTCGAACTCCCCGGTGAAGGCCCGCCGCAGCGCCTCGTCCAGCTCGTCGCGCTCGCTCGCGGCGAGGAAGCCGATCGTCCCGAAGTTGATCCCGAACACGGGCACCCCCGTGCCCGCGAAGCGCCGCAGGGCGTGCAGGATGCTGCCGTCGCCGCCGAGCACCAGGCAGAGGTCTGGCCGCTGCGGCGGTTCCTCGGCCCGGACGATGCCCTCCGCGGCGTCCCCGTGCTTGTCGAACTCGTCGCCGCCGGCGAGCAGCGTCACCCCCGCCTCGCGGGCGGCGAGAGCGGCGGCGCGCACGGCCGCGCCGGTGTTCGCCGGATGGGTGTGCGTGACCAGGACGGCGGTACGGGCAGGCGCGCTCATGGCTCCACCCTCGCCAGCTCCGCATCGAGGTCGGCCGCCGCGCCGGCGCGCGCGGCCCAGACGAAGGTCTCGCGGTTCCCCTTGGGGCCCGGCAGCCCGGATGAGGCGAGCCCGCGCACGACGAGCCCGGCGTCCTGGATCGCGGCGGCCACGGCGCGGATCGCGTCGCGGCGAGCTTCGGCGTCGCGCACGACCCCTCCGCTTCCGACCCGCTCGGGGCCCAGCTCGAACTGGGGCTTCACCATCGCGACCAGGTCGAGGTCGCGGGCGGCCACCTCCGCGATCGGCCCGATCAGCTTGGTCAGCGAGATGAACGAGACGTCCGCGGTGACCAGCTCCGGGGAGAAGGGCAGATCGCCGCGCCGCAGGCTGCGCGCGTTCATCCGCTCCTTGACGCTCACCCGCGGGTCCTGGCGCAGCCGCCAGTCGAGCTGGCCGTAGCCGACGTCGAGGGCGATCACCCGCGCGGCGCCGCGCTCGAGCAGGCAATCGGTGAAGCCGCCGGTCGAGGCTCCCACGTCGAGGCAGTCGCGGCCGGCCACCCTGACCGGAAGCTCGTTGAGCGCATTCGCGAGCTTGGTCCCCCCGCGCGAGGCGAACTCGGGCCCGGGCTCGACCACCAGCTCGGCGTCCTCGGGCAGCAGCCGGCTCGGCTTGTCCACCGAGGGGCCGTCGCGCCCGATGCGCACGCGGCCGGCGCGCACGCTCTCCGCGGCCGCGGCGCGGGACGGGGCGAGCCCGCGCTCGGACAGCAGCGTGTCGGCGCGGCGGCGGGCCATGCCGGGAAGGTAGCCGCTGGAATCGGCCGAGAGCGCGCGTTTCCGTGCGGAACGGGCGTGCGTGTGAGCCGAAATGTGTGCGCGCACTCACAGACCAATCGCACATATGTTCGTAGCCTTGATCGCGATGACTCTCTCCAGGGGAATCCCGATACACGTGCACAGCGCCCTCGAGATGCTGGCCGCGCCGCTGCTGCTGGTCGCGCCCTTCGCGCTCGGCTTCGGCATCTTCGCCGGCTTCGTCTCGTTCGCGCTCGGCGCGCTGCTGATCGGCCTGGCGGTCTCCGCCTACGGGGGCCAGGGCGAGCGCGGGACCCTTCCGCTCACCGCCCACGCCGGCTTCGACCGCGTCCTCGCCGGGACGCTGATCGGCACCGGGATCGCCGCCGGCCTCTTCTTCGGCGACGTCCCCGCAACGATCTTCATGGTCGGTTTCGGCTCCGCGCACCTGGCGCTGACCGCCTCAACGCGGTACAGCCGCCCGCTCGGGGCCTGACCGGCTCACCTCACACAGACAAGAAAGCAGCACACATATCTCTCCTCCCTGTAGCACCCCAGGAACGGCCCGCTTCGGCGGGTCGTTTCTATTGGTTTGGCGATGCGGTTTGCGGGCTCTAATGACAGCGGCCCCGCGAAGGTCGAGAACCGCTGTTCGCCAGTCTGTTCGCCACTCATACACCACGTAGCCACTTTCGTCCAAAGCGGCTTTGTCGCGGGGGTAGCCAAGTGCCCGACGTGGCAGTTGCTCGCGGCGAACCGATTAGGCTTGCCTGATCTAAGAACGAGAGGATCGATCTCATGGCGTACCTGCTGACGCATTTCTGGCCGGGTGGGACCGAGGATCAGTACAACGCGACAATTGCGGTGGTGCACCCTCCGGGAGGTCTGCCCGAGGGACAGAATTACCACGCCGCAGGGCCGACCGACGGGGGCATCCTGATCGCCGCCGTGTGGGAGTCCAAGGAACAATCCGACCGCTTCGTCCAAGACAAGCTGCTGCCAGGTCTGCCCATCGAGGGAGGCTTGGCGGGCCCGCCCGAGGAGCGCGCCGCCGAGATCGTGAGTGACGGCGTACACCAATAGAACCCGCCTGGCGGCGTGCGCGTTGCCACGCGGGCGGACCATCGGGTCACTTCCTAACGCACGCCACCGGACCGCCCTCTTATTGCACCACTCGACGGCTGCCGCTTTCCATGCACAGCGCCGCTTTTCGTCCAAAGCACTACTCCCGCAGCCCGGCGGCTTCGAGGGGGCGCCAGGAAGCGCCACCGTCCGATCCGGGATACCTTCATTGCTTCTCGACTGAACAGGAGCTGATTCCCGATGAACCGCCGAGCCATCCGAATGATGCTGGTTACTGCGATCTCCGTCGCCGCCCTCGGGGCTCTCGCGGGATGCGGGGACGACGACGACGAGACAACGACCGAGGCGACGACGACCACCGAGGCGACAACGACGACACCCGGCGAGGATTCGGTCCAACAGGCTGTTGATGGTGCTGTGAGCTCGTGTAGCGACTCGGCAGCTCAAATCGAAGGCGAGGCGGCGAGGACCACGGCCCAGACCGCGTGCCAGGCGGTCGGGCAGCAGCTGAACGAGGAGGTCGCGAGCCTGTCCGAGTCGGCCCGCCAGAACGTCGGCACCACGCTCCAGGAGCTGAGCGCCAAGTGTCGCACCCAGGCAGCCGACTTCCCTGAGCCCGTACAGCCGACGGTCCTGGCGGCCTGCGACCAGATAGCGGCCGCGGGCTAGATAGCGACCTGCTCGCCTAGCACGAACGTCGACGGGCTATGAGCAGCCGATCGCGCGCCTGCATGCCGCCGGTCTACACGTGCTGCTCGGCACGATCGCGCCCGCGGGCGGCTACGTGCTCCCCACCTACGGCGTCACGGCCGATCAGATACGGCTGCCGGTCAACGCCTGGATTCGCTCGCAGAGCCTCTCCGACGGGGTGATCGACTTCGACGCGGCGGTTCGCGACCCGTCGAACCCAAGTCGCATCCTCCCCGCCTACGACGCTGGGGACCATCTTCACCTCTCCGCGGCGGGCTACGAAGCGCTCGCGGATGCGGTTCCCCTCGGGCAGCTTTGAACCTGGCGGTTACCGCTTTGGAGAAAAGATCTCGATTCAACGAGTGACGCGGACCGGCGGCCCCCACTGACGTGTGCCTGAGAGACGGTTGCCGTGCGTGGGGCCCAGATCTCTCCTCCCTGTAGTACCTGAGAAGCCCCGCCTCGGCGGGGCTTCTCTTTGCTCGCAGGCAAACGGGACGAAGGTTGACTCCAAGCCTGCGTTCCGCGGGATACTGAGCGGGCGATGTCGCAGGAGAACGTCAAGCTGCACGAGCGAGCCTTCGAGGCTTTCAACCAGCGCGACCTCGATGCCTTTCTCGAGCTCGCCGACCACGACATCGAGATCGCCCCCCTCAACCTGGAGCTGGAGGGCGGCGCGTACCAGGGCCACCCCGGCGTCCGAAGCTTCTGGGACGAGTACCTCTCGATCTTCCCGGACTTCAGCGTGGACTTCGACGAGCTGCGAGCCCTCGGCCACGTGACGCTCGTGCGGGTGCGCCTGCGCGGCCATGGCAACGCGAGCGACGTCCCCTTCGAGGAGCCGATCTGGCAGGTCGCCGAGTGGCGGCGCAGGAAGTGCGTCTGGTGGCACAGCTTCCGGAGCGAGGCCGAAGCACTCGAGGCCGCGAGGCTGCGGGACGAGCGCCGACCCTGAACTGCCTCCGTGCGGTGCCCCCGAGACGGACCTCCCCGGCGGGCTGTTTCTTTGCCAAGCCCTAACTCCGCGCTTGCCGGCGCCTGACCGCCGCCCCCGATAGTCGCTCCTGCAATCAATCGAAGGAGCGGCAATGAGCACGATCACCAAGCTGGCGCTGGCGGCATTCGCCGGGCTTCTGATCGGCGGCGGGGCTTTCGCCGGCGCCCAGATCCCGGGCGACGACGGCACCGTCACCGAGACGACCACGGTCGGGACCGTCGAGACGGCCGGCGACGTCAGCGGGCCCTGCGACGAGGCCGAGCACGCGGGCGACCCGCGCTGCGACGGCCAGCAGCGCCCCGAGGACGGGCCGGGTGACGATGACGGCACGACCACCACCACGACCGGCGAGGACGTCAGCGGTCCCTGCGACGAGGCCGAGCACGCGGGCGACCCGCGCTGCACCGGCGCCGGCGGGGCGGGGAGCGACGTGGACGACTCCGGCCCGGGCTCGCACAACTCGGGCCCCGGCAACGCCCACGATGACGACGACGGCGACCGCGAGGACAACTCCGGCCCCGGCTCCTCGCACTCGGGCTCCGGCCACGGCGGGGATGACTCCGGCGACGACGACTCCGGCGGAGACGACGACTCCGGGTCCGGCTCGGGCAGCTCCGGGAGCGGCCACAGCGGCGGCTCGGACGACGACTGAGCCTTGCTCAGCCGCTTCGGAGGTCGGGCGGGCGGGGCGGCGAGAGCCGTCCCGCTTCCGCCGTGAGCGGCCCTAGCATCCCCACGATGGCCAGCGAGACCCGACCGCGCATCCTGCTCGTCGAGGACGAGGCCGCGATCACCGAGCCTCTGGCCGCGGCGCTCGAGGGCGACGGCTACGAGACGCGGGTCGCGAGCAGCGCCGCCGAGCGCGCTGAGCGCGGCCGCGGCCGAGCCGCCCGACCTGGTCCTGCTCGACATCGGGCTGCCCGACGGGTCGGGCCTCGACGTCTGCCGCGAGCTGCGGCGCGCTCGGCGAGGTGCCGGTGATCATGCTCACCGCGCGCGGCTCCGAGGCCGACCGCGTCGCCGGGCTCGAGATGGGCGCGGACGACTACGTCGTCAAGCCCTTCTCGCGCCCGCGAGGTGATCGCGCGAGTTCGGGCCGTGCTGCGCCGCGCGCAGCCCGAAGCGCGGCGACGGCGCCGACGATCGAGATCGGCGAGCGTGCGCCTCGACCCCGCCAGGCACGTCGCCACGCTCGCCGGCGGCCCGCTCGAGCTCTCGCGCAAGGAGTTCGCCCTGCTCGGAGCGCTGATGGAGCAGGCCGGCACGTGATCACCCGCGAGGCCCTGATCGAGGACGTCTGGGACATGAACTGGTTCGGCTCGACGAAGACCCTCGACGTCCACGTCAGCGCGCTGCGCAAGAAGCTCGGCGACGACCCGGCGGACCCGCGCTACATCCACACCGTGCGCGGCGTCGGCTTCCGGTTCTCCGGCCCCGACGAGGCTGAGGCATGAGTGAGCCTGCGCGCGCCGCCTGCTGGCGGCGTTCGCCTACGCGCTGCTGGTCGTGATCGTGGCGCTGAGGTCCCGCTGGCCTCGAACCTGACCGACCGCGTCAACGCCGAGGTCAGGGCCGACTCGGCCGCCCAGGCGCCAGGTCGTCGCCGCCTCCGTGGCCGACCAGCTCGGACCAGCCGGCCCGCTCCGAGCAGGTGGCCGACGCAGGCGGCCGCGCGGCTCGGCGGTCGCGTCTTCGTCGTCGACGGGCGCGGCCGGCTGCTGGCCGACTCCTCGGACGCGGCCGAGCTCGGGCACCTCTACGCGACCGACGACCGACCCGAGCTGCTCGAGGCCCTCGGCGGGGAGATCGGCCAGGGCACGCACCACCGGACCTGCGAGGACCTGCTCCACCGCGGTGCCCGATCGTGCGCAACGGGCGCACGGTCGGCGCGCTCGAGGTCGAGCAGGCCTCGCGCTCGGTCAACGACGAGATCCGCAGCGACTGCTCGCGCTGGTCGGGATCGGCGTGCTCGCACTCGCGCTCGGCCTCGGCGTCGCCTGGATCCTGGCCGGGTCGATCTCCCGGCCGATCGACGCGCTGGCGGCCGCCGCCCGGCGCATGGCGGCCGGCGACCTGCCGCGCGCGCCGAGCCGGGCGGGTCAAGCGAGCAGGTCGAGGTGGCCAGAGCTTCAACGAGATGGCCGACCGGCTCGAGGCCGTGCTCGAGTCCCAGCGCGCCTTCGTCGCCGACGCCTCCCACCAGCTCCGCACTCCCCTGACGGGCATGCGGCTGCGGCTCGAGGCCGCCGCCGCGAAGGCCGGCGGAGCCCGGCGGACGGCCGCGAGATCGAGGCCGCCGAGCGCGAGACCGAGCGCCTCGGCCGCTCGTCGGCGACCTGCTCGCGCTCGCCTCCAGCGAGCAGCCCGCGAGCCCCAGCGCGGCGAGCTCCGCGCCGCCGCGTCGGCCGCGGCCGGCGCTGGGAGGACCCGGCGGCGGAGCAGGGCCACGGCGTGCTGGCGACCGGCGCGGCGAGCTGCGGGTGCGCGCCGGCGAGGCGCGACCTCGCCGTGATCCTCGACAACCTGGTCGAGAACGCGATCAAGTACTCGCCGCGCGGCTCGACGGTGGAGATCGACTGGGGCGCGGACGGCGATGCACGGCCGCGCTGCGGGTCGCGAACGAGGGCGGCCCGCTGAGCGACGAGGAGCGCCGCCGCGCCTTCGAGCGCTTCTACCGCGGCGCGGGCGGCGCGCGCCGGCGCGGGACGGGACTCGGGCTGCCGATCGTCGCCGCGCTGGCGCGCCGCAGCGGCGGCCGCGCGCGGCTCGCGAACCGGCCCGGGCGGCGGCGTCGTCGCCGAGGTCACCCTCCCTCGCTCCGGCTTTGCCGACTCCTAACCCGCGCCCCCTACCGTTGCCCGCGTGAGAGCCAGAGAAGCACTGACCGCCGTGCTGTTCGGGGTGCTCGGGATCGCCGCCGCCGCGGGGATCGCGATCGCCGCGAACGCGATCACCGGCGAGGAGATCGGCCTCTCCTCGGAGCCCGTGTCGGTGATTCCCGCCGCGGCGGTCACGAAGCCGCAGCCGGCCAAGGCCTTCGACGACGACCGCAGGGAGAAGGACGACGACTCCGGCTCCGGCGATTCGGGCTCGGACGACTCCGGCTCCGGCGACTCCGGCTCCTCGGGCTCCGGCGACGACGGCGGCTCGTCCGGCTCCGGCGACGACGCGCCCGAGGCGGGCGACGACTCCGGCGGGTCGGGCTCGGGCAAGGCCGGCTCCAAGGGCGGCGGGGGCTCGGGCGGCGATGACTCGGGCGACTCCGGCTCGGCTCGGGCACTCCGGCTCCTCGGGCTCGAACTCGGGCTCGGGCGGCTCGGGGTCCAGCGACTCGGGCTCGGGCGGCTCGGGGTCCGACGACCCGCCGGACCCCGACGAGGACTAGCCCGTCCCGGGGCCCGGCGCGGTGCTCTTGGACGGTTAGGGACACCATGGTGGCCCAAACGTCCACAAGCTGCCCGGGCGCGCTTCGAGCCGGCTACGGCCCGTGGCCGCGCGGCGAGTGGCGCTGGGCGCGCCAGTGGCCGAGGCCCTTCACGTGGGGGCGGCCGCCGATCAGGAAGAGGGCGATCAGGAAGCCGACGGCCGCGAGGCCGGCGTCGAGCTTGAACGCGGTCTCGATCCCGTCGATGAAGCCGTCCACGCCGCCCGCGTCGTCGGAGGCCTCGGTGAAGATCGTGGTGGTCAGCCCGAGGCCGACCGATCCCCCCGCGATCTGGAACATGTAGATGATCGCGCCGGCGAGGCTGGTGCGGGACTCGTCCACGGAGGTGACCCCGGCCGTGGTCGCCGTCGGGTAGAAGAGCCCGACCCCGAGCCCGACCACCACCAGGCCGGGCACGATCGCCAGGTACTCCTGCTCGGAGGCGGCGAGCGCGACCATCAGCGGGCCCGCGGCGATGCATGCCGAGCCGGCCACCGCGAGGACCTTCGGGCCGAGGCGGTCGTAGAGCGGCCCGGCGACGAAGGAGACGGCGGCGAACATGCCCATCATCGGCAGCATCCCGAACCCGGTCTCGATCGGCGAGAAGCCGAGCACCTTGATCATGTACTGCGGCAGGTAGAGCATCGACGCGAAGAAGACGGCGGACATGAACAGGATCGCGATGCACGAGTAGGTGAAGTCCTTGTTGCGCATCACGTCCGCGGGCACCAGGGCGTGGCGGCCCGAGGAGCGCTCGACGAACGCGAACGAGGCGAGCAGCAGCACCGAAAGGAAGATCAGCCCGACGATCCGCGGGTCGCCCCAGCCGCCCCAGTCGAGCACCTGGTCGAAGGCGAGCAGCAGGGCGACCAGCCCGATCGAGACCGTGAGGATGCCGCGGTAGTCGATCGCGGTGTCGTCGCTCTCGGCGCGCGGCTGGTGGATGTAGCGCCAGGTGACCAGCGCGGCGAACCCGGTGACCGGCAGGTTCAGGAAGAAGATCCAGCGCCAGCTCAGCGCGTCGGTGAGGATGCCGCCGATCAGGGGCCCGGCGGCGTTGCCGACGCCGGCGGCGCCGAGGATCAGCCCGCCCGCGAGGCCCGCCTTGCTGGCGGGCAGGGCGGCGAAGGTCATGCCGAGGATGGCGGGCCACATCAGCGCGCCGCCGATCCCCATCAGCACGCGCGCGGCGATCAGCCACGCCTCGCTCTGGGCGACGCCGCCGGCGAAGGACATCACGGCGAAGATCGCCGAGCCGGCGAAGAACGCGCGGCGCCTGCCGAAGAGGTCGGCGAGCCTGCCGCCGGTCACGATCAGGACGCCGAACGTCAGCGCGTAGGCGTTGACCACCCACTGGGTGGTCGTCACCGTCGTGTCGAAGTCCTGCTCGATCTGGGGGATCGCGACGTTGATCGCGGAGAAGTCGTTGGCGATCACGAAGACCGCGATCCCCATCGCGATCAGCGCGAGCCGGGTGCCGCGGTCGATCTCGTCCGGCTTCTGGGCCCCCTCCATCGCGGGCCACGCTAGTCCCGGGGGCGGTCAGATGCGAGTGGCGGAGGAGCGCCCGAATGCGAGCGCTGGACGAGCGGATTAGTCTGGCGGCGATGGCGCAGAGCTCCTCCGCACCTCTCCGCTCGCAGATCGAGCGGGTCCTCCCCGACCGGCCCTTCACACTGCGCTTCTGGGACGGCGGCGAGGTGCCCGCGACGCGCGAGGGCCCGACCCTTGCCTTCCGCTCGCCGCGCGCGATCGGCCACGTTCTGCGCGCGCCGGGCGAGCTCGGCCTCGGCCGCGCCTACGTGACCGGCGAGATCGACGTCGACGACCTCGACGCGGTGATCGCGCTGCTCGGCCGCTGGCAGGCACCGCCGCTCTCGGCGGCGGCCAAGCTCGGCCTTGCCCGCGCCGCGATCCGCGCCGCGGGGCTGCGCCGCCTGCCCCCTCCCCCCGCCGCGGAGCTGAGGCCGGCCCGGAAGCGCCACACGCGCAAGCGCGACGCCGAGGCGGTCCGCCACCACTACGACGTCTCCAACGAGTTCTTCGCCCTCTTCCTGGACGAGTCCATGACCTACTCGTGCGCGCTCTGGGAGGAGGGAGCCGAGACCCTGGAGGAGGCACAGCGAGCCAAGCTCGACCTGATCTGCCGCAAGCTCGAGCTGCGCGAGGGCCAGCGGATGCTCGACATCGGCTGCGGCTGGGGCAGCCTCGGCATCCACGCGGCGCGCGAGTACGGGGTCGAGGTCGTCGGGATCACCCTCTCGCCCCCCCAGGCAGAGCTGGCGCGGGAGCGGGCGCGGGAGGCCGGCGTCGGCGACCTTGCGAGCTTCGAGGTCGCCGACTACCGCGACCTCGCCGACGACTCCTTCGACGCCGTCGCCTCGATCGGGATGGTCGAGCACGTCGGCGGCTCCCAGGCCGACGAGTACGGGCGCCAGGTCGCGCGCGTGCTTCGCCCCGGCGGCCGCGTGCTGAACCACGGGATCGCCTGGATCCCCGCGACCGAGGACGGCTTCCACGTCGGAGGCGACTTCTCCGACCGCTACGTCTTCGCCGACGGCGAGGTCCAGAACCTCTCCCGCATGCAGCTCTCCTTCGAGCGCGCGGGCCTCGAGACCCTGCACGTCGAGAACCTCCACTCCGACTACGCGGAGACCCTGCGCCACTGGGCCCAGCGCCTCGACCAGAACCTTGACCGCGCCCGCGAGCTCGCCGGCGACGAGCGCCTGCGCGTCTGGCGCCTCTACCTCCGCGCAGCCCGCAACGGCTTCGAGACGGGCCTGACCGGCGTCTACCAGATGCTCTGCTCGCACCCGATCACCGAGCCCTCCAGCGCGAAGCCGATCGGGCTCCAACACGGCGAGGGGCGGCGGCGGGTGCCAGCGGGCGGGTAGCCCTACTGGGCGAACGGCGAACCGGCGTAGAAGAAGAACCACACCTGGAGCGTCAGCACGCTGGCGATCACGACCGCCGCGACCGCCTTCTCCGGCGCGCTGATCCCGAACCTCGTCCTGATGTCCTGCACCCGGTCGCCGCGTTTCGCCCGATGCCAGGGAGACGTCTCGCGCGCCGTATGGGGGCGCCCGGTGAGCTCGTCGTACTTGGCGCTGAGCCAGACCAGCGCGCTGCCGATCAGAAACGCCATCATCCCCATGACCGCGATCACGGCGACCACTCCCCAGGCGCTCAGCAATCGGCCGGGCTGCACCTGCGATCCGATCCAGAGCGCGAGCACCGGCGCACCGGTCGCGAGGTTGGCCGCGGCGAACGCCGTCGCGATCACGATCGCGTAGCGCTTGAGCTTGAGGTGGCGCGGCGGCTCCTTCGGAGGCCCGGGCTCGCGGCTGAGCGTCGGGGGGGCGTGCACGTCCTCCTCCGTCTCAACGCGCATCCCCGGCCCGAGCCGCAGCTCCAGCGCCTCGACGCCGCCGTCGAGGCCCGTCGCGAGGGACTCCAGCTGCTCGCGCGTGACCGAGCTGGTGTTGACGCTGACGGCGCTGCGATCTCCGTCCTGGTGGGAGCGCAGGACCTCGATGCAGTCGCGCTGCACCAGCGCGCTCCACGAGCGCTCGATCTGCGGCGCCGCCCGGTCTAGCCCGTAAACCGCATCGGAGCGGCGGTGGAGGCCGGTGTCCGGCGAGGTCACCCAGAGGGGCCAGGAGGGGCCGAGGTGGGTGGCCATGCCGGCGAAGCCGACGGTCCGCCCGCCGCGATCCCGCACGGGGAACATCACGCGCGAGTGGAACTGCGCGTGGGTCCGTCCCCGCCCCGAGCGGCTGACGAGTCCCGAGGCCACCATCTCGTCGGTCGTGTAGCCGAGCTCGCGCAGGTGGTCCATCAGCGCCGCGGGGGCCGCGGGCGCGTAGCCGACGCCGAACGCCCGCACCACCTCCTCCCCCAGTCCCGCCTTGGCCAGGGCCCTGCGCCCGTCGCCGGCGCCCTCGTGCTCCCGGAGGTGGGCCTCGAAGAACGTGCCGGCGTCCGCCAGCAGTTGCGCCAGCCGGCGATCCCTGAGGACCGTCGTTTGCGTGTTTTCCATGACGGAGATGGCAGTAGGGCCGGCGCCTAGCCGGCGACCGTCTCGCGCGAGCCGATCGCGGCCAGGACGCGCTCGGCGACGGACTCGCCGGTGAAGCCGACCTCCTCGCGCAGCAGGGCGGGCTTGCCGTGGGTGACGTAGCGGTCGGGGAGGCCGACGCGCATCACGCGGGCGCGCTTGCCGGGCCGGTCGGCGAAGGCGTCCTCGAGATGCTCGAGGACGGCTGAGCCGAAGCCTCCGGGCAGCACGTTCTCCTCGAGGGTGACGACCAGCTCGTGCTCGGCGGCGAGCTTCTCGGTCAGCTCGCGCGTCGAGCGGCTTGGCGAAGCGGGCGTCGGCGACGGTGGGCTCGAGCCCCTGCTCGCGCAGGATCTCGGCGGCGCGCAGCGCGACCTGGACGCCGTAGCCGTAGCCGAGCAGCGCGACCGTCTCCCCCGGCAGCAGCAGCTCGCCCTTGCCGATCTCGATCTCCTCCGGAGCGTCGGGCATCGGCGCGCCCTCGGCCGCGCCGCGCGGGTAGCGGAAGGCGATCGGGCCGTCGTCGTGGGCGAGGGCGGTGCGCAGCATGTGGACGAGCATCGCCTCGTCGCGTGGCGCCATCACGACGACGTTCGGGAGCGGGCGGAAGTAGGAGACGTCGAAGGCGCCGTGGTGGGTCGGGCCGTCGTCGCCGACGAGGCCCGCCCGGTCCATCGCGAAGACGACGTTCAGCTTCTGCAGGCAGACGTCGTGGACGATCTGGTCGAAGGCGCGCTGCAGGAACGTCGAGTAGATCGCGCAGACCGGCTTCGCGCCCTGGATCGCGAGGCCGGAGGCGAACAGGACCGCGTCCTGCTCGGCGATGCCGACGTCGTAGTACTGCTCCGGCAGCGCCTTCTGCAGCTTGTCGAGCCCGGTCCCCCCCGCCATCGCGGCGGTGATGCCGATCACCCGCGGGTCCCGCTTGGCCTCCTCCACCAGCGCCTCCGCGAACACCGCCGTGTACTGCGGCGGGCCTTTCGGCGGCGGCTTCTCGAGCTTCTCGATTCGCTCGGGGCTGTCGGACTCCGTGACCGGGACCGGCTTGGGCTCCGGCGGCGCCGGCTTGCCGTCGACGATCGAGCCGGGCTTGGCCGCGTGCCACTTCTCCATCCCCTCGAGGCCGCCCTCCTCGGCCGGCTCGAAGCCCTTGCCCTTGACCGTGTGGATGTGGACGACGACGGGGCGGTCGGCTTCGAAGGCGTCGCTGAGCGCGCGCTGCAGGGCGCCGACGTCGTGGCCGTCGATGACGCCGACGTAGGCGAGGTCGAGCTCCTCGAAGAAGAGGCCCGGCGCCCAGTAGGCCTTGATCGCCGCCTTGACCTCGGGGCCGAGGCGCTCGATGCGGCGGCCGAGGCCGAGCGGCAGGTGGGTGAGGCGCTCCTCGACGTCGGAGCGGGCGCTGTACCAGCGCGGGTTGAGGCGGACGCGGTGGAAGTAGCGCGAGATCGCGCCGACGTTCGGCGAGATCGACATGCCGTTGTCGTTGAGGACGATCACGATCGGCGTCTGCAGGCCGCCGGCCTGGTGCAGCGCCTCGTAGGCGACGCCGCCGGTGAGGGCGCCGTCGCCGATCACGGCGACGACCTTGCCGTCCTCGCCGATGCCCTTGCGCATCGCCTCCTTGAGGCCGACCGCGTAGCCGATCGAGGTCGAGGCGTGGCCCGCGCCCATGATGTCGTGCTCGGACTCGAAGACCGAGCAGAAGGGCGCGAGGCCCTCGTACTGGCGGATCGTGTAGAGCCGGTCGCGGCGCCCGGTCAGGATCTTGTGCGGGTAGGCCTGGTGGCCGACGTCCCAGAGGATCTTGTCGCGGGGTGAGTCGAGCAGGCTGTGCAGCGCCACGGCCAGCTCGCAGGTGCCGAGGTTGGCGCCGAAGTGGCCGCCGATCTCGCCGATCGTGTCGATGATCAGCTCGCGGACCTCCTGGGCCAGGCCCTGGAGCTGCTCGTCGTCGAGCTCGTGCAGGTCGGACGGGCCGTCGATGCCCGCGAGCAGGCGCTCGGCCTCCTCGCTTCGCTTGTCGTTCGGTTCGCTCATCTGTGCCGGGTGTGGATGAAGTCCGTGATCCGGACGAGGTCGTCGGTCAGCGCGTCCGCCTCGGCGAGGGCCTCCCTCGCCTTGCGGTGCGACTCGGAGGCCAGCTCGCGCGCCCGCTCCAGTCCGAATGCGCTCACGTAGGTCAACTTTGCCGTGTCTTTCGTCGCTGCCGCTCGGCTTGCCCAGCTCCTCGTCGCTGCCGGTCACGTCGAGGATGTCGTCGACGATCTGGAACAGGACGCCGAGCTCGTCAGCGAAGCGGCGGTAGGGAATTGTCGCAGCTTCGCCCACTCCGCCGAGCTCGAGGACGACCCCGACGCTGGCTGCGATCAGCCTCCCGGTCTTGAGCGCGTGCATGCGCCGCAGGGCGTCGGGATCGGCCGCGGGCGCCGATCCGTCGCGGACGTCGAACGCGGTCACGTCCACGTACTGGCCGCCGACCATGCCCCTCACGCCGGTGGCCGAGACCAGCTCGCCCAGGGCGGCGACGATCCGCTCGGGCTCGCCGCTCTGCTCACGGCAGAAGAGCCGCATCGCCTCCGCGAAGAGGCCGTCGCCGGCGAGGATCGCGACGTTCTCGCCGAACTTGACGTGCGAGGTCGGCATCCCGCGGCGCAGATCGTCGTCGTCCATCGCCGGCAGGTCGTCGTGGATCAGCGAGTAGGTGTGGATCAGCTCGATCGCGGCCGCCGCCGGCAGCACCGCGCGGGGCTCCAGCCCGATCGAGCGCGCCGTCGCCAGCGCCAGCACCGGCCGGATCCGCTTGCCGCCGGCGAGCAGCGAGTAGCGCATCGCCTCGTCGAGGCCCGCGGTCGCCGGGTCGGAGGAGAAGCGCAGCGAATCCAGGTAGGCGTCGACAGCTCCCGCAGGTCCTCGGGGTAGCCCTCGCTCATGTCGGCGCTCACTCCCCGGCTTGCGCCGCCCGCAGCGCGCGCTCGACCTCGCGGCCCGCCTCGGTGGCCAGCTCAGAGGCCTCGCGCACCAGCTCGGCCGCCCGCTGCTCGTCGGGCTCCGAGTCGAGCTCTCGCGCGAGCTAGTCGAGGCGCTCGGTGATCGCCTGGAGCTCCGATCTCGGCTCGGAAGGGGTCGTGTCGCCCTCGGGGGTGGCCATGCGCCCGCCGATGCTAGATGAGCAGGCCGGGACGTCTGCGATCGAGTCCACGGTCGCGCTCGGCTCGATCCCGGACTCGCGCACGAGCTCCTCGCGGTACTTGCCGGTGCGGACGAGCACGCCCGCCACGCCGGCGTCGAGCGCGCCGCCGACGTCGGCCTCGACGTCGTCGCCGACCATCGCGGCCTCGGACGGCTCGACCCCGAGCTCCTCCAGCGCCAGCTCGAAGAAGGCGGCCGACGGCTTGCCCATCAGCGTCGCCTCGCGGCCGCTCGCATACTCCAGCGCCGCCACGAAGGGACCGGCATCGAGCGAGAGCCCCCCAGCCGTCTCCCAGTAGCGGTTCTTCTGCAGCGCAACGAGCTCCGCGCCGTCCATCAGCCGCCGGAACGCGTCGTTCAGGACCCCGTAGTCCCAGCCCTCGCCGAGGTCGCCGGCGACGACAGCCTCGACCCGCTCGCCGCGCTCGCGGAGGCCCTCGAGGTCCGCGCGCAGCTCGTTCACCACGAGCAGCGAGACCGACTCGTAGCCGCGCCGCTCGCAGTGGCGCCTCGCCAGGACCGCCGGGGTCAGCAGCTCGCCGGGGCGCGCTTCGATCCCGAGGCCGGCGAGCTGCTCGAGGATCGCGGCGCGGGGCCGCATCGTCGTGTTCGTGACCAGCCTCATCGGCACGTTCGCATCACGCAGGCGCGCGAGCGCGTCCGCCGCGCCGGGGACCGCCTCGTCCTGCACGTAGACGACACCGCTCAGGTCGAGGAGCAGGGCCTTCACTCCCGACAGCGGCGCCGAGGCCGTCACTCGACCGCGCCCGGCTCCTTCAGCGCCGCCCCGAGAATCCCGTTCACGAACCCGGGCGCGTCCACCCCGCAGTATTCCTTGGTGAGCTCGACCGCCTCGTCGATCGCGACCTCCGCCGGGCACGTCGTCGCGGTGCAGCGCCTCGTACAGCGCCACGCGCATGATCGAGCGCTCCAGCGGCGCGATCCGCTCGAGCGACCAGCCGCGGGCGTGCTTCGAGATCAGCTCGTCGAGCTCGCCGCGGTTCTCCTCGACGCCCTCCGCCAGCTCGGCGCTGAAGGGCCTGGCCTCGGTGAGCAGCTCGGCCAGGGGCCGACCGGTCACCTCGTGCTGGTAGAGAGCGAAGACCGCCTCGCGTCGCTGCTCGGATCGGCGCATGGCCCCATCGTTGCAGCCATCTAGGGTCCGGGGCATGGAAGGCTCGAGCACGCGCAGCCGCAGGTTCAGCGCGGCCCTGCGGGAGGGCGAGCGGGTGAGCCCGCTCGAGCTCTTCTTCGACCTCGTCTTCGTGCTCGCGATCACCCAGTGCACCGCGCTGATGGCCGACGACCCCACCTGGGAGGGGCTCGGCCAGGGGCTGCTGATCCTGGCGCTCTTGTGGTGGGCGTGGGTCGGCTACTCCTGGCTCACCAGCGTCCTGGACCCCGAGGACGACAGGGTCAGGATCGGCGTCTTCTGCGCGATGACCGCGCTGCTGATCGTCTCGATCTGCCTCCCGGCGGCGTTCGAGGACCTGGCGCTGGAGTTCGCGATCGCCTACGGCGCCGTGCGCTACGGCCAGCTCGGCCTGTTCTCGCTCGCCGCGCGCGACGACCCGGCGCTGCGCCGTTCGCTCGTGGGGCTCGCGGTCGGCACCACCTTCGGGATCGGCCTGCTGATCGCGGGCTCGTTCCTCGACGCGACCGGTCAGGCCATCGTCTGGTCGCTCGCGCTGGTGCTGGACATCGGCGAGCCCTACGTGTTCGGCTCGGAGGGCTGGAAGCTCGAGCCCGCGCACTTCGCCGAGCGGCACGGGCTGATCGTGCTCATCGCGCTGGGCGAGTCCATCGTCGCCATCGGGGTCGGCGCCGAGGTGCGGCCTGACGGCCGGGCATCGCGGCCGCCGCGGCGCTCGGCATCGCCGTCACCGCGGCGATGTGGTGGACCTACTTCGACGTCGTCGCCCTGGTCGCGGGCCGCAGGCTCGTCCGAGCCGAGCCGGGGCGCGAGCAGAACGAGATGGCGCGCGACTCCTACTCCTACCTCCACTTCGCGATGATCGCGGGGATCGTGCTGGTCGCGCTCGGGCTGAAGAAGACGCTGGCCGACGTCGATCACGCCCTGAAGACGGTGCCGGCCGTCGCGCTGCTGGGAGGGGTCGCGCTCTACCTGCTCGGACACGTCGCCTTCCGCTACCGCCACGTCCACACCCTCAACCGGCAGCGGCTGGCCCTGGCCGCGATCCTGCTCGCGGCGATCCCGCTGGCGATCGAGGTGCCCGCCGCTCGCGGTCGTCGCGGCTCTCGCGGTGGCACTGTGGGCGCTGATCGCCTTCGAGACCCGCCGCTACGGCGAGGGCCGCGCCCGGCTGCGGGCCGAGCTCCGGGCGCTGAGAGCCCGGCGCCCGCTAAGACGCGCGAGACGTACTCGCCGCTGCGCGTGTCCACGCGGACCCGCTCGCCCTGCTCGATGAAGAGCGGGACCTGCACGACCACGCCGGTCTCGAGGGTGGCGGGCTTGGTGCCCCCGCCCGAGGCGGTGTCGCCCTTGAGGCCGGGGTCGGTCTGGGTCACGGCCAGCTCGACCGCGCTCGGCACCTGGACGTCGCTCGGCTGCTCGTCCACCAGCAGCAGGTCCACGTCCGAGTTCGGCGGGACCCACCTCAGGGCCTCCTCGGCGACCGACTTCGGGATCTCGACCTGCTCGTAGCTCTGGTTGTCCATCAGCACGACGTTCTCGCCGGACTCGTAGAGGTACTGCATCTTCTTGGTCTCGGTCCGGACCGGCCTGAACTTCTCGCCGGCCTTGAAGGTCTTGTCGATCACGGCCCCGTCCTCGACCCGCCGCAGCTTCGAGCGCACGAAGGCGCCGCCCTTCCCGGGCTTCACGTGCTGGAACTCGACGACCTTGAAGACCTTGCCGTCGATGTCGATGTGGGTGCCGTTCTTGAACTGGTTCGTCGAGATCATGGCGCGGTCAGGGTAGCGCCCGGCGTTCTTCGCACTCAGCCGGAGAGCCGCCGGATGGAGCGATGCACGGCATCGCGCAGTGCCTTCTCGCGCGGGTCGTCGAACATCTGAAAGTTCATGTTGTTCATCACATAGGCGAAGCCGAGACGTGCGTCGGGATCGGCGAAGCCGAACGAGCCACCGGCCCCGGGCGTGCCGAAGGCGCGCCGGCTTGTGCCCCAGTCGAGCTCCGGTCCCGGCCGGAGGAATCCGAGCGAAAGCCAGCTGGGCACGCCCATGATTTCGTCTCTCGACCGCTCTGGGTCGTGAATCGCTGTGAGGCTCGCGAGCGTCGCCGGACTGATCCCGAGCTCCGCTCCTCCTTCAGCGAAGGCCGAATAGGCCCGAGCGATCGCGCGCGCGGTCCCGACGCCGTTTCCAGCCGGGATCTCGATGTCGAGCAAACGGCGGTCGTTCGGGTCCATGTCCGCGAAGAGCAGCGACTTGCGCAGCAGCGACCATGGCCACACGATCCGCATCACGTACCCCTTGGGGACCGAGGGCATCGCTCGAATGGCGCGCATCGGGGTGAAGAGCCTCAGCTGCGCGAGCCGCTCGTCGGGGATCTCCGGTGGAAGGCCGATGTAGAACTCGATCTGCAGAGGCTCCGCGATCTCTTCCCGAAAGAACCGGCCGAGCGTGCGATGCGCCGGGTCGACGTGGCGAATCAGCTCCTGCATGTAGAGCCCGATCGTCATCGCGTGGTAGCCGTGTCGTGTTCCCGGCTCCCACGCCGGGGTCTGGCGCGCGAGCACACCGGCGACGCGGTCGAGGTCTCGCATGTCCTCCGGCTGCAGAGGCTCGTCGATCCAGACCAAGCCCGCTTCGTGACTGAGCAGCTGGCGCACTGTGATCGCGCCCTTGCCGTTCTGAGCGAACTCCGGCCAGTACTCGGCGACCGGCGCCTCGTAGTCGATCCAGACCCCTCGTGAACCCGTAGTGGCCACCCTTGGCAAAGCGGGCCGAAGGTGAAAATGTCGGTACATGGCCACGCTTGCCGAGAAATTTCTGCCTGCCTATGACGTGTCCGACTCCGTCGCGACGGTGGTGGGCGCTGAGCCCGAGGCGGTCTACGAGGCCCTGCTGGAGGTCGACATGGTCGAGGTCGGGCGGCGCAAGAAGGTCGCGGGGACCCTGATCGGGCTGCGCGTGCTGCCCCTGCTGCTGACGAAGATGCTCCGCGGGCGAGAAGCCCCCAAGGCGCCGGCGCGCCTGACCCTCAAGGAGAGCACGGAGATCCCGGCGGCCGACGGAGGCTGGGTCCTGCTCGACGAGAAGCCCGGGCGAGGAGCTGGCGCTCGGGCTGGTCGGGCGGTTCTGGCGGCCGGTGATCGACTACCGCGCCGTCTCCGCCGAGGAGTTCGCGGGCTTCGACGAGCCCGGCTACGCGAAGACCGCCTACGCCGCTCGGGGTGAAGCCGATCGAGGGAGGCGGCACGCTGCTGAGCGCGACGATGCGCACCGCCACGACCGACGAGGACGCGCGGCGCCGGTTCCGCCGCTACTGGACCCTCGGCGTCGGCTCCGGCGCGAAGGTCCTCGTGAACGGGGTGCTCGACCTCGCCTGCGAGGCCGCGGAGAAGGACGGGATCGGCGCCGGAGCCGGGCAGCCGGCCTGAGGGAGGAGGGCAAAGTGGCGCGGGGAGAGGAAGGCGGCGGCGACCCGAGTCGGGCGCTCGTCGCCTACGGCACCAAGCACGGCTCGACGCGCGAGATCGCCGAGGCGATCGCCGACGAGCTTCGGCAAGCGAGGGATCGAGGCGGACTGCCTGGCGGCGGCCGACGTCGGCTCGGTGGAGCCCTATGGCACGGTGGTGATCGGCAGCGCCGTCTACATGAAGCGCTGGCGCAAGGACGCCCGTCACCTGCTCGCCAGGCAGAAGGGCCTGGCGGACCGCAGCCTCTGGATCTTCAGCTCCGGACCCTGCGGCGAGCAGAAGGAGGACGAGGACCGCCTCCTGGCTGGAGCCGCCGAAGGTCGTCAGGCGCGCGGAGAAGCTCGGCGCGCGCGAGCACGTGGTCTTCGGGGGGCGCGTGCCGCTGGAGCCCTCCAACTTCGTCGAGCGCGCGATGCTCGAGAACACCCCGGACGAGTTCAAGGACCTGCGCGACTGGGACGAGATCCGGGCCTGGGCGCACAAGATCGCCGCGGCCGCCTGACTCGCTCGGGCATAGATACGGCCCGGGCTGCCGGTACGGTCCCGCTCCATGGGCGAGGTGGACCCCACATCGGTCCTGGTGATCGTCGGCATCTCGGCGCTCGCCGGGCTGATCGTGATGGCGATCTCGCCGAGGCTCGCGATCCCGGTCGTGGTCGTCGAGCTCCTGCTCGGGATCGCGATCGGGCCCGAGGCGCTCGACCTCGCCGAAGATCGACGACACGACCGAGTTCCTCGGCGATCTCGGCCTCGGAATGCTCTTCTTCTTCGCCGGCTACGAGATCGACTTCGGCCGGATCAAGGGCGCCCCCCTGAAGCTCGGGGCGACGGCCTGGATCCTCTCGCTGGCGCTCGCCTACGGGATCGGCGGGGCGCTGGCGGCGGCCGGCATCGTCGCTCTCCTACCTCTACACGGGCTCGGCGATGGCGACGACGGCGATCGGCACGCTGATCCCGATCCTCCGCGACGCCGGCGAGCTGAAGACCCGCTTCGGCACCTACCTGCTCGCGGGCGGAGCGATGGGCGAGTTCGGGCCGATCCTCCTGATCACCCTGATCCTGTCCACCGCGCAACCCCTTGCACGAGGCCGTGATCCTGCTCCTCTTCATCGCCACCGCCGTCTTCACCGGGATCCTCGCGGTCCGCTCCGCCCCGCGGGGCTGGCCGATCATCGAGCGCACCCTCGAGACCAGCAGCCAGCTCGCCGTGCGGCTCGCGGTCGTCCTCGTCTTCGGGCTCGTCGCGCTCGCCGCCGAGCTCGGGCTCGACCTCCTCCTGGGAGGATTCGTCGCGGGCATGATCACCCGCCAGGCGCTGCGGGACCGGGAGGTGGGCGTGCTGGAGTCGAAGCTGACCGCCGTCGGCTACGGGCTGCTGATCCCCTTCTTCTTCGTCACCAGCGGGATGGAGTTCGACATCGAGGCCCTCACCTCGTCGGCCGAGGCCGTGCTGAAGATGCTGATGTTCGTCGCGCTCTTCCTGGTGGTGCGCGGGACGCCGGCCCTGCTCCTCTACCGCAGGCAGATCGCGTCGCTGCGCGACCGGGCCGCGCTCGCCTTCTTCTACGCGACCGAGCTGCCGCTGGTGGTCGCGATCACGACGATCGCCGTGGACCAGGGCCACATGCGCACCGACACCGCCGCCGGGCTGGTCGGCGCCGCGATCATCTCCTCGCTCGCCTACCCGCTGATCGCCCTACGCCTGCGGCGCGACGCCGGCGGGCTCGAGCCTGAGCCCGCCTGACGCCGCCAGCGCGGCGACCCGCGCCTCCAGCGCGTCGAGCCGCACGTGCGCGAACAGCCCGTATGCCGGCGGCGGATCGCCGGGGTCGATGAAGTCCTGCACCCAGAAGCCGTGCTCTCCGTGGAGGAGCTCGGCGCAGCGCCCGGCGGTCGAGCGGCGAGAACGAGGACTCGGCCAGCTCCGCGGCCGCCGCGTCCACGTGGGAGATCACCGGCTCGAGCCGCTCGCGGTCCCACTCGACCCACTCCCCCTCGCCCTTGCCATAGGAGACGCCGTCGCTGTGGGCCACGAAGCCGCAGTCCGCCAGCTCCCGGGCCCGCTCGCGCTCGGCGGCGCAGGCCGTCTTCGACCCCGGGAACGCCGGCAGGTCCTCGTAGAGGTCGGGCCGCAAGCGCAGCGCGAAGCGCTTCACCAGGCCCGACGACTTGTAGCCGTCGCGGTGCTGCTCGAAGCGCCGCTCGGGACTGCGCGCGCTCGAGCCCACGTAGAGCCACGGCAGGCGCGGGTCGCGCCGCCTTCCCGCGGCCGCGGTCGAGCTCGATCACGTAGACGCGGGAGGCCACGCCCCTAGGTTCTAGGAGACGACCGTCAGCTCCTTCGACAGGCCGCTGAGGATGCGCGGGCCGTCGGCCTCGACGACGACCAGGTCCTCGATGCGGACGCCGAAGCGGCCGGCGAGGTAGATGCCCGGCTCGACGGTGACGACGTTGCCCTCGCGCAGGTCGTCGGTGGAGCTGGGCGAGAGCCGGGGCCCCTCGTGGACCTCGAGGCCGACGCCGTGGCCGAGGCCGTGGCCGAAGTCATCGCCGTGGCCGGCGGCGCGGATCAGCTCGCGGGCGCTGTCGTCCGCGGCCTTGCCGGAGATGCCGGGGCGCACGGCCTCGAGCCCGGCGGCCTGCGCGGAGAGCACGATCTCGTAGACGGCGCGCGCGTCCTCGTCGAGCGCGCCCGTCGCGAACGTGCGGGTGCAGTCCGAGCAGTAGCCGTCGAGCAGGGCGCCCATGTCGAAGACGACCAGCTCGCCGGGGCCGATCTCGCGCTCGCCCGGCTCGGCGTGCGGCAGGGCGCCGTTCGGGCCGGCGGCGACGATCGGGGGGAACGAGGGCTCGGCGCCGAGCTCCCGCATGCGGGCCTGGACGTCGCGGGCGACGTCTTCCTCGCGGCGGCCGACGAGGCCGCGCTCGATCGCCCAGCGGTAGACGTCGTCGGCCAGCTCGGCGGCGGCGGCGATCCGCCCGACCTCAGCGGCGTCCTTGACCGCGCGCAGCTCCTCGACGAGGTCTCCGGCCGCGACCAGCTCGACGCCGTCGCTCACGGCCTCCCCGAGCTTGGCGCGCTGGCGCACGCTCAGCTTGTGGTCCTCGAAGCCGACGCGCCCGCTCATCGCCCGCGCGATCTGGGGCAGGAAGTCGCGCTCGGCCTCGGGCCGCTCCCACCCCTCCCCCACCTCGGCCTCGGCCCGCTCGACGTAGCGGAAGTCGGTGAAGAAGAGCCGCGTCTCCGGGCCGACCAGGCAGGCCCCGTTGGTGCCGGTGAAGCCGGTCAGGTAGCGGACGTTGATGAGGTCGGAGACGAACAGCAGGTCGAGCTCCCGTTCGGCCAGCAGGGCGGCGAGCCCGGCGCCGCGCTCGCCGGCTGCTGTCGGCTCTGCCATCAGGATGAGACGCCGAGGTGCCCGGCGACGATCTCCAGCGCCTCGCGGTAGCCGTCGGGCCCCTTGCCGTAGACGCGGCCGATGCGGGACTCAAGCCCGTCGAACACCGAGATCTTGCGGAACTCCTCGCGCTTCGAGACGTCGGAGAGGTGGATCTCGACGGCCGGGACCCCGCTGAACTCGAGCGCGTCGCGGATCGC
The DNA here is from genome assembly GCA_963805235.1 of uncultured Solirubrobacterales bacterium. Lineage (GTDB taxonomy): Bacteria > Actinomycetota > Thermoleophilia > Solirubrobacterales > 70-9 > DASSYK01. The sequence goes on along the minus strand of CAWDTF010000002.1, from coordinate 37,281 downwards.
CCAGGAGTAGTGCGTCCAGGCGCCCGGGTTGATGATCGCGGCGTCGGCCATCTCCGGGAGGCGGTGCAGGCGCTCGACGTACTCGCCCTCGTGGTTGGTCTGGAAGAAGGTGACCTCGAGGCCGAACTCGGCCGCGAAGCGCTTGATCTTCACCTCGAGCTCCGACAGCGTCAGCCCGCCGTAGTGCAGCGGGTCGCGGCTGCCCAGCATGTCGAAGTTGACCCCGTGCAGGACCTCGACGCGATTGTGCGAGCTCAGGCTCATCCGTACAGCTCCTCGACAGACGCCCGCACCCTATCCGCCTCCACGCTCTGGCCCCAGCGGGGCTCGCCCGGCCGCTCGAGCAGCACGAAGCCGATCCCGGCGCCCGTCGCCTTCTTGTCGCGCGAGACCGCGGCGACCACGTCGTCGAGCTCGATCGCCCGGTCAAGCTCGGCCGGCAGGCCGTGGGCGGCCAGCAGCCCGGCGACCTCGGAGCGCAGCCCGTCTGCCCCCGAGAGCCGCAGCGCAGCGAGCAGCCCCAGCCCGACCGCCTCGCCGTGGCGGTAGCGCTCGTAGCCGCCGGCCGCCTCGATCGCGTGCCCGACCGTGTGGCCCAGGTTGAGCGTCGCGCGGCGGCCGGAGTCGCGCTCGTCGGCGGCGACGACCGCGATCTTCGTGCGGGCGCAGGCGAAGATCACGTCTCCCAGCGCGGCCGGGTCGAGGCTCGTCCAGCGAGCGCACGCGCTCCCACAGCTCCCCGCCGGCGAGCAGCGCCGTCTTCACGACCTCGACGAAGCCCGCCGCCATCTCGGCGGGCGGCAGCGTCGCGAGCGCCGCGGGGTCGGCGAGGACGGCGAGCGGCTGGTGGTAGGCGCCGACGTAGTTCTTGGCGCCGGGCAGGTCCACCCCGGTCTTGCCGCCGTAGGCGGAGTCCACCTGCGCGACCAGCGTCGTCGGGACCTGGACCACCGGGACCCCGCGCTGGTAGGTGGCGGCGCAGAAGCCGGCGAGGTCCCCGACGACTCCGCCGCCGAGCGCGACCACGAGGTCGTCGCGGCGGGCGCCGGCCGCGGCGAGCTCGCCCAGCACCCGCTCGGCCTCGGCCATCGTCTTCGATGCCTCGCCGCCGGCGACCTCGATCGTCGCGACCACGTCTCCCAGCCGCTCCCCGAGGGCAGCCGGGACGGACCGGGTCGGCGATCAGGAAGCTGCGCTCCGGCAGCTCGCCGGGGAGCGCGGCGCGCGCGGCGTCGAGCGCGCCCGCCGCCCCCTCGCCGATCAGGGCCGGGTAGGAGCCACTCGCCGACGAGGCCCAGATCATCCGCATGCCGGGCAGGGCCCGCAGGGCCGCGATCCAGGGCGCCGCCTCGGCGGCGGCATCCCTCGCGTTCGCGGGCAGGATCGCCCGGGCGAGCCCCTCGTACAGAGGCGCGCGGGCGGCGAAGCGGCGGGCGAACTGATCGCGGTCGGCGGCCAGCGGGCGCTCGGAGTCGCGCGAGGCCCGCTCCCACGCGGTCTCCTCGTCCACCTCGCACCAGACGCAGACGTGGCCGCCGAGCGCCGCGCGCACCTCCTCGCTCTCGACTGCGCCGCCGCCCAGCGCGATCGACGTCCGGCCCTCCGGGGCCGAGCAGCTCCAGCACCGCCTCCCGCTCGCGACGGCGGAACTCCGCCTCGCCCTCGCGCTCGAAGAACGCGGCGATCGGCTCGCCGAGGCGGGCCTCGATCAGCTCGTCGGCGTCGGCGGCCTCGAGACCGAGCCGGGCGCGCGAGCGCCCGCGCGGCGCCGCTCTTCCCCGCGGCCATGAACCCGATGAGGACGATCGAGGGGCCGGCCGCGTCAGGTCGCGCTACCTCCGCCATCCGATCCGCTCCTCGTAGGCCGAGATCGCCGCGCGGACGTCGTCGATGTGGTCGCCGCCGAACTTCTCGCGGTAGGCGCCGGCGAGCACGAGGGCGACCATCGCCTCGGCGACGACCGCCGCCGCGGGGACCACGGTCGAGTCGGTGCGCTCGCGCATCGCCTGCGCGGGCTCCTTGGTCTCGGTGTCCACGGAGCGCAGCGGCTGGGTCATCGTCGAGATCGGCTTGATCGCGGCCTGAACGATCAGCGGCTCGCCGTTGGTCATGCCGCCCTCCAGCCCGCCGGCGCGGTTGGTCTCGCGGTACCAGCCGCGCTCGTCCGAGTGGAAGATCTCGTCGTGGGCCTCCGAGCCCGGGCGGCCTGCGACGTCCCAGGCCTCGCCGAGGGCGACGCCCTTGACCGACTGGATCGAGCAGATCGCCTGCGCCAGGCGGCCGTCGAGCTTCGCGTCCCAGGCGACGTGCGAGCCGAGGCCCGGCGTGAGCCCGAAGGCGCGCACCTCGAACTTGCCGCCGAGGCTCTCGTTGGCCTTCCGCAGGCGGTCGATCTCCGCGATCATCGCGGCCGAGGCCTCGGGGTCGAGGCAGCGCACAGGGTCGTCGTCCACGCCCTCGAAGTCGGAGAGCTCCATCACCTCGCGCTGCGGCGCCGCCACCGACGCGATCTGGAGCACGTGGCTGCGGATCTCGACCCCCAGCGCCCGCAGGAGCTCCTTCGCCAGGCCGCCCGCGGCGACGCGCGCGGCGGTCTCGCGCGCGCTGGCGCGCTCGAGCACGTTGCGGACGTCGGTGAAGCCGTACTTCTGCAGGCCGGCGAGATCGGCGTGGCCGGGGCGCGGCAGGTGCGACTCCTCGACCTCCTCGTCCACCGGCCAGGGATTCATGCGGACGTCCCAGTTCGGGTAGTCGCGGTTGGCGACCAGCAGTGCGATCGGGGCGCCCAGGGTGAGCCCGTGGCGCACCCCGGAGCGGACCTCGACGGAGTCGGACTCGATCTTCATGCGCCCGCCGCGGCCGTGGCCGAGCTGGCGCCGCGCCATGTCGCGGTCGAGCGCCTCGCGGTCCAGCCGCAGCCCCGCGGGCAGGCCCTCGACGACCGCGACCAGGCCCGGCCCGTGCGATTCCCCGGCTGTCGTGAAGCGCAGTTGCATGGGCAAGAGGCTATCTGCGAGCCCTCGCCCCGCAGCACGACGCCGACCGCCCCTGGCAGGATCTCCCCATGGCCGCCCGCCGCCTGCTGATCGTGATGCTGGTCCTGCTGGGGATCTCGACCCTGGCGGCCGCGCTCGTGCCGCCGCGCGCGTTCCGCGACGAGACGGGCAGCACCGCCACGGAGACCGAGGCGACCGAGACGGCGCCGGCACCGGTTGCGCCCCAGGCCGGAACAGGGAGGGCAGGCCGTGCAGGCGCGGATCTTCGTCGGCGGCCGGACGATCCCGGTCGTCCCGCTGTCCCTCGGCGACCAGCTCTCGCTGACCGTCTGCACCCGCGAGACCGCGGACCTGCTGGAGATCCCGCTGATCGGCCGCGTCGAGCCGGTCAGCCCGGGCGTGCCCACCTACTTCAACCTCCTGCCCCGCCAGAAGGGCAGCTACGCGCTCCGCTTCGTCGAGGGCGACTCCGTCGCGGCGCGGATCGAGGTCGGCGCTAGGAAGCCTCCAGCTCCCGGGGAACCAGCTCCAGCCGCAAGGACCGACTGCCCCGCACCAGCTCGACGCTGACGCCAGTGCCGATCCGCTCGGCGACCATCAGCCGCTGGAGGTCGCCGACGTCGCCCATCGGCTCGCCGTCCACGGCCACGATCACGTCCTCGGGCCGCAGGCCGGCCCGAGCGGCGGGGCTGCCCTCCATCACCTCCACGACCTCGATGCCCTTGGGCGGCCAAGGCGGGACGCGGCGCGGGGCGGCAGCGGCCGCGAGCCGCCGACGATGCCGATGTAGGCACGGCGGACCCGCCCGTCGCTGAGCAGCGCCGAGACGATCTTGCGGGTGGCGCCGTTGATCGGCACCGCCAGCCCGAGGCCGATCCCGGCCACCGCGGTGTTCACGCCAACGACCCGCCCGAGGCCGTCCGCCAGCGCCCCGCCCGAGTTGCCGGGGTTGAGGGCGGCGTCGGTCTGGATCACGTTCTCGACCAGGCGGGTCGCGGAGCCCGAGCGCGTCGGCAGGGAGCGGCCGAGCGCCGAGACGACCCCGGCCGTGACCGTCCCGGCGAGGCCCATCGGGCTGCCGATGGCGACCACGAGCTGGCCGACGCGCAGGGAATCGGCGTCGCCGAGCGTCGCCGGCTCCAGGTCCGACGCCGTCGGCGCGGACCACGGCGAGGTCGGAGAGGGCGTCGGCCCCGATCACCTCCGTGCGCAGCTCGCGCCCGTCGGCGAACGAGGCGCGCACGCCGTCGTTCGCCTCGGCCACCACGTGCGCCGAGGTCAGCATGTAACCGTCGGGCGCGATCGCGACCGCGCTGCCACCGCCCTCGTGCCGCCCGCGGCGGGTGCGGCGCGCGACGGCGAGGTGGGCTACGGACGGCCGCAGCTCGTCGGCGACGCCCGCGACCGTGCGGGAGTAGGCGTCGAAGGCGTCGGCGTCGGGCAGCCGCGGCTCGTCGCCCCCCGCGGGGGCGGGCGCCGCGTCCCCGTTGACCAGCTTCAGCCCTGTCACTTACGCAAAGTTAGCAAGCGACTCCGGGGCGGAGCTGCTACGCGGGCGCCGGCAGGTAGCCGCGGGCCCGGCCGAGCGGCGCCAGCAGCCGCAGCGCGCCCCGCACCAGCGGCTCCGGGCCGCCCGCGAGCCGGAAGACGTCGTCGAACTCCGTCAGCAGCGCGGCGAAGGCGAGCGGGCCCGGCATGCCGTTGCGGCCCACCCGGCCCTCGCGCTGGAGGGCGTCGATCGCGGCGAACCACTGCTCGGTGCGGCCGCCAGGCAGCGTCTGCCAGACGACGCGCGCCTCGCCCTCGCCCGGGTTCCACATCTGGTGCACCGCCCCGCGCGGGATCTCGATCGTGTCGCCGGCGCCCAGCTCGCGCTGCTCGCCGTCCACGCGGACGCGCAACCTGCCCTCGAGCACCTCGAAGCGCTCGTCCTGGGCCGGGTGGAAGTGCTTCGGGGGCGGCTTGCTCGCGGGGCCGTAGCGTCGCGAGCACCTCCAGCAACTCGGGGGTGCTCTTGCGGACGGTGACCGACTCGGGTCGGGGGATCCGCATCGTGCGGGACATCGCAAGCCTCCTTCGGTTCGAATTACCTTGAGCAGTGCGCGCGCGGAGCGCCCCGGCCTCGACCTGGACACTCATGCGCCTGGCCGCGCGCGTCACGCTGGCCGGCCTACGAGTCGTCGACGCCGGCGTCAGCTCCCTGGCCCGCGAGTACGGGTGACGCGCGGCGAGGGCGACGTCGTCTTCGCGCCGCAGCGCTCCGGCCGGCCCTACCGCCTCTCCCCTTCGCGCCTCGCCGAGTCGCTGCTGGTCGCGACGGGCACGATGACCAACCGGCTCGACAGGCCGCGTGTTCGCATCGGTTCTCGCTACCCGAGCGTCTCGGTAGCCAGCACCGAGAAGGATGCCGGCGCTCAGCCGCGGCGTGCAGCCGCTTCGCGCATGACATCGAGCGGCGGCTCGAGGCCGGTCCAGATCCGCAGCGACTCGGCGCCCTGGCGCACGAGGACCTCGAGGCCATCCACCACCTCCGCCCCGCGCTCGCGCGCGGCGGAGACCAGGGCGGTGTCGCCGGTGTGCGCGTAGACCAGGTCGAGGACGGCTGCCTCGCCGATGCGCTCGCGCTCGAGCGGCAGCTCGGCGAAGGGATCGTCGCTCGGCTCGAGACCGACCGCCGTGCAGTTGACGATCAGCTCGTAGCGTCCGCTGCGGGCGCCTCCCTCGCTCACCGCCGCCAGGCGCTCCTCGTCCGGCGCGCTCCCCGCCAGGCTCGAGACCAGCTCGGAAGCCCGCTCGCCGCTGCGGTTCCAGACCTCGACGTTCGCGCCCTGGCTCGCCAGCGCCCAGACCGCGGCGCGGGCCGAGCCGCCCGCGCCCAGCACGAGCGCACGCGAGCCGGCGACCGAACGGCCGAGGGCGGCCAGGATCCCGGGGGCGTCGGTGTTGTCCGCGCGGATCGTCCCGTCGTCGCGAAAGCTGAGGGTGTTGGCGGCCCCGATCTCGGTCGCGGCCACCGACGCGTCGCCGGCGAGCGCCAAGGCGGCCTCCTTGTGCGGGATCGTGACGTTCGCTCCGACGAAGCCCTCGGCGGGCAGGGCACGGGTCAGCTCCGCGAAGTCGGCGGGAGGCATGCGGATCGCCTCGTAGCTCCACTCCTCGCCGAGGCCCAGCGCCGCCAGCGCCGCGGTCTGCATCGCGGGCGAGCGGGAGTGGGCGACGGGGTCGCCGAGCACGGCGAGCCGCTTCACCGCGCCGCCCCGCTGGGCCCGGCCGGGCTCACTCGCAGTCGGTGGGCGAGCCGCCCTCGGCCTCGAGCGCCTGCTGGTAGGCGGCCGCGAGCCGCTCGAACTCGGCCTCGCTCGCCGTGAAGGCGTGCTCGCCGCAGGTCCCGGGCTTGACCACGAAGTAGATGTAGTTCGCTTTGGCGGGGCGAGCCGCCGCCTCGATCGCCGCCAGGCCGGGGTTGCCGATCGGCGTCGGGGTGAGGCCGGCGTTGAGGCGGGTGTTGTAGGGCGTGTCCGCGTCGAGCTGCGCCTGGGTGATCTGCTCGGCGTAGTTCTGGGTCTCGAAGCGCGTCGTCGCGTCGATGCCGAGCGGTATCCCCTGGCTGAGGCGGTTGTAGATGACCGCGGCGACGAGCGGGCGCTCCTTCTCGACCATGACCTCCTTGTCGATCATCGAGGCGATGATGAGGACGTCGTAGATGGTCAGGTTCTTCTTCTTCGCGTAGCTCATGTCCACCCGCGAGATGTTGTCCCGGAAGGCCTGGAGCTGCTGATCCACGAGGCTCGGCACCCGCTGGGCCTCGTCGGGCGGCAGCTCGTAGGTCGCCGGGAAGAGGAAGCCCTCGAGGCTGGTCCCCTTCGCGCCGTAGCGGGTGGGGTCGAAGCCCTTCGGGGCCGCCTCGGTGAGCTGGAGGTACTCGTCGCTGGAGACGCCCTCCGGCAGCACCTGGCCAGCGATCTGGTTGCGGTCGAGGCCCTCGGGGATGCTGACGCTGAGGGCGCCCGGCTCGGCGGCGCTCGTGAGCTGGTCTATCGCCGCCCCGTAGCTCATCCCGGAGGCCAGCGTGTAGGTGTCGGCCTGGATGTCATCCGCCTTGCCGGCGAGCCGCAGGCGCCATTCGAACAGGCGGGCGCTCGTGACCACGCCCTGGTCGTCGAGGATCTTCGCGATGTCGGCGGCGTCGGAGCCCTCGGGGATCTCGACCGTCACCGTGCCGCTGCCCTCGCCATCGCCGGCGAAGGGCTGGAAGAAGGCGACCAGGAACCAGACCAGCAGGATTCCGGCGAGGACCGCGACCAAGGCGGCGATGCGGCGGCGGCGGAAGCTGCCGGTCCGGGGGGCGCGCGGCGGCTTGCCCCCGCCCGGGCGGGACGGGCGCCGGAACCGGCGCCCCGCGGGCTGTGCGGCCGACTCCTCGGTGGCCGGCGGCGGCGCGGCGGAGCGCTCGGCCGTGGGCGGCGGCGGCGTAGCCGGGCGCTCGGAGGTGTCAGGTGGCAGGGCGGGCGCGTGCTCGGCGGTGTCAGACGGCGGCGGCACTTCGCGCTCCGCCGTGGCCGGCGGCGGCGCAGCGTCTCCCTCGCGGGCGGCGGGCTCCGCGCGCTTGCGGCGCAGGCGCCCGAAGGACCCCGTGATGCTCCCGCCCTCGCCCTTCGGCTTCGCCTGCTTGGCCTTCGCCCGCTTCGGGGGGCGACCCTTGCGGCGCTGCTCGCGCTCACGCCGGCGCCGCTCGCGCTCGAGGGCGTCGGGGTCGTCGCGGCCGAACTCGTCGGTGTCCGGTTGCAGCTCGCCGGGGCCCGTCAGGTTGCCCTCGGGGTCCACGTGCCAGTCGCCATCGCCTCGCTCAGGCGTCATCTGCGGGGCCTCCGGAGGGGCGGGCGGCGAGCCAGGACTCCAGCAGGTGCGCCGCGGCCAGCGAGTCGCGGTCGGCGCGCGCGCCCGCGCGGGCGCTCTGGTCGGCGAGGCTCGTCGTCAGCCGCTCGTCATGCATCTCCACCGGCACCTCGATCAGACCCCCCACCTCGTCCGCGAAGGCCCGCGCCAGGCGGGCCTGGGGCCCCTCCTCTCCGCTCAGGGAGACCGGCAGCCCCACGATCACAAGCTCGGCATCGTATTCATCCACGAGCGCTGCCACCTTCCCGGGCTCGGGCGGCGAGACAGCGGGCAGAGGCGTGGCCAGCGTCCCCGTCGGGTCCGAGATGGCTGCGCCGCAGCGCACGGTCCCGTGATCGAGCGCGAGCACCCTCATCGGCCGGTCACGCCGGGCGTCAACCGACTTTCGCGGCGATCGCCTCGCGCGCGGCAGCCAGGGCCTCGCCGAGCTTCGACGGGTCCTTCCCGCCCGCCTGCGCGACGTTGTCGCGGCCGCCGCCTCCGCCCCCGATCAGGCCGGCGGCGCCCTTGATCACCTCGGCGGCCGAGAGCCCGGCCTCCTGTGCCGCCGGGCCGAAGCTGGCGACGAGGGCCGCCTTGCCGTCACCCGCAGCGCCGAGGACCACGGCGCCGCCGTCTCCCAGCTTGGCGCGTACCCGCTCGGCGACCTGGAGCAGCTCCTTGGGGTCGAGCGCGCGGCCGGCCGAGACCCCCGCGTCGGCGCTCAGCAGCCGCAACTCGCCCGCCGGCTCGGCCGCGCCGGAAAGCTCGGCGACCACCTTCTCGATATCCGCCGCACCCGCGCTCTTGGAGGCCTTCTCCAGCTCCTTCAGCCGCTCGCGCGCGCCGGCGCGCCCCGGCGACCGGGTCCTGCTCGGCGCCGAGCGCGCGGCCGACCTCGCGTAGCTGGTCCGAGCGGGCACGGAACCAGTCGATCGCGGCGGGTCCGGTCAGCGCCTCGATCCGGCGCACGTTCGCCGCGCTCGAACCCTCGGAGGCGATCGCGAAGATCCCGACCTCGGCGGTGTTCGCGACGTGGGTGCCGCCGCACAGCTCGCGCGAGACCTCCTCGACCTCGACCACCCGCACCCACTCCCCGTACTTCTCGCCGAACAGCGCCATCGCGCCGAGCTTCTCGGCCTCCGCGCGCGACATCTGCATCGCACGCACCGGCAGGCCCTCCTTGATCCAGCCGTTGACCAGGTCGCCCACCGCGGCAGCCTCCTCGGCGCTGAGCGCGGCGCCGTGGGTGAAGTCGAAGCGCAGCTTGTCGGGGCGCACGGCCGAGCCCGCCTGGCGGACGTGGTGTCCGACCACCTGGCGCAGAGCGGCGTGCAGCAGGTGCGTGGCGGTGTGGTTGCGCATCGTCGCGTGGCGCGTCGCGCGCTCGACCTCCGCCTCGATCGCCGCCCCCGCAGGCGGCGGGTCGCCCTCGGGCTCCAGCGCCAGCGCCTGGTCGTCGCCGAGGCGGTAGACGTCGGCCACCCGGGCCGAGCCGCCGTCCCAGCGCACCAGCCCGGAGTCCGCCACCTGGCCGCCGCCCTCGGCGTAGAAGGGACTCTCCTCGAGCTTCGCGAGCACGCGGCCGTCGTCGGGCTCGGCCGCGAGCAGGCTGGTCTCCGCCCGCAGCTTCTCGTAGCCGACGAAGCGCGAGGGCGGCGCCTCGGAGGCGAAGGCGAGGACGGCCCCGTGGTGGTCCTCGGAGCCGTGGGCGGTGGCGCTGCCCGTGCGGGCGCGGCCGCGCTGCTCCTCCATCAGCTCCTCGAAGCCCTGGTCGTCAACGGAGAGGCCCTCCTCGGCCAGCAGCTCCTTGGTCAGGTCGTAGGGGAAGCCGTAGGTGTCGTGCAGGCGGAAGGCGTCGGAGGCCTCGACCCAGGAGGTCTCGTCGGCCTTCGCGCTCTCGATCAGCTCGCGCAGCATCTGGGTGCCGCGGTCGAGGGTGCGCCCGAAGCTCTCCTCCTCGTCGCCGACCCAGCGCAGCACGGTGTCGCGCTCGGAGGCGAGCTCGGGGTAGGTGGGGCCGAGGATCTCCAGCGCGCGCTCGGCGAAGCGGCCCATGAAGGGCGGCTCCAGGCCCAGGGTGCGGCCCTGCTGGATCGCCCGGCGCATGATCCGCCGCAGCACGTAGCCGCGGTCCTCGTTGGAGGGCACGACGCCGTCGGCGATCAGCGCCGCGGTGCCGCGAGAGTGGTCGGCGAGGATGCGCATCGCCCGGGTGGTGGCGCCGCCGTCGGCGTAGGAGCGGCCCGAGAGCTCCTCGGCCAGGTCCACCAGCGGCCGCAGGGTGTCGGTCTCGAAGACGGAGTCGACATCCTGGAGGATCGCCGCCATCCGCTCGAGCCCCATGCCGGTGTCGATGTTCTTCATCGGCAGCTCGCTCAGCGTCCCGTCCTCGGCCAGCGAGTAGGTCATGAAGACGTGGTTCCAGAACTCGACGAAGCGGTCGGTGTCGTCGCCCGGGCGGTCGTCGGGGCCGCCGAAGCGCTCGCCGCGGTCGAGGTAGAGCTCGGAGCAGGGGCCGCAGGGCCCGGTCGGCCCGGCCTGCCAGAAGTTCTCCGCTCGCGGCAGCTGCACGATCCGCTCGTCGGGGACGCCCACCCCGCGCCAGATCTCGATCGCCTCCTCGTCGGGGCCGAGGCCGAGCTCGTCGTCGCCCGCGAACACCGTCACCCAGACCCGCTCGGGGTCGAAGCCGAAGCCCTCGACCGAGAGCTCCCAGCCCCAGGGGATGGACTCCTCCTTGAAGTAGTCGCCGAAGCTCCAGTTGCCGAGCATCTCGAAGAAGGTGAGGTGCCGGGCGGTGTTGCCGACCTGCTCGATGTCGGTGGTGCGGAAGCAGCGCTGGACGTCGGCGACGCGCGGGGCCGGGGGCTGCTCCTGTCCCAGGAACGCGCGTTTGAACGGCTGCATCCCGGCCGTCGTCAGCAGCACCGAGGGGTCGTGCGTCGCGGGCACGAGCGAGGCCGACGGCACGATCTTGTGATCGCGCTGCTCGAAGAACTCCAGGTAGGTGCGGCGGATCTCGTCCGTCTTCACGCCGTCAGTCTAGGAACGGGAGCCCGGGAGCGCCCCACCGACGCGTAAAGGCGCGGCGCTCAGCCCGCGTCGCCGGGCCGCAGGCAGTAGCCGTAGGCGGTCAGCTTCGGCACGGCGCCGAAGTAGCCGAACGCCGAGGCGGTCCAGGTGCCGTTCGCGTTGAAGATGCCGTCGGCGTAGAGGCCGTTGTGCGTGCCGTTGAAGCTGAAGCCGCCGGTGAGGAGCCGGGCGCCCTTCGGGCAGCGCGGCGTCGTCGCCTCGCCCGACTGCCCGGCCGCGACGGAGGTCGAGGCGGAGACCTCGGCCATCAGGGGCCGCTTTGCGTTGACGCAGTGGGCGATCGCGGTGAGCTCGCCGCCGAAGAGGCCGAAGGCGCGGCCGCTGACGCGCCAGGCGCGGGTGCCGATCGCGCGCGACTCCGTCACGTAGTCGCCGCCCGGGGTCCTGATGTCGGTCCGCTGGAAGCCGCCCGAGAAGAGCTGGGTTCCCTTGGGGCAGCGCGCGACGGCCTGCTTGGTCTGGCCCGGCAGCAGGAAGACGGTCTTGTGCGGCGCGGTCGTCGGGACCAGGCCCTTGCCGCACATCACCTGGAGGGTGACCTTGCGCGGCTTGGTCTCGGCAGGACTGGGGTCGATCATCACCGGGTTCGAGTGGAAGCCGCGCTGGACGCCGAGGCGCTCGTATGAGTGCGGGTAGACGCCCTCGCCGTCGGGGCCGGGAGCCGGGCTGGCGCTGAGCCCGCCGCCGAACGGATAGCTCTTGGCGGGACAGTTCACCGTGAGGCGATCGACCTGGTCGGGCATTGTCATCGCCGGGAAGCTCTTGGTCACCAGGCTGATCGCGCGCAGCGGGCCGGCCTGCCCGGGCTCGTTGCCGCGGTGCCGGCCGCCCTTGGCGCCACCGCTGCCGGGACCGATCACGAAGACCGGCCCGCGGGCGGAGTCGAGCACGTAGGTCTTCTTGCCGACGCGCAGGCCGAGCTGGACCCGGTTGCACTTGGTCGCGCGCTTGATCGCGTAGACGCGGTTCTGCAGGGCCAGCTTCTTCAGGGTCGTGGCGGCGAGCACCTCGGTGCCCTGCTGCGCGCGCACCTCCGGAATCAGCACATCCGCGGTCGGGTAACAGCCGTCGGGGTCGCCGGCTCGCAGGTAGAGGGCGACCTTGAAGACCGCCTCGAGCGCCCGCGTCTGGGCGTTGTGGCCGGCCCCGCCGGGCGCGGCCTTCCGTCGCCGCAGGGCCCGCGAGGGCGTCCGCGGCGAACACGAGCGTGCAGGCGAGAACGAGAGCTGTGGCGAGGGGGCGTCTCATCGGGGTTCTCAACAGCGGCGCATCCTAGGAGTTGCGGAAAGAAGGATGCGTCGTCAGGCGATCGTGCCGTGGCCCACGACGAGGTCGCCGTCGAGCAGGCACGCGAGCTGGCCCGGCGCCGGCCTGCTCGCCGGCTCCGCCAGCTCGATCGTCGCCTCGCCCCCGGCGCCCAGCCTGACCCCGCAGGGCCTCACCGGCGAGTGGTAGCGCAGCCGCACCCCGTTGACGCGGGCGGGCTCGCGGTGCAGCCTGACGCCGCTGACGGGCACCTCGCCCGTCTCCAGCGCCTCGCGCGGGCCGACCGTGACGGTGTTCGCGCCGGCGTCGGTGCCGAGGACGTAGTGCGGCTCTCCGCCGCCGAGGCGGAGGCCGCGCCTCTGCCCCACGGTGAACTCGTGATGGCCGGAGTGCTCGCCGACCACCTCGCCGCCCGCCGTGACGATCGCGCCGCGGCGCTCGCCGAGGCCGGCGTGCCGGCGTAGAAACGCCCGCTTGCCCTGGCCGGCGAGGAAGCACAGGTCCTGGCTCTCGGCCCGCCCGGCGACCTCGAGCCCGCGCTCGGCCGCGAGGGCGCGCACCTCGGGCTTGGTCAGCTCCGCCAGCGGAAAGCGCAGGCGCCGCAGGGAGGCCGGGCGCAGGCCGGCGAGCATGTAGGTCTGGTCCTTGGCCTCGTCTGCGGCGGCGGCCAGCAGGGGCCCCTCGCCGTCGTCGCGCAGCCGCGCGTAGTGGCCGGTGGCGAGCGCCGCGGCGCCGACGCGGCCGGCGAGGGCGATCATCGCGTCGAGGCGCAGCTCGCCGTTGCAGAGCACGCAGGGGTTGGGCGTGCGGCCCACGGCGTAGCCCTCGAGGAAGGGCCGGACGACGCCGTCGCGGAACTCGGGCCGCGAGGTCAAGCGTCAGGTGCGGGATCCCGAGCGAGTGGGCGAGGCGCCGAGCGCCCAGCACCGCCTCCGGCGAGCAGCAGCTCCGCTCGCCGTCGGTCTCGGGATCGGCCCAGAGCTTGAGCGTCACGGCGACGACGTCGGCGCCGCGGTCGCGCTCGAGCAGCGCCGCCACGGCCGAGTCGACGCCGCCGCTGAGGGCGACGAGCACCCGCTCGCGACCCGCGCCGGGGGGCGCGGCGAGGGCGTCCCCCGAGCCTGCCAGAGAGGACAGGGCGCGGTGGAGCGCATCCGCGGCCAGATCCGCCGCGTGGCGATGCGTCGCCGCGAGGCCGCCCAGCTCGGCCGCGATCTCGGCCGGACCGATCCGGGCCGCGCCCAGCACCGCGGCGCCCTCGGCGAGCTCCGCCGCGGCCGCAGCGGCGGCGCGGCTTGTCGCGCAGCCCTCGGCGTCGTGCGTGACGCGCTCGATCCTGCCCGAGCGGGCGCTGAGCGAGAGCCGGACGAGGTCGCCGCAGGGAGCGCCGCCCGCCGAGCCGCTGTGAGCGCCCGCGGCGGCGGGGCCGCGGCGCGAGCCGTCGGCCAGGTAGTGGCTGAGTGCCTCGCCGTCCATGGCGCAGAGGGTAAGGGCCTGTCCCGTCAGGGGCCCCTGGGCCGCAGCCAGGGGTGCGATCCCTGGCGGGACAGGCCCTAAGGCCGGGAACGAAAAGAGGCCCCAGCCTGCCGTTCACCGTCCCTGCTTGGAAACCCGTGTTGAACAGGTGGGTGTCTTCCCGGCGAAACCACGGTGGGCGCCGCCGGAGATCGACCCCCAAGCGCATGTTGTTGGGTTTTATTCGGGACGGCTCGCGAACAGGCTCGAGCCTGCCTTCAGGCTACCAGCGGCGACGCCCCTCGCCGTGATTCCTCCACCGCTTCCCGCGGGGCACTCAGCCCTGCGGGCGCGGGTCGTCGAGCAGGTACCAGGAGGAGATCAGGCCGTCACGGATGCCGAGCTCGATCGCCACGTCGGAGCTGTCGCCCACCTCCCCGCTGTCCCGCCAGACGTACTGCAGCTCGGCGTGGACGAGGACGCCCCCCGGCCGGTGCTCGATCCGCACCGGGACGTAGCGGCGGACGAGGTGCCGGAAGCTCTTCCCGGACCACTCAATCGCCGCCTTCCGCCCGCGGTGGACGGTGCGCTCGGTCCGGATCTCGACCTCGGGATGGACCAGCTCGCCCACCGCGGCCCGGTCGCCCTCGCTGAGGGCGACCAGGAAGCGGCGGACGAGCTCGTCTACATCCAGGGCAACTCGCTAGCGGTTGCGCAGCCCCGCGAGGAACTGCCGAGGGCGGTCGCCGAGGCTCGCCTCCTTGACGGCGCTGAGCCCGATCAGCAGTCCGCCGCCGACCAGCAGCAGGATCGGCCAGACGCCGAGGTTGCCCGGCTGGGGCGAGTCCTCGTTCAGGTCGAGCCCGACGATGAACAGGAACAGGAACAGCCCGATCGCCCCGATGTAGACGGGGCCGCGGGTGCCGATCAGCGAACCGACCCCGACGAGGCCGAGCGAGATCAGCAGCAGCAGGACGTCCCAGACGAGCGCCGTTCGGACGATCGAGATCTCTCCGCCGAACGGGCCGGCGAAGGTGGCAACCGCGAGGTTGCTGATCCCGAGGCCGCAGGCGAGCACCGCCGCTATTCCGGCTCCCGTGAACAGCTCGGATGCCTTCCAGACGCCCTCGTCGCCGCCGTCGTCGGTCACGGTGCCGGTCACCCGGGTCTCATCGCCCTGGCGCCAGAGCCAGAGGGCGCCGGCCAGCAGGATGATCGAGAGGATCCCCAGCAGGCCGCGGTAGGTGCCGAAGTGGCCGGCGATGCCCTCGTCGCCGAGCAGCTTGTCCCAGAGGCCGACCAGGAGACGATCGCCGCGATCGAGCCGGCGAGCAGGTGGAACCGGATCCCCTTGACCACGCCCGCGTAGAACGCCAGCGCGGCGGTGACGCCGAAGATCCAGAACGTGTTGAGGTCGGAGCCCGCGTCGCCGTCGAGCAGCTCGACGAACTCGCCAGGGCCAGCGGGCACGAAGATCAGCCCGAAGCACGCTGTGAACGGCGGTCCAGGGCGCGCCCCGTCCGGTGTGCCGGGTGGTGAAGACCGCGCCGTACAGAGTACGGCCGCCATCGCGCCGTAGAGCAGGAACGTCACGAAGTCGCCGAGTCGTCATCCTTCCAGCACGAGCATCAGCACTCCGAGCGCGAGCAGCAGACCGCCCTGCTTGCGCAGCGCGTCGCGCGTGTCGTCTGGGGCGAGCAGTTCTCTCATGGTCTCCCTCGGGTTCGGGTCGGACTCCCTGCACGAGACCCTAGTCGCGGCGCCCAGACCGAAGCCGCGGCCGATCAGCCGGCGCCGAGCTGCGCCTTGAGGGAGGCGATCCGTCCGTAGGCGGCCTCGATCTGGGCGCGGTCGAGGGCGCCCTCCTTGACCGCCGCGACGATCGCGTTGAAGCCCTCCACCGAGCCGCGCCGGTTGCGGGCGTAGAGGACGCAGGTCGCAGCCGGCCCGGACCGAGGCGACGGCCGCGCGCGCCGGGTCCGCGAACTCCTCGATCGGCGATGCTCTCGAGGTCGTCCGTGATCACCAGGCCCTCGAAGCCGAGCTGGTCACGCAGCAGGCCCTGGACGATGGGGCTCGCGAACGCCGCCGGGCGGCGCGGGCCGAGGTCGGGGTAGATCGCCGAGGAGACCATCACCAGGCGGACGCCGGCCGCCACCGCGGCCCGGAAGGGCTCGAGGGCGGCGTCGAGCGACTCCTGGCGGGCGACGATCGTGACCGGGCCGAAGTCCGTGTTGGTCGTGGCCGGGCCGAGCCCGGGGAAGTGCTTGCGCGGTGGCGGCCACGCCCTCGGACTGAAGGCCGTCGATGAAGGCCGAGCCCAGCTCGGCGACAAGCGCGGGGTCGTCGCCGAAGGCGCGCGAGGCGATGGTCTCGGCGCTCTGCGGCAGTGCGACGTCGAGCACGGGGGCGAGGTCCACCGTCACCCCGAGCGGCTCGAGGAACTGCCCCGTCGCCTCGCCCTCGGAGCGCGCCGCCTCCGCATCGCCGGCCTCGCCGAGCTCGGCCGCCGAGAGCTCCGGCGGGCCGTTGGGGAGGCGCTTCACGTCGCCGCCCTCCTGGTCGATCATCACCAGCAGCGGCGGGTTGTCACCGTCGGTGGCGGCCTGCTGGAGCGCCGTCGACGTCGGCCTGGAGCGAGGCCTCGTCGCGCGGCGCCACGATCACGCCGCCGAGCTGCCCCTTGCGCGCGCGGCGCAGGAGCGTCTGGTCCACCCCGCCCTTGCCGCAGCTTGGCGACGACGCTCTGGCCGACCAGCTTCTTCAGCGGCAGCGGCTCGGGCTCGGCCTCGTCGCCGCCGCGAGAACACGACGATGCCGAGGACCACCAGGACCGCCACGACGGCCCCCGCCGCGATCGCCTGCCGGCGCCGGACCCTGGCCGGGAGGTCGCGGCGATGGCTTCGCCTGCGCGCCGGGAACCGGCACCTCGGCCGGAGTGAAGGGGTCGTCGCGCAGGCGCGCCATCTCGCCGGTGTCCGGGTCGACCGCGGGGATCTCGCCGGTGCCGAGGCGAGCCCGGCGTGGCCTCTCCGTCCGCGGGCTCATCGGCGCCGGGGCGCTCGGCCCGGGCGGGCCGCTCCCGCTGGGGCCGCCTGCGCCGCCCGAAGGGGAGGTCGAGGTTGACGCCGCCCCCGCGGCGGCGGCGCCCGGCGGGCGGGCCCTCCGCGTCGCCCTCGTCCCCCGGCTCGCCCTCTCCGACCGCCTCGTGCTCGTCGGTCCGCTCCCGCCACCGGCGCCGGCTGGACTCGAAGTCGAAGTCCAGATCGTCGTCCGGGTCGAAGGGCGGACGCCCTTCCATCAGTCCTCCCCGCCCCCGGGCTTGGGCCGGGTCCGCAGCGCCAGGCCCAGCTCGCGGAGCTGGCGCTCGTCGACGGGGGCCGGAGCCCCGGTCAGCGGGTCGGTGCCCGAGGCGGTCTTCGGGAACGCGATCACGTCGCGAATGGACTCCGCGCCGTGGAGCAGGGCGACGATCCGGTCGAGGCCGTAGGCGATGCCGCCGTGCGGCGGCGCGCCGTAGCGGAGCGCCTCGAGCAGGAACCCGAAGCGCTGCTCCGCCTGCGCCTCGTCGACGCCGATCGCCGCGAAAGCCTTGCGCTGGACGTCCGGGTCGCTGATTCGGATGGATCCGCCACCGATCTCCCACCCATTCCAGACCACATCGTATGCGAGCGCCCGGGCGTCGCCGGGATTCGTCGGGGTCGATCTCGCCCGCGGGCGACGTGAAGGGGTGGTGGTGGGGCTCCCAGCGGCCCTCGTCGTCGTTCCACTCGACCAGCGGCCAGTCGACGATCCAGGTGAGCGCGTGGGCGCCGTCGGGGATCAGCCCGAGCCTGTCCCCGAGCCGCTTGCGGAGCTCGGCGAGCACCGCGGCGGAGACGCGGGGCGAGTCCGCGACGAGGACCAGGACGTCCCCCTCGGAGGCGCCGAGCGCGCTCGTTGGCGGCGGCGATCTCGCCCTCGGAGAGGAACTTCGCGACGGGCGAGCGCCAGCCGCCGTCCTCGACCACGGCCCAGACCAGGCCCTTCGCGCCCAGCTCCTGCGCCTCGGCGACGAGCCCGTCGAGCTGCGCGCGGGAGAAGTCGTGGCTGCCGGCGTTCAGCGCCCGGACCAGCGCACCGTCCTCGATCGCCCCCCGGAACGCCTTGAACTCGCTCTCGGCGAAGACGTCGGTCAGCTCGGCGAGCTCCAGGCCGAAGCGCAGGTCCGGGCGGTCGGTGCCGAAGCGGGCGATGGCGTCGGCGTGGGAGAGCCGCGGCAGCGGCAGCTCCACCTCGATCCCGGCCGCGCCGAGCACGGCGGCGAGCAGGCGCTCGTTGACCTCGATCACGTCGTCCACGTCGACGAACGACATCTCGATGTCGAGCTGGGTGAAGTCGGGCTGGCGGTCGGCGCGGAAGGTCCTCGTCGCGGAAGCAGCGGGCGATCTGGAAGTAGCGCTCGAAGCCGCCGACCATCAGGAGCTGCTTGAAGAGCTGCGGCGACTGCGGCAGGGCGTAGAAGTTGCCCACGCTGCACGCGGCTGGGGACCAGGAAGTCGCGGGCGCCCTCGGGGGTCGAGCGGGTCAGCGCCGGGGTCTCGATCTCGAGGAACCCCTCGGCGGACAGGAACTCGCGCATCCCCTGGGCCACGCGGTGGCGCAGCTCGATCGCCTCGCGCATGCGGTCGCGCCGCAGGTCGAGGTAGCGGTAGCGCAGCCGCGCCTCCTCGCTGACCTCGCCCGAGAAGGACTCGATCTCGAACGGAGGGGTGTCCGCGTCGGCCAGCAGCTCCGCCTCGGCGACCCTGACCTCGACCTCACCGGTCGGCAGCTTCGGGTTCACCGTCTCCGGCGAGCGGGCGGCGACCGGGCCCGCGCACGCTGAGCACGTCCTCGGCGCGCAGCTTGTGGCCGAGCGCCATCGCCTCGCCCCCGGACTCGTCGGGGTTGAAGACGAGCTGGACCAGGCCGGTTCGGTCGCGCAGGTCGATGAAGATCAGCCCGCCGTGGTCGCGGCGGCGGTGGACCCAGCCCGCGACGCGGACCTCGGAGCCGGCGCGGTCCGGGAAGCACCTGGCCGCACCAGGCGTCGCGGTAGCGGTTCGGCCTCAGGCCGGGGAAGTCCGGTCGGTCGGCGGGCATCGGGTGCGGAGTATGTCCGCTAGGCGCCTTCGCCGCCGCCGGCAGGCGCCTCGCGGAGGCGATCGACCAGCCCACCGAGGTCCACCTCCGCGGTCTCGCCGCTCGACATGTCGCGCACGCGAGGTGCCCCCTCGCCGAGCAGCACAGCGCGCGCGGCGCCCGAGCGGTCGGCCTGCTTCATCTGGCCCTTGTGCGAGCGCTCGGCGAGGTCGAGGTCGGCGGAGATCCCGGCCCGGCGCAGCTCGATCGCGAGCGTCAGGGCGCGCTCGCGAGCCTCGGGCTCGGCGACGATGAAGACCTCCACGCGCGGGGCTCCTCGGGCTCGCCGAGCGCCAGGGCCAGGCGGTCGATGCCGAGCGCCCAGCCGTTGGCGGGCGTCGGCGGTCCCCCGAGCTGTTCGATCAGCCCGTCGTAGCGGCCGCCCCCGCCGACCTGGGACTGGGCCCCGAGGCGGTCGCAGTGCAGCTCGAAGACGGTGCGCGTGTAGTAGTCGAGCCCGCGGACCATGGTCGCGTCCACCTCGTACGACACGCCGGCGCGGTCGAGCAGCGCCCGCACCTGCTCGAAGTGCTCGGCGTCGGCGGCGTCGAGGCGGTCGAGCAGGCGCGGCGCGTCCGCCATCACCGCGCGGGTGCCCTCGTCGGCCGAGTCGAAGGCGCGCAGCGGGTTCAGCGTCGATCCGCTCGCGCACCTCCGCCGAGAGCTCGCCCTCGCGACCGCGCATGTGGGCGCGCAGCTCGTCGAGGTACGCGGCGCGCGCGGCCGGGGAGCCGAGGCTGCCCAGGCCCAGGCGCACGCCCTCGACGCCGAGCTCGGTGACCAGGTCCCAGGCGAGCACGATCAGCTCGGCGTCCACCAGCGGGGAGTCGGAGCCGATCGCCTCGGCGCCGACCTGGTGGAACTGGCGGTAGCGCCCGGCCTGCGGGCGCTCGTGGCGGAAGAACGGGCCCTCGTACCAGAGCTTCACAGGCTGTGGGCGCTTCTGCATCCCGTGCTCGATGTAGGCGCGGCAGGCCGAGGCGGTGCCCTCGGGCCGCAGGGTCAGCTCCCGCCCGCCCTGGTCGGAGAAGCTGAACATCTGCTTCTGCACGACCTCGGTGGACTCCCCCGACGCCGCGCGCGAACAGCTCGGTCTCCTCGAAGACGGGCGTGTCCAGGCGCCCGTAGCCGGCCGCCTCCAGCAGCGCGCGGGCCGTCTCGTCGATCCGCCGCCGCACCCCCTGCTGTTCGGGCAGCACGTCGAAGGTCCCGCGCGGCGCCTTGATCTTCTCGGTCATCCGCGCGACCTTAGCCGCCGCGGCCCCCGTCAGCTCAGTGGCTCAGCGGGCGAGCTCGAGCAGGAACGGGTTCGACTGCCGCTCGGCGCCGAGCGTGGTCAGGCCCATGTGGCCCGGGTGCACGCGTGGTCTCGGGCGGCAGCGACTCGACCAGGTTGCGCAGGGACTCCATCAGCGTCGGGCCGTCGCCGCCCGGCAGGTCCACGCGGCCGACGGAGCCCTGGAAGAGGACGTCCCCCGAGAAGATCGCCTGCTCGTCGGGGATCGAGAAGGTGACGTGGCCCGGGCTGTGGCCCGGCGTGTGAAGATGACGTCGATCTCGAACCCGGCCAGCTCCAGCTTCTCGCCCCCGTTGAGCGTGTGGTCCGCCTCGTAGCCCTCGAAGGGGCCGAAGCCGGGCGGGGTCGCACGCCATCGGTGTCGGCGAGCACCGGCGCCTCGATCTCGGGGACCCAGACCGGCGCGCCGGTCGCCTCGGCCACCGGCGCGACGGCGCCGATGTGGTCGAAGTGGGTGTGGGTGAGCAGGATCGCCTCGACCTTCGCGCCGAGCGTCCTCGACCGCGGCGAGGATGCGCGGCGCCTCGTCGCCCGGGTCGACGATCAGGGCCGCCTCGGAGCCGTCGCGGCGGAACACGAAGCAGTTCTCCTGCACCGGCCCGACGGTGAGCATGCGGACGTCCATCAGCGGCTCAGCTTCCGCCCTGCGAGCGCGCCGCCTGCTGCTTGCGCAGGTTGCGGTTGTAGAAGAGGCGGTCGGTGAAGTAGGCCATCGGGACGTAGAACGCGACCATGAAGGCCGCGATCCCGGCCGCCGAGGCGATCGGGCGCTGGAACGCGAGCGCCATCAGCGCGAAGAAGATCACCGCGGCGATCAGCCCCTTGCGGAAGGCGCTGCCCCAGGTCGGCGGGACGAGGGGCGCGGCCCGGCCGCGGTCCGCGAGCCGCCGCGAGCTCCGCGCCTGCGCGCGCTGGCGCGCCTCGGCGCGGTTGCGCGGGCGCCCGCGCGCGGGGCGGGTGTCGACACGGCCGCCCTGCGTGCCGCGATGCTTGCGCCGGCGCTTCTTCTTCGTCTGGGCCATGCGCAGCGGAATCTAGCGACCCGCCCGCTCAGTCCGTCGCGCCGATCACCCGCTCGATCACGTGCGCGTCGGCGTCGAAGCCGCGGATCGGCGGATCGTCCGGGTAGCCCTCGATCGCCGCCTCGGGCACCAGGCCGACCAGCTCGGCCTCGACGGGCCGCGCCCCGTGCTGCGCCGCCAGCTCGCGCACCTGCTCGACCACCCGCGCCAGCGGCACCGCCTCGCCGTCGTGGACGTTGATCGAGACCTGCGCGCCGCCTTGCTCGCGCGGGAGGCCGAGCGCGCGAACGCCGGGCAGCCCTCCCCGGCCTCGCGCAGCTCCGCGGCGACGGCGCGGGCGATCTCGGGGTCGGGCGTGTCCAGCTCGCAGGTTGAAGGCGACCAGGGGCGGGCGGGCGGTGACGAGCGTCGCGCCGGCGCGTCGGGTGCGGCGCCGGCGGCCCGAGGTCGGGCGCCAGCTCGCCCGCCTCCATCCGCCGCGCCAGCTCGGTCGGGCCGCCGCGCCGGAAGAAGGCGCGCTCGCGCCGCTCCTCGGCTCGAGGCCAGCTCGCCGTAGAGGAAGACGGGGATGCCGAGCGCCGCGATCGGCTCGGCGGCGGCGAGCGCCGCGTCGCGCGCCGCCTCGCGGTCGGTCGTCGGTCGACGCCAGACGAACGGGCAGACGTCGAGCGCGCCGATGTGCGGGTGCAGGCCCGCGTGGCAGCGCAGGTCGATCAGCTCGAGCGCGTGGGCGGCGCCGGCGTCCGCGGCGGCGCGCAGCTCGTCGGGCGTCGCCGGCGAGCGTGTAGACGCTGCGGTTGTGCTCGCGGTCGAAGTGGACGTTCGAGCAGCCGGGCGTGGGCGCCCAGCGTGGCCCCGAGCGCGTCGATCACCCGCTCGCTGCGCCCCTCGGAGAAGTTGGGGACGCAGAGCAGCGTCGGCGAGGCCATCGCTCAGACGAGCAGCTCGCCGTCGCGGACGAGCGGCTCGCCGTCCAGCGTCACGGTCGGCTTCATCACGACGCAGTCGAGGTGGACCGGCACCTGGACCGTCGCCCCCGATCGCCGCCGAGGCGCCGAAGGCGACGTGCGCGGTGCCGAGGATCTTCTCGTCCTCGAGGATGTTGCCGGTCAGGATCGCCTTCTCGTTGGTGCCGATGCCCAGCTCGGCGACGTTCGTGCCCTCGCTCGCCGTGCTCCGTCAGCAGCTCCATGAAGCGCCATCCCCTGCCCCCCGCGCGCCGAGGTCAGGTGCCCGTCCTCGACGACCAGCCGACCGGCTCCGACGCCTGCCCCACCCCCGCGAGCGAGCCGTCGATCACCAGCGTGCCCTCGCCGCTCGGCCGGGGCGATGAACCCCTCCCCGCAGGGCAGGTTCCCGAAGGCGCCGGGCGCGCTCAGCTCGCCGGCGTCGGCGATCGCGTGCGCGCCCGTCGAGGTCGAGCCGCAGCTCGGTCCCGTTCGAGCAGGTGATCGCGGCCTCCGAGGCGGCGTCCAGGCGCCGCGCGATCTCGCCGCCGCGCCGGCGCAGCTCGGCCATGTCGGCGCTCATCACCCGCGCCAGCATCTCCTCCGTGACGCCCGGCAGCGTCGCGATCCGCGCGCCGGCCTCGCTCGCCCGCTTCCGCGCGGCGGTGTGCGAGAGCGACTGGACCGTCGGCGCCAGCACCACGTCGGCGGCGGCCATCGCCTCGGCGACGGTCCGCGGCGGCTCGGCCGCGTGCGAGGCCCGCTCCGAGATCACGCGCGAGCACCGCGTCGGCGCCCGGCCGCCGCGCCTCGTCGCGCATCGCGCTCGCCGAGCCGACCGCGTCGCCGGGTTGCAGACGACCAGCACCTCCTCGCCCTCGCGCACGCCGAGGCAGTCGCGGACCACCGCCCGCACGGCCTGTCCGAGCTCGCTCATGGCGCCAACCCTAAAGGGCGGCCGGGCGCCCGCACAGGCAGAATCAGCCTGTGGCCAAGTCCATCTACTTCGCCGCGGCGACCCTCGACGGCTTCATCGCCGACCCGACGACGGCCTCGACTGGCTGATGGGCTTCGAGCCGAGCACGAGGGCCCCGGGGAGGACGTAACGAGGCGATCGACGCCTTCATGGAGACGGTCGGCGCGATCGTGATGGGCTCCTCCACCTACGAGTTCATCCTCGCCCACGGCTCCGGGCCTACGGCGAGCGGTCGACCTGGGTCCTCACCAGCCGCGAGCTCCCGGTCGCCGAGGGAGCCGACATCCGCTTCCACGACGGCCCGGTCGCCGACATCCATCCCGAGATGCTCGCCGCCGCCGGCGAGCGCGACCTCTGGGTCATGGGCGGCGCCCCGGTCGCCTCCCCGCTCGCCGCGGCCGGCCTGCTCGACGAGCTCCACGTCACCGTCGTCCCGGTCGTCCTCGGCGCCGGAAAGCCTCTCTTCGAGACCCCGATCGAGCGACCGATGCGGCTGCTCGGGACCCGCACTTTCAGCCACTGGAATGGTCGAGCTCCGCTACTCCCTGACCCCCTGACCCGCCGCTACGATTGGCCGCCCCGCCGGAGTAGCTCAGTCGGTTAGAGCAGCGGAATCATAATCCGCGTGTCGGGGGTTCGAGTCCCTCCTCCGGCATGAGGGCTGGACGCAGCCTTCGCAAGTGAACACGTGGACGTTCGATCCGCACATAGCGCCAGTCTCTTACTCCTCGAGCAGGCTGCGCTGGCTGAGCACGTAGAGCAGGCCCAGCGCCGGCAGCACCAGGACCACGGCGACCCCGAACACGATCAGCACCTCGGTCAGGGTTCGCGGTCCGGCGGCGCCGTCCGTGATCGTCAGCGTCTGGGGGAGCAGGTAGGGGTACTGCGCCACGCCCCAGCCCCAGATCACCGCGGCCACCGCCCCGATCGCCGAGCGCGCGGGCGCCGCGCTGCGCGCCCCGCCGCAAGCAGCACCAGCACGCCGAGGCCGCAGACGCGCCGAGAGGATCACCAGCGGCAGCGCCTCGCCGACGAGGCCGTCGTAGATGTAGCGCGCGTCGGCGCGGAAGACGAAGATCCCGGCGACGCGCGAGGGCACCGGCCACAAGGGCGGCGGCGAGGGCGCGCACCGTGAAGTAGCGCTCGAGCTCGGCGTCGCCCGCCCGGCGGGCGTCGCTGACCAGGAAGACCGCCGCGAGGTAGGCGCCGGTGGCCACGAACAGGGCGCCCGGTGAGCAGCGAGACGGCGTTGAGCCAGCTCGTCACCGGCGTCCCCCTCGGCGTTGCCGAGCGGCACCCGCCCCGAGGCGATGGCGCCGACCACCGTCCCCATGAAGAACGGCGTGAGCAGTGACGAGAGCCCGAAGAGCGCCTGGGAGACCCGGCGCTCCCGGGCGCCGGGCGCGAGCCGGTGGAAGGCGAACCCCGCGCCGCGCAGCACGATGCCGAGCGCGGCGAGGCTGAGCGGGATGAACAGGGTCGAGAAGATCGCGGCGAAGGCGGTCGAGAACGCGGTCCAGAGCACGACCAGGACGAAGATCAGCCAGACGTGGTTGGCCTCCCAGACCGGGCCGATCGCCCAGTCGATCAGCGCGCGCGCCCGCCTGCCACGCTCGCCGCCCCCGGCGAGCAGCGACCAGAAGCCCGCGCCGAAGTCGGCGCCGCCGAACACCGCGTAGAGGGTGACGCCGACCCAGAGCACGCCGGCGACGGCGTCGGCGGTGCTCACTCCGGGCCCCCCGCGACCGGAGAGCGGGCGCGCCCTCTCCGGGCCCGTAGGGAACCTCCTCGTCGAGCGACTCCCCCTCGCGCCAGCGCCGCGCCATCGAGCGCAGGACGAGGATCGCCGCGGTTCCCGAGCGCCGCGTACAGGACGAGCGCGATGCCGAACGTGACCCAGATCCCGCTGGCGCCGGTCACCGCGTCCTCGGTTCGCATCACCTCGTAGACGATCCACGGCTGGCGGCCGACCTCGGTGACGATCCAGCCGGCCTCGACGCGTCAGCCCGACCGCCACGCCCGAGACGGCCACGGCGCGCAGGAACCATTTCGTCTGCGGGATGTCGCGCTTGCGCCACCAGACGAACCCGAACCACAGCCCGAGCAGGATCAGCGCCGAGCCGACCCCGACCATGAAGTCGAACGCCAGATGCAGCAGCGTGTTGGCCGGAGGGCGGTCGTCGGGCGGGACGGTGTCGAGGCCGGTCACCTCCGTGTCGGTGCTGAAGCCGACCAGGAACGAGTCGAGCCCCGGGATGCCGATCCCGCCCTTGACGCCGTCGGCGGTGCAGCGGCCGCCGATGTACTCGGTCGACGTCGCGGTGGGTCGTGCTGCACGCACTCCATCGCGGCGAACTTGATCGGCTGGTCCTCGGCGATCTCACGCGCCGCCGTGTCGCCGACGACGAACTGGATCGGCGCCAGGATGCAGCCGACCGTGAGCGGGATCAGCAGGCCGAGGCGGTGGTGGCGGTCGCGGCGGCCCGCGCAGCATCCCGACCGCGTAGACCGAGGCGACCAGGAAGCAGGTGACGCAGGTAGGCGGCCAGGATCATGTGCGGGACCTCGTAGCGGCACCGCCGGGTTGAAGATCACCTTGAGCGGGTCGACGTCGGTGACGGCGCCGGCGGAGTCGAGCGTGAAGCCCTGGGGCTGGTTCATCCAGGAGTTCACCGCGACGACCGAGAAGGCGCCGCCGATCCCGCAGATCGCGACCGGCACGCCGGTCCAGAAGTGCGCCCAGCCCGACAGCCGCTTCCAGCCGAAGATGTAGATCGTCGAGGAAGATCGCCTCGAGGAAGAAGAAGATCCCCTCGATCGTGAAGCAGCACCCCGAAGACCTCGCCGAAGCGATCCGTGAACTCGGGCCAGAGCAGCCCGAACTCGAACGAGAGCACGGTGCCGGTGACCGCGCCGACGGCGAACGGTGACCGCGGCGACCTTCGACCAGTGCTGCGCCAGCTCGAGCGCGACCGGGTCCTTCCGCCGCAGCCCGATGTAGTTGGCGATCAGCATCAGCGCCGGGAAGCCGACGCCGAGGCAGGCGAGGATGATGTGGAAGCCGAGGGTGAACCCCATCTGCTCGCGCGCCGCCAGCAGGTTCGAGGAGGAGTCGGCCAACAGGGAGATGGGCAAGCTCATCAGCGTGACCCTATTTCCCCGGCATCTTCGGGCGGCGGTCTGCCTTCTTCCGATCGGCCTCGTCTCCCATCAGCGACTGGAGGAATGTCCGGCCGCCGGCCTCCTCGATGGCCACGCGAGCTATGACCTGCTGCATCGCTGATCGTGCGTTGGGGCCGGCTGTTGCCGATGAAGGTGAACGCCCAGCGCGGAATGGTCGCCAGAGCCGGTTCTTGAAGCCCGTCAGGAACGCCAGGTGGACGAACAGCCACGCCATCCAGCCGAGGAAGCCGGACAGACGGATGCCCTTGAAGCTGACCACGGCGCGAAACCGGGAGATGGTCGCCATGCTGCCGAGGTCCCGGTAGCGGAACGGCTTCGACTCCTCCCCGCGCAGTCGGCGCTCGATCGTGTTCGAGGCGTGCAGTCCCTGCTGCATCGCCACCTCGGCCACGCCGGGGAGCTTGTCGAGGGACATCATGTCGCCGATCGCGAACACCTCCGGGTGCCCGGGCAGCGTGCAATCGGGGAGCACGCTGATACGCCCGGCGCGGTCCACCTCGGCGCCGGTGGCCTCCCCCAGCATCCGGGCCAGCGGGGAGGCCTGGACTCCTGCGGCCCAGACCTTCGTCCGCGCGGGAATCCGGCGCTCCTCGTCCCCCTGCTTGACGACCACGCTGGTTCGATCGATGTCCGTGACGATGCTCGACATGTGCAGCTCGATTCCGAGGCGCTCGAGGCCCCTCGCCGCCTTGCCGGACAGCCGGTCGCCGAAGCTGGCCAGCACCTCCTTGCCGCCGTCGAAGAGGAGGATCTTGGCGTTGCGCGGATCGATCTCCCGGAAGTCGTCCTTGAGCACCCGCCTCGACAGCTCGGCGATCTGGCCGGCGATCTCCACGCCGGTCGGTCCGCCTCCGACCACCACGAAGGTGAGCCACTCCTGTCGCTCTCACGGGATCGTCCTCGAGCTCGGCCATCTCGAAGGCGCCGAGGATCCGCCCGCGAAGCTCGAGGGCGTCGTTGATCGTCTTCATGCCCGGTGCCCAGCGCGAGAATTCGTCGTGACCGAAGTAGGACTGGCCGGCGCCGGCGGCCACGATCAGGCTGTCGTACGGGATCTCGATGGGGCTTCCGTCGGGGCGCGTGGCCGTCAGCTTTCGAGCCTCCAGGTCGAAGCCGTTGACCTCGGCGAGCTCGACGTCAACGTTGCCGTGGCGGTGGAGAACGCCGCGAAGCGGCGGTGCGATCTCGCCCTCCGAGAGGATCCCGGTGGCGACCTGATAGAGCATCGGCTGGAAGAGGTGGTGGTTGTGGCGGTCCACCAGCGTCACTCGGACCGGGCCGCGACGCAGCCTGCGCGCGGCGAACAACCCTCCGAAACCTCCGCCCACGATCACGACTCGATGGGACTCGGAGGCCATCGTCAGTCCGTGAAGCCCCCTAGGCGCCCAGACGCTCGAGCAGGTGATCCCCCACCCGCAGACGCGTTGGCCATCGCCGTGAGCCCCGGGTTCACAGCGCCGATGCTCGGGAAGAAGCTGGTGTCCACGACGTAGAGGTTGTCGAGCTCATGGGCCTTGCAGTTCGTGTCGAGCACCGAGTCGGCGGGATCGGTGCCGAAGCGGCAGGTCCCGGTCTGATGCGCGACCCCCGCCACCGGGATCTCGTTCTTCAGGTAGGCGTGATGTGGGAGAAGGTGGCCCTCGTGCATGCCGATGTCGCCGAGCATGGACTTGAGCTTGTCGTAGAGCTCCTTCTTCGGCTTCTCGTTGGAGTAGGTGTAGCTCAGCCTGATTGCCCCGTCGTCCGTGAGCGTCACCCGGTTCTCGGGCTTCGGCAGGTCCTCGGTCGAGAGCCAGAAGTCGACGGCGTGGGCGGCGATCTTCTCGAGGCGTACCAGCTCGGGAGCCAGCTTCGTCTCGATCGGCTTCTCGCCGCGGAACATCGGAGCCTGGGACTTGCCGACCATCTGGATGTTGCCGAGCGGGTGATCGAACTCCTTCGCCGGCGAAGTAGAAGTCATTGAGCCCGAGCGTCTTCTGGAAGACGGTCGGGTTCGGCTCCTTCGACAGGGCCAGGACGGCCTGGCTGTTGTGGAACATGTAGTTGCGGCCCACCTGGTCGGAACCGTTCGCCAGGCCATTCGGATGCTTGTCGGTGGCGGAGGCGAGCAGCAGCTTGGCGGAGTTGGCCGCACCGCAGGAGACCGCGACGATGTCGGCTGAGTAGGTCTCCCGCTCGCCGTCGCGCTCGACCACGACCTCCGTCACCGCCTCACCACCGGCGTCGGTGTTGAGGGCGACCGCCTCTGAGTTCGTCAGCAGCGTGACGTTCGCGTGCTCGAGCGCGGGCCGCACCGCGATCACCTCGGCGTCAGACTTCGCGTGCACGAGGCAGGGAAAGCCATCGCAGTCGTTGCAGCGGACGCAGGTGCTGTAGGGCATGTTCGCCTCGTCCAACATCACCCCGCAGGGAGCGTGGAAGGGCCGGTAGCCGGCGGCGGCGAGATCGTCCGAGAGCTGCTGGATGCGCGGCTCGTGGGAGACGGCCGGGAAGGGATAGGGAGCGCTTGCCGGGGGCTCCGTGGGGTCCTCGCCTCGAGCACCGTGCACCTGGTAGAGCTCCTCCGCCTGCGTGTAGTAGGGCTCCATCTCGTCGTAGGAGATGGGCCAGGCCGGCGAGACGCCATCCTCGTACTGGACCTCGCCGAAGTCCTCGGCGCGCAGGCGGTAGAGCGCCGCGCCGAACATCTTGGTCGCGCCGCCGACGAAGTAGTGCACCTGCGGGGCGAACTCCTTGTCCTTCTCGTCGTACCAGGTGTCCTCCGACTGGTAGCGGCCGTCGACAAAGACGTCCTCGGCCCGCCAGTTCTGCGGCTCGCGAGTCAGGAAGTCCCCTCGCTCCAGCAGAAGGATCTTCTTGCCGGAGCCGGCGAGCCTGTGGACGAGCGTCCCTCCCCCAGCCCCGCTGCCGATCACGATCACGTCGTAGTCGCTCATGCGTTGACGCCGACCTCCTTGAGGCGCTCGCTGAGGATGATCCGCGCCGCCGGCCTCGATCAGGGCGAGGTGGGAGAAGGCCTGGGGAAAGTTCCCCAGGTAGCGGCCCGTGCTGGGGTCGAACTCCTCGGCGTAGAGGCCGAGCGGGGAGGCGATGCGGAGCAGCCGGTCCATCAGGTCGCGGGCGCGCTGCTGCTCGCCGATGATCGCCAGACCCGAGACGAGCCAGAAGGAGCAGATCAGGAAGCTGCCCTCCTTGCCCGAGAGCCCGTCGTCGGTCTGGCCGGTCACGTAGCGGAGGACGAAGCCGTCCTCGGTGAGGTCGTCCGCGATTGCCAGCACGCTCTTGCGGAGCACCTCGTCATCGCCCGGCAGGAAGCCGAACATGGCGGCCAGCAGGGTCGAAGCGTCGAGGGCGTCGGTGTCGTAGTGCTGCCGCAGGACGCCGTCCCGGACGCCGTTGTCGAGGATGTCCTTGCGGATCTCCTCGGCCGTGGCGCCCCACTCGCCTGGAGCTCGGAGTCCCCTCGGATCTCCGCGAGCTTCGAGGCCCGGTCCATCGCGACCCAGCACATCAGCTTGGAGGAGACGTAGTGCTGGGGCTTGCCGCGCGCCTCCCAGATCCCCTGGTCCGGCTTCTTCCAGACCTTCGTCGCGCACTCGGCCTGCGCCTGGACGACCGGCCATAGTCGCCGCGGCAGGCGCTGGCTGCGGTGGGTGTGCAGCAGGATCGAGTCGAGGGCGGCACCGAAGACGTCGTTCTGGCGCTGGTCGAAGGCGCCGTTGCCGACCCGCACCGGCGATGCTCCCGCGTATCCGGAGAGGTCATCCCGGGTCGACTCGGTCAGGTCCCGACGACCGTCGATCCCGTACATGATCTGCAGCGCCCCGTCCTCGTTCGGCTCGAGGTCGCCGACGAACTGCATGAACTCGTTGGCCTCCCAGTCCAGGTTCAGGTAGTGAAGGGCCTGGAGCGTGAAGGTCGAGTCCCTGATCCAGGTGAAGCGGTAGTCCCAGTTGCGCTCCCCTCCGGGCGTCTCCGGCAGCGAGGTCGTCAGGGCGGCGACGGTGGCGCCCGTCGGCATGTAGGTGAGCCCCTTGATCGTGAGGGCCGAGCGCTGGATCGCCCCCCGGAAGCGGTGGTCCGGCATGCGGGCCTTGGAGATCCAGGTGCGCCAGTAGTTGGCGGTCTCGCTCATGCGTGCGTTCGCCTGGTCCATGTCCTCCGGCGAGGCGAGCTCCTCCGCCCAGGACAGCGAGCAGAACGCCTGCTCCCCCTTCTGGAGCGTGTGCCGCGCCTGCGCCACTTCGGCCTCCACCCCCAGCGGGATGCTGCTGCGGAGCCTGACGGTCACACCCGCTCCGCTCGCGTCGGCGGTGTGTCGGTCCTGCAGCGACCACTCGGCGGGGGTCCGGCCGTAGTCGAAGTCCGGCTCGCAGAGCAGCTCCATGTCGACCGAGCCCTCCATGCAGAGCACCGTTCGCACGAGCATGTGATGGGCGTCCTCGTCGGCGGGCGCGCGCGTGTGCGGGGTGACCTCGTCCTCGTGCAGGGTGGGGCCGATCGTCAGGGCATCGCGCACCATCGCCCATCCCGTCGGCGTGTGCCAGGTGGTGTTGAGGATGTTGGTGCCGGGCTCGTAGATCCGGTTGCTCGGGACGTTGATCCCGAAGGGGGCGAAGCGGAACGAGCCCGCTTCGCGGTCGAGCAGCGTCCCGAAGATGCTGGGCGAGTCGAACCGCGGCACGCAGAGCCAGTCGATCGCCCCGTCGGGCGCCACCAGTGCGCCGGTATGGCAGTTGGAGAGGAAGGCGTAGTCGGCGATCGGCGGGAACGGCGACGGCATCGCGGCGCTCTGAGGCATTCCCTTCTCCTTGCCGGCCGCGGGCGCTTTGCCGTCTCCGCTCGCCGCCGCCTTGCCGCTGGAGCGGGTCTTTCCGGCGCTCTTCTGCTTCGCGGGACTCATGACCCGGTCCACGGCTCGTGCCAGCCGCCGTAGTCCTTCACCAGCCGGTCGGCGGCCTTTGGTCCCCAGGTGCCCGGCTTGTACGGCTGGACCCTCGGGGGCTTCTCGAGCAGCGGGCCGCAGACCCGCCAGGTTCTCCTCGATGTTGTCCTGCCGGGTGAAGCGCGTGCTGTTGCCGACCATCGCGGCGTGCAGGAGGACCTCGTACGGTGTCGGCCCCTCCCCGCCCTGCTCGGCGAACTCCATGTCGAGGTTGATGTGCTCGGGTCTGGTTTCGTCACTGCGCTGTGCGTTGACCAGCAGACGAATCCCGGTGCTCGGGTGGAGCCTGACGACGAGCTGGTCGGGCTCAGGCCGCCGCCGGCTGTCCGCGCTGTAGCCGAGGCGCGGCGGCTCCTTGAAGATCAGCCTGAGCTCCCACTGCTCCACCGGGAGCTCCTTCCCCGTCCGGATGAAGAACGGCACCCCGGTCCAGCGCCAGTTGTCGATCTCGAAGCGCATCGCCACAAAGGTCGCCGTCTTCGAGTCCTTCGCGACCCCCTTGATCTTCCGGTAGCCCTCGTACTGCCCTCGCACGTACTGCTTCGGGTCGGCCTTCGGCATCGCCGAGAAGACGCCGAACATCGCGTCCTTCAACGCCCGGGCGTCGCGGCTGGCGGGCGGCTCCATCGCGCCGCCGCAACCACCTGCATCAGGTGGTTGACCACGACGTCCCTGAGGCAGCCAACCGGGTCGTAGAAGCTGCCACGGTCGGCGACCCCGAAGTCCTCCGCCATCGTGATCTGGACGCAGGCGACGCTGTTGCGATTCCAGACGGGCTCGAACATCGCATTCGCGAATCGCAGGTAGAGAATCTCGGCCAAGCCCATCACGCCGAGGAAGTGGTCGATCCGGTAGAGCTGGTCCTCACTGATGTACTGGTGGATCTCCGCGGCAAGCTCGCGGGCGGAGGCGAGGTCGTGGCCGAAGGGCTTCTCGACCACCACCCTGGCGTTCTTGGTGAGACCGGCTTCGGAGAGCCCCTTGATCGTCATGCCGAAGAGCGACGGCGGGATCTCCAGGTAGAAAACCGGGCTCCTGGCTCCCTTGATGTGGGCGGCGAGGCGCTCGTATGTGTCGGCCTCCGAGAAGTCGCCCTGGACGTAGGAGAACCGCTTGGCGAGGCGATTGAAGACCTTCGGGATCCGGCTTCTTTCCGGAGGAGGTCTCGATCGCCTTCCGGGCGTGGTCACGGAGGTCCTTGTCCGACCAGTCGTCGAACGCCACCCCGACGATCGGGCAGTCGAGCAGGCCCCGCGCCTCGAGCCGGTAGAGCGAGTTGAAGGTCATCACCTTCGCCAGGTCGCCGGTGATCCCGAAGACGACGAAGCAATCGCATGAGCGATCAACCTTCCTTGGCATCGCGCGCATCCTATTACTCGGATAAAGCAGCTTTGTAGTCGTTTTGTAAACGGCTACCGCCCCGATCAAGCAGACTGAGGGCTATCCGATGATCGGCGAGCGATTGATCGACGGGATTCCGGCGCTGACCCTGGGCTCGGGCGACGCCGACGGGCTCGAGGCGACCTTCGTCCCCAGCGCCGACATGGTCGGCTGCTCGCTCCGCCACCGGGGCGAGGAGTTGCTCGGCCAGCGAGGGGGGCTGCGCACCTACATCGCCGAGCGCTCCACCATGGGGATCCCACTGCTCCATCCATGGGCGAACCGGCTCGCGCGGACTCGCTTCACGGTCGCCGGGGAGGAGGTCGACCTGGACGACGCGATGACGGTGACTCGCGACGCGAACGGCCTGCCCATGCACGGCATGCTCAATGCGGCCGTGGGGTGGCGGGTGGACCGCCACGAGGAGATCGACGGCGGAGGCCTATCGCTGCCAGCTACGACTTCTCCGGACACCCCGAGCTGATGGCGGCGTTTCCCATTCCCTCACGAGGTGCTGTTCCAGGCCACCCTCCGCGGCCGCACCCTGACGATCAGCACTGCCGTGGAGGCGACCGGGGATCGGTCCGTGCCGGTGGCCTTCGGCTATCACCCCTATCTGCGCCTGCCGCACGTCGAGCGATCGGCCTGGGAGGTGGAAATGCCCGTGACCGAGCGCCTCGAACTGGACGAGCGCATGCTGCCCACCGGAAAGCGATCGCCCGTCACGGTTCGAGGGCGGGCGGCTCGGGTCAAGGACCTTCGACGATGCCTACGTCGCGCCCGGCGCCGATGAGCCGTTCGTGCTGGCCGGCGACGGCAGGCGGATCGAGGTCGCTTTCGGAGATGGCTACCGGTTCGCCCAGGTCTATGCCCCGCCCGATGACGACGTCGTCGCCTATGAGCCGATGACGGCGCCCACCAACGCTCTGGTCGAGGGGGGTCCCGATCTGCCGGTGCTGGAGCCGGGCGAGCGCTACGAGGCGACTTTCTCGATAGCCGTCACCTGAGACGACAATTTGAAGGCGGGTCGTTAGGCTCGCGGCGGTGATCAATCTCGAGGTCTTCGGGGAGTCAGCGGCGATGAAGGAGGTCGCGGAGCTTCTCGACGAGGCCGACGGCGTCAGCCGCGTCCGACTCCTTGACGCGACCCGCTCGGGATGCTCGATCGTGGTGGCGGCCGTCCGACCGCGGGTCGCGACACGCTGCTGGATGAGCTTCGCCGGCAGGGCGTGCCCGACACCGACATCACGCTCTCACGGATCGAGGTCGTCGCCCGCGCCGCGCACGAGCGCGCAGAGGCCAGCTTCGTCTGGGAGGACGTGCTCGGCATGGCCTGGCTCAACGCGCGACCGCTCGCCCGCTACCTGGCGTTCATGTTCGTGGCGGGAGTGGTCGGCCTGCTACGGCGTGATCGAGCGCAACGTGATCCTGATCGTCGGGGCGATGGCGATCAGCCCCGACCTCCTGCCGATCACCGCGGTCGCGGTCGGGCTGGTGGGCCGACGCCTGCGACTCGCCGGTCAAGCGCTGCTCACGCTCGCCCTGGGCCTCGCGATCACGAGCGCCGCGGCGGCGATGTTCGCCCTCGCGCAGGACTGGCTCGACCTGATCCCATCCGGCTTCAACATCGACGCGACCGTGCTCGGGAGCCTCACCACCGTCAACGACGAGACGATCGCGGTCGCCCTGGCGGCGGGAGTCGCCGGCATGCTGGCGCTCGAGACCCGCGCCAGCTCGGGTGTCGGCGTGGCGATCTCGGTGACGACGATTCCGGCCGCCGCCTACCTCGGCGTCGCGATCGGGCTGGGAGAACGCGGGAACGTGGGAGGTGCTCTCGCCGTACTAGGCACGAACGTGGCGATGCTTGTGGTGGGTGCTTCGGCCACCCTCGCCGTTCAACGCGCCGGCGGTCCGGCGCGCGATCGCACGGCGGCCGAGGGTCGCCCGGGTTGAGGCGATAATTTCCCCGGCATGGGTCGCCGGGACGAGACTCGCCGCATGGACGTGAGCTCTGCCGAGTTCAGGGAGCTGTTCGAGGCCGTCTCCACCTGGGGGCGATGGGGCAAGGACGACCAGCGCGGGGCGCTCAACTACCTGACCGCCGACCGGGTCCGGGCCGCGGCCGGGCTCGTGCGCAGCGGCGAGACGATCTCCCTCAGCCTTCCCCTGAACACGACAGTCGGAATCGACAATCCCGCCCCAGTCGATCACCACATGACCATGCTCAGCGACGAGGACATCGGGTCCGGAACGCTCCGCTTCGCCAAGGACTACGTCGGCGCCGACTACCACAACCCCTCACACAGCCACATCGACGCCTTCTGCCACGTCTCGCTCGACGGCGTCCTCTACAACGGCAGGCCGAGCGCCATCGGTGACCTCGGAGGGCGCCGGGGCCGACGCCATCGACGTCCTCAAGGACGGCTTGGTCGGGCGCGGGTGCTGCTCGACGTGCCCCGCTTGCGGGGGATTCCCTGGCTGGAGCCCGGCGAGCACGTCTTCACCGAGGACCTCGAGGGCGCCGAGCGCGACAGGGCGTGACCGTCGAGGAGGGCGACATCCTGCTGATCCGTACCGGCCACGCCAGGCGCCAGCTCGAACTCGGCGCCTGGGACACGGACAGCGCCAAGGCCGGCCTCCACCCGACGGTCGCGCATTTCCTCGCCGAACGGCGGGTCGCCGCCCTGGGCTCCGACGGAACAACGACACCGCGCCGAGCACGACCGAGGGGATCGACTTCCCGATCCACGCGCTCGCCCTCAACGCCATGGGCATCCACCTGCTCGATTACCTCCAGCTCGAGGACCTCGGCGCCGCCTGCGAGCGCGAAGGGCGGTGGGAGTTCATGTTCGCCGCGGCGCCCCTCCGTCTCGTCGGCGGGACCGGCTCGCCCCTCAATCCGATCGCCGTCCTGTGAGCGGGCCGAGGCGCCCGGGGCTCGTCCTCGCCTCGCTGATCGCCGCCGCCGCAGTGGCCAACCTGAACCTGGCGGTCGCCAACGTGGCGCTCAAGACGCTGCGAGGAAGGACGCCGCGGGTCGGTCAGACCCGCCTCGGCCAAGCCCTTGAAGGCGACGCCGAACAGGAACGGCGGAATCTCGAGGTAGAAGACGCAGGGCTCTGTGCGTCCTGACCGCGGCCGCCACCCGCTCGAAGGTCGAGTCGTCCCCGAAATCACCGAAACGTAGGAGAGCCGGGCGCCGAACCGGTCGAACGTCTCCTCGTCCACCGACTCGCCTCCGGCCTCGATCGCATCGCGGGCGTGCTGGCGCAAGTCGTCGGCCGTCCAGTCGTCGACGGCCACTCCGACGATCGGGCAGTTCAAGAGCCACGGCGCTCCAGGCTATAGAGCGAGCGGAAGGTCATAACCTTCGCCAGGTCGCCGGTGATCCCGAGAATGACGAGCACGTCGGCCTGGGCACCGTCGACTGCGTCTGCTTCCCGGTGGCGAGTGGGGGACTGCCATGGGTCTCACTGAGGCTATACGGTCGGGGCGCTCTTGAGCCTGGCTCCCCTCAACGCGATCGCCGGCGTGATTGGCGTCGACGAGCTTTCGTTCCTCGTCATCATGATGGCGGCGACCGTGGCAGCGCTGACGGTCGCGGTGCTGCCGCGCGGGATGGCGCCGCCGGTCGTCGTGATCGAGCTGGTACTGGGCATCGTCATCGGGCCGCAGGTCCTGGGGCTGGCCGAGAGCGACGACTTCATCGATTTCATCTCGAACCTCGGGCTCGGGCTGCTGTTCTTCTTTGCCGGCTACGAGATCGAGTTCGACCGGATCCGCGGCCGGCCGTTAGGC
The DNA here is from genome assembly GCA_963805235.1 of uncultured Solirubrobacterales bacterium. Classification (GTDB taxonomy): domain Bacteria; phylum Actinomycetota; class Thermoleophilia; order Solirubrobacterales; family 70-9; genus DASSYK01. The sequence goes on along the minus strand of CAWDTF010000002.1, from coordinate 882 downwards.
TCGGCGCCTCGGGTTGGGCGCTTTCGCTCGCGCTCGCCTACGCCCTCGGCGGCATCCTGGCGGCGGCCGGCGTCGTGATCTCGCTGCTCTACACCGGGTCGGCGTTGGCGACGACGGCGATCGGGACGCTGATCCCGATCCTGCGTGACAGCGGTGAGCTGCGGACGAAGTTCGGCACTTATCTGCTGGCCGCGGGGGCCGTCGGCGAGCTCGGCCCGATCATGCTTGTTCACGCTCGTGCTCTCGACCACGCATCCGCTCCATGAGGCGGTGATCCTCATCGCATTCGTGGCCGTGGCCGTGGTGCTCGCCTCGTTCTCGGTGCGGGTCGGCTGGCGCGGGATTCCGGTGCTCGAGCAAACGCTCGAGGCGAGCAGCCAACTCGCGGTCCGAACGGGGTGCTCTTGATCTTCGGCCTCGCGGCGCTGGCCGGTGAGCTCGGTCTCGACATCCTCTCGGCGGCTTCGTCGCGGGCCTGGTCACGCGACTGCCCTCCGTGGGGGCGAGATGGAGGCGCTCGAGTCGAAGTTGACCGCCGTCGGCTTCGGCTTCCTCGTGCGTTCTTCTTCCTCTCCCGCGGCATCACTTCTATCTCGACGCGCTCTTCGCGGGCGCGCGCGCTGCGCGAGCTTCCGCTCTTTCTCGCTCTCTTCCTCGTTGTTGCGCGGGGCGCCCGCGCTGCTCCTCTACCGCGGCGTCTTGCGACGCCCGCGCGCGCGTGGCGCTGGCGTTCTTCTCCGCCACCGCATTGCCACTCGTGGTCGCGATCACGACCGTGGCGCAGGACGGCGGACACATGACTTTTTCGTCTACCGCCGCCGGTTTGGTGGGGGCGGCGATCCTCTCGACGCTGATCTTCCCGCTCGTCGGACTCAGCCTGCG
>CAWDTF010000001.1:0-32250 GCA_963805235.1 uncultured Solirubrobacterales bacterium | reverse complement strand
ACCGCTACCGGAATTCGTTCCCGGGTTTCCGCTTGATCCGGCGTCTTAGTCCCCTGGACGATAGCGGCGCGCGCCCGCGAGTGGCAACGGAGTCAAAGGGGTTCTCCGTCCGGTCTTTATGGGAGCATCGCACGCATGTTCGTGTTCTCCGCACGGTCCGTTTGCTCCGGCAGCCGCTACATTTCAGCCCCAGCGGGTGTGCTGGAACTGGTAGACAGCATCGGCTCAGAACCGGTGGCGCGTAAGCGCGTGTGGGTTCGATTCCCTCCACCCGCATTCAGCAGGATTTCCTGAGATGCATCGGAGGCCCGTGATCGCCGAGGCTTCTGGCTCCGCGATGAGCAGGGTCTCGGAGCGGTGCGGGTGGGAAAGCGCCTGCGCGTATCCGCCTGCAAGGGCCGCGACTGGTTCGCCGGCAAGGTGCCGCGCCATTCGCGCGACCTCGCTGACCCTGGAGCGGGGATCCACCCGCCTTGTCCGCGCTGCGGGCTCGACGAGCACGACTTCGGTGCACTCCCGCCGGACTACGCCTACCTGCTGGGGCTCTATCTGGGCGATGGGTCGATCGCCCGCCACCGGCGCGGCGTCTACCGCCTGCGGGTGTTTCTGGATTTGGCCTATCCCGGGATCATCTCCTCTTGTGCGAGGGCGATCGCTGCCGTCAACCCAGGCCGGAGCGTCAACCAGCGCGCTCGCGGCGGCAGCTACGGCGATCCTGGCAGGCTCTCCAACACCGAGGTCAGCTCCTACTCCAAGGCCTGGCCCTGCCTGGTCCCGCAGCATGGTCCCGGAGCGAAGCACACCCGTCGGATCTGGCTGGCCGAATGGCAGCGACGGCTGGTGGAGCGATGGCCTCACCTCTTGCTGCGCGGGCTGATCCACTCGGACGGCTGCCGCGCGATCAACACCGGCCGCGGCGGCTGGCGCCATCCCCGCTACGCGTTCTCGAACGCCTCCACCGACATCACGAGCATCTTCTGCACGGCGTGTGACTCACTCGGCCTGCATTGGACCGCCTCGTTCCCGACGAAGGAAACAAGCGCTGTCACTATCTACGTTTCCCGCAAGGCCGACGTCGCGCGGATGGACGAGTTCATCGGCCCGAAGGCCTGAGACCGGCCCGCCTGTTCTGAGTCTCTACCAAAGGTTGAGGGTTCATGCCGCTGGGAGCTCGCGGCCGAGCCAGCCGCGGTAGAAGCCCTCGATGTCGGGCAGGAAGTCGTGGACGACCGGGTAGCCGGGGACGGCCGCGTCGCACTCGAGCATCCGGGCGCAGGAGGGGCAGTAGAACTCGCGCAGCTCGACCCAGTCGGGGTCGCCGCCGGCGAAGCCCGGGAAGACCTCGGACATGGTCTCGGCGTCGTCGCGGACGAAGACCGCCGCCTCCATCTTCCAGTTGCGATCGTGGCCGCAGAAGTCGTGCCCGCAGTCGCAGCGGATGACGAGCTCAGCATCGGCTCCGCCGCCGGCCCGGACGACGTTCAGCCCCTCCCCCAGCGGCAGCACGATCGGCTCGTCGTAGGGGACGCGGTCCTGGAGGATCGCGAGCCACTTGTCGAAGCGGTCGGGGTCCTTGTAGCCGGACTGGATGTCCTTGACCTCCCTGCGCGACAGCTTCTCGTCGAGCATCGCCTCCAGCGTCTCGCGCTCCAGCGTCTTCCCCGCCGCCCGCGGCGGCTCGATCTCGGCGACCCGCGAGGAGGCGAGGAACTCGTCCGCCGACTCATCCGGCGTGACCTTGCCCTCCGGCGCCCGCTCGATCACGACGGTCGGCGTCGGCGCCTCGAGCTGGAAGTCCGGCTCGAGGTCCCAGAAGCCGCGGTACTCCGCGGCCCAGCGCGCGGAGAGCAGCATCGACTCGGCCAGCCCGGTCCGCACCGGCTCGATCATGTCCTGGGCGATCACCCGCTCGCGCTGCTCGGCCCACCACTCCCGCGCCGGCCGCGCCCGCCGCAGCCGCTCGGCGCGGAACTCCTCGCGCCGCGTCGCGGTCGCCGCCTCGTCGGCGGCGCCGTCCCCATCCAGCACCACTCCGTAGACCGAGTCCGCGAAGCGCGTCAGCAGGTGGCCCTCCGCGACGTCGCGCGCCACCTCCGCCGGCCGCCGCAGCAGCGCGTCGCCCAGGCCCGGACCACCCTTCATCACCGACAGGTAGAGGTCTCCCTCCTCGAACGGCTCCAGCGTCGTCATGTTGTCCTGCTTGTAGGTCCGCTCGCCCGAGATCGCCATCAGCGCCGGCTCCTCGAAGCTGCCGTCGGCGAGCGGGTAGGCCTCCCCCCTCGCGGCCATCTCGCGCAGGTCGTTGCGCTTGATGTTGTGGACGTAGCCCGCGGACCCGGGGTAGCCGCCGAAGACGCCGGCGGTGAGCATCCGCGTGCAGCCCAGGTTCTGCAGCTCCCAGAACGGCGTCTTCCAGAGCATCAGCAGCGATTCGAAGCTGGACCCACCGCGGTGCCGCCCCGCCCCGCCCGAGTTCGCCTTGATCCGGCGCGAGAGATAGATCATCGGGCAGATCAGCTCCCACATCTCGACGTCACCCGCGTCGCCCTCCGGGTTGAACATCGCCGCGCAGGTGTCGGTCCCGTCGAGCACGTACTTCGCCCCCATCCCCTGTGCCGCGACCTCGAAGTTCATGATCGCCGAGCTGTTGCCGTACTGGTCGATGCCGCCGCCCTGGATCACGTTGCCGCTGACCGAGTACGGCGCCATCACCTCCTCGATGAACCCGCGCGCCTGCAGACCGCGCGCGAGCGTGCGCGCGAAGCCGAGGAAGGCCGGCTGCAGGAATGCCCACGCGATCCCGGTCGAGCCCTCGGCCTCGCCGAGGTTCGCGATCGTCCCCTCGGGGAAGTTGGTCTCGATCGCCAGATAGGCGCCGTCGTTCACCTTGTCGTTGCAGATCAGCGTCTGGGTGAACATCACCCAGATCGCCCCCTGCATCCCCGACGGAGTGCAGTTCATCGAGTGCCACCCCCAGGCCGACGACCCCTCGAGGTCGAGCGCGTAGTCGCCGTCGCCGCCGATCCGCACCTCGAACGGCGCATGCATGACGAAGTCCCGCCGAGCCCGCGCCGGGAGCTGCTGCTTGTCCGCGAACGTGATGTCGAAGTTGGCGGCCGAGCGGTAGCGCCCCGGCACCGTCATCTCCGAGATCCGCGACTTGAACGAGCGCCGCCCCTCCTCGATCACCTCGCGGCTGAACTGCTTGAAGCGATCGATCCCCTCCTCGAGGATCACCCTCTCCACCGCCTCGCGGATCATGTGGCAGCCGGCCAGCCGCGTCCGCTCGTCGAGCAGGTAGTACATCGGTGCCCGCGTCTGCTTGGCGCACCGGGTCAGGTGCCATTGCGCCAGCACATCGCCCTCGCCGATCTTCATGCAGGGCAGGTCGATCCCGTCGTCGAGCCGGTTGGTCGGACCGACCGGCACGCCGCCGGGCGTCGAGGCCCCGATGTCGAGCACGTGGGTCACCCCGCCCGCCCATGCGATCAGCTCCCCCTCCCAGAAGATCGGGACGAAGGTCTGCACATCCGCGTTGTGGACATCGCCGATCGTCGGGTCGTTGTTGGCGAAGATGTCCCCCGGGCGGATCACCGGGTTCGCCTCGTAGCCGGAGCGGACCATGTACTTGATCGCGTCCGACATCGTGTGGACGTGGACGATGATCCCCGTGCTGAGCGCGGTCGAGTCGCCCTCGGGCGTGTACAGCGCGAAGCAGAGCTCGCCCAGCTCGCGCACGATCGGCGAGGCCGAGATGTTGAGCGCGGTCTCCCGCGCCGAGACCAGCCCGCCGCGCAGCCGCGCGAACAGCTTCTCGTAGCCGATCGGGTCGGAGGTCTTCATGGCGAGGTCGCCCGTCAGCCCCGCGTAGGAGCCGGTCTCGGCGAACTCCCGCTCGGAGTCGTCCAGCATCTGCCGCAGCGTGCGCCCGTCCCAGCCGATCGGCCGCGCCTCCGGCTCCAGCTCGCGCGTGGCGTCGACCATCGCCATCTCAGGCCTCCGTTCCGGTCAGGTGGAATATCTGGTGGCGGTCCAGCCGCGCGCTGCGGCCCGGCGGGATCGCCAGCGTCGTCGCCACCGACTCGACGATCGCCGGCCCCTCGATCACGTGGCCGGCACGGACCTCCGAGAGCTCGTGAATCGCGGTCTCGGCGAAGCCTCCGCCCCAGTGCGCCGGGCGCCTGTCCTTCTCCGGGGGCGCGCCCTCGGTCGGCTCCTCGTCGGGCAGGGACGGCGTCTCCACGGGCACCGAGCCCGTGACGATCGCGTGGGTGATCAGGTAGCCCAGCTCCGGCGAGCGGGCCGAGCGCGCGTAGACCTTGCCGTAGGCCTCCTCGAAGGCGGCGATCAGCTCGTCCACGTGCGCCCCCTCCTCCAGCTCCATCCGCGGCGAGACGATCTCGATGTCGTTGAGCTGGCCGTAGTACTGCATCCGCACCGCGTGGCCGAACTCGATCGCCTCCCGCGCGACCCCCGACTTCGCGAACTCCTCGGCCACCTTCTCCTGCAGGCCCAGCCAAGCGCCCGTGACCATCATTCCGATGCCCGCCTTCTCCATCTCGTCCACCTCCGCGCCGCCCGCGCCGATCGGCATGTCGATCGTCTGGTCGTAGCGGTACTCGAACGGAGCGCAGGCGCAGCCATATGCGGAGAACCCGGCCGCCCAGGCCGGCACCAGCACGTCGCGGTAGGGCACGCCCTCCGTGTAGCCGGCGACGTGGAGCGGCCCGCCGCCGCCGTAGCAGAGCAGCGAGTAGTCGGCAGGCGAGTAGCCCTTGCCGAGGATCCGTCCCACCGCCTCGTTCCGCAGGGTCTGCTCGAACAGGGAGACGACGCCGGCGGCGGCGTCCTCGACGCTCAGCCCCAGAGGCCTTGCAACCTGACGCTCAACCTCAGCATGAGCCTTTTCGGCGTCGAGCTGGATGTCGCCGCCGAGGAAGTAGTCCGGGTTGATCCTCCCCAGCACCAGGTTGAGGTCGGTGACCGAGACCGTGTCCAGCCCCCCTCGGGCCAGCAGACCCCGATCCGCGAGCCGGCCGAGTCCGGCCCCAGCTCGGGCCGGTTCGAGTTCGGGTTGACGCGCACGAACGACCCCGTGCCCGCGCCGATCGAGTCGATCTTGATCAGCGGCATCGCCAGCACGAAGCGCGCGATGTCCGGCGTCTGGGTGATCTCCGAGCGCCCGTCGGTCAGCAGCGCGATGTCGAAGGAGGTGCCGCCGATGTCGGTGCAGAGCACGTTGCTGAGCTCGAGCCGCCCCGCCAGCGCCCGGCCCCCGACGACGCCACCGATCGGCCCCGAGACCAACGTCCGCGCCAGCTCCTTCGCCTCGATCGAGATCGTGCCGCCGTGCGAGGCCATCACCCGCAGCTCGAAGCCGGCGTCCCGCTCCTTGGTCCGCTCGCGCACGGCGCGCAGCGTCTCCCGGCTCGGCTCCGCCGCGTAGGCCTCGATCAGCGTCGAGTTCAGGCGCGGCAGGTCCCGCCGCATCGGGTACAGCTCGGAGGAGAGGAAGACCGGGACGTTCCCGTTGGCCCCGTGCCCGGCCTTGACCTCCTCGACGATCTCCGCCACCCGCAGCTCGTGCTCGGCGTTGCGGTAGCTGAAGAGCAGCGAGACGACTATCCCCTGCACCCCCGCGTCGAGCAGCGCCGCGGCGGCCTCGCGCACGTCGGCTTCGCGCAGCGGCAGGATCTCCTCGCCGAAGACGTCGATCCGCCCGCGCACCCCGCGGACGCGCTCGCGCGGGACAAGCGGGGGGTTGTGGTGGTGCGTCGCGAGGTGGAGCCGGTCCGAGTACGAGTAGCCGAGGTAGGTCTGGATCCCGCGCTCGATCCGCAGGTAGTCCTCCTGCCCGGCGCTGACGATCGCGCCGATCTCGAGGCCCTGGCGCGAGAGCAGCCGGTTCAGCATCGCGGTGCCGCTGAAGATCCCCGACGCTATCCCCGGAAAGGCCTCCTCGGGCGAGCTTCCCCACTGCTCAAGCGCGTCCACCGCGGAGGCCATGAACCCCGCGGACTCGTCCTCAGGCGTCGTCTGCGCCTTGCCGACGACGAACTCGCCGGCCTGGTCGACGATGAACGTGTCGGTCATCGTGCCGCCGGCGTCTATCGCCAGCACACGCGGGTCGCGCTCGGGCAACTCGCTCCTCTCTTTCGCGCCCTGCCCTCCAACCTATCGCCGCCGCGCGGACCGCGTGGTCGGCCCTCTCGGGCGCGCGACGTGGCCGGTGTCGGTCCGGTCTGCCATCTGGATCGTGCGCGCAGGGTATCCCGACCCCGCCGCGCGAGCGGATAGGTTCCCCGGCGATGGGCCTCGCACTCGTGATCCTTGCCGCCGTCCTCGCCGTCGCGGGGGTGTTCGCCTGGCTGACCTACAACCGCATGGTCTCCCGGCGCAACGCGGTGGACAACTCCTGGGCGCAGATAGACGCCGCGCTCCAGCGCCGCCACGACCTGATCCCCAGCCTGGTCGAGGCGGTCAAGGGCTACGCGAGGCACGAGCAGGCGACCTTCGAGGAGGTGACCCGGGCGCGCGGCAGCGCGGAGGCCGCGACGGGCCCGCCGCAGCAGGCCGCCGCGGAAGGGGTTCTCGCCTCGATGATCGGGCGCCTGATGGTCGTCGCCGAGCAGTACCCGGAGCTGCGCGCGACCGAGAACTTCCAGCAACTCCAGGCCCAGCTCAGCGAGACGGAGAACCAGATCCAGATCACCCGCCGGGTCTACAACGACACGGTCCAGACCTACAACACCCTGATCCAGATCTTCCCCCAGTCCCTGATCGCGAACGCGTTCGGCTTCGAGGAGCGCCAGTTCTTCGACGCTCCGGCCGAGGCCGAGACGGCGCCCGCGGTCAGCTTTCCCCGGGACGGGGACGCCGCGGGCGAGAGCGCCGCGGCCGCTCCCGAGCAGTGACCTCGCGCCAGCGCCGCCCGCTGCTCGCGCTCGCCGCCGCCGCGGCGCTCTGCCTCGCGCTCCCGCCCGCGGCCTCGGCCCGCAGCCTCACGGTCACGGACGCGGACGTGAGCATGAAGCTGGCGCCCGACGCGGCGCTCCTTGTCGCCGAACGGCTGACGATCGAGTTCGACGGCTCGTGGGAGGCCGCTTACCGCGACATCCTGCTGAAGAAGGGCGAGAGGATCTCGGACGTCAAGGTGCAGGAGGGCGGCAGCGGCTACCGGCCCGGCGGCTGCACCGTCGAGGGCTGCGTGGACGCCGAGGGGACCTACGGCGCCGCCGGGATCCCGGCCGGCGGGGGCATCCGGATCGTCTGGCACCACAAAGCGAGCGATCAGACCCGGACCTTCACCGTCAGCTACCGCGTCGAGGACGCCCTCGTCGCCTATTCGGACGTGCTCGACCTCGAATGGCAGGTGTGGGGCGACCAGTGGGACTTCGATCTCGACAGCCTCACGGCGAGCCTCAGCAACCCGGCCCTCGACCCGGCCGACCCGCGCTACCGCGTCTGGGGCAAGCCGCGGGACGTCGAGGGCGAGACTTCGCGCGATCCCGGGGTCGCCCTGCTGGAGGCGAGCGACGTCCGCGAGGGCCAGTTCGTCGAGATGCGGGTGACGGTTCCGCGCACGCCTCAGCAGGGGGTGGGCGCGGCGCGGCCGGGCGAGGGCGAGGGCCTGCCGGCGATCCTGGCCGAGGAGCAGGAGAACGACGACGAGTACAACTCGGCCTTCAACCGGGCGAAGCGCTGGATCGCCGCCAACGCTTTGCTGATCTCGCTGCTCCTGGCCGGCGCCGCCGTGACCGCCCTCTTTCTGCTCGCGCGCACGCGACCGAGCACACGACCTCCGTCCCGGAGTACCTGCCCGAGCCGCCGGACGACGCCCGGCCGGCCCTCGCCTACGGGCTCGCCAAGGAGGGCGGAGACAGCACCGACACCGTGCTCGCGACCCTGCTCGACCTCGTGGACCGCGGCTACTACGAGGCGACCCAGGCCACGACCGAGGACGAGAAGCTCGACCTGGCCCTCGCCGTGAAGACAGGGCGGCCGCAGGCGAAGCTGGAGCCCTACGAGCGCGAGGTCCTGGAGTTCTTCGACAAGCTGCTCGAGGGCGACACGGTCCCGATGAGCGAGATGCGGGACCGGATCCCCGAGCACAGCGCGAGCTGGCGCACCCGCTGGGAGGCGATGACCGCCGCTCTGGACGGCGCCGACCGAGGGCCAGCTCGCCTGGGACCGCGACGTCAACGGCAAGCGCTGGCTGCTGGCCGGAGCGACGATCGCCGCGTTCGCGATCGTGATCCTCTGCCGGCGCAGCGTCGGCGACGGCTGGTGGGGGCCAGGGATCCTGGGCGCCCTCACGCTCCTGGCCCTGGTGGCCTATCCCGGTGCGCGGCTGAAGCGGCTGGCGCCGGAGTACGGCGCGCGCAGCGCCCGCTGGAAGGCGTTCGAGCGCTGGACCGACGACTTCCCCACCCTCGAGGACGACCCGCCGGCCACCCTCGAGCTGTGGAAGCGGATCCTCGTCTTCGGGGTCGCGTTCGGCACCGCCGAGCGGATGATCGAGTCGGGCCGCATCCCCGCTCCGGTGATGGAGAGCGCGAGCGCCGGCTGGAGCACCTACTACTTCCACGGCGGCGTCTCCGACACGGCCTTCGACGGCAACGCCTTCGGCTCGGGCTTCGCATCCCAGGTGGCGCCCGAGTCCTCCAGCAGCGGAGGCGGGGGCGGCTTCTCGGGCGGGGGCGGCGGCGCCTCCGGCGGAGGCGGCGGAGGCGGCTGGTAGGCCATACCCGATCCGGCCGCGGGTAGGGTCAGGCCCGATGGCCGAGACGATCAGCGCCGCCGAGGCGGCCGCCCGCTTCGAGCCCGCGGACTCGCTGGGCCTGCCGGTCGGGCCAGGGCAGCCGCCGGCGCTGCTCGAGGAGCTCGGCAGGCGTGCGGACTGGGAGGAGCTGCGCGTGTACGGCGCGCTGCTGCTGGTCGGCACCGAGCTCTTCAACCACCCCGGCGTCCACTACCTCTCGGGCTTCTTCGGCCCGTTCGAGCGGGCCCTGCGGGACGCGGGCGCGAACGTCAGCTTCGCCCCCGCCGACTTCCGCCGCTTCGCGCCCCTATTCGAGGCGCAGTCCCCGCGGGTGATGGCGACGGCGGCCTCGACCCCCGACGCGGACGGCTGGTGCAGCCTCTCCCTGCACGCCGGCGGCACCTTCGCCGAGCTCCAACGGGCCGCGGAGGACCCGGAGCGGCTCCTGGTCGTCGAGGCCTCGGAGCGCTTCCCGCGCACCTACGGGGTCCCGCCCGGATACCGCCACGCCGTCCACGTCGACGAGGTGGACGTCCTGATCGAGGGCGAGAAGGGCCCGCTGGCCCTCGAGGACCCTCCCCCCGGCCGAGGCCGAGCGCGCGATCGCCGAGCACGCGCGGGCCTTCATCACCGACGGGGACACGATCCAGACCGGCATCGGCGCGATCCCCTCCACGATCGCCGCGCTGCTCGCCGAGGGGCCCGGCGGCGACTACGGGATCCACACGGAGATGTTCACCACCGGGCTGATGCAGCTCCACGAGGCGGGCAAGGTCAGCAACCGCAAGGGGCAGTACGAAGGCGTCTCCATCGCGACGTTCGCGGCGGGCAGCAACGACCTCTACGAGTGGCTGCACGAGAACCGGGACGTCGCCTTCCTCCCCGTCGAGGTCGTCAACTCCCCGGACGTGATCGCGGGCAACCGCGAGATGGTGACCATCAACGGGGCGATGGAGATCGACATCCACGGCCAGGTGGTCGCCGACACCGTGGACGGCGCCCAGTACTCGGGGATCGGGGGGCACGAGGACTTCGTCGCCGGTCCCGCCCTGGCGCTGGAGTCGCGCGCGCTCCTCTGCCTGCCGGCCACCCACGAGCGCGGCGGCAAGCTGCGCTCGCGCATCGTGCCCTGGTTCGGGCCGGGCGAGGTGATCACCACCCCGCGCCACCAGGTGGACGTGGTGATCACCGAGTACGGCGCCGCGGAGCTGCAGGGCAAGACCGTCCACCAGCGCGGTGAGGCGCTGGCCGCGATCGCCCACCCCGACTTCCGCGAGGAGCTGCTCGAGGCGGCCGCCCGCGCCTCCGGCGGCCGGGCGCCACTGCCCGGCGCTTGATCGGCCCGGCGGCCCTGATTCCCTGGCCCCCGAATGATCCACCAGCCCCGCGCGCGCGAAAGCACTCGGCGATGGATCAAGCGAGCACCACGGGACGGGCGCGGCGCGTGGCGATCGTCGGCTCCGGCGTCGCCGGGCTGGTGGCGGCGCGGGAGCTGCACGCGGCGGGCGCCGAGATCACCCTGCTCGAGGCCGAGCCCCGGTTGGGCGGCCACGCGCATACCGTCACGGTCGAGGCCCGCGACGGCGCCTGGGACGTCGACACCGGCTTCATCGTCCTCAACGACCGCAACTACCCCAACTTCGAGCGACTGCTGGACGAGCTGCGCGTCCCCACCCAGCCCGCCCCGATGACCTTCTCGGTCTCCGACGGCGCCGGTGACTTCGAGTGGGCGCGCCACCCCGCTCGGCCTGTTCGCGAAGCCGGGGCACCTCGTGGACCGCCGCTTCCACGGCATGCTCGCCGACCTGCGCCGCTTCTTCCGCGAGGCCCGCGAGCTGATCGGCTCGACCGAAGCGGACTCGCTCTCACTGCGCGAGTTCTGCCGCGAGCGCTCCTATTCCGAGCAGTTCGTCGAGCGCCTGATCGTCCCTCAGGTCTCCGCGGTCTGGTCGGCGGACCCGGCGCAGCTCTGGGACTTCCCCGCCCGCTTCCTCGCCGAGTTCCTCGACAACCACGGTGCCCTCCAGCTCCTCGGCCGGCCGCGCTGGCGCTCGGTCTGCGGCGGCTCCCGCGCCTACGTGGAGGCGATCAGCATGCCCTTCGCCGACCGCGTGCGGGCCGGCTCTCCCGTCCGCAGCGTCGAGCGCACGCCGCTCGGAGTCGCGGTCGCCTGGGACGGCGGGCACGAGACCTTCGACGAGGTCGTGATGGCGGTCCACTCCGACACCGCCCTCGGTCTGCTCGCCGACCCGAGCGTGGCCGAGCGGGAGGTCCTCGGCGCCATCCCCTACCAGCCGAACGAGGTGGTCCTGCACACCGACACCTCCCTGATGCCGCACCGCCGCCGCGCCTGGGCGAGCTGGAACTACCACTTGCGCCACGAGCCGTCCGGCCGCACCACCGTCACCTACGACATGAACCGGCTCCAGCGACTGGCCTCGCGCACGCGCTTCCTCGTCTCGCTCAACATGACGGACGAGATAGACCCCGCTCACGTGATCGACACCTATCGCTACGACCACCCCGTCTACACGGCCGAGGGCCTCGCCGCCCAGCGGCGCTGGGGCGAGATCAGCGGCGCCGAAGGCATCCACTATTGCGGCGCGTACTGGGGCTGGGGCTTCCACGAGGACGGGGTGCGCAGCGGCCTGCGCGCGGCCGACGCGATCCTCGGCCGTGAGCCCGCCGCCCTGCCCGGTCGCCATGACGCGGATCCCGACTCCGAGCTGCCCGTCGCGGCATGAGCGGCTCGGCGGTCTACCACGGCTTCGTCTCGCACTCGCGGCGCTCGCCGGTGAGCCACCGGCTGCGCTATCCGATCACCCTCCCCCTGCTCGACCTCGACGAGGTCCCGGAGCTGTTCGCGCGCCACCGACTCTGGTCGGACCGGCGCCCGGCCCCGGTGCGCTTCCGGGCGCGCGACTTCCTGCGCGGGCCCGGCGGCGAGGGTCCGCGCGACGCCGCGTCGCTGGCCGCCCGCGCCCGCGCCCTCGTCGCCGAGCGGACGGGCTCGCGCCCGGACGGGCCCGTGCTGCTGCTCGCGAGCCCGCGCCTGTGGGGCGTGGGCTTCAACCCGGTGAGCTTCTTCTTCTGCATGGACGAGAGCGGCGAGCGCACCGAAGCCGCGATCGCAGAGGTGACCAACACGCCCTGGGGGGAGCGGCACAGCTACGTCGCCGCGCGCACCCGCCCCGACGGGCCGATCGTCGCACGGCTCGGCAAGCGGTTGCACGTCTCCCCCTACAACCCGATGGAGCAGACCTACGAGCTGAGGATCGGCGAACCCGGCCCCTCCCTCGCGATCTCGATCGGCAACGACCAAGCGGGCGACCGCGTCTTCGGCGCCGGCCTGGAGCTGCGCCGGCATCCGCTCAGCCGCCGGGAGATGACCCGCCTGGCCGCGCGCCCCCCGCAGACGCTCGCCACCCTGGCGCGGATCTACTCGCACGGGCTGAAGCTGCGGCTGAAGGGCGCCCCCGCCCACTCGCACCCGGGCGCACAGGCCTCGACGAGCTGACCCCCGGCCTCGCCGCGCAACCCGATTCGACGCCTCCGGCGCCGGGTGCGTCACCATTGGGCTCGATGGACGAGCGATTCTGCGAGGTGGGCGGGGGCATCACCCTCTGCTACGACGAGTTCGGCGACACGGCGGACCCGACGGTCCTGCTGGTGATGGGCCTGGCGACGCAGATGATCGGCTGGAACGAGGACTTCTGCGAGCAGCTCGCCGCGCGCGGCTTCCACGTCGTCCGCTTCGACAACCGCGACATCGGGCGCTCCACCCACATGGACTTCAGCCCGCCGAGCCTCTCGGAGATCCTCCGGCGGCGGATGCGGCCCGAGCAGTACACGCTCTCCGACATGGCCGGCGACGCCGCGGGCCTGCTGCGCGAGCTGGGCCTGGCGCCCGCCCACGTGGTCGGCGCCTCGATGGGCGGCATGGTCGGCCAGACGCTCGCCGCCGAGCACCCCGAGCTGGTGCGCTCCCTGACCTCGATCATGTCCACCACCGGCAACCGCTGGCGCGGCCAGCCGCACCCGAGCATCTACAAGTACCTCCTGCGCCGCCCGCCCTCGGACCGCGACGCCTACGTCGAGCGCGCGGTCGAGGTCTTCGGCGTCGTCGGATCCGCCGAGCTTCACGACGAGGAGGAGATCCGCTCGCTGGCCGGGCGCAGCTACGACCGCGGCTACGACGCCCGCGGCGGCGGTCGCCAGCTCGGCGCGATCATCGCCTCGGGCGACCGCACCCGCACGCTGGGGAGGATCTCCGTCCCGACCCTCGTCATCCACGGCACCGCTGACCGCATGGTCCGCCCCTCGGGAGGCCGCGCGACCGCCAAGGCGATCCCGGGCGCCAGGCTGATGATGGTCAAGGGCATGGGCCATGACCTCCCCCGCCCGCTCTGGCAGCACCTGATCGATGCGATCGCGACCCACTGCCGGGCGGCAAGCGGACGTCAGGCTCGCCCTCTCTCGGAGCGGCGCGTAAGCGCCGCGAAGGATGCTGGGCGGCCGCTACGGCCGCGCCTGATGGCGAAGCCGGGTCACCTACCTGGACCTAAGCGACCCTGGCCTTCTTCGCCTGGTGCTCCGGCGGGATCCGGACGACGTCCCACGCGAGGCCGACCTTCTCCATCGCGGTGATCGCCGCGGCGGTCGGGTCCGGCTGCCACCAGCGCAGGCCGTGGCGGGCCGAGGTCGGGAAGGCGTGGTGGTTGTTGTGCCACCCCTCGCCGAAGGACGAGCAGCGCCACCGGGGCGAAGTTCCGCGACTCGTCCTTCGTGTCGTAGGGCCGGCGGCCGAAGGTGTGGCAGAGCGAGTTGACGCTGTAGGTGACGTGGTGCAGCAGGAACATCCGCACGATCCCGCCCCAGAGGAGGGCGGTCAGCGCCGCGTCGATCGTCCCGCCCCAGACCCAGCCGATCAGCATCGGAAGGGTGAGACTGAGGATGGCCCAGAGGAAGAAGGTGCGGTCCACGTAGCTGACGATCGGGTCGCGCAGCAGGTCCGAGGCGAAGCGCTCCTTGGAGCCGCGCTGGGTGTGGTCGAAGAGCCAGCCGACGTGCGCGTGATAGAGGCCCTTGACCTGCCCCTTCCAGCCCTCGCCGTGACCGTGGTGCGGGCTGTGGGGATCGCCCTCCTTGTCAGAGCAGGCATGGTGCTTGCGATGATCGGCGACCCAGGAGATGATCGGGCCCTCGATCGCCATCGAGCCGAGGACCGCCCAGACCGCGCTCGTGCGCGGACCGGTCTTGAAGGCGCGGTGCGTGAAGAGACGGTGCAGGCCGACCGTCACCCCCAGCCCGGTGGCAACGTAGAAGGCGGCGAAGATCGCGACGTCGCGCCAGTGCAGGGCCTCGTTCCAGACCTGCCAGCCGGCGACGCTGAGCAGCAGGATCGGCACCACCGTGAGCAGCCCGGTGATGATCCGGTCGGCCGTCTCGTTGGCCGCCGGCTGCACGGCTTCGGCGAGCGGCACGCGCTCGGGCCGGGCCGTCGCCGGGGCGGGGGCTGCGGGGACGGCGGCACCGGCCGCCGCGGACTCGCTCACGCGGCCTCCGTCGCGGCGCGGGCCTCGCGTCCCTCAAGAGCCTCGCGCGCCTTCTGTGCCTGGCGCTCCGGCGAGATCCGGACCACGTTGCGCGCCAGGCCGGCCTTCTCGAGCGCGGCGATCACGAGCGCAGAGGGGTCGAGCTCCCAGCGCCGCAGGCCGTGCCGGGCCGAGCGCGGGAACGCGTGGTGGTTGTGGTGCCACGCCTCGCCGAGCGAAGGCAGCGCCAGCCAGAAGACGTTCGTCGAGTGATCGTCGGTGTCGAAGCGGCGGCTTCCCGCGAAGTGGCAGATCGAGTTCACAGACCAGGTGATGTGGTGTACGAAGAAGACCCGGACGAGTCCCCCCCACATCAAGCCCGTCGCGGCACCGAGCAGCGTACCCGTTAGCGCGAAGCCGAGGGCGGCCGGCAGGGCGAGGCTGAGGACGACGAGGGCGACGAAGTGTCGGCTGAGAAAGCGCATGCCGCGGTCCTCGTAGAGGTCGGGCGCGTAGCGCTTCCACTCTGCGCGGCCCTGCTCGACCAGCAGCCAGCCGACGTGCGCGTGCCAGAGGCCGCGCAGGACGCCCATCATGCCGTCGCCGTGGCCGACGTGAGGACTGTGCGGGTCTCCCTCCTCGTCAGTGTGGGCGTGGTGCTTACGGTGGTCGGCGACCCAGGCGATCACCGGGCCCTGGACCGCCATCGAGCCGAGCGCCGCGAACAGGTACTCCAGCCACTTGGGCGTCTGGAAGGCGCGGTGCGTGAGCAGCCGGTGGAATCCGACCGTGATCCCGAGCGCCGTCAGCAGATACATCGCGGCCATCACCGCGAGGTCGCTCCAGCCCACGAGGCTGTTCCACAGCAGCGGAACCGCGGCGAGCACCGCGGCGAAGGGCACGACCACTGCGCCGAGGTTGGCGATCTTCTCGGTTCGCGTCACACACGGCAAGCTACGCGCACTAAGGCGCATGATCTACTGTGCGAGACCACTTCCTGAACTCGTTTATTGGCATCTGGATGATAAGAACTCTCGACAACGAGCCCTGGCGCGCGCTTCCGCCCGAGGCGGCCGACGCGATCGAGCCGGCGCTGCCCGACGTCACCCGCGAGATCCTCGCCGCGATCGCGCGCGAGGTGCCCGAGTACCAGCGGCCGCTGGAGGGTTCCTTCGGGCGCGGCGTGCGGATCGGCGTGGACGAGGCCCTGCGCCAGTTCGTGGCACTCGTCCGCGACCCTGACGCGGGGCGCGAGGCCGGGCGCGAGGTCTACGTCGGCCTCGGCCGCGGCGAGCTCCACCAGGGGCGGACGCTCGACTCTCTGCTCGCCGCCTACCGGATCGGCGCCCGCGTCGCCTGGCGGCGGATCGCCGCGGCGGGGCGCGCCGGCGGGCTGGGCCCGGACGTGCTCAGCACCCTCGCCGAGGCCGTCTTCGCCTACATCGACGAGCTCTCGGCCGACTCCGTCGAGGGCTACGCGCAGGCCCAGGCCGAGCAGGAGGGCGAGCGCGGGCGGCGGCGCCGCGCCCTGGCCCAGCTCCTGCTGCGCGACCCGCCCGCGGAGTCGGCCGACGTCCGCGCGGCCGCCGAGCGCGCAGGCTGGCCGCTGCCGCGGCGCGCGGCCGCGCTCGCCTGCGCAGAGGAGGACCTGGAGCGGGTCGAGGCGCGCCTGCCCTCCGGCGCGCTGACCGCAGCGGTCGGAGGTCTCGGCTGCGCGATCGTCCCCGACCCCGACGGCCCCGGACGCCGCGCCGGGCTGGAGGCCGCCGCGGACGGCGTCGGCGCCGCGCTCGGGCCCGCCGGCGAGCTCGCGGAGTTGCCCGGCTCGTGGTCCCTGGCCCGTGCCTGCCAGGGGACCCTCGCAGCCGGATCGCTGGACGCCGCTGGACCGCTCGCCCGGGCCGAGGACCACCTGCCGGAGCTGCTGCTCGCGGCCAGCCCGGAGATCGCGGCCCGCTTCGCGGCGCGGCGGCTGGGGCCGCTCGAAGCCCTCACCCCCCGCGCGCGCGAGCGGATGCGGGAGACCGCGCTCGCGTACGTGCAGCATGCGGGCAACGCGGTGCGGATGGCGCGCGCGATGCACGTCCACCCCCAGACCGCGCGCTACCGGACGGCCAGGCTGCGCGAGTTGCTGGGTGACGAGCTGGACGACCCCGACGCGCGCCTGGAGCTGGAGCTGGCCCTCCGCGCCCCGAGTTGACGCGCGTCACGCCTCCTCGGTCTCGCACGTCGTCACGCGAGCACGTCCTCGCCGCACGCGTGCGATCGAGGCCGGTAGGAACCCGGCGGGCGCGTGTTGAAGATGGGTGCCGTGCGCACCCGCGTCGCCATCGCGCTCGCCGCCTCGCTGGCGGCCCTCGCCGCGCTCCCCGCCGCCGCAACGGCCGGCGGCGCGCCGGGCATAGACGTCTCGCGCTTCAACGGCGCGATCGACTGGGCCCAGGTGCGCGGCGCGGGGATCAAGTTCGCGTTCGTCGCGGCCAGCCGCGGCAGCGGCGCCGACTGCGCCGTCCTGCCGGCGAGCTGCGGGGCGGACCCCCTCTTCGCGGCCAACCGCGCGGCGGCCACGGCGGCCGGGGTCCGGGTCGGCGCCTACCACCGAGCGTTCGCGTCCGGGGCGACGCGGGCGGAGGCGAAAGCCGACGCGAGGGCCGAGGCCGATGTCTTCGTCGCCCAGGTGATCGCGCTCAACCCCGGCGAGCTCCTCCCCGCGCTCGACGTGGAGACGCCGTTCACCGATCTCAACGCGAAGCGCCTGCGCTCCTGGGTCTACGCCTGGCTGAAGAGGGTCCGCAAGCGGCTCGGCCGCCGCCCCCTGATCTACACGAACCGCACGAGCTGGGCCGCGACGGGGAACACGACCCAGTTCGCCCGGGCGGGCCACGGCCTCTGGGTCGCCGAGTGGGGCGTGCCCAAGCCGACGGTGCTGCCCGCGCAGCGCTGGGGCGGCAGGGGCCACTCGGTCTGGCAGTACACGAGCTCGGGCTCGGTGCCGGGCATCGCGGGCAGGGTCGACCTGAACCGGGCCGCCGTCGGCCTCGGCAAGCTGATCGCTCGTCGCTAGCCGGCCGGAACGAGCGGGCCGGAGCGCTCGGGCGAGGATGGCCTCAGCCTCTAGCCTGCCGCCGCTCACTGGCCGGATACCCGGCCGGGGTATGTAGTACCTTCATTGTCGCCCTGCCCGCCCCGAACGAAAGGTCCCGAATGGCGGCGACGAGCAGCGCCCCCACCCACGGATACGCGGCCGACAAGGATGCGCTTCAGAAGCGCCTGCGCCGGATCGAGGGACAGGTGCGCGGCATCCAGGGGATGGTGGACGAGGACCGCTACTGCATCGACGTCGTCACCCAGATCACGGCGATCCAATCCGCCCTCGACAAGGTCGCCCTCAGCCTGCTCGAGGACCACACCGAGCACTGCGTGATCGGCGGCGGGCCCGAGCGCCAGGAAGAGCGCACCGCCGAGCTGATGGGCGCGGTCAAGCGCCTGCTGGGGCGCGGCTGATGCTGTTCCGCCAGGTGGTGAACGAGGACCTCGGCTGCGCCTCCTACCTCGTCGGCGACTCGGCGGCCGGAATCGCCGCGGTGATCGACCCCCAGTGGGACATCGACCCGTACCTACGCCTCAGCAGGCTGCACGGGGTCCGCATCGAGCACGTGCTCGAGACCCACAACCACGCCGACCACGTCTCCGGCCACGGCCGCCTCGCGCGCGCGACCGGAGCGACGATCCACATCCACGAGCTCGCCGACGCCGAGTACCCGCACGAGGCGATCGGCGACGGCTGGGCGCTCGAGCTCGGGGACGTCCGCATCGAGGCGATGCACACTGCCGGCCACCGCCCCGAGCACACGGCCTTCCTGCTCACCGACCGGGCCCGCGCCGATGAGCCCTGGGCGGTCCTCACCGGCGACTCCCTCTTCGTCGGCGATGTCGCCCGCCCGGACCTGGCCGTCGAGCCGCGCGAGGGCGCAGCGGGCCTCTTCCGCTCGATCCACGAGCGCCTCCTCCCCCTCGCCGACGACGTCGAGGTCTGGCCGGGGCACCTCGGCGGATCGGCCTGCGGCGGAGCCGCGCTGGACCACAAGAGCTCCTCGACGATCGGCTTCGAGCGCGACCACAGCCCGCTGCTGGCGATCGGCGACGAGGCGGAGTTCGTCGAGCGCTCGGTCGCCTCGATCGGCGCGCGGCCGCCGAACGTCGAGCACATCGTCGAGATCAACCAGGGGCCCCTGATCGAGGAGCTCGGCGCGCCCGCTCCTCTCAGTCCGCGCGGAGTGGAGGTGGCGATCGCAGAGGGCGCGCTGCTGATCGACGCCCGCACCAACGACCAGTTCGACGAGGCCCACATCCCCGGTGCCTTGAGCGCGTCGGCCTACGACACGGGCTTCGCCACGAAGGTCGCCAGCGTGGTCCCCCCGGACGTCGAGCTGATCGTGGTCGCCGCGTCCGACGGCTACGAGCTGGAGGCCGCCGAGCTGCTCGCCTCGGTCGGGCTGCGCGTGCGGGGCTACCTCGAGGGCGGGATGACGGCCTGGCGCTCGGAGGAGCGCCCGGTCCAGCGCATCGAGCTGACCGACGCCGCGGGCCTGGCCGAGCGGCTCGCCGCGGACGGGGCCGGGACTTTCGTGCTGGACGTCAGGGACGCCCGCGAGTACGAGGCGGGCCACGTTCCCGGCTCGGTCAACATCCCCTATGCGGAGCTGCCCGGCCGGCAGAGCGAGCTGCCGCGCGACCGCAGGCTCGCCGCCATCTGCAGCGGCGGCAAGCGCAGCGGCATGGCGGCCTCGATCCTCCAGCGCGAGGGGTTCGAGCGGGTCCTGCACGTCGCCTACGGCGGCGTCGGCACCTGGCAGGCCCAGGGCCGCCCGATCGAGAGCGGCGCGGCCGGCGGCGACTGACGGGCCCGGACCACTCTGGTCCGGAATCTGACGCAATCAGCCCGCGGCCGCGAGCGGCCGCGCTGCGCGCTGGCGCTCGACCGCCGCACAGAGCTGGTCGGCCAGCTCGAGGGCCTGGACCCGGATCTCGGGCATCGCGGTCGTCTCCCAGAGCCGGCCCTTGCGCAGCGGGCCGATCGTCGAGAGCAACCGTGAGGGCACGCCGTGGGCACCCAGCAGGGCGCCGCGCGAGTCGTGGTCGAGGCCGAGGCCGAGCGGCCCCAGGCGCACGCGGCCCTCCCGGAACAGCCCAGTCAGCAGCTCCGAGCCCCCGTTCTCCAGGTCGAGCGCAGGCCCGGTGCAGTTGACGACCCGTCCGACGCGGAAGGTCGCGGTCTCCCCCTCGGCGACGTCGAAGACGACCTCGACCCCGTCGGGCGGGCTGAGGCGCATCTCGCGCACCGTCCCGCGAGCGACCCGCAGCCGGCCCGAGGCGCGCAGCATCTCCAGCGTGCGGCCGATCTCGGGCGCCATGCGGTGGCGGTGGGCGTCCCAGCGCCGCGAGACGTGCCGGACGAAGCGCTCGCGGTCCTCCTCGCTCAGCCGCCTCCAGATCCGGTTCGTGTAGGGGCGCAGGGAGTCGATCACCTGGCGCCAGTCGCCGCCGCCGCGCTCAGCGCTCGCGATCTCGGCCTCGACGGTGGACACCAGCTCGGCCAGGTTGACCTCGGTCGCCGGCAGCTCGAACCAGCGGTTCGGAGGCGCCAGGTTGCGGCGGTGCTCGCGCGGCAGCAGGCCCCGCCGCGAGACCGTGAGGATGCTGCCGGGGCGCTCCTGTGCGCCCAGCGTCAGCGCCACATCCACCATCGTCAGCCCGGTGCCGAGCAGCAGCACCTTGTCGTCCCCCGCGGCGCGCTCGGCCAGCTCGGGGTCCCAGGGGTCGCGCTCGAAGCGGTCGCTGGCCAGCAGCTCGGGGTCGGCCCCCTGCGGGTCCGCGGGGGGCAGGTTGCCGAGCGCGAGCACTACGTGGGAGGCGGCGACGGATTCCCCCGAGGCGAGCTCGACGACGGCAAACGGGGGCTGCGCCGAGGGGACGATCCGCACCGCCGTGGCCTCGTCGCGGCGGCGCTCGAGCGTCACCCCCGGCAGCGCCGAGCGCTCGGCGTCGTCGAGGACCCGGGCGAGGTACTCGCCGTAGAGGGCGCGCGGCGCGAAGCCCTCGGGGTCCAGCTCGTGCCCGCAGGACGCCGCCCAGCGGACGAAGTGGGCCGGGTCCCGCGGCCAGGCGCCCATCTGCCCGGCGGGGACGTTGAGCCGATGCTCCGGGTCCGTCGTCGAGTAGGCGAGGCCGAGGCCGATGCGGGGCCGGCGCTCGATCACGACCACCCGCAGCCCGTCGCGGTGGCTGCGTCGCAGCAGGTGCGCGGCGACCAGGGTGCCGCTCGCCCCGCCGCCGATGATCGCGACGGTGGGAGCCCCGCGGCCGAAGCCTTGCCGAGCCGGCGTTGAGGTGAGCTGCCCCACGGAGCGTCTGAGGCTAGCAAGTTGACTGAATTGCTCAGGAATTGCTAGGCTGGGTCCACACCGCTTTCTTGACTTCTTCAATCAAGAGAGTGGAAAGACCCGACCATGACACCCCCGCCCATACAGACAACGGCAGCCGATCCGCACCACGGGATGCTCACCGGCATCGAGCCGGAGTGGCTGGCCGCGATCGCCCGTCAGCAGCTCGGGCGGCGGCGCTTCCATGCGCTCGCGGCCGCGATCCGCGAGCACGAGGCCCAGGCGTGCCAGGACCCGGCGGGTGCCGAGCCGCGCGACGAGGCGCTCTACGCGGGCCTGCGCAGGATCTGCGCTGAGCTGTGAGCGAGGGCGCTCGGGGCGATAGCGCCGCACACTGGCCGGCGTCCCGTCACGGCGAGCTCAGCCAGTACGGGCTCCTCGCCGACACGGTCGTCGAGCACCGGCGCGCCGGCGAGGGCTCCGAGCCGCGCAAGCGCGACGAGCGCCTCTACCGCCGCCTCGAGGAGATCGAGCGCTCCCTGCCGCTCTCGCGCTCGCGGTCCGGCGCCGCGTAGCGGTCCGGGCGCGCCGCCGGACCGCTACGGTCGCGCGATGCGCGTCCACATCCTGCGCCACGGGGAGTCGGCCTCGAACGCCGCCCCCGGAGCGATCGCGCTGCCCGGCGACGAGGGCGACCGCCTCACCGAGCTGGGGCGCCGCCAGGCGCTCGAGGCCGGCCGTCACCTCGGCGGCCTCGGCGCGACACGGATCCTGACCAGCCCCCTGCGCCGCGCCCGCGAGACCGCCGAGGCCCTGGCCTCATCGCTGGAGCTGCCGATCGTGTCTGGGACGAGCTGCACGAGCTGCGCGAATCCGACGGCTATGGCGAGCTCGGCGCCGAGGAGCAGCGGCTGCGGCGCTGGTCGGTCTGGATGGCGGAGCACGCCGGCGATCCGGACCACTCCTATCCGCGGCGGGGAGTCGTTCAACGACGTGCTCGGCCGGGTGCGCGCGGTGCAGGACCGGCTGGTCGCGGAGGGCGATCACTCCGTTCTCGCCGTCAGCCACGGGATCTTCACCCGGTTCTTCCTGATGTGGTCGCTGCTCGGCGACCGGTTCGACCCGGGCCAGGCGCAGCGGCTGTGGCAGCTCGGCAGCCACAACTGCGGGCTGAGCAGCTTCGAGCACCTGGAGCCGGGCGCGAGCGGCTACGCGACCGACTCGTGGCGCTGCCTCACTTGGATGCAGCGCCCGTGGGACCCGCCGTAGGCTCGCCCGCGGGGCCGCCGCCGTCGGGGCCACCGCCCTCCGCCCCACCCCCGTCCGCCGGGGGCGCGACGCTCACGGGCTCCCGCGAGGAGCCCTGCTCGGGGAGGTTGAACTCGGCGCCGGGCGGAGGCGCGACCGGCCCGTGGCGGATCGGGTCGTCGGTGTCGCGCATCCATCCCTCGAGCCGCTCCCGCATGTCCTTGACGACCACCCGGTGGGCCGGCTCCTCGGCCAGGTTGTGCATCTCGTTCGGGTCGAGAACGAGGTCGAAGAGCTGCTCCTTCGGCACGACCTGGTCGCCCCACCCGTTCTCGACCAGCAGCTCCTTGGTGGCGCTGTCGTCGCAGTTGGCGAGGACCGTCTTCTCGTACTCGCCGAAGCGGCGGATGTACTTCCAGCGGTCGGTGCGGATGCAGCGCTGCGGCTCGTAGGCGGCGTGGAAGGTGACCTCGGCGAAGATGGCGTCCTGCACGCTCTTCGCCTCGCCCCGCACCAGCGGCATCAGCGAGCGGCCCTGGAGGAACTCCGGCGCGTCGACGCCCGCGATCTCCATCAGGGTCGGGTAGATGTCGAGCTGGCTGACGATCGCGTCGACGACGCGGCCGCCGCCGAACCCCTCGGGACCCCGCATCAGCAGCATCACGCCGATGCCGCGGTCATACAGGGTGGCCTTGGCGCCGGGGAAGGCGAGCCCGTGATCGGTGGTGCAGATCACGAGCGTGTTGTCGGTGAGGCCGAAGTGGTGCAGGCCGTTCAGGACCGCCCCTATCCCCTGGTCCAGCGAGCGGGCGCTGGCCTTGAACGAGGCCATGTCCGCGCGCGTGCGGGCGGTGTCCGGGAGGTGGGACGGCGGCAGCGAGTAGAGCGTGTCGCGCACGGAGGTCGGCACGGCGAAGTCGCGGTGGGTCTCGAAGAAGCCGATCGACATGAAGAAGGGCTGGTCGGCGGTGCG
This sequence comes from uncultured Solirubrobacterales bacterium, assembly GCA_963805235.1. Classification (GTDB taxonomy): domain Bacteria; phylum Actinomycetota; class Thermoleophilia; order Solirubrobacterales; family 70-9; genus DASSYK01. The sequence continues at coordinate 9,351 of CAWDTF010000001.1, read as the reverse complement.
GAGCGCCTCGATCGCGATCGGCGCCACCTCGTCGGCGTGGTGCGAGTCGACCTCGATCACCTCGTCGTAGCCGATCACGCCCGGGTCCTTCGAGATGTGCTGCTCGCCGATCAGCACCGAGCGGTAGCCGGCGCCCTCGCGCAGCGGGTGGACCAGGTGCTGGTGGTAGTCGTTCAGCGGCCAGCCGCGGTGCGCGAGGCCGAGCATGCCGTTGTTGTGGCAGTACTGGCCGGTCAGGAGGGAGGCCCGGCTGCCCGAGCAGGTGGGTGCCCCGCAGAAGGCCTTCCGGAAGAGGACGCCCTGGTCCGCGAGGAGCTGGATGTTCGGCGTGGGGATCTGGTAGCCGTAGGGCTGGACGTAGCGCCCGGTGTCGTGCGAGTGGATGTAGAGGATGTTGGGCGGCTTCAGCATGCGCGGGCGGCTCCTCCCCCCAATCCTAATCCCGGCGGCCCGGACCGGCGCGGGCGTTTCCGCCCCACCAAAGGGGCCGGCGAGCGCGAGGGAGGGCTCAGGCCAGCTCGGGCACGGCGGGGACGAGGTCCAGCTCGGTCCCGAGCCGCAGCTCCGCGTAGCGGTGCGCCCAGTCGTCGTTGATGCCGTCGGACTGGCTCTTCATGCGCGGCTCGAAGGTGAATCCCTCGGGTGGCGAGAGGCCGAGCTGCTCCAGCACGCGGATCGTGCTCGTCTCGTAGTCGGCGGCGAAGTTCTCGTAGAGGACGAGCACCGGGCGGATCCGGACGTGCTCGAAGAAGGCGTCCCAGCGCGCCTCCTCGCGCAGGATGCTGCCGAGCAGGTGCGAGATCGCCCCGTAGTGGAAGCGCAGCGCCGGCCGGTGCTCGTCGAGGAAGCTCTTGTAGGGCGGCACGTCGCTGTCCTCGGGCACCGGGTCGCGCGACGAAGAGTCGTTCTGCCGCCAGGTCGCCGTCTGGACCGCCTTCCACAGCGAGATCGCCTGCCGCACCTTGTTCGCCCGTACGACGCGGACGAAGGTCAGGTCCGGGAACGCTGCCGGCAGCAGCTCCGACACCGGCAGGTCCCTGTACTCGGGGACGTTGCGCAGCAGGCTGACGAAGTCGCCGAAGTAGTTCCACATCATCTTCGCGCCGAAGACCCCGTTCGGCGTCGTCCCCTGCTGGATCGCCCAGTCCAGGTAGCGGTCGTACGCCGTGCGGCTCCAGAGCGGCGAGGTCGGCTCCGGGTCGGCCCCGACCCGCCGCTCGCGCTCGCCGAGGTGGCCGAGGATCGAGGGGTCGTCCACGCCGGAGAAGTACTCGAACGGCCGGCGCGAGCGGCCGCTGTGCTCGAGCGCCTCGAAGTACTCCTCCGGCCGCCCGGCCACCCCGGTCTCCTTCAGCGCCTGGCAGACGAGGGTGCTGCCGCTGCGCTGGGTCGCGCAGACGAGGTATGAGCGCTCCGCCTCAGGCACCGGCTTGTCGGCGTTCAGGTGGGCTGCGACCGCCATGGATCGCGCATTCTGGCACGGCCCGGGGCGCGCGACAGTTCGGTGCGATGCTCCCGGCGAAGGACCGAGACCTTCAGCCCGAATGCTCACCGGAGGCCACCGCAACTCCCTCGGGCGGACCCAGGAGGTCGTGGAGATCACGCTCGCCGACGGCGACCTTCAGCGCCGTTGCTCGCGCGCTCCGTGCCGCGAGTGCTCAGAGCCGATCGTGAGGGTAGTCCTCCGCACGCCCCTGGAAGGAGATGATCCGGGGGTTCTGAATGACCCCGTCGCGGATCTCGATCGCGCGGCGGATCGTCTCCTCCCGGCTCCAGACCTCGGGCCCCTCGCACAGCGGGCGCAGATAGGGGATCAGCGCCCTACTGATCTCCCAGGTCGCTGAATTCCAGAGCAACGAGGGACTGTGGTCGACCGCGTAGCAGCTCAGGCCGTCGCCGAGCTCGAAGATCGGCTTCTCGAAGCTGGTCGGACGCGCCCATTCGAAGCCCATCCCTGCATCGGCGGAAACGTCAACGAAGAGCGTCCCTGCGCGAAACAGCGACAGCTCATCGTTGGTGACGAAGGTGAGGGGAGCCTCGGTGTCCTGGAGTACGCAGTTGACGATTATGTCCTGCTCAGCGAGGAACTCGGACACCGACTCCTGGCGGCTGTCGAGCACGAGCGGGTGGTCGGGATCTCGGGTGTAGGTGATGAGGCGCACCGAGTGGATCGGCGCGGCAACCGCCGCTGCCTCGCGGTGGGTGAGCACCGAAACGTCGTGGACGCCCAGCGCCCTGAGGGCGAGCACCGCCCCGCGGCCCGTCGCGCCGAAGCCGATCACGGCCGCCCGCAGCTGGCGCCCATACTCGCCGGTGATCCCCTTCAGCTGCATCGCGTGCAGAACCGAGCTGTATCCGGCCAACTCATTGTTCTGGTGGAAGACATGAAGGCCGAAGGACCCGTCGCGCGACCAGTGGTTCATCGCCTCCCAGGCGATCAACGTCAGACGGTGGTCGATCGCGAGCTGGGTGAGCTCCTCGTCCTGCACGCAGTGGACCCAGCCGCACAACACCTGGCCCTCGCGCATCTCTGCGAGGTCCGCCGGCATCGGCTTGGGAAGCAGCAGCAGGTCGCATTCGCGCATCAGCTGTTCGCGTGTGCGCAGGCCGCCCACCAGGCGCTCGAGCTCTCCGTCGTCGACGCCGAAGCGCGCTCCGTAGGCACGCTCGAGGAAGATCCGTGGCCGCAGGGCACCGTCGAGCTCCCCGAGCTGGGACGGGTGGATCGGCAGCCTGCGCTCGTTCTCCTTGCGTGAGCTGGCGATGACTCCGAGGCTGAGATTGTTCATGAGCGCAGGCGCAGCGATCCGAGCCGGCCGGAGGCCCGGCCGCACAGGGAAAGCTATCTCGCGACCGCCGGGATTAGCGCCGCACCCGCGGTCGGTCCTTACGTGGGGATTCTGAAGTCGGCGACTGGATTTCAGCCAGCGATCTTCGGGCTCCAGCCTGCCGGTCCGGTCTGGAATCTGGCTGCCAGCGTGAACACGGACGCTTCTAGACTGGCCACACGGTGGTGCGCTCCCTCCTTCTGGCGGCCGCGGTAGCCCTGATCTCCTCCTTCGGCGGCGCCGGCAGCGAATCGGCCATTGGCCTCTCCGTCTCGGGAAATCGTCTCGTCGACGACTCCGGACGGACGATCCGACTGCTGGGCGTCAACCGAAGCGGCTCTGAGTACGCCTGCGCCCAGGGATGGGGTTTCTTCGACGGCCCCACCGACATGCGCAGCATCTGGGCGATGAAGAGGTGGGGAATCAACACCGTCCGGGTCCCGCTCAACCCGGATTGCTGGCTCGGGACCGATGGGGTGAAGGCCCAGCTCGGCGGCGTCGCCTACCGCGCGGCCGTGGACGGCTTCGTCTCCCGGCTCAACCGGGCCGGCCTCTTCGTGATCCTCGACCAGCACGTCGCCGCCCCGGCGGGCGAGCGGGCGATCGGGATCATCCCCATGGCCGATGCCGATTCATCCCCGGCCTTCTGGCACTCGGTCGCAGGGCACTACACCTCGAATCGCTCTCTGATCTTCGATCTCTACAACGAGCCCCACGATCTCGATTGGGACTGCTGGCTCGAGGGCTGCCGGATCCCCGCCGGCGGCAAGCGCGCGGAGCGTCATCCGGCCTACCTCGCAGCCGGGATGCAGCAGCTGGTCGACGCCGTTCGCTCCGCCGGAGCCACCCAGCCCCTGATGGTCGGAGGGATCGACTACGCGCGGGATCTCTCGGGCTGGCTGGCTCATCGGCCAGTTGATCCACTCGGCCGCCTGATTGCCTCCGAGCACAACTACGGAGAGAAGCTGGCGCCGTGCCGCCGGAGCTGCAAGGCGGCGATCGCCGCGACGGCGGCGGCAGTCCCGGTGGTGGTCGGAGAGCTCGGTCAGACCGACTGCCGTCACGACTACATCGACAAGTTCATGCGCTGGGCCGACCGCCTCGGGGTCTCGTATCTGGGCTGGGCCTGGGACGCGAAGGGAGGCTGGACCTGTCGAAACGGACCGAGCCTGATCAGGAACTACCGAGGCAAGCCGACCGCCTTCGGCGTGGGGCTGCGCAACCACCTGCTGAAGCTGCGCCGAAGGGCACGGCGCTGACGTTATTCCGTCAGCGGGGTCGCCCCAGAACGAGCGGCTCGACCCCTGGCTCGCCTTCGAAATCGCCGGTGCGCTCGACGTGCTGCCAGCGCATTGCGACCCCACGCACCGCACTCAGGATCGACTGGATCACCACCAGGTACATCAGCTGGCGATAGACGAACTGCCCCAGTGGCATCGCCCAGAGGGGGCGCAGGGACTCGCGATCGAGCCTGAATGCAATCGCCGCCACCACGATCAGCAGGAAGTTGAACGCCAGCCAACCAGCGATCACGGGAACCGGCGCCAGAAAGACGACTCCGTAAATCGTGAAGAGATCGATCAGGGGGGCCAGCACAGGCAGCGCGACCTGGAACAGGACCAGGAACGGAAGCGCAAGGCGCCCGACCTTGCCGGGCTCCCTTCGCCAGATCGCGGCGCGATGCTTCCAGACCGCCTGCATGGTGCCGTAGGCCCAGCGATATCGCTGCCTCCAGAGGCCGGAGAGGGAAGAAGGCGCCTCGGTGTGAGCGCGAGCGTCGTCGGCGTAGACGACGCGCCATCCCGTCCGCCCGATCGCAATGGTCACGTCGGTGTCCTCCGCAAGCGTCGTGCCGGAGAAGCCTCCCACCTCCTCGAGCGGCGGCTCGTCGGAAGGCACCGATCGCACCGGGGACGGTGGGAATGCATCCCCACGTGTCGTAGAGCCGACGGTCGAGGTTGAACCCCATCACGTACTCGATGTGCTGCCAGCGCCCGAGCAGTCCGCGACGATTGCCCACCTTGGTGTTGCCGGCGACGGCGCCCACCCGCTCCTCCGCGAACGGCTCGACCACGCGCCCAAGCGCTTCCCGTTCGAACACGGAGTCGGCGTCCACCACCACGACGAAGTCGGCCGATGCCTGCTGGAGGCCTCGGTTCAATGCGGCCGCCTTTCCGAGATTCGACTGGCGAACGACCTCGACCCCGTCGAGGTCAAGCGATTTGACGATCGAGGCAGTTCCATCCGTGGAGCCGTCGTCGATCACGATCACCTCGAAGTCGGGGTAATCGCTCGCCACGAGCGACCGCACCGTCCGCTCGATCGTCGTCGCCTCGTTGAAGGCGGGCACGAGAATCGACACAGTGGGCGTGTGATCGGGATGGCGTCCTCGCCTCCTCGATCGCCAGGCGTGGCGTGGTGCGAAGGCGAGCACGAGCAGAGCCCTGCCTGCTGCCAGCAGGCCGACCAGCAAGAGCAGCGCCGCGAGCCCCGTCGCGATCGTGCGAGCGGCGGTGATCGCCGCCGACACGATGCGGCCCTGCACCTGCTCCGATTCGGATGCCCTCAGCTCGAGCTCGCTCCGGGGAATGCCGGCCACCTCAGAGAGGGAGACAAAGCGGTACCCGCGCTCTTTGAGCGCCGGGATCAGGCGCTCGAGTGCCGCGACGGTCTGCGAGCGGTCCCCGCCGCCGTCGTGCAGGAGAATCACGCCGCCCTCACCCGGCGGCGGCGTGGCGTTCCGAACGATCGCGTCGACTCCGGGCCGCCGCCAATCCTCCGAGTCGAAACTGGAGAGCGCGATCAGATGCCCCTCACGGGCGAGGCCCAGCAGAATGTCGTGCTGGTCGGCAGTGAGAGCCGCAGTGGTCGACGAGTACGGCGGCCGCATGAGCCGCGGCCTGACTCCGGTGGCGCCGGCGATCTCAGCCTCGGTCAGGGAGAGCTCGAGATCACGCCGCCATGTGGGAATCGTGTCGAGGTCCGCGTGGGTCTGGGTGTGGTTACCGAGCTCAAAGCCCTGGTCGTGCAGGTCGGCGGCGACCTCGGGGTTGCGCCGGACCTGCTCACCGGTCTGGAAGAAGGCCGCCGGGACTTCGTGTTGCCGCAGGACGGCTGCGATGCGCTCCGTCCACTCCGGGTCGGGCCCGTCGTCGAAGGTGAGCGCGACCTCATTCGCCTTGACTCGCCCGACGGGTCGAAGCTTCCCGCCCTGCTCCGAGAGGATCGGGCTCGCCGCATGGCCGCTCGCCGCTGCGGGGGCGCCGGTTCCGGTGGCACTTCCGCCCGAGCCTTGATTCGTCAATCCGTAGAGGAAGATCACCGCCAGGAGGCCGAGGACGACGCATGCGAGCAGTGGCCAGTGCGCCGGGGGCCGCTCGATCCGACGGCGCATGTTGCGAGAGCGAACGTCCGCATCGCTCGCGCGCCCGTCGATGTCGATTCCTGGAAGCCCTCACAGGTCTGACTGGCCCGGAGGGGACTTCTGGCCCGACTGGCCGGGAGGGGACGTCTGATCTGACTGACCGGGAGGGGACGTCTGATCTGACTGACCGGGAGGGGACGTCGGCCGCTGTGGGACGGCCGGCCGCGCCGGGGAGGCCGCCGACGGAAGTGTGGGGGTGGTCGGGACGGATGCCGGAGGCGACGTCGCTCCCGCGTCGGGGCTCCTCGCGTCCGGCTCAGGAGAGCCCGGGGATTGCCCCCTCCCGGGAGGACCGCCCGGCAGTTCTCCCACGCTCGAGGTCTGGTTGCGCGAACCCGTGCCGGGCGCCGGCGTCGATCGGTTCGGCTGAGTTGCAGCCGGCTTCCTGGCCTCCGAGCCGCCGGAGCTTCCAGGTTCGTTCTCATTCACGCCGGGGAGCGCACTGAGACCCGGAAGCGCACCGAATCCGAGAATCCCGGACGCCACCGCAACCGCCCAGGCCACGAACAGGACCGCGAGCACCGCGGCGCCGATCCGGACGAGCTGCTTGCGCAACGGGTGGTCAGAGCGGAAGACGGGCAGCTCGAATTGACGGTCGGGCGCTGGCGTCAACTCGACATCCGCCCGCTTCGTCGGGGTATGCGTCGCTTCCCTGGAACTCAACGAGCTTGCCTTCCCTACTTCGTATCTCGGGCCGAGCCCCCCGGCTTGCGGCCCCGATGCGTGACGATTGCCCCCTGCGTCCTGCTCCTACCTAGTGCATTCATCTACCCGCCCAGCCGGGATTCATGCCATCTCATACCTAGAAAGCGCTCGCGGCCCGAGCCAGGTCACGCCTGCCGCGAGCGTCAGCGCTGCCGATGAACGCGGGCCGGGGTGAGCGAGCCGAGCAGCACACCATCGTCCCCCGCGTGCTGGGCCAAGCGCAGGAAACCACCACTGACAAGAGCCGCCCGCGTTAGTGGAATGAGGAATTCCCTCCTTAACGAGATCGCTAGCCGCCGTGCCTGCCGATCCGCGCCAGATGCAGCGATTTTCCTGTCGCGCTCGCGGTTTGTCGCGGCCTGACGGAGCGGCATAGATGGTCGGGGCGACTGGACCTGAACCAGCGACCTTTAGGCCCCCAGCCGTGAGGCGGTTGGCGTAGATCCGTCCCAGGGCGTCTCCCGTGTCCCCGTCGTTCACGTCGTTGGACCTGATAGGCACATCGGACGATGCATCCGGTACGAAAGCGGTACTACGCTCCGGCAGGTGCGGAGGACCCTGCCATCGCTACGCTGGTCCGCGTGCGCCGTGCACGGTCACTTTTCGTCCTTCTCGCCACCACGGTCACCCTGGTACTGAGCACCGCACCCACCGCCGCGCGCGCAGGATCCCGGACGCTGGCTGCTCACCGGAGCGAGCTCGGTTCCCACCTTCTACTGGCAGGGGCTCACCTCGGACCCCGCCGAGGCGAACTTGTACTTCGTGGGAATCTTCGAGGGGTTCTTTCGCACCACGCCCCAGCTGCACCAGACTGGGGGCGTCCCGAGCGCGATCCCGCCCGCTGTCGGGGAAGCGGAGGGCTACAACCACATCGGCGACCCGACCTGGAGTCCCGGCGAGGGCGGACGCGTCCTGCTGCCGCTGGAGTGCTTCACGCCCGGAGTCGGCAATACCTGTGGTACCGGCTCGTTCGGCGTCGCCGACCCCGCCACCCTCGAGTTCCGCTACTACGTGAAGCTCGACCCCGCGGAGATCCCGAAGGCCATGTGGGCCGAGACCTCGCCGGACGGCTCGCTCATCTGGACCAGCAGCGGCAACGATCTGCTCGCCTACCGCTCGACCGAGGTCTCGCAGGCCAATCGCGCTCCCTCCGGGCCCCTGCTCGAGCCCGTCCGCCGCCTCGTCGGCGCGGTGCCTCCCACCGGCGTCACGGGCGCTGTGTTCCAGGACGGCCGGCTCCTGCTGGCCGGTGAGGCAAACGGCGTCTATCAAGTGTGGGCGGTCGATCCCGACACCGGCGATCGGCGGCTCGAGCTCGAGATGAGCATCTGCGGCGAGTCTGAGGGCCTCGACTCGATTTCCACGCTCGGCGGAGAGCTTCACTGGCTGATCGCGCCGTTCGACCCTGGATGCCGTCTCAGCTTCGGCCCGACCAGCGCGTTGCTTCACTTCGTGCCCGCCCCGGCCCACAAGCGCTTCGAGGTGGAAATCACCGACAGCGACGTCGGCGCGCTGCCGGGCGAGGTCCGGGCGACGGTTCGGGCAACCCGCGACGGCCGGCCCCTGCGCCAGGCGCGGGTGAGCTTCGCCGGCGCATCGGCCCGCACGGACAAGGAAGGGATCGCGATCGTCTCCACCACGCTCGAGCTGCCGGGGCGCTTCAAGGCGCTGGTGCAGAACGGTGAGAATTACGGTGTGTCGGAGCTCGAGCCGATCGGAGTCGCACCCTCGGCGCTGCGCACGCCCACGGCGCAGTCGGGCGCCGGCTAGCGCGCGAGACAGCGACCAAGGTGGCCAGCGGCTCTCAACCTGGCTACCGATTCGGGGCGTTGTGATCGTGGAAGCTGGGTGGTAGCCGGTCTCGGGCAGCGCCATCGGGCCATACTGCGTGGCGATGTCGCAGGAGAACGTGGAGACGTTCAAGCGGGGTCTCGACGCGTACAACCGCCGAGACATCGACGGATTCCTGGAGACGTTCGACCCTGCGGCCGAGTGGCGTCCGTTGAATCAAGTGATGTTCGGAGCGGAAGCGACCGTATACCGGGGGTACGAGGGCGTTCGCAAGTTCGTGCGAGAAGTGGACGACGCGTTCGCTGAGGCTCAGCTCGAGTACGAGGAATCTCGCGATCTTGGAGAGCGGATCGTTGTGATCGGGCGTGTTCGGACACTTGGCAGGGCAAGCGGAGCCCAGACTGAGTCGCCCATCGCCTGGCTGGTCGAATTCAGGAACGGCAAGGTGACGTTGATGAGGGACTACCTCGATCCGAGGGAGGCCCTCGAAGCGGCCGGGCTGTCGGAGTAGCGCCGCACCCGCGTTCGCCCCGGCGCGAGGATTCTGAAGTCGGGGCGAACTGGGTTGCGGTCACTGTCGTGCAGTGCCCGGATCGCCGTCTT